>NZ_CP023817.1:2922500-3227500 GCF_002586745.1 Aeromonas sp. CU5
TCATATCAACACACAGCCTTTATACAGACTTATCCACAGGTGCGGGTGAAATGAGGACGTTTTGCACCGGATAAATGTCTCACAACGGTACCGGCACTCATCCATCATCGCCGCACCGTCGCGTCTGACTCGCGGTTCCAACGACCGCTTCTATATAAGGAGGCATATATAGCAGTGCTTATCCCAATCCTGCCTCTTTAGCCCAGCACGCCATCAGCTCGCTGGCGGGAAGATCCCGGCAGCCAGAGACATTCTGCCCAGCCCAGAGCGGAGAGAAGCCGCTGTCACCCATTTTTCGGCTGCGGCGCGCAGCGGTGCCAGTGCACCACTGGCAGAGGGGAAGTGAGGGGCAAGATCCGAGATCGAGCCCAGCTCACGCATCAGACGGTTGACGATACCCCGCGCCGGACGGCCACTGAACAGATTGGTCAGTGCCGTCTGCTGGCCTTGGGGCGAGTGGAGGATGGCGCGATGCAGCGCCGAGGTGGTCGCTTCATCAGAGCAGAGAAAGGCAGTGCCCATCTGCACGGCACTCGCCCCCTGCGCCAGCGCATTGGCGATCCCCTTGCCATCGACGATACCACCAGCAGCAATCACCGGGAGATCGGTCGCGGCGAGGATCTGCGCCAGCAAGGTCAAGGTGTTCTGCTGCAAGGCGAGATCATCAGAGAGAAAATGACCGCGATGACCGCCCGCCTCCAACCCCTGGGCGATGATGGCATCGGCGCCGTGTTGAGCGAGCCATTCGGCCTCCGCCACCGTGGTGGCGCTGGCAAAGACTCTGGCACCCGCCGCTTTCACCCGGGCAAGCAGCTCGGGAGCGGGCAGGCCGAAATGGAAGCTGACTACGGCGGGGTTGAACTCGGTCAGGATGGCGGCATGCTCCTCATTGAAGGGGGCACGGCTTGGCGCCGTCGTGACCGCTGGGGGCTGTACGCCAAACTCGGCATAGTAGGGAGCAAGGTGTTGCTGCCAGCTGGCCAGCGCAACGAGATCCGGCTCCCGTTGCTGATGGCAGAAGAAGTTGATGTTAAATGGCCCAAGACCACGTTGGGCAAGACGCGCCAGTTCGCCGCGCAGCTCAGCTGGCGTGAGCATGGCGGCAGGCACGGAGCCCAAACCGCCCGCTCCGGTCACGGCCAGCGCCAGCTCGCTGCCCTGCACACCTGCCATGGGCGCCTGGATAATGGGATAACGCATCCCCAGCTCGGCAAACAGGCTCATCCGTTCACCCCGAGCAGCAGGGCCCGCTCTGTCGGGCCAAACCGGTTGTTGCCATCCATCTGTCAGACTCCTTTCCGATAGCCGTGGTTAAACATCAGGCCCGCAAGGGGCCTGATGAAGAGAGTGAAGGCTTAACGCACGCTGCGCAGCAGGAAGTCCGGCTGACCACAGGAGCGGCGCTCGCGCTTTTGCATCTCGGCGGAGCAGGTGACCGCATCCGTTCCCGCTTTATTGACGCAGATATAGATCTCCCGCAGGAAGCGGCCACCATCGGCGCAAGCCACCGTGATGTTGTCGGGGGCCAGCCACTGGTTGGCACTCGCCAGATCGGCCTTGAGCTGGAAGCTGGTTTTGCGCAGCGGCTCTTCCGGGGATTGATAGGCCGCCGGGATCTTCACCTTCTGGCGCAGGTCGCTTGCCAGCTGATGGAACTGGGGCTGACTCAAGCCGGAGCAGGTGCCGTGCTTCTCCCACTCATGGCGATAGAGGAAACGACTGGGGTAGAGGTCGGCAAACTCGCTCTCCATATCGGGATCGAGCCGTTCGCGAGTGCAGTTGCTGGGGTAACCACGATCGTACTGGGGCCAGATACCGTGCAGCACGAACCCTAGCTTGCGGGAACACTGATCCCGATCTGCCGGTTTGACGGCGCAATGCTCGGGCGACCAGGAGAGCGCCATGGCGTAATAGTCAAACGCCCCTGCCTCCCCTTTGGCCTGCACGGCCGAGGAGAGCAACAAACCACCCGCCAACAGGGCAATCATCTTCTTCATCTATATATGTCCATCTAACGCGACGCTTGGATGACCGCCATGCTCCCATATTCTGGCGGCGGGAAACAGCCATGCCGAGACGGCGCGCGACAAGGGTCAGACCAGTCAGGGGTTTCACCGGAGGGCGAGCAGGGGTAAGCTGACCGACCGGTAGGCTCCTCGTCCACCACCAGATAATCCCTCTTGGCAACCACAGGATGTAACATGATCCGCAAGAATCCCTCCGGCCACCTGCCTGTCATCGACGAATCAGCCTATATCGACAAGACCGCTATCATCTGCGGCAAGGTAATCATCAAAGAGAATGTCTTCGTCGGCCCCTATGCGGTGATCCGCGCCGACGAGGTGGATGCCAACGGCGAAATGGAACCCATCGTCATCGGCGCCAACTCCAATATTCAGGATGGCGTGGTGATCCACTCCAAATCCGGCGCCGCCGTCACCATCGGCGAATACACCTCCATCGCTCACCGCTCCATCGTCCACGGGCCGTGTGAAGTGGGGAACCGGGTCTTTATCGGTTTCAACAGCGTGCTGTTCAACTGCCATATCGGCGATGGCGCCGTGGTGCGTCACAACTCGGTGATCGATGGCTGCGATCTGCCGCCGGAGTTCTACGTCCCCTCCACCACCCGCATCAACCAGCAGAGCGATCTGACCCATATTCCGCGGGTCTCGGTAGATGCCGCCGAGTTCTCCGAAGACGTAGCTCACACCAATATCGATCTGGTCAAAGGGTACAAAGCGCTCTCCAACGAGTTCTGATCTCTTCTTTAATTACCAGACCACAAAACGGGCGCCGAGGCGCCCGTTTGTTGTCTGACTATCTATGAAGGCTAGATGGCCCTGACGCAGGTAGCGGCATAGGCCTCGTCCGCCAGATCCCACAACAGGTCGCCAGTGCTCAGGTCGAGCAGCGGCAACTCACCATCGTCATTGGCAGTCGCATCGCTGCTCCAATAACGGTTGTAGAGCGGCCACCCCTGCTGCTGGAGCAACTGCTCCGTCGCTCCATCCTTGTTGTAAGCGGCAAACAGCGCCTCCAACTCGGCCCGGGTCGGTAGACGCCAGTCATCATGACCGCGCGCCACCAGCTGCTGGCAGTAGTCGCGAGCCCGGGTCTGGCTCATGGTCACATACTCCAGCGGGAAGGGATTGTAGTCACCATCGCTGTCACTGCTCACACCGTCATAGGCAATGCCCATCCGCTGTGCCTCGCCCTGAGTCAGCTGGCAGACAAAGGCTAGCTTGCCTGCCACCAGCTCAGGTTGACGACAGCCACGGGCAAAATCGGGCTGGGCATCCACCACCTGCACCGTCACGGTCAACGCATGACGAGCCGTGGTCGCCACCAGTCGTGCCGTACCGACCGCCATACCGCGTACCTCGCCCTCCGGGCTCACGGTGGCGAACTCCGGCTGTTCACTGCGCCACACTACTGGCGCATCTAACGAGCTGAGAGAACCATCGCTCAGTTGCCACTGCAGTTGCAGAGGAAGAGTCCGCCCTACTTCCAGCTGAGGCTGAGCAGGCAGCACCGCCAATCCGGTGATCACCGCCCCCACCGGGGTTGGGTCATCCGCCTCACTCACTCCCAGATCAGCAACCGTGGCCGGAATGCGGCGCGGCTCGGCCGAGGCACTGCGCAAAAACTCGCCGATGGCATCCAGCTCGTCATTGCTAAGGCCAAGGGCATGCAGATGATCGGAGGCTTTGGGGAAGAAGGGATCGTATTGATCCGCACCGGTCGGGAAGCCGACACCGCTGCTCCACTTGGTCACGCCAAAGTTGTACATGGCCACCACCCCCTGCACCGAGCCGCCGATGCGCTGGGCCAGGATCGGGAAGATGCCGTTGTGCATATAAGGGCCGGTAAAGGCGACATCCCGCAAGCTGGGGGTCTTGAAGCGACCGACGTCAGCCTTGTTGCGGGTCTGCAAGAAACGACCGCGATCTTCCTGCTTGCCGCGACCGTAATAGGTGAGCCCCACACTCTCGAATCCGTGCTGGCTCAGTAGCGGGCCGGAGTGGCAGTTCATGCAGCGGCCATCGGTGCGATAGAGGTGCATCCCCCACAGCGCCTTGTCACTGAGCGCCTGACTATCCCCTTTGACGAAGCGCTCAAAATCGCTGTCGCGGCTGATGATGGTGCGCTCGAAAGTGGCGATCGCCTTGGCGATCCGCTCCAGCGTGATTCCCTGATCGCCAAAGGCGATGGCAAAGGCTGCCTGATAGTCGGGGCTGGCCTGCAAACGGGCCAGCAGCTCATCATGGCTCAGCGCCATTTCGATGGGATTCTGGATCGGGTGAAGTGACTGCTCCTCCAGCGTGGCGACCCGCCCGTCCCAGAACTGGGTCGAGCTGAAGGCGCTGTTGAGGATGGAGGGGGCGTTGCGATTGCCCTTCTGACCCAGATGACCAACCGACACGCTCAGGCCGTCGCTCCACCCCTTTTGCGGATCGTGGCAACTGGCACAGCTGATGTCCCGTCCCTTGGAGAGCTGTTTGTCGAAAAAGAGCTGCTGACCCAGCACCACCTTGGCTCGGCTATAGGGGTTGTCGGCCGGGAAGGGAACGGCAGGCAGCGGCCCCAGCTCCTGCCATTCGACCCCTTCGTCCACCCTGGCGGCAGGCCATTGGGCTGACGCGCCGCTGTACTGGGCGCGCAGAGCCGCCATGTCCGGCTTGCTGCTGTCTCGCACCACGGAGGGGCGCACCGGATAGGGTGCCAGCGCATACCAGAGCAGACTGCCCTCCCCCTCATCCAGCCAGGTTCGGGTCGCCAGCTGATAGAGACGGGGCTGACCCGCACCATCCTGCAGCCAGATCTGGGCGGGCAGGGCGACAGCAAAGGTATTGGGGTAGCGCCATGCCGACTTGTCACTGCTCAGCAGTCGCTCGAATTCGGTAAGGGTCGGCAGGCGCCAGTCGCTACGGCTGCAACCGGTCGGCCCCGCCGCCAGTTGTGGCCGGGTGGCAGCAGGCAGGGCTGTAGTACCACTGCCATAAAGCCAGTACTGGCTGCCCTTGACCCCGCTGACCGTGCGCACATCGTGCAGGCACTGCCAGGGACCGCGTGCCACCAGCTGACCCTGCTCATCAAGGCGCAGCAGATCCGCCGTCTCCGGCTCGTCCGGCTGGCTGGGATTGGCGGGATAGAGCTGAGAGCGGGCGGACTGGATCTGGGCGCTGTTGCTGCGCTGATACCAGCTGCGCGCCTGCTTGTCATCGCGCAGGGCCAGCAACATCTGCCAACTGTCGGCATAGTCGAGCACGGCGCCCGGCTGGCGCTGGGCCAGCAGGAAAGCGGCGTAATCCTCAATGGCCGCCTGTTGCTGCACGCGGATCTCCTCTGCCCTGCCCCACTCGGCCTGACTGAGGGAGCCATCTCCGCTCTGATCCGCCAGCAGGAAGAGCGCTGTCTCCTCCTCGTTCAATCCCAGCCGCGGCACGCTGTTGCGGCGCGCCAGAGTGATCCCGGCCGAGAGATCCGCCACCCGCACCGATACCGCACGCAGCAGATAGCCCTCGTCGCTACCGAGCAGCTCCAGCGGCTGATCCAGTTGCAGACCCGCTGGCAAGGTGATGCTGACAGGTTGGCCCGGTTCGATGGCCTGTTGCACGCGGATCCCGGTTGCGACCTGTTTCACCTCGAGCTGTACCCCCACCCCCAACCGATCGGCCACCTTGATCTCAATGGTCAGGGGAACCCGGGTATGGGTTTCTGGCTGCACTGTTGGTGGCACTATGGGTGGCGTGACGGGCGGTTCGGTCGGCTTGACGACCGGCGGGGTCACCTCGGGTGAGGGGGTCATCGACGTATTGCTGTGATTGTCATTGCATGCGGTCAGGGCCAGCAGGCTGAGCAGTAAAAGGCTGGTTTTCATTCGTTATGGTTAGGTGGTCAGACAAGTGCGCGATTATCCAACCAAATGCCAATCATTATCAATTGCATTCAATTAATATGCTTTTTGACAACAACTCCTTATCCGCAACTCCTTATCAGCCAATGAGAGAGGGCAGCCTCTTTGGCTGCCCTCTCTTGCTTAAAACCCGCTTGTCGAACAAGCCAGACAATCTTCAGGAGCACTTCTTCAGGCTGATATGCCAGTTGGCGCCGGATTGCACCTGATGCTTGGCGGCAAAGCTATCCATGTTCAGCGCCACCGACACCTGCAGCAGGCTGTTGAGATAGACCAGCGGCTGCCCTTCCGGCACATCGCCGAAGCTACTGACGTAAGGCGCCTTGCCGTCATATTTGACCGCAGACCCTTCGCTGATCTTGATGCAGGCATTGTCACCCTTGTTGATCCCCGCCTTGGTCAGCTGGGTATCGTCGATGTTGGTCCAGACGTTGCCGTACTGCACATCGAGGATCGGGATGGTGCCCTTGAGGGTGCCATCCTTCTCGGCTACCGCAGGCTGATAGGGGATCTTCACCACCTCGGCAGGCAGTTTCGGGCCTACCTGCTCGTAGCTGA
The DNA here is from genome assembly GCF_002586745.1 of Aeromonas sp. CU5. Classification (NCBI taxonomy): domain Bacteria; kingdom Pseudomonadati; phylum Pseudomonadota; class Gammaproteobacteria; order Aeromonadales; family Aeromonadaceae; genus Aeromonas; species Aeromonas sp. CU5. The sequence continues at coordinate 2,928,979 of NZ_CP023817.1, forward strand.
TGGCGCCGGAAGCGAGCCGCGCGCCGGTATAGGCATACACATCGCGGCCGTGGAAGGTGTAGGACTTCTCGGAACCCTTGAGCCGGTTGGTCTTCTCATCGATCTGGCGCACTGTGTCGATACCGAAGTGCTCCGCCACCAGGGTCAAAGTGCCGTTGTCCGGGGTAACGATGTAGTGACCGCTCTTGGTCTTGAGCACCACCGAGTGGCGATCGGTGCCCACGCCGGGATCTACCACGCTGACAAATACGGTGCCCTTGGGCCAGTACTGCAAGGTCTGGTAGAGGCGGTAGGAGGCTTCCCAGATGTTGTAGGCCGGGATCTCGTGGGTCAGATCATAGAGCGGCAGGGTGCGATCCACCCCGAAAGCGACCCCTTTCATGGCTGACACGGCGCCATCTTTGAGGCCGAAATCGGTCTGGATCACCAGCGCTTCGTTGGCGGCGGCGATGCCACTGGCCAGCATGAGGGCGAGCGCGATGGCGCGGGGAGCGGTGCGAATATCCATATCTGAACTCCTGAATCATCTGAGGATAACGAAACGGCAACAGCCATTTAGACATCCAGACTGCCACCTATAGATTTTTTTGCAAGGGGTTTGCAACAAAGTGAGAGGCGACTCGCAGAAATTGTGCTCGCCAAACGGCGGCGGGGGAGGTATCAAAGGCAGAATGGGAAAACGTTTACAATACAGGAGCGCAGCACCATGACACAACCGGTACCGGAGATGATGACCCTGCTGCTGGAGATTGGTGAACAGAGCAGCCAGGTCTGGCTGAGCCAGCCCGAGGGGCCGCCATTGGCCATCCCGCTGGCCTTTGGCACCCACGCCATCCAGCCCGGGCCGTTTCGCCATGCGCCGCCCACCCCGCTCGAACTGGAGCGGGCCATCATGGTGGTGGAAGATGAGCTGATGCGCATCGCCCCGCAGATCCCGCCCGGCTTGCAGCTGACCCTGCGCAGCCAGCCGTCACTGGCCGAAGTGCTGGGGGACAATGAACTGAGCCGGGATCTGGTGGAGCAGGCCTTTTGCCAGCTGGCCGCCATGGCGGAAGGGGATCCCCTCGCCGCCAGCTTGCTGCCCCGCGACGAGCACTTTGCTGCCGTGCTGCTGACCGTCAGGGAGTGGCTGCACCATCTGGCCAGCGAGAGCGTGCTGATCGTGGAGTAAGGGTAAATAAGTGGTGAGGGCTTCAGCTTCTGGCAAGGGTTGTCGGTGGATCCTGTCGGAATTTCTTTCGCGTATACTTGGCTCACACGGCGCCCGCGTCCCCATCTGTACTGCACCCAGACACCTATGACCTTATTTTCAGGTAAACCCCCAGCCTTGCGCTGGCCACCGGCGCTTGCTCGCCAGTTCATCGTCAAAGTGCTCGGATTAGCCCTGCTCGCCCTGACCGGGTTGGGCTGCGTCTTCTATTACACCTATCAGAGCCTGCGGTACGATATGGATCTCATCACCGCCAAGCAGAAGAACGTGTTCGAGGTCTTCTATCAGCGGGCCAAGATCCTCGAGGTGGAGAACATCACCAGCTATCTCGCCTACCAGCAGTCGCTGAAGTCCCCCAACCACCTCGTTCGCAACAAGCCGAACACCAACTACCTCTATGGCTACGACCTGAGAAGCAAATACCGCTTTGCCGATATTCCGCTGCAATACCCGGCCGCCAATATCCTCAACACCTTCCGCTATGCCCTCTCCTATCCGGAAGTGATCAACATCTACACCATCTGGAATGACTACCGGCTGATCGGCATGGTGGCCGACAACGATGTGTTGCCCGTCAGACTGGCACCGATCAAGGTGGATCTGATGACACTGCCCGCCTGGTACCACTACTTCGGTTGCGCCAGCTTTGCGCCCGGCCGCCCCTTCTGCAGCGCCGATGAGGCCTTTGTCTCCGATATCGAGATCGACAGCTTCAGCATGCGCAGCACCATAGTAATGAGCTTCCCCTTCATTCATCCGTCGGGGCGCGACGGCTACCAATACGGGCGGCTCAGCATCGACATCGCCGTCGATGAGGCGTTTCGCGATGTGCTGCGCCCCTTCGACACCGTCAACCCGACCCGCACCAACATCTCGTTTGAAGCTGCCGAACCCTGCCATCGCTGGCACGTCTGCCTGAGCAAACCCTTTATGCGCACCAAGGCGGGGGAAGATCTCTATCTCAAGTGGTCCTACAGCTGGCTCGATTTCGTCAAGCTGACGCTGCAAGGTGCCGCCTTCAAGGTCTATCTCATCGTGCTGCTGTTGGGCATGATTACCTGGAAGCAGCTCTATCTGCGGCTGCGTGCCCTGGCCCACACCGACCACCTGACCCGGCTGCCGCGCAGGGACATTCTCAGCCAGAGTCTGCTCCATGAGCACGACTACCTGATGATCCTCGATATCGACAACTTCAAGTCGATCAACGACCGCTATGGTCACGCCGTCGGCGATCTGGCGCTGATGGCGTTCTCCCGCCATATCAAAGGCAGCATCCGCAAGGTCGATACCGCCATCCGCTGGGGCGGCGAGGAGTTTGTCTTGCTGTTCAAGGGGATGGAGGATGACGAGATGATGATCCACTCCGCTGGCCGCCTGCTGGATCGGCCCTTGCGGATCCCCGAGCTGCCCACCCCCATCACCTTCTCCGCCGGGGTGATCCGCATTCGCGACTACCTCACCGTCACCGAGGCGGTGCATCTGGCCGACGAGCTGCTCTACCACGTCAAACAGCACGGCAAGCACAACATCGCCTGCTACACGGGCAAAGCGATCCGGCTGATCCGCCCGTTGCCGGACGACGCAGAGTCATAGCCGCCTTCTGCCGCTCCCCCTGCTTCTGTTACCATCGCGGCCACGATCACTCACTGCATCGTGGCCGCAGGCCGCGATAACCCCGACTGGTGCCCTCTATGTCTATTGCCTCATTCGCCGAACTGGCCCTCTCCCCCCGTCTGCAGCAGACCCTGAGCGAGCTGGGCTATGCCGCCCCCACTCCCATTCAGGCCAACGCCATCCCGGTCATTCTGGCGGGGCGGGATCTGATGGCGGGGGCCCAGACCGGCACCGGCAAGACCGCCGCCTTTGTGCTGCCGCTGCTGGAGCAGCTGCTGCAACATCCGGCGAACGACACCGCACGCCCAATCCGTGCGCTGGTGCTGGTGCCGACCCGCGAGCTGGTGGTGCAGGTCGCCGAGAGTGTAGTGCGCTACGGCCAAGGCACCGGTCTCACCAGCACGCAAGTCTACGGCGGGGTGAGTATCGCGGCGCAGGTCGACGCGCTGAAAAACGGGGTGGATCTGCTGATCGCCACCCCGGGTCGGCTGCTCGACCATCTGCGTCAGGGGGCATTGAGCCTTGATAGCCTCAGCCATCTGGTATTTGACGAAGCGGATCGCATGCTCGACATGGGCTTTATGGACGAGATCAAAGCCCTGCTAAAACAGATCCCGGCGGATCGCCAGACCCTGCTCTTCTCCGCCACCTGCGACGACAACCTGTTTGCCTTGAGCAAGGTGCTGCTGCGCGACCCCGAATTAATTGAAGTGGCCCCGCGCAACACCACGGCGGCCGAGGTGGAACAGCGGGTCTACACAGTGGATGGCGATCGCAAGGTGGCTTTGGTGGAGCACCTGATCAAGGTGAAGGGGTGGGCGCCGGTGCTGATCTTCAGCCGCACTCGGCAGGGGGCCGACAAACTGGCCCAGCAGCTTGGCAAGGCGGGCATCAATGCGCTCGCCTTCCATGGCGATCTGTCGCAAAGCGCGCGAGAAAAAGTGCTGCTGGAGTTTCGTGCTGGCACCTTGCAGGCGCTGGTCGCCACCGATGTGGCGGCCCGCGGCCTCGATATCACGGATCTCAACTACGTGATCAACCTTGAGTTCCCGTTTGTGGCGGAGGATTACGTCCACCGTATCGGTCGCACCGGCCGCGCAGGCAACAAGGGGCTCGCCATCACCCTGTTCAGCCCGGAAGATGCGCCGCTGCTGGAGAAGGTGGAAGCTGTGCTCGACACCCGCCTGCCCCAGCAGTGGTTTCCCGGTTTTGAGCCGGATCTCACCCGCTTCGAGCCCGAGCCGCGCCGCAACAGCAAGGCGGCCCAGAAGCAGCGCGCCAGAAAGCAGGCGCTCGCTGGCAACAAGGGTGGCAAGGGTGGCAAGGGCAAACGCTAAGCCGCCCTGCGCCGCCAACAAAAAACGCCCACTCGGGCGTTTTTTGTTATCTGACAGGGGCCAGCTCTTGGCGAGTAGCAACCTAGCGGGTCGCCAGCACCAGTGGCAAGGATCGCAAGATCTGCCGCTCCGCCAGGGTCGAGAGGATAAACATCACCAGATAACCGAGCCCCAGCGCCACGATAATCGCCACCACGTTGGCGGTGAACTCGGCCACCAGATAGTAGGCGGCGACCAGCGCCACTATGCCCGCCAGCCGGATCAGCAAGCTCTGGGTAAAGTGACCGTGAGCCTTGATATAGGCAAGCTGATAGCCGTTAAGCATCATAAAAATGAAGAAGATGGAGAAGTGGAACAGCACAGGCACCGCCCCCACGTAGTCGGCGGGGAAGAACAACAGCACCAGCGGCTTGCCCGCCAGCAGCATCAAGCCAAAGAAGGCCAGACTGACGATGGCGGAGAGACGGAAGATCCAGCGCCGGATCATCCTGATCTGACGGTGATCGCCATTGCGCAGATTGACCGCCAGCTCAGGCAGCACAAAGCGGTAGATGGGGAAGACAAACAGAGTGGTCATATAGGTGAAGATGGGGCGCACCACCACCTGAAAATCCCCCAGCTCGTCGATGCTGAAGTGGCGGATGGTGAGCAGCACTGTGATGTAGATCATCAGGATGCTGGCCCCCGCCTCCAGCGATGCGGTAAAGCTCTTCTTCACATAGCTCACCATCTCGGGGCCGAGCGCCACCTTGGCCAGCGGCTTGGTAGCGATGGCTCGGCGGCGCGAGACATACATATAACCGGCGATGGCGAGCGACGAGAAGGTCAGCCCGTAGAAGAGCGAGGCAAGCGCATCCATCCCCAACCCGAAGTAACAGGCCATAAACAGCAGACCGTTGGCCAGTGGCTCCAGCCAGGTGACCCGGTTGGAGAGCTGATACATCCGGTACATGGCCACCAGATTGGTGAAGTAGACCTTGAGCCCCAGCCCGAAGATGACCCCCACCAGTTGCAGATACTCCACCCGGATATGGAGCCCGTGCTTGATATAGGGGATCACCGCCCCCCAGGTGAGCAGCACAATGCCGATGAGGAAGTAGCGGAAGATATTGATGATGTCCCGATCGTTTTTGGTCTGGGAGTAGCTCACCACCATGGAGGAGCGAAAACCTGTCATCAGGATAAAGGAGAGGGAGATCAAATCCACCACGCTGTTGAACAGCGCCAGCTCCCCCTTGGCGACCCACTGCGCCAGCCACACCTTGAAGGCGAAGCCGATAACGATGCTGACCAGCGAGGCCCACATCCCGGTGATAAATGCCTGCTTGAGGCGCGCGAGAGAGGCATATTGCATAACGAAAATGGATAACTTTCAAAAAATGACAGAACGCCATCTTATGAAAGCCTCCCTCCCTTGAACAGCCTTAATCTCGCAGTGCCAACGCCCGCAATAAGTGGCCGCAGAAAAGCCGCAACAGCAAAACCCCCGCTTATTTCCTGAAAGCGGGCGTTTTGTGGTGTGCCGTTATGGCTGCTGATTGCAGCGATGGCACGGCTTGCTGCCAGTCTGTCGCACAACCCTTATGACTGCGGCACTGCCTTGATCAGCTCTTCATAGTGATCAATCAACTCGGGGCCGTGCAGCGGCGAATCGTGGCCGCCAATCACCGTCTTGATCGGCAGCTTCATCGCTTTGAGCCGCTCGATGGTCTGCGGATACGCCTTCACATTGGCAAAGCTCAGGTTGCCCAGCTTCTCCTTGAGGATGCAGTTGCCATAGAGCACCTGCTCGTCGGGGAAGTAGACAAAGATGCCGTCCGGCGTATGGGCCGGGCCCGCATAGAAGGCGCGCACCTTGCCCTCTTGCAGGATGAAGTCGCCATCGTGCACCACGTTTGGCAGCACCAGCGGCAGATCCGGATACTCCGGCAGCCCCTTGCGGGTAAAGGCGACAATCTCGGCCCAGTCGCTCTTCATCAGATCCCGGGTCTGGCGCGTCGCCACCACCTTGGCCCCGATGGACTTCCAGTAGGCGTTACCGCCCGCCCGATCGGTGTGGTAGTTGGTGTTGATCACCTCCAGCACCGGCTTGCTGCTGACCCGTTTGATCAGCTTGTGCAGCTCGCGGGCGGTATCCGGCGTCCAGGTCGCCCCCACCACCGTCACCCCCTTGGCCCCGAAATAGACCATGGAGTTCTCTTTGACGTAGTAGTTATCCTCCACCACATAGACCGGGCCGCTCACCTGCTTGAGCTCAATCCCAGCCGCCCGCACGCTGCCGCCCCAGAAACTCGCCATCAGCACCACGGCTCCGGCCAATGTGCACTTCATCCAACCTTTCATCATCTTGCTCCCTCGAACCAACCGCCCCCTCGCCACCCCTGTGGCAAGCCGGGCCTTTTAAGCAGTGGGCAGAAGATACGGGGGATTTGTGAGGGGAAAATGAGGTTGTGTGAAGAGACGGTGAAGTCGGGGGGACGTCGTCGCCAATCCCGCCAGACACGACATAGCAGGCCACCCCAAACCACGTAGGGACGATTAGCGCAGCGTAATCGTCCGCATACCGCCGCGCACCGAGTTACGGCAAGACCGACAGGAAACTCTGGATACCAGCGGCTTCTCGGCCACCTTTCGCGATCGTCCGAATACGCTGCGCTATTCAGTTTCTACGGCTCTACGAGATGAGCATATGGCGCACAACATACGAAATGTACATGAGTCGAAATGCTGGGAATCCCTGAATATCCCAAGTTACAATGAGCAGGAAAATCACCTTCAACAGCTTCACTTGGAGATATAGATGGGAAGGCAAGCTGGGCACCATTATATTCCTGCTAGCTATTTAGCTGGATTTACCATGGACAATAATAAAAGTGCACAATTTTGTGTAGTTCCCGTCGATGGAAAAAAAACTTATAAAACTAGCCCTACCAATGTTTGTAAATCAAGAGATTATTACTCCCTGCCTGGATTGGCAGACAGCTTATCAATTGAAAAATTCTATGCCACAGATATTGAACCAAAAATAAAACTTACTTTAGATTTTATGGAAAATAATAAAACTATACCATCTAAAGAAGATTTGACTGGCCTATTTTTATTAGGTGCCACTTTGTGGTTAAGGAACCCAAAGAGAAGAAACTTACTAACTGAAAATTTACTTTATATAGAGAACTTCATTGATGATGGCTTAAGTGATGGAATCAAAGTAACTAACAGACATAAACTCATGGCAACAAAAGGTAATATCATATCAGCGGAGCTAACATCGTTAAAAATAGCTATTAACTCCTTTAGTAATAAACACTTTCAACTCTTCATATCTGAGCCTTCACAAAAGTTCATTACATCTGATAACCCATGTTATATCAGCCATCGAGATATGATGAAAGGAATATATTTAGGTCTCGATACACCTGAAAATGAAATCTGTTTTCCTATTAATAAAAACATGGCAGTGATAGCGAGAAATGAACCTTGTAAACAGTCAACATTTAAAGCAGATGAAAAATTTGTTTCGCTATTAAACACAAAAATAGCGGGAACTGCTCAGAGGTGTTTCTTCACAGCAGAAGACTCTGTACTTTTGTTAGATAAAGACATGAAAACATATGAACATTTATTTAAGCCATCAGAAGGCTGGCATCAAAAATAACACTTTCCACACATCCATCTAACTATGGAAATTAATTCCAATCACTTGCTTATATTTGCTTATTGGGTTGAGGATGGAAAATAAAAAACCACCCACATAGTGATGGGTGGTTATATTTTCATTATCCCCAGACGAACACGGGCTATTTAGCCCCAACCACCAATCACCCCAACGGCGGCGTCCGTGGCGGCACCATACGCTTGCTGCCGGTGGACTCGAAGGCCGAGGCAAAGCGCAGCAGGTTGTTGTCGTCATAGGCGCGACCGGCGAAGGTCAGGCCCACCGGCATACCGATATCGGCCATCACCCCCATGGGGACGGTGACGGTCGGCACGCCGAGATGGCGAATGGCGAGGTTGCCGTTGGCAACCCAGATGCCATTGCTCCAGGCGATATCGGCGCAGATCGGATTCACATCCGCGTCAGCCGGGCCGACGTCGGCGACGGTGGGGAACAGCACGGCGTCGAGCTTGAGCCCGTCCATCCACTCCTCCAGATCCAGCTTGCGGGTCTTTTCCAGACCACGCAGGCCGTCCGGCACTGTGGGGATCTCGTCAAAGCGCTTGATGCCGCGCTTGGCCATCTTGACGTACTCGTCCATGCCCGCCGCCAGCTCGCCCTCGCGATTCGGCAAGGTGCCCGGATCGTGGGGGAAGATCTGGGGCCCATCGACATCTTCAAGTTTGTTCAACTTGGGATCGCCATTGGCGCGCAGGAAGTCGTCGAACGCCCAGCCGGAGAGCTCCCACAGCTCGTCGTTGAGAAACTCGGGGCTCACGATGCCACGATTGAACACGGTCGGCGCGCCGAGTCGGTCCCCTTCGCAGTTGGAGACCAGCGGGAAGTCCACTTCGATGACTTCAGCGCCAGCTGCTTCCAGCGCCTTGCGCGCTTCTTCCCAGAGGGCAATCACGGAGTCGCGGGTATGGATGCGCTGACCGGTCGGGCCACCGATACCGGGGTTTTCGCTGGTGCCAGCCAGTTCATCCTTGTTGATAAACATGCGCGGCACACCGAGGCGCTTGCCCTTGAGGGCATCAGGCTTGGCCGCCAGTTCCAGATAGGATGCCGGACGCACTTCAGAGGCCTTGGGCAGCTTCACCCAGGGCTGCATGCGCCACAGATCGCCACGGGTGTCGGCATCGTCAGCCACCACTACGTCGAGCACTTCCAGCAGGTCGTTCATGGTGCGGGCATAGGGCACCACCACATCCATGGTCGGAGTCAGCGGCCAGTTACCGCGCACCGAAATCACGCCACGGGACGGGGTGTAGGCGCACAGACCGTTGTTGGAAGCGGGGCCACGGCCGCTCGACCAGGTCTCTTCGGCCAGACCAAAGGCGGAGAAGCTGGCGGCGGTGGCAGTACCGGCCCCGTTGGAAGAACCAGAAGCAAACGGCGCGGTCAGGTAGCTGGCGTTGTAGGGGCTCTCGGCACGGCCATAGACGCCGCGCTGCATGCCGCCATTGGCCATCGGTGGCATATTGGTTTTGCCAAGGCAGATGGCACCGGCGGCGCGCAGGCGCTCAACGGTAAAGGCATCGCGCTGGGCCACCAGATCCTTGAAGGCCGGGCTGCCGGAGGCGGCGGTCAGCCCCTTGACCAGATAGCTGTCTTTGGCTGTGTAGGGGATGCCATCGAGCGGCCCCAGGGTTTCACCACGGGCGCGGCGGGCATCGGAAGCCTCGGCTTCTTTCAGCGCATCGGGATTGGCGACCACCACGGCGTTGAGTTTGGTGGCACTCTCGGGGCCGTTGTAGGCGGCGATACGGGCCAGATAGGCCTTGACCAGTTCGACCGCGGTGGTGCGGCCTGATCCGAGCGCGGCACGCAGCTCGGCAATGGAAACCTCTGTCACTTCGATCATGGGGATCTCCTGTAAAAGGGTGACTGTTTGTCATGATGATCGCCGCATCAGCGCCTGCGACCATCACACTATCAAGAGATAAAACCCCACTGCGTGGGGTTTTGAATACCAACCTCAGCTGGCTTAGAACCGGTTTACGACCCGTCGCGAGAGGTCGTCAGCAAGGTGAAGAGCAGCACAGGAACCGGAGCGTATGTGAATACATGAGCCGTTTGTTCCACATAAGCGAGCTGCACATGAGCCTTGATCACGGCCTCGCAGCAGGATCGTCATCCGGTTCTTACTGGCCGGAGGGGATCTGCTGAGTAATGCAGTGGATATTGCCACCGCCCAGCAGGATCTCGCGGGCCGGTACGCCGATCACGGTGTGCTCCGGGAAGATCTCTTCCAGAATTCGCTGGGCTTCGCCATCGGTGGCGGCATCCAGCAGCGGGTAAACGATGCGATCGTTGGTGATCAGGAAGTTCACATAGGAACCGGCCAGACGGCCTTCCGCCTCGCGCGGCACACCGCTGCCGCTCTCGACGCCAGCAGACTCTTCCTCGGTGCAGAACAGCGGGCCCGGCTGGGGTAGCTTCCACACTTTCAGCTTGCGACCCTTGGCATCGACCGCAGCTTCCAGCACCTTGAGGGCGGCCACGGAGCGGGCGTACTGGGGATCGTTCTGGTCATCAGTCCAGTGCAGGGCCACTTCACCCGGACGCACGAAGCAGCACATGTTGTCGATGTGACCGTCGGTTTCGTCCATGTAGACGCCTTCGTCCAGCCAGATAAAGCTGGTGACGCCCAGATAGTCGCGCAAGTGAGCTTCGATCTGCGCTTTGCTCAGGTGCGGGTTGCGGTTCTCGTTGAGCAGGCACTCGGCGCTGGTCAGGCAGGTGCCTTCGCCATCGACGTGGATGGAGCCACCTTCCAGAATGAGCGGCGCGTCGTAACGGGCCATGCCGTGCTGGGCCAGCATCTGGGCCGCCACTTCCTCATCCTGATTCCACGGGTAGTAGAGACCGCCCTTGTGGCCGCCCCAGGCGTTGAAGCCCCAATCCACCCCACGGCACTCGCCTGCGGCGTTGGTAACGATGGTCGGGCCGGTATCGCGGGCCCAGCAGTCATCGCTGTTCATTTCGACCAGGGTCACATGGGCGGGCATGATGGCGCGGGCCTGCTCCATAAACTGGGCTGGCACCCCCATAAAGACCGGCGTGGCACCGCCGATGGCATCGGCTACCTTGGCAAAGGTGGGCTGGGCGAAGCGACCGGCCTCACGCCAGTTGTCAGGGCGAAACGGCCAGATCATCCAGACGGCCTGCTGGTGCGCCCACTCGGCGGGCATGGTGAAGCCGTCGGCGGCCGGTGTGGAATGAATGGTCTTGATGCTCATCGCAAGGCTCCTTGCATGGATTGAGGCCCCCCATTGACGCCCGAAGCGGCGCGGGAACCCTGAAAAAATAACAGTGGGTCGCAGTGTAAGAAGTTGCGCCCCTATCCATCAAATGAATAGGATGGATTGTCCCATAAACACGGCGAATAATCCCCCCATGAAACTGCACCAGCTCGACCTCAATCTGCTGCTCGCCTTTGACGCCCTGATGACGCAGGGCAGCGTCACCCGCGCCGCCGAAACGCTCTTTATCAGCCAGCCCGCCATGAGCCATGCGCTCAACCGGCTGCGTACCTTTCTCGGCGACCCGCTGCTGGTACGCACCCCACAGGGGATGCTGCCGACCCCGCGCGCCCAGCGGCTGCATCTCGGGGTGCAGCAGGCGCTGCGGCTGCTGGAGCAGCAGCTCTGGGAGGAGGAGGAGTTCGAGCCGATCCATTCCAGGCGGCGCTTCGTGCTCTGCACCACGGATTATGTGGAGTGCGTGCTGATCCCGCCGCTCATTCAACGGCTCAGGCGGCTGGCCCCCTGCGTCACCATAGAGATCCGCATACTGCGCGACACCCTGCCGGAGGCGGAGCTGGCGAGCGGCGAGATCGATCTGGTGCTGGGGTTTGACGAGTACATGCAGGTGCCGGGGTATCTCGGCAAGGAGACCTGGCTCACCGAGCCGCTGGCCGGGCTGGTGCGCGCCGATCTGCCGATTGCCACATCAGCCCCCGCCGGTGCTGAGGATGACCCCTCCCAGTGGATGGAGCGCATCACCTTGCCGCAGCTGATCGCCATGCCCCATGTGTTCCACTCGCCGCTGGGCACCTCGGAGGCGAGCCTCGACCGCTATCTGAAGAGTCAGGGCTTTAGCCGCACCATCTCGGTCAACAGCCAGAGCTATATGTCCGCCGCCGCCATCGTCAGCCAGAGCGATCACCTGCTGGTGCTGCCCAGCATGGTGGCCGAGCTGCTCGCCACCCACTGGCCGCTGAAAAGCCTGCCGCTGCCCGAAGACGTACCGGATTATCACCTCAACTGCGTCTGGCATCCCGTACATGCCCAGCAACCCGCGCTGGTATGGCTGAAAGATTTAATGAAAGAGCTGGTGGGGCCGAGGTAAGGCCACTGCGTCTGGCATACCCCATCGCCACGCGCAGCAACCGGCACTGGTATGGCTGAAAGATTTGATGAAAGAGCTGGTGGGGCCGAGGCAAGGCCGAGGTTCATCTCCCGAAAACAACAGTGGCTCCCGAAGGAGCCACTGTTGTTTCTGCGCTATCGCGTTACGCCCGCAGGGCCCGCATCAGCTGGGCGACTACGTCGTCGAGCAGGGGGCGGTCGGGGCGGCACTGGGCGAAGGTGACCAGACCTTGCAGGTTGATCAGCAGCAGAGCGGTCAGAGTGCGGATATTGCTATCCGGGGCCAGTTCGCCCTTTGCCTGCGCCTGCGTCAGCAACTCGGCCAGATCCTGCTCCAGCTCGCCGTAGATCCCCTTGACCCGCTGGGTCAGCTCCTCATCCTGTTCGCTCAGCTCCATCATGGTGCGAGTCACCAGACAGGAGCCGCAGAGCGCCTCCCCCACAATCCGGTCGAGATAGGCAGCAAGGCCCGCCAGCGGGCTCGGGTTGTCGAGCAGGGAGCGGCGCAGGGTGCGTTTGCCCTCGACATAGTGATCCACCGCCGCCAGCAGCAGGCCGCGCTTGTTGCCAAAGGCGCCGTAGATGCTGCCCGGGTGCAGGCCGGTAGCGGCCACCAGCTCCTGCATGGTGGTCTTGGCGTATCCCTTGGCGCGAAACGCTTCCATGGCATTTCGCAGTACTTCGTCCCGATCAAACTCGGCTATGCGCATGGTTCCTCCCGTGGGAAATGGTTCATCGGCAGGGGGCAAAAAGGGCCGCCGATAAAGAGTGTCTGGAAAGGGCGGCAAGTTTACCCCAGCCGCCCGCTCGGGCCAACCATCTTGAACGCGCATTCAAAAAAAAGCTTGCGCCCGACGTAAAAAACGTCTTGAATGCACGTTCAAGAATAACCCGTTCAGGACAACCTATCATGAATACCCTGTTTCAGCCGTATCGCCTTAATGACACTCTGACCCTGGCCAACCGCTTCATGATGGCCCCGCTGACCCGCTGCATGGCAGGCCCAGGTCTGGTGCCGACCGAGCAGATGGCTGCCTATTACGGCCGCCGCGCCGACATCGGTCTGATTATTTCCGAGGCCGTCATCATTCGCCCCGACGCGCAGGGCTACCCCAATACCCCGGGCCTGTTCACCCAGGCCCAGATCGATGGCTGGAAGAAAGTGACCAGCGCCGTGCACGCCAAGGGCGGCAAGATCTTCGCTCAGCTGTGGCACGTCGGTCGTCTCTCCCACCCCTTCTTCCATCAGGGCGAAGTGCTGGCCCCCTCTGCCGTGGCCCATGAGGGCACCATGCCGCGCATGCGCGAGCTGACCTATCTGGTGCCGCGCGCCCTGACCGAAGCCGACATCGCCCAGCTGGTAGAGGATTACGCGACGGCCGGTGCCAACGCCATCGAAGCCGGTTTTGACGGGGTGGAGATCCACGGAGCCAACGGCTACCTGATCGATCAGTTCCTGCACCACTCCACCAACCTGCGCACTGACAACTACGGTGGCAGCCCGGAGAAGATGAGCCGCTTCGCGCTGGAAGTGGTCGATGCCATCAGCGCCCGTATCGGCGGTGATCGGGTAGGCATTCGCCTCTCCCCCGGTGCCTATGTTCATCTGGAGGGCAGCCCGGAAGATCGCGCCGTGTTCGACCATCTGCTGGGCAAGCTCAACGATCGCCCGCTAGCCTATATCCACCTCGGCATCTTCGATGACAACCTCACCTTCGATTATCTGGGTGGCCGCGCCTCCGACTATCTGCGCGCCAACTACAAGGGCAATCTGGTCGGGGTGGGCAACTACGACGCCGAGCGCGCAGCCGTGGCCATCGAGGCCAACCGCTTCGATCTGGTGGCAATCGGTCGTCCGCTCATCGCCAACCCGGATTACCTCACCAAGGTGAAGAATGGCGAAGCGCTGGTGCCCTACGCCGACACCATGCTGGCTGAGCTGGTATAACCGCGAAGCCATCGCCAGACGACAGGCAATAAAAAACGAGGGGAGCTGTTGCTCCCCTCGTGCTATCTACTTGTTCTACCGTTCAGCCATTTTTTGCCATCATGGCAACCTTCTCAGGTGCGAAACAGTGCCTCAATGGAGAGCCCCTGACTCAGCAGGATCTCCCGCAGACGGCGCAGCCCCTCGACCTGGATCTGGCGCACCCGCTCGCGGGTCAGGCCAATCTCGGCACCGACATCTTCCAAAGTGGCAGGCTCATAACCCAGCAAGCCAAATCGGCGAGCCAGCACTTCACGCTGCTTGGGATTCAGCTCTTCCAGCCAGTGCACTATGCTGGCGCGCATGTCGTCATCCTGGGATTCCAGCTCAGGCCCCATGCCACGCTCGTCGGAGATCACATCCAGCAGCGCCTTGTCGCGATCGCCGCCGATGGGGGTATCCACCGAGGTGATCTTCTCGTTGAGCTTGAGCATGCGGTTCACGTCGGCTACCGAACGATCCAGCGCGAAGGCAATATCCTCGGCTGTGGGTTCGTGGTCGAGACGGTGAGAGAGCTCGCGCGCGGTACGCAGGTAAACGTTTAACTCCTTGACCACATGAATGGGCAGACGAATGGTGCGGGTCTGGTTCATGATGGCCCGCTCTATGGTCTGGCGGATCCACCAGGTGGCATAGGTGGAGAAACGGAAGCCGCGCTCGGGGTCGAACTTTTCGACCGCACGGATAAGACCGAGGTTGCCCTCTTCGATGAGATCCAGCAGCACCAGGCCGCGGTTGTTGTAGCGACGGGCGATTTTCACCACCAGTCGAAGGTTGGACTCGATCATGCGCTTGCGGGCTGCTTTGTCACCCCGCAAGGCACGACGGGCGTAGTAGACTTCCTCTTCGGCAGTAAGCAGCGGGGAGAAACCTATCTCCCCCAGATAGAGTTGCGTGGCATCCATCACCTTGTTCAGTTCCGGTGCCAGCAACTCATCGGAGATCGTCTCTTCTGCCTCGGCAGTGACCTCCTGCAACCCTTCTGCTTCTACCTCATCGTCATCCTCATGGGAATGAGACTCAGCGTCAAACTCTAACTCTGCATCCTGCATTACCAGTTGTTCTTGGCTCATGGTGTGTCTCCCTGACGTTACCAGAGTAAGACTCGATCTCTGGGGTTAACGCTTTGGCAAATAGCTCATCGGATTGATCGACTTGCCTCGGTACCGGATCTCGAAATGCAATCGCACATCCGGCGCGTCCGTGCTACCCATGTTGGCAATCACCGAGCCCCCCTTGACGCTATCCCCTTCCTTCACCCGCAACTCATCGTTGTGAGCGTAAGCGGAGAGATAGTCATCATCATGCTTGAGGATGATCAGCTTGCCGTACCCCCTTAAAGCGCTACCGGCGTATACCACCTTGCCGCTGCTGGCCGCGTAGACGGGTTGCCCCTTCTGGCCTGCTATGTCGATCCCCTTGTTACCCTGTTCTGCAACAGAGAAACCCTCGACGATCCGGCCTTTTGCGGGCCAGTGCCAAACAAGTTTCGACTGGGAGCTGCTTGTTTTTTGTTCTTTGACCTGAGCGTATTCTTTCGGTGCTGCCGGAGCAACGGATTTCTGCGAAATGAATGGCGTGGTCTGACCTGACCCGCTTGGCTCAGCCAGCGGACGTGGCCCACTGCTCTGCTGGCTCACGGCTACCGGCGTCACAGTTACCGGACGAGTCGCCGCGACCATCTGGGTGGAACCACCACCAGCAGACTGGACGTTAAGCACCTGACCCGGCTGCAACGCATAGGGGGCACTCAAGTTGTTGCTCTGTGCCAGTGTTTGCGGCGCCATACCAAACTGGCGGCCGATACTGCTCAGGGTATCGCCCCGACGCACCTCATAGGTGCTGGCACTTCTGCTGGCCGTGGTTACAGAACTGGATGAATCAAACCGCAGCCGCTGACCCGGATAGATGTTATAGGGAGGGCTGATGTTGTTGAGACTGGCCAGCGAGGGGACATCGCTACCGGAATTGAATGCGATGGAGTAGAGGGTATCCCCTTTCTTGACTACATAGCCGCCACCCTGAATGGGGGCTCCCCCCTGGACTCCACCCTGGCGAGCCGGGATGGTCGAGACGAACTGATCATCACCGACACCGTCCACTGGAGCTGCCGTTTTACTGGAAGCGCAGGCAAGCAACAGCCATGACAACACCACAACACAGCTTCCTTGCCAAATAGGCGAACGCATAATGGATCCTTAACGACTAAACCAGAAATAGGCCACAACGGCCAGACCAATACAGAGCCAACCGAGCACATCTACATAGTGCATCAGTTTGCGTTCCATCTTTTCACCGCCCCAACGCATCAGGCCCGCAACCAGGAAGAAACGCATGCCACGACCGATGAGGGAGGTGATGATGAAGGGCAGCAGAGCCATTTGCAACAACCCTGCCGTCACGGTAAAAACCTTGTAGGGAATGGGGGTGAAGCTGGCAATGAAGATGACCCAGATACCCCACTGTTCAAACCAGTGGCGGGCGATCTCGATCTTGCTCTGATAGCCAACCGATGCCACCAGCGGTTCTACCACCGGATCCCACAGGGCGTAGCCCAGGGCATAGCCAAACAGGGCGCCCAGCACCGAAAAGGTCGTTGCTAACCCGGCGTAATGCCACGCTTTATGGGGCTTGGCGAGCGCCATGGGCGCCAGCATCACATCCACAGGGATCGGCCAGAACACTGACTCGATAAAGGCGGTGATGGAGAGATACCAGGGGGCATACTTGTGGCGCGCCCACTGCATTACCAATACATACAAACGGGAAAACAACTTCACTCAACATCTCCGTCGATCAGGGGAACAAAACGGACCGGCTCCAGAATACGACTGGTCAACTGGGAGCCGGACCGTTCAATCAATTGCAAGGTTTGCTGGCTGTCGCCTACCGGCAATACCAGTCGGCCACCCTCAGCCAGCTGGTCGGTCAACGCGGTCGGAATTTCACTCGCCGCAGCCGTCACCAAAATGGCGTCATAAGGTCCCTTGTTGGACCACCCCAGCCAGCCGTTGCCGTGCTTGGCCGAGACATTGTGCAGATCGAGCTGGCGCAATCGGCGTCTGGCCAAAAATTGCAACGACTTGATCCGCTCCACGGTATAAACATGCTCCACCAGATGGGCGAGAATGGCCGTCTGGTAACCGGAGCCAGTGCCGATCTCCAGCACATGGGCCGGATTATTTTGCATCAGCAATTCAGTCATTCGCGCCACCATATAGGGCTGCGAAATGGTCTGACCGTGGCCAATGGGCAGCGCCGTGTTGTCCCACGCCTTGTGCGCCATGGCTTCGTCCACAAACAGCTGGCGCGGCACTTTCGCAATCGTCGCCAGCACGCGAAAATCACGAATATCCTGCGCAATAAGCTGATTTAACAGGCGCTGTACTATCACACCCTCATCCCTGCAGATCTAACCAGGCTCCCAGACCGGCGAGACTGTCATAGGCAGTCATATCGATGGTCAGGGGAGTAATCGAGACATAACCCTGCTCGATGGCAGCAAAGTCGGTACCTTCTCCAGCATCCTGCTGGCTGCCTGGCGGGCCAATCCAGTAGATCGGCTGGCCACGGGGATCCTCGGTGCGGATCACCGACTCCGCCCGATGGCGATTGCCAAGGCGGGTGGTCTTGATCCCCTTGATCTGCGCGAGGGGCAAGTCCGGCACGTTGACGTTGAGGATCTGATCGGCAGGCAGCGGGTGCTTCATCAGCCCCTTCACCAGCAGGGCCGCATAGTGGGCCGCCGTGGCAAAGTGGGTCTTGCCCACCAGCGAAATGGCGATGGAGGGGTAGCCAAGATGGCGCCCCTCGGTGGCCGCTGCGACCGTTCCCGAGTAGATGACATCATCCCCCAGATTGGCGCCGTGATTGATGCCAGCCACCACCATGTCCGGTTCCGGGCGCACCAGCTCGTTGACCGCCAGATGCACGCAGTCGGTCGGCGTGCCTTTCACCGCATAGTAACCGCTTTCGTTGATGCGGGTGACCCGCAGCGGTACTTCCAGCGTCAGGGAGTGACTCGCGCCGCTGCGGTTGCGATCCGGCGCCACCACAATGACCTCACCGCAGGCGCGCAGCGCCTCGCTGAGGGCACCAATGCCCTCGGCATGCACACCATCATCATTACTGACCAGAATTCGCATCGGTCTGATTCCTGAAACCATGATCGGCCTCTTCGGCCAGCATTAACTCGCGCACCACGCTGGTGGCAAACGCGCCCGCTGGCAGGAAGAAGGAGAGGGTCAGCGCCTCGCCATCCAGCTGCCAGCTCATCTGCTCCGGCTTGAGCAGCAGCGGGCGGCGATCCTGATCCAGCCCGGCTTTCTCCAGCCCGTCACACCACTCGGCATACGGGGCCAGCACGCCCTGTTCGAACTCGGCTGCGGCGCCCTGGCTGGCCAAACGGCCACGACCCCACTGGGGCGCGGTGAGCTGTACGTCGCCGGAGGCGAGGCGGGCCGCCAGCTCAGGGGTGACACCCTCTTCACTGAAGATGGAGTGGCTACCCTTGAGCATCACGCAATCACCGGCCAGCAGCTGATGAGCCAGCCCCTGCTCGATGCGAGCGCTAACAATGGCGTTGAACAGCATGCTGCGGGCGGCAGAGAGGTAGAGGGAGCGCTTGTTGCGATCCTTGATCCGCTTACCAGCGAACATCGCCTTGGCCGCTTCCAGGTTGTTGCCATCCCGGCCAAACCGCTGCTCACCATAATAATTGGGGACGCCCTCAGTGGCGATGGCCTGCAGGCGATCTTCCAGCGCCTCGGCCTGGCTGACACCGGTCAAGCGCAGGGTGAAGTGGTTGCCCTTGAGGTAACCCACCCGCAGCTTCTTGTTGTGGCGCTTGGCTTGCAGGATCTGGATACTGGCACTCTCGATGACTGACAAGTCCGGTTCGGCCTTGCCCGGCAGGTGAATGCCGAACCACTGCTCGGTGACCGCGTGGCGATCTTTGAGGCCCGCCCAGCTCACCGCATTGCGATTGACCCCGGCCGCATCGGCCAGCAGACCCGCCACCCAGGCAGTGTTCTCGCCGGTTTTGCGCACCCGGACGAAGATATGCTCCCCTTCCCCGCAGGGCTCGAAACCAAGATCTTCATTCACCACGAAATCGGCGGCCTCAGCCTTGAGGATACCGCGGGCAGTGGGTGCCCCGTGCAGATAGGCAAGTTGTTCCAGCATTATTGTTTCACCAGTAGGACGACGGCTTCGGTGGCGATCCCTTCCTTGCGCCCCGTAAACCCAAGCTGTTCGGTGGTGGTCGCCTTGACGTTCACCCGGTTCAAATCACATTGCAGATCGGCGGCCAGCACGGCGCACATGGCGTCGATATGGGGAGCCATTTTGGGAGCCTGAGCGATGATGGTGACATCCAGATTGCCGATGGCATAACCCGCTTGCTGTACCCGGGCAAACACGTCACGCAGCAGGATACGGCTGTCGATCCCCTTGAACTCGGCGGCGGTATCGGGGAAGTGGCGACCGATGTCACCGGCGCCGATGGCGCCCAGCAAGGCATCGCTTACCGCGTGCAGCACCACGTCACCGTCGGAGTGGGCAATCAGTCCCTGCTCGTAGGGAACCGGCACCCCGCCCAGCATGCAGGGGCCTTCCCCACCAAACTTGTGTACATCAAAACCATGACCAATGCGCATCATACTTGGCATCCTCCACACATGCAGGGAAGGACCCCGTCACACTGGTGCACCTCAATACCCTGTCCAATCCGGACCATGTCAGCTCCTTTAGTCACTGCTCTTGCAAAAATGGCTTATGCCTGCTGGCTTAGAAACAACCCCGCCAAAGAGAGATCTTCAGGCCGGGTCACTTTGATATTGTCGGCGCGCCCCTCCACCATCCGCACGGTGAAACCGGCGCGCTCCATGGCTGACGCCTCGTCGGTGATGGTGGCCCCCAGCAGCAATCCCTCTTCCAGCGCCCGTTGCAGGGTGCGGGTCGGGAACATCTGCGGCGTCAGGGCATGCCAGAGCTGCTCGCGCTCGACGGTGGCGATGATATTGCCCTCCCCATCGGAGCGCTTCATGGTATCGCGCACCCGACTGCCAAGAATGGCGCCACCGCAGTCCATGGCAGCGGCAATCAGCGCATCGAGATCGCCGTGAGTCAGGCAGGGGCGGGCTGCATCGTGCACCAGCACCCACTCCCCTTGCGCCACATGGAGGCCATTGAGGACGGAAAAGGCGCGCTCGGCGCCTCCCTCTACCCGCACAATGCGCGGGTCAGTCGCCACGGGCAGGGCCTCAAACCAGCGATCATGGGGCGCCAGTGCCACAATCACCTGCGCGATGGCGGGGTGAGCGAGCAGCCGCGCCAGGGTATGTTCGAGAATGGTCTTGCCTGCCAGTTGCAGGTACTGCTTGGGGCAATCAGCCCCCATCCGGCTGCCGATACCAGCGGCAGGGACGATCGCCGTCAGGCCGAATACCCGGCTGGCATCAGTCATCGTAGGGCTCATCGTCCGGCGCTGTCTCTTTGTCTTTCTCTTTGGGGATGATCCGGTAGAAGGTCTCCCCCTGCTTGATGTAACCCAGATCGTTGCGCGACAGCTCCTCAATGGCCGCAAGGCCAGAGGTGAGATCATCTATCTCGCGGTAGATGAGGTCGTTACGATCCTTGAGAGTCTGGTTGTCCCGCTGTTGCTGCGAGATGGCCTCCGACAGGTTCTGATAATCGGATAGCCCGTTCTTCCCCAGCCAGAGGTCATATTGCAGTCCCCCCAGCAGGAGGATCAGGATCAGGGTGAATAGCCGCATGCACTAGGTCTCCTTCAGGCGGCCTAGTGTCCCATATTCGGTGGCAAGACAAAAGAAAGCCAGCACCCCAGAGCCACTGGCCGAACAGAAAAAAGTGCCCAAGAGTGAATCAGATAGCGCAAAGCCCCGCCAAACCGGTACAAGGATGGCCAACCTGGGCACACCTCATCCGGGGCGGGGCTCTTTATCAGAGCGGGATTAACCCGTTCAGTTGACCGCGACCGGCTCTCCCACGCTCTCGGCAGGGGTATTAAACTCCTCCTCTGCCTCGCGGAAACGCTCCAGCATCGCGTTTGATGGCGCTTCGCTCAGCAGACTGCCCACCACGATAGCCAGCAGCGCGAACAGGAAGCCCGGAATGATCTCATACAGCCCCAGCCAGCCGAACTGCTTCCAGACGATGACGGTGATGGCACCAACCAGCATGCCTGCCAGCGCGCCGTTGCGGGTCATCCGCGGCCACAGCACCGAGAGCAGCACCACAGGGCCGAAGGCGGCACCAAAACCGGCCCAGGCGTAGCTCACCAGTCCCAGCACCCGGTTCTCCGGATTCATGGCGACGGCGATGGCAATCACCGAGATCAGCAGCACCATCAGGCGCCCCACCCACACCAGCTCACGCTGGGAGGCATTCTTGCGCAGGAAGGGTTTGTAGAGATCCTCGGTGATAGCGCTGGAGCAGACCAGCAGCTGACAGCTCAGGGTACTCATCACCGCCGCCAGAATGGCGGAGAGCAGTACACCGGCAATCCAGGGGTTGAACAGGATCTTGGAGAGCTCGATAAAGACCCGCTCCGGGTTGCCGGTCACCCCAGCCGCCACTTCCGGGAAACGGGCAAAGTAGGCCAACCCGAAGAAGCCGATGGCCACCGCGCCAGCGAGGCAGAACACCATCCAGGTCATGCTGATGCGACGGGCATTGGCCATGGAGTGGTGGGAATCCGCCGCCATGAAGCGGGCCAGAATGTGGGGCTGACCGAAGTAGCCCAGGCCCCAGGCCATCAGCGAGACAATGGCGATCACATCCAGATTCTTGAACATGTCGAGGTTGGTGGCGCTCTTGGCGGCCACTTCGATCATGGCGCTATCCACCCCGCCGACGGCGATGATGACGAACACCGGGGTCAGGATCAGGGCGAAGATCATCAGGGTCGCCTGCACAGTGTCGGTCCAGCTCACCGCGAGGAAGCCGCCGAAGAAGGTGTAGGTGATGGTGGCAGCGGTACCGACCCAGAGGGCGGTGTTGTAATCCATGCCGAAGGTGCTCTCGAACAGACGGGCACCGGCTACCACGCCAGAGGCGCAATAGATGGTGAAGAACAGCAGGATCACCAGCGCCGAGAGGATGCGCAGCACCTTGCTGTGATCTTCAAAGCGGTAGGTGAAGTAGTCCGGCAGGGTCAGGGCGTTGCGGTTCTTCTCGGTATGTACCCGCAGGCGACCCGCCACCCAGCGCCAGTTGAGGTAAGCGCCAATGACCAGACCAATGGCGATCCAGCTCTCGGAGATGCCGCTGACGAAGACGGCGCCGGGCAGGCCCATCAGCAGCCAGCCGCTCATATCAGAGGCACCGGCAGAGAGAGCGGTAACCCAGCTCCCCATCCGGCGGCCGCCCAGAATGTAGTCATCAAAGTTGCGGGTGGCGCGATAGGCGACGAAGCCGATCAGCACCATTCCGAGGATATACACCAGGAAGGTGATTAACATGGGTGTGCTAGCTGTCATGCAAAACTCCGTTTTGTGTCATTTTCTGCCCGCTCTGGTGACGGGCTCATCCCTAAAAAACCGACCTAGCTTAATCAGCCGTTCGCGCCAGCTCAACCACTTTTAACAAACACAAAACACAATAAAAACCTTTGCGCATCAAATCATCTGCCGCATCAAGAGGATGGCACCAGATTTTCTGCCGTGACCGTGGCGGCCATATCGCCGCGCCAGCGGCTATTGAGCGTTATGTTTTCACATTTTGTTACTATCCATTTTTTACAAGCCTGCGCCCCGCTCCTACACTCCCCGCCCTGTCTCATCACACCAGTCAGAGGTCGGCACCATGTCATCTCATCTGTCACACCTGCGAACCCTCGCCCGCCGCCTTTATCCGGTAGAAGAATCGGGTCATCTGATCAGACGGGCCAAGTATGTGGGGCGTCTCTGGCTCAATTCCGGCGCCCGCGCCCTCTATCGCCAGCAGCAGGAGCAACCGCTGCTGGCACAAGCGATCAGCCGCTTCCCCGATATTCTGGAAAAGCCGATCCACCCCTATCGCCACAAGGGGCTCAGCAAGCGCCTGCGAGCCGGGCTTATCAGCGGCCACTACCAGCAGCTGGCACGTCAGCTGCCCAAAGCGCAACAACTGGCGATCTACAGCGGGCGCGGCCTGCTGCTGGCTCAGTGGCAGAGCGACAAGCTGACGGCACCGCTGACCCTGCAACTGGATTACCAAACCCACATGGGCAAAGAGGGGGAGATGAGCCTGACCCTCAAGCTGGGTGACGCGGCCCTCTATTACATGGCCCTCAATCTGCGCCCCGCGCCGAACCCGACCCTCGAGATCTGCTCGCTGCAGGGCGGCAAGGGGCAGAGCGAGGAGATCAAGCAGGTCACCAAGGCGTGCGGCGGGCTGCGCCCCATGTCCCTGCTGGTCTATATGGCCGCCGAGCTGGCCCGGGGGCTGGCGTGCAAGAGCCTGCTCGGGATCCGCACCCAAAGCCACGTCTATCAGAGCAGCAAACGCACCGCCGAACGGGTCAAATTTGATCTGGATGGCTTGTGGCAGGAGCATCAGGGCAGCGTGCAGGATGCACTCTGGATGAGCCTGCCGCTGGAGGTGCCACGCAAAACGCTGGAGGAGATCCCCTCCCGCAAGCGGGCCAGCTACAAGGCACGCTACCAGTTGCTCGATCAGCTCGGCAGCGAGCTGCAGGCAAATCTGCTGCGAAGCTGAGTCAGACCAGCAGAAACAAAAAGGGCGAACAGCATGCTGTTCGCCCTTTGTCATGACGGGGATCTGACTTAGCGGTTGATTGCCATCGGCATGCCGTTGCGCTGTTCCAGCGCCTGTTTCACTAGCTGGGAGTCGCTATCGGCGTGAGCGATGAAGCGAGTCACCGCCGGGGTCATCGGCAGCGGCGCCGGCAGCTTGGAGTTGAACTCCTCCTCGCTGCGCGAAAGCGGCTGGTGCACTTCCAGATAACGGTGACCATCCTGTTCCACAGAGGCCTTGATCGGCTGGTTGACGAACTGGACGCGAGTGCCGACCGGTACCTGCTTGAACAGGTAGGCGATGTCGTCGTTACGCAGACGCACACAACCGTGGCTCACCCGCAGGCCGATACCGAAGTTGGCGTTGGTGCCGTGGATGGCGTACATCTTGCCGATGTAGAGGGCGAACAGCCCCATGGGGTTGTCAGGACCCGCCGGCCAGACTGCCGGCAGACTCTTGCCATTGGCGGCATATTCAGCGTGCATCTTGGCGGTGGGGGTCCAGGTCGGGCCCGCTTTCTTGCGCTGTACGCTGGTCACCCAGTTTTCCGGGGTGTCGGTGCCGAGCTGGCCGATGCCGATTGGCAGCACTTCCACCACTTTTTTACCCTTGGGGTAGTAGTAGAGGCGCATTTCGGCCACGTTGAGCACCAACCCTTCCCGCGGGGCATCCGGCAGGATCAGCTGCTGGGGGATCACCAGCTTCTCGCCGGTCTGTACCAGCAGGGGATCCGCATCGGGGTTGGCTTCAGTCATGTTGGTGAGCCCCAGCTGGAATTTCGCCGCAATGGCCTCCAGCGGCTGGCCGTTCTCTTCAGCCGGGACTACGTATTGCAGATTTTCCCCCACCAGACGGCTGTTGGCCGCAGGCAGAGCATATTCAACAGCGAAAACCGGCGCAGCGGTCAGCAGCAGGCTGTAGCAGAGGGTTGCCACACTATTGCGAAGGAGCTTCATAACTTTCCCATGATGATGACTTGAAGTGACGTCTCTGGGCTGGCAGCTGATCAAGCTGGGATCAGGGGCGCGAAGAGAAGGCCGCCATTTTTCTCCTCTGCACGGCAAATTTCAACCGACAAGTAGCGATGGGTCGATGATTAATATACGGATTTTTCCGCGTCCTCGACCCGCCCGATCTCCTGGCTTATCCCCGTTGCCAGCCACGCATGTCGTAACCTGTGGGAGATTGATGCAACCGCAGATGAAATTGCTCAATAACGGCAAAGATATGGTCGAAAATATCGGCCTGGATCCCTTCGTAATCGGCCCATGCGGTCGTCGCGGTAAAGCAGTAAATCTCCAGCGGCAGGCCATCTGAAGTGGGCGCCAGCTGGCGCACCATCAGGGTCATCTCCTTGCGAATGCCGGTGTGGGCACGCAGGTAGGCATCCAGATAGGCGCGCAGGGTACCGAGGTTGGTGAGGTGGCGACCGTTGATGGGGCAGCTCAAGGCATCACTCAGCTGCTGGTTGTAGGCGCTCAGCTCCTGCTCCTTGCGGCTGAGATAGGGTGCCAGCAGTTGCGCCTGCTTGAGCTGCAACTGCTCATCGGCAGTCAGAAAGCGCACGCTGGTCATGTCGATATTGACGCTGCGCTTGATGCGACGGCCGCCCGATTCGGTCATCCCCTGCCAGTTCTTGAAAGAATCGGAGATCAGCGCATAGGTGGGAATGGTGGTGATGGTCTTGTCCCAGTTTGACACCTTGACCGTGGTGAGGCCGATGTCGGTCACCTCGCCATCGGCGCCGTACTTGTCCATCTGCAGCCAGTTGCCGACGCTCAGCATCCGGTTGGCGGAGAGCTGGATCCCCGCCACCAGCCCGAGAATGGGGTCCTTGAACACCAACATCAGCACCGCAGTCATGGCACCCAGACCGCTGAACAGGAACAGCGGCGACTTGCCAAGCAGCAGGGCAATCATCAGGATGCCCACCAGAATGCTGCCTACCAGCTTGGCCCCCTGGAAGATACCGCGCAGGGGCAAATCCCTGCCAAGCCGGGTATAGCGGCTCACCGACAATACACAGTCGAGCAGGGCGAAGAAGGCCAGCAACAGGAACAGCAGGATCCAGAACTGGGCCACCATCTCGATCAGCTTGAGGCTATCCGATTGACGCGGCAGCCAGATCTCCGCCTGACCGAGCAACACGGCCCCCTGCAGCACGAAGGCGAGCCGGTTGAAGAGGCGCTGTTGCAGCTCGGGCGGCAGCCACACCTGCTTGGCCTTGCCGAGGAGCCCCACCAGCCGTACCAGCAACACCCGGTGCAGCACCATGTGCAGCAGCAACGAGGTGATGACGATAAAACCCAGCGCGATCACCAGCGCCATCAGGTTGGTCACTTCCACCCCAAGGCCCGACAACCAGTTAAAAAACGCCTCTTTCATTGTTCTCTCCCGAACCTGGCAGCCGCTGGCTGCAAAAACAGTGAGGTCAGGGTACCGCTCCCCTCCCCCATGTCAAATCGGCGGACGCCAGAAACGACAACGCCCGGCACAGGCCGGGCGTTGTTTCAAAGCAAGGCTGACTTAGCAGACCAGGCTCAGGGCATCGCGGGCGATGACCAGTTCTTCGTTGGTCGGGATCACCAGGGCGCAACGGCTGTCGGCGGTGGTGATGCGACCTTCGCCACCCAGTACCGCGGCGTTGTTGGCCTCTTGGTCCACCTTGAAGCCGAACAGGGCCAGACGAGCCAGCACCATCTCGCGCACCATGGCGGCGTTCTCACCGATACCACCGGTGAACACCAGGGCATCCAGACGACCATCCATGGCGGCAGCATAGGCACCGACATACTTGGCAACACGGTAGGTGAACACATCCAGCGCACGCTTGGCACCGGCGTCGGTGGCGTAGTTGCTGGTGACGTAGCGGCAATCGCTGCTCGCTTCAGTCAGGCCCAACAGACCGGATTCGCGGGTCAGGACATGGTTAATCTCGTCCACGCTGTAACCAAGCTGGTCATGCATGAAGAACACCACAGCCGGATCGATATCACCACTGCGGGTACCCATCGCCAGCCCTTCCAGCGGAGTCAGCCCCATGGAGGTGTCAACAGACTCGCCGTTCTTGATGGCGCAAACAGAGGCACCGTTGCCCAGGTGGCAGTTGATGATGTTCAGTTCATGCAATGGCTTGCCCAGCTCCTTGGCCACTTCTTCCGCGATATAGCGGTGGGAAGTGCCGTGGGCGCCGTAACGACGGATGCCGTGTTCACGATAAAGCTTGTGCGGCAACGCATAGAGGTAAGCCTCTTGCGGCAGGGTCTGGTGGAACGCGGTGTCGAAGACGGCTACGTTCTTCTCGGCCAGCTGCGGGAACACCTTCAGCGCGGCACGAATGCCGATGAGGTGGGCCGGGTTGTGCAGCGGGGCGAACGGAATGGCGGCTTCGATACCGGCGATCACGCCGTCATCAATACGCACGGAGCGGGAGAACTGCTCGCCACCGTGCACGATGCGGTGACCGATGGCCACCAGTTGCTCGGTAAGAGTCGGATCCTGCGGCAGGATGTGACCCACGATATGGTCGAGGGCGGCCTGGTGAGCGGCACCCGCTCCCAGCATGGCTTCGCCCTTGACCCCGTGGAGTTTCCATTTGATACGTGCATCATCCAGATTGAAGCATTCGGCCAGGCCGGACAGCATGTCCTCACCTGTTTCGGCGTCCATTACGGCAAATTTCAGGGAAGAGCTACCGCAGTTAAGGATCAATACCAACTTGCTCATGTTCTACATCTTCCTGTGCTTCGGCTTTATGCCGACAGTGTCGTGTCATCCAAAAGAGGATGGGATTCCCCTGCCGGGGGCTTATGGTCGCAGGAGGGTGTGCGCCCAATTTTTAAATTCTTGCTGTTGAAAGAGTCGTAACGCATCAAGAGTGCATGGCGCTCGTTTCAATTCGCGACAGGCCAGCGCTGATCTCAAGCGACCCTGTCGTGGTCGGGTGTCTGGCACCCAAGAATAGCGATCAACTGGTGATCAGCAGATCTTTATGCACCTTGACCACCAGCTTCTTGACGCGGGCGGGCTGATTGAAGGTGCAGAGCGGACGATGCAGCTCGCCCGGCCAGAAGATGGCGAAATCACCGGGCTGCAGTGCCAGATAGCTGGTCTGCTCGTCATCGACAAACCAGAGGTCGGGATGGGGATGGTCAGCGCCGTCGCTCACGTAATCGTGGGGGCCCACACCAATCCACTCTTCACCGCGCAGCAGCAGCTGGATATCAAGATAGTGCTGATGAAATTCGCCACGGCGATCTGCGGCTGGCTCGGTCAGATCATCGCTCACCAGACAAAACAGGTTCAGGCCATCGATCTCGGTCTTGCCGAGCGGCGCCTCACCCCAGTGAGCCACGCTCTTCACCACCTCGGCCATGATACGGGCCAGCGGGGCGGGCAGCGGTGTACGCTGCAGGGTGTTCAGGCTACCGGTGATCATGGCGTCTGTTTCCTGTTAGGTATATCTGCGTGGCATCTTTGCCAGCCAATGAAAAAGGACCTGTGACAGGTCCCTCAATAATGCCCTCTGCAATCCGTGCAAAGGGGGTTTAAATCTTTTGCTGATGTTCAGCGCTCAAGCACTGTTACACACTCATCAGGTACCTGCCAAGAGGCATAGTCCCATTTTCACGGTGATCGTACCAGCTGAAACCATATTATTCACCACCCTTTCACTGTCGACTTTGACCAGACGCAAAAACGGGCGCATCAGCGCCCATTTTTTTCATCAAACCGCGTTACAACCGGTTTCATTCAAGCCTTTTTGGCGTTTTCCACCGGTTTGGCATACATGGCACGCCAGATATCTTTGTGCTCTTGGGGCACTTCCGACTGACGGGTCAGGAAGGCGGCCTGTTCGATGGTATTGGCCTTGCCAGAGACATCGGCCGCCAGATAGTTGCTGGGGAAGAGGCGGTAGCTGCTCCAGATCGCCTTGTCGATCAGCGCGGCCAGTTCGTCCGGATCGCTGAACCCCTCGCTGATAGGGGCGCCGAAGGAGACGTGTACCCGCCCCTTCATGCCGACAATACCGGCGACGATACTCTCGATGTCCTCGAACTCGCCCTTCTCATAGCAGCCGTTGACCGACTTTTCATAGAGCTCGCGCGCTTTCGCCTTGTCGGTCGGATCCAGCTCATAGCTGATGCTGACCGGCACTATGTTGAGGCTGCGCATGTAATCAACGAAGTCGATCTTCTGCTTCTTGCCGTCAAGGTAGAACATCTTGAGGATGGCCGGATCTGTCTTGTCATCACCATTCTTGGCGCGCCCCTCTTTCTGGGCGATCCAGATGGAGTGACCTTCGTGCACCGAGTTGCCGATATAAGCCGACAATTCACCGAGCATCTTCATCATCTCGCGCGGCCCTTTGGCCGATCGCTTGACGATAAAACTCTTGTTGAGCTTCATCAGCTCGGTGGCGCAGGGCTTGCGCAGCAGGTTGTCGCCGATGGCGATACGCACGGTATCAAAACCATGGCTATGCAGCCCCCAGTTGACGAACGCCGGATCCATGGCGATGTCTCTGTGGTTGGAGACAAACAGGTAGCCCTGCTCTTTTTTCAGATGCTCTATCCCGGAGAAGGTGATCCCCTTGGTGGAAGTGGCAATCATCCGCGACATATAACGGGTCACGCCGAGCTGCACCTGACGCACAGTAGTGACCTTGGACCACTTGCGGCGCAGGAACAGGCGGATCAGCGGGCGAATGGCCCAACCCAGCCAGCTCATCAGAGAACCGAAACGATATCTGGCAATGGCCCCGATAAACTCATCATCCTGGATCAGTCGTTCGATGGCGGCCGGTACTTCTTCATCACGGTAGGGGCGAATATCCGCGAATCTATCTACGTCAGTCACAATGTCAGCCTTGCATGCTAGGGAGTCGCGGCCAACCTGCGTTGGCCGGGAGAATTCAGGGCGCGATTTTACACGCTTTTATGGCAAGGGGTATGCAGCAAGCAACAATAGTGAGATCTGACCAGTTAATTAATCAAGGCTCAACGCCAGTGCTACGGCTGCCTCGGCATGAATGGCGGTGGTGTCGTAGAGCGGCACGGCGGCTCTGGCATCGCCCACCAGCAGGGCAATCTCGGTACAACCGAGGATCACCGCCTCGGCGCCAGCGGCCGCCAGTTCCTCGATAATGGCCAGATACTCGGCGCGGGAGGATTCGCGGATCTCGCCAAGGCAGAGCTCGTCATAGATGATCCGATGCACCCGCTCCCGCCCTGCCTCATCGGGCACCAGCACCGCCAACCCGAAGCGATCCTGCAAGCGCCCCTTGTAGAAATCCTGCTCCATGGTGAAGCGGGTGCCGAGCAGGCCGACTCGGGTGATCCCGTCTGCCCGTAATTTGGCGGCGGTGGCATCGGCGATATGGAGCAGCGGGATATCGATGGCCGCCTCAATCTCGGGGGCGACCTTGTGCATGGTGTTGGTGCCGATCAGCAAGAAATCGGCGCTGCCATCCTGCAGCTTGCGCGCCTCCGCCGCCAGCAAACGGGCAGTGGCGGGCCAGTCACCGGCATGTTGCAACCGCTCTATCTCGGCAAAGTCGACACTGTTGAGCAGTACCCGCGCCGAGTGCAAACCGCCAAGCTGTGCCCGCACCCCGCGGTTGAGCGCCTGATAGTAACTGACGGTGGACTCCCAGCTCATGCCACCCAGCAGACCGATACATTTCATATGAACTCCTTTCACCCCAAGGGAGGGCAGTACCACGCCACCTTGCAGGCAAGGCAACGCGGGCGAGATAAAAAAGGCCCCGCAGGGCCAACAAGACAGCCGGTAAAGGCCCGGGTCAGCCCTGGGCTAAAGCCAGATCATCCCGACACAGGCGGCCGTCGCCAGCCCCATGCCAAGATTGAAACGTCGCCAACCCCGGGCGGTGCGAATGATTTGCCGCACCTGGGCACCAAAAAGCACCCAGAACGCCCCGGTGTAGAGGCCGGTAATAAAGAAGATCGCCAACACCCAGAGTGCGGAGGGCCAGTAAGCCTCCCCCGCCAGGGTGAAACCGCTGATGGCGGAGAGCGCCATCATCCACGCCTTGGGGTTGAGCAGTTGCAGCATGGCCCCCTGATGGGCGGGAATGAGTGGTCGATTGCCCTCGGCCGGGCCGCTGGCGGTCGCCACCTTCCACGCCAGCCAGAGCAGATAAGCCGAGCCGATAAGCTTGAGGCCGTCGTGCAGCAGCGGCACTTTCTCAAACACCACGCCGAGCCCCAGCGCGGTGGCGAGGATCATCAAATTGATCCCCCCCACCACCCCTACCAGCAAGGGAAGTGTGCGGCGAAAGCCCTGCGCCGCGCCGGCGCTGGTGAGCAGCATATTGTTGGGCCCCGGCGTGCCGCAGGTGACCAAGGCAAACCCCGCCAGGGGCAGTAACCAGTTCAGATCCATCTCAACCTCTTGTAGATGCAAAGCGCCCGTTATGGGGAAAGCCTTCTAATATGCAGAGCCAACCCCGTGGCGACAAGTCAGAAATGCCTCTTTCTTGGCCACCTCGTCCATCAACGCAGCGCGGTTCAATACCAGAGCATCACCACGCAGAGCGCCGTCAGCAGGCCGAGGGATCCATTGAGCCGCCGCCAGCCCCGATCCGAGCTGATCCAGTTGCTCAGCTGATGGCCGAACAGCACCCAGACAAAGCAGACCGGCAGCGCCACCAGCACAAACATGGTCATCACCGCCAGCTGACTCGGCCAGTAACTGGCACCGGAGAGGCTGAACAGACTGATGGCGGAGATCCCCATCATCCACGCCTTGGGATTCAGGAACTGAAAACCCAGCCCTTCCAGCATGGTCAGCGGACGGGCGCGCCGGGCCGGATCTCCCGGTGCACCGGCCACCGCGATGCGCCAGGCCAGCCACAGCAGGTAGAGGCTGCCGAAGATCTGCAAAGCGAGGCGCAGCAGCGGCCAACGCTCGAACAGGGGATAGAGCCCCAAGGCCAGTACCAGCTGCAACACCGGCTGCCCCACCCCCACCCCGAGCAGATGTGGCAGGGTGCGCCGCACCCCGAAGTTGGCGCCGGAGGCCGTCAGCATCAGGTTGTTGGGCCCCGGCGTACCGCAGGTGAGTACGGCAAAACCGAACAGGGTGACATACCACTCCATCGTCATATTGTGACTCCTTATATTTGCCACATTGTATCGATACAATGTGCGCTATCTGGTTGTGATTGGGATGAAATTTACGCTATATTGGGAACAAATTTGGATCAATGGATTTATTGTCACCATGACAATTTGGACCCCCGACCTGGCGGCCTTCGATGGCCCCCTCTACCTCAAGCTGGTCAAGGCGATCGAACAGGGGATCGCAAGCGGCGAACTGCCCCCGCAGACCCGATTGCCCACCCACCGCTCCCTGGCGGATCGCTTGGGTGTCACCGTTGGCACCATCACCCGCGCCTACAGCGAGGCAGAGCGGCGCGGCCTGCTGGCAGCCCGAGTAGGCCACGGCACTTGGGTTAAGGGAAACGGGGTTAAGGGGGCGAACACGGATCCTGCCAATGAGTGGGTGATCCGCAAAGAGGAGGGGCACCGCATCGAGTTGTGGCAGAACCTGCCGGTGCAGCTGGATCGGGCCGCCATCATTCGTCCCCTGCTGGGGGAAGTCGCGGACGGGGATCTCAACGCCCTGCTCGGCTACGACCAGGAGGCGGGGCGGCCGGATCAGCGCCAGCAGTTCGTCGACTGGCTGGTGGAGCAAGGGGTGGACTGCAGTGAGGATCGTCTGCTGTTCAGCCACGGCGCCCAGCACGGCATCATGCTGGCGCTGCTGGCCACCAACTGCGTGGGGGAGACCATTTTGTGCGAAGGATTGAGTTACCCCGGCATGCTGGGCAACGCCCGCCAGCTGAAAAATCAGGTGGTGGGGCTGGCAATGGACGAGGAGGGGCTGCTGCCCGAGGCGCTGGAGGCCGCCTGTCGCACCCGCCGGGCAAAGCTGCTCTACCTCACCCCGACCCTGCAAAACCCCACTACCGCCATCATGAGTCTGGCGCGGCGGGAGGCCATCGTCGCCATCGCCCGCCGCCACGGTCTGCTGATCATCGAGGATGACGTCAACGGCCTGCTGCCGGAGCCCCACCCGCAGCCGCTGGTCAATCTGGCGCCGGAGCGGGTCATCTATCTGGGCAGTCTGGCCAAGATCGCCTGCGGCGGCCTGCGGGTCGGCTTCGTGCTGACGCCCCCCGCCCTGCGCAGCGCCTTCGCCCAGACCATGCGGCTGTCGAGCTGGATGGTGAGCCCATTGCTGGTTGAACTGGCCTGCAAGATGGTCAGCCAGCGCCAGATCATGCCGCTGATCCAACAACAGAGAGAGATACTGAAACGCCGTGGCGAACTGCTGCGCCATCTGCTGCCCGCCGCCCGCTGGCAGCAAGGGAGCATGCACGCCTGGCTGCCGCTGCCGGAACCCTGGCGCAGCCAGCAGTTTGCCGCCGCCGCCGATGCCCTTGACGTCGGCGTGGCGAGCGGGGAACACTTCGCCGCTGGCCAGTTTGCCGCTCCGCAAGGGGTACGTCTGAGCCTGAGCCAGCCCGCCACCGACGCCCGGGTCGGCGAAGGGCTGGCCCGTCTGGCACAACTGCTGCTGGGGACGCCCCCCAGCAACCCCCTGCTATAGTCAGGGCCACCCAAACTGACCCTCATTCGCCAAGGAGATGCCATGCCCCCCATCAGAGCCGCCCTGCTGCTTGCCACCCTGCTGCTGGGTGGCTGCGCCTCATCATCGACCCACCAGCAGTTGGGGGCCGCGCTCAATGGGCTGGAAGGGGAGTTGCAACGGCTGGAAGAGGAGCTGGCGGCGATGAACGGCCTGCACTATCAAAAGGCGATCGATGCCCCCTTGAGCCTGCGCCGCGCACTCAGTGCACCGCAGCCCACGCAGGAGGGGCTGGTGCCAGTGAGCAGCAAGCTGGAGGATGGGCCGCTGCTCAGCTATCGCTACCTGCTGCCAACGGGCATGGCGACCCTGCCTCAGGACAACCTCTGCCAGCGCTACGAGTTCGAGCTGCGCCATCTGGGCCGCCTCGGCAAGCTGGAATTACGCTGGCAGGGGGAACATGGCCAGGGCTCGCGGCTGATCCACCAGGCCGACTGCCCCTTTGCAGCGCAGGCCCGCCCTCGGCAATAACCGATATCAGCCATGAGAGATGGCAACAACCGATTGAAATAGCAGCTTATAGTGCCCCCTCCGCCACCCTGCCTGCTACTGTTGACTTTTCACTTATTAAGTACTGGGCCGATGTTCCCATTGGGTCTACCATAATCAACTTAATGGTTTGCTCACAGGAAGTGCGCGCATGACGATACTGCTGCTTGAAGAGGCTCCCCTGCTCCGCAGCGCCATCACCCGACAACTGACCGAACAGGGTGTGCCCGCCGACCAGATCCACTACCACAGTCATCCTGGCCACGTACACAGCGGCCTGTTTGCCCTGCTGCAACAACAGGCGTTCAGCGCCATCATCTGCCAGCAGGACAAACAGCAGGGGCTCGAGGGAGCTCGCCTGCTGCACGAAGCTCACTACCTCGGCCTGCTGCAACCCGGTTGCGTACTGCTGTTGCTGGATGCCGATCAGAGTGAGCAGGATTTTCTCCCCTCGGATCTCTACTTCTCCCTCTATCTGCAGCTCCCCTTCATGACCCAGCAGCTCACCGTCGTGCTCGAGCAACTGGTGAAATTAAGCAGCCTGACTCGCACCCTGGCCGCCCCCATCCTGCTGCGAGAGTGGCAACTGGCCACCGCCCTGTGCGAAGACTTGCTGTTTCAGCGGGAGCATCGCTCGCTGGCCCCCTGGCTGGATCGGCTCAAGGGTTACCTGCTGCTGCAATCGGCCGAGGGGATCGCCGCCGCCCAGCACTACGCTCTCTGTACCAACGAGTATCTGGCGAGCTGGCCACGCGCCGGGTTCTTCTACGCCATGCTGGGGCTGGGCAAACTGCAGAACGCCCAGACCGACTTGCAGCGCCATCAGGCCAAATTGCCTGCCGCCACTCGGCTGGAGCTGACACTGGCCAGCCAGCTGCACCAGCATCAGTGGCAGGCAGCGTGGGAAACCATGGGGGAACTGCAGCAGATCCGCCCCCATCAGCCGCGCTGGCATCAACTGGCCATGTTGCTCGGGCTGGTGCAGAAAAATGAGGAGAAAGTGCTGGAGCAGGCCAACAGCCTGACCCTGCGCCACTTCACCGAACAGCACATCCGCCTCACCATCGACGGCTTTATGCTCAATGCCAGTCTGGCGGTACTGTGGGGAACCCCGTCCGGCAACCGGCTTCGTTCCCTGCAACAGCAGTGGGATCACCTCAAACGGACGACCACGCTGGAACCCCACGAATATGGGCTGCTGCATGCACTGATGCTGGGGCTGGAGTACCGCTTTGACGAGGCGCTGATCCTGATTGCCCATCACCATCCGGACGATGCGAGCGACAACCATCTCGCCTTGCTGCTGGGCTTTGCGGTCAGCCAGTTCTGTGGCCTGCCCCACCACGCCCAGCGTTACCTGACCCAGCTGACCCATTACCGCGCCAGAGTGGCACCCCACCCACTGACCCGCCAGCTGTTTCATCATCTGGTGACCGAGCTGGGCCAGCGCCTGACGGCGCGAGAACAACGGCTGAGCGAACTGCGCCAGCTGCGCCACAAGGCGATGCAGGCCAACCAGTATCAGACTGCTCTGCAGGCGGGCTTGCAGTTGCTGGTGGAGTTCCCCGCCCTGCCCGGCGATGCCTGGCACCTGCTGGAGTTGTTGCAACACGGCTGGCCTGCGGGCATGGCGGCCCCCAAGGTGGCGCTGCTGGTCGACACTCTGGAGCGACGCCTCAAACACAGCCCCGCGTTTCTCGATCAACATGGACAGCAGTACCAGCGCACCCTGCGCGAGATCCGCACCCATTTGCAGCCACACCTCTCCGGCAACGGTCCCTCATGCCTTGTCGAAAGGCGGCCCGAGTCATGATGATGCAGACGGCGCGCCAACCGGTGCCATCAGTTGCGCTCTAGTCTGTTGCGCTCAAATAGAGAGAGGGGAGCCTTGGCTCCCCTCTCTCTTTTAGTGCTCTGTGTCAGCTTGGTGCGATGAACGCCGGGCTCAATCCAGCGCGTCACTCTCCAGCGCCACCTTGAGAAAATCCTTCCAGCTGATGATGCCGACCAGCTCGCCATTCTCCAGCACGGGCAGGCAGGAGACCCCCTTTTCCAGCATCAGCTTGACGCCGTCGCGCACAGTGAGATGGGGGCCGATGGTAATGAGCTGACGGCTCATGACCTGGTGAGCCCGTCGGTTGAGGGTCTCGGTATCGCGGCTCATCTCGGCCTCGGAGTCGAGGTAGGGGCTGATGGCGCGAAACAGATCCCGGTCCGAAATAACCCCCACCAGTTTATCCTCCTCCAACACCAGCAGATGGCGGAAGTGAGCCTGCTCGAAGATACCTTTGATGACATTGAGTCGATCATCCATAGAAACGGTGGCGACTCGAGTCGTCATAATATCCCTGATATGCATGCTAACCTCCGCGAACTGAACTGGTTTCTCTGTTATGGCATGTTTTTACCGCGCCAGCCAGTGGCCAGCCCTTTGCTCAAGTGCAAATCCTCGCCATTTCACGTAAGATCCGCGCCAGATTTTCTCCTCCATTTTGAGCAAGCAGACCCTCTCCATGATAGTTGCCAGTCAAATCGAACTGATCCGCGGCGGCCGCAAGCTGCTGGACAACGCATCCGCCACCATTCACCCCGGCCACAAAGTGGGCCTGGTGGGTAAAAATGGCTGTGGCAAGTCCACCTTTTTTGCACTGGTTCGCGGTGAGCTGAGCATCGACAACGGCGCCTTCAGTCTGCCGGTCGGCTGGCAGATTGCCGGTGTCGCCCAGGAAACCCCGGCGCTCGATTGCTCCGCCCTCGACTACGTGATCGACGGCGACAAAGAGTTCCGCATTCTGGAAGGCCAGCTGCAGCAGGCCGAACATGATGACAATGGCCTGCTGGTCGCCGAGCTGCATGGCAAGCTCGACACCATTGGCGCCTACAGCATTCGCGCCCGCGCGGCCGAACTGCTCCATGGTCTGGGTTTTAGCGACGAACAGCTCGGCTCGCCGGTGCGCAGCTTCTCCGGTGGCTGGCGAATGCGTCTAAACCTCGCTCAGGCGCTGCTTTGCCGATCCGATCTGCTGCTGCTCGATGAACCGACCAACCACCTGGATCTCGATGCGGTGATCTGGCTGGAGAAGTGGCTCAAGGGCTATCAGGGCACGCTGGTCCTTATCTCTCACGACCGCGATTTCCTCGATTCGGTGATCAACCGCATCATCCATATCGAGAACGGCAAGCTCAACGAGTACACCGGCGGCTACTCCGATTTCGAACTGCAGCGCGCCGAGCAGCTGGCCCAGCAGCAATCCATGTACGAGAAGCAGCAGCGGGAGATGACCCACATGCAGGCGTATGTCGATCGCTTCCGCTACAAAGCCTCCAAGGCTCGTCAGGCCCAGAGCCGCCTCAAAGCGATGGAGCGGATGGAGAAGATCCTGCCCGCCCACGCCGATTCCGAATTCAGCTTCGAGTTTCGCCAGCCGTCAGCCCTGCCGACCCCGCTGATCGCCATGGAGAACCTGTGCGCCGGTTACAGTGACAAGGTCATTCTGGAGAAGATCAAAATGAACCTGGTACCGGGTTCACGGATCGGTCTGCTCGGTCGCAACGGCGCCGGTAAATCCACCTTCATCAAGATGCTGTCAGGCTCCAACCCGCCGCTGTCTGGCAAGCTGGAGGTGAGCGCCGGGGTCAGCATCGGCTACTTCGCCCAGCATCAGCTGGAGACCCTGCGTCTCGACGATACCCCCCTCGATCATCTGGCCCGCCTCGCGCCGGACAAATCCGAGCAGGAGCTGCGCAACTATCTGGGCAGCTTCGGCTTTCACGGCGACAAGGCCCTCGACAAGGTGGCCCCCTTCTCCGGCGGCGAAAAAGCGCGGCTAGTGCTGGCTCTCGTCACCTGGCAAAAACCGAACCTGCTGCTGCTGGATGAACCGACCAACCACCTGGATCTGGAGATGCGCCACGCCCTGACCATGGCGTTGCAAGGCTTCGAAGGGGCCATGGTGGTGGTGTCGCACGACCGTCACCTGCTGCGTACCACTACCGATGACTTCTATCTGGTGCACGGTGGCCGGGTCGAGCCATTCGACGGCGATCTCGACGACTACCACAAGTGGCTCGGCGAGCAGGAGAAAGAGGCCAACGCCAAACCGGCTGATGGCCCGGTCTCTGCCAACTCTGCAGTGGCACGCAAGGATCAGAAACGACTTGAAGCCCAGTTCCGCCAGCAGACCCGCCCGCTGCGTCAAAAGCTCGAAAAACTTGAAGCGAGCATGGCGAAGCTGCAGGGCAAGCTTGGCGACATCGAGAGTCAGCTGGCCGATCCTGCCATCTATGAAGAGAGCGCCAAGAACCAGCTCTCCGAACTGCTCAAATCCCAGGGCCCCCTCAAGGAGCAGCTGGAGGAAGTTGAGCTGGAGTGGATGAGCCTCTCAGAGGAGCTGGAAACCATGGAGCAGGCCTTCTTTGCGTGATGATCAGCTGATGGCAAGCGAGCGGATCGCGGTACATGAGTTACCGACGCCGCTGGGCTTCTGGCACTGGAGTGGCAAGATCTATGGTGAGCGCAGTCAGGACTGGCTCACCGTGCAAACGCTGGGGGGCAACGTCAATCTGGCGCTGCTGTTGCACCGGCTCGATCAGCTCGGCATCGTGGTTGATCTCACCGATCTGCAACCGGCGCTGGTGCAGACCGAAGCAGTGCTGACCCCGTGGCGCGCCCTGCGCCAGAGCGCCAAGGCGCGGGTCGATGCGCAGGAGTACCAAACCATGTTGGCCCACGAGCTGGAGCTGGAACGGCTGCAGCAAGGGGTCTTGCTGCAGACCCTGCGCAGCCTCTCCCTGTATCGCGGCAACAGCCGCAATTTGTTGAACTATCTATCGTTATTGGGTGCCCAACAGGGGCCCCTCAGAGACCTAATATGCTGAGCTACCGCCACGCCTTTCACGCCGGCAACCACGCCGACGTGCTGAAACACGCCGTTCAGGCCCTGATCATCGAATCCCTCAAGAAGAAGGATAAGCCCTTCATCGTGCTGGACACCCATGCCGGTGGCGGTCTCTACGACCTGCGCGGCGACTGGTCCCAGAAGAAGGCCGAGTATGCCGACGGCATCGGCCGCCTGTGGGATGAGCGGGCCCAGTGGTCTGCCATGGCTCCCTATCTGGGCGTCATCGAAGAGATGAACCCCGGTCAAGAAGGAGACGGCGGCGAGCTGCACTACTACCCGGGCTCCCCCGAGCTGTCACGCCGCCTCACCCGCGAGCAGGACAAGCTGGCGCTGATGGAGCTGCACAACAATGAAGTGGACGATCTGCGCGCCAACATGGGCTATGACCCCCGCGTTGCCGTGCACCACCGTGACGGCTTCGAGGGGCTGATCGCCCTGCTGCCGCCGACCCCACGCCGCGGGCTGGTGCTGATCGATCCGCCCTACGAGCTGAAGGAAGATTACTTCGCCGTGGTCGATACCCTGAAAAAGGCGCAGAAACGCTGGGCGACCGGCATCTACGCCCTCTGGTATCCAATCCTCGGGCAAGAGGCGGACAAATCCCGCGACATGCTGCGCGCCATCAAGCGGGAAAACTTCGGTAACGTCTTGGTAGCCGAGCTGGAAGTGGCCGCTCAGACCAGCGACTGGGGCATGAACGGCTCAGGGATGCTGATCATCAGCCCGCCCTGGATGCTGGACGAGCAGATCGAGGCCTTCCTCAAACCGCTGTGTGCCAAGCTGGCGCAGGGTGCCGGCGCCCAGTACAAGGTGGAGTGGCTCAACAAGGCCGAGGATTAATCCCTCGCCCCGCAGCGACCACAAAGTTGAAACGCAAAAGCCCCATCACGGGGCTTTTTCTATTGATGTGGCCCGTTTATGGGGCTGTCTGAACCTGTGCGCCAACCGCTGCGCCCCCTATGAACGGGCGGGCAGATCCTGTTTCAGCGCAACCAGCAACAGGGCCAGCAGGCCAAAGGGGGGAAACAGGCAGAGCAGGGAGCAGATAAGGGTGACCAGCGCCGGATGCTCGCTCTTGCGGCGCGCCAGTCGCCAGGCGATGGCGCCGACGATGATCATCAGCAAGGCAATGAACTGGCCAAGCAGGGTGGCATTGATATTCATGAAAGATCCTTTTTCATGGGCAAATGTGGATGAACCCGTACTTTATCGCCTTGGCTGCGATTGGCAACCTCTGAACCGCATCGACAACTCGCCCGTTGATAGGTTCTCTCTATTCTGGCAATAGATGAGAATAGTTTTCATTTAGTCTCATTCTAGCGGATACTCATCTCATCAACAGAGGGAGCCGCCATCATGAAAAAAACCATCAGCTTTGCCATCCTGCACTTTATCGTTGCCTTTACTGTGGCCTACCTGCTGACCGGGGAGCTGCTGACCGCCAGCCTGATCGCCCTGATCGAGCCCGCCGTCAACACGGTCGCCTTCTACTTTCATGACCTTGGCTGGCACAAGTTCAAGCCAAACCACAGCCTGCAGGCCAAGACCAGCAGCTTCGCACTGGTGCACTTCAGCATCGCCTTCGGGGTTGCCTTCCTGCTGAGCGGCGAGCTGCTCACCGGTGGCGTGATGGCGGCGATCGAACCGGCCATCAATACCGTGGTGTTCTTCTTCCACGAGCGGCTGTGGCGTAGCCGCCAGCAACTGGCGCTGGCCTAAGCAACTGCGACACACCAAGCAGCTGCGCCAAACCAAGCAACGGCGGCAAACTAAGCAACTGGATAACCCGCCCCTCGGCCCCGCGTTACCCGCACAAAAAACCCGACATTCCGGCAAGGAAGGTCGGGTTTTTCACATCAGCAAAAACCGTTGGCTGGATGCATCACCCGATGCCCCCATCAGGTCTTATCAGGCTTTCTTGCAGAGTGGATCCACGATATAGGCGCTCTGATCAAACTTCTGCCAGGCACCGGTGCCGACACCATCGACCACCAGAATGGAGACAACGCCAAAATCGATAAAGATCCCGAGCAGAGTGGTGGCGTCAAACGACTTGGAGACCGGGATGCTCACCGAGTAGCAGTCGGCACGCCTGACCGTGATGATGTAGTTCTCTTTCTTCTTGAACGAGGTGATCACATTGCCATGGCCCAGCAGCATATCGTTGACGTAAATCTCCGCATCCGGATCCTGACTGCGGATAGAAACCTGTTGGCTGGTGCCATTGAACATGGCGGCGCAACCGGACAGCGTGATAGCCAACAAGGCTCCCATCAAAAACCTGAACATATTTTAGCCTGCTTGTTATAAACAAAAGTCGGCAATCTAGCACGTCACTTGAGGCGGAGCGAAAGCGCAATGCCACCCGCTGGGGCGTTCGTTCAAAATAGCGACGCCTCCGCGCTGTTGTTAACCCGTTATTGTCTCAGCCAACAACAAACGCCTCCGCGCCCGAGTAAGCTATGCCACAACCGCCCCTCCCCCTGCAAAAAGCGCTCGCCCCCACAGCTGCATTGCCCCTTAGAGTGTGCTGTAGTAGGCCGATACGCCCTCTTCATTGCTGGAATCTATCGATGAACAAGACCTTGCTTGCCACCCTGCTGTTTGCCCCTCTGCTGGCCAGCGCTGCGACCCCCTCCTTTGACTGCGGCAAAGCAGCCGGAGCGGTCGAAACCCTGATCTGCAAGGATGCCGGACTGGCCGCCCTTGATAACGAACTGGCGGCCCTCTACCCCAAGGCGATTGCGCAGCTCTCTCCCGAACAGCTCAAGACCGAGCGTGCCATGCAGCGCGGCTGGATCAAGGGGCGCAATGACTGCTGGAAGGGGCAGGATCTGCGCCAGTGCGTGGAGGATAACTACCTGCTGCGGATCACCGAATTGCAGATCAGCGGCGGCCAACTGATGGTGCCAACCCCGGTCAACTACCAGTGCGGCAAGAGCGTCACTCTCTCCACCTACTTCTATAACGATGCCAAGCTGCCCGCCGCGGTGATCAACCTGAGCGAGGGCGACAAGCAGCAACAAGTGCTCGCCTATGAAACCCCCAGCGCCAGCGGCGCCCGTTATGAAGGGCAAAATCTCACCTTCTTCACCAAAGGGGACGACGCCACGCTGGAGCGTTATGGCCAGCCAACCCTCACTTGCATGGAAAATCCGACCAAGGGCTGACTCTGATACGGGGCGGCACTGCCGCTCCGCTGCTTTGAAATCTGAAAACCAACAAGCGGCGAGCGACAGCAAACCGCGCCCTCTACACCACTCCCTGCCAACCTTTCACCTT
Organism: Aeromonas sp. CU5; assembly: GCF_002586745.1. Classification (NCBI taxonomy): domain Bacteria; kingdom Pseudomonadati; phylum Pseudomonadota; class Gammaproteobacteria; order Aeromonadales; family Aeromonadaceae; genus Aeromonas; species Aeromonas sp. CU5. Next base: position 2,971,264 of record NZ_CP023817.1, read on the forward strand.
CCCGATCAAGACTCGCCCCATCCCGCCAACTGGCGATCAAACGGCCTTACTCATTAATTTATTGATCTTGCTCAGGAATCCGCCATCTCCCCCTTTCCCTCAGCCCGCCCGCCAGTAATATAGCCAATTGGCAACACACGCCTCGTCGGAGTCTCCCCATGAGCCATGCCAGCTATCTCGCAGGTAAAAAGCAGCAGACTGGAGGCTGAAATTCAGGGGCGGTAGCCATGCCGGTGCTTTCCATGACCAAGGCCTTAACTGTTGTAATTGTTGCTCTAACAAAGAAAGTCAAGCGAACACGTTCAGCTTTATAGGCATGGTGGCAAATGGTTTATTTACAGCACCATTTATCGCATTCTGAATTAGGCCGAAGCGGAGTTAGATGGAAGACGGTATTAATGTGTTAGTACTGCCTTCCATCTAATCACTGTTATGCATCTATGGATTCCCGTCATGAATCGATTTGAAAAATTAATTAAGTGTATGCCAATGGATTATCAATCATTCACTTCAAAGAAGAGTACATGGGAAAAATTTTTATCAAAAAATAATAAAACAAGCGTCATTCTCTTTAGTCTATTCAAAAAAAATGATGAGGTAGAAATATCACGAAAAGACTTGTTTAAGTTAGCAAACTCTGGTGATTATGAGACTTTAGTAATTGCAGTAATACTTTGGGGTTATCCCGCAGGCATGAGAGGCAATCATTTCAAGAATATAACAGATAAATTAGATATAGTTGTATCCTTATTGAAAGAGGCGAGCAATGGAATAACAGATTGGGATTCGCATTACAATGCGACCAAATCGATACAAGGTTTAGGTTTATCCACGTACACAAAGTTTCTTTATTTCATCAATGCAAAAGTGAATTCATTTCCTTGTGTCATCTTGGACAAACGCATAATTGACTCAATTAATAAAAGCTTTTTGTCTGGATTTTATACTCTCAAAGGTATAAATACAGGCAATGCCGAAAAAAGATATCCTGATTTTTTGCAACTTATAGATGATTTTTCGAAAAAATATTCAGCATCACATGGGCAAGTTGAGATGTTCATATTTGAATTTGGTTTAAATATGAAGTCAGATACATAACAGCCCGTAGGTTAGATTAGCGAAGCGTATTCGGACAATCGCGAATAAATCGGCCCCAAAAAAAATCCGGAGAACCCACGATCTCGATAGCAAACCTCCCTGACAAGGCGGAGATCCTCTGCCATGCACTGATTAAGTGGACGTTATTTTTATCCAGTTGGAATAAACAATGAAATATTCATTAAATTGGAAACAACCATTACTCTCCATGAGCAAGCGATCCTTTATATTTATTACATTGATTTTTTCAGGAGGCGTTGCTCTCAGCACATACAAGACACAACTGAATATGGAGCTGGGTTTCTGGCTCTTTTACCAATACCTAAAAATACTGCTAGCAGCCTTCATTGTATTGTTCGCAATAGCTCAAGCCTCCAGATTGTTTTCTGTCGAATTAAGAAGTGAGGATGTGGTAGGTAGCTCGTAGGTTCGAATAGCGAAGCGTATTCGGACAATCGCGAATAAACCGGCCAAAAAAATCCGGAAAATCCACTATCTCTATAGCAAACTTTCCTGACAAGGTGGAAATCCTCTGTCATTCACTGATTAAGTAGATGTTATTTTTATCCAACGGGAATAGACAATGCAATATTCATTAAATTGGAAACAACCATTACTCTCTATGAGCAAGCGGTTCTTTATATTTATCACATTGATTTTTGTCGGGTTTGTTGCACTCAGTACATACAAAACCCAACTCGACATGGAGTTGGGCTCTTGGCTCTTTTACCAATATTTAAAAATCCTGCTAGCATCCTTCGTTGTATTGTTCGCAATGGCTCAAGCCTCCAGATTGTTTTCCGTCGAATTGAGGAGCGAGGATGTGGTAGGTAGAAACCGCTTTTTCCAGAAAGTATCCATACCCTATACAGAGATGATCGGTGTGAGTATGGGAAAATTACTCATAGTGGATTGCATGGTCATTCGTACTAACAGTCGCAAGAAAATTTACGCCCCTTTTGACCTGGATGGCTTCTCAGATTTTTCGAATAAAATAGATGCAAGGTTAATGAATAACAAAGCCCGTAGGTCGATTAGCGAAGCGTAATCGGACGTTCACGATAGAAATATTTCGTGATAGCACCAATTGCCTTCAGAGACCGACTTTCACGCAGTCTCGTTTTTCACCTGTATCTTTGCTGACGTAACACCCGCGCCAAGGAGCCCGTAGGTTCGATTAGCGAAGCGTAATCGGACGTTCGCGATACAAATATTTCGTGATAGTACCAGTTGCCTTCACAGACCGACTTTCATGCTGTCTCGTTTTTCACCTGTATCTTTCCCAAGGAGATAGATGAAGCCTGACTTAACCGGCAGACGGATTGTGCTGCGCACCATTGGCCCGCAGGATGCCGCCGATCTGTTCGAGATTTATGGCAATCCACTGACCATGGAGTTTGCCTCTGAGCCCTGCTTTACCTCCCCCACCATGGTGGCGCAGATGATGGCGAGCGTGGTGCGGCTGGAGCAAACGGGTGAGTCGCTGGAGTGGGCGATTGTCGAGCTGGAGAGCAACAAGGTGATCGGCACCTGCGGCCTGCACAGTTTCAGCGAGGCGGGCCACTGCTGCGAGGTGGGCTGTCTGCTCAATGCGGCCTATTGGCGCAGAGGGTTTATGTCGGAAGCGCTGCGATTGCTGTTCACCCATGCAGGCACGCTGGGAGTCACCCGCCTTACCGCAGATATCGATGCAGATAACGTCCGCTCTATCGCCCTGTTTGAAAAACTGGGCTTCAAGGCGCATGCAGGGCGCTATCAGCGCACGCTCCCGTTTGTCTGACCCGAGACCAGAGACACAACGCCCTCGCCTCTCAGGCCGTTGTGGCAAGGATCAGCCATAAAAAAACCGGAACCCTTGGGTTCCGGTTTTTTTCATTCCAGCCGAGGCTGGTAAACCAGCAAATTAAGCCTGGTTTTTAACTTCTTTCAGACCGCGGAAAGGAGCTTTGGCACCCAGAGCTTCTTCGATACGGATCAGCTGGTTGTACTTGGCAACACGGTCAGAACGGCTCATGGAACCGGTCTTGATCTGGCCAGCAGCAGTACCAACAGCCAGGTCGGCGATGGTCGCGTCTTCGGTCTCACCGGAACGGTGGGAGATGACGGCAGTGTAGCCAGCGTCTTTGGCCATCTTGATGGCAGCCAGAGTTTCGGTCAGGGAACCGATCTGGTTGAACTTGATCAGGATGGAGTTGGCAACGCCGTTGTCGATACCGCGCTTCAGGATCTTGGTGTTGGTCACGAACAGGTCGTCACCAACGATCTGGATTTTCTTGCCCAGTTCAGCAGTCTGGTAAGCAAAACCGTCCCAGTCAGATTCGTCCAGGCCATCTTCGATGGAGACGATCGGGAACTTGGTGGTCAGGTCAGCCAGGTAGTCAGAGAAACCGTTGGAGGTGAAGATACGACCTTCGCCTTTCAGGTTGTACTCTTTCTTCTCTGCGTCGTAGAACTCGGAAGCAGCACAGTCCATCGCCAGAGTGATGTCGGTGCCCAGCTTGTAACCGGCAGCAGCAACGGCTTCAGCGATTACTTCCAGTGCTTCGGCGTTGGATTTCAGGTTAGGAGCGAAACCACCTTCGTCACCGACTGCAGTGTTGTAGCCCTTGGACTTCAGCACTTTGGCCAGGTTGTGGAACACTTCAGCGCCCATGCGGACAGCTTCTTTCAGGGTCTTGGCGCCAACCGGCTGGATCATGAACTCCTGAATGTCGACGTTGTTGTCGGCGTGCTCACCACCGTTGATGATGTTCATCATCGGCAGCGGCATGGAGTAAACACCCGCGGTGCCGTTCAGCTCAGCGATGTGAGCGTACAGCGGCATGCCTTTGGCAGCAGCGGCGGCTTTGGCGTTAGCCAGGGAAACAGCCAGGATGGCGTTGGCGCCAAACTTGGATTTGTTCTCGGTGCCGTCGAGGTCGATCATGATCTGGTCGATAGCGGCCTGGTCCTTGGCATCTTTACCCAGCAGAGCTTGAGCAATCGGGCCGTTTACGGCTTCGAGGGCTTTCAGCACGCCTTTACCCAGGAAACGGCTCTTGTCGCCGTCACGCAGTTCCAGCGCTTCGCGGGAACCGGTAGATGCGCCAGACGGAGCTGCTGCCATACCAACAAAACCACCTTCCAGGTGAACTTCGGCCTCAACGGTCGGGTTACCACGGGAGTCGATGATTTCACGACCGATTACTTTAACGATCTTGGACATGTGTATTTCCTCAGGTTTCGTAAAAAAACAACAAAAATATGCCAAAAAAAGCGGCTGTGGCACAGAGCCCCAACCGCATTTATTTTAAATTACTTCAAATTACGCTTCTGATACTCGCCTGCCGCCTTCACAAACCCGGCGAACAGAGCGTGGCCATCACGAGGAGTGGAAGTGAACTCCGGGTGGAACTGCGCTGCCACAAACCAGGGGTGATCCGGGATCTCGATAATTTCCACCAACTTCTTGTCGGCGGAGAGACCGGTCACTTTCAAACCGGCTGCTTCAATTTGCGGCAGCAGCTTGTTGTTCACTTCGTAACGGTGACGGTGACGCTCGTAAATGGTCGGGCTGCCGTACATCTGACGCACCTTGGAACCTTCGACCAGGTGGCAGAGCTGGGAACCCAGACGCATGGTGCCGCCCAGATCAGAGCCTTCGGTACGGGTCTCGACGTTACCTTCTTCATCCACCCACTCGGTGATGAGGCCGACAACCGGATAGGCACAATCTTTCTTGAACTCAGAAGAGTGCGCGCCAGCCATACCCGCAACGTTGCGAGCAAATTCGATCATGGCAACCTGCATGCCGAGGCAGATACCCAGGTAGGGGATCTTGTTCTCACGGGCATACTGGGCCGCCAGAATTTTGCCTTCCACACCACGCTCACCGAAGCCACCCGGGACCAGAATCGCATCCAGACCTTCCAGCAGCTCGGAGCCACGGGTCTCGATATCCTGGGAGTCGATGTACTTGATGGTGACGGAAAGACGGGTCTTGAGACCACCGTGCTTGAGTGCTTCGTTGACCGACTTGTAGGCATCCGGCAGGGATACGTACTTGCCGACCATACCGATGGTCACTTCTGCAGTCGGGTTGGCCTCTTCGAACACAACCTGCTCCCACTCGGACAAGTCAGCTTCTTTGCACTCCAGACCGAAACGCTCGGTGAAGTAGGAGTCCAGATTCTGGGACTTGAGCAGTGCCGGGATCTTGTAGATGGAGTCAACGTCTTTCATGGAGATGACGGCGCGCTCTGGCACGTTGCAGAACAGGGCAATTTTGGCGCGCTCATTGGCCGGAATGGCACGGTCAGAGCGGCAGATCAGCACATCAGGCTGAATACCGATGGAGAGCAGCTCTTTAACGGAGTGCTGGGTCGGCTTGGTCTTCACTTCACCGGCAGCCGCCAGGTAAGGCACCAGCGTCAGGTGCATGAACATGGCGTTGTTGCGGCCAACGATGGTCGCCAGCTGGCGAATCGCTTCGAGGAACGGCAGGGATTCGATGTCACCCACGGTGCCGCCCACTTCGACGATGGCAACCTGATGGCCTTCGGCACCGGCAATCACCCGCTCTTTGATGGCGTTGGTGATGTGCGGGATAACCTGAATGGTGGCACCCAGATAGTCACCACGGCGCTCTTTACGCAGTACATCGGCGTAGATACGGCCGGTGGTAAAGTTGTTGCGACGGGTCATCTTGGTGCGGATGAAACGCTCGTAGTGGCCCAAATCCAGATCGGTTTCGGCCCCGTCCTCGGTTACGAACACTTCACCATGCTGGGTCGGGCTCATGGTGCCCGGATCCACGTTGATATAGGGGTCCAGTTTCATGATGGTCACATCCAGACCACGGGCTTCCAGAATGGCCGCCAGAGAAGCTGCGGCAATGCCTTTGCCGAGGGATGAAACAACGCCACCAGTTACAAAAATATATTTTGTCGTCATGCTGAACCTGAAAGAAGTTTAGGGAGTTTTAAGGGGTGCTTCGGGGATGAAGCAGGACGGGGAAACAATATAGCAAAAACCCCTCTCCCAAACAATGAACAAAAATCTATCAGGCTCATCGTCACCCCATCTTGCGCCAAATCAATTTTGCTCGGTTTCCTTGGCCCGATCCCAGGCAGCATCTAGCTTTTCAAGGGTGCAATCGGTCATTTTCAAGCCTTCGGCGGCGATAAACTGCTCAACCTGACGAAAGCGCCGCTCGAACTTGCCATTGGCGCCCCGCAGTACCTGCTCCGGATCCTTGCCCAAATGGCGCACCAGATTGACGGTGGCAAACAGCAGATCGCCGAGTTCGTCGCTGACCCGCGCCTCGTCCACATCGGCCATCAAGGCCTCTTCCATCACTTCGTCGATCTCTTCGTGGATCTTGTCCACCACCGGCCCGAGAGTCTTCCAGTCAAAGCCGACGGTGGCGCAGCGTTTCTGAATTTTTGCGGCGCGGCTCAAGGCGGGCAAGGAGAGCGGGATATCGTCCAGCACGCTCTCTTTATCAAGGGCAGCGCGCTCTTTGGCTTTTTCCGCTTCCCAATTGGCCTTCACCGCCTGCTCATTATCGAGGTCTGCATCAGAAAAGACGTGAGGATGGCGGCGAATGAGCTTTTCACTCACCGTATCGATGATATCGGCAAAATCGAACAGTCCTCGTTCCTTACCAAGCTGGGCATAAAACACCACCTGAAACAGCAGATCGCCCAACTCCCCTTTCAATCCCTGCCAATCCTCGGTCTCGATGGCATCAGCCACTTCATAGGCCTCTTCCAGGGTGTGCGGCACTATGCTCTGGAAGTTCTGCTTCAGATCCCAGGGGCAACCGGTTTGCGGATCGCGCAGACGAGCCATGATGTCGAGCAGTTGGGGAAGGTCGTAACGTTGGGACATGGGCAACTCACTATCGATTCGTTAAAGGGGGATCAAGCAACATCAAGCCGCGCAGCCGGTCAATCTCATGTCGAGCAAGTGAGAGCGGTCGTAACGCTGGAACATGGGGTATTCGCTTGTTGATGCGTACCACTGGGGGAAAACAGTGACCGACCTGGCGGTCGGTCACGAGTTGGTTCTTGATGACAATCAGAGACGCTTGGCGCTGATCACGTCGTTAAGCTGGCTCAACTTGGCCAACGCCCGGTTGAAGGCGTTGATGTTGTAGATCTCCAGCTCCATGTCGATCTCGGCGGTCTGTTCGCGCACGTTGGAGCGCGAGCGTACCCCCATCACATTGATCTTCTCGTTAGCCAGCACAGTGGTGATATCGCGCAGCAAGCCGGAGCGATCGTTGGAGATGATCCGGATGGTGAGGCCGTAGCCGCCGGAGTAGTTCTCCCCCCACACCGCATCGATCAGCCGCTCAGGGTTACGACGGCAAAGCTCCTTGAGCTGCTCGCAATCCTCGCGATGGATGGAGACGCCGCGCCCCATGGTGATAAAGCCCTGAATGGAGTCTCCCGGGATCGGCTGACAGCAGCGGGCGATATGGGTCATCAGGTTGCCGACCCCTTCCACTACGATGTGATCTTTGGGTTTGTGGCGCAGCGGCGCATTGGCCTTCTGTTCCAGCTTCTCCAGCAGGCGGCGATCTTCTTCCTCCGCCGTCGGCTTGTTGTAGCAGGTGTCGAGATAGTTGAGCACCTGGTTGATGCGGATATCGCCACTGCCAATACCGGCCAGCAGATCGTCGGTGCTCTCCTGATTGAAGCGGCGCAGCATGTTGCCCTTGTCGATCTTGGACATGCTGAGGTTGTGGCGATCCAGCTCTTTCTCGAACAGCTCGCGACCGGCCACTATGTTCTTGTCCCGATCCAGCTTTTTGAACCAGGTCGCCACCTTGGCCCGCGCCCGGCTGGAGCGCAGGAAGCCGGAGTTGGGGTTCATCCAGTCGCGGCTCGGGTTCGGCTCCTTCTGGGTGATCACCTCGACCTGATCGCCGGTCTGCAACGCGTAGGTGAACGGCACGATGCGGCCATCAATTTTGGCACCAATGCAGCGGTGGCCGATCATGCTGTGGACGTGATAGGCAAAGTCGAGCGGAGTCGCACCTGCTGGCAAGTCGATCACATCCCCTTTCGGGGTGAAGACGTAGACCCGATCTTCGAACACCTGACTGCGCAGATCCTCGAGCAAGGAACCGCTCTCGGAAAGATCCTCCTGCCAGGCAAGCAGCTTGCGCAGCCACTCGATCTTGTCTTCGAAGTTGTTGGCCTTGTTGACCGCATGGGCCCCTTCCTTGTAGCGCCAGTGAGCCGCCACGCCGAGTTCCGCATCCTGATGCATCTGATCGGTACGGATCTGGATCTCGACTGTCTTGCCCTCGGGCCCGACCACCACGGTATGGATCGACTGGTAACCGTTGGGTTTGGGGTTGGCGACATAGTCGTCAAACTCGCGGGGAATATGGTGGAAGTGGGTATGAACGATGCCGAGCGCCGCATAACAGTCCTGCAGCCGCTTGGTGACTACCCGCACCGCACGCACGTCGAACAGCTCGTTGAATTCGAGGTGTTTTTTCTGCATCTTGCGCCAGATGCTGTAGATGTGTTTCGGACGACCGTTGACTTCAGCCTCGACCCCCGCCTCTTTGAGGCCATCCCGCAGGGATTGCACAAACTCGCGGATGTAACGCTCCCGATCAAGACGCTTTTCATCGAGCTGCTTGGCGATCTGCTTGTAGGTGTCCGGGTGCAGGTAACGGAAGGCGAGATCTTCCAGCTCCCACTTGAGCTGGCCGATGCCGAGCCGGTTGGCCAGCGGCGCATAGATGTTGGTGATCTCCTGAGCCATCAAGACCCGGGTCTCTTCATCCGCCTTTTTGGCTTCCCGCAGGCAGGCGATCCGCTCCGCCAACTTGATCACCACGGCGCGCACATCCTCGACCATGGCGAGCAACATGCGGCGCACGTTATCGACCTGTTCCGGCGAGGTTTCACTGCGATGGAGGGTCTGCAGGGAGCGAATCGCTTCCATCTCCAGCACCCCTTCCACCAGCTTGGCGATCTTGGGGCCGAAGTCTTCGTCCATCCGCTCCTGGCTGATGAGACCGGCCTCGACGAAGGGGTAGATGATCGCGGCCTTGAGGGTGCCGAGATCCATGCTGAGCATCAACAAGATGCCCGCCATCTCGACGCCACGCACCAGCAGGCGACTGGTGAGGGCTTCGTCTCCAAGCGTCAGACAATACTGGTAAACAGTTCGCAGCTGATCTTTGTCACTGTCACTGAGTGCGAGTGAGCCAACCCACTCCTCCAGAGTGAAGTTATCTTTCAAATGAATATCGCGAACCGCCACCATGGTATCAATCCTTTAAATTATCGGGCCGAAAGCTAGCGCTTTCTCTCCTCATGAGACTGCGTCAAATGGGGATGTTTGGGGGGCTTTTCAAGGCATATTGTCAAAAAAGACAATAGCGTAGCCCCACCGACCCTACCTATGTACGAGTGCCTAGCTTACCCCAATCACGACAGCCCAAACAGCGCCAGGCTGTCACACTGGGTGAGCTTTTGTCGCTCTCGCGCAACCGAACCAAAGACCCCAGATGGCCGCGGTGGCGCATCTGGGCATCCGTTTTCTAGATCCGCTCAAACAGCGCCATGGATTCCAGATGACCTGTGTGAGGGAACATGTCGAGCATGCCCAGACGCACCAGACGGTAGCCCCCTTTCACCAGTACCTGACTGTCACGAGCCAGGGTGACCGGGTTACAGGAGACATAGACCACCCGCTTGGGGGAAAGTTTCACTACGTGTCCCATCACTTCCAGCGCACCGGGGCGAGCCGGATCCAGCAGCACCAGATCAAACCCTTCCCGCGCCCAGGACATGCCGACGATGTCACCGCTCAGGTCCGCCTTGTAAAAACGGGCATTGGTGATGCCGTTGCGGCGGGCGTTCTCTTCAGCCCGCTGCACCATGGCCAGCTCACCTTCGACCCCCACCACTTCGCGGGCCTGATGGGCCAGTGGCAAGGTGAAGTTACCGATGCCGCAGAACAGATCGAGCACCTTGTCATCTTTGGTCGCGCCGAGCCATGCCAACGCCTGCTCCACCATGCTCTGGTTGATCGGGCCATTGACCTGAATGAAATCACCGGGAACAAATGCAAGAGACAGGCCATCCAGTGAGTAGGACGGGGAAAATTGTTGCTGCAGCGCTTCGATACGCTCATCGGCCGCCTGCAGGTAGAGGTCGATCCCCTGAGCCTGGGCAAACGCCACCAGCAGGGCGCGATCCGCCTCATTGGGGCGACCGGTATGGCGCAACAGCATCAAGATCCCCTGCTCGGCCTGGATAAGCTCGGCGTGGCCCAGCTCGCGCTGGCTCTTGAGCCGGTTGAGGCACTCACGCAACGGCGGGATAAGTGCCGAGAGCGGTGCGGTCAGCACCGGGCAGCCGTCGATTTCAACCAAATCGTTGCTGTTGCGACGGCGAAAACCGACCCGGGTGCAGCGACCATTCTTGTCAAATTTGATGGCCAGTCGACAGACCCGGCGGTAGGCACGATCTTCACCGGTCAGTACCGGATCCAGTGCCGGGGCCTGAATATTGCCCAACCGCTCGAACAGACTGACCAGTCCCGCCGCCTTGGCAGCCTGCTGATCGGCTACTGACATCTGCTGGGCATTGCAACCGCCGCACTCGCGGAAGTGGCTGCAGAAGGGGGCAATGCGATTGGCCGCGGGCGTCACCACTTGTTGCAACGCCGCGTGGCCATATTGTTTCTTGTCTTCGGTGATGCGAGCCTTGACGACCTCGCCGGGCAGCGCCCCTTCAACGAAGATCGCCTTACCCTGGTGACGACCAATACCGACGCAATGATGATCCAGACTGTCTATCGTAAATTCAATACGTTGGAGCTGGGTTGACTTCTTTTGGGGCTTGAAAAACTGGGCCATAAAACTTGGTGCCTATAGGTGGCTATGTCATGATTGTGGAATCTGCAGCTGGGTATTGTCCCACAAGAATAATAGTATGACCAAATACGGCCACAGAGCCCGTGTATTGCCATCGACCCTATCGCCAATCCAGTTCACTGGTGACCTGTTCGTATGACCAAATATGGCCTGAGAGCACGCGTTCTCGCCTTTACCATTTTGCCCACCCTGATCATCGGTGGCCTGATGGCCGGTTACTTTACCTTCCACCGCTATCAGCAGTTGGAAAACAACCTCATCGATCAGGGGATCAACATCATTGAACCCCTGGCGATTGCCAGTGAATATGGCATGACCCAGCACAGCCGCGAGTCCCTCAAGCGGCTGATTGGCCTGACCCACCGCAAAAATTCTCCGCTGATCAAGTCCATAGCTGTCTTCACCCAGGACAACCAGCTGTTCGTCACCTCGAACTATCACCGGGATTTCACCCGCCTCAGATTGCCAGATGGGGTGCCGATCCCGGATCTGACCAGCATCACCTTGCAGGGGGACGACATCATTTTGCGTACCCCGATCCAGGCCGAAACCAGCATGGACGGTTTCCCGCTGCCCAGCGATGCCGAGCCACCGATGATCGGTTATATCGCGATGCAGATGACCACAGATCGGGCCATGCTGCTGCAGTACCGCGATACCTTCTTCGCCATCATCATGGTGATCATCGGCGTCGCCTTCAGCACCCTGTTTGGTTTCCGGCTGGTCAAGAGTGTGACCCAGCCCATCACCAACATGGTGCAGGCAGTGCACAAGATCAGGGAGGGACGGCTCGATACCCGGGTCAGCGGCCAGCTCACCGGCGAGCTGGATATGCTGAAAAACGGCATCAACGCCATGGCCAAGGCGCTCTCCGAATATCACGAAGAGATGCAACAGAATATCGATCAGGCCACCTCTGACTTACGCGAAACCCTGGAGCAGATCGAGATCCAGAACGTCGAGCTCGACATGGCCAAGAAGCGGGCGCAGGAGGCAGCGCGGGTCAAATCGGAGTTTCTGGCCAACATGTCTCACGAGCTGCGCACCCCGCTCAACGGGGTCATCGGCTTCACCCGCCAGTTGCTGAAAACCAGTCTAACCCCGAGCCAGACCGACTACATGCAGACCATCGAGAAGTCGGCGCGCAACCTGCTTGGCATCATCAACGACATCCTCGACTTCTCGAAGCTGGAGGCGGGCAAGCTGCAGCTGGAGCATATCCCGTTCAGTCTGCGCGACACCCTCAACGAAACCATGCACCTGCTCGGCCCCAGTGCCCACGACAAACAGCTGGAACTGTCGCTACGGGTGGATGCGAACGTACCGGACACCCTCACCGGTGACCCCATGCGGCTACAACAGGTGCTGACCAACCTCACGGGCAACGCCATCAAGTTCACCGAGCAGGGTAACGTAGATGTCCATATCGAACAGATCGGCAGCGGCCACCACAAGGTGAGACTCAACGTCCAGATCCGCGATACCGGCATCGGCATTTCGCCAGAGCAACAGCGCCAGCTATTCCAGGCTTTTAACCAGGCCGACTCCTCCATCTCTCGCCGCTACGGCGGCACCGGGCTTGGCCTCGTCATCACCCAGAAACTGGTACAGCAGATGGGTGGCCAGATCCGTTTTGAATCGGTACTGGACCAGGGCTCGACCTTCTCGTTCAGTCTGGATGTCGAGGTCTCACCGCTGCCTCAAACCGACCAGCTGCCGCTGGATCGTATTCAGGGTAAACGGCTCTGGCTGCTGGAACCGGACACCTTCGCCCAAGCCTCGCTGCTTGCGCTGCTGGCGGAGTGGCAGCTCGATGTGCACCCCTTGGCAATTGACGACCCCTGGCCTGAAATGAGCGAGCAGGATATGGTGCTGATCGGCAGCAGCACCCGACACATACCGCAGCAAGTGCTCCAGCGGCTCGACAGCCTGAGCGGTCAGCAGCAGAACACCATAGTGCTGCTGAGCAGCCACGAACCGGCGCTCTATGAAGCTATGCTGGCCCACGGCGCCCAGCACTGCCTCTCCAAACCGGTCAACCATCGCAAGCTGCTGCACGCCCTGCTCTCACCGGAAGCGAGCCGCCAGAAGCTGCCAGCGCAGCCCACCCACCACCCATTGCAACCGATCAAGGTGCTGGCGGTGGATGACAACGCCGCCAACCTCAAGCTGATCGCCGCCATGCTCAAGGAGATGGTCAGTCAAGTAGTCGTGTGTAAAAACGGCAAAGAGGCGGTCAAACAGGCCCGCAGCCAGCCATTCGACATCATCTTTATGGATATCCAGATGCCGATCATGGATGGCATCAGTGCCACCCAGGCGATCCGCAACCAGTCCCTCAACACCACCACCCCGATCGTGGCGGTGACCGCCCACGCCATTCCCGGTGAACGGGAGCGGCTGATCCGCCAGGGGATGGATGACTATCTGACCAAGCCCATCGACGAGAGCATGCTGGCCCAGCTGATCACCGATTTTGCCCATCGCCGTCACCAGAATGACGGTGCCCAGCAGATCGACTGGGCACTGGCGGTGCGTCAGGCGGCGGGGAAAGAGGAGCTCGCCAAAGAGATGCTGGCCATGCTGCTGGCCAACTTCGACGAAGTCGAGCCAGTGCTGGATGCCGCACTGGCGAGTGAAATTGCTGATGAGGTGGTGCTGACCCAGATCCACCGCCTTAACGGTGGTTGCGCCTACTCCGGCGTGCCCGGCTTGCAGCGGCTACTCTCCCAGCTGGAGCAGCAACTGCGGGACGGCGTGCCGGTCAGCGAGCTGGAGCCCGAACTGCTGGAGCTGCAGGATGCGCTGGAACTGGTGCGTCAGGAGGCACCTCGCTATCTTCCCTGACGCCAATTTGCTTGATTGAAACTGTATCGGTCCCCGCTTTTTCTGACGCGGGGGCCGCCAGATGGTAAAGTTGCGCCGTTTAAACAGGAGTCATCATGACCAACAACGATATTCTGCGCCGTCTGCGCTACGCCCTCACCATCAGCAACGATGAGATGGTCGACATGTTCGCCAAAGGCAACTTGCCGGTCACCCACACCGATCTGCACAGCTGGCTGATGAAAGAAGCGGCGGAAGGGGAAGAGCAAGAAGCAGGCTATGTTGCCTGCCCCGATGCGGCCCTGAGCCAATTTCTGGATGGCTTCATCATCGCCCGCCGTGGTGTGCGAGCAGATGCCCCCGCCCAGGTGATCCCGAACCGGATCAACAACAACCTGATCCTGCGCAAGCTGCGCATTGGCCTCAACTACAAAGAAGAGGATATGCTCGGCACCCTCAAACTCGCCGACTTCAGCCTCTCCAAATCCGAGCTCAGTGCCCTGTTCCGCTCCAAGGATCACAAGCACTATCAGGATTGCGGGGATCAGATCCTGCGCAACTTCCTGATCGGCCTCACTGCCAAGTACCGCGGCTAACAAGCAGCGCGGCTGACCGTTCCAGAGAGCCCGACATGCGCCAGCGACTCACTCTTGCCACGCTCACCGTACCGGCTGCAGCAGGGGGATGGCGCTGGTGCTTGTTACTCCCCCTCTTCTTCCTGCTGCTGGGTGGCTGCACGCCGGCCGGGTATCAGCTCTCTACCCGCTATCAAAGTGCCAACCAGAACGCCCGCATCGCCTTTCTGATCCTCCATTACACCGACGAAGATGATGCCAACTCCCTGCGCCTGCTGACCGAGCCGGAGCACAAGGTGAGCGCCCACTACCTGATCCCCCGCGAAAACCGCGAGACCCCGCTGCCGATCTATCAGCTGGTGCCGGACAGCGAACGCGCCTGGCATGCAGGGCGAAGCCGCTGGCACCAATATGCCGGGCTCAATGCCAGCTCCCTTGGCATCGAGATCGTCAACCTCGGTTATCCAGCGGAAGATGAGCAGCTGGCCCCCGATGCGCGGCGCTGGCAACCCTACACCCCCGCGCAGATTGCCGCCGTCGGCGCCCTCAGTCGGAAGCTGGTCGCCCGCTACCAGATCCCGGCCACTCAGGTACTGGGCCACAGCGATGTCGCCCCCGAGCGCAAACAGGACCCCGGCCCCCACTTCCCCTGGCGCCAGCTCTATCTGGAATACGGGGTCGGTGCCTGGCCCGATGAAGCTCGGGTTGCCGCGCTGCTGGCCAGCCCCCTGCCCGACTGGGATGCGGCCATGTGGCAGCAGCAGCTGGCCCGCTATGGCTATGGCCTGCCCCGGAGCGGCCAGTGGGATGAGCAGAGCCGCGCCGTCATGCGCGCCTTTCAGCTCCACTTTCGCGCCAGCAAGGTCGATAGCGAAGCAGACCGCGAATGTCAGGCCATCCTGATGGCGCTGCTCGAAAAATACGTCTCCTGATCCCCCCGCACTACTACGTACGGTTTGATAGCCATTAGCTATCAAACCGTTAGCCACGAGCGATTGTCCCTCTATTTTGCAAGGCGTTACTCTTACTGCGTTCCGAAAGACAATTTCAAACCGATTTCCACATCTGGAGGTGAATGATGAAAAGCCCGATTGGTCTTGATACTGCTCAATCACAAGTCCTAGCAGCCGAGTTGAACAAATTGCTGGCCAGCTACCAGATCCTCTACATGAACGTGCGCGGCTTCCACTGGAATATCCGTGGCAACCAGTTCTTCGAACTGCACCTGAAATTTGAAGAGATTTACAACGACCTGCTGCTCAAAGTCGATACCCTGGCCGAGCGGATCCTGACACTGGATAGCGTGCCCATGCACAGCTTCAGCGACTACCTGAAAGTCTCAGCCATACCCGAGCAAAAGGGGCTGCACGATGGACGCGCCTGTGTCGAATCGCTGCTGGAGAGCTTCCGCGAACTGCTGGTCGCCCAGCGCCGCATTCTGGGTCAGGCTGCCGAAGCCGGTGATGAGGGCACCGCCTCCATCCTCTCCGACTATGTGCAGCAACAGGAAAAACTGGTCTGGATGCTGCGCGCTTATCTGGCCTAACCCATTGTTAAAGTGAGTTTTGTTGCAAACCTGAGTTGTCTCTCCTGTTATCCACCCGCTTGCCGCCCTGTTTGGGCGGCTTTTTTTGTTTTTGATCTGCATCAAGGGAATCTTAATTGGCAAATTGAATGCCTATTAAGTTTTTCGCGAGAGGAATAGAATCGCCACAAAACAGACAACTGAAATGTCCAATTAGGAGAGACATGATGTTTTGTGTGCAATGTGAACAGACAATTCGTACCCCGGCTGGCAACGGCTGTGCCTACGCACAAGGTATGTGCGGCAAGACGGCGGAAACCTCGGATCTGCAGGATGTGCTGATCTATACCCTGCAGGGTCTCAGCGCCTGGGCGCAGGCCGCCCGCGAGCACAACATCATCGACCGCGAAATCGATGCCTTCGTGCCCAAGGCCTTCTTCGCCACCCTCACCAACGTCAACTTCGACTCGAATCGCATCGTGGCCTACGTCAATCAGGCCCTCGCTTATCGCCAGCAGTTGGCCGAGCGTCTGGCCGGGATGGCGGTGCAGGTAAACGACTTGCCACACTCCGCTTACTTCGAGCCCGGCGCCGAGCTGCTGGAGCAACTTGCCCATGCCGCGCCAGCCGCCCCCAATCGGGGCAAGAACGAGGTGAACGAAGACATCATGGGGCTTCGCCTGCTCTGCCTCTACGGCCTCAAGGGCGCCGCCGCCTACATGGAGCACGCCCGGGTGCTGGATCAGCAGAGCGACGAGGTGGCCGCCGAATTCCACCGCATCATGAGCTGGCTCAGCACAGACCCGAACGAAATGGGTCGGCTATTCAGTTGCGCCATGGAGATCGGTCAGCTCAACTTCAAGATCATGGAGATGCTGGATCTGGGTGAAACCAGCGCCTTCGGCCATCCGGAACCGACACAGGTCAGGGTCACGCCAATCCCCGGCAAGTGCATTCTGGTCTCTGGCCACGACATGGTGGATCTCAAGCTCATTCTGGAGCAGACCGCTGGCACCGGCATTCATGTCTACACCCACGGTGAGATGCTGCCCGCGCTGGCCTACCCCTTCTTCAAACAGTACCCCCATCTGGTGGGCAACTACGGCTCCGCCTGGCAGAACCAGCAGAAAGAGTTTGCCAACTTCCCGGGCGCCGTGGTGATGACCTCCAACTGCATCATCGACCCGAATGTGGGTAACTACAGCGACCGCATCTTCACCCGCTCCATCGTCGGCTGGCCGGGAGTGACCCATCTGGAGGGGGGTGATTTCTCCGCCGTGGTGGCGAAAGCACTGGCGCTGGAAGGCTTCAAGCACACCGAACTCGAGCACTTCATCACCATCGGTTTTGCCCGCAACGCCCTGATGCAGGCCGCACCCGCAGTGATTGAGAAGGTGAAAGCCGGGGAGATCAGCCACTTCTTCCTGGTGGGCGGTTGTGACGGCGACAAGGCCGAGCGCGCCTACTTCACCGAGTTTGCCAAAGCGGCACCGCGCGACAGCCTGCTGCTCACCCTGGGCTGCGGCAAGTACAAGTTCAACAAGCTCGACTTTGGCGACATCGGCGGCATTCCGCGCCTGCTGGACGTGGGTCAGTGCAACGATGCCTACTCCGCAATTCAGCTGGCACTGGCGCTCTCCGAAGCGTTCGAGTGCGGGGTCAACGATCTGCCGCTGACGCTGGTGCTCTCCTGGTTCGAGCAAAAAGCCATCGTCATTCTGCTCACCCTGCTCTCCCTCGGGGTGAAGGACATTCGTACCGGCCCGACCGCCCCCGCCTTCCTCACCCCGGCTTTGCTCAAGGTGCTGGAGGAGCAGTTTGGCCTGAAAGGAACCACCACGGCCGAAGCGGATCTGGCAGAAATACTGGCGGCCTGATCGGCACCTCATGTTGTAAGCGTTTGGCGAGCCGCCCGGCTCGCCTTTTTTCTGGATCCGGCTTTTTCATCAGACGTTTTTCAAACCGTTTCAAACCTTATCAAACCCAAGGAGCCTTGTGATGACCTCTCTCACGCTCACCTGCATTGCCCGTCAACAGAACACCCACGACGTAGTGAGCTGGCAGCTGGCGACGGTTGCAGGCAGCCTGCCCCCCGTACTGGCTGGCCAGTGCATCACCCTGCATACCGAGATTGATGGCCAGCCGGAGTGCCGCGCCTATACCCTCTCCTCCAGCCCGCAGGACGGGTGCTGGCAGGTCACCATCAAGGATGTGGGGCTGGTCTCCCGCCATCTGCACCAGACCTTGCAGGTGGGAGACAAGATCCGGGCCGATGGCCCGTTCGGCGATTTCAACCTGACAGCTCTGCCCTGTGAACGGCCGCTGTTTTTGAGTGCCGGTTCCGGCATCACCCCCATGTGGGCCATGCTGCGAGACAAGCTGGCCAAACGGCCGGATGCCGATATTCGCTTTATCCATAGCGCCCGTTCGCCGGAGGATGTGATCTTTGCCGAGGAGCTGGCGACCCTAGCCGCAGCCCATGCCGGTGTGCGCCATGCCCTGATTCTGGAACAGGCCCCTTCAAATCACCCCTGGATTGGCAGACTCACCCCCGCCATGCTGGCCGAACTGGCCCCAGATCTTCGCGAACGCCATGTCTATCTCTGCGGCCCCGCCCCCTATATGGCGGCGGTCAGCAGCATGCTGGCGGAGCTCGGGCTGCCACCAGAGCAGCTGCATCAGGAATCCTTTGGCCTGTCCCCCGTAGAGCCCGCAGCTACCGCCAGCGACCACTTCTGGCTGACCCTGAAAAAGAGCGGCAAAAAGGTGAAAATCCTGCCGGGCCAAACCCTGCTGGCGGCGCTGGAAGCGGCGGGTGAAGCCATGATGGCTGCTTGTCGCGCCGGCGTATGTGGCAGCTGTCGTTGCACCACCACAGGTGACATCGAGCGCCAGAGCGTAATGACCTTGAGCGCGCAGGATCTGGAGAGCGGCGTGGCTCTGGCCTGCTCCTGCACCGCGAAAGGGGATATCAGCCTCGATTATTGATACATGGTGAAGACTTTTTTGAGGTGCGGTGAAGGCATCATAGGTATCCCAACCTTTTCCCTAGTAGGCAGGGGCGCTAGACTCTGCCCCAGTTTCACCAGAACACGGGATAAAAAATGACAATACTGGTCACGGGCGGCGCCGGCTATATCGGCTCCCACACCCTGGTTGAGCTGCTCGGCGCAGGGCAGCAGGTAGTGGTACTCGACAACCTCTCCAACTCCTCACCGGAGTCGCTCAAGCGGGTCGAGCAGATCACCGGCAAGCCGGTCACCTTCGTCGAAGGGGATGTGCTGGACAGAGCCTGTCTGCAGCAGCTGTTTGCCAACCATCAGATCGAATCGGTGATCCACTTCGCCGGTCTCAAGGCGGTCGGGGAGTCGAGCCAGATCCCGCTCACCTACTACCAGAACAACATCAGCGGCACTCTGGTGCTGTGCGAAGAGATGGCCAAGGCCGGGGTTTTCCGGCTGGTATTCAGCTCGTCAGCCACCGTCTATGGCGATCCCGCTTCGGTGCCGCTGCGGGAAGATTTCCCCACCAGCGCCACCAACCCCTACGGCCGCTCCAAGCTGATGGTGGAGGAGATCCTCCGCGACCTGTCCAAATCCGATCCCCGCTGGGCCATAGTTCTACTGCGCTACTTCAACCCGGTCGGCGCCCATGATAGCGGCCTGATTGGTGAAGACCCCAACGGCATCCCCAACAACCTGCTGCCTTATATCAGCCAGGTGGGTGTCGGCAAGCTCAAGGGGCTGGGAGTATTTGGCAACGACTACCCGACGCCAGACGGTACCGGCGTGCGCGACTACATCCATGTAGTGGACTTGGCCATCGGCCACCTGAAAGCACTGGCACGCATCAAGAGCGACACTGGCGTCTTCACCTACAACCTGGGCACCGGTCAGGGCTACTCGGTACTGGAGATGGTCAAGGCGTTCGAGGTAGCCAGCGGCCGCCCCATTCCCTACCAGATCAAACCCCGCCGCCCGGGCGACATCGCCGAGTGCTGGGCCGAGCCGACGCTGGCCCGTGCCGAGCTGGGCTGGCAGGCAGAGCGTGGTCTGGAGCAGATGATGGTCGATACCTGGCGCTGGCAAAGCAATAACCCGAATGGCTATCAAGGCTGATGATCTAGCGGGCTGATAACAAAACGCCCCGACATTTTCATGTCGGGGCGTTTTATTTTGCGGCAGTGACTCAGTTGGTCTGGCTACGCAGCAGTGGCACGCTGACCAATCGGGGGGTTATGCGGTCAATCAGCCGATCCGCTAGCGGGGTCAACAGCAGCCAGGGCAGGCAGAGGCTCGCCAACCCCAGCGCACCGACATAGACATCGGTAAACCAGTGCGCGCCGGAAAAAATACGGGGGGCGGAGAAAAGCGGCACCATCAGCATGGCGTAGAAGCTGGCCTTGCGTGGCAGATAGCGCAGAGCAAAACCGGCGAAGATCATCAAAAAGAGGGCGTGATCCCCCGGGAAGCTATCGCCGGAAGAGTCCTTGGTCGGAATACCGCTGATCTGGGTCACCCGCAGCGCATCGGCCACCATCAGGGTCGGGCTGGGTCGCTCCACCGGCAATCGGTGGCCAAGCTGGTTGATCACCAGTGCGCTCAGCAACATCACTATGCCCATCGCCACCAACTGGCGACGACCAGCCAGATCCCGGGCGAAGAAACAGCGAGCCAGGATCAGCCCCATACAGGCCAGTACCGCCAGATCGAACAGCCGGTTATTGGTGATGGCCACCAGATCGGCCCACAGTGCCGACTGCCCGAGCCAGCCGTTGACGGTATGAAAAATCGCGAGGTCCCACTGATCCCAGGGACCATGAGCTGGCAGCGCAGCCCAACTGATGGCCACCAGACCACCGACCAGATAGCAAAGCAGGAACTTGCCCATGGGGACTCTCCTTTGGAAAAGGGCGATATGGTAAAACTGTAGGGTGCGTCACAAAACCGAAGAATTGTAAGAAAGTACGACACGAAATAAAGCCTCAAATAATGCCCACCCTCCCATTCCAGCCTCGCACACCCCAACAGTGACAAGATTTCTGCTTCCGGTGCCGCATCTGTGGGCCTCTCACCATGAGTGCGGCTTGTGCCACCACCGCAACACCCCCTAGAATGCGCACTTCCCTTTACTGCGAAAGGAAGCGGTATGCATATTCACATTCTCGGGATCTGCGGCACCTTTATGGGTGGTCTGGCGGTGTTGGCAAAACAGCTTGGTTACCGGGTGACCGGCTCCGATGCCAACGTCTATCCCCCCATGAGTACCCAGCTCGAGCAACAGGGCATCGAGTTAACCGAAGACTATGACCCCTCCCAGCTCGATCCGGCGCCGGATCTGGTGGTGATCGGCAACGCCATGAGCCGTGGCAACCCCTGTGTTGAATATGTGCTGGACCGCAATTTGCCCTATATCTCTGGCCCCCAGTGGCTGCTGGAGCATGTGCTGCAAGATCGCTGGGTACTGGCCGTTGCCGGCACCCACGGCAAGACCACCACCGCCAGCATGCTGGCCTGGGTGCTGGAGTACGCCAAGCTGGAACCGGGTTTCCTGATCGGCGGCGTGCCGGGCAACTTCCCGGTTTCCGCCCGTCTGGGCTCTGCCCCCTTCTTCGTGATCGAAGCGGACGAGTATGACTGCGCCTTCTTCGACAAGCGTTCCAAGTTCGTCCACTACCACCCGCGCACCCTGGTGATGAACAACCTGGAGTTCGATCACGCGGACATCTTCCCGGATCTCGCCGCTATCCAACGTCAGTTCCACCACCTGATGCGCACCGTGCCGAGCAACGGCCGGGTGCTGTTCCCGCAGGCCGATGACAACCTCACCGCCGTGCGCAAGATGGGCTGCTGGAGCGAAGTGGAGCTAGTGGGTCAGGACGACGCCAAGTGGAAGGCGGTCAAGCTGGCCGATGACGGCTCCGCCTTCGAGGTGTGGCTGGATGGCGTGAAGCAGGGTGAGGTGCACTGGGAGTGCATCGGCGAGCACAACGTCAACAACGGTCTGATGGCCATCGCCGCCGCCCGCCATGCCGGTGTGATGGTGGAGCATGGCATCGCGGCGCTCTGCCAGTTCAAATCCCCCAAGCGGCGGATGGAGCTCAAGGGCGAGGTGGCCGGCATCAGCGTCTATGACGACTTTGCCCACCACCCCACCGCCATCGAGACCACCCTCGGCGGCCTGCGTGCCAAGGTGGGTGAGTCACGCATTCTGGCGGTGCTGGAGCCACGCTCCAACACCATGAAGCTGGGGGTACACAAGGAGGAGCTGGCCGGCTGCTTCGACGGCGCCGACGAGGTGTTCTTCTTCCAGCCCCCCAACATCGGCTGGGATCTGGGGGAAGTGACAGCTCACATGACCCGACCAGCCAAGGTGTTCAACGATCTTGAGCCCCTGATCAACCGGCTGGTGGCCGAGAGCCGCGATGGCGACCATATTCTGATCATGAGCAACGGCGGCTTCGGCGGCATTCATGACAAGCTGATCGCCCGCCTCAAGGATTACCACGGCGAACTATGAACAAAGCGATCACCCTGGCGCTGACCGGTGCCTCCGGCGCCCCCTACGCCCTGCGCCTGCTCCAGTGTCTGGTGCAGGCAGACTATCGGGTCTACCTGCTCGCCTCCTCGGCGGCTCGTGTGGTACTCAAGACCGAACAGCAGCAGGAGTGGCCCGGCTCGCCGAAAGAGCTCTCTGCCTATCTCTGTCGCCACTATGGCGCCAAGGATGGGCAGATCGTCGCCTGTGGCAAGGAGGAGTGGTTCTCGCCGGTGGCCTCCGGCTCGGCGGCGCCCAAACAGATGGTGGTCTGCCCCTGCTCCATGGGCACCGTCTCGGCCATTGCCAACGGCACCTCCGACAACCTGCTGGAGCGGGCGGCGGATGTGGTGATCAAGGAGCGCGGCCAGCTGATTCTGGTGCCCCGCGAAACCCCCTTCTCGGCGATCCATCTGGAGAACATGCTGAAACTGGCGCGGCTCGGGGTGACCATCATGCCCGCCGCCCCCGGTTTCTATCATGAGCCGAAAAGCATCGAGGATCTGGTGGACTTTATGGTCGCCCGCATCCTCGATCATCTGGGTGTCGAGCATGCGCTGACCAGCCGCTGGGGCTATGGTCACCACTGAGGTGACCACCAAATCCGGCCATAAAAAAACGGCGCCACTCAATGAGTGGCGCCGTTTTTTCGTTAAGCCGTGTTAGCGAGCCTGGATCGGCGCCGTCACGTACTTGAACAGGAAATCAGTCACCTCTTCGCGCGCCGGGCGCTGGGGTTGATTGATCATCTGCATCATCACATAGCCAAAACCACTCAGGGAGCGGGCCAGATCCTGTGCCGACAGCACGCTGGTGATCTCCCCTGCATCCATGGCGGCTTGCAGCTCGCTGGCGATCAGCTCAAGACACTGATCGAGCAGCCGGGTATAGCGGGGCCATACCTCTTCCCGAACCGATGAACTCCACTCCAGCCAGATACCGGCATAATCCGGTTGATCGTAGGCGGCATCGACAGAGAGGCTGACATGACGTCTGACCTTGTCGAAGATAGAGCCGTTGGCATCATATGCCTGTGACAGCATATGGTTCACAAAGCGTTCGATCTCGGCCAGCACCTCATCAACCAACTCCTCGCGGGTGTTGAAATAGTTGAATACGGTAGCAACTGAGACCTTGGCCTGTTCGGCTATCTCAGCGTGCCCTGCACGGCCAATGCCGCGACGGGAGAACACCTCGATGGCACATTCCATCAATTGGGAGCGACGAGCTTCCGGCGAGAGCCGGGTACGACGTCTTATTTCTGCGCGTGGTTCCATAGTTTTTATCATCTAATAGTTATTGATTATGGTGTTTATAGTATTTTAACTAATCATGCCTGAGTGCCTGCTAACTCTATCAATTAAAATAAGCCGATAAAAGCACCACGTATCTCTAGCACCCTTCAACATGAGTGGTAGAATCATCGGTTTTGATATTCATGAACGGCCAAATCCCCTTTGGCCTTATGGGAGTAAGTGATGAAACACACTGTCGAGGTGATGATCTCCGAGGCTGAAGTAGCCGCCCGGATCGCCAAATTGGGTGAAGAGATCACCGCTCGCTATCAGGGTTCCGACGAAGTCGTGATGATTGCACTGCTACGCGGATCCTGCGTATTTCTGGCTGATCTCAGCCGTCAGTGCCAACTGCCTATCACCATGGACTTCATGACCGCCTCCAGCTATGGCTCCGGCATGCACAGCACCCGTGACGTCCGTATCCTGAAAGACCTGGACGATGACATCAAGGGCAAGGATGTGGTGATCGTGGAAGACATCATCGACACCGGTTACACCCTCAACAAGGTGCGCGAGATCCTCTCCCTGCGCGAGCCAAAATCCCTGGCCATCTGCACCCTGCTGGACAAACCTTCCCGCCGCGAAGTGCAGGTGCCGGTAGACTGGATTGGCTTCGCCATCCCGGACGAGTTCGTAGTCGGCTGTGGCATCGACTACGCCCAGAAGTACCGCAACCTGCCGTTTATCGGCAAAGTGGTACCCCAGGAGTAAGCCAGGTTCAGGAATATCGCGGGTGACGTGGCCTGGTGCCACGCACTCTGTGCGGGCGGCCTTGGCCGCCCTTTCTGTATCGAGCCGGGTTCAACCATCACAGAGGTTGTAATGAACGCACTGGAAATCAGCGGCCTGAAAAAGACCTATCAGGGGGGCGTCGAAGCCCTTAAAGGCATCGATCTTACCGTCAAGCAGGGGGACTTCTTCGCCCTGCTCGGCCCGAACGGCGCGGGCAAATCCACCACTATCGGTGTCATCAGTTCGCTGGTGAACAAAAGCGCCGGCAAGGTGAAGGTGTTTGGCTACGACATCGACAGCGATCTGGAACAGGCCAAGGCCCAGCTCGGGCTGGTGCCGCAGGAGTTCAACTTCAGCCAGTTCGAGAAGGTGATCCAGATTGTCACCCATCAGGCCGGTTTCTACGGCGTGCCCAAGGCGGAAGCGAAGATCCGCGCCGAGAAGTACCTGCGCCAGCTCGATCTGTGGGAGAAGCGCGACATGGCTGCCCGCACCCTCTCCGGCGGCATGAAGCGTCGCCTGATGATCGCCCGCGCCCTGATGCACGAACCCAAACTGCTGATCCTCGACGAACCGACCGCCGGGGTCGATATCGAGATCCGCCGCTCAATGTGGAGTTTCCTCAAGGAGCTCAACGAGCAGGGCGTCACCATCATCCTCACCACCCACTATCTGGAAGAGGCGGAGATGCTCTGCCGCAACATCGGCATCATCGACAAGGGGCGCCTGATCGAGAACACCAGCATGAAAAACCTGCTGGGCAAGCTGGGCCGCGAGACCTTCCTGCTCGATCTGGCGCCAGGTTCTGCCGTACCGGACGTACCGGAGTTCAATGGCCGGATGCCGGATGAACGCACTCTCGAGGTAGATCTCGACAAGAGTCAGTCCCTCAACAGCCTGTTCGAACAGCTGTCGAATCAGCAGGTGCAGGTCGTGAGCATGCGCAACAAGGCCAACCGGCTGGAAGAGCTGTTCGTCAGTCTGGTCGAAGAGGGGAGAAAAGCATGAACCTGACCACTTACTACATCGCCTTCAAGAGCATTCTGGCCAAGGAGGTGAGCCGCTTTACCCGGATCTGGATCCAGACCCTGGTGCCACCGGCCATCACCATGAGCCTCTACTTCGTCATCTTCGGCAACCTGATCGGTTCGCGCATCGGTGACATGGGTGGCTTCACCTACATGGAGTTCATCGTGCCCGGCCTCATCATGATGTCGGTGATCACCAACTCCTACTCCAACGTCGCCTCCTCCTTCTTCAGCGCCAAGTTCCAGCGCAACATCGAGGAGATGCTGGTGGCGCCGGTGCCCAACTACGTCATCATCGCCGGTTATGTGGGCGGTGGCGTGGCGCGTGGCCTCTGCGTCGGCCTCATCGTCACCCTGGTGTCGCTATTCTTCGTGCCGCTGCAGATCCACCATCTGTTCAGCGTCTGCTTCACCGTGCTGCTCACCTCGATCCTCTTCTCGCTGGGTGGCCTCATCAACGCGGTGTTTGCCAAGACCTTCGACGACATCAGCATCATCCCCACCTTCGTGCTGACGCCGCTCACCTATCTGGGCGGAGTGTTCTACTCCATCAGCCTGCTGCCCTCCTTCTGGCAGGGTGTCTCCCAGGTGAACCCCATCATCTATATGGTGAACGCGTTCCGCTACGGCTTCCTCGGTATCTCCGACGTACCGCTCGGTACCGCCTACCTCATCATCATCGGCTTTATCGTGGCCCTCTACGGTATCGCCTGGTGGCTCATCTCCCGGGGCACCGGACTGCGCCACTGATCGGCTCAACGGTTCACTGCAACGGGCACCTTCGGGTGCCCGTTTTCTTTAGCCAGCAGCACACCGGGGAACAAGCCGGACAACCAAAAGCGCTTCCCCCGAGCAATACGGCCATCAGGGTATCAGTAGAAAATGAAGCCACCCCCTCGCACTGCCCCGCAAAATAGAGATTTATCTTGCTCGCAATGGGTTTAGCCATTGCGGCTCAATCGGTAATGGTTAGAATTTACCTCTCTCTATAAAGAGGTAGATGATGCCTGCATTGCTGCGCATACTGGCCAAGCTGGCACTGGGTGGCTTCTTCGTCGCCTCGGCCGGGTTCAAGCTGGTATCCCCCGCCCTGTTTGTCGAACAGATCGCGGCCTTCGGGCTGATCTGGACGCCGCTGATCCCTTTCGCCGCCTGGGGACTGATCGCCCTTGAGCTCTGCGCCGGGCTCGCGGTCATCGCCAACCGGCGCTGGGGGCTGTGGCTGGTGATTGGGCTGCTCGCCCTGTTTATTCCGGTGTTGGGCTATGGCATTGCCATCGGGCTCGACATCTCTTGCGGCTGTCTTGGCAAGGCTGATCTCAGCTCGCTGCCACAAGCCATGGTGCGGGATCTGCTGCTACTGACGCTTACGGGCGCCCTGCTGCGACCCTCCCGCCCTGTTTTTCCCGTTCTAAAGGAGTAGTGACATGATGACATTGCGATCCCGCACCCTGCTGGCCTCGCTGATCGCCGCCAGCTTTGCCCTCGGTGGCTGTGGCGACAACCAGTTCGAGCAGGAGGTGAAGCTAGAGCAGTCGGCGGTGCAGCTGGCGCAAGAGACGCAGCAGGGGGGCTATCAGCTGCTGACCGTGGCCGAGCTGAAGACCCGGATGGATAAGGGTGAGGAGCTGGTGATCATCGACACCATGCCCTATGAGGACTCCTACAAGAAAGAGCACATCCCGGGCGCCAAGAACTTCGTCTTCGTGAAGGAGGCCAAGTCCGGCGACAACTGGAGCGAGATCATCGAGGGAAGCGGCACGGCGGAGCAGTTCCAGGCGCTGCTGGGTGAAGACAAGTCCCGCCCGGTGGTGATCTACTGCGGCTTCGTCAAGTGCGGCCGCAGCCACAACGCAGCCGCCTGGGCGGTGACTCAGGGCTATCAGCAGGTCTATCGGGTGCCGGGCGGCATCTTCGCCTGGAAAGGAGCCGGTTACCCCGTCTCTGCCGAGTAACCGCGTCTGCCTACACGGCAGCATCGCCGACATAAAGAAGCCCGCAACTGCGGGCTTCTTTCATATTGCATGGCACTCAGGATTAGCTGGCGGCCTGTTGCTGCTCCAGTGCCTGCTCCTGACTCTGCACTTCAGCCAGCTGCTGTTTGCCCAGCAACCGCTTGGTGATCATCGCCGCCATGATGGAGCCGTTGACGTTGAGGGCAGTACGACCCATGTCCACCAGCGGCTCGATGGCGATCATCACCCCCACCAGCGCGATGGGGAAATTGAGGGTGGAGAGCACGATCAGCGCGGCGAAGGTGCCACCGCCGCCCACCCCCGCAACCCCGATGGAGCCGAGTGCGATGACCGGCAGCAGGGTGAGCAGGAACAGGGGATCAAACGGGTTGATGCCGAGCATGGGGGCGATCATTGCCACCATCATGGCCGGATAGATACCGGCGCAGCCGTTCTGACCCAGATTGGCACCGAACGACGCGGCGAAGTTGGCGATGCTGGCAGGCACCCCAAGGCGCTGCTGGGTCTCGATGCTGAGGGGGATGGAGGCGGCGCTGCTGCGGGAGACAAAAGCGAAGGTGAGCACGCCCCAAACTTCCCGCAAATAGTGCAACGGGTTCTGGCCGATCAGCAGCAGGATCACCATGTGCACTACAAACATCGCCAGAATGGCGACATAGCAGACCAGAATAAACCCGAGCAGATTGAGGATCTCGCTCAGGGGATAGTGAGCCACCACCCGTGCGATCAGCGCCATCACGCCATAGGGGGTGAGCGCAATCACCACCCGCACCATCTTCATCACCCACAGTTGCAGGGTGTCGATGGCCACGGCAGCGCGAGCCCCCGCCTCCGGGTGCTCCGCCTTCAGCTGGAGCAGAGCAACCCCCGCCAGCACGGTGAAGATCACCACCCCGATCACCGAGAGGCCGCGGCTACCCGCCATGTCGGCGGCAAAGTTGGTGGGCACCAGCGAGAGCAGCAGGGCCGGCAGCGTCTGGGCACTGTCGATGGTGCTCATGCTCTGCTGCAGCGCGGCGCTGTCGCTGCCGTGGCTCAACAGCCCGGTGGCGGTAAGGCCGCTCAGGTGGGTAATAGTCATCCCCACCACACCAGCGATCATCACCAGGGTCAGCATGGAGCCGATCAGCACGGCGCTGATCTTGCCGAGGGACTGGGCCTGCTCCAGCTTGTTGATGGCGGAGAGGATAGAGGTGAACACCAGCGGCATCATCACCACCTTGAGCAGGCTGACATAGCCGCCGCCGACGATATTGACCCACTCCAGCGTCTGCTGGACACCGGTATCATCGGCGCCCCACCCCAGTTGCAGACCGAGACCAAACAGCCCCCCCAGCAGCAGACCGGCGAGCACCTTGCGCGACAGCGGCACAGTGGCGGGCAGCCGGGTCAGGGCGAAACAGAGCAGACAGAAGAGCAATGAAGCAAACAAGGTAAACATAAATAAACACCTGTAGCGGCCATCAGGGCCGATTGTGGAGAGAGAAAACAGCGGGTGCGAGCGGGGTCGCGGGGGAGAACGCCGGATTGCAGGCGTGAAAAAACAGCGGACGCCCGAGGGGGCGTCCGCTGGCAATCGGGGGAATTACTTCTTTACGGGGGCGTCGTACTGCTCGGGTTCGTCGCTATAGACGCAGACGTTCCACTTGGCGGCCAAGCCGTCATCGGCCAGGCAGTAACGCTCGAAAAACGCGGTGATCTCGGCGCGCTGGCAGTGGGCTTCGAAAGCCGCCATATCTTGCCAAATCTCGTTAAACACGATGGGGAAGCTCTCCCCCTCGGCAAATGGGCTCGGGATGTGGCGGGTCACCCGATATTGCAGGCAGCCATCCTCACGCAGAGTATTGGGCTCGAGCGCCTGCAGCACCTGAAACAGGGCTTGCTCCTGACCGGGTTTGGGCAGGAATTGGGCAATGCAATAAACCTTCTTGGACATGGGGTCCTCCTGGTTGTGGCGGGTTCAGGCTTGTTGCAGCGTGACCACTTGATTGTCGATAAGGCGGGCCTTGCCCAGATAAGCAGCCATCAGGATCACCAGCTGTGCGCTCTCGTCAGTGGCGGATTCGAGGGTGGCGGCATCGACGATGTCGATGGCATCGGTACGGAAACCGGCGTTGTCGAGGCGCTGGCTGGCCTGCGCTACCAGCGATGGCAGGTGGTGGTCACCCGCTTCGATCTGCCCGGCGATCCAGTTCATGGTGCGCGCCAGCTCAGGGGCCAATGCCCGCTCGGCGGCAGTCAGGTAGCCGTTGCGCGAAGAGAGCGCCAGCCCGTCTTCGGCCCGCACGGTGGGCACGCCGACAATCTCGATGGGCATCGCCATGTCGGCCACCATCTTGCGAATCAGTGCCAGCTGCTGGTAATCCTTCTGGCCAAAGCAGGCCACATCCGGCTGCACCAGATTGAACAGCTTGGTAACGACGGTGCTGACCCCGCGGAAATGACCCGGACGCAGCGCCCCTTCCAGCAGGCCGGAGAGGCCCGGCACCTCGACGAAGGTCTGGCTGGCCAGGCCCTGCGGATACATGATCTCCGGGGTCGGGGTGAATACCATGTCGACACCGGCTGCTTCCAGCGCAGCGCAATCCTGCTCCAGGGTGCGCGGGTAGTTGGCGAGATCCTCGACCTTGTCGAACTGCATCGGGTTGACGAAGATGCTGACCACCACCTTCTCGGCGTGGCTGTGCGCCTCTTTCACCAGAGTCAGGTGACCCTGATGCAGGTTGCCCATGGTGGGCACGAATGCGATGGCGCGCCCTTCACGGCGCCATTGGCTGATCTGCTCACGCAGAACGACGGGATTATTTACGACCAACATCAGCAATTCACCTTCCGATAAATCAAAAAGAGACGGATTACATCACCCAAAGCGGATGGCACTGGATTGTTCACCAGCATCATCTGCAGCTCAACTATCCAATAGTTCAACTATCCAGTAGTTCAACTATCAGCAATTCAACTATGCAGCAGCACAACCTCAGATGAATTAACAAGATCCGGATTAAATATCTCTGGCCAACAAAGGCAAATGGGGGCATATGCCCCCATCAGAATACCGAACCGGATCAGTTAAAACAGTGTTCAGGGCCGGGGAAGCTCCCCTCGCTCACCTGCTGGACATAGAGGCGGATGGCGGCACGCACATCGCCGGTCTCGGCCAGGAAGTTCTTGGTGAACTTGGGCACATAACCGGAGGTGACGCCAAAGGCATCGTGCATCACCAGGATCTGGCCGTCGGTCGCGGGGCCCGCACCGATGCCGATCACCGGGATGCGCAGCGCCTTGGTGATGCGCTCGGCCAGCGCCGTGGGCACACACTCGAGCACCAGCAGCTGGATACCGGCCGCTTGCAGTTCGAGGGCCTGACGGTAGATCTCCTGGGCCTGAAACTCGTCGCGCCCCTGCACCTTGAAGCCGCCAAAGACATGGACGGATTGCGGGGTGAGGCCGAGGTGACCGCACACCGGCACCCCGTTGCGGGTGAGGTGGCGGATGGAGTCGCAGAGCCAGTCGCCCCCTTCCAGCTTCACCATGCGGGCACCGGCAGCCATCAGGCGGGCGGCGTTCTGGTAAGTCTGCTCAGGGGTGGCGTAGCTCATGAACGGCATGTCGGCGATGACCAGCGCCTTGCTGGCACCGCGCGCCACACAGCGGGTGTGATAGACCATCTCATCCATGTTGACCGCCAGGGTATCCTGACCCCCTTGCAGCACCATGCCCAGCGAATCGCCGATGAGCAGCACGTGGGCCCCTTCGTCGTCGAACAGCTTGGCAAAAGTGGCATCATAGGCGGTGATGGCGGTGAACTTTTGACCTTCCTGCTTCATCTTCAGCAGGCTGGCGGTGGTGATCTTGCTCATAGAGGCTCCTGTAGATCTGCACTCGGCGCAATGATGGCCAAATCATTGTGCGGGCAGCGGGCAACCAGTCGGGCGAGCGGGGTGCCGCAGGGCAGCACCAGAGCAGGCGCAATTTCGGCAAGGGGCAGCAGCACGAACTCCCGCTCCTTCATGCCGTAGTGGGGTACGATCAGGCGCTCATGGTTGATCACCTGATCCCCATAGAGCAGCAGATCGAGATCCAGGGTTCTGGGTCCCCACCGCTCATCTTTACGCACACGTCCCTGTTCCAGCTCGATTTTTTGTAATTGATCCAGCAGCGCAAGTGGCGCGAGCCGGGTATTGAGCCGGACCACGGCATTGACGTAGTCCGGTTGGTCAGCAGGGCCCATGGGGCGACTGCTGTAAAACGACGAGGCCTGCACCAGCGCAGATTCCGGCAACCTTACCAACGCGGCGACGGCGCGACGAGCCTGACCCAGCGGGTCAGACAGGTTGGAACCAATGGCGATGAAGACCTCGGTCATCACGTCTGTTATCACTCGGCCACTTTCGGTTTGCGGCGACGGGGGCGACGACGGTTGCGGCTGTTGCTGCTGCGTTTCTCGCCGTCAGCACTGCGGGGTTCAGCGGCTGGGGCTCGCTCGCCACTCGCAGGGCGGCGGGTCGCCTCTCGCTGCAGTTGCGGCCGTACATCGGAATTGGAGGCGACATAGCGCTCCCACCAGCTGGCCAGCTCGCCAAGGCCACGCTCGACCCGGTTGCGCAGCAACAGGAAGTCGAACGCCGCGCGGAACTTGGGATGCTCCATGGCCCGCTCGGGGTGACGACCCTGACGACGGGTCAGACGCTGTTGCAATGCCCAGATATCGCGGACATCGGTAGTGAAACGGCGGGGGACGGCGATGATCCGCACCTGATTGTCCAGCACCTCGTTGATCGCCAGCATGAAGGCGTCATACCAGGGCAGACCACTCTCATTCTCCAGCACCCGACCACGGGCTTCGACACAACCCCACAACAGGGTGGCGTACAGGAACGCCGGATTGACCCGCTTATCTTCACGGACCCGGGCATCGGTATCGGCCAGGGCATGTTCGATAAACTGCTCGTAAGGGGAGTTGCCGTGCGGCGTGAACAGCGTAGCCACTTGCGGGAACAATGGCTGGAACAGACCATATTCACGCAACAGCTTGTAGGTCGCCAGACCGTCGCCAGCCAGGAACAGCTTGAGCGTCTCCTCAAACAGGCGGGCCGGAGGAATATCCTGCAGCAGCGAGGCCAACTCGGCGATGGGGGCGGCAGTGCGCGGGCTGATGGTCATATCCAGCTTGGCGGCAAAACGTACCGCACGCAGCATCCGCACCGGATCTTCGCGGTAACGGGTCTCGGGATCACCGATCAGCTCCAGCTTGCGCTCGGCCAGATCTTCCAGCCCACCCTCGAAATCGTGCAGGGTAAAATCCTTGGCACTGTAATAGAGGGCGTTAACGGTGAAGTCGCGGCGCTCGGCATCCTCTTCGATGGTGCCGTAGACGTTATCGCGCAGCAGCATGCCTTCGTCAGACTGGACCGACATATGTTTGCTGGTATTGACCTGATGGTGGTGACCCCGGAAGGTGGCCACTTCGATCACGTCACGACCAAAGACAATGTGGGCCAAGCGGAAACGGCGGCCAATCAGGCGGCAGTTGCTGAACAGCGCCTTGATCTGCTCCGGCGTCGCATCGGTGGCGATGTCGAAATCCTTGGGCGTCTTCCCGAGCAGAATATCCCGGACTCCGCCGCCGACCAGGTAGGCTTCATAACCCCCTTTGTTCAGGCGATAGAGCACCTTGAGTGCATTCTCGCTGATCTCTTTGCGCGAAACAGGGTGCTGGTCACGGCTTAAGGTACGACGTTGACCGGCGACACGGGCTGGAACAGGAGATTCCGCCGGCTGCTCGCCGTCTTCCTTGCCGAGCACCTTGCGGCAAAAGTTTGCGATCTGGGAAAAAATGGTACACCTCTTAATTACTTCTAAATTGACGGGAGGCCAAAAAATAGCGGCCTATCATAGCTCACGCCTGACCAAATGAAAAACCGTGCTGACAATTGATCCCGCATGAAACCGTCTGTCAGCAAAAATAGCGGTCTACCTGTGCATAGCTCACGCTTGACCAAATGAAAAACCATGTGGTGACTTCACCCCATTTGAATCAAACCGGCCCCAAAAATAGCGGTCTATCTGCGCATAGCTCACGCCTGACCAAATGAAAAACCATGTGGTGACTTCACCTCATTTGAATCAAACCGGCCCCAAAAATAGCGGTCTATCTGTGCATAGCTCACGCCTGACCAAATGAAAAACCGTGCTGACAATTGATCCCGCATGAAACCGTCTGTCAGCAAAAATAGCGGTCTACCTGTGCATAGCTCACGCCTGACCAAATGAAAAACCATGTGGTGACTTCACCCCATTTGAATCAAACCGGCCCCAAAAATAGCGGTCTATCTGTGCCTAGCTCCCGTCCTATTACACGAAAGCCGGCTCTCTTTACTCAACGTGCAGCGGGATCTTCTGGCTGGCTGGCACCCGTTCGAGCTGCCAGTTGGCAATACCCCAACCGGTGATCTCGTCGATCCGGCTCGCCATCAGCTCGGGTGGTGGACACTGGCCGAGGAAGTGCAGCGCCTGCCACAGGGCTGGTCGCACCTCATCGAGCGCCAGTGCCGGAGCATGGTTCTGCTTCGACAACTTGTTGCCATCGGCCAGCACCGCCAGCGGCAGATGCACCCAGTCAGGCACCGGCGCCTCCAGGGTCTGGTAGAGCGCAATCTGGCGCACCGTCGGCTCCAGCAGATCGGCGCCGCGCACTATCTCGGTGATGCCGCTGTCCATGTCGTCCACCACGACCGCCAGGTTGTAGGCATAGAGGCCATCACGGCGGCGAATAATGAAATCCTCTTCGGCCAGCGCCGCTGGCACCGCGATATGGCCCTGCAACCTGTCCTCGAAGTAGTAGACCGGCTGGTGCTGGCGCAACCGGGCGGCGCAACCCTCTGCAGTCAGCCCAAGGGGGCGACAGTGGCCACTATAAAGTCCCCCCGCAGCCATGATTTCCCGGCGGGTACAACGGCACCAGTAGAGATCACCAGCCTGATAGAGCTGCGCGATGATCTGGTCATAGCGATCGTGGCGATCGCTTTGGTACATCACTTCCCCGTCCCACTCCAGGCCGTATGCCTCCAGCGTGTGGAGGATCAGGCCCGCGGCCCCTGCCATCTCCCGCGGCGGATCAATATCTTCAATCCGCACCAACCAGCGCCCCTGCTGCGCTCTGGCCTGTAAAAAACTGCCAAGTGCCGCAATCAGCGAGCCGAAGTGAAGCGGGCCTGAGGGTGAGGGGGCGAAGCGACCGACATAGGGGCGTATGTGGGGTAAGGGCGTGGTATTCACTGACATGGCTGTTCGGGTAAGCAATACATTGAGGCTGCATTCTGGGGGCCACCCGCCAAAAGCTCAATAAAAAAGGGAGCCTGCGAGCTCCCTTTTTTATCTGTCAGAGGGGCGGGATCAACCGGCCATCTGTTTTTCCTTGATCTCGGCCAGCGTCTTGCAGTCGACACAAAGGTCGGCGGTAGGACGGGCTTCAAGACGACGGATACCAATTTCGATACCGCAATGCTCGCAGTAACCAAAATCATCGTCTTCAAGCAACACCAAGGTCTTTTCGATCTTCTTGATCAATTTGCGCTCACGATCCCGGGTACGCAACTCGAGAGCAAACTCTTCTTCTTGCGCGGCACGATCTACCGGATCCGGAAAGTTAGCGGCTTCATCTTTCATATGATCAACTGTGCGATCAACTTCCTGCATCAGTTGATTACGCCAGGCGCCCAAGATCTTGCGAAAATGCGTCTTTTGTTTGTCATTCATGTACTCCTCACCCGGCTGGACCTGGTAAGGCTCGACACCCGCAATCGCCAGGGGGCCCAGAGATTTTCTACTTTCGCCTGTTGGCATGCCCTGTCTCCTAATTCAACACGCTACACGTGCCATCCATAAATTGAGGGCGACATCTATAGCAGAAGGGTAACGGGTAAGCAAACGAGCCGTACCAATAATGTTACCTAATCCTATATTTATCCACATCCCTCGGATCACAAGTGGCCAGATTCAAACGGAATAAAATTCTGAGCCACCATGCCGTAGACCCCAACATGGGGCCGATAGCATAAAATTTCAACCCCGGCTGCTATTGACTGCTCAATTAGCAGACTATAGTGCGGATCTATATGGGTTGCAGGGCGCATCCGGGTTATTCCGGAGTGCAACACCATAAATAACAGCACGGCCCTGTGACCTGCCGCTTTCATCGCCATCAATTCACGCAAGTGCTTGGCACCACGGGCAGTGACCGCATCAGGGAAGTAACCCATGCCAGCCCCTTCCCGCTCATCGAGCAGGGTCACCGATTTTACCTCGATGTAACAATTTCCCTTCTCGTCATCTTCCAGCAGCAGATCGATGCGACTGTTCTCTTCGCCATACTTCACCTCGGTGCGCAACCGGCTGTAACCCGCCAGCGGGGCGAGCGCCTGCTGCTCGATAAGCTCCCGGGCGATCTGGTTGGCACGGGCGGTATTGACGCAGATAAAGTGGCCCGCCGGGCTCTCGGCAATCTCCCAGCTGTTGGGCAGCTTGCGCTTGGGATTGTCGGAGGTAGAGTACCAGACTCGGGTGCCCGGCTCAGCGCAGCCGGTCATGGCGCCGGTATTGGCGCAGTGGATGGTGATCAGCTCACCGTTATCAAGTTGCACATCGGTCAGAAACCGCTTGTAGCGTGAAATAAGCTGACCGAATTGCAATGGCGGATCAAACTTCATGCACTTACCTTCTCTCTGGTGCGAAGCGGCCAGCAGGCGAGCGGCTGGTAGCGTACTCCGTCCGAGGTCGAAATGGATTGATAGAGGCAGAACTCATCGGCCTGCAGCAGAAAATTTGGGGCGGACAGGGTAGCCGGCGCCTCACCCGCCTTGCGCGACAAGGTGACGTGGGGGCGATAACCCTGCTCGCCATTGCCAAGACGCAGCTTCTCGCCATGGCGGCGCAACGCCCGGGCCAATACGTTCAGCTCGTTGGGCCACGCTTTCGGGCCGATCCAGGCGGCCTTGGCCCGGCTGAACCAGCCGGTCTCATCCAGCCTGATGGAGAGCGGCGGGCAGTGTTGGTGTTCAACAGCGGCAATGAGACGACGGGTGGTCAGCTCGTCCGCCTCGCCCAGAAAGGCCAGGGTCAGATGGAGGTTTGCTTGCGGCACCGGCTGACCGGGCCAGGGCTGCTGATCGCGCCAGCCGATAAGCTCGGGGGCGAGCGCCTTGATGGGCAGAGCAAAGAAGAGTTTTGCCATATCGATGAGAGTACCTCTTTAACACTCACTGGATGGCCTCATTCTATGACAGCTATCCGGCCGTGTCTCGCCACCCGCCCGACTGGCCAGCCTGTCACATCCACTCACGGTGGCGCGGCTGGCTGTGGCAGAATAGGCGCCGATTTCCCGCTCGTCACAGAAGGTTCCCATCGCTTTGTCCCAGCTCCCCATCGTTTCGGTCTTGCCCGAACTTTTTGCCGCCCTCGACAGCCACAGCAGCGTGATCCTGCAGGCGCCCCCCGGCGCGGGCAAATCGACCCTGCTGCCGCTGGAGCTGGTGCGCCAGAACCGGCTGCCCGGCCGCATCATCATGCTGGAGCCAAGGCGACTGGCGGCGCGCAATATCGCCAGCTTTCTAGCTCGCCAGCTGGG
This sequence comes from Aeromonas sp. CU5, assembly GCF_002586745.1. Classification (NCBI taxonomy): domain Bacteria; kingdom Pseudomonadati; phylum Pseudomonadota; class Gammaproteobacteria; order Aeromonadales; family Aeromonadaceae; genus Aeromonas; species Aeromonas sp. CU5. Next base: position 3,008,376 of record NZ_CP023817.1, read on the forward strand.
GGAGAAGGTGGGCGAGCGCATTGGCTTGCGGGTCCGTGGCGAGAGCCGCACCAGTGGCCAGACCCAGCTCGAGATAGTGACCGAGGGGGTGCTGACCCGGATGCTGCAGCAAGACCCCGAGCTGACCGGTGTCTCGCTGGTGATCTTCGATGAGTTCCACGAACGCAGTCTGCACGCCGATACCGCGCTGGCCTTCGCCATCGAGAGCCAGCAAGGGCTGCGCGATGACCTCAAGCTCTTGGTGATGTCCGCCACCCTGGATGGCATGGCGCTCGAGCGCCTGTTGCCGGATGCCCCGGTGATCCGCTCCGAGGGGCGCGGTTTTCCCATCGACTACCACTATCGCCCCGCCAACCGCCAGCAGTGGCTGGATCCGCAAGTCGGCGCCGTGGTGCTGGAGGCGCTGGCCGCCCACCGCGGCAGCCTGCTGGTGTTTCTGCCGGGACAGGGGGAGATCGAGCGGTTGGCGCAATGGTTGGCAGACAAGCTGCCGGACGACGTGACTCTCGCTCCCCTCTACGGCCGCCTCGACATGGCGGCCCAGCAGGCAGCCATCGAACCGGCGCCTGCCGGCCGCCGTAAGCTGGTGCTCACCACCAATGTGGCGGAGACCTCCCTCACCATCGAGGGGATCTCGGTGGTGATCGACAGCGGGCTGGAGCGACGCGCCTCCTTTGATCTGAAAAGCGGCGTCACCCGACTGGAGACCCGCCAGATAGCCAAATCTTCCGCCACCCAGCGAGCAGGACGTGCCGGCCGTCTCGGCCCCGGCGTCTGCTACCGGCTCTGGAGTAGCGAAGTGCAGGAGCGGCTGGCCGAGCAGAGCCCGCCAGACATTCTCACTCAGGAGCTGACCGGCCTGCTGCAGGACGCCGCCCAGTGGGGTGCCAGGGTAGAAGATCTGCCGCTGCTGGACATGCCCCCCGCCGCTGCGGTGGCCAGCTCCCAGCGGCTGCTGGTGGCCCTTGGCGCCATGAAGCCGGAGGGTGAGCAGCAACTTACTGCCGCTGGCCGTGCCATGGCCGCCTTCGGTACCCACCCTCGCCTCGCCCGCATGCTGCTGCGCGCCCGCGAGCTGGAGTCCGAGGGTCTGACAGGGATTGTCGCCGATGCCGCATATCTGGTGGCGTTGCAGGAAGAAGATATGCGAGGCTCGGAGCGCCTCTCGGTACTGTTCCACCGCCGTCAAAGCGCCCTGCGGCAGGGGGCAGCCCGCTGGTTTGAACGGCTTGGCGCCCGCCCTGCCAATGCGCAGGGTCAGTGGCTGGGGCTGCTCTGCGCCCTCGCCTGGCCGGATCGCATCGGCAAGTTGCGCAGCGGCAGTCGCTATCAACTCAGTGGTGGGGTGAGCTGTGATCTGGTAGAAGGTCATCCATGTCAGGGACAAGCGGCCCTGATCGCCATCGAGATGGGGCAGAACGATCGCGGCAGCCGCATCTTTATCGCCGAACCGGTCGAGCTGGACGAGCTGGTACGCCTGCTGCCGGAACTGGTGAGCGAACGGCAGTGGTTCGACTGGGATGAACGGGAAGAGCGGGTGCGAGCCGAACGCCAGCTGGTGTTAGGCGAACTGGTGCTGAGCCAGCGGCCGCTGACCGAACTCTCTGATGAGCAGAAAGGACGCTGCCTGCTGCAAGGCATTCGCCGCAAGGGGCTGCATGTGCTGCCCTGGGACGAGAGCAGCGAAGGACTGCTGGCCCGTTTGCGCTGCGCCCGCGACTGGCTGCCCGATGAGGGGTGGCCCGCCATGGATAACGACAGCCTGCTGGCCGGTCTGGAACAGTGGCTGCTACCGGCGGTGAGTGGCATGACCCGGCTGGAGCAGCTGAAAAAGCTCAACCTCGGCGACATCTTGCGCCAATCCCTGCCCTGGCCGTTGCCCAAGCGACTGGACGAGGCGCTGCCGAGCCACTTTGCCGCACCGACCGGCAGCCGGGTGCGGATCCGCTATCAACCGGGGCAGGCGCCGGTGATCCCGGTACGCATTCAGGAGATGTTCGGGCAAGGTTCGACCCCCTGCGTGGCCGATGGCCGGGTGCCGCTGGTGGTGGAGTTGCTCTCCCCCGCCCAGCGGCCGCTGCAGATCACCGCCGATCTGGCCGCCTTCTGGGCTGGCTCCTACGAGCAGGTGAAGAAAGAGATGAAGGGGCGCTATCCCCGCCACTACTGGCCGGACAATCCGCTGGACGCGATGCCGACCAAGGTCATCAAGAAGAAGATGGGCATATAGGTTCGATGGGTTAAGCCCGATCGGACGTTCGCGAATGCGACATAACAAGTAGAAAGGAAAGCAAAGAGGATTTATGGCAACCCAACGACGCAAGAGCCCCCCCAAGAAGGCAGCTCCCAAACGCACCATCTGGCGCAAGCTGTTCTGGCTTGGCTTCAAGCTCTCCCTGGTGGTGGCGGCCTTTATGGTGGTATTCGGCATCTATCTGGATACCAAGGTGCGCGAGCGCTTCGATGGCGAGAAGTGGCAACTGCCGGTGATGGTCTACAGCCGCCCGCTGGAGCTCTACCCCAGCCAGCGTATCTCTCAGGCTCAAATGCTGCGCGAACTCAACATGCTGAGCTACAAGCAGGTGCGTCAGCCCCATACCCCCGGCGAATACAGCATCAATGGCAACCGTATCGAGCTTATTCGCCGCCCGTTCCAGTTCTATGACGGGGCCGATGGCGCCCGTGGCCTGCGCCTCACCTTCAACGGTCCGCGTCTTGAAGGGATCCAGTCGCTGGAGAACCAGCGCCAGCTCGGTTACGCCCAGATGGACCCGGTGCTGCTCGATCGCCTCAACACCGAGGATCGGGAAGATCGCCTGCTGGTCCGCCTCGCCGAGGTGCCCGACAGCCTGCTGGTGACCCTGCTCACCACCGAGGATCGCGACTTCTACCAGCATGGCGGCGTCTCGCCGGTGGCCATCATCCGCGCCATGGCAGCGAACCTGCTGGCGGGCCGCACCGTGCAAGGGGGCAGCACCCTCACCCAGCAGCTGGCCAAAAACTTCTTCCTGACCCGCGAGCGCAGCCTGTGGCGCAAACTGCAAGAAGCCTATATGGCGGTGCTGATCGACTATCGCTACAGCAAGGACGAGATCCTCGAGTCCTACCTCAACGAGGTCTATCTGGGGCAGAACTTCTCGCAAGGGGTCTACGGTTTCGGCCTCGCCTCCTACTTCTATTTCGGTATTCCGGCCAACGAGCTGGATATCGATCAGGTAGCCCTGCTGGTGGGGCTGGTGAAGGGCCCTTCCTATTACGATCCCTGGCGTTTCCCGGAGCGGGCCAAAACCCGCCGCGATCTGGTGCTGAAACTGCTGATGGATCACGGCAGCCTGCAACCGGCCGAGTATGATCTGGCCAGCCGCCAGCCCCTCGGCATCATCGCCCGTGGCCAGATGAGTTATGGCCGTACCCCGGCCTTTATGGGATTGCTCAAGCGGGAGATCCAGAGCCGCTTTGGCGCCGATCTGCTCAAACAGTCCGGCCTCAAGATCTTCACCAGCCTCGACCCTATCGCCCAGCATGCGGCCGAGCAGGCGGTCGAGTTCGGCCTGCGTGATATCGAGAAGCTGCGTGGCAAGAAACGCCTCGAAGCCGCCATGGTGGTCTCTGACTGGCATAAAGGGGAAGTAGTGGCGCTGGTGGGTGGCCGGGATCCCCGTTACGCCGGTTTCAACCGGGCGCTGGATGCCCGCCGCCAGATTGGATCCTTGGTCAAACCGGCGGTCTATCTGACTGGCCTCTCTAACGGTCTGACCCTGGCGACCCCACTCAAGGACCAGCCGATCCGCATTCGGGGTCAGGATGGTCAGATCTGGACACCACAAAACTACGATCGCAAGTTCCGCCAAAGCGTGCCGCTGATGGATGCACTGGCCAGCTCCCTCAACGTACCGACCGTCAATCTGGGTCTGCAGGTGGGGCTGGAAAAAGTGGTCGATACCCTGCACAAGCTGGGTGTCCAGCAGGAGATCCAGCCCTATCCATCGCTGGTGCTGGGGGCGGTGGCCCTCTCGCCGATGGAGGTGAACCAGATGTATCTGCCCATCGCCAATCAGGGGCTGACCCAGCCGCTGTCGGCTATTCGCGCCGTGGTCAATGGGGATGGTGCCCTGCTCTATCAGCATGATCAGACCGCCAAGCGGGTCACTGACCAGCAGGCAAGCTGGTTGACCCTGTTCGCCATGACCAAGACGGTGAGTCAGGGCACGGCCCGCGCGCTGAGTGCCAAGTTCCCCGGTGCCACCATGGCCGCCAAGACCGGCACCACCAACGAGCTGCGCGACTCCTGGTTCGCCGGGTTGGACAACAACGAGCTGGTCAGCATCTGGGTCGGTCGCGACGACAACACTCCGGCTGGCTTGACCGGTGCCAGTGGCGCATTGCAACTCTTTAGCGGCTACATGAGCCAGCGCGGCGTCAACAGTCTGGGGCTGAAGATGCCGGAAGGGGTCAGCTGGGCCAACTTCTCCCGCGCCAGCGGTACCCACGTCACCAATGGCTGTCCGGGCAGCCTGCAAGTACCGGCCAAGACCGCCACCATGGGATCACCAGCCGGTTGTGCCAGCAGCTCACCGCGCAGTGCACTGGATGACCTGCTCGGTAGTTTCTTCAACTAAATCAACAGGACGGGCAGCACAGGCTGCCCGTTCAGTATGTCTGCTGACAAGGAAGCACCATGACCTTTCCGCTGTTTGACGCCATTCACCATGTGGCCATCATCGCCAGCGATTACCCACGCTCGCGCCACTTCTACCACCAGGTGCTGGGGCTGCCCATCATCGCCGAGACCCTGCGTGAGGCGCGCCAGTCGTGGAAACTGGATCTGGCCCTGCCGGATGGCAGTCAGCTGGAGCTGTTCAGCTTCCCAATCACCCCCAGCCGCCCCTCTACGCCCGAAGCCTGCGGCCTGCGCCATCTCGCCTTTCGGGTCAGCGATCTAGACCGGGTCATCGCCCATCTGCTGACTCATCAGGTGGTGGTAGAGCCGGTACGGGTGGACGAGCTGACCGGCAAGCGCTTCACCTTCTTCGCCGACCCCGACGGTCTGCCGCTGGAGCTCTACGAAGCGCCACGCTGAGCCTACTTAGGCCAAACCATCGGCCAAACAAAAAGCCGCCCGGCGAACCGGGCGGCTTTGTCATTGATAAAGCGTTATCAGGCGGTGGTCAGCATGGCGACGGCCAGCGCCATCACCATCATGCCAGCCCAGCCGATGGGCTTGAGTCGCTCACGGAAGATGAGCAAACCACCCAGTGCGGTACCCAGAATACCGATGGCACCCCAGGTGGCGTAGGCCACGGCAAGGTCAATCTTGCCATTGCTCACCACTTCGGAGAGCAGGGTAAATGCTCCCAGTACCAGCATAATCCCCAGTACACCCCACCCTTTGTAGCGAAACCCCCGCGAGCGGTTGATCGCCATATTGGCACCGATATCCAGCAGGGCCGCGCCAAACACGATAATTAACGGGTGCATACCGCCTCCTTCGCATTAGTTGTTTCACTGCCGGTCACCGGCTCGTCATGGGTTTCTCCCATGGTCACCATAACAATACCCACTATTGCCAGCGCCAGACCGATCAGCTCCTGAGCGTTCAGGTTGTAATCGAGGAACAGCACAGAGACGACGGTGATCAGTGCAATCCCCAGCCCCTCCCACAACGCAAACGCAATACCAATGGAGATTGTTTTGGCGGCTTTGGCCAGTAACAGGTAAGAGATCGAGATCAGTACCCACATCGGCAGGTAGTTCATCCATCCCGCAGCATCCTCGGGGATCATCGCCATACTGGAGGTCCCCGCCACTTCGGTGATGATGGCTCCCGTCAAAAATATCCGCGCTAAAAGCATGCGACTGATTAACATATGTTTTCCTTTAATTGCTGCGACGGGAGAGATGATAGCCGCAGTGGTAGCGCGGGCAGGAATCGCTGAGCGTCGAGTTATCAGACGCTGATGGTTTGCCTTGCTATCGGAGGTCAGGCTAAGGTGGTGCTAGAACACTCCGTCCTGACACATCATCATGAAGCTCTATCAGATAGAACTCTTTGTAGAATCAGCCAACAGTGGCTCCATCGCCAGTACAGCCCGGCGTCTTGGCAAGAGCCGCAGCGCAGTCAGTACTGCCATCGCGGCTCTTGAAGTGGAGCTTGGCGTCGAACTTTTTGAACGCGGCGCCAACCAGAGTCGGCTGACCGAGATCGGCGAGCTGGTGCTGGATGACTGCACCCGCCTGTTGCAGGCTGCCAACAGCCTGCAACAGAAGTGCGAGCATTACGCGTCGGGTGCCGAGGTGGCGCTGCGGATCGCCCGCGATGACGCCATCCCCGAACAGGTGTGGCGCGAGCTGCTGGCCGCCTTGCGCAGCCAGTTTCCCGGTACCAGCATCTCGCTGGTACTCGCCTCCCCGCCCGAGTTGCCCGCGCTGGTGGAAGAGGGCTTCGTCGATGCCGCTTTTGGTCTCATCACCGAGGATCAGGAGCGCAGCGGCCTCAATATCGACGTGCTCAACCCGATCCGTACCCTGATGGTGGTGGCCCCCAGCCATCCGCTGGCCAGCCTGAAGCGGGTGCTGCAGCAGGATCTGACCGAGCATACCCAGGTCACCCTCTCCTATGTGGATGAATTTTCTGTCAAAAGCCTGCTGCCGGTTGGCGGCAAGCATATCGGGCTCTCCAGCTTCGAGCTGATGCGCAATGCGGTGCTGGACGGGTTGGGCTGGGCGGTGCTCCCCTCGCCACTGATCCAGAGCCAGCTGCGACAGGGCTCCCTGTTGACCCTGAAACACAAGTTCAGCCTGCAGTGGCGGGACTATGGCGTCTATCTGGCGGAAAATGCCTATCACGGCAAGGTGTTGGCCTGGTTGAAGAAGTCGATCCAGGGGTATCTGGAACCTTTCGAGTAGAGATAAAGAGGTGGAGCCAGCTCACGATATAGACGTATCTTGGTGATCCCGCGAGGGGTGATCATGCATACTGTCAATATACTCATTGAACGCCTGGAGGCGGACCCGATATGAGCAGTGCCCAAGACAAGGACGACATCTGGCTGGACGACGATATCATCGAACTCGACGATGACGAGGTCGTGGTCCCCAAGGCACTCAACCCATGGCAAGTGCTGATCGTCGATGACGAGCCAGACATTCATCACGCCACTCGCCTGGCCCTCTCCAACATTCACTACAAATCCCGCCCGCTGGAGCTACTCAATGCCTACAGCGGCACCGAAGCTGGCCGCATGCTGGAGGTCAATCCCAAAATTGCGCTGATCCTGCTCGATGTGGTGATGGAGACCGAAGATGCCGGTCTGCGGCTGGTGCACCGGATCCGCAACGAGATGCACAACTCGCTGGTGCGGATCGTGCTGCGTACCGGCCAGCCCGGCCAGGCCCCCGAGCAACGGGTGATCCTCGATTACGACATCAACGACTACAAAACCAAGACCGAACTGACGGTACAAAAGCTCTTTACCACCGTCATCGCCTCCCTGCGCTCTTACGAAACCCTCAGTGCCATCGACAAGAGCCGTCAGGGGCTCGGCAAAATTCTGGAGGGGGCGGGCGATCTCTATCACCTTCATTCGCTCAAGGAGTTTGCCTCCGGCGTACTGAAACAGATCAGCGCCATTCTCGATGTGGGCACCGAGGGGGCTATCTGTGCCGAGCGCCGTCCCGGCGAGCTGGGGCTGGAGATCCTGGCAGCCACAGGTGACTACGAGACCTTATTGGACGATGGCAAGATTGCCGACTTCCCCACCCTCAACGACTCGGTGAGCAAGGCCTTGGCGGCGCGCTGTAACCGTTTTGAACATCCACAGGACTCCCTCTATATCGCCGCCCAGAATGGGCGTGAGTTTGTGCTGAGTTTCACCCCGACCCAGCCTCTTGACCCACTCGAGTGCGACCTGCTGGATGTCTTCTGCCAGCGCATCTCGGCAGCATACGACAATCTCTATCTCTACAATCAGTTGCTGCGTGCCCAGGAGGCCACCGTGGTGGCGCTGGCCGCGTTGGCGGAATTTCGCGACTCTGACACTGGCGATCACGTATTGCGAGTACAAAAACTCTCCGATGCACTGGTGGAAGAGCTGCAACAGATGGCGGCGTATCCCGAGCAGCTGACCCCGGAGTTTGTCGAGATGATTGGCATGGCATCCATCCTGCACGATGTGGGCAAGGTGGGAACGCCCGACCATATCCTGCACAAGCCGGGGCGATTTGATCCGCCCGAGCGCGTTATCATGGAACAACACGCCGGTATTGGTGCCGATATCCTGCACAAGGCGGGGGAGATGGTGGAGGGAACCAGTTATCTCTCGCTGGGGGCCGAAATCGCCCGTGGCCACCATGAACATTTCGATGGCAAGGGCTATCCACAACAGTTAGCTGGCCAGCAAATTCCTCTCTCGGCCCGCATCGTGGCGGTGGTCGATGTATTCGATGCCCTGCTCAGCAAGCGCCCTTACAAGGAGCCCTGGACGCTGGCGCAAACCATGGAATATATCCAGTCCCGCTCCGGCAGCCAGTTTGATCCCCAGATAGTGGCAGCCCTGTCGCGACTGGTTAACGAGTCGCGGCTCCCCTACTCGCTTTGACTCTGCATGGAGGCACCATGGCGGGAATATCCCGATCTCTGCCACGGTGCCCCATAGGCTATTGTTGCATTCTGCAGACACCTCATGTGAGCAAAGAACACATCACCTGTTTCTGATGACCACAATCACTGCTGACATGTGGTCATTTAACATCACATCGCTATAATATCGCCCTGCAAACCTGATACTAACAACGAAGGAAAAATCATGAGCCTGAACCTGGTACCGGCTGGCAAGAGCCTGCCCGACGATATCTATGTCATCATCGAGATCCCGCAGAATGCCGACCCGATCAAATACGAAGTCGACAAAGACAGCGGCGCAATTTTCGTCGATCGCTTCATGTCCACCCCGATGTTCTATCCGTGCAACTACGGCTACGTGAACGCGACCCTCTCTCTGGATGGTGACCCTGTCGACGTACTGGTTCCGACCCCTTACCCGCTGCTGGCTGGCTCTGTCATCCGCTGCCGCCCGGTCGGCGTACTGAAGATGACCGACGAGTCTGGCGAAGATGCCAAGATCGTTGCCGTGCCGCACTCCAAGCTGACCAAGCAGTACGACCACATCAAGGATGTGAACGATCTGCCGGAACTGCTGAAAGCCCAGATCCAGCACTTCTTCGAGCGCTACAAAGAGCTGGAAGCAGGTAAATGGGTCAAGGTTGAAGGTTGGGGCGACAAGGCCGCTGCCGAAGCCGAGATCATCACCTCTGCCGAGCGTTACGCTGCCAAGTAAGCGCTGCTCGGGATGAACAAAAGGCGCCTTATGGCGCCTTTTTTGTGGGTATTTGCGGCAGCTGACCGGCCGCATCTTCGGCAGGATTGCCCTGAATATATATTTCACGGCCATCTTTCTGGTAGGGGCGATAGTAGTCGCCACCGCAGCGATAACCACCGCCCGGTTGGCTCATCAGCTCGCAATTGACCGGCAGTACCTCCAGCCACTTGATGGCCTGCTGATAGCGCAACCACTCCTGCCATTGGTGTTCGCGCGCCAGTTGATCGCGCAACGCAAAGGTATCCCCAATAGACAGCCCCTGGTTGACGATCACCTGACCCGCCATGGCTGGCAGGCTCAGTAACCCCGACACCACTATGATCCAAAGCTTCATGTTCCCTCCTCGGTGACTTAATTTCACAATTAAATTAAAAGTGACATCAATCTGTTATCCAGATCACAAAACGAAACTTCACCAAAGTGCTGCCGGCTCACCTAGTTGTTAATTATCGTCCACGGCAGGAAGCACCACCATGAAGCCGATCCCGACCCTGTTGCTCAGCCTCACTCTCGGCACTGCGCTTGGCGCCACTGCTAATGCCAACGAGATAAACATGAGCTGGCAGTGGCAATCCACCGATGGTCAGCGCAAGCATTTCCAGCTGACCACTGACGATCAGGTTATTGCGGCCAGTCGTCACGAAATGAGCCTGCTGGACGCCTCCCTCACCAATCCGCTGGAGACCCTCTACGCCTATATCAGCCCGCGGCTCTACAACAGCATTAACCTGATCAATCAGAGCAGCCCGGAGACCGCCACCAAGTTTCGCAATCTGGAGCAGGCATTCACTCTGCGAGACGACAGCACGGAATCAATATTGTTTTGGCAAGCCTATCAGCAGTATCAGGAAGATGCTTTTTACCAGATGAAAGTGGTGCCCTGCGTCCATCCCAGCAATCGCAAGCTGCCTTGCGTACGACCCGATTATTCCCAGCTCTTCTACCACTTCAAGGGCCATCTCAAACCGCTGGCCCAGCAGTTTGCCGCTAAAGATCTCAGCACCAGCGTCAGCCTGCTGCAGGAGTGGTTGAACGCCATACCGACCCAACCAGAACAGCTGAGTCAATTCGCATCGCCACTGCAAGCCCTGCAGGACAACAAAGCCGACAGCGACGAAAAGGCGCTGTTGATGGCCAGCCTGCTGGCGGAATTGGCCCCGCAATATGTGCTCAGCATCATTTATCCGAACATCAGCATCGGCAGCGTCTCCCCTGCCTGGCTCGCCATTACGGCAGATAGTGGCGTACCCGGTGATGTGGTGGTGATCAATAATCAACGCCATGTGCTGCTGACCGGCTCGTCCCTGCTGGCACAGCAGATGACTATGGCCAAGATCCCGCTCATCAGCGAGTCGCTCTACTGACCCAGACACCTCAGACCAGCAGCCAATTCATTGATTTTTATCGATGTCATGCCATCCTAACCGCCCTTGCCAGCCAACCTCCTGACTGGCGGGGCGCAGACGCTTCTGGATTGCGATCTTATTTAACACTTTTTAAACAGATCCGATCAGTTTAGGATGAAGCTCGCCCATTCCCTCAATCCGAAACTCGTTATAACATAACAAATGGAGTGTCATCAGGATGAAACATCTGGTACTTACTTTGGCGCTGCTGCCATCTCTGGTCTTTGCTCACAACTTCAAAGATGGCAACCCGGTGCCGCTGGTCAATGTCAGTGACAAGGGTGAGCTGGTACTCAGCGGCAAGGATATCGGCTACCAGCCGTGGCAGAGCCAGTCTCTCACCGGCAAGGTGTTCATGATCCAGCATATTGCGGGTCGCTCCAGTGCCAAGGAGCTGAACGCCCCGATGATCGAGGCGATCAAGGCGGCCAAACTGCCGCAAGACAAGTACCAGACCGTCACCATCATCAATAGCAATGACGCCATCTGGGGCACCTCCGGCTTCGTGAAGAGCAGTGCCGAGGACAGCAAGAAAGAGTTCCCCTGGTCCGCCATGGTGCTGGATGCCAAGGGCATGGCGCGCAACGCCTGGGATCTGATGCCGGAAAGCTCGGCGATCATCCTGCTGGATAAAGAGGGCAAGGTGCTGTTTGCCAAAGATGGCCAGCTCGATGCCAACAACATTACTACCGTGATGGGGCTCATCAAGTCCCATCTCTAAGTCAGAGAGAAAGGGCGCTGATGGCGCCCTTTCCATAAGGGTCTATGGGTCGTATCAAGCTGAAAATCTGGATCTTGCTGCTGGGCTGGTTATGGCTGCAGCCTGCCCTTGCCCGGCATCAGCTTGAATCCGCCCTGCCCGGCCACGACGACCATCACTGTCTGGTTTGCGCCCTCCATCTGGATGGCAAGCAAGTCATTACAGCTACCCCCTATTGTTTCCCCAGTACGACCTCTGTTCTGCCCGTTGTTGCAAGCACGCAACGTTCGGCGGATACCGCCACGCTTCACTCCTATGCCATCCGTGCACCGCCATCCCCTGCTTTTCTCTATCCCTTTGTTTAATTTCGCTATTTGTTTTGAAAAGGATTAAAGATGAAAGCAGTTACTCTGTTGCTGGCCGCTGCGGCCTTTGGCGCACACGCAAATCACGACGAACACGAGAGCCATAGCCACGGCGCTCACGAACACGGCCACGGCCACCTCAATCTGGTGGTCGATGGCGACCAGTTGATGATCGAACTGCAGGCACCCGCAGCCGATCTGGTGGGCTTCGAGCACGCCGCCAAGAGCGATGAAGAGAAGGCGCAATATGCCAAAGCGGTCGCCCGCCTCCAGCAGCCTGACACCCTGTTCCGCTTCGACCCGGCCGCTGGCTGCAAACTGACCCAGCAGGAGCTGCAAGCAGCCAAAGAAGAGCATGATCACGACCATGACCATGACCATGACCATGACAAGGCTGCCAGCGACAAACATGAAGACCACCATGATCATGACGAAGCGGGTCACGCCGATATGGGCGCCATGTACACCTACACCTGCGCCACTCCGGCCAAACTGACCGGCCTTGAGGCGACCCTGTTCAGTATCTATCCGAGCCTTGCGAAGCTGAGCGTGCAGGGGATCCTGCCCACCGGCCAGACCGCTGGCGAGCTGACCCCGTCCGCCAACAAGCTGAGCTGGTAACACCATGAAAAAAGCCGTGGTTGAGATCCGCGATCTGGCCTTTGCCTGGCCGGGTCATGAAGTTGTACTCGATCTGCCCGCCCTCACCATCAACGAGGGTGAGCGGGTCTTTATCAAGGGCCCGTCGGGTTCCGGTAAATCGACCCTGCTCGGGTTGCTGGCCGGGATCCAGACCGCCAACCACGGCACCCTGGAGGTGCTGGGCCAACCATTGGCCCGGCTCTCTGGCCGTGCCCGTGACCACTTCCGGGCGGCCAATCTGGGTTATATATTCCAGCAGTTCAATTTGCTGCCCTTTCTCTCGGTGCAGGACAACGTCACCGCGGCCCTCACCTTCTCCCCCGAAAAGCGGGCCCGCCTGCAGGGCAGTCCGGAGCAGGAGGCGCGCCGTCTGCTGGCCGAGCTGCAACTGCCGGACGACGCACTGCATCGCCCCGTTCATGCCCTCAGCATCGGCCAGCAACAGCGGGTTGCCGCCGCGCGGGCATTGATCGGCTCGCCGCCACTGGTGATCGCTGACGAGCCCACCTCGGCCCTCGATACCGACAACCGGGCGGCCTTTATCAAGCTGTTGTTCGAGGAGTGCGACAAGCAGGGCTCGACCCTGATCTTCGTCAGCCACGACCCCTATCTCGAGCCCCTGTTCCCACGGGTTGAAAATCTGCAACAACTCAACCGGAAGGCATCATGCTGATCACCGTTCAACGCTGCATCTCCCTGATAAGCTACATGCGCACCCACGCGGTACCACAACAAAACCGGAGGGTAACGTGCTAAAACTCGCCCTGCAAAGTCTCTGGGCCCGCCGCCTCACCGCCGGGCTCACCCTGCTGGCCGTTGCCATCAGCGTCACCCTGCTGCTCGGGGTGGAGCGAGTGCGCACCCAGGCGCGCGAAAGCTTCTCCAACACCGTTTCGGGCACCGATCTCATCGTCGGCGCCCGCTCCGGTAAGGTGAACCTGCTGCTCTACTCGGTGTTTCGCATCGGCAACCCCACCAACAACGTGGGGTGGGACTCCTATCAGGCCATCAAGCAGAAACCCGGCGTTGCCTGGACCATCCCGCTTTCGCTTGGTGACTCCCACAAGGGATTTCGGGTGCTCGGCACCAATGGCGACTACTTCACCCACCTGAAGTACGGTCAGCAGCAGTCGCTGCAACTGCGGGAGGGGCGGCCGTTCGAGACGCCGTTTGAAGCGGTACTCGGTGCTCAGGTGGCCGAGAAGCTGGGTTATCGGCTCGATCAAGCCATCGTCATCGCCCACGGCGCTGGCAATACTTCGTTTAGCCAGCACGACAATCTGCCGTTCAAGGTGGTGGGAATACTGGCACCGACCGGCACCCCTATCGATCGCACCATCCATGTGCCGCTGGCAGGGATCGAAGCGATCCATCTGGGCTGGGACACCGGCCGCCACAGCAAGAACGTGACCGCCGAGCAGGCGCTGGCGCTGGATCTCACCCCGAAAACCATCACCGCCTTTATGGTGGGCTTGAGCAACCGGATTCTGGCGTTCCAGCTGCAGCGCAGCGTAAACACCTATGCCAAAGAGCCGCTGATGGCGATCCTGCCCGGTGCCGCCCTGCAGGAGCTGTGGAGCCTGATGAGCGTGGCAGAAACCGCCCTGTCGGTCATCGCCGGTTTTGTGGTGGTGGCGGGCCTGATCGGCATGCTGACCACCTTGCTGGCGGGGCTTAACGAGCGGCGCCGGGAGCTCGCCATATTGAGATCCCTCGGTGCTGGCCCTTCCCACCTGTTCCTGCTGCTGGCGCTGGAGGCGATGGCGCTGACCACGGTCGGCATCCTCCTCGGGGTCGCAGTGCTCTATCTGGGGCAGGGGCTTGCCACGCCCTGGCTGCTCAGCCACTATGGCCTGCAATTAAGTCTGGGGCTGCCGAGTACCTACGAATGGCAGTTGCTGGGGGTGGTGTGGCTGGCAGGCATGGTGATCGGCCTGCTCCCTGCCGCCCGCGCTTACCGCTACAGCCTGAGCGATGGCATGAGCATTCGCGTCTAGCGAGACGCCCAAAATAGAAACAGAAGGACAGATGATGAAGTGGAAAATAGTGGCGCTGCTCGCCAGCCTGCTGGTGCTGCCCGCCATGGCCGCCGATTACAAGACCATCGACTGGGATGTGCTGATCCCGGAAGGGGAAAAACTGCTGCCACCCCCGCAGGTGAGCCACGATGGGGATCTCACCTCCGTGCCGCAACCGGTGGGCGGAGTGAACAAGAAACTGGACAACCAGGATGTGCGGATCCCGGGCTTCGTGGTACCGCTGGAAGGGGATGCCAAGAAGATCACCGCCTTCCTGCTGGTGCCCTACTTCGGCGCCTGCATCCATGTGCCGCCGCCCCCCACCAATCAGGTGATCTATGTGAGCTACCCCAAGGGTGCGCCGGTGGATGATCTGTGGGATGCCATCTGGGTAAAAGGCAAGATGCGCACTGTCAGCTCCAGCCACGAGATGGCCACCGCCTCCTACTCGATGGAAGCGGTCGAGGTGAGCGTCTACGAGGAGTAATCCTCCCGTTGAAAAAAAAGCGGCCTCCATGGAGGCCGCTTTGTTATCTTGGCCTCAGGGTTGGAGTAACATTCATCTCCTGAACCAGTGCTAATGGAGTCAGCATGGCAGACCTCCCACCCCCCAAGAAAGAGAGTTCGATCCTGAGCAGTCAGGAGCAGACCCTGCGTCTGGCCCGCAGTCGTGGCATCGACGGCATGCTCACCCGCAACAGCGACAGCACCTTCGAACAGCGTGCCACCTTTCGCCATCTGGCGGATCAGGCCGCCCGCCAGCGCAATCTGGAAGCCATCATGGTGATGGCCGCTCGCCACTGCGAAGAGACAGCAGCCGGAGGGGAGATGGACAGCGACTGGCTGACCCGCTTCCTGCATCTGGCGGAAGATATCAGCATGGTGCCAATGCAGCAGCTGTGGGGGCGGATCTTCGCGCTGGAGATAGCCACCCCGGGCCGTTTCTCCATCCGGGCGCTCTCCACCCTCAAAGAGATGACCCAGCGGGAGGCCCAACTGTTCCAGCGTATCTGTTCGCTGACCTGCCGCTACACCGGCAGTGACGAGCAGCGGCTGCTGCTGGGGCTGCACAAGGGGGCCAGCCTGCTGAGCCGTGCCAAGGCAACCCGCCTCGGCCTTGGCAAATACCGGCTGCCCTACAACGCCCTGCTGCAGCTGTTCGAACTGGGTCTGCTGCACCGCGGGGAGCTGGAATCCGGCCCGCTGCCCGCCGATGGGGTCGAGTTGGAGTTCGGCAACCAGCGCTGGCGGCTGCAGTGCAAGCAGCACAACATCACCCTGCTCTACTACCGGCTCACCCCGGTGGGCAACGAGCTCGCCCAGCTGCTGCAAGAGTCGCCGCTGGAGGAGTATCTGCAGGATCTGAAAACCGTGCTGGTGCAGGGGATCCAGATCGAAGTGATGCAACTGGTCAGCGAGACCGCACCCCATACCCCTGACACCACCCCCTGAGCGTCGATGGGGGCAACACGCCCACCGACTCCCCCCAGATCCCGCGCACAGCACCTCACTCAGCAAAGTGAGGTGCAAAATGCAGATCTCCTCGTCGCTCGCTGCTCGTTTTTTGCACATTGCAACGGCAGCACCGCGGCTCTCACTGGCTGCGCCCCCTTATTGACACAAAAATCACTTGATGTGGTTGATGGCCCGCCCTTTGCAAATGTCTTGATGCAGATCAAAACTTAACCACCACAGATCGGGAGCAAGGCCATGAGAATCAATCAACCGGTTACCCAAAGGGAACGCCTCTATCCAGACCACCAGAGCCTGATCTCCACCACGGATCTGGAGAGCCGCATCACTTACGCCAACGACGAGTTCTGCGAGATTGCAGGCTTCCAGCTGGATGAGCTGGTCGGTGAACACCACAATCTGGTGCGCCATCCGGACATGCCGAAACAGGCCTTTGCCGATCTGTGGAACCATATCCGTGATGGCAAGAGCTGGATGGGGCCGGTGAAAAACCGCTGCAAGAACGGCGACCACTACTGGGTCAGCGCGTTTGTCACCCCCATCAAGGATGCCAGTGGCCGAGTGGTGGAGTATCAGTCGGTGCGCACCGCCCCGAGCGAAGAGATCAAACAGCGGACCGAGAAGGTCTATGCTGACCTGCGCAATGACAAGCTGCCGCTGGCACTCAAGCTGCCCACCTTCTCCCATACCCTGACCATCAACCTCTGCCTGCTGCTGAGCCTACTCGCCATGTTTGCCCTCGGTTACAGCCACGAGATGAACTGGCAACTGGCGCTGGTCGCCCTCCCGCTGGCCGTGGCCGCCGTGACCCTGAATGCCCTCTCCCGTCGCCTCGGCAAACTCAACAAGATGGCCCGCAGCCGCTTCGATAATCCGCTGATGCAGTTGCTCTACACCAACAAGGTGGACAACATCGCCGCCATCGAACTCTCGATGCTGCTCAATCAGGCCGAATTCAACGCCGTGCTGGCCCGCACCCAGCAGACTTGCAGCAAGATCCTGCAGGCCGCCGAGGGGGATCTGCGCAACGCCGAGTCCATCACCGACAACCTGCAACAGCAGCAAGCCGAGACCAATCAGGTGGCAACCGCCGTTACCGAAATGTCGGAGTCCATTCGCGAGGTCTCGCAGAGCACCAGCGACTCCTCCAGCCTGCTGGATGAAACTGCCGTGCTCTTCAAGAGCGGCAACAGCAGCGTGGCCGAAACCGTGGCCGCCGTAGCCGGTATGAACAGCGAGCTGACCACCTCCAAAACCGTCATCAGCGCGCTGGTCGGCCACTGCCGCGATATCGACGGTATCCTCGATGTGATCAACAACATCGCCAACCAGACCAATCTGCTGGCCCTCAACGCCGCCATCGAAGCTGCCCGGGCTGGCGAAGCGGGCCGCGGTTTCTCGGTAGTGGCCGACGAAATCCGCTCGCTGGCCATCAAGACCCAATCCTCGACCAGCGAGATCCAGAAGATGATCACCGAACTGCAAAACAGCTCAGGCCAGGCAGAACAAGCGATGGAAAAAGGGTGCCAACTCGCCGACAGCTGCCAGCAGAAGGCATCGGCCACTGGCGCGGTACTGCAGCAGATCAACAACATGTTGCAGCAGGTGGCCTCCGGCAGCGGCCAGATTGCCCAAGCGGTGCAGGAGCAATCCCACGTGACCGCCGAGATCAACCGCAACGTGCTCAGCATCAAGACCCTGGCCGATGACTCCAGTGTCGGCAGCCAGCACGCCGTGCACGGCATCACCCAGCTGGTGACCCAGTTGAGCGACCTCGACCGGCTGGTGCGCCAGTTCCAGAAAACCGCTCCGGCGAACCAAAGCCGCTACGAAGCCGCGGCCACCCGCGCCGTCCCGCTGCGCCAAGCCAGATAACCACACACAAACAATCACCGCAGAAAAACCATATGGGCCCGCAGGCCCATATGGTTTTTTAATGCCCGCCAACAAGAGGGCGACACTCCCGCTTTCACCGTCCGATTTTCCCCTGCGCTGATGGCCGCAGCTGTTGCGCGACCATATCGCCGCCCGATATTTATTAATTTATTGATCTTGCTCAGAAAACCGCCCGCTTGCGCTTTTCACCCCAGCCCCGTTCGCTAACATAGCCGCTTGGCAACCTCTCGTTGGAGTCAGCCACAGTAGGCCAGCGAGCAGGCTAGAGACTGTAATTCAGGAGACACTAGGCATATCTAATGGAATAGAGAAGCATAGTTGTGTGGCGTTGTGTTAAATGAAACACTTTATTATCGGATTAATATCCTCTGTCAATATTATTGCGCTGGGATTATTAAAAACACAATAATCAACAAGACAAATTAGAGATTGCAAATGAAAATAACCAAGTTAAAAATAGAAAATTTCAGATCTTATCGCGACCAAGAAATAAATCTATCAAATTATAATTGCTTTATTGGCGCAAATAGTTCAGGAAAGTCCACCGTTATAAATGCCTTAAACCTTTTCTTTAGGGAAAATAATAACTCACAAACCAATTTAATAAAATTATCTGAGGACGACTTTCACCATAAAAACACCAACTTACCGATTAAAATAACCGTAACTTTTGGAGATCTGTCTGTTAAGGCTAAAGAAGATCTCGCAGCTTATGTTCGCCAAAATGAGCTAACAGTCACAGCAGAAGCTACTTACGATCCTGATACAGGCTATGCATCAGTAAAGCAGTATGGTCAAAGAAAAGTTATTTCAGCATTTGCACCTTGGTTTGATGCTCAAAAATCTGGAGAAAAAGTACCAGAACTAATAAGGATCTATAATAGTATTAAAACAGAACCACAATATCGTAGCTTAGCTGATATCAAGACTAAAGGTGGAATGGAAAGCGCCCTTAGAGATTTTGAAGAAGCAAACCCTCAATTATGTAGTTACGTTGCAAGCGAAGATTTATTTTATGGTGCATCAAAAGGAAGTAACAGACTAGCTCCTCATATTCAATGGGTATTTATTCCTGCAACTAAAGATATTTCAAAAGAGGCAGAGGAGTCTAAAAGCTCAGCCTTAGGCATTTTGTTAGAAAGAACCGTTAGATCTCAGGTCAAGTTCGACCAAGATTTAGCAAAAATATATAGCGATGCCAAGATTGCATATAATGCTATGCTTGCTACTCAACAAAGTGTACTTTCTGCTGTCTCTGCATCAATAGAAAAACGATTAAAGGTTTGGTCTAAGCCTGATATACAGGCACAAGTTAAGTGGCACTATGAAGAACAAAAAACAATAAAAGTAGAAGATCCTGTTGCCCAAGTCATGATTTCAGACAACGGATATGAAGGGGAATTGGCTCGTTTCGGCCATGGAATGCAACGCTCATATATCTTCGCATTATTACAGGAGTTAGTTAATATAGATGATGCGAATAGTCCAAAACTATTGATGGCAATAGAAGAACCTGAATTATATCAACACCCACCTCAAGTAAGGTATTTGGCTGAAACTTTATTTAAACTTGCAGAAGATTCAGCTCAAATATTACTATGTTCACATAGCCCATACTTTGTACCATCAAATGACATATCTAGCCTTAGGATGGTCCGTGAGATTGGCAATCCGAGTGAATCCATTATTTCACAAGTGACTTATGAAGATCTTGCCAAAGAACTCAATAAAATAGAATCAAAGCCAACAAACCCATCTGCTTTAGTAGCAAAAGTATCTCCCACATTAAGCCCAGAGTTAAACGAAATGTTTTTCTCTCAGAAAATTGTTTTTGTCGAAGGTGTAGAGGATGTTTCAATACTGACCACATACATGCATTTAATGGATGTGTATAGTGAATTTAGACGTCAAGGAGGTCATATAATACCAGTTCATGGAAAAAGTGAAATGTTAAGACCTCTCTGTATTGCAAAGCTATTGAATATCCCTACATTTGTTTTAATTGATGGTGATACTGATAAGCAAGATTTATATGACGCAATCAAAAACAATCCTGAAGAAACAAAAAAAGCTGATTTTTTAAATGGTGAAATTATAAAACACAAAAATGATAACTCTTCAATATTGAAGTTATGCGGACAATCTGAGACTTTAAAATGGCCTACAGATGAACATGTTTTTTTGCCTAATATTACAATTTGGAAAACAAATATAACCGATACACTTCAACAAGAGTTAGGTGATAAATGGAAAGGGCATAGAGATGCAGCAACGGCTCACTATGGTCAAGCAAAAGGGTTACTTAAAAACCCCCTAGCTGTCTCTTATGCTCTTGAATTAGCATGGTGTGATGGCCAAAAATCTGAATCATTAATGACAATGGTCATGCTTATGTTGGGAATATCAAGAGAGATGAGGCGTTCTGAAGAACAAATATCTATAGTATCTGAACCAGCCTGACAAGAACGTCAAGAGGAACTGTTAATAAATTTATTTTCAGTTCCTTTGAATCCATTATGTTATTACTTTACGACTTTGGCTTCAACTTAGTTGTAATAAGGCACTAGCCAACGAAGTAAACAAAAATAGAGAAAATATGATTTACCAAGAGCCTACATGGAAATTATTCGAAGATCTTGTGCGCAGGATATTAGAGAGAAATGCCTTTCGAATTGAAATTAACTCTGTTTGTGGAGATAATGGATTTGACTTTTTAGGCAACCTAAAAAATGATCTCTGGGCTATAGAAGTAAAATACTAT
Source organism: Aeromonas sp. CU5 (assembly GCF_002586745.1). Lineage (NCBI taxonomy): Bacteria > Pseudomonadati > Pseudomonadota > Gammaproteobacteria > Aeromonadales > Aeromonadaceae > Aeromonas > Aeromonas sp. CU5. Next base: position 3,029,014 of record NZ_CP023817.1, read on the forward strand.
AGAACTGCTAGAGCTCGACTTTCATTAATTGAGTCGGCAGCAGTAAGGGTTGTAACGAATGGTATTAACCGCCAAGTAGACAAAGGAATGTTAATTATTTCAGGTCTATTAACACCAGAAATCCGCAGTGTACTTAATGAGAAGTACAACATTATTTTTGTAGATAGAGTTGATCTAAGAAACTTGGCATCTGTAAGTCCGGAACTAATAGACGAACTTGATGCATTATTAGAACTCGCGCCTGAATTTTCTGATGACCAAAAAACAAGCAAACTGGAGCTTGATAAGGTCACAATGAGAATTGGAGGAAAAAACCATCTCCCCATAGATAAAAAAGGGTCTGAGCTGTGTAATGAGCTGAAAACAATAAATAAAGGAAAAAAAGACTGGGCAAAATACGAGTCTACTTGTGCAGAAATCCTTAAATACTTATTCCCTAATGACCTTAAAGGATGGCACAAGCAAAAAAGTACTGATGATGGTGTCAATCGCTATGACTTTGTATGTAGGGTTAGTCCAACCACCGAGTTTTGGAAATTTTTAGTTGAGAACCTCAATAGCAGATACATAATTTTTGAATTTAAAAATTATTCTGAAAAGATAAAGCAGGGGCAAATATTAACTACTGAAAAGTATCTACTTGAACGCGGATTGAGGCGAGTGGCGATTATTTTCACTCGGTGTGGTGTAGATAAGAATGCCGTTTGTATGATGCAAGGAGCTATGCGAGAGCATGGTAAGTTAATTTTATCGGTTGACGATAACGTTGTTTGTAAAATGCTTCACATGAAAGAGCGGGGAGACGATCCTACTGACCTGTTATTTGAGCTGACTGATAACTTTCTACTGTCATTACCACGCTAAAAATGAACGTCTCGACAAATGCCAAGCTTCTGATGACAAGCCCGTAGACTAAAATAGCGCAGCGTATTCGGACAATCGCGAATAACCCCGCCGCGATTTAAGCAAGATCGGAGGATCCCCTTGCGGGGTTGCTATCGGCCACTTTGGAGTGGTTCAAGGTTCGTCGGTGCCACTATAAGCTGGATTTATGGGTTTTCCGATAATGACCCAACTTTTGCTTATAGTGGCTGCCGCCAGCCCATCAGCGCCCGTGGTAGCCAACTGGCCGGCTGCCGGGCACTTGTTATAGGTTCTTCCGATCCAGCTACAGGTAGTTCCCCTGCCGCAGGGAGGTCAGCAGCTCATCCACCAGCACTTCCACCGATTTACCGGCATTCAGCAGATGGATTTCCGGCTGCTCGGGTGCCTCATAGGCGGAGTCGATACCGGTGAAGTTGCGAATTTCCCCTGCCCGCGCCTTTTTGTAGAGCCCCTTGGGGTCGCGCTCTTCACAGACGGCGAGCGGTGCATCGACAAACACTTCGACAAACTCCCCCTCGCTCAAGAGACTCCGCACCAGCTCCCGCTCGGCACGAAATGGCGAGATAAAGGCGGTGAGCACAATCAGGCCCGCGTCCACCATCAGTTTTGCCACCTCGCCGACCCGGCGGATATTCTCCTGCCGCGCGGCATCATCGAAACCGAGATCACCACACAGGCCGTAGCGCACATTGTCGCCATCGAGCAAATAGGTGTGCTTGCCCTCAGCGGCCAGCGCCTGTTCCAGCGCCCCTGCCACGGTTGATTTGCCTGCCCCCGATAGCCCGGTAAACCAGATCACCAGCGGCTTTTGCCTCTTCAATTCGGCCCGGCTTGCCTTGCTCACCGCATGCTGGTGCCACACAACGTTATTCATCCAGACTCCTTCTTTTCGGCGCAATCCAGCCCCTCACCCTAGCCCTCTCCCAAAGGGAGAGGGAACACTGACTCCCTACCCCCTCTTTTCCTCGGTGGGATCAGGCCCCTCACCTCCTCTCCCAGAGGGAGAGGGAATATTTGCCTCTCCCAAGGGAGAGGCACCAGGCGCTATGACTTGCCGCTGTCATTGCCGATGGCCAGCGCCTGCCAGTGGGGGAAGTGCTTGCGCACCAGGGCGTTGAGCTCGATTTCAAACTCGCTGTAGTGCCCTTTTACCGCTTTGGCGGCCAAGCCTTCCACTATCATGCCGGCGCCGACGGTGACGTTGGTCAGCCGGTCGATCAGGATAAAGCTGCCGGTGTCGCGGATCTCCTGATACGGGTCGAACGCCACCGGGTCGGTGAGGCTCAGCTCACACAGGCCGATCTCGTTGAGCTTGAGCTCGCTCGCAGGCAGCTCATCCAGCTTGTTGATCTCGATGCGGTGGCGGATGGCCTCCACCTGACCGCGACTCTTCTTGGTGGCCAGTTTGACGTCGTAGACCCGGCCCGGTTGCAGGGACTCCTCCCCCATCCAGACGATATGGGCCAGCACATTCTGGGTCACTTGCGGCTGCTTGGCGGCATCCACCAGCAGGTCGCCGCGGCTGATGTCGATCTCATCGGCGAAGGTGACTGTGATGGCCTGGCCCGGCAGGGCGTACTCCAGATCCCCGTCGAAGGTGACGATGCGGGTCACTGTGCTCTCTTTGCCCGACGGCAGCACCGCCAGCTTGTCGCCCACCCGCAGGATGCCGGAGGCGAGCGTCCCCGCGAAGCCGCGAAAATCGAGGTTGGGGCGGTTCACATACTGCACCGGCAGGCGCACCGGATGGCGCTCCAGCTCGCGCTCAACCTCGGCAGACTCCAGCAGCGCCAGCAGGGTTTCGCCCTGATACCAAGCCAGCTTGTCGCTCTGGTTGACCACGTTGTCACCGTCCAGCGCCGAGACCGGCACGATATGGATGGTGTCGACGCTGAGCTTCTTGGCGAACTCGCGGTAATCGGCACTGATGCGTTCGAACACCTCCTGACTGAACTCCACCAGATCCATCTTGTTGACCGCCACCACGAACTGCTTGATGCCGAGCAGGCTCGCAATAAAGCTGTGGCGGCGGGTCTGATCCAGCACCCCTTTGCGGGCATCGATCAGAATGATGGCCAGATCGCAGGTGGAGGCGCCGGTCGCCATGTTGCGGGTGTACTGCTCATGGCCCGGGGTATCCGAAATGATAAATTTGCGCTTGGCGGTGGAGAAGTAACGGTAGGCCACGTCGATGGTGATGCCCTGCTCGCGCTCCGCCTGCAAGCCATCCACTAGCAGCGCCAAGTCCAGCTTCTCGCCGGTGGTGCCGAGCTTCTGGCTGTCGGACTCCAGCGCTTTGAGCTGATCTTCATAAATCTGCTGGGAGTCGTGCAGCAGGCGACCGATAAGGGTGCTCTTGCCGTCATCCACGCTGCCGCAGGTGAGAAAACGCAGCAGACTCTTGTGCTGCTGTGCGTGCAGATAGGCTTCGATGCCCTGTTCGGTGATGGCGGTCTGAATATGGCTGTTCATGCTGACGACTCCTTAGAAATATCCCTGACGCTTCTTCTGCTCCATGGAGCCGGCCTGATCGTGGTCAATCAGCCGCCCTTGCCGCTCGCTCGAGGTGGTGAGCAGCATCTCTTCAATAATTTCCGGCAAGGTGGTGGCATCGGATTCGATGGCCCCGGTCAACGGGTAGCAGCCGAGGGTGCGGAAGCGCACCAGCTCCTGCTTCACCTCATCCTCGGCGGTGAGCGGCATGCGCTCGTCATCCACCATGATCTTGATGCCGTTGCGCTCCACCACCGGGCGCATGGCCGCGAAGTAGAGCGGCACTATGTCGATGTTCTCGAGGTAGATGTATTGCCAGATATCCAGCTCGGTCCAGTTGGAGAGCGGGAACACCCGGATGCTCTCCCCCTTGTTGACCTGGCTGTTGTAGACCCGCCACAGCTCCGGACGCTGGTTCTTCGGATCCCAGCGGTGGGACTTGTCACGGAAGGAGTAGACCCGCTCCTTGGCGCGGGACTTCTCCTCGTCGCGACGGGCGCCACCGAAGGCGGCGTCGAAGCCGTATTTGTTGAGCGCCTGCTTGAGCCCCTCGGTCTTCATGATGTCGGTGTGCTTGCCGCTGCCGTGCACGAAGGGGTTGATGCCCATGGCGAGGCCATCCGGGTTCTTGTGGACGATGAGATCCAGCCCGTACTTTTTGGCGGTCTCATCGCGGAACTTGATCATCTCCTTGAACTTCCAGTCGGTGTCGACGTGGAGCAAGGGGAACGGGATCTTGCCCGGATAGAAGGCCTTGCGGGCCAGATGCAGCATGACGGAGGAGTCCTTGCCGATGGAGTACATCATCACCGGGTTTTCAAATTCGGCAGCCACCTCGCGGATGATATGGATGCTCTCGGCTTCCAGCTGCTGCAAGTGCGTCAATCTTTCACGGTCCATGTTGGTCCTCGGGTCATTGCTTATGCGCCTGCTCGGGGCGCTGGGTGGTTCAGTGCGCGGCCGCACCAGCAGCCGCATCAAATATCTCTTTCTCGGTCAGGCCAGCTGCACCAGCTTGAGGTCGCAGCCATCGAGATCCGGGTTAGCGCGCTGCTGCTCGCCGCTTTTTTCTCCAAACCAGGCCAGCCGCTCGCGCAGGGCGACCACTTCGCCGATGACGATAAGCGACGGGCTCACCGCCTGTTTGGCCAGCTCCGCCAAATCGGCCAGCGTGCCGGTCAGCACCCGCTGGCGGGATGTGGTGCCGCGCTCGATGATGGCGATGGGGGTGGCTTGGCTTCGGCCGTGATCCACCAATTGCTGCTGAATATGCTCGGAGCGCATCAGCCCCATGTAGATGACCAGGGTCTGACTGGTGGCGGCGAGCTGCTGCCAGTCGGGCTCCTTGCCCTCTTTTTGGCAGTGGCCGGTAATAAAGACGGCGCTCTGGGCGTAATCACGGTGAGTCAGCGGAATACCGGCATAGGCGGTGGCACCGGCGGCGGCCGTGATGCCTGGCACCACAGAGAAGGGGATGCCTTCATCGGCCAGCACTTCCAGCTCCTCGCCACCCCGGCCAAACATAAAGGGATCGCCCCCTTTCAGCCGTACCACCCGGTTGCCCGCCTTGGCGTACTCAACCAGCAGGCGATTGGTCTCCTCCTGCGGCACGCTGTGGGCGCCCGCCTTCTTGCCGACCGACACCAGAGTGGCGTCGCGGCGCACCAGATCGAGGATCTCGGCGGAGACCAGCTGGTCGTAGAGCACCACTTCAGCCTGTTGAATCTGTTGCAGCGCCTTGAGGGTCAAGAGGCCCGGATCGCCGGGGCCCGCGCCGACCAGCACCACCTCGCCCACTTCGCTTTTCGCCTGGTCGAGGCCATCGCTCAGCCACTGCTCGGCACCTTGCCAGTCCTCTTTCTCAATCAGGCTGGCGAGGGTGTTGGAGGCAAAGGCGCGCTCCCAGAAACGGCGACGGTCGGAAATCGAGGAGAGCACCCGCTTGGCCTTGTCACGGACCCGGCCGGAGAGCTCGGTCAGCCCGCCGAGATGGCGCGGCAGCAAGCTCTCCAGCCGTTCGCGCAGCAGGCGCACCAGCACCGGCGCCTTGCCGCCGCTGGAGACCGCCACCATCAGCGGCGAGCGATCGATGATCGAGGGGAAGATAAAGCTGGAGCGTTTGGGGTCATCCACCACGTTGACGAACAGACCCAGCTGGTTGGCGCTCTGATAAACCAGCGCATTGACTTCGAGATTGTCTGTAGCGGCAACGACCAGGATCTGGCCTGCCAGATGGGCCGGGGTGAAACGCTCCGCCAGATGGGTAAAACGACCGGCAAATTCCAAAAATTCCGATTCAAGTTCCGGGGAGACCAGGGTCAGCCGGGCACCGGCTGCCAGCAGCAGGCGCGCCTTGCGCAGGGCAACTTCGCCCCCGCCCACCAGCAGTACCGGGCGGCCTTCCAACTTGGCAAACATAGGTAAATAATCCATTTCGGCCCATCCCTCAGAACACGACTAATATGGGGCGACTATAGGTAGGGCAGCTTATCCCTCAAAATAATAAAAAATGCTTTTTAATGCGTTTAAGTAATTAGCAAAGCCAATTCACGACCAAGGCGAGTGAAGTCACTTGTGGTACCTGACGCCAGACCATAGGCTAGGGGCTGTGTTTCATAAGGAGCTAAATGATGAATGAATCATTGATTGTGCTAGGGATTTTCGTGTTCCTGGTGATCGTCACCCTGAGCGCGGGCATCAAGATAGTGCCCCAGGGCTACAACTGGACCGTGGAGCGCTTCGGCCGCTACACCCGCACCCTCTCCCCCGGCCTTAACTTGCTGATCCCCTATGTGGATCGGGTCGGTCACAAGATCATCATGATGGAACAGGTGCTGGACATCCCGGCGCAAGAGGTGATCTCCCGCGACAACGCCAACGTCACCATCGACGCCATCAGCTTCGTGCAGGTAGTGGATGCCCGCAAAGCCGCCTATGAAGTCAACGACCTCACCAGTGCCATTCGCAATCTCACCATGACCAACATGCGGACCGTGCTCGGTGCCATGGAGCTGGACGAGATGCTCTCCCAGCGCGACACCATCAACGAGAAACTGCTGCGTACCATGGATGCTGCCACCGCCCCCTGGGGCATCAAGGTGACCCGCATCGAGATTAAAGATGTGCGCCCGCCGCTGGCACTGGTGGAAGCGATGAACGCCCAGATGAAGGCCGAACGCCAGAAACGGGCCGAGGTGCTGGAAGCCGAAGGGGTGCGCCAGTCCAAGATCCTTAAAGCCGAGGGGGAGAAGCAGTCCCAGATCCTGAAAGCCGAAGGTGAACGTCAGGCCGCCTTCCTCGCCGCCGAAGCGCGGGAGCGGGCAGCCGAAGCAGAAGCCAAGGCGACCCACATGGTCTCCAAAGCTATCGCCGAGGGTGATATGCAGGCCATCAACTACTTCGTGGCCCAGAAATATACCGAAGCGCTGGCCCGCATCGGTGAAGGCCCCAATAGCAAGATCATCATGATGCCGCTGGAAGCGGGCAGCCTGATTGGCTCGGTGGCTGGCATGGCCGAGCTGTTCAACAAAGATGGCAAGGGCAACAAATCATGACAGCCCTGTTCGAGGGGCTGACCCACTGGCACTGGCTGGGGATCGGCTTCATTCTGCTGGCCATCGAGGTGCTCAGCTCGGTGGGCTTTCTGCTCTGGACCGGCATCGCCGCGCTGGAAGTGGGCCTGCTGCTGCTGATCTGGCCCTTTGGCTGGCAAGCTCAGTTGCTGCTGTTTGCGGTGCAATCCCTGCTCACCACCTGGGCCTGGTGGCGCTGGCAGCACCAGCGTGACAACTCGGGTCAGGATGCCGCCAGTACCATCAACGAGCGGATGCAGGGCTACATGGGCCGCGAGCTGACCCTGCTGGATGATGTCGCTCAAGGCACCAGCCGGGTACATCTGGACGACACGGTCTGGACGGTTCGCTGCGACGAGTCGCTGCCTGCGGGCAGCAAGGTCAGGGTGGTAGGGGCCGACTCCCACATCCTGCTGGTTGAACCGCGCAACTGACGGCGCTCTGCCATCGAACCATAAAAAAGCCCGCGATCGCTCGCGGGCTTTTGCTTCTCTGGCTGCCACTCAGGTACGCAGCCGGTCGAGCTGACTGGCCAGCGCCGTGGCCGCTTGCTCCAGCGCCTCGCTCAGCTGATGGCTGGAGCTGGCCTCCTGTCCGATCACGTTGGCGGTGTCGCCGATCCGCATCAGGTTCTGGTTGATGGCGTCGCTCACCGCACTCTGCTGCTCGGCGGCGGTAGCCACCTGACTGATGTGGTCGTGGATCTGCTGGATCTGGGCCACCACCCGATTGAGCGCCTCGAACGCCTGCTCGGTGCCCTGCTCCGTGGTGGCAGAGCGCTCGATGCCGGTATTCATCAGACGCTGACTGCTGCTCACCTCGGTCTGCAGACTGCCGATCAGCTGGCCAATTTCGTCGGTCGACTCCCGGGTCTTGGTCGCCAGCGCCCGCACCTCGTCCGCTACCACCGCAAAGCCGCGGCCCATGTCCCCCGCCCGCGCAGCCTCGATGGCGGCATTGAGGGCCAGCAGATTGGTCTGCTCGGCAATGGCGCGGATCACATCGAGGATCCGGCTGATATTGGTGCTGCGTTGGGCCACCAGCGCTACCGCCTTGTCCGCCTCATGCATGTCCCCGACCAGGGTATGGATCTCGTTGCGCGCATTGCTGAGGGTCTGCTGGGCGGTATTGATGTGGTGGGTCGCAGACTCCGACTCCTGCGCCGCCTGTTCGGCATAACCCGCCACGCTGACCGCAGTGGTACTCATCTGATGCATGGCGCTCACCACGCTCTCCAGCTCCAGATTCTGTTCATCCAGACTGTTGCGCATGGTATCGGCGGTATGTTTCATCTCCCGCGCCTGCTGATAAACCTGCTGGCCGATCCCTTTGCTCATTTGCACCATACCCCGCAGCTTGCCGAGGAAGGCATTGAGCTGGGAGCCAAGATCGATCAGCTCCTGATGGGTGTCGATATCCATCTGCTGGGTCAAGTCCCCCTCATTGCTGGAGAGGTGGCCCACATGACGGCTAATGAGGGAGAGCGGCGCGGTGATGGTCTGGATAAACCAGACCAGCAGTCCCAGCACCAGCAAAGTGATCCCGCCCATGGCGATGATCTGCTGCCGCTGTGCATCCACCAGCAGGGCGCCCAGCTCGCTGCTGATAGTGTGCGCCTTGCTCAGCGCCAGCGCCTTGGGCACCTTGATCATCAACCACCACTGGGTATTGGCAGCCTCGACCCGGATGGGCTGATGAAGAATGAAGTCACTGTCGCTGCTGACCGGCTGACCGTCAGGCAGGGTCAGGCCCACCTCCTTGAGTGGACGGCCCAACTTGTCGGCGTAGCGGTTACTGCCCACGATAAGCCCCATCTTGCTGACCAGGGTCACATCCGCCTTGTTGTCATAGAGGCTCTTGCCAAGGTTTTCAGCCAGTTGCTGGAAGATGGGCAGGTTCATATCCACCCCGGCCAGCCCGACAAACTTGCCATCACGCAGCACGGGCACCGTCAGACTGGTCATCAGCATCTTGTTGCCCGGGCTGATTTCGTAGAGGTAGGGCTCCATCAGGCAGGGCTGGCGGGTATCGCGACCACAGAGATACCACTCGCTGTTGCGAATGCCAAACTCGTTGAGGGAGGTATCAAACTTGGCCTCGCTGGCAGCGGCGTCCACCGCTTGCTGAGCGACTGCCCCTCCCTGATCCTTGGTGAAATAGACCTCCAGACTCCCCTTTCCTGCCACCGAGTGGCTGGCCCCGCCCAGCCAGTTGGCATCCTCGCCATCATAGCCATCCGGTTCAAACTGGGCGTAGATGGAGCTGATCCCGCTCGCCTGCTGCAAGCTGCTGCCGAGCAGAGACTCCACTTGGGGCCGCGACAGCCGCAGCTCCGGTTTGGCCATCCCGGCTTCAATCTGGGCAGTCACGGTCAGGGGGATCTGATAGGAGTTCTGCATCAGCGAGGCAATCTGGATGGCATAGCGCTCCGCCTGATACTGCAGGCTGTGGGAGACCTCTTGCTCCAGCGCATCGCTGGTCTGGGTCATTACCATGCTCCGAAGGGTACTGAAAGAGGCCGACTGCAACAGGGTCATGGACAGTCCGGTCAGCAGAAACAGCCCCATGGTAAGACACAACAGCTTGAACTTGAGGGAACGTTGCTTCATGGGGCAACTCCTTATGGCAGGGTGACAACGAATTATCTGAGTATATTCGCCCACTTGCGCTTCACCGGATTTGTGATGGGTTTGTCGCCAGCTTCTGGTTATAATTTTCGCCTTCCCGAGCGTTGATGGAACAGTCGCAATGAGCAATGCACTGAGCAGTGTCCCGCCGGTAGTCGCGATGGACTACCCCTTTCCGGCCAAACCTCTTCCCCTGAGTGCCGAGCAGAGAACGACCTTGACCACAGAGATCAAGGCACTGCTCAAGGAGCGCAAGGCGGTACTGGTGGCCCACTACTACACGGATCCCGAGATCCAGGCACTGGCTGAAGCCACCGGCGGTTTCGTTGGTGACTCGCTGGAAATGGCCCGCTTTGGCCGGGATCATGAGGCGCAGACCCTGATCGTCGCTGGGGTGCGCTTCATGGGGGAGACTTCCAAGATCCTGAGCCCCCACAAGCGAGTGTTGATGCCAACGCTGGAAGCCGAGTGCTCCCTCGATCTGGGTTGCCCCATCGAGCAGTTCTCCGCCTTCTGCGATGCCAATCCCGACCATACCGTGGTGGTCTATGCCAATACCTCAGCCGCCGTCAAAGCGCGGGCTGACTGGGTGGTGACCTCCAGCATCGCGTTGGAAATTGTCGAGCACCTCGATAGCCAGGGTCACAAGATTATCTGGGGCCCGGATCGCCATCTGGGTGCCTATATCGAGAAGAAGACCGGCGCCCAGATGCTGCGCTGGCAGGGCCACTGTATCGTTCACGACGAGTTCAAGGCCCGCGCCCTGCGCGAGCTGAAAGAGCAGAATCCGGACGCAGCCGTGCTGGTTCATCCGGAATCCCCCGCCTCGGTGATCGAGCTGGCCGATGCAGTGGGCTCCACCAGCCAGCTGATCAAGGCCGCCAAAGAGCTGCCCCAGCAGAAGCTGATCGTGGCAACCGATCGGGGCATCTTCTACAAGATGCAGCAGGCCTGTCCGGATAAAGAGATGGTGGAAGCACCGACCGGTGGCGATGGCGCCACCTGCCGCAGCTGTGCCCACTGCCCCTGGATGGCGATGAACGGTCTGGTGGCGATCAAAGCCGCCCTCACCGATGGCGCCGAGCCGCACGAGATCCATGTAGACGAGGAACTGCGGGTGAAAGCCTTGATCCCCCTCGATCGGATGCTCAACTTTGCTGCCGAACTCAAGCTCAAGACCCAAGGCAACGCTTGATTGCAACGGGGATGAGATGCAAAGAGGGCACCCGATGGGTGCCCTCTTGTTTTATGGGATGTGGCTTAAGTTAGATTATCACGGTAGAGAAGCTGTGCTCTTCATCCGGCGCAACAGTTACCCCCGCCTCGCCAGCGATGGCAGCCTCGACACACAACATGGTGCGATAACCGTCATCGCTCATGTCGGCCATGGCGGTGGCGCCTTCCAGCCAGGGGGTCCAGACCACCACGCTGTCGTGGTGGCCGCTCACTACCCGGGTCTCACGATCGCCATCTTTGACACAAACCAGCGCATCTGGCTGCCAGTAGACCCGATCCAGCGCGCCATTGAGGGTCAATGCCCCCTGCTGCTTGGCATCCTGTCCGGTCAGCTTGTCGGCATAGGGCTCGCCCAGACCGGTCACACTCACAGCGTCTGGTGCGCTGATAGCAAGATAGGTGTGCAATGCACCGCTATAAGTCAGCGGCTGCGCACCGGTGTTGCGAGTGGCCAGCACCAGCGAGAGCTCTTTGCCCACCAGCACATCCAGCTCCAGTTCGAAGGCGTGATCCCACAGGGCACGGGTCCCATCACTGTCGCGCAGAGACAGATGGACGAGCGTGCCATCAGCATGGTCGGACACACCATCCAGCTCCCAGAGGGTGGTACGGGCGAAACCATGGGAAGGCTTGCCACTGCCGACGCGCGCTGGCGCCGGGCCAAACCAGGGCCAGCAGAGCGGGATACCGCCACGGATCGGCTTGCTGCCATCCAGCACCGCCTTGTCGCTCAGCCAGATGGAGGCGGGCTCACCATGACGCTGATAGCTCAGCACATGAGCACCAAACAGACTTATCTCTGCCTTGCCATAGTCATTGTTGATAGTGAGAACCGGCAGACCGGCCGCATTATTGGCGAGCTGGCAGTTGGCGGTCAGAGGACGAATGGTATGCATATGGACTCCTGTCATCAGGGGAAGCGAAAAACAAAAAGGCGGCCAATGGCCGCCTTTTTTAAGCTACGCGATTGCGCATCCCAAATTACTTGGAGATGTGAGCGATCAGGTCCAGAACTTTGCTGGAGTAGCCCATTTCGTTGTCGTACCAGGACACAACTTTAACGAACTTGTCGTTCAGCTGGATACCGGCTTTGGCATCGAATACGGAGGTCTGACGCTCACCGATGAAGTCGTTGGAAACAACTTGATCTTCGGTGTAGCCCAGAACGCCCTTCATGGAACCTTCGGAAGCGGCTTTCATTGCAGCACAGATCTGCTCGTAAGTAGCAGGCTTCTTCAGGTTAACGGTCAGGTCAACAACAGACACGTCCGGAGTCGGAACACGGAAAGCCATACCGGTCAGCAGGCCTTTCAGTTCAGGGATAACTACGCCAACAGCTTTAGCTGCACCGGTAGAGGACGGGATGATGTTCTGGCCAGCGCCACGACCACCGCGCCAGTCTTTGGCGGAGGGACCATCAACGGTCTTCTGGGTAGCAGTGGTAGCGTGAACTGTGGTCATCAGGCCAGACTCGATACCGAAGGTATCGTTCAGAACCTTGGCGATCGGGGCCAGGCAGTTGGTGGTGCAGGAAGCGTTGGAAACGATGTCCTGGCCAGCGTAGGTCGCGTCGTTAACACCCATTACGAACATCGGGGTAGCGTCTTTGGACGGGCCAGTCAGAACAACTTTCTTGGCACCAGCTTGGATGTGCTTACGTGCAGTAGCGTCATCCAGGAACAGACCAGTCGCTTCGGCAACAACGTCAACACCGATTTCGCCCCACTTCAGCTCAGCTGGGTCACGAACGGCGGTAACGCGAACGGTTTTACCGTTTACAACCAGGTTGCCGTCTTTAACTTCTACGGTACCGTTGAAACGACCGTGAGTTGAATCGTACTTCAGCATGTAAGCCATGTAGTCAACATCGATCAGGTCGTTGATACCAACAACTTCGATGTCTGCACGCTCGCAAGCCAGACGGAATACGAAACGACCGATACGGCCAAAACCGTTGATACCTACTTTGATAGTCATAATTTTGTTACCTAACTGTTCAGTAGTTAAAGAAAATTCCGTTTGTAAATTTACTAGAACTCTCAGGTGAGTCAACCAACTTTCTGTCTGAAATTGCGCTACGTCATGAAAAACTGTGAAATTAATTTTCTGTTTATGTAACTGATTACCATATTTTGATGAAAATAGTGTCATAACGGGGTCGTGCACAGAGATCCACAATAGTGCCTGCCCGGTCACACAACCATTCACAGAGATATGTAAAAATGTGCGCGGTTTAGCATGGCCCAAAAGCCACTGTTCACATACCAACCCATAAAAATGAATCAAAATAGTATAGATAGAATCCACAGCGGGAATTCTCAAACTATGACCACCCTGATTGAACAGCTGGCTGCCGCAAAAGGCATTGCCAGTGAATATGTTGATGCCTGGGGCCATCCGGCACAGGTATCCGAAGAGAGCAAGGCCGCCATGCTGGGCGCCATGGGTTACCGCGTCGATGACGAGGCCGCTCTGGTGCAGCAGCTGGAAGAGGAGCATCGCCAGCACTGGCTGCGGGCGCTGGATCCTGTGATGGTGGTTCGCACTGGCGACGCCGTCACCCTCGAGGTCCGCCTCCCCCTCGAATTCGTCAACGACGCCCTCATCTGGCAGCTCCAGCAGGAGCAGGGTGCGGTGTTGTCCGGTCAATTCACCCCCATCGATGGTGAGCTGGTCGGCGTGGCTGAATTTGAGGAGATGGAGTGCCAGGCCTATCAGGTGACGCTGGAGATGGCCCCTGAGTTGGGCTATCACCAGCTGGTGCTGCTGGAAGAGGGCAACGACGAGCCGCTGGCTACCATGCGCCTTATCGTCGCGCCCCAAGCCTGCTACAAGCAGGCGCCGATTGCCGATGGCCGCAAGGTGTGGGGCCCGAGCGTGCAGCTCTACTGCCTGCGCAGCCGCCACAACTGGGGCATCGGTGATTTCAGCGATCTGGGCCAGCTGGTCGAGAAAGCCGCCGCCTGGGGTGCCCACTTCGTCGGCCTCAACCCTATCCACGCCCTCTATCCGGCCAATCCGGAGAGCGCCAGCCCCTACAGCCCCTCTTCCCGTCGCTGGCTTAACGTCGCCTATATCAATGTGGAAGCGGTGCCTGAATTCCAGCAGAGCGATCGCCTGAAAGCGGAAGTGGCAAGCCCCACCTTCCAGCAACATCTGGCCGAGCTGCGCGCCCAGGAGAACGTCGATTACACCGGCGTGATCCAGACCAAACTCGCCATGCTGCGTCAGGTGTTCGACGAAGCCAGCTTTGGCGCCGAACGTCAGGCTGCCTTTGATGCCTTCGTTGCCGCCGGTGGTGATAGCCTGCAACAGCAAGCGGCATTTGATGCCCTGCAGGCCTACTTCTATGCCAAGGGCGACAACGCCTGGGGCTGGCCGGTATGGCCAGAACCGTTCCGCAATTACCACAACCCCGCAGTTGCCGCCTGGATGGCCGAGCATCAGCAAGATGTGAACTTCTACCTATACCTGCAGTTCCTGGCCGATGAGCAGCTGGCGCAAGCCGATGCGCGCGCCAAGGCGGCCGGCATGGTAATGGGGATCTACCGGGATCTGGCGGTTGGCGTCTCTGAAGGCTCCACCGAGATCTGGGCCAACCAGGATCTCTACTGCCCGAAAGCCTCGGTCGGTGCGCCGCCTGATGTGCTGGGGCCACTGGGTCAGAATTGGGGCCTGCCCCCGATGAATCCGAACCAGCTGTTTGAAGCCGCCTACCAACCTATGGTGGAGATGTTCCGTGCCAACATGCGCTCCTGCGGCGCGCTGCGCATCGACCACGTGATGGCCTTGCTGCGCCTGTGGTGGGTACCGCCCGGAGCATCTGCCGCCAAAGGCGCCTACATCTATTATCCGGTCAACGATCTGCTGGGCATTCTGGCCCTCGAATCCCACCGCAACCAGTGCCTGCTGATCGGTGAAGATCTGGGCACTGTGCCGGAAGGGATCGACGTGACCCTGAAAGAGAACGGCGTCCACTCCTACAAGGTGTTCTTCTTCGAGCGCGCCAAGACGGATGGCGGCTTCATCTCACCTGCGCACTACACCGAGCAGGCGATGTCAGCCCTGACCACTCACGACATGCCGACCCTCAAGGGATTCTGGCATTGCGATGATCTGGCGCTGGGCCGTCAACTGGGTTTATATCCAGATGAGGATGTTTTGAAGACGCTGTATGCTGATCGCCATCAGGCCAAGCAGCGGATCCTGGACAGCTTGCATGCGCATCATGTCATCTCTGACCACATCAGCCATGACGTGAACTGGGTAGGTATGAACACCGAACTCAACCACGGTCTGCAGCTCCATATGTCCCGCGGTAGCTGCGCCCTGTTCAGTACCCAGCTGGAGGATTGGCTGGAGATGGACAAACCGGTCAACGTGCCGGGCACCAGTTACGAATACCCCAACTGGCGCCGCAAGCTCTCTGCTGACCTGGAAGATATTTTTGCCAATGAGGCACTCAAGGCACTGGCTGGCAAAATGAGCCAAGCCCGTGATGAGGCCAGTCGTTGAGCCACTGTGCAACACAGCTGACTCACCTAAATCCACTCCGGCCCAGGCCGGAGTGGATGCTCTGTCATGAAAGGAAATCTCGATGCTCGTTGAAAGTTTGGTTGCTGCCCGCTGTTCCGATCCCTTCTCTCATCTAGGCCTGCAGGCCAATCCGGCTGGGCCCGGCCTCAAACTGACCGCCTGGTTGCCTGATGCCCTCGAAGTCCGCATCAAGGATCTCAAATCAGGCAAAATTGTTGCCACTCTGGCACCCTCCGATGAATCGGGCCTTTTTGAAACTGTTTTCACCCGCCGCAAGAATCCCTTTCCCTATCAGCTGCTCGCCAGCTACCAAGATGCCACCACCGAGGTCATCGACCCTTATCAATTTCAGGATGCTGCCTGGGCGGGTCTTGCTGAACTGACCACCCAACCGGAAAACCTCTACCACACCCTTGGCGCCCAGTTGCGCACCGTTGAGCATCTCGGTCAACAGGTCGAAGGGGTCCGTTTTGCGGTCTACGCGCCGAGCGCCACTGCGGTGAGCCTGATCGGCGACTTCAACTTCTGGGATGGCCGCCGCCATCCGATGCAGCGCAGCCTCTGCGGTCACTGGGTGCTGTTTGTACCGGGGCTGAAAGCAGGGGATCGCTACAAGTTCGAGCTCAAGGATCCTGCTGGTCATCGCTTGCCGCACAAGAGCGATCCGGTCGGTTTCTATTGCGAGCAGTACCCGTCGTTCGCTTCCGTGGTCTATGACCAGCAACAGTATCAGTGGCAGGATGCAGACTGGCTTGCCAGCCAGCACAACGACAAGCGGGAACAGCCGCTCTCCATCTATGAACTGCACATCGGATCCTGGAAGCGCCACCCCAATGGCGACAGCCTGAGCTGGCGTGAGCTGGCGGTAGAGCTGGTGGCCTACGTCAAGGAGATGGAGTACACCCACATCGAGCTGCTACCGATCTCCGAGCACCCGTTCAGCGGCTCCTGGGGCTACCAGCCGGTGGGCATGTTCTCCCCCACCAGTCGCTATGGCAGCGCCGATGACTTCAAGTACTTCGTCGACCAGTGCCACCAGGCTGGCATCGGCGTCATCCTCGACTGGGTGCCCGCCCACTTCCCGTCCGATGCCCACGGACTGGCTCGCTTCGATGGCACGCCACTTTATGAATATGAAGACCCGCGCCGTGGCTGGCACCCGGACTGGAACTCCTACATCTATGACTATGGCCGCAACAATGTCCGCCAGTTTCTGGTGGCCAGTGCCCTGTTCTGGCTCGACAAGTTCCACATCGATGGCCTGCGGGTAGACGCTGTCGCCTCCATGCTCTATCTCGATTATTCGCGCAATGAGGGCGAGTGGGTGCCGAACGTCGATGGTGGCAACCACAACTACGAAGCGGTCAGCCTGCTCAAGTGGACCAACGAAGAGGTTTACAGCAAGTATCCTCACGCCATGACCATCGCCGAAGAGTCCACCGCCTATGCCGGTGTCTCCCGCCCCACCTTCCTCGGCGGCCTCGGTTTTGGCTTCAAGTGGAATATGGGCTGGATGCACGACACCCTCACCTATATGCAGAAAGAGCCGATCCACCGCCGTTATCACCACAACGACATGACCTTCTCCATGGTGTACCACTATGACGAGAACTTCATTCTGTCGCTCTCTCACGATGAGGTGGTGCACGGCAAACACTCAATGATTTACAAGATGCCCGGCGACGAATGGCAACAAGCGGCCAACTTGCGCGCTTACATGGGCTTCATGTATGCCCACCCGGGCAAGAAACTCAACTTTATGGGCACCGAAATCGCCCAAAGCAACGAGTGGAACCACGATGCCCAGCTGCCATGGCACCTGCTGCAGTTCCCCAAGCACGGTGGCCAGCAGCGGTTGATCCGCGATCTTAACCACCTCTACCGTCATGAGCCTGCCTTGTATCAGGCCGATTATGAGCAGACCGGTTTCCGCTGGCTGGATCACAACGATGCCGACAACAGCATCTTTGCCTGGCTGCGGGCCGATAAAGAGGGCAAGCAGGCCATCGTAGTGGCGGCCAACTTCACCCCGGTACCCCGTCTCGAATATCGGGTCGGCGTCCCGGCTGCTGGCTACTATCGGGTGGTACTCAACACCGACAGCGAGTTTTACTGGGGCAGCAACTATGATGTGGGTCTGGTGTTTGCTGCCGAGCCGACCCCCTGGCAGGGGATGGCACACAGCATAGTGCTGGATCTGCCACCGCTGGCAACCTTGTTCATTAAACAGGAGTCTTGATGCTTGTTATGGAAACCGGGTTGAGCCACCCACTGGGCACTCAACTTGATAAGGATGGTTGTCACTTCTGTGTCTGGGCCCCCCAATCGGACAAGGTGGAGCTCTGCCTGTTCGATGAACAGGAGCAGGAGATAACGCGACTTGAGCTGCCCGGCCGCCGTGGCCAGTATCGCTTTGGCTACGTGCGCGGCATGCAGGCGGGTCAACGCTACGGCTATCGGGTCTATGGCGCCCCGCAGGAGGGGATGCTGTTCGATCCGCAAAAACTGCTGATCGACCCCTACGCCAAGGCACTCAGCCGCCCGACCTACTGGGATGACGAGCTCTATCAGGGTGACAGTGCCGCCATGATTGCCAAGTCAGTGGTGGTGGATGACAGCTTTGACTGGCAGGGTGTCGGCAAACCCCGCATCAGCCATGCTCGCACCATCCTCTATGAGACTCACGTCAAGGGCTTTACCAAACAGCACCCGGGGGTCCCCAAGGCGCTGCAGGGCACCTATCTGGGCATCAGCCATCCGCTGATGATCGAACACATGAAGAGTCTCGGTATCACCTCGGTACAATTGATGCCGGTGGCCGCCTTCATGTCGGAACCACGGTTGGAGCGACTGGGGCTGACCAACTACTGGGGCTACAACCCCATCGCCTTCTTCGCCCCCGAGCCGCGCTACAGCACCAAGCAGGACGAGGCGGTGACCGAGTTCAAAACCATGGTGCGCGAGCTGCACCGGGCCGGGCTGGAGGTGATTCTGGATGTGGTCTACAACCACACCGCCGCCTCTGGCTTCGATGGCCCCACCTTGTCGTTCAAGGGATTCGACAACGCCGGTTATTTCGCCTTCGAAGCGGGCCCTCACGGCCCCGACTACACCCGTCACGCCAACGTCACCGGCTGTGGCAACAGCGTCAATCTGGATCACCCCAATACCCTTAGACTGGTGCTCGATGCCCTGCGTTACTGGGTCACCGAGATGCAGGTGGATGGTTTCCGTTTCGATCTGGCGGTAACCCTGGCGCGGGAAGCGGGTGAGTTCGATCCCATGGGGGCCTTCTTCAAGGCGATCATGGCCGATCCGCTACTGTCACAGGTCAAGCTCATTGCCGAGCCATGGGACATCGGGCCCTTCGGCTACCGGCTGGGGCAATTTCCAAGCCAGTGGCAGGAGATAAACGACCGCTATCGCGATACGGTGCGCGCCTTCTGGCGTGGTGATGCCGGCAAGATGGGGGACTTTGCCACCCGTCTGGTGGGCTCGCGGGATATCTTCCCGAAGAATTGGCGATCCCCGCATACCAGCGTCAACTATCTCTGCTATCACGACGGCTTCACCCTGGAAGATCTGGTCTCCTACAACCAGCGCCACAATCAGGCCAACGGTGAAGACAATCGGGATGGTCACGGCAACAACCTCTCTCATAACCACGGGGTAGAGGGGCCGACCCTGGATCCGCGGGTCAACAGCCTGCGCCAGCAGCAAAAACGCAACTTGATCGCCACCCTGCTGCTCTCTCAGGGAACCCCCCATTTTCTGGCCGGTGACGAGATGGGCCGCAGCCAGCTGGGCAACAACAACGCCTACTGTCAGGACAACCAGATCAGCTGGGTCAACTGGCAATGGCGGCCAGAAGACGAGCGGCTGCTCGCCTTCACCCAGCAGATGATGGCGCTGCGGGCGGAATCGGGGGTTTTCTCCAACCTGCAACTGAGCGATGACAGCTGGAACGGCGCCTCCTCCAGCTGCCATCAGGTCAACTGGTATCACCCGGATGGCCACCAGCTCACCGATCAGGATTGGCACGCTCCTATGGGGCAGGCATTTGCCATGGATATCGGCATGATCAACTGTATCGGCGAGCGCTGGTACGTGCTGTTCAACGCCAGCGATTACGATATCCAGTTCCGCCTGCCGCCACCGGGGGACGGGCTGGAGTGGATCCAGACCATCGACACCGCGACCAACGATGGACTGCCGTTTCTGCCTGATGATATCAAACGGCAGGTGGCGGTCGGTCGCGCCCACTCTCTCAAGCTGCTGGAGCGGGTGGCGCTGGCCAGCACGGCGGTGGATGCCCAGCCACCACTGCCAGCACTCATCCCTGTATCCAGTGCGGACCAGCCTGCCACAGCGATCACAGATGCGGACAAAGCATAACAGGCATGCTGGAGTCAGCTTTACGGAGCCGCTATGCTGGACGCCGTTATGAAAGGCAAGGAGTCGGTATGAGCAGTAACAATCCGGAGCAGTGGCGCAGCAAACTGAGTACCGAGCAGTTTCACGTTTGCTGGGAGAAGGGTACAGAGCGTCCCTACAGCGGCGCTCTGCTCCACAATCGCAAGAGCGGTGACTACCTCTGCGTCTGTTGCAAGAGCGTGCTGTTTCACTCGGATGCCAAGTTTGATTCCGGCTGCGGCTGGCCCTCGTTCGACAAGGCCATCGAGGGGACGGTGAACTACATCGAAGACAGCAGCCACGGCATGAAGCGGGTGGAGATCACCTGCCGCCAGTGCGGCTCCCACCTCGGTCACGTCTTCCCCGACGGCCCAACCGAGACCGGCCAGCGCTACTGCGTCAACAGCCTGAGTCTGGATTTCGATCCCGAAGCCTGAACCGCTGACCCATCACAATAAAAACGGCGCCTCCATCACGGAGGCGCCGTTTTTTATCCGGTTTCCCCGGCGCTCACGCCAGCAAGATGGCAGCCCCCACCAATAAACCAGCCAGTGCCAGCACCGGCAATTTCACCACTCGCAACAAATAGAAACCGATGGCGGCCAGCGCCAGATCGGTCGGCGCCAGCACCGCGCTCTGCCACACCGGCTGGTAGAGCGCGGCCAGCAAGAGCCCCACCACGGCGGCGTTGATGCCGGTGACGGCTCCCGCCAGACGAGGCTGGGTCAGCCACTGCTGCCAACAGGGGCCCACCGCCCACAGCAGCAGAAAGCCGGGTAGAAAGAGCGCCAGGGTCGCCAACAAGGCCCCGACCAGCGGCATCTCGGGCAGCAGCTGGGCACCAAGATAAGTAGCAAGGGTAAACATCGGGCCCGGCACCAGCTGCGCCAGACTGTAGCCAGTCAGAAACTGCTGCTGGCTGATGCCATGGCCCACACTCTCCTGCAGCAGGGGCAACACCACATGGCCACCGCCAAACACCAGACTTCCCGCCCGGTAAAAGTCGGCAACCAGCTGGCCAATCGGGCCACCGAGTAACGGCAGGCCGACAAAAAGGGCAGCAAACAGCAGCAGGGTCGGCCAGTGAGGCTGACGAGCCATGGCCTGACCTGGCTGCCCGACGGTAGCGTGCGTTGCGCCCTCCCCACCCAGCAAGCGAGCACAGATCAGCGCGGCCCCGCCAGCACCAGCAGCTGGGTCAACAGGCCGGGCTGCCACCAGAGTGCCGCGGCGGTCGCCACCATGATCCCTTGGGTCAGTGGTGTGGCGCAGAATTGACGGCTCATGGTGAGCACCGCGTCCGCGACCACAATGAGCGCCAACAGCTTGAGGCCGTGCAGGGCCGCATCAAGCCACAGATTGGCTCCCAACTGGCCGATACCGATCGCGGCAGCCAGTAACAGCAGGAAAGAGGGAAGCGTGAAGCCGATAAAGGCCGCCAGTGCCCCGCCAAGACCGGCGCGATGACGACCGATGGCAAAGCCGAGCTGGCTGGAGGCAGGCCCCGGCAGCAGTTGGCACAGCGCCAGCAGGCGGGCAAACTCGGCCTGGCTCAGCCAGCCGAGCCGCTGGACAAATGTGCGCTGAAAGTAGCCGATATGGGCGGCTGGGCCACCAAAACTGATACAGCCGAGCCACAAAAACTGGAGAAAAACCGGTCCCATTACCTCACTCCCATCCCTTCATCACATATCCAGTGGGGATAATATGACAGCCCAATGATCGTTTTATGACAATTCGGCTGATTCGGCCAACACCGTTGGCAAATCACTCGGCAAGTAGCAGCGTCCCGCCAGCCAGCAGGCGATCGATTGGCGACTGGCATCGAAATGGGGCTGCGGAAGATCCTGCGGATCGCACCAGATCCAGCCTTCGCACTTTTCCGGCTCCAGCAGTTGCGGCTCGCCATCGGTCTGCGCCAGCAGGGTGACCGAGATATAGTGCAGCCCGCTCTCGCGCCAGGTCTCCAGATTGTTGGTCACCGCCACCACCTCGGGCCCGTGGATCTCAAGCCCCGTCTCCTCGGCCACCTCGCGGATCGCCGCCGACTCGAAGCTTTCTCCCAGTTCAAGATGGCCACCAGGAATTGACCAGTAGGGGGCGTGGCTCCCCTTGCGTTTGCCAAGCAGCACCAGCCCCTGCCCGTTGGTTAAAATAACGCCGACCCCGACACGGGGATAGAGAGTGGACATCAGACAAGCTCCTCAACAGTGGTATCAAAGCGACCTACCTTAGGCCGGCTACACAACGACAACAAGCGGCCCGTGACTGGCATGCAACCCCTGCTGCCCGAATCTGGGTGGGCTTATCCCTAGTGCAACAGGTGAATACGCTATGGACTCAACCAACGGCGGAGAATCGTGCCAAAAAGTGTGATCCATGCGCCATAAAATGACATCAGCTTCGAGCTGGTTGGTTTTTTTCGCGATCTCGCCAACACTTTGCCACCTTATTCATGGTGCGCTCAGTTTTCTGTTCCCATACTGGTCCTACAGTTCCAAAAAAGGAGGAGAGACAAGATGCAGACATCATTGGTCGGGCTCTCCATTCTGTGGGGGCTAGCCAGTTTTGGTGTTCAGGGGGATTTCATCGAGAGCCGTGATTCCGTTGCGCCATCCTGGCAAGCCGAGTCCAGAGTGGAGATGGAAGGTTATCTGATTGAAGCGCGAGGTGAAGATCGCTGGTTGTTCGACAACGGCAGTGAAAGCCTGCTGGTCTCTCTGCCCGAAGGGCAGTGGGTGCCGACCGGCGAGCGGCTGCGGGTCAGTGGTGAACCGCAGCAAGAGCAGACCGGCTGGCTGCTGCAAGTGGCAGACATCAGCCAGGTAAGTGTCTGAACATATCTGCCACGGCTCACAGTTACCGCGACAGATAGCAAATAGAAAGAGGAGGCCACTGGCCTCCTCTTTCTATTTGCGCACGACTCAATCCGAAGAGTTCGGGGGGGGGCGGTCTTACGCAATCATATACCAGACCAGCCGCCATCCCGCGCGGTGACTCACCCCAGATGGTTGAGCGGCAGCGCGGTCTTGTGCTTGATACGGCGCAGCACGAAGCTGGAGCGCACCCCGGTCACCCCCGGAATATGGGTCAGCTTGTCGAGCAGAAAGTGCTGGTAGTGCTCCATGTCGCGCACCACCACCTTGAGCTGGTAGTCGGCATCATTGCCGGTGATGAGATCACACTCCAGCACTTCGGGCAGCTCCTTGATGGCGCGATCGAAACTTTCGAACCGCTCCGGCGTGTGTCTGTCCATGGAGATGTGAATGTAAGCGGTGAGGGTGAGGCCAAGCTGGCGGGCGTTGAGCAGGGTAACGTGGGTGTCGATGAGACCGGCATCCTCCAGCGCCTTGACCCGGCGGGAGCAGGGGGACGGCGAGAGCCCTACCAGCTCGGCCAGTTCCAGATTGCTGATGCGGCCATTCTCCTGCATCAGCTCGAGAATATGTCTGTCTATGCGATCAAGTTTCAGCATTTACCCTTCCTCGTTGCAATGACTAATCCACTTTTCCTAGATTAAGGGTGAACTATTGCAAAAACAACCGAAATTAGTGGTTACTTTGCAACCACTCACCGCCGAGGTAGGGATACTATGGTTACATCTTCCGGTGGCAAAGCAGATACCTGACCGGGTCTCCGCGGTGAAGGACCTTACCGGGTCAAGAGCCCCATCAGCCGTCTCACCTTATCGGGCAACGACGGGCTGGAACGAGAGAACCCCCTCCCCGAAGGCAACAAAGCAGGCATCCCGGCGCCTGCTTTGTTGTTTTTGGCGGTTGCCAGGCACTCGCCATAACTCCGCGCCAGATCACAACCTCACAGCACCATGATGCAGAGTGCTTGCATGCTATTGATAGTTTTGGGACTTTAATCCCCTCTGTCGATGACTATCAGGGCGACATGGATGACTGCTGCTCATTGCACAGGCTTCAACCCCGATTCCACCTCGCACCGTTCGCCCCTCAGGAGGAGCTATGAGTGAGTACAAGGCCATCGCGCTCGATATGGATGGCACCCTGCTGACCCGGGATCACCAGATCTCGTCGGCAACCAGGGCGGCACTGGCGCAGGCCCGCGCCCACGGCATCAAGGTGCTACTGGTCACGGGACGCCACTACATGACGGCGCGCCCTTTCCACCATGAGCTGGCCCTCGATACCCCCCTCATCTGTAGCAACGGCGCATATATCTATGATCCGGCGCAAAACCGGATCCTCAGCGGCGACCCGCTGGCGGTCGCTCCGCTCACCGAGCTGCTGACCGCGGTTGAGATGCAGCAGATGGGCGCCCTGTTCCACCTGAGCGACGGGATCGGCTACATCGGTTGCGAGGAGCATGTCACCCGCATCCGCCACTGGGCAGCCCATCAGCCGGACCACCTCAAGATCGCCCTCCATCCGGTCGAGGATCTGGCAGGCTGGCTCGATAACCCGGTCTGGAAGCTGGAGCTGTTCAATCAGGATCCGGCACGCCTGCACACCTTTATGGGCGAGGTGGTCGAGCAGATGCCCTTTACCCGCGACTGGGCGGCCCCCTATGCGGTGGAGCTGGTGCAGCCCGGTTGCAGCAAGGGCAACCGGCTGGCCCAGTGGGCGGCCAGCGAAGGCATTGCGATGGAGCAGGTGGTGGCGTTTGGTGACAACAACAACGACATCAGCATGTTCGAACAGGTGGGGCTGGCGATCGCCATGGGCAATGCGGCCCCGCAGATCCAGCGCCATGCCCATCAGGTCACGGCCGACCACAATGAGGATGGCATCGCATTGGCGTTGCAGCGCTGGGTACTGCCCTGATCTGACAAGATGCAACATGGCCAGCA
The DNA here is from genome assembly GCF_002586745.1 of Aeromonas sp. CU5. Classification (NCBI taxonomy): domain Bacteria; kingdom Pseudomonadati; phylum Pseudomonadota; class Gammaproteobacteria; order Aeromonadales; family Aeromonadaceae; genus Aeromonas; species Aeromonas sp. CU5. The sequence goes on from NZ_CP023817.1 coordinate 3,053,595, forward strand.
CGCTGGCTGGCCATCAAGAGAGGAATTAACCGCCGAAGGAGAACTGGATCACCCGATCCGGATAGCGCAGGCGGTTGTATTCCCGCCGCAGGGACTCGTAGTGGCGAATGGAACGATCGCGCTTGGCGCGGTAGTAGTCGCGCTGTTCCGTGTTGGTTTCGTTGCGGATGCTGCGTTCAAGCGTATCGATATCCCGCTCGGTACGCTCCAGCTCATCACTGATCTCCCGCAGGCGGGCTGCCAGCTTGTACTCTTCGTAGCCGCGCTGATACTGCTTGAGGAAGCTGGCATCGTTGGGACATACCCCCAGATAGGCCTGCCCCTCCTTGCCCTTGCTGTAGGCCAGCTCGGGAATGCAGTAGAGCTCCAGCCCCTTGTCATAACCCCGTTTCCACTCAGCTTCATCCACTCTGAGGCCAAACTCGCTGCAAGACGAAACGTAGTCTCGGGTCGCCAGACGGGTTTTACCCTGGGATCCATCCTGATAACCCAGGTTGTACCAGCTCATGGTGCGGCACTCATCTTCTGACAGGGCACTGCATCCCGCCAGCAATACCGGCAGGGTCAGCAACAGGATTTTGGGGGACATGAACAGACTCCGGACAAGATAGTGACCAGCATTCTAGAGAGGATAAAAGGCCAGAACAAGGGATGCACGCCCGCGCGGGTTGGGGCTGTTTTTTTGATGTGTTTGTCACTATTGGCCGCCGTGCCAGACGGGGCGACCAACCCGCTTTCCTTGTTATCAGGTGAAAGGTAAACTGCGCCATCTTTTAACTGGCGCGCAACAAAAACAATGAAAGTTTTGACCGTCGATTACCGCTCACCCGATGCGGCCCAACGCTTCACCGAATCCCTGCGAACCACCGGCTTTGGCGTGCTGACCAACCACCCCATCCCGAAAGAGCTGGTGCAGTCCATCTACGACAACTGGTATCGCTTCTTCATGAGCGAGCAGAAGCAGGATTTCCTGTTCAATCGCGAGACTCAGGATGGCTACTTCCCGCCCTCGGTCTCCGAGGTGGCCAAGGGCCATAGCCAGAAAGACATCAAGGAGTACTTCCACCTCTACCCCTGGGGCCAGATGCCGGAAGAGCTGAAAGAGCAGGCGATGGAGTACTACCGCCTCGCCAACGGCCTGGCCGCCGAGCTGCTGGGCTGGGTCGAGCAGTACACCCCGAGCGACATCGCCGCTCACTACAGCTGTCCCCTCTCCTCGATGATCGAAGAGAGCCAGAAGACCCTGCTGCGGGTGCTGCACTACCCGCCGTTCGATGGCACCGAGGAGCCGGGTGCCATCCGCGCTGCCGCCCACGAAGATATCAACCTGCTCACCATTCTGCCTGCCGCCAACGAGCCGGGCTTGCAGGTTAAGGGCTCAGATGGCGAGTGGATGGACGTGCCGTGCGACTTTGGCACCCTGATCATCAACATCGGTGACATGCTGCAGGAGGCCTCTCGCGGCTACTACCCCTCCACCACCCACCGCGTCATCAACCCGACCGGGGGCAGTGCCGCTAAGTCGCGCATCTCTCTGCCGCTGTTCCTCCATCCGCGCCCGAATGTGGTGCTCTCCGAGCGCCATACCGCCCACAGCTACCTGATGGAGCGGCTGCGGGAGCTGGGGGTGATCTAGTCAGCAGACGATCACTTGTCAGAGACCAAACCGGAGCAATCTCGCTCCGGTTTTTATTTGGTGGCAGGATTAGGCGAAAAACAGAATTAAATTAGAGAATCATGCCAATAAATTGCATTTACGTCTGATAACCGTCGTAGTGATTGCGCCGCGCCCCCCGTAACATGAGCGCCATTCTGCCCCTGCCAAAGGGGGCACTCGATTGGAGTTCTTATGAAGCAGTCCCAATGGTCATCCCGACTCGGCTACATCCTCGCCGCAGCCGGTTCCGCAGTCGGTATCGGCGCAATCTGGAAATTCCCCTACGTCACTGCCGTTAACGGCGGCGGCGCCTTCCTGCTGGTCTTCCTGTTGTTCAGCTTCACCTTGGGGGTCGCGGTGCTGATGGGGGAGACCCTGCTCGGCAGCATCAGCCGTCGCGGGGTCGTCGGCGCCTTCTCCGAGTTGCTTGGCAAACGCTGGCGCTGGGTCGGCGTCATGGGTCTGGTCTGCACCCTGATGATCTTCAGCTTCTACAGCGTGGTGGGAGGCTGGACCCTGGGCTACACCGGCATGGCTATCTCGGGCCAGCTCAATCAGGGTGATGCCACCGTCCTCACTGCACGTTTCAATGATTATGTCAGCGGTGATTTCTGGCCCATTCTCACCCACTTGCTGTTTGCCGCCCTCACCTGGATGGTGGTGCAAGGAGGCATTCAGAAAGGGGTTGAGCGCACCTTGCGCTGGATGATGCCCGCCCTGTTTCTGATGATGCTGATGCTGGTCGCCTTTGGCCTCACCCTGCCCAATGCAATGGCGGGGGTCCGCCACTTCCTGATGCCCGATTTCAGCAAGCTGGGGATGTCCGGCGTGCTCGATGCCATGGGGCTGGCCTTCTTCTCCCTCTCCATTGGTCTTGGCATTCACACCACCTACGGCGCCTATCTGCCGACCAGTAAAGGGGTTGGTCGCTCCAGCCTCTGGGTGGTACTGCTGGCCAGCATGGTGGCGGTGCTGGCGGGCTTGATGATCTTCCCGGTGCTGGCCTCCACCGGCATTGATCCGGCTGCCGGGCCCGGCCTCACCTTTATGACCATGCCGGCGGTATTCCAGCTGCTGCCCTTTGGTCAGGGCCTGGAGGTAGTGTTCTTCGCCCTGCTGGTCTTTGCTGCGCTCTCTTCGGCCATCTCCCTGCTGGAGCACTTGCAGTGCTTCCTGTGCGAGACCTGGGGCTGGTCACGCCGCACGGCCTGCAGCGCCATCACGGCGGTGGTGATGCTCAACGGCATTCCGGTCAGCCTGTCGTTTGGCCCGCTGCAACACGCCACCCTGTTTGGCAAAACCATTTTCGAGCTGCTGGATTTTGTCACTTCCAACCTGATGATGCCGCTGTTCGGCCTGATGGTGACGTTGTTGCTGGGCTGGAAACTGGGGCGCAAAGCGTTGCCAGAAGGACTCTCGGCCCACTGGCATCATCTGATCATGAATTGCTGGCGCTGGTTGGCACCATTGTTGATTGGCGGGATCCTGGTACGCGGTCTGGTGTGACGGTTACTCTTCGCGGGTGGGCCCATCGGCCCGCCCCTGGGCGGCTCTGACGGCATCCAGGGCATGCTGCCAGCGGGTGATCTCGGCATCGTCCGTCCCCTTGGAGAAGACGATATAGAGACCGGCCTGATGGAGCAGTACGCCACTGCTGGCGACGCTGCTTCGGGGTAACCCCATCTTGTCGAGGGTCGCCTCCATCACCATCTCCGCCATCGGCAAGGCATCTATTTTGCCCAGCATCAGCCGCTCTATCGCCTCCCCGACCGTCTTGTAACGCACCAGATTGGTATAGCCCTCATGGGTCAGCCGCACATCATCCGCATTGCCCAGCACCACCCCCACTCGGGACAGATCCCGCAGCTGCACCAGCGAGCTCAGCGGGTGGCTGCTCCCGGGCGCCTGATAGATAAAGACCCGATTGATAAAGAGCGGGCCAACCCATTTGAAATGGGACTCCCGCTCCGGGAGTCGCTGTACCACGAACAGTCCATAACCTGGCTCGACCCGCGCCATCGCCAATGCCCGCTTGAGCGGGTAAATCCTAATGGGATAGCGCGTCCCCAACTCCTGCTGCACCTCATCGATCAGGCGAATGGCGAATCCGTCGAGCTTGCCGTCGCGGTATTCGGTAAAGGGGGGTAAATCGTGACTCAGCAGGGTTAATCCGGGTTGCGCCGACACACTCAGGCTGATCAGCCACCAGAGCAGAACCACCCATCTCATATGACATCCTGTCTCATAGTTGTTCCCGTCAACGCCATGTGGCGGCCACAAGTTCCAGAAGAAGCTACGTCGAGTATCGCCCAGTAAATAGTCACAAGGTAGAAAAGATGCGCCCGGCGAGGTGCTCCCCCATTGAGTGGTACGTACAGGCAGTGTGGTGATAGCTGCCACATAAAAAATTTTTGATTTTATGTGTCAATTATTCTTTCCATGGTTTAGGCTGTTTCCTCATTCATTAGTCAGGTTGTCACCTCATGTCTGCCATCCTCGTGCTGTTTGGTCGATTTTTTAGCTCGCAAGAGAGGTGACCTTGCACGCACAGTTTTCTGAATGTTCATTGCAAAGGTCGCCTCGGGCGGCCTTTTTTATGGTCTGTCGTTTATTGCTACTCAGGAGTATTGCTTCGATGTTGTGTTACCCGGAGGTTGTATGAGCCAGGTTCAGTGGTCTTCCCGTCTTGGTCATGTGTTGGCCGCAGCAGGCACCGCGATCGGCCTTGGTGCCATCTGGAAGTTTCCCTATGTGACCGCCACCAATGGCGGTGGCGCCTTCCTGCTGGTGTTTCTGCTGTTCAGCTTCACCCTCGGCGTCGCCGTGTTGGTGGGAGAGACATTGCTCGGTAGCCGCAGTCAGCGCGGGGTACTGGGCGCCTTTCACCAGCTGGTGGGGCCAAACTGGCGCTGGATGGGATATATGGGGATCCTCTGCGGCTTCTTTATCTACAGCTTCTACAGCGTGGTCGGTGGCTGGACCGTGGGCTATGCCGCACTGGCGATGGCAGGCAAGCTCAACCTGAGCGAGGGCAGCGCCCTGACCACCCTGTTCAACGGTTACGTCAGTGATCCCTTGTGGCCGATCCTCACGCATCTGGTCTTTGCCGGGCTGACCTGGTGGTTTGTGCAAGGGGGAATACAAAAAGGGGTGGAGCGAGCGCTGCGCTGGATGATGCCAGCACTGTTCATCATGATGCTGTTGTTAGTGGCGGTCGGCCTCTCCATGCCCGGAGCCATGGCTGGCGTGCGCCAACTGCTGCTGCCGGACTTCTCCATGCTGACCGGCCAGAGTGTGCTGGATGCGCTGGGGCTGGCCTTCTTCTCTCTCTCCATCGGGCTGGGTGTACACACCACCTATGGCGCCTACCTGCCCAATAGTGAAGGGGTGCTGCGCTCAGGGGTCTGGGTAGTAACGCTGGCGAGCCTTATCTCGGTGCTGGCGGGCTTGATGATCTTCCCGGCGCTGGCCTCCACCGGCATCGACCCCACAGCGGGCCCCGGTCTCACCTTTATGACCATGCCCGCCGTGTTCAGCCATCTGCCGTTCGGTCAGGGGCTGGGGGTAGTCTTCTTCCTGCTACTGCTGGTCGCCGCCCTCTCCTCCTCCATCTCCATGCTGGAGCATCTGGTGCGCTTCACCACCGAGGAGTGGGGCTGGTCGCGCCGTGGCGCCTGTCGGGTACTGACCCTGCTCATCATGGCCTCCGGCATTCCGGTGAGCCTGTCGTTCGGCCCATGGAGCGAGCTGACCCTGTTTGGCAAGACCATCTTCGAGCTGCTCGACTATCTCACCTCCAACTTGATGATGCCGCTGTTCGGCCTGGTGCTGACCCTGCTGCTGGGCTGGCGCCTGGGTGACACCATACTGCCTGCGGGCCTACCCCCCATCCTGCGCCTCGCGCTGCTCTGGTGCTGGCGGGTAGTGGCACCGCTGCTGATCAGCGGGATCCTGATCCGCGGCATCATGTAACACCTTGCGCACTCTTGCGGGCAGGCCTTGGCCTGCCCTTTTTATTGCTGGCGTCCGAATGGTAAACATAACGATGAATGGGACTGCAATGGGCGGCCGCTGGGTAAGGTAGGGAATCTCGGAAGAGCAGAATAGAGGAGGCAAGGTGTGGCGGTGTGGCGGTGTGGCGGTGTGGCGGTGTGGCGGTGTGGCGGTGTGGCACGATAAAGAGGTGGCTCTCGACTCGCCACAACGGCAACAGAAGAAGTTGTAGTACTGAATTTCAGGCAAAAAAAATCCCCACCTGAGTGGGGATTTTTCTCTGAAACATTGCTACAGATTTCAGCTTTTTCTTAGGCTTTTTACTACAAATATGGTGGTCGTTACTGGGATCGAACCAGTGACCCCCTCCTTGTAAGGGAGGTGCTCTCCCAGCTGAGCTAAACGACCTGGGATTCTTGAAATGATGGTGGGTCGTGCGGGATTCGAACCTGCGACCAATTGATTAAAAGTCAACTGCTCTACCGACTGAGCTAACGACCCATCTAAATCATTTTTTAAACTTTTTACTACAAATATGGTGGTCGTTACTGGGATCGAACCAGTGACCCCCTCCTTGTAAGGGAGGTGCTCTCCCAGCTGAGCTAAACGACCTGGGAATTCTGAAATGATGGTGGGTCGTGCTGGATTCGAACCAGCGACCAATTGATTAAAAGTCAACTGCTCTACCGACTGAGCTAACGACCCATCTAAATCATTTTTTAAACTTTTTACTACAAAAATGGTGGTCGTTACTGGGATCGAACCAGTGACCCCCTCCTTGTAAGGGAGGTGCTCTCCCAGCTGAGCTAAACGACCTGGGAATTCTGAAATGATGGTGGGTCGTGCTGGATTCGAACCAGCGACCAATTGATTAAAAGTCAACTGCTCTACCGACTGAGCTAACGACCCATCTAAATCATTTTTTAAACTTTTTACTACAAAAATGGTGGTCGTTACTGGGATCGAACCAGTGACCCCCTCCTTGTAAGGGAGGTGCTCTCCCAGCTGAGCTAAACGACCTGGGATTCTTGAAATGATGGTGGGTCGTGCTGGATTCGAACCAGCGACCAATTGATTAAAAGTCAACTGCTCTACCGACTGAGCTAACGACCCATCTAAATCATTTTTTAAACTTTTGACTACAAATATGGTGGTCGTTACTGGGATCGAACCAGTGACCCCCTCCTTGTAAGGGAGGTGCTCTCCCAGCTGAGCTAAACGACCTGGGATTCTGAAATGATGGTGGGTCGTGCTGGATTCGAACCAGCGACCAATTGATTAAAAGTCAACTGCTCTACCGACTGAGCTAACGACCCATCTAAATCATTTTTTAAACTTTTTACTACAAAAATGGTGGTCGTTACTGGGATCGAACCAGTGACCCCCTCCTTGTAAGGGAGGTGCTCTCCCAGCTGAGCTAAACGACCTGGGAATTCTGTCTCCACCGAATGGAGAAAATGGTGGGTCGTGCTGGATTCGAACCAGCGACCAATTGATTAAAAGTCAACTGCTCTACCGACTGAGCTAACGACCCTCACCACGACCAGTCCCGACTGCATTACTGCTTCGGCCCTGACGGCGGCCTATAATACGGATTTAAACTCACGGTGCAACAGAAAATTCGTAATTTAAATCCGTTTGCTCACTGCGCGTACACATGCAGGCCATTTTTACAGTACCGTTACGAAAACAGTGACATACGGCAATGTTACAGCTTGGCCAGACTCTGTTCAGCAAGCTTGGCTGACGTGGTGCCAGGATAGCCCTTGATCACCTGCTCATAGAAGGATTTTGCTTCCGCCTTCTTGCCATCAAGCTGCGCCAGCATACCCAGCTTCAACAGAGCATCGGCACGCTTGGGAGACTTGCTGTATTTGTTAGCCACGGTCGAGAACTGGGCCGCAGCAGCAGTTCGGTCACCTTTGTTGAACAACAACTGGCCGAGCCAGTAGTGTGCATTGGGCACATAACCCGAATCGGGGTACTGCTTGATAAAACCCTGAAAAGCCGGAATGGCCTTGTCGTAGTTTTTCTCTTTGAGCACCATATTGACCGCCGCATCATAGGCCTGATTCTCATCCTGATTGGTTGAGTAATTGGCTGTAGCTGCCGGTGTGGCGGTGGTTGCCGGGGCAGTTGCTGCGGGGGCCGCCTGCTGACTGGTCGCAACCTTGTCGAGCTCCTGATAGAGCTGACGCTGACGCTCTTGCGATTGTTCCATCTGGTAAGTCTGCTGCTCCAGCTGACCACGCAGCTCGGAGACCTCCCCTTGCAGGGAGTCGACCTGTTGCTGCAATTCAGCCTGCAGCCGCAGACGAGCATTGAGGGTGCGCTCTAGCAGGGCGACCCGATCGTCCAGGCTCCCGGTGGGCACAATGGCGCCACCATTACTGCCATAGACAGCAGCACTGTTGCCACCACTCAAATCGCTGACCGGCGCCGCAGCATGGGCCGCGACAGCAAATAAAACGGCCATCGAAATGGCCGCTTGCTTATACACAAAATTCATTCGGATCAAACCTTAGTAAACCAGAACCGCACGGCGGTTTTTGGCAAAGGCATCCTCGGTGTGGGTCATATCCAGCGGCTTCTCTTCGCCATAGCTGACGATAGAGAGCTGCTCAGCCTGCACACCCAGGGTTTGCAGATACTTGGCAACAGCCTTGGCACGACGCTCGCCCAGGGCGATGTTGTACTCAGGGGTACCGCGCTCGTCGGCGTGACCTTCGATCAGCACCTTGACGCTTGGACGCTCGCGCAGGTAGCTGGCGTGGGCATCCAGCAGATCAGCGTACTGACCCTGAATGTCGTAGCCGTCAAACGGGAAGTAGATGACGTTATCGCGTTGCAGCGCTTCGAACTTCTGACGCATCTGCTCTTCCGGGGACAACATACCGTTTGCGCCGCCGGTTTGTACACCGCCCATGCCGTCGGTCATACCTGACTCGGCGCCAGCAGCGTCAGAATCAGAAGAGGAGCTACAAGCGGCCAGGGTGAACAGTGGCAGTGCGATGGCCAAACCCTTGAGCAGTTTATTGAGTTGCATGCTTTTTCCTTAAACCTTTATAACAAAACAAAAAACAATTGGATTTTTATCAATTCAAGAAGGGCGACCAAGCTGGTGCACGTATTTCACCGCTACTGGTCGGAAGCACAGCCTTGAAGCGACCATCAGTCGATACCAATGCCAAACTCTTACGACCCTGATAGATGGTGGCATAAATGATCATGCTGCCATTGGGAGCCACACTTGGGGACTCGTCAAGCGCGCTCTGAGTCAGGACCAACTGGGCATTATTTTCCATGTCCTGACGGGCAATACGGTATTGCCCCTGAACACGGGTCACCATCACCATGATTTTGCCATCAGGAGTAATGGATGCACCCTGGTTGGATTCACCTTCCCAAGTCATCCGGCGAGTCATACCAGTCGCCAAATTTACGCTATAAATCTGGGGTTTGCCACCACGTTCAGAGGTGAACAACAAATTTTGCCCGTCCGGCAACCAGGAGGGTTCGGTGTCGATCACACGGCTGGTTGTAACCCGGGTCAGTTGCTTGCTAGCGACATCAACCACATAGAGGTTCGGCGAACCATCTTTGGAGAGAACGATAGCCAGACGACGACCATCTGGAGACCACTCCGGCGCCCCGTTGATACCACGGAAACTGGTGATCAGACTGCGCTGCTGGTTGTAGATATCCTGCACATAGATTTCGGACTTCTGATTCTCAAAGCTGACATAAGCCAGCTTGCTACCATCCGGCGACCAGGAAGGCGACATCAGCGGCTCGCGGGAGCGCAGCAGTGTCTTCTCGTTGTAGCCGTCGTAGTCGGAGATCCGCAGCTGATAAGGGAACTGGGTTCCCTGCTGCACAGAAACGTAAGCCAAACGGGTCAGGAAGGCACCACGCTCACCGGTCAAACGCTCATAGACGATGTCGGAGATGCGGTGGGCAAACTGGCGCATCTGGGCGCCCGGAATAGTCGCCATGCGGCTATCCAGGATGTAACCGTTGCTCTCGCCACCTTGTGCCTTGGCCAACTGGCCCTTCAGCACATCGACCAGCTCAAAGTTGATCTTGTACGTGCCGTCACCGACCGCCGAAATGGAACCGACCACCACGGCTTCAACCCCTTGGGAAGCCCATGGCGCGAAGTTGATCTCGCCACTGCTGCTCGGGGTCTGTGGCATCTGGCCACGGGCCAGCGGCTTGAACTTGCCACTGCGCATCAGGTCGTTGGAGACCACTTCCGCGATGTCCTGCGGCAGTTGTCCATTACCTTCCCATTTGAAGGGCGCAACCGCGATGGGACGTGCGCTATCAATACCGCCGGTGATGACGATGTCCAGGGCCGCCTGGGCGCTCTGGCCCAGCAACAAACAGCCAACCAAAGCAAAAAATACTTTTCTGATCATGGCTTAAATACTCGGTTCCAATAAAAATGAGAGGTTAAATTCCTTTCTCAGCGAGATGCTGCCAACCACTGTAAACAACCCCGTTTTATCACGCTTAGATATTCGGTTCTAACTTGAGATTAAATTCCTTCAATATCTCAAATGCCGCTGGATCCTTGGGCACAGGCAGTTGATTGGCTTTCAGGACAGCCGCCTTACCGGAACGACAGACCGCCGGGTCACCCTGGCCGTTATCTACCGATATGACAAAGCCAGTGCTCGCAAGACGTACGCCGATAGTACAGGTTTTGCCCCGCATGGTGGGATCCAAAATCATATACCGCTCAACCGTGGCCTTGATGAGGGCGGCATACTTGTCAACCTCACCCTGCGAGGCAGCAGATGCTGCCTGGCTGCGGGCATTGGCCTCAGCGGACAGTTGCTGCTGCATCATATCTTCCATCTCTTTTTGCAGCTTGGCTTGTTCGGCCGCTTTACGCTTACGCTCTGCCGCGATTTTGGCCTGCTTGTCGGCCTCCGCCTTGGCTTTCTTCTCTGCGTCAGCTTTTGCCTTCTTGTCAGCCTCAGCCTTGGCTTTTTTCTCGGCATCAGCTTTGGCTTTTTTCTCAGCTTCCGCCTTGGCTTTCTTCTCGGCGTCGGCCTTGGCCTGCTTGTCAGCCTCGGCTTTTTTGGCCTTGGCCTCTGCCGCCTTGGCTTTCTCTTCAGCCTCTTTCTTCTCTTGTTCCTTTTTCTTCTTCAGCGCCAGCGCCTTGCTCTCGGCTTCGGCTGCTTTGCGCTCGGCTTCCGCCTTCTTGGTTTTCTGCTCTTCCAGCTTGCGCGCGTCCTCGGCTTTCTGGGTCTTCTCTTCCGCTTGCTTCTGCTCAGCGACTTTCTTCTGCTTCTCGGCTTCGGCCTTGCGAGTCGCCTCTTCGGCTTGCTTGCGTTTGGTCTCGGCGATGCGCAGCTGCTCCTGTTTCTGGGCCAGCTCACGTTTGGCGAGATCCGTGTCTTCCTTATCCTTCTCTTTCTCTACCTTCTGGGGCTTGGGCTGAGACTTTTGCTGCTGGATCTGCTTGGCCTGCTCGTTAAGAAAGTTTTCATCGAGCATGACGGCATTGACTATCTGGCCCTTCGATTCGGGCCGCTTCGGTTTACTGAAATCGACCCCGACCAGCAAAATGATGCCAATGATCAGATGCAGCAGCAGCGATGCGATGAGATAACCGGAAATACCACGCTTCACATCCATCTCCGTCAGTTCACCGGATCTGTCATCAGGCCAACCTGAGGCACGCCGGCATTCTTGAGCGCCACCATCAACAGGATCACCTCTTCGTAGCGCACCGCCTTGTCACCGGCGACCACCACAGGGGCATTCTGGTTGATCGCCAGATAGCCCATGGCTTTTTCAGTGATGTATTGCTGCATTGCCTCGGGCGTTCCTGCCGGTACCGGCTCGTCGTCTGCTTCGCCAGCCTTGATGACGTATTCACCTTCGGTGTTCACGCTAACAATGAAGGGCGGTTTGGCATCTTCCGGCAACTGCTCGGACTCTGCCTGTGGCAAGTCAACCTTGACCCCCTGGGTGATCACGGGCGTGACCGCCATAAAGATGATGAGCAGCACCAGCATGACGTCGATATAGGGAACCACGTTGATCTCGCACACCTTCTTGCGCCGGATCCGCTGATAGGTTTGCATTACTGATCACCCTGCTGCTGCTGTGCAATTTGGCGGTTCAAAATGGTGGTGAACTCGTCCATAAAGTTGGCGTAGGCGTTCTCCAGCTTTTCTACCTTGTTGGTAAAGCGGTTATAGAAAATAACCGCAGGAATAGCGGCGAACAGACCCATGGCGGTGGCGATCAGTGCTTCTGCGATACCGGGGGCCACCATTTGCAGAGTGGCTTGCTGGACCTGACCCAGGGCGATAAAGGCGTTCATGATCCCCCAGACGGTACCAAACAGGCCGATGTAAGGACTGATTGAACCAATAGTCGCCAATACCGGCAGGTTGGATTCCAGCTCATCCACCGCACGGGAGAGAGAGACTCGCATGGCGCGATAAGTACCGTCCATCACCGCATCCTGCCCCCGGGCACCAGCCTTGAGCAAGCGGGCATACTCCTTGAAGCCGGAGTAGAAAATATCTTCCATGCCTTCAATATCATCACGGCGGGAAGAGGACTCCTGATAGAGGCGATTGAGATCGACACCAGACCAGAATCTGTCTTCAAACTGCTCCGAGGCAAGATGGGCGGCCTTGATCACTTTGGAACGCTGGATGATCAATGCCCATGAGACAATTGACATACTCATCAGGGTCATCATGACCAGCTTTACCAACAGACTGGCTTGCCAAAACAGGCCAATAAACGAAATTTCAGCGTGCACTTAACAGCACTCCCTTGATTTTTTCAGGTATTGCAACGGGTTTCATTTGCGGATGACTGACACAGGCTATCTGTACCATGGCCTGAGTGACCAGTCGCCCATCAGCCGCCAGGATCTGCTGTGAAAAACGCAGGGATGCGCGTTTCACTTCAATCACTTGCGTTATTACATTCAGTAGTTCATTAAAACGGGCCGCCGAGCGGAAATCGATCTCGGTTCGACTCACCACAAACGCGTGTCCCTCCTGCAGCAAGAGGTCCTGTTCGACCCCTTTGGCACGAAGAAACTCGGTGCGAGCACGTTCCATAAACTTGAGATAATTGGCGTTGTAGACGATGCCCCCGGCATCGGTGTCCTCGTAGTAGACACGTACCGGAAACTCAAAGACTTCCCCCATAACAATCTGTGATCCATTCGACAGTCAGATGGGGGGCTATCATAGCGCAGGGCTGAATAGGAAAGAAGCAGGGGGAAGCAGGGAAATCCTGCCTCCCCCCGTTTTTTATGAAAGGAAATATGAATGTGTCAGCCAGAGGCCATACAACAAACTGGGCCAGGCAAGCCAGGGGTTGAATAGCACCCGCCCGGGCAGACTTTTCAGATGAAAGCCAAGCCCGTTGAGCAGGCCACAACAGACAGCCCACATCAGCAAGGGAGCCAGCCAATAGCCATGTTCACTGGTATTGGCAGCGATCAGATTGGGGGCCTGTAAAATAGCGACGGCCAACAAGGCCGCCGCGAGTAACATCAACCCCTGCCATGGCTGGCGCTCCAGTGGAGCTGCCAGCCTGGCGAGTCGATCATTTATTGTCATCGATCTGGCGATCCATGTTCTCGGTGTGTTCCAGCCACAGCGCATTGATGATGCCAAATGCGCAGGCCAGCAGCAGACCCAGGATCCAGGTGAAATACCACATATCAGGTCTCCTTCTTAGTAGAGCGATTGTTGGTTGTCTTCAATATGCTTGCTGGTCACCCGGCCAAACATCTTGATGTAAGTCCAGATGGTATAAGCCAGCACAATCGGTACGAAGATCGCTGCGGCCACCGTCATCACCTTTAAGGTGTTGAAAGAGGCGGTAGCATCCCACATGGTCAGACTCAGTGACGGCTCAAGGCTTGAGGGCATCAAGAATGGGAACATGGAGAAACCGGCAGTGAGGATCACACCAGTAATCGCCAACGAGGAGCTGGTAAAGGCCAGCCAGCCGATGTTCATTCTGGCAAACAGCGCGGTCAGCAGGCTCATGGCAAGACCCAGCACAGGCGCAGCAATCATCCAGGGATAGAGGCTGTAGTTGTTCATCCAGGCACCGGCCTGCACCACCACTTCCTTGTTCATCGGGTTGGAGACAGCATCGTGGGCGGCAGCCTTGACGATGACATAGCCATCCATGCCACTTACCCACCAACCGGCGGCAGCAAACAGCACCAGAGTGACCAGAGCACAGATCGTCGCTGCGGTACGGGAACGCGCCAGCACCTCACCGTCAGTCTTCATCATCAGCCAAGTCGCGCCCTGGGTCACCAGCATGAACAGACTCACCAGACCAGCCAGAATGCCGAACGGATTAAGCAGGCCAAAGAAGTTGCCGTGATAGGTCAACATCATGAACTGATTGAACTCGAACGGTACACCTTGCAGCAGGTTACCAAACGCCACACCAAACACGATGGGGGGAACCGTGCTGCCAGCAAACAGTGCCCAGTCCCAGTTACTACGCCATTTGGCATCTGCACGCAGAGAACGATACTTGAATCCAACCGGACGCAAAAACAGCGCCATCAGAGTCAGGATCATCGCGATATAGAAACCGGAAAATGTCGCGGCGTACACCATTGGCCAAGCAGCAAACAGGGCACCACCGGCGGTGACCAGCCATACCTGGTTGCCCTCCCAATGGGGGCCCATGGTGTTAAGCATCACCCGGCGCTCGACATCTTTTTTGCCGACAAACGGGAGCAGTGTGCCTACCCCCATGTCGAAGCCGTCAGTGATGGCAAAGCCGATCAGCAATACGCCGACCAGAACCCACCAGATGACACGTAGCGTTTCATAATCAAACATGGTCACTCCCCTTATGCCTTGATCTGTTCAAAGTGATATTTGCCAGTCTTCAGGCTGCTTGGGCCGAGACGGGCATACTTGAACATCAGATACATCTCGATAACCAACAGCACGGTATAGAACAGGCAGATACCGATCAGAGAGAACCAGATTTCAGCAGCAGGCAAGTTGGACACTGAAAGCGAGGTCGGCAACACTTCCGCGATAGTCCAGGGTTGACGGCCATACTCGGCCACGAACCAACCCGCTTCGATGGCGATCCACGGCAGCGGGATACCCCACAACAGCCCTTTGAGCAACCACTTGCGCTCACCGATACGATGGCGCGCACTGTCCCAGAAGGCCAGGCCAATCAGCACCAGCATCAACATGCCGGTAGCCACCATGATGCGGAAGGCAAAGAACAGCGGCAGAACCTGCGGGATGGAGTCATCCACGGCGGCCTTGATCTGCTCGTCAGTGGCATCGGTCACATTGCTGGTGTAGCGCTTGAGCAGCAGACCGTAGCCCAGATCCTGCTTCACTTCATCAAAGCGGGCGCGGGTGTCGTCAGACTTGTCACCGGCTTGCAGCTGAGTCAGCAGATCGTAAGCGGTCATACCGTTGCGCACGCGCAGTTCGTGCTCGCTCTTCAGATCCTTCAGACCGGTTACCTGACCGTCCAGTGAACGGGTCGCGATAATGCCCAGCGCATAGGGGATCTTGATGGCGTAGTCGGTGCGCATCTCTTCCTGATTCGGAATACCGAACAGGGTAAACGCAGCCGGAGCGGGTTCAGTTTCCCACTCAGCTTCGATAGCCGCCAGTTTCACCTTCTGTACTTCACCGGTCTCGTAACCGGATTCGTCACCAAGGATCAGCACTGACACGATAGAAGCCATACCAAACGCAGCAGCAATGGCGAAGGAGCGACGGGCAAACGCCACATCACGGCCTTTCAGCAGGTAGTAGGAGGAGATGCCCAACACAAACATGGCACCGCAGGTGTAACCCGCCGCGACAGTGTGGACGAACTTGACCTGCGCCACCGGGTTAAACACCACGTCCGCGAAGCTCATCATCTCCATCCGCATGGATTCGAAGTTGAACTCGGCACCGACCGGGTTTTGCATCCAGCCGTTAGCAACCAGGATCCAGAGGGCGGAGAGGTTGGTACCCAGCGCCATCAACCAGGTGGCCGCCAGATGCTGATGCTTGCTCAGACGATCCCAACCAAAGAAGAACATACCGACGAAGGTGGACTCCAGGAAGAAGGCCATCAGCCCTTCGATAGCCAACGGGGCCCCGAAGATATCGCCGACATAATGGGAGTAATACGCCCAGTTCGTCCCGAACTGGAACTCCATGGCCAGGCCTGTGGTTACCCCCAAGGCGAAGTTGATACCAAACAACTTACCCCAGAACTTGGTCATGTCCCGGTAGATAGTGTTGTTGGTCATCACATAGACAGATTCCATGATCGCCAGAAGGAAGGCCATTCCCAGCGTCAGGGGTACAAACAAAAAGTGATAAAGAGCCGTCGCAGCGAATTGAAACCGCGATAGGTCTACCACATGCTCAGCAATCATGATGTTTCCTCACCGATTATTGGCACGGCTATTTTAAGTTTTAAGAACAAAGCTTCCGCTGGTGGTTATCGAACAAATCCCGTTGTGAGACACCACAACAAAGCCCCTTCAATAACGACCAATATTAACAACAAGGCAATACATGAGAACAAAAGAAACTAATGTTTAACATTTTCAAAACAATAAGCTTGAATTGATTCTCGCCCATGATGACGGTGGTTTTATATCACCTTTATTTGATTGAAATCAATGTAAAAGGGCCCGCAATACATGGCTTTGAAAGGCATTTTTAATCTATTTCACGATTATTGACGCGAGCCAGATCACAAAACATGACAAAGCGTAAAACATTGATTTAAATCAATTTAAGAATTTAACATCCCACCACCCCGTTTAATTTGAAAAGCGTGGATAAGGCTCCTTTTTCCATGTTATCCGGGTCAGGCAATCTGATTCGAAAACTCAATTTAAAACTGCAAAGAATGCATACTCATGCGAACCAATTCCACCAACCGAGACATTAGATAAACTAATTTGAAGATTGCAATTTTTCTTGTTTGCCCGGGTCGATTCTAACTCCTACAATGCGCCTCGCAGTGAGGGCATACCCTTGGATACAGGCCGGTTAATCGGGGTTCACGGTACGTATTCGACTATCTATCTGAACCCGTTTATTGGAATCGAAGATGAAAAAGTTTGTTGCTAAAACCATCCGTTACTACAAGCTTTCCTTTGTTCAGCTCTATCAAATGAACCGACTCTAAGAGCTCGCGACGGCTCACCTGTTTATTTTCCGGTCTGTGTCCAGACGCACTCACTGTCTGTGAACATCCACCCTGAATTGTCTTTGCCCACCGCATCTGCCGTGGGCTTTTTTATTGGTGATGAAAAATGATAATAAAAAACCGCCTCTGACGGCGGTTTCACATTCAAACGACTGTTTTTACTTATCATCTGGTCGCTGAAGACCGAAATGCGCATAAGCTCGTGTGGTCGCTATCCGTCCTCTGGGTGTACGTTGCAGATACCCCTGCTGGATCAGATAAGGCTCCAGCACATCTTCGATAGTGTCTTTCACCTCTCCGATCGCCGCAGCCAGATTATCAAGGCCTACCGGGCCGCCCATAAACTTGTCTATCACAGCCAACAATAGCTTGCGGTCCATGAAGTCAAATCCTTCGTTATCGACGTCCAGCATGTCCATGGCGCGGGCCGCGATGGGGCCATCGATCCGGCCATCGGATTTCACCTGGGCAAAATCACGCACTCGCCTTAACAGGCGGTTAGCAATTCGTGGCGTGCCGCGGGCGCGACGCGCGATCTCGATAGCACCATCCTCAGTCATCTCAAGTCCCAGACAACGGGCACTGCGCGAGACGATATCGGTCAGGTCCTTGACGTTGTAGAACTCCAGCCGCTGGACGATGCCAAAACGATCCCGCAGCGGACTGGTCAATGAGCCGGCTCGGGTGGTGGCGCCGATCAGGGTGAACGGCGGCAGATCCAGCTTGATAGAGCGGGCGGCGGGGCCCTCTCCGATCATGATGTCGAGCTGGTAATCCTCCATCGCCGGATAGAGCACTTCCTCCACCACCGGACTGAGACGGTGGATCTCATCGATAAACAGCACATCGTTCGGTTCGAGGTTGGTGAGCAGCGCCGCCAGATCCCCCGCTTTCTCCAGCACCGGGCCTGAGGTGGTCTTGATATTGACCCCCATTTCGTTGGCAACGATGTTGGCAAGGGTGGTTTTGCCCAGCCCCGGCGGGCCAAAAATCAGCAGGTGGTCAAGTGCCTCGCCCCGTTGCCTGGCCGCTTCGATAAAGATCTCCATCTGCGCACAGACAGTATCCTGACCGGTATAGTCAGCCAGCTTCTTGGGACGGATCGCCCGATCGATAATCTCATCCTCGCGCTCGGCGCTTGCCGAAATGAGGCGGTCTGCTTCAATCATCAACTACCTCACAAGCTACGCAGGGATTCACGGATGATCTCTTCTACCGACATCCCATCGACGGCGATCTTGCTGACGATTTGACTCGCCTGCTGCGGTTTGTAACCGAGCGAAATCAGTGCGCTGACCGCCTCATCTGCGGCGTCTGGCGCACGCAACTCGGATGTCCCGGCAGGCAGGGCCACCATGGCCGGCGAGAAGAGATCGTGGCTAACCCATCCCTTGAGGCGATCCTTCATCTCTACCACCAGCCGCTCGGCGGTTTTCTTGCCGACTCCCGGTAACTTGACCAGCGAGCTTATCTCTTCCCGTTCGACGCAGATGACGAACTGGCTGGCAGTCATGCCGGAGAGAATGGCCAGCGCCAACTTGGGACCGACCCCATTGGTCTTGATCAACTCGCGAAACAGCGCCCGTTCCTGCTTGTGATTGAAACCATAGAGCAGCTGGGCATCTTCTCGCACCACAAAATGGGTGTGGATAGCCGCCTCTTTGCCGATTTCCGGCAAGTCATAGAAACAGCTCATCGGCATCTGCACCTCATAGCCTACCCCGCCCACTTCCAGCAAAACCTCGGGGGGCTGTTTTTCAATGACAATGCCTCTCAAGCGACCAATCACGGCTCTCTCCTCACCAACACAGCTATTCGTAAATTGGCTCATAGCATAAAGAATAACTGGATAAGTATCCAGCATAGGGCTGCGACACCCGCGTGGTCAGAGAGGCTTTTTATCCAATTTGCCACCATGCTTGATTTCGTACAGCCAGAGCTCGGGATGTTCCAACACAGCACCGGGTTATGGCTGGGGGATAAACCGCTACACTAAACCCGTTCGGAACCGAAACTGGTGCCAATGTCGATACCAAGGAAGGCCATCACATGAAAATTGTTACCACCTCCAATCTGGGTCTTGCCATCTTGCTCAGCTGCACGCTGGGCATGGGGGTCGTGGGCTGGTATGGCAGCCAGCGGCTGGCCAATCTGCTCTCCTATGTACTGGGGGCTGCCTGGCAGACCGCCGACGGCGCCATGGAGGGCTCCATAGAGCTGGGCAATCAGCAACTCCACATCCAGAAGATGCAAAACGGCACGCCGCTCAATCGCGCCGAACTCGATGCCGCCAAGGCGGCGACCGATGACGCGCTGACTCGGGTCAGCCAGGGGCAGCTCATTGATGGCGCAGCCCTTGCCACCATGGATCAGCACAAGCAGGCCTATCAACAGCAGCAAGAGAAGCTGCTGGCGCTCTATCACGCCTATACCGAGGTGGATCAGGCGCTGCATCACAACGCCGACCTGATGGCCCGCCTCTCGACCCAGCTGGAGGTGATCGGTGATGGCGCGGTAGAAGCACTGACCCAATCCCCCGATCAGAGCATCAGCTGGAACGGCGGCCTCTCCACCCGCTGGGAAGCGGCCGACGGCGGCATGGAGTCCAACATCGGCTTTTTGCGCCAGCTCTATGCGCTGGAGAAGATGCGCAGACAGGGGGTAACGGAGGCGATCAAGGCCGAGCTGAAAGAGGCGACCGATTTCTACCATGAAGCGATTGACAGCATGCTCGGCACCGGACTGTTCGATATCGAGGGCACCGGGGAGTTTGCCGGCAAGACGCTGGCGACACAGTATCGCGCCCTGTTGGCCCAACATCAGCAACTGATGGGACAGTGGATCGAGGCGCTCGGCAGCTATCAGGCCCAGCAAGCCGTCTATGAGGCCAGTGCGGATGAGCTGCGACAACAGCTGGTTGCCATCGAAGCGAGCGGCGATGCCACCGTCGAGGATCAGGTAGCCCAGCTCAACGGCATCATCAGCCAGACCCGCACCCTGCTGCTGAGTGGCCTGCTGCTGAGCCTGATCATGGTGACCCTCTGCGGTCTCTGGTTGACCCGCAAGCTGGTGACCCCGCTGCTGCAAGTGGACAAGCGGATGCAGGATATCGCCGCCGGCGAGGGGGATCTCAACGCCCGCATTAACCTGCAGCGGGATGACGAGATAGGTTCGCTGGCCAACAGCGTGGATCGCTTCATCGAGAAATTGCAGACGATGATCAGCTCCACCATGGACAACAACCAGCACATCAGTGAACACGTCCACACCTCGGTCAACCGGGTGGAAGCGATCAGCCAAAGCAGCCGCCAGACCGCCGAACATGCGCTGTCCCTGCACCATGACAGTGAACAGATGGTGCAGGTGGCCACCACCATTTCGGACAACTGCAGCATGGCGGCCCGCAATGCCAACGAAGTGCGCCAGCTGACCACTGAAAGCAGCCAATACGTCGCCTCTGCCAGCGCGGGCATGCAGCGGGTGGTGCAGGAGGTGAGCGAGTGCGCCATCGCCATCAACTCCCTCAAGGAGCAGGCGGGCCAGATTGGCCAGATCATCTCCACCATCAGCGGTATCTCGGAGCAGACCAACCTGCTGGCCCTCAATGCGGCCATTGAAGCGGCCCGCGCGGGGGAGATGGGGCGTGGCTTTGCGGTGGTCGCTGACGAGGTGCGCACCCTGGCCAATCGCACCGCCACCTCCAGCGCCGAGATCAGCCAGGTGATCAGCAGCATCCAGCAGCAGACCGAGACCGCCTACCTGATGATGCAACGCAACCTCAAGACGGTGGAGTCCGGCATGCAGGACTCCGAGAACACCAAGCAGATCCTGTTCAAGGTGGAAGGCGCCATCGACCAGCTGGCCGACATGGTGCAACAGGTCGCCGTGGCGACCGGTCAGCTGTCACACACCCTGAGTCACTCCTCTGACAAGGTCTCCGGCATCAGCCTGCAAGCCAGAACCGGCGAACAGGAGGCACAGGAGTGCCTGCAACTCGCCTCCTCCCTCCATCAGGCCAGCCTGCTGCAACAACGTCTGCTCTCCCAGTTCCGGGTGTAGCCAGCCCCCGCCGAGCCCGGCGCAAAAAAATGCCAGTCCGCGTTAGCGGACTGGCATTTGCTTTTCTGCGGGCCGGACACACCGTCAGGCCATCAGCGAGTTACTGGCGAACCAGACGGTAGATGGCGTAGCCCGGGTGCTTCTCGTCATCCATCGGCAGGGTGGACTGATAGGCCAGATCCTCGCCCGCCAGCGCCTTGGCCTCTTCACGGGGTGATGAGTAGAGACGAACATCCACTCCGGCAGGCAGCGCCTTCATATGCCAGTTGTTGTCTGCAGCCGGGCTGAACCCTTGCGGATTGCTGGCAGAGTGTGACTTCAGATACTGAGCCACGACTTCACGCGTCTCGAAGGGATCTTCATGCACCACGCTGCTGCCATCCACGCCCGGGAAATGGCCACCACCGCTACCGCGATAGTTGTTGGTCACCACATAGAACGTTTGGACCGGATCGATGGGCTTGCCGTTGAAGGTCAGGTTGCTGATCCGCTGACCGTCGCTCACCTTCTCCCCTTCCTTGTTGTAACGGGCAGGTTGGGTGATATCCACCTCGTAATTGACCCCGTCGATCACATCGAAGTTGTAGGTGGGGAACTTCTCGTTCACCAGCCACTGTACCTCGCCCTTGGCCGGATCAACCCAGTTGAACTGACCGGCACTCATCTCAAGCCACTCCTTGACGGTGGCACCGTTCACCTCGACCACCTGCAGGGTGTTGGGATAGATGTAGAGGTCAGAGACGTTGCGCAGGGAGATATCCCCCGCCGTCACATAGGTGAAATCGGTAATGCCGTTGCGGCCACCGCGGAACGGTGCAGCGGCAGAGAGGATTGGATAGGGCTCCTTGAGCAGGCCATCCTTTTGCAACTGCTCGGCATGCTGGCGCTGGGCATCGCTCACCAGCTGCACCGAGGGGTCATCCTGCACCAGTGCAAAGAAGCTGTGGATGGAGGAGGTGATCTTGCCGAGCGGGCGATCCAGCCACTGGTTGGTCGCGTCGTGATCCCCCTTGACCAGGGCCACCACTTTTTCGTCCACCTTGCTCCCTTCGCTGGAGTCGATCTGGCGCAAGGCTGATTGGCTCTGCTTCACCTGCCACTTGCCAGCCACCTGCTCCAGCTTGAGGTCGATGATCCCCAGATGGTTGCCCCA
Organism: Aeromonas sp. CU5; assembly: GCF_002586745.1. Lineage (NCBI taxonomy): Bacteria > Pseudomonadati > Pseudomonadota > Gammaproteobacteria > Aeromonadales > Aeromonadaceae > Aeromonas > Aeromonas sp. CU5. The sequence goes on from NZ_CP023817.1 coordinate 3,075,671, forward strand.
GAAGCCCGGCATCACGGTGGGGATCCCGTTCAAGGTGCCCGCCTGGTTATCCACCAGCGGCAGATCCGGGAAGTCGCCGGGGAAGTTCTTGTGGGCATGACCCAGCATCAGGGCATCGATCCCCGCCACTTTGGCCAGATGCCAGGCCGCGTTTTCCATCATGGCTTCGTAACTGCCGGCATTGATCCCCGAGTGGGCGACCACCACCACCACGTCGGCCCCCTTGGCGCGCAGCTCGGGCACATAGTGGTTGGCAGTTTCAACCATGTCGGCCACCACGACCTTGCCTTCCAGATGACGCTTGTCCCACTGCAGCACCTGCGGCGGAGTCAGCCCCAAAATGCCGACCTTGACGGTCTGCGGCTGCCCCTTGTCATCCTTCACCTGACGCTCCAGCAGCAGATAGGGGGTAAATTGGTTGCCGCTCCAGTCGATCTTGCCGTTGCCATCGCGCTTGAACGAACCGGCATCGAACACGTTGGCGTTGACATAGGGGAAGTTGGCCCCCTTGATGATCTTGCCCAGATAGTCGAGACCGTAGTTGAACTCGTGATTGCCGAGGTTGCCCACGTCATAACCCAGTTCATTCAGCGCCTTGATGGCCGGATGGGCCTGCTTGTCGAGATAGCCTGAACCCGATTGCTCGAAAATGTAGTCCGCCAGCGGCGAGCCCTGGATCAGGTCACCATTGTCGAGCAGCAGGTTGTTGGGGTTCTCGGCACGGGCGGCGCGGATCAGCAGTGCCGTACGGGAGAGGCCGAATTTGCGATCCTCCTTGTTCTGGTAGTAGTCATAACCCAGCACATTGGAGTGGATATCGGAGGTCTGGATCAAGCGCAGCGAAACGGCACCGGGCTGTTCCTGCTTCTCTGCACCACAGGCAGATAGCAGCACGATGGAGGCGATGACGCCCAGTTTCATGGTTCTATTCACTGAGTTTTCCTGATTGGTATCTGGCGAGTCACAAGGGTGGGCAATTTAGCAGAGGAATATGCCAAAAACAGGCGTCGTGATTAATTTTTATGACGCCGAGCAGCAAAAATATCCAACGCCCCCATCAACCACCGGTGGCGAGCTGCAGCGCCAGCGTCAGCATGATGACACCCACCAGCAGATCAATCCCCCGCTGCACCCGACCCCGAGCCAACCAGGGTGCCAGCGCCGCCGCCCCCAGCGCCAGCGAGTAGAACCACACCAGCGAGGCCAGCATGGCGCCTGCGGCAAAGGCCGGACGCAGGGACTCGCTCACCTGACTGCCAAGGGAGCCGAGCAGCATCAGGGTATCGAGATAGACGTGGGGATTGAGCAGCGTGACCCCCAGCGTCATCGCCAGCACGCTCTTGGCACCCATCCGCTGGGTAGAGTCGGCAAGCCCCTCCCCCTTACCGCGCCAGGCACTGAGCAGGGATCGGCCACCAAACCAGCCGAGAAACAGCACGCCGCCCCAGGTGAGCAGTGCCATGCCGATGGGGCTGGCAGCCAGCACATTGGCCCCGCCAAATACGCCAATGGCAATCAGGGTGAGATCGCAGAAGCTGCAGAGCGTGGCAGTCAGCAGATGGTGATTGCGATGGATGCCCCTGCTCAGCACAAAGGCATTCTGGGCACCGATGGGGATGATCATGGCAAGACCGATGGTGAAGCCTTGCAGTGTCGTTGCGAGCATCATGGAGAGTACCGTCCGAAGTGATGAATGAGCGGCACTATAGCGATGGAGGTTCCTTCTTAGAAATTCATTGATTTACTGATTGATTCATTTTGCTAATGAGCCGACTCATTCCAGTAGTGCGAAGCCCCATCCGAAACCAATAGTCAATAGCAGGATCTGACAATTGAGAGTCCGCCCCTCAGCCCCGAAAATCAGCAGGTTCTATTGCATCAGCTTGGGGAAGTTGGTGACCACTACATGCTCAAGATTCGGCAGCAAAATGCCACTGCTAATCCCCTTGGCAATGGCCTGATAACGATTCATTGAGCCGGTTTTGCGAGTGACCTGATTGAGGTGGTAATTCACCGTGCGTTCGGTGATCCCCAAAATGCAGGCGATCTCCCCCGATGTTTTCACCTCACTGGCCCAGAACAGGCATTCGGTCTCGCGATCCGTCAGGGCGGCATGTTGATCCGAATCCCTCAGGCGCACGACCCGGATTGCCGCCTCGAAGATGTAGTTGGCCATCCAAGAGAGGAGCGGCGAGGACTCCAGCAGCAGATCGCTCGAAGCCCGCTCGGAGGTGATGAAGGAGAGGATACCGGTCTCCCCGGCGGCACCGTGCAGGGGGAAGGAGATGCCGTTGCGCAGGCCGAACTCGGCTGCCAGCCCCATCACATCCATGGTCCCCTCCTGCAGAAAACTGGCCCGCTCATCGAGGCGATTCCAGTAGATAGGCAGCGTCTGCTTGCGTGCCAGCTGAATCACAGGGTCGCACGCCAGCATGTTGTTATCGGTATAGGTCTGTACCCAGGAGACAGGACACTGATTAAACAGCACCACTTTGGGTCTTTGCATCGACATCGGAATGATCAGGGTAAAGCCGTAATAGTCATAACCCATATCGACCGTGAAGCGACCAATCAATCCGGCAAGACGGTCACCATCCGTCACCGAAGTGAAATGTTCCAGATACTCAAACAGTTGCTCTTGTTTCATATGCTAGCCCCCCTGGCCAAGCTTCTGATTATAACGGCGAACAGGCAGAGAGAGAGTTCATAATGTTGGTTTTCAAAGGAAAATTGAGAGATCATCCACGAAACGCCGTAGAGAACGAACTCTATCAATTTCGAAATCGCGTCTTTTCTGACCGGCTAGGCTGGGATGTCGAGTCTTATCACGGTTTGGAACGCGACAGCTTTGACACGCCAGACACCCATTGGGTACTGATCGAAGATGAACAAGGGGTCTGCGCCTGCATTCGTCTGCTCAGTTGTGCCAGTGCCTATATGCTGCCCACCATCTTTCCCACCGCTCTTGCCGGTGAAAGCGCACCACGCACTGCCGATGTCTGGGAACTCACCCGTCTGGCTATCGATGCGGCCCGCGCTCCGCGCATGACCAATGGTGTTAGCGAGCTGACCTGCGTACTCCTGCGCGAAGTCTATGCCTTTGCTACAGCCAACGGAATCAAAGAGCTGGTTGGCGTAGCCAGCCTGCCCGCAGAGCGCATTTTCCGTCGCCTCGGCATACCAATGGCTCGTCTGGGCCATCGTCAAGCGGTGGGTCTGGGCGCAGTCAAAGGTGTCGGTCTGCGCTTTTATCTTGATGAGCGATTTGCCAAGGCGGTCTCGCAACCGCTCATCGGGCACTATCAAACCGCTCGCTATCGCTCGCACGAGTTGGCGGCCCAGCTATAAAAAATCCCGGGCAAACCGACCCGGGATAAATATATCGCTACGATCCCGCAGGGATACCCCCTGCGGCATTTGGCAGTATCCCCCCTCAATGGCCTGACTACTACTGTCAAAAATCACAGCACAACGCACCTTCTGCCGCCCATTGTTGTCCCCTGCCGACTGACGTAGAGTCGGCCCTGATGCAACGGGAGAAGAGACGATGAAAGAGTTGGACTACAAACTGCTGCGCGCGCTGGATGCAGTGCTGCAGGAGCAAAACTTCGATCGCGCGGCCAGGTCACTGCATATCACCCAGTCGGCCATCTCCCAGCGGATCAAACAGCTGGAGCAGCAGTTTGCCGAGCCGCTGCTTATTCGCAGCCAGCCATTGCAGGCCACGCCGCTCGGCCAGAAACTGCTGGCCCACTACCGCCAGGTGCATCAGCTGGAGCTCGAACTGGCTGGCGAGCTGGCCCCCGACCAGCCGCAGGGGCCGATCCGGATCAGCATCGCCGTCAATGCTGACAGCCTGGCTACCTGGTTTTTGCCCGCCATAGCCCCGCTGCTGGAGCAGCACCCTATCGAACTGAACCTGCTGGTCGATGACGAAAATCGCACCCTCGACAAAGTGCGGGAAGGGCAAGCCTTCGGCGCAGTCAGCCTGCATGCCCAACCCTTAGCCGGTTGCTGTGTCGACGAGCTGGGCGAGATGCACTACCTGCTCACCGCCAGCCCCGCCTTTGTGGCTCGCCACTTCCCTCACGGCCTGACCCGTGAGGCGCTGGCCAAGGCACCGGCGGTGGCATTCGATCAGCGCGATGATATGCATATCAGCTTTATGCGTGAACACTTCGGGCTGGAGCCAGGCGGTTATCCCTGCCATACCCTCCATTCGTCGGAAGCCTTCGTTGCCATGGCCGAGCAGGGACTGGCCTACTGCCTGATCCCCGAATTGCAGATCAGAGGCCAGCTGGCCGCAGGTTCGCTGGTCAACCTCAGTCCCGACCATGTTCTGACGGAACGGCTCTACTGGCACCGCTGGGTGCTGGAAAAAGGCATTCACAAGCAGTTGTCACTTGGCTTGATCGACCACGCCCGTTCACAGTTGAAACCACGCTGAGCAGGCCATTCGCCTTGGCTTTGGAGGGCTAAAAACGTATAGTGCTGGGCGATCCTTCATCAGGTCTCCACCCAGGTTATCCACTTCAGGTTCCTCACTTATGTTCCAAGACAATCCGCTGCTGGCCCAGCTCAAGCAACAAATCCGCGAAAACATCCCCAAGAAAGAGGGTGTGATCCGCGCCTCGGATCGGGGCTTCGGCTTTCTGGAGGTCGATGAGAAAACCAGCTATTTCGTCCCGCCTCCCTACATGAAAAAGGTGATGCACGGAGACCGGGTGAGCGCCCTGATCCGCACTGAAAAAGACAAGGAAGTAGCTGAGCCGGATACCCTGCTGGAGCAGTCGGTCACCCGTTTTGTGGCCCGGGTCAAGCTGTTCCGTGACCGCCTCAACGTGGTCGCTGATCACCCGCTGATCAAGGATGCCATCAAGGCCCGCGCCAAGAAGGGCCTGGATGAGAAAGAGTTCAAGGAAGGGGACTGGGTGGTTGCCACCCTCAAGCGTCATGCCCTGAGTGACGGCAACTTTTCGGCCGAAATCATTGAGAAAATTTCCGCCGAAGAAGATCACAACGTGCCCTGGTGGGTGGTGCTGGCGCGCCACAATCTGGCTCAAATTGAACCAGCAGATCTGCCCGAATGGAAGGTGATCGAAGAGCAGGAGCTGCCCCGCACCGACCTGACCGATGTGCCTTTCTTCACTATCGACGGCGCCAAGACCAAGGATATGGATGACGCCTTGTCGATCCGTAAACTCGACAACGGCTGGGAGCTGCTGGTCGCTATCGCCGACCCGACTGCCTATGTAGCTGAAGGTAGCGAGCTGGACAAAGAAGCCGCCAAGCGCGCCTTCACCGTCTATATGCCGGGCCGCAACGTACCGATGATCCCGCGTACCCTCTCCGACGAGCTCTGCTCCCTGAAAGAGGGTGAGGAACGCAACACCCTCTGCGCCCGCCTGCTGATCGCCGAAGATGGCCTGCTGCTGGAAGATACCGAATTCTTCGCTGCCCGCATCGTCTCCCATGCCCGTCTCAACTATGACGAGGTCTCCGACTGGGCCGAGCATGGCAAAGAACTGACCATCGACGCTGGCGTAATGGCTCAGCTGCCGCTGATGAAAGCCATGACCGAGGCGCGTATCGCCTGGCGCACCGAGCACGCGCTGGTGTTCCCGGATCGTCCCGACTATGACTTCGAGCTGGGCGAGAATGGTGAAGTGCTGGCCATCCACGTTGAGCCACGCCGCATCGCCAACCGGATGATCGAAGAGTCGATGATCGCGGCCAACATCTGCGCCGGTCGTGTGCTGGGCAAGAGCGTCGGTTACGGTATCTTCAACGTCCACACCGGTTTCGATGAAGAGTCCCTCGATGGCGCCATCGAACTGCTGCAAACCGCCGAAGCCCCGTTCGAGCGCGACGAAATCGCCAGCCTCTCCGGTTTCTGTGCCCTGCGCCGCTGGATCGACAACCTCGACACCCGCTGGCTGGATGGCAAGATCCGCCGCTTCCAGAGCTATGCGCTGATGTCCGCCGAGCCCGGTGCTCACTACGGTCTGGGACTGGATGCTTACGCCACCTGGACCTCACCGATCCGTAAATATGGCGACATGGTCAACCATCGCCTGCTCAAAGCGGTCATCGCTGGCAAGACGCCGGGTGAGCGCCCAAGCGAAGAGCTGACCGAGCACCTGACCGAATGCCGCCGCCTGCACCGCAGGGTCGAGCGCGATATCGGCGACTGGCTCTATGTCCGTTACCTCAAGGCTGCCGCTGGCACCGATCAGCTGTTCAACGCCGAGATCATCGACGTGATGCGCGCCGGTCTCAAGCTGCGTCTGCAGGAGAACGGTGCCGTGGTGTTCATGCCTGCCCGCCACATTCTCGACAACAAGGATCGGCTGGAGTGCAACTGGGACAACGGCCGCGTCTATCTCGACAAGACCGAGGTTATCTACGAACTTGGTCAGGTTATCGAGGTCAAGCTGAGTGAAGCGGTGGAAGAGACCCGCTCCCTCATCGCCAAACCGGCGGTCGCGCTGGTACCGGGCCCGGCACCGGAAGCACCGGTTGCCGAGAGCGCACCGGCCGATAGCAGTGAAACGCCAGCGGATGCTGCCCCCAAGGCAGAATAAGCCGCGCAGAGTAATCAGATCTGCCCGAGAGCCCGCCATCGTGCGGGCTCTCTTTTTTGCCCCGCATCCTGCCCTGCAAGCTGCCATACACACCGCCACAGCGCACAGTTCTCGCCACGATTGGCAGAAAATGCAGTGAATGTTTCCACCAACAGCGCTGAAAGCAACCGTTATGTGCGCCACCTCTCCTTTCTGATATTTTAATCAACAAAAAAGAAGTTTATACTCGTTTGGGCACAACCCAAAGGATATGGACATTGGTATGCAGGCATGGGATCCGGAACACTTCAGCAACTTCGCCCAACTGTGCGAAGTGAGCCTCGCCACCATTCATGAAAAAACCGATGCCGAATGCCTCTATCTGTGGCTAAAAACCCCCGAGCCCCAGCTCTACAGCTTTCAGCTGGATCAGGGGCTGACCACCCTGGATCTTGCCCATCTCGCGCAATTACCCCTGCCCCACCACCTTATCGACCAGGCTCTAGACAAGGGACAGCTGGTGATCGAGCAGATCCACCAGTCATCAAATCCAGACGAAAACGCCATATCAGTTCAGCCCAGGCTACGCGCCTGCTTTCCCCTCAAACGGCACCTGAGGCTGGAAGGGGTCATCTATCTGGAGACCCACCGCCGCATCGATCGCCTCTCCTCCCGTCAGCACCAAGGGATCCAGCTCCTTATCCACTATCTGACCGCAGAACTGAGCAACCACCTGCTCTCCAGTCAGGTGGATCAGGAGCGGGTTCAACGTCAGCATACCCAGACCGATCTGGTGCAGAGCCAGGCGCTGCAAGGCTCCTTCCTCAACATGCTGCAAGCACTGCACATGGTCTGTATCACCCTCTCCCGTAGCCGCAGCGAAAACCAGCTGCTGCGGGATGCAGTGCTGTTGGCGCGGCAGGAGCTGCAGTTTGACCGGGTCGCCATCTTCCTGATCGCGCCCGACGGCAAGACCATGCACGGCACCTGGGGCACCAGCGAAGAGGGTGAGCTGGTCGACGAACATGCGTTCATCAGCCCCATCCCGGAGCATCCCACCGTGCAGGAGGCACTAAAGCGCAAAGACTACGTACTGGTACTGGAAGATGCCCCCCTCTACTACGAACAGCAGCAGGTGGGACGTGGCTGGAACGCCATGGTATCGCTGTGGGATGGCGCCACCCCCATCGGCTGGATTGCCGCCGACAATCTATTGTGGCACCGGCCACTCAAAGCCTATCAGAGCGAGATATTCAAACAGTACGCCGCCATGTTGTCACAGCTGTTGATCCGCCAACGCACCCAGGATCAGTTGGAGCAGCTCAATCACCAGCTGGAAGCGAGAGTCACCGAGCGCACCATACAACTGGCCAATACCAACCGGGCGCTGGAAGAGGCTAACCACCGCCTTTCCCTGCTCTCGCTGGAAGATCCCCTCACCGGCATCGCCAACCGCCGCCAGTGGAACATCACCATGCAACGGGAGTGGGAGTGGGCAAGGCGCACCCAGAACCCGCTGGCGGTACTGATGATCGATGTTGACCAATTCAAGGCCTACAACGACCACTTCGGCCACGCCAAAGGGGATCTCTGCCTGCAACAGGTGGCCCAGGTACTACGGGATGCAGAGCGACGCTGCACCAATCTGGTCGCCCGTTACGGCGGGGAGGAGTTCGTCATCCTGCTGTGTGCGCCCCAACCCGGTGAAGCAGAGCAGCTGGCGGCACTGATCCATAACGAACTGGCTCAATTAAAACTGCCTCACCCCGCCTCGCGGGTTGCTGATTTCATTACCGTTAGCATAGGCTTTAGCTATCTGGTTCCCTCCCGGCACGAGGCATGGCAGACCCTGATCGAGCAAGCGGACCAGGCGCTCTACCACGCCAAAGCACAAGGGAGGGCACGCACTCTGGCCTATCGGTGATCCCATGCTGTTGCGTCGTTACCCCATCTTCAATCGTCGCCTGGCTCTGGTGGCCTACGGCATCGACTATCAGCTCAGCTCACCGGCCGAATGGCCTTCACTGGCCCAACATTGCCGCCTGCTGGCGCAGGGGCGTCAATATCTAGTGCCGTTCACTCACGAGCAACTCGATGAACAGCGCCCCCTGCTGCTGGATCAGGACGCGATCCCGCTGGTTGAGGCGTCGAGTGAGCGGCTACCCAGCTCGTTTCCGGTGCTGGAACAGTGGCGCGACAGCCGACGCCGACTGGCGGTGCACGGTGCCAACCGGGATCCACGCTGGCTCGGTGCCAGTCGCATGCTGGTGTTCTGGATGGGAGAAGAGGGGATCTGCCAACCCACCGAACACAAGCGGATGGCGCTCAATATCGAAACCTGGGCGGACTTTCTCCCCCTCAGAGAGAGCGGTGTCGACTTCTTTGCCGGTGGCTTTCTCGCTCGCCCCGAATTGGTTAACCAGCGCGCAAACAAACCCGACATGGTGCTGGTGCAGCAGATCCTCCAGCTTATCTGCCACGAGGAGTTCTCTTTTTCCCAAGTGGCTCGCTTGCTCGAGCAAGACACCTCTTTGCCCGGCCAGTTGATCACCTATGTCAACTCCCCCGGTTTTGATCACGCCAGCCCCATCACCTCGGTGTCCCGAGCCCTCTCCTATCTGGGGGAGCAGGAGATCCGCAAGTTTGTGCTGATCAATGGTCTGGCCAAAATGAGCCAGCATATGCCGGAGGCCTGCACCCGGATCGCCATTGCCCGCGCCCGCTTCTGTGAGCTGATTGCCCTCACCGCGCTGGGCAAAGCCGAGGCGAGCTGGGCCTTTCTGGTGGGGCTGGTGCTCGACGGCTCCATGCTGTCGGAGCCGCTGATGGCTCACTTGCCAAAGAGTGTGCTGCGGGCCATCGAATTGCACGAAGGGCCACTGTTTCACCTGTTCCAGCTAGCCAGCACTTATGAACAGGGCAACTGGGCCCTGCTGGAGCAACTTGCCCCCAAATACCAACTCGATCCTGCCAAGCTCACCCCCGTCTATTTTCAAGCGCAAATGTGGGGGCAAGCGTTTCTCACCCGTTAGGTGATGGCAAGCCGGGGAGTCACTGGCTAAAATGGGCCCCCTTATTGCAAAGACAGACTCCGCACCATGACCCTTTCCGGATTCCAAGGCCTGGTCTTTGACCTTGATGGCACCTTGGTCGACTCCATGCCACTGCACCTCGCCGCCTGGGAGCATGCCGCCCGCGAGTTTGGCTTTCACTTCGATGCCGACTGGTTCTATGAACTGGGCGGCATGCCGAGCCGCAAGATCGCCCTGCTGGTCGCGCAAGAGCAACAGCTCCCCCTCGATCCACTCGCCGTGACCCGCTGCAAAACCGAGCACTATGTGGCCAACCTGCACAAGGCCACCGTCTTCCCGGCCATGCAGGCACTGGTCGAGCGCTATCACGGTGTCATCCCGATGGGGATCGGCACCGGCTCGCCCCGCGTTAACGCCGAAGCAGTGCTACGCAATACCGGGCTGGATCGCTACTTCTCCGTCGTCGTCACTGCTGACGACGTGGAGTTGCACAAACCCAACCCGGATACCTTCCTGCTGGTCGCCAGCAAGTTGGGAGTCGAGCCGTCAGGCTGTCTGGTGTTTGAAGATACCGGCATCGGGGTACAGGCAGGAAAAGCCGCAGGAATGCAGACCTGTATGGTCAAAGAGGGCAAGCCGATCGGGCTAACGGAGTGATGCAGAAACAGATATCGCCCTGCAAGGGGCGATAAGCGGAACCGGCTCCCATACGGGACAGGATTGAAAATGAGAGCCGGTTACGTCAGCCGCTGACGCAGGGCGCGTCAACGGGCAGGTCGGGGCAGACGATTACTCGTTGTTGCCACCGCCCTGATTGTCATCATAACGGCCCGGGGCACTATGGGGACGCGGCGCCATGGAGACTCGAGGCTTGCGGGCGCGCTGGATGTTCACCGGCGGACGGCCAGAGTGCATGGCGATGGTGGAGATCTTGGCCTTGTAGACCAGCTGCTGATTACCATGGGCATCGGTCAACAGCACGCTGTACTGGTCAAAGCCACTGATGGTGCCTTCCAGCTTGATGCCGCTCACCAGAAAAATGGCAACCTGACTGCGATTCTTACGCAACCAGTTAAGGGCGGAATCTTGCCCGTTACCAAGGGAAAAGGCTTGCTCAATGGTGGAGTAGCTTGGGGATTCAGTTGTCATAAGTTATTGTCCCGCAGAAAAAAGTGGCGTTTGATTGTGCTAAATGGCCACTGGCTTGTCAAAGTCATTCTCACTCCCACCAGCAATAGCGGCCTCCGGGGGCTGGTCGCTGACCAGTACAACTGCGATAATTGCCAATTCTGGCTCTATTACGTGCCTTATCTGGGGTTTTATCTTGCATCCGGTTTCACACCAACACCACACCACCTATGTCCATGATGCCACTGCCTGCGAAGAGTGTGATCTGCTGATACCGGCCACACCGCTCGAGGTAGGCCAGGCCAGCTGCTGTCCCCGTTGCGGACACACGCTCAGTCGTTACCTGCCACAGCAAGAGCTGCGCCCTATCGCCTATGGTTTCGCGGCGCTCATCATGTTCGTGCTCGCCAACGCCTTTACCTTTATGTCCTTCTCGGCCAAAGGGATCGGCCAGGAGATGACCTTTCTACAGAGCATCACCACCCTGGTGGATGAGGGCTATCTGTTTCTCGGCGCAGTGCTCAGTGTGACCCTGATCGGTTTGCCGCTGGTCTACATGGGCTCCATCATGCTGGTGCTGTGGCGTATCGATAAAGATCTGCACAGTAATGCCTTGCGCTCTCTCGGCCGCCTGCTTTGCCGGATCAAACCCTGGCTGATGGTGGATGTGTTTCTGGTGGGGGTACTGATCTCGCTGGTCAAGCTGATGGGGATGGCCGACATCAAGATGGGGCTGTCGTTCTGGGCCTTCGTCGGTTACACCCTGCTGCTGATCAAGATGATCTCCTCACTGGACCGGATGTGGCTATGGCAGCGGCTGTTCGGCCCCTCCGAGCCGCGCGACATCGATCCTGAAGCGGGCGCGCTGGCATCGGGCCTGGTGGGCTGCCATATCTGTGGCGCCCTGAGCGAGGTGGGCAGCCATAGCTGCGCCCGCTGCGGCGGTCACCTGCATGCGCGCAAACCCGGCGGCCTCAACCGCACCTGGGCACTGCTGTTTACCTCCGCCATTCTTTATGTACCCGCCAACCTCTATCCCATCATGAATACGGTGTTTCTCGGCGATGACAGTCCCTCCACCATTCTTGGCGGTGTGGTGCTGTTGTGGGCCATGGGCTCCTACCCAATTGCAGCCGTCATTTTCTTCGCCAGCGTGGTAGTGCCGCTGGTAAAAATAGTGGCGCTATTCTGGCTTTGCTATATGGTGCAGCGCGGCCATGCCGCCTCGCCGCTAGGCAAGCTCAAACTTTATCGTATGACTGAATTTGTCGGACGCTGGTCAATGATCGACGTCTTCGTGGTCGCCATCCTCGCTGGCCTGATCCGGCTCGACAATCTGATGACTATCTATCCTGGCCCTGCGGCCGTTGCATTTGCAGGCGTGGTATTGATCACCATGGTCGCCGCCATGAGTTTCGATGCCCGCTTGATCTGGGATTTACAACAAGGAGACCCCGAACGTGAATGAGCGTAAAAAAAGGTGGAAACCGGGCTCTGATTTTATGAGCTCTGCTGCCGCAATCTGGATGGTGCCTCTGCTGGCGCTGTTCATCGGTCTCTGGATGCTGTTCCAGCACTGGTACTCCCAGGGCCCCAGCTTCACCCTGACAGTCGCCACTGCCGAAGGCATTGTGGCGGGCAAGACGGTGATCCGCTCCCGCGAGGTCGATGTCGGCCGAATTGAAGCGGTCGAACTGAGCGATGACTACAGCCACGCGGTGCTGCGGGGGCGACTAAGCAATGCTGCGGCAGGCATGCTGCGCGGTGACAGCCAGTTCTGGGTGGTCAAGCCACGGGTGGGTCGTGAAGGGGTCTCCGGCCTCGGCACCCTGCTCTCCGGTGCCTATATCGAACTCTCCACCGGCAAGAAAGGGCGGGCACTGGACGAGTACGCCATGCTCGACAAACCGCCGCTCGCCTCCCTTGATGCCAAGGGACTGCGCCTCACCCTCAACAGTCGCGACACCCGCGCGCTGAGCGAAGGCTCGCCCATCAACTATCAGGGCTTCACCATAGGTCAGGTGGAAGAAGCGAAGTTCCTGCCAGAAAAGAGCGAGATGCAGTATCAAATCTTCATCAATGCCCCTTATGACATTCTGGTCAGCAGCAACTCCCGCTTCTGGCTGACGCCGGGCTTCGAAGTCTCCATGAGCAGTGAAGGGATGAAGGTGAAGATGGATTCATTGGAGAGCCTGCTCGACGGCGGCATCACCATGGGTCTGCCACCCGGCTGGTCGCCCGGTGAACTCGTTACCAAGATGGAAAATTTCACCCTGTTCCAGGATGAGGCGAGCGTGCTGGCCGGTAGTCTGGATCAGTTCATCGACTACGTCTTCCTGTTCGATGACAACGTGGGTGGCCTGCACCCGGGCGCCGCCGTGCAGTATCGTGGCATCAGGGTCGGTACCGTCATCTCTGCCCCCTACCTCATCGAGGACAAGGGCGTGCAGATCTTCAAGAGCCGCCAGATCCCGGTGCTGGCCCGCATCGAAGTGCAACGCCTCTCCCACCGCTATGCCAAGGCGGAGAAAGATCAGTGGCGCGCCCTGTTCGGCAAGCAGTTCAAGGAGGGGTTGCGTGCCAGCCTCAAGACCTCGAGCCTGCTGACCGGTGGCAAGATCATCGATCTCAACTTCTACCCGGATGCACCACGCTTCGAGCAGGCCAAGCTGGCCGGCTATCAGGTCTTCCCCACCGTACAGGGCGGACTGGACCAGATCGAGCGCAAGGTAAACACCATCCTCGACAAGTTTGTCGACATGGATATGGCGACCACCCTGGCCAAGGTCAACGGGTCACTCTCCACCCTGGATGGCACCCTGAAGAACATCGGGGCGGTCAGCGCCAACCTGAACAAGCTCACCGCCAAGGATGCAACCCAGCAGCTACCGGCATCGCTTAACGAGAGCCTCAAGCAGCTGCAGGAGACCTTGCAGGCCTATGATGCCCAGTCACAGACCAATCAGGACCTGCGTCAGTCGGTGCAGACCCTCAATCAGTTGATGCGTGAACTGCAGCCGCTGGTGCACTCCCTCAACGAGCAGCCAAGCTCGCTGATCTTCGATCGCGCGCATCCATCGGACCCTGAGCCCAAGCGAGGCAAACAATGAAAAAACAGATCCTGACGCTGGCCCTGCTGGGCCTGCTGGCGGGTTGTAGCAACAGCCAACCGAGCCTGCACTACTACTCGCTCGATGCCGACAGCCCGCAGCCGGTCGCCGCAGCGGCCAAACCGCAGCACCAGCTGGTGCTGCGCCCGATCAGCCTCGCCAGTCAGCTCGACCGGATCAGCCTGGTCTATCAACTGGAAGGGCAAGAGCTGCACTTCACCGAGTATCACCGCTGGGCTGGCTCGCTGGACGACCAGCTCAACCAGCTCACCCTCAATGGCCTCTCGACCCGGCTGCCGGGCTGGGTGGTACGGCAGGATGGCGCCCGCAAGGGGCCGGTGCTGACCATTCTGGTGGAGCGCTTTCAGGGCCGTCATGACGGCAGCGCCGTGTTGAGCGGCCGCTGGCGACTACTGGCGGAAGATGGCACCGTGCTGCGCGATGCCCCCTTCCGTCAGGAGCGGGTACTGCCCGCCGATGGCTACAACGCGCTGGTGAACGAACTGGGTCAGGGCTGGCAACAGCTGCTCGACCAGATCGCCAGCGAGGTGCGCCAGAGCGCCAGCTAACCGGTCTACCCCGGATTGCAGATATAAAAAAACGACGCCAGCTGGCGTCGTTTTTTTATGGGAGCGTGTCAGGCTCAGTTCTTGGCGGGCAGGCTCAGGCGAGCAACCGCTTCCACATGCATGGCGTGGAGGGGGAACATGTCAATCGCTCCGCGCCAATGCCCGATCACGCTTTCGCTGGCAAACTCAGGCGAGCGACAGCCTCGACATGCATGGAGTGCGGGAACATATCGACCGGCTGTACCTCGTCCAGCACGAAGCCCTGCTTGACCAGCCACGCCAGATCGCGGGCCAGAGTCTGCGGGTTGCAGGAGACATAGACCAACCGACGGGGCGCCATGGCCACCAGCGTCTGCAGCACCGCCTTGTCACAACCTTTGCGGGGCGGATCCAGCACCACCACATCAGCGGTCACGCCCTGAGCGTGCAGCTCGGGCATCAACTGCTCGGCCTTGCCGACGTGGAATTCGGTGTGCTCGATGCCGTTGAGGGCGGCGTTGCGACGGGCATCGCTGATGGCGCTCTCCACCGACTCGATCCCCACCACCTTGGCGGCCTTGCCAGCCAGGAACAGAGAGATGGTGCCGATACCGCAATAGATGTCGAACACCGTCTCGTTGCCGGTCAGCTCGGCATATTCGAGGGCGCTGGAGTAGAGCACATCGGTCTGGGTCGGGTTGTTTTGGAAGAAGGAGAGCGGCGAGATCTCGAACTCGAGTTCGTGGATCTTGTCGCGGATAACCCCTTCGCCCAGCAGCACCCGGTTGGTGGCGCCCAGAATGCGGTTGGTGCGCTCATCGTTGATGTTCTGTACCAGAGTGGTGATCGGCAGATCGCTCAAGCTTGCCAGCAGCTCGGCTTCGAACGGCAGCGCGTCACCCAGGGTCACCAGCACCACCATCAGCTCGCCGCTCTTGAAGCCCTTACGGGTCATCAGGTTGCGCACGCAGCCGGTGTGGTTCACTTCGTCATAGGCGGCGATGTCATGCTCGCGCATCCAGTTGCGCACCCGGGCATTAAGCTCTACGTGCAGTGAATCCTGCACCGCGCAGTCATCGGCAGTGATCAGGTCATGGGAGTGCTTGCGATAAAAACCGATCTCGGCACCGGCTTCGCAGCCACGCACCGCGTATTGGGCCTTGTTGCGGTAGGCGAATGGGCTCTCCATACCGAGGATCGGGTTGACCTTGGTCTCCCCCAGCCCAACCTGCTCCAGTGCGCTCTGCACTAGTGCCTGCTTGAGCTTGAGCTGGGCCGGATAGGCCAGCGGGCGCACCTGACAGCCACCGCATTCGGTGTTGGGGCAGAAATCGGCAACCCGATCGGCAGAGGGCTGGAGCAGCTCGGTGACCTTGCCATGCAGATAGTTCGGCTTGACCTCGGTCAGCTCCACCAGCGCCTGCTCACCGGGCAGCAGACCTTCGACAAACAGGGGGCGATCGAACAGGCGTCCTTTGCCATCTCCTTTGTCGGTCAGTTCCAGGATCTCGATCTGGTGTTGATGTCCCACTAACGGCATGAGCGGCTCCAAAAATACAAAAATGGGGGGTGATGGACGCGGCACAGCCATGCCCATCGAGAAAAGGTGGCAGAGTTTAGCGGAGATCCGGCCAAATTGCAGGCATAAAAAGCCTGCGTGTTGTAATGGTTGTGGCGCCTGGCCATCTGCCGAGCCCTGTTACCTTTCAGGGCTGCGTTAAATTTAGCCCTTGGGCCGCAACGCCCAGCCTGTTAAAATTCCGCCCTTGAATTTATCCAGGGCCCAGCGCCCGTCTTAGCTAAGGTCTACCGCGATGCGTACCAGCCAATATCTGCTTTCCACTCTCAAGGAAACCCCCTCCGACGCTGAAGTTGTCAGCCACCAGCTGATGCTGCGCGCCGGGATGATCCGTAAACTGGCCTCCGGCATGTATGCCTGGTTGCCAACCGGTCTGCGGGTACTGAAAAAAATCGAGAACATTGTTCGCGAAGAGATGAACAATGCTGGTGCCATCGAAGTCTCCATGCCGGTGGTACAACCCGCCGAGCTGTGGCAAGAGTCAGGCCGCTGGGATGACTACGGTCCCGAGCTGTGCCGTCTGACCGATCGTCATAATCGCCCCTTCGTACTGGGCCCGACCCACGAAGAGGTGATCACCTCGCTGGTCCGTTACGAAGTGAACAGCTACAAGCAGCTGCCGCTCAACCTCTACCAGATCCAGACCAAGTTCCGCGACGAAGTGCGCCCCCGTTTCGGCGTAATGCGTGGCCGCGAGTTCCTGATGAAGGATGCCTACTCCTTCCACATCGACAAAGCCTCGCTGATCGATACCTATGAGCGGATGCACGCCGCCTACTGCACCGCCTTCACCCGCATGGGTCTGAACTTCCGTCCGGTGCAGGCCGATACCGGCTCCATCGGCGGTACCGGTTCCCACGAATTCCAGGTGCTGGCCGAGAGCGGTGAAGACCTGATCGCCTTCTCCGACAGCTCCGAGTACGCCGCCAACATCGAGATGGCCGAAGCGCTGGCACCGGCTGGTGAGCGCGCTGCCGCTACCGCAGCCCTGACCAAGGTCGCCACCCCGGCTGTTCACACCATCGACGAAGTGGCCGCCTTCCTGAGCGTGGCACCGACCGCCATCGCCAAGACCCTGCTGGTACTGGCAGAGGAAGATGAGCACGGCAAGCAGGCCGTCATCGCGCTGGTACTACGTGGCGACCACGAGCTGAACGAAATCAAGGCCGAGAAGCTGGCTGGCGTCGCCAACCCGCTCACCTTCGCCAACGACGAGCAGATTAAAGCTGCCGCCGGTTGCGATGCAGGCTCCATCGGCCCGGTCGGCTTTGCCGGTCGCATCATCGTCGATCGCAGCGCCGCCCATCTGGCGGACTTCGTCTGCGGCGCCAACGAGACCGGTTTCCACCTGACCGGTGCCAACTGGGATCGCGACATCACCGCTTACGAAGTTGCCGACCTGCGCAACGTAGTAGAAGGCGACCCGAGCCCGTGCGGCCAGGGCAAGCTGCTGCTCAAGCGCGGTATCGAAGTGGGCCACATCTTCCAGCTGGGTACCAAGTACTCCGAAGCGATGAAGGCGAGCGTACTGAACGAGGGTGGCAAGTCCGTCACCATGGAGATGGGTTGCTACGGTATCGGGGTTTCCCGTCTGGTGGCTGCCGCCATCGAGCAGAACAACGACCAGTACGGCATCATCTGGCCGGAAGCTATCGCCCCGTTCGAAGTAGCTATCGTGCCGATGAACATGCACAAATCCGAGCGCGTGGCCGAGCAGGCTCAGCAGTTCTACGCCGAGCTGAAAGCGGCTGGTGTGGATGTACTGTTCGACGACCGTAAAGAACGCCCGGGCGTGATGTTCGCCGACATGGAGCTGCTGGGTGTGCCGCACGCCATCGTCATCGGCGATCGCAGCCTCGACAACGGTGTGGTGGAGTACAAGTGCCGCCGCTCCGGCGAGAAGCAGGAAGTGGCCATTGGCGACATCATCGCCATGCTCAAGGCCAAGCTGGGCCGTTAATTTCGCCCCCTTGCCAAGATAAAAAAAGCGCGCCATTTGGCGCGCTTTTTGTTTCTGCTTTCTCTGACAACCGCAACCAGATGGCGGGCTTCGCCTCAGGGATTGCGACCGATAAAGAGGTCGGTCACGTGGCAACTGCTTCTGGCTTCCAGCGCGTCGAGCATATAGGCCGCCGCATCTTCCGGGGTCATGAAACCGCTCGGGTCCACGTGATCCGAGTTATCCCAGAATTCGCTGCGGATCCCGCTCGGGTAGAGGTTGACCAGCCGCAGCGGCGAGCCTTTCAGCTCGGCGCGCAACGACTCCAGAAAGCCGCGCATCCCCCATTTGGAGGCGCAGTAGAGGCTCTCGTTGGCCTTGCCCACCTGCGCGGCGGAGGAGAGCACATTAGCCAGCACTCCGCCTTTCTCGCCGATGAGCCGCACCGTCTGCTGGGCCACCAGAATGGTGGAGATGAGATTGCTCTCCACCACCCGGCGGATCTGCTCGGCGGTGTAGACACCGACCGGGCCGAATTCGCCCACCCCGGCGCAGTGCAGCACCAGCTCGGGCAAGCCGCCCCACTCCACCGCAGCGGCGAAGGCGACATCGACCTCTTCATGGTGCGCCAGATCGGCAGCGATGCCGATCACCGCGCTGCCGAGCAGTTGTTCCTGTTCCTGCAGTCGCTGATAACGGCGCCCCATCATGGAAACCTGATGGCCCCGCTCAACCAGACCTATGGTCAGGGCCCGGCCCAGACCGGAACCGGCGCCAGTCACTATGATGTGCCCCATTATCCCTCCTCGTTGCCAGCTGACGGCCTGATTGGACAGTAAACTCACCATCCATACACCAGCTGACCGTCAATGCGCTGCTCGATGTTGGCAACGCGTCGTCAGACCACAGTCAGATTAGAAGGTGAATTCGCCGCCCATGAACCAGCCGTCGATAGACTGATCGATGTTGTCGAAGTCGACCTTGGCTTCACGCCAGCCAGCGCGCAGCTTGATCGGCATGGAGGAGAACTTGTAAGAACCACCCAGACGGTAGTCATAGTTGTCCGCATCGTGGGTACGCAGGTCGCCGAAGAAGGCGAAACCGGTGCGAGGAATGTTTACTTCGCCGCCAGCATAGGCCATCAGGGTATCTTCTTTATAACCCTGGCGACCCCAGGTTACCTGCTCACCATCGTAGTGACGGCCGGTCATGCCCAGATCGATCTTGAACAGATCGTTGTTGAACAGACGGTAGTAGAGGCTCAGATCGTAGGCGGTCAGGTCGTTTTTGAAGACGCCACCGGAGGTGCTGAAATCGGAGATTTCAAACTTGGCGTTCGGCAGGAAGATGATGCCGTGTTCCAGCTGCAGATAGCCGTTCCAGTTGTAGTTGTCATCGTAGTTGGTGCTGCGGTTATAGGCCTGACCACTACCCTGAGAAGCCCATACATCCGCACCGGCAACAAAACGCCAGTCGTTAGCGGCCATGGCACCCTGGCTGCACAGAGCCAATACAACACCGGCAATCAGCGTCTTTTTCATTACGTCACTTCCTCTTGCATACATGGAAAGGGCACTATTTTACTCGGTGCAGCCAAAATACCCAGCGGGAATCCTGAACAAACGACGACAAATGTCAGTGCTTCATATGCTTCATGCCTGCCATCGGCTCAATCGGCTTCACCGGCAGTGACAGATCCAGCTTCTGACCATCGTCCATGGTGAGGGTCAGCGGCATGGGAGTCTGCTCGGAGAGAGCACCCACCTCGAACAGCATGATGTGCAGGCTGCCCGGTTTCAGCACCGCTTCGCCCTTGGCCGGGATCTCGATGTTCTCGACCTGACGCATCTTCATCACGCCATTTTCGTGCAGGTGAGTGTGCAGCTCGGCACGCCCGGCCGCAGCAGAAGCCGCCGCCACCAGCTTGACCGGCTGGTCGGCGTCATTCTTGAGCACCATAAAGGCGGCGGTGTTGGGGGAGCCCGGCGGCAACAGCCGCACATAGCCGTCGACCGCCTCGACCTTGGCCAGTGCCGGCGCCGTCATACCCAGTACCAGCAGAGAATAAAACGCACGTTTAAACATGGTTGAAATCCTTTTATGATGTTGTTAAACGGCAGCAAGGTTACCCCAGCGGCAACCTTTTTTGCACCTTTCAATAACAAGGATTTAGACATGGCCCCCATTCTCATTGCCGAGCAGCAGGATGGCTTGCTCACCCTGACCCTCAACCGCCCCGACAAGCGCAACGCCCTCAATACCGAGCTGTATGAGCAACTGGTGGCGGCGCTGCGAGAGGCGGCGGCCGATGACGAGGTGCATGTCCTGTTATTGCAGGGGCAGCACGACTGCTTTACCGCGGGCAATGATCTGGCCGACTTTATGGGCAAGAGCTCACTGGAGCCCGACGACCCTATCCTGCAGTTTCTCCACACCCTTGCCGATTTCCCCAAACCTGTGGTCGCCGCCGTTGCGGGTCCGGCGGTGGGGATCGGCACCACCATCCTGCTGCACTGCGATCTGGTCTATCTGGGGGATAACGCCCGCTTGCAGCTTCCCTTTGTCGAGCTGGGACTGGTGCCAGAGTTTGCCTCCAGCCTGCTGCTGCCGCGTCTGGTGGGTCACCTCAAGGCGGCGGAGCTGTTGCTGCTGGCCGAGGCGATTGATGCCGAAGAAGCGCTGCGACTCGGGCTCGCCAACAAGGTGGTGGCGGCTGATGGAGTGCTCTCCTTTGCCCGCGAGCAGGGGCTGAAGCTGGCGGCCAAACCGCCCAGAGCGCTACAAAAGAGCAAGGCGCTGCTGAAACAGGAGCTCAAACAGGCGGTGCACTTTGTAATCGATCTGGAGGCGCGCGCCTTCGCACAGGCACTGCAAGGGGAAGAGGCGCAGCAGCGCATCGCCCAGAAACTCAAACGGCGAGGCTGAGCCGCGCCCACATCCGCTCAGTTGAGACGAAAACGGCCGATCAGCTCGCAACCCTGCACCTTGTCCTGCAACTGGATCAGCCGGGCAATTTCCGGATTGGGGTGGCGCTTGAGGAAGGCGAGCAAGGCACCACGACAGCAACCCAGCTCGCTGATCAGTGCCTCGCACTCCCGGTTCGGGCATTGTGGCACCAGCGCCGTGACCAGCTCGGCGGCGAGCTTCAGGTAGCGCAACTCGTAAGTCGGCTCATCCATCGCCCGCCAGAAATCGGCCAGCCGGTGACAGGTGGCGACCCGCATGGTGGCCAGCTCGGTCAACTCGACCTGGGTCATCTCGTAAACATCCCCCAGCGCCTGCTGATAAAAGCAGATCGCCGCCCCCAGCGAACCGGCCTGCCAGGCTCGATCAGCCTCCAGCATGTATCGTTGCCAACTTTGCGGTGTCATCTCGCGCTCCCGGGTCCGTCATTGTGGGAGTGTTATCATGGCTAATTGAGAATAAATATCAACCAGAGGGTTAGTGCAGGATCTCTCCGCAGCCTTGGCAAACCGGACGCCCGACCTTATGATCATGCCCTTTCCCCTTCTTTGGAGCACACCACAATGCGACCTCGCCTCCCGCAGATGCTGGGCTGCTCCCTGCTCTGCGTGCCCCGCATGCTGGTCTGGATCTATTAGCTGCGCTCACCCGCACGCAACCAATCCATTCAGCAAAGGAGTACCAACATGAACACCTGCCAACACTGGTCGCAGGTCGAATACTTGCACCTGACGGTGACCAACCCCAATATCTGCCTCAAGGGGCAGCACAGCTACTACTCGGGTGCCTGGGATGGCCCCTTCGAAGAGGTGGCGGTGCGCTACCTCCATGGCGACCGCTTCAGCCTCCATCCCGATACCGGCTGGGAGCCGCTCTGGCATATCGACCGGCTCCATATCGGCGACTATGTGCAGATTGCCGCCGGGGTGAAGATCATCATGGGGGGCAACCACACCCACAACACCGCCTTCATCAGCACCTATCCGTTCGCCGATCTGGCAGCGCTCAAGCGCAGCTACCGCCCCGCCGGTGATACCCGCATCGGCAACGATGTCTGGATCGGCATGGAGGCGATGATCATGCCCGGTGTCACCATCGGCGATGGTGCCATCATCGCCGCCCGCTCGCTGGTCAATCAGGATGTACCGCCCTATGCCATGGTGGCGGGTACCCCGGCCAGGGTGGTGCGGATGCGCTTTGACGAGGAGGAGATTGCCCGGTTACAGGCCCTCGCCTGGTGGGATTGGCCAAACGAGCAGGTCAACGCCCTGTTGCCGCTGATCCAGCAAGGTGAAGTCGCCCTGCTTGAGCAGGCGGCCGCCCGCTGGCATCAGCGCCATGAGTGACCACCGCTAACCAGTAGCTAACAAGCTGACAGCAGAAGGGCGACCCCAGGGTCGCCCTCTTTCATCTTTGACATGCATGAGATGCCGTCATCGCTCATCCAGTCACTGCACCGTTTTGGATTGACTACACTGCTTGCCGGGATAGCCGGGCAGATCCTTGGCATCGCTGCCACAGGCAAGCCGTTTGGCCTGTTGCAGCCGGGCCGCCAGATTGGCGCTGTCCACCGGCATCCACTGCATCTGCTTGCCGAGCCAGCTGGCCCAGGCAAACTCGACGAAATATACCTGCTTGTCCTTGCTGAAGTAGCCCGCATCCTGCAGCAGTCCGGCGAGGGTGCGATAGGGATAATCAGACAGCTTGTCGATGCTGGTCGGCAACTGCTCCGGGGTCAGCGGCTGCCCCTTTTCATCCTTGAGCCAGGCCCAGTGGTTGTTCTGCATCTGGCTCCAGAAATTGTCTTTATCCTGCAGGCGACCTATCACCTTGACCCGGGCCTCTGTGACACCTTGTTGCCACAGCGCCTTGGTCAGATGATGCCGATCCACTAGCCAGTAGCCGCCATCCGGCGCAATCACCACGGGGATCTCTTTCTTTTTCATCAACTTGTCGAGCTGCTTTGCGCTCATGCCCGCCAATGTAGCCTGGGTCTCATCGACCTGGATCTGGCCGACGCCCCCCTGAGTCGGGTGCAAGGCATCGATGCCGATCTCGCACCAGTTGCCCACCGCCGTCTCGCGCTGGCACGGGGCCAACGCCCAGGCACCCTGGCTCAACACACAGGCCAGCAATAACCATGCTTTCATCGTTTGATACTCCTTGCCACATTGAACTGCAGAGACACCCGCATGCCCCGCATCCCCGATTGGGGTTGAGAGCCAAATGCTGGCGGCCAGACCAGTAAACGGGATATCATGATTCCCCATCTGTCGGCGACATTTTATCGCCGAGTTTTCTCCCCGCTTCACACTATTTGAAGGATCCGACCCATGAAAGGATGGAGCCCCTTGCTGGCCCTGTTGGGCTGCGCCGCTGTTCAGGCTGCCGATATTCCCGCCGGAACACAACTCGCCGCCGAACAAATTGTCGTTCGCCACCTCAAGGATGAACCTGCAAGCCTGAGCCCGCTCAAGCTGGTCGGCTTGCCGGAGTTGCAGGTACTGCGGGATCTGTTCGAGGGGCTACTGACCCAGGGGCCGGATGGCAAACCGGTTGCCGGGGTGGCGGCAAGCTGGGAGAACAAGGGCAACCAGTTCTTTACCTTCCATCTGCGCCCGGATGCGCGCTGGTCCAACGGCGATCCGGTCAAGGCCGGCGACTTCGTCTACGGCTGGCGCAAGCTGGTCGACCCAAAAGAGGCAGCGACCTTCGCCTGGTTTGCCCAGCTGGCCCGTTTCGACAAGGTGGACGAGATAGTCGCTGGCAAATTGCCTGCCAGCGAGCTGGGGGTCAAGGCCCTTGATGACCACACTCTGCAGGTGACCCTCTCCCAGCCGGTGCCCTACTTCCTGAGCCTGCTTAGCCACCCCAGCCTGTCGCCGCTCCATCAGGCCAGCATAGAGCAGTACGGCAACCAGTGGACCCAACCCGGCAAACTGGTGGGTAACGGCGCCTTTGTGCTGAACAACCGGGTGGTCAACGAGAAGCTGGAGCTGACCCCCAACTCCTACTATTGGGATCGGGCCCATACCGCGCTGACCAAGGTGATCTTCATGCCGATCAATCAGGAGAGCGCGGCGACCAACCGCTACCTGGCTGGCGATCTGCATATCACCGAATCCTTCCCCAAAGAGCAGTACGACAAGCTGAAGCAGCAGATCCCGAATGAGGTCTATACCCCGGATCAGCTCGGCACCTACTACTACGCTTTCAATACCCGTCAGGCGCCACTGAACGATGTGCGGGTGCGCAAGGCGCTTTCCTACACCATCGACCGCGCCCTGATCGCCGACAAGGTGCTCGGCACCGGCGAGAAACCGGCTTATAACTTCACCCCGGATGTGACCGCCAGCTTCACTCCTGCCGCCAACCTGCTCTCCACCACCCAGCAGCCGGAGCTGGACAGCAAGGCCAAGGCCCTGCTCAAGGAGGCCGGTTACGGCCCGGACAAGCCGCTCAAGCTGACTCTGCTCTACAACACTGCAGAAATTCACAAGAAGATGGCGCTGGCCATCGCCAGCATGTGGAAACAGAAGCTGGGCGCCGAGGTCGAGCTGACCAATCAGGAGTGGAAAACCTATCTCGACAGCCGCCAAAGCGGACAGTTCGAGGTGATCCGCTCCTCCTGGGTGGCCGACTACAACGACCCCTCCGCCTTCCTCGGCCTGTGGGGCTCCCGTCACAGCGGCAACATGGCAGGCTTTGCCAATGCCCGTTATGACCAGCTGCTGGCAGAGGCGGCCAGCACTCAGGATGCCGCCAGCCGCAGCAAGCTGTTTGGCGAGGCGGAGGCGATCCTGCTGGATCAGGCCCCCATCGCCCCCATCTACCAGTACACCAATGCCCGCCTCATCAAGCCATGGCTCAAGGGCTACCCCATCAACAACCCGGAAGATGTGGCCTACAGCCGCCAGCTCTATCTCATCAAACACTGAGCTGGTAACCAAAGCTGAAACCAAAGAGGGCCGCCTGCGGGCGGCCCTTTTATTGGATACTGTTCATGCTCAAGTTTTAGGCATAAAATGCCGCCCTTCTAGTGAATCCCCCTCTGATCATCGGTTGAACATGCGTTATCTGTTACTGCTCCCCCTGTTGTGGACCCTGCCTGTGCAGGCCAATAGCGAATCCCAATGCCAGCAAGAGTTTGTCGACTGGATGCTGCACCAGCAGCAACAGTTCAGCGATCGCAAGTCTGACAAGATGGAGCGGCGCCGTGCCGAGCGCGCCATCGAGTTAGCCCGTCAGGAGTACGACAAGCAGGCCAGCTTCTGCCAGACCATGCAGCTGGTGCGCAACTACAAAGATGGCGATCCGCGCTTTAAACCGAGAACCGGTGAAATTCACGATTTCGCTGTGACTGAGAAAGATGAACGCAGCTAACCCCAGCCCAAAATGACATCATCACCGGCTATCGTCGCCAATAAAAATGCCAGTCATTGCGGACTGGCACTGTTCATTTGGTCATGTTGACCGGCGCTCTCCTGGCTGGTTACTGACCAGTCATGATCACCTGGGATTCAGCACAGCTAAACTCCGGCACCTTGGCCATGGCATCCAGCACCACCTGAATACCAGCGCCCGGTTTGCAGGCGTTTTCACTCAGGTGACGGCGCCAGGCGCGGGCCCCCTGCATGTTCTGGAACAGCCCCAGAATGTGGCGGGTCATGTGGGAGAGGTAGTTGCCCTTGGCCAGCTCCTGTTCGATATAAGGCAGCATCATCCGCACCACCTCGTGGCGACTCGGCACCGCGTTATTCTGGCCGAACACCAGGTTATCTACCTGCGCCAGAATGTAGGGGTTCTGATAGGCTTCGCGCCCCATCATGACGCCATCCACATGCTGCAGATGCTCGAGGGTCTGCTCCATGGAGGTGACGCCGCCGTTGAGGGCGATGGTCAGCTCGGGGTAATCCTGCTTGACCCGATAGACGCGGGGGTAATCAAGGGGCGGGATCTCGCGGTTCTCCCGCGGGCTCAGGCCGCTTAGCCAAGCCTTGCGCGCGTGCACAATAAAGGTATCGCAACCAGCATCGCGCACCTGTTCGATAAAGGCCTGCAAAAATTCGTAGGAGTCCTGATCGTCGATACCAATACGGGTCTTCACCGTCACCGGAATATCGACCACATCGCGCATCGCCTTGACGCAGTCAGCCACCAGCGCTGGTTCACCCATCAGGCAGGCGCCAAAGCGGCCATTTTGCACCCGATCTGAGGGGCAACCGACGTTGATGTTCACCTCGTCATAGCCGCGCTCCTCGGCCAGCTTGGCACAGCGCGCCAGATCGGCCGGATTACTGCCACCCAGTTGCAGGGAGATAGGGTGCTCCTGCTCGCTGTAACCCAGATAATCCCCCTTGCCGTGGATGATGGCGCCGGTGGTCACCATTTCGGTATAGAGCAAGGTCTGGCGACTCATCAGTCGATGAAAGTAACGGCAATGCCGATCAGTCCAGTCCAGCATGGGGGCGATGGAAAAACGCTGCGCCTGCATAAAAATCATCCGGGTTGGCTAAATAAAGGGGGCGGATTTTATCACAACGTGAAGCAGCCCCAGAAAATGAATTTTGCCACCGCGCCATGCGAAGCCCTGTGATAGTATCCGGCTAATAGAAAGGGTATCTGCGCGATCATGAATCAAGACCAACTTTTACAACGAGCCGAGCGACTCTGTATACAGCGAGGGATCCGCTTCACCCCGACCCGACGTCAGGTATTTCGCTTGCTGGCGGCACACGGCAACGCCATCAGCGCCTATGATTTGTTAGCCCAGCTGCAACAAACCGAAGCCAATGCCAAGCCGCCAACCGTCTATCGGGCGCTCGATTTTTTGCTCGAACAGGGCTTTGCTCACAAGGTGGAATCTCTCAACGCATTTATCTTCTGCTGCCACTTCGATCACGCTCACCCGATGCAGTTGTTGATCTGCGATGAGTGCGGGGATGTGGTCGAGCTTCACGATACGGCGATCGATAGCGCGTTTTCCGAGCAGGCCCACTTGCATGGTTTTACTATTACCAATAAGACAATAGAGGCACATGGCCAATGTGCTCGCTGTACGCCCACTGTAGGAAGTCATCATGAAGGCTGATTTTGTAAATCCGTTCCTGCTATCCCTGCTCAATGTGCTCTCGACCATGGCACAACTGGAACTCAAACCGGGCAAACCGAAACGCAAGATGGATGAGCTGGCACGCGGCGACGTCTCCGGCCTGATCGGCATGGTCGGCCCGCAAACCCGTGGCTCCCTCTCTATCAGCTTCGAGAAGGGTCTGGCGCTGGAGATCATGCGCCGCATGCTGGGTGAAGCCCCCGCCACCATCAACGAAGAAGTGACCGACATGGTGGGCGAGATCACCAACATGGTAACCGGTGGCGCCAAACGGATGCTGGGTGAGAAGGGTTACGAGTTTGACATGGCAACCCCTATCATCGTTTCCGGCCCCAATCACACCATCACCCACCGGGCCGATGGCACCAAGATCATGATGCCGTTCGAATCAGATTACGGCCGTGCCACCATCGAAATCTGCTTCGAGTAACCCTATGTGGAAAGCATTGAAATGGATTTTCATCTGCTGGGCCCTGCTGCTGATCCTGTCGGACATTCAGATCAGCACCTCCCTCTACAAGTACGAGGATAACCGGGTGCTCATCAACTTCCCGCGCTGGGAGGCCAAGGATCCTTGGGGTACTCTCGAGTGGCATGAGGGACGCATCAGCAGCCACTGGTATGGGCTGGAGGGAAAACCAAAACCGGTAGCCCCACAAATCTGAACCGTCAAATCGTTAGAAAATCACCAACGCAACAACAGAAGAGGCCAGCATATGCGGGCCTCTTTGCTATTCAATGGACTCGGGATCAGGCAACTTCGGCGGCCAATTTCTCGCTCGGGCGGACCACAATGCCTACCACGCAAGCCAGCAGGGTCGGCATCAGCCAGGCTAGGCCCTGGTCAAACAGCGGCAGGAAGGAAAACGCATCCATCTTCATGCCGGCAGCACCCAGACCATCCAGGCAACCAAACAGGAAGGCAACCACCAGCACCGCACGGAACACCAGACGAGGACGACCAAAGTAGCCTTTCAGGAAAGTGACCAGCACCAATGCCACGGCAACCGGATAGATGGCTACCAGCACCGGAATGGAGAGGCTGATCAGCTGACTCAGCCCCACATTGGCGACCAGCGCACAGAGTGCCCCCAGCAACATGACCCAGTTGCGATAGGCCCAGCCAGTCAGGCCGTGGAAGTAGTCTGCGCCAGCACAGAGCAAGCCCACCGCGCTGGTAAAACAGGCCAGGGTGATGATGGCAGCCAGAATGAACTGACCCGGTTGACCAAACAGGCTCAGCACATAGGCATTGACGATGGCGCCGCCATTACTGATATCGCTCGCCACCCCACCGGCGCTGTTGCCCAGCTGAAAGAGCGAGACGTACACCGCCGACAACCCGACCGCCGAGATCAAACCCGCAATGGTGAGGTATTTGAACTGACTGCGATAATCCTCTATCCCCTTCTGGCGTAGCAAACCGATGATCAGGGCGCCAAACATCAGGGAGGCAAGGGTATCCATGGTGTTGTACCCCTCCAGCATCCCCTTGGTGAGCGGCGCACTGATGTACTCACCGCTGGCATCGGGCATGGTGCCCTGCGGCGCCATAAAGACCCCGACTGCCAGAATGAGCAGCATCGCCATCAGGGCCGGAGTCAGGTACTTACCGATAGCATCGAGCAGCTTGCCGCGATCGAGTGACACCAGGATCACCAGCGCAAAGAAACTCAGGGTATAGATCAACAGCCCCTCATGACCGGCATCCCCGAGCCAGGGCTTGAGCCCCATCTCGTAGGCGACCAGACCGGTGCGGGGAATGGCGAAGGCGGGCCCCATGATGATGTAGATGGTGATGGCCAGCGCCGTCGCCGCTCCGGCGGGCAGATAGCGGGTCATCCCGGTCCAGCCGCCCGCGCCGCCCCCCGAGCTCCCCTTGGCCACCGCAATCAGGGTGATCAGCGGCAAGCCCACCGCCGTCAGCAAAAAGCCGCACATGGCGGCCAGCAGATGCTCACCGGCCATGAAACCGGCCAGCGGCGGAAAAATGATATTGCCTGCCCCCAGATAGAAAGCAAACGTCATAAACCCCAATCCGAATACATCGGACAACTTCAATGATTTCGTCAAACCCAACCTCATCTGCCTTATCAGCTTGTTATTGATTGCACCCACTGCCTGGCAGATAACCGGTAACAATACCTCTGGCGCCCATTCGGCCCGCAGACCGGATGAGGCGTGCCACCTTTAGCATAAAGAAGAGGAGTTCGATCTCAATCACCAAGTAATATCTTGAAACAATTTACCCAAGCAGAATTAATCACCGAACGGCTCGGCTATCCCGCAACGGATAGCGCCCCGAACGTGCAGGATGAGAGGTGAGAACAGGCAGCAGAGGAGCGGAAAGGACGCAAGCGGGTAGCAGCGGCTGGTCAGGTGCGATCTGCACACAGTGACCGTCACGGCGGTGCCAACCGCAGTGCAGCAGCGAGACTGGCAGAAAACAAAAGAGCCTGCACGGGGCAGGCTCTTGGCAACATCACATCAGGTGATCAGGCAGCTTCGGCGGCCAATTTCTCGCTCGGGCGAACCACCATGCCTACCACGCAGGCCAGCAGGGTTGGCATCAGCCAGGCGAGGCCCTTGTCGAACAGCGGCAGGAAGGCAAACGCATCCATCTTCATGCCGGCAGCACCCAGACCATCCAGGCAACCAAACAGGAAGGCAACCACCAGCACCGCACGGAACACCAGACGGGGACGCCCGAAGTAGCCTTTCAGGAAAGTGACCAGCACCAATGCCACTGCAACCGGATAGATAGCAACCAGCACCGGGATGGAGAGGCTGATCAACTGGCTCAGACCGACGTTGGCAACCACGGCGCAGATCACCCCCAGCACCACCACCAGCTTCTTGTAACTCATGCCAGTGAGATTATGGAAGAAGTCGGAACAGGCGGAGATCAGACCCACTGCGGTAGTGAAGCACGCCAGGGTGATGATGGCGGCCAGGATCAGTTGGCCGGGCTGACCAAACAGGCTCAGCACGTAGGCGTTGACGATAGCGCCACCGTTGCTGACATCGGTTGCCACGCCAGCAGCGGTATTACCCAGACGGAACAGGGAAACGTACACCACGCACAGACCAATGGCAGAGATGAGGCCAGCAATCGCCAGATACTTGAACTGGCTCTTGTAGTCGTTGATCCCTTTCTTGCGCAGCAAGTCGACAATCAGGGCGCCGAACATCAGGGACGCCAGTGTGTCCATGGTGTTGTAGCCTTCCAGGATCCCCTTCACGAACGGGCTGTTCTGATAGTCACCGGACGCATCAGGCATAGTGCCCTGCGGCGCCACGAATACCCCGACCGCCAGGGTCAGCAGCAGCAGCATCAGAACCGGCGTCAGGTATTTGCCGATGGCGTCCATCAGCTTGCCCTGGTTCATGGAGACCAGCATGGCGATACCGAAGAAGACCACAGTGTAGGCAGCCAGACCCGCCTGGCCCATGTCACCGATAAAAGGCTTGAGGCCCATCTCGTAGGCAACCAGACCGGTACGGGGCGCAGCAAAGGCCGGGCCAATGATGATATAGATGGCAACGGCCAGCGCGGTGGCGATACCGGTAGGCAGCAGTTTGGTCATGCCAGCCCAGCCATTGCCCGCTTTGGCCACGGCCAGAATGGTCACCAGGGGCAGGCCCACGGCGGTGACCAGGAAGCCAAACATCGCCAGAGAGAGGTGCTCACCGGCCATGTAACCGGCCAACGGCGGGAAAATGATATTGCCAGCGCCCAAGTAGAAGGCGAAGGTCATAAACCCCAATCCGAGTACATCGGACAATGTGAGTGATTTCGTCAAGTTGAACCTCGTCTGTCTTGTAAATTATTGCTTGTTATAGTTTTTATCGGTCACTGACCGGGTGTGTTCAGGGGGGATAAAAAAAGAGCCCCGCGTGTTTTTTCATCACAACCAGTGGTTTTAGCTGGTCTGGAGCGGGCGCTCGATCTGGAACCAGCATAATGGCGTGAAAAAATAGTTCAAGACGAAATTTACATCTTCAAATAGTAGGGGCTGGTCAGATGGATATATCTGTCGGAATAGCATCCATCAGCAGAATGGATCACAATCTCCCCCCTCTCACACCTGTTTAATCCTCTGCCAAGTAGCAATAAAACGCGATTTGCCTCTTTACCCTCTCTGGTGATAACAGCTGTATAACAAATCCCATACAGATCATAATTCGCCGAGATGCATAAAATTTCATCGGCCATGGCCGTGGGGATCACCAATGCAACTCGCCCGACCGGAGTAAGCAAACGATTGCAGGCCGCCAGTAATCCGTGGCTGTCGAGGGCGCCGGTATGGCGGGCCAGCGCCCGCGCCGGATCGCTAAATGACTGGCCTGCCACAAAATAGGGGGGGTTGGAGACGATGAGATCGTAGGGTTCACCCTGATAATCCTGAATAGCGCGCTCGATAATCGCGACTCGCTCGGCCCAGGGTGATGCCGCCACGTTCTCTCTTGCCTGGGCCGCTGCATCCTTATCCAGCTCCACTGCATCGATGAAGCAGTCAGATATGCTGCGCTGAGCCAGCATCAGAGCGATCAGACCACTGCCAGTGCCAATATCGAGCACCCGGCGCGCCTGTTCGACCGGCGCCCAGGCACCGAGCAAAATGCCATCGGTGCCCACCTTCATGGCGCAGCGATCGTGGTTGATATGGAACTGTTTGAAGGTAAATCCGCGGCTACGCCCCATCTGGCCCCCGTCATCAGTGAAAATGGTGGGCGATTATAGCGGCTAAGCCACACTCGCCATAGGAGCCGACGAGATAATCGCCTATAATCTGCCGTTTCCTTAATGACCGAGTATTGCCATGAGCCAGTCCTTTGATGATTTCGACCTGAATCCCGCCCTCAACCGGGCCTTGGCCGAGATGGGATTCACCCGCCCCACCACCATCCAGCAGATGGTGCTGGAGCCAGCCCTGGACGGCCGCGATATTCTGGCATCCGCTCCAACCGGTACCGGCAAGACAGCCTCCTTCCTGCTGCCGGCGCTCCAGCATCTGCTGGACTTCCCGCGCCGCAAGCCGGGCCCATGCCGTATGCTGATCCTGACCCCGACCCGCGAGCTGGCACTGCAGGTGACCGCCCACGCCAAGGCGCTGGCGGCCCACACCAACCTCAGCATCGAGACCATCATCGGCGGCGTCAGCCATGATGAGCAACTGCCTGCCCTGACCAAGACCACGGATATCGTAGTGGCCACCCCGGGTCGTCTGCTCGAGTACATCGAGAAAGAGGAGTTCGAGAGCCACGACATTGAGGTGCTGGTGCTGGATGAAGCGGACCGTATGCTGGACATGGGCTTTATCAAGGATGTAAACCGCATCGTTGCCGAGGCGCGCTACCGCAAGCACACCATGCTGTTCTCCGCCACCCTGGAAGGGGCGGGTCTGGAGCGATTCGCCAACGAGATCCTCAACAACCCGGTCGAGCTGCACGCCGAGCCGCCGCGCAGCGAACGCCGCCCGATCACCCAGTGGGTGCATCTGGCCGATGACGCCGCCCACAAGCTGGCCCTGCTGATCCATATCCTCAAAGATCCGGAAACCCAGAAGGCGATTGTCTTCGTCAGAACCCGTGAGCGTCTGGCTGAGCTCTCTGGTCAATTGCAGGCTGCAGGCATCTCCTGCGCCTGGATCCGTGGCGAGATGGAGCAAAGCAAGCGCGTCGAGTCGATCCGCAAGTTCCACGCCGGTGAAGTCCCCTTCCTGGTCGCCACCGATGTCGCCGCCCGCGGCATCGATCTGCCCAACGTCAGTCATGTCATCAACTATGACATGCCCTATGGCACCGATGTTTACGTGCACCGGATCGGCCGCACCGGCCGCGCTGGCAACCGTGGCTGCGCCATCAGTCTGGTCGAAGCCCACGATATGGCCATCGTCGCCAAGATCGAACGCTACACCGAAGAGCGCCTCAAGCGCCGGGTGATCGACTCCCTGCGTCCCAAGCACAAAGAAGCGCGGGTGCCGGTGAAGAAGAAAAAGCCAAAAGATGGCAAGAAGAAGACCGCAAAGAAGAAAAAGAAGTAATTATCACTGCGTGCCTTCCCTGCCATAGCAAAACGGCCATCCCTCGGGATGGCCGTTTTTGTTAATACCAACAGCTTACACTTTGAAGCGACCGACCATTTCGTGCAGTTGGGTGGCCAAGTGATTCAGGTCATTACAAGCCTGAGCCATCTGGGTTGCGCCGGTTGCCACCTCTTCCGAGGCGTTGCTGATGTTGACCACGTTGCGGTTCAACTCTTCACTTACCGCCCCTTGCTCTTCCGTTGCGGTAGCAATCTGGATATTCATGTGGGAAATACTGCCAACAGCACCGCTGATCTCGGCAATCGCACTACCGGCATCGCGAGCAGTTTCAACGGTGGAGCTCATCATGCTCTGGCTTTGTTGCATAGTGACACCTGCCTGCTCGGCCCGTTGTTGCAGCTCTGCAATAATGCTGTTGATCTGGGTTGTGGAATCCTGAGTTCGTTTCGCCAGCGTTCTGACCTCATCAGCCACCACGGCAAAACCACGGCCCTGTTCTCCAGCTCGCGCCGCCTCAATCGCTGCGTTGAGTGCCAGCAAGTTAGTCTGTTCGGCAATACCGCGAATGACATCCAGAACAACACCGATATTACGGCTGTCATCTCCCAGCTGATTGATGACGGAAGCTGTGCTCTCTATTGCAGAAGCGACCTGCTCAATCTGCAGAATAGACTCTTGTACGGTACTGGAACCGTGTTCGGCCCGCTGACTTGCTGTTCCCGCTGATGATGCTGCATCGCTAGTGTTACGCGAGACCTCCTGCACGGTAGCCTGCATCTGGTTCATCGCCGTCGCCAACTGATTCAGCTCATGTTGCTGGGCATTCATATTGCTGGCGGATTGACTGGCAACCGCACTGATCTCTTCAGCTGCGGAACTCAACTGGACGACCGAACCGGAGACTTCACTGACCAGGGTGCGCAGGTTACCCTGCATATCACCAAATCCTTTTGCCAGTGTACCCAGCTCATCGTTGGAGAAGTGGGTCATATCAAGACGAGCAGTCAAATCTCCCGCAGCAACCTTGCGGGTTTGATCCAGCAGGGACATGACCGGATTGCGGATCTGGCGGATTAGGAAGTTGGCCAACATGATTACAAACAGCACCACCAGCACACCAATCACGACGCCTAACTGGCGCCCCTCCTTGAACACCTTTGTTGTTTCATCGTTGTATGCTTGTGCGACCTCAGCATTGATATCGCTCAAGCGCTGAAGACTGACCATAAGTGAGTTGTAAGTGTCGAGCGTCTCTCCCAAATTCAGGCGTAACGCTAATTCAATCTCACCACGCCGAATCGCAGCAGCAAAATTGTCATGCAGAGTAAAATAGCGTTCGGCAGATTGCATGACGGCCCGGTACACAGCCTCCTCTTCCTGAGTAGAAAAAGCGAGAGCACCATACTGTTTGGCGCGATCCAGGAAGGTCTCTTGAGCCTTTTTAAATAACCGTTCGTTATCCTCGTAACCGTCCCTTCCCATCAAGGCATGAGACAGGTCATATCTTCTTGCCTCACCTAACTCCAACCTCATTCGTGAAAGATGACGAATAGACATAACCAGATTATCGTTAATTTCATCGGTCGTGCTATTGAGCTGGGAAAGTTGGGAAAGCAACATCCATATAACTCCCACCATAGCGAGAACGATGATCGCAAAACCTGCACTTAACTTTTGAGCTATTGACATATTTTTTAACATTGTTCACATCCTTATACTGATACATCTGAGTGCTCAGTACTCTTTTACATACATCCTACGTATCATCACGCTAGCTTCATAGCGTCCCTATTTGCACAAGACAAGATCTTGTACTTTGGCCTAACCGATTTCCGGCTATAGCATCGGGTCACAGGCTGAAATATGGTGAGAGAATTGGTGTGTTGCCAACCTAAATATTGTGGTCTGACAAGTATCAGCAACATTAATTTGCGACTGAAAAATTAATATGTAAATAAAGAGATATACATAATTCTCATTAACAAAAACCACCCTCCTGGATACACCCTTTTACCAGTGCACTTAAATAATCGACAATTAAACATATCGACCACCCAATCAGGTAACTTGAGAAAAAAGACAAAAATAAATTCACAT
This sequence comes from Aeromonas sp. CU5, assembly GCF_002586745.1. Taxonomy (NCBI): domain Bacteria; kingdom Pseudomonadati; phylum Pseudomonadota; class Gammaproteobacteria; order Aeromonadales; family Aeromonadaceae; genus Aeromonas; species Aeromonas sp. CU5. The sequence goes on from NZ_CP023817.1 coordinate 3,110,793, forward strand.
ATTTATGCGAGCGGACTAGTTACATTTTGTCATGTTTAGCAATATTCAGGTAGTGCTGATGAAGCGACCCATCGGGGGCGGGAGGTGGTGGTGCATCAACGATAGGTCAAAAAGCAAACAACCTGACTAGCTTTCATGTATCAAATGCCTTGATGGATAGAATAAAGGAAAGGGGTCAAGTACAGCTATACTATTGAAAATGGCATGCCATATGATGACTACCCATTGATATCATCGAGTAGATTGTCATTTTTTATGAATTAATTATCATGAGCATCGCGTGGCGCTGAATGAGAACCATGGAAGGAATAGCAGTGGTAACACTCCTGGTTTTGTGTGTAACTATTTTATTTAACCAAAAACAGGGGTTCTGTAGAGAGCAAATTAAATGAGTGAAAAAGAGATATTAACACGACAAGAACAACAACACCCCAGTAATGACAAACACCACAATAAATCTGTGTCATGCTCGATGGACTTTTTACTTTATAAAAATATGAGATAAAAAAACTCCCTGATCATAGGCAGCAGGGAATTATTATTAGGCCGACTACATATTATTCACAAATACGTTGTAGCTTTTGTGTGGTGGAAACTCCAGCTCAGCAACGGGCTTTCAACAGCTTGCGCATCCCGATATGGGGAATATCGTCTTCGATATAACCTTCCCCTTCAGCCACAAAGCCGTGCTGACCGTAGAAGCCCTGCAGATGGGCTTGGGCGCCGAGCCAGATACTGTGGGCCGGCCAGCGCGCCTCGCTCGCGTTCACCGCTTCACCAATTAACTGATGGCCGAGACCGCCGCCTCGCGCTTGGGGTGAGGTCACGACCCGACCAATCGCAGTGCCGGTCTCGTCACCGATGCCCGGCGCCATGATCCGGGCGTAAGCGGCCAGCTGCTCACCCTGATAACCAAGCAGGTGCCAGACCCCCTCGCGGCGATCCAACCCATCCAGGTCCTGGAAGGGGCAGGTCTGCTCCACCACGAACACCTCGGCCCGCAGTGCCAGCAACTCGTACAACTCATCAGTGGTCAGCTCGGACCAGGGTTTCAGGATCCAGTTCATTGGCAACTCCTTATCAATTCGGCCTGCCAGCATAATCGGGCGTATCCGCGCTGGCATTAACCTTGGTTAAGTTCTTTCCGCCGTTGGCGAATGCGGCTCAGGCTGACCGGCAGGCGTGATGCCAAGACCAACAGAGTGAGAGGTTTGAAATCGGGTGGCGACACTGCCCCCTAATGGCGAATAGGCGACATTAATCCTTGTTAAGCGCTTTCAGCCGCTTGCGAATGCGACTAAGACTGATGGGGGTGATGCCAAGATAAGCGGCAATCTGGTGATCCGGCACTCTGGCGGCCAGCCCGGGGAAACATTGCAAGAAGTGTTGGTAGCGAGCCTGCGGACTCCCGGTCAACAGCAGCAGCTCTTTCTCCTCTTTGATACGCAGTTGCACGGCAAGCAAGTGCTGATACCAGCCTGACCAACAGGGAAGCTGGCGCAGATCCGTCAGCAGGAAGATCTGCAGGCGGCAGGGCTCCAGCGCCTCCACGCTATAGCGCGCGGGCTCACCACTGAGCAGGTGATGGAAGTCGAGAAACTCGTCCCCCTCCCAGTAAAACTCCTTGATGTACTCGCGCCCATCCGCCAGCACCACCTTGGCCCGCAGCAGCCCCTGCTCCACCCTGACCAGCAGATCTGGGCTGTCACCGGCGTGCCAGAGGCAGGATCTGGGGGCAAGGGTCAGCGAGCGGGCAAAAGAGAGGAGGCGCGTGGCCTCCTGCTCTTCAGTGACCTGCGCCCAACTAAAGGGGGGTCTGTCGGTCATCATGACACTAGCTGCGACGCTGACGAACGGCTTCGAACAGGCAAACGCCAGTGGCCACCGATACGTTGAGGCTGGATACCGCCCCCGCCATCGGAATGCTAACCAGTTCATCGCAATGTTCGCGAGTCAGGCGGCGCATCCCTTTGCCTTCAGCACCCATCACCAATGCCATCGGGCCAGTCAACTTGGCCTGATAGAGGTCGTGATCGGCCTCACCCGCAGTACCAACCAGCCAGACACCGCGATCCTGCAACTCACGCAGGCTGCGGGCCAGGTTGGTCACCTGGATAAGCGGCACCACTTCGGCGGCGCCGCAAGCGACTTTGCGCACCACCGACGTCAGGCCGCTGGCCTTGTCACGCGGCACGATCACCGCATGGACTCCGGCCGCATCGGCACTACGCAGGCAGGCACCGAGGTTATGCGGGTCGGTCACCCCATCCAGCACCAGCAGGAAAGGCTGGGCTTTTTGTTCTACCAGGCTGTCCAGCAAGCTGGCCAGATCGTGCTCGGCCAGCTTGGGGGCCTCAATCACCTTGGCCATAATGCCCTGGTGATTGTTACCTTCCGCTTTGTCATCAAGGGTCTTGCGGTTCACGCCCTGCACCTTGAGACCGAGGGATTCCAGCTCGGTCAACAGCGGTTGCAGCCGGTCATCATCGCGTCCCTTGAGGGCCCACACCTCGATGAAACGCTCCGGGGTGCGCTCAAGCAGCGCAGATACAGCGTGAATGCCGTAGATCAGTTCAGTACTCATTTCGTGCTCTTGGCCTTATCGCGAGCATTTTTGCTCGGTCGTCTGTTGCTCGGTTTGGCGCGGCTACCCTTGTCGGATTTGCCGCTATCCTTGCCCTCTTTGCGTTTATCGTGACGCTGGCCAGCCTTGGCAGGCTTGCGCACCACCTCTTTGCCATCCTTGCCGGTGAGTGGAGCTTCCACCATCACGAAGTCAATCTTGCGATCGTCCAGGTTGACGCCCATCACCTTGACGCGCACCTTGTCACCCAGACGATAGCGACGGCGGAAATTCTCGCCGATCAGCTGCATGTGCAGGGGATCAAACTGGTAGTAGTCGTTGGTGAGGGTGCTGACATGGACCAGACCATCGATGTGGATGTCGGCCAGGCGAACAAAGAAGCCAAAACCGGTGACGCTGGCAATCACGCCATCGAACTCGTCACCCACATGATCCAGCATGTACTCGCACTTGAGCCAGTCAGCAACATCGCGAGTTGCATCGTCGGCACGCCGCTCGGTCATGGAGCAGTGCTCGCCCATCGGGTCCACTTCTTCCAGCTGGTAGTGATAACCACCGCTCGGGGTCCACTTGTTGCGCAGGTTGCCCTGTTGCTCCTTGGCCGTCTGATACTTGATGGCGCGGTGCAGGATCAGGTCGGGGTAGCGACGGATCGGCGAGGTAAAGTGCGCGTAGGACTTCAATGCCAGCCCGAAGTGGCCGATGTTGTCAGCCTGATAGATGGCCTGACGCATGGAGCGCAGCAGCATGGTAGATAGCAGCTCCGCATCCGGGCGCCCTTCAAACTTGGCAGCCAGCTCGGCAAAGTCCTTCGGCTCGGGCTCCAGGCCACCCTTAAGCTCCAGACCCAACTCGGCCAGGAAGTCACGGAAACCGGTCAGACGCTCTTCGCCCGGACGATCGTGCACCCGGAACAGGGCTGATGCTTCGTTCTTTTCGATGTAACGGGCAGCTGCCACGTTCGCCTGGATCATGCACTCTTCGATGATCTTGTGAGCATCGTTACGCACCAGTGGCACTATCTGGTCGATCTTGCGCTGGGCATTGAAGATAAAGCGAGTCTCTTCGCTCTCGAACTCCACCGCTCCGCGCTGATGACGGGCATGCTTGAGCGCCTTGTAGAGCGTGTTGAGCTCTTCGATATGGCCCACTAGCGGATCATATTGCTGACGCAGTTTCGCATCGCCATCCAAAATCGCGGCGACCTTGCTGTAAGTCAACCGCGCGTGGGAATTCATCACCGCTTCATAGAACTTGTAACCGGACATGCGGCCAGATGCGGAGATAGTCATCTCGCACACCATGCACAGACGGTCAACTTGCGGGTTCAGGGAGCACAGACCGTTGGAGAGCACCTCCGGCAACATGGGCACCACGAACTCGGGGAAATAGACGGAGTTGCCGCGCTGATAGGCTTCGGCATCCAGCGCTGTGCCAGGCTTCACATACGCAGAGACATCGGCAATGGCAACCCACAGGCGCCAGCCGCCACTGCGTTTGGCTTTACAGAAGACCGCATCATCGAAGTCGCGGGCATCTTCACCATCTATGGTCACCAGCGGCAATGCACGCAGATCGATACGACCCTCTTTGGCTTTCTCTGGCACCTGCTCGCCCAAGCCAGCAACCTCTTTGGTCACCTCTTCAGGCCAGGTATGCGGGATGCTGTGAGTGCGCAAGGCGATCTCAATCTCCATCCCCGGTGCCATATTTTCGCCCAGCACATCCAATACAGAACCGACTGCATTGCTGCGGGAGGTGGCGCGCTGGTTGATGCGCACCACCACCACCTGGCTCTGGCGAGCACCTTTATTCTCACCTTCCGGGATGATGATGTCCTGACCGATACGGCTGTCATCCGGCACCACGAAACCAACGCCATTTTCGACGAAGTAACGGCCGACAATGTCTGCCTCACGGGACTTGAGCAGGCGCACCAGACGCGCTTCCTGACGACCCTTGCGGTCAATCTCGGTCGGTTGCACCAGCACATAGTCGCCATGCATCAGGCGCTGCATCTCGCGGTTGTTCAAAAAGAGATCAGGTCCACCACCTTCCGGGCGCAGAAAACCGAAACCATCTTTGTGGCCAAGTACAGTGCCTTTGACCAGATTCAGACGATCCGGCAAGGCGTAGCATTGGTTACGAGTGAATACCAGTTGTCCATCACGCTCCATGGCACGCAGACGACGGCGCAACGCTTCCAGCGGCTCTTCATCGGTCAGTTTGAGGGCCTTGGCCAACTCTTCCCGAGACATGGGCTTTTCGTGGCCCTTGATGAGTTCCAGCAGCATCTCGCGACTGGCGATGGGATTTTCGTATTTTTCGGCCTCGCGTTGGAGGAAAGGATCTTTTTGAGACATAAGCAGGCCTTAGGGTAGGTAGTAACCCAGACATTATATCGAAGGGGGGGCGAATGGCATCCATCGACTGCCTTTTGGCCAATCTCTCTGTCATACTGAATCAAGTTTGCTGGCATGATGAGACCAATAACTCATGAGTAAGGATACTTTTGCCCAATCCGCCGCCTATCTCAAACAGGCGGTTCCCTTGATGATCAAGTACCAGATACCCACGACGCCGGACAATTACCACCTGTGGTACAGCTATGTCTCGGCCAGCATGCCCGAGCTAAATAAAGCCATTGATCTCGCCGTCAAACAGCAGGGTACCTGCTCTCTGGTCACCTGTGAGCGGCTCTATCATCAGCATCTCGCCGACCAGGATGAGAAACAAATCGAGGCGATAAAGCTCAATCTGGCTGCCATGGCCAATGAAATCGGTCACTCCATGCAAGATGCCATCTCAGATACCGGGATGTTTCAGGAGATGCTCGACAAGAGTTTTGGCCGACTCAGCCAGATCGATGAGCAAGGGTTGAGCCTGGAAGACACCATGGCTATCCTGCGGGATCTGGTGCGCGAATCACGGGATGTGCGGATGTCGACCATGCACTTTCGCAACCAGATCAGTAATGCTGAAAAAGAGATCAAAGAGCTGCGCGAGGCACTCAACGAAACCCGCAAGCTGGCCAATGAGGATGCTCTGACCTCCCTGCTTAATCGGCGTGCTTTCGATCTCGAGATTGAAGGACTGATCCGCAGCCAGCAGCCTTTCTCGCTGATCCTCGCCGATATCGACCGCTTCAAAAATTTCAATGACGAATATGGCCACCTGCTGGGTGATCAGGTACTGCGTGCGTTTAGCAAGCGACTGCGAGATGCCTGTCAGGAGGGGGTTAGCGCTTATCGGATCGGCGGGGAGGAGTTTGCCATGCTGGTCCCCCATCGCACTCTTGCCCTGGCCAGACAGATGGCTGAGAGCATGCGCCGCGCCGTCGAGCGGATGTCGATCCTCGATCGTAAATCGGGCCGCCGCATCGATCACATCACAGCGTCATTCGGGGTAGGTGAGTTTAATCGCCAAGAGAACGCAGACTGCCTGGTTGAGCGCACCGATAAATTGCTCTACAAGGCCAAGGAGCTCGGTCGTAATCGGGTAATGCCGCTGCCGTCCTGACCCAGCATACCTAGCCCAGCGCAATGAAAAGGCCAGTCAGATAATCTGACTGGCCTTTTTGCATTTCACGACCAACGAGGCGGCCTTGTCACCGCCCCGTAAGGAGCTGGATCAGCAGATTATTGCTGAGCCTCGGCAACCCCTTCCACCTTCACTTCAACGCGACGATCCGGTGCCAGGCAGACAATCAGCTCACGCTTGGAATTGCTGACACAGCTGTCGCCGGTAACCGGTGAGGATTTACCACGCCCTTCCACATTGATCTTGGCGGCCGGGATCCCTTTACCAACCAGATAGTTGGCAACGGTCTGGGCACGCTGCTCGGAGAGTTTCTGGTTGTAGGCATCAGAGCCGATACGGTCGGTATGCCCGATCACGGTTGCCACACCATCCTTGGGTCGCGCTTCTTCAATCTGGCCGTAAAGGGTATCCAGCGCCTGACTGGCCTGCGGCTTGAGGGTTGCCTTATTGAAGTCAAACAGCACATCCGAACTCAGGGTGAACTGCTTCTCAACCATCACCGGCTCGGGTGCCGGTACAGGAGCAGGCACAGCAGCAACCGGCGCGACCTGGCCAAAGCGATAGACGGCGCCCACAGAGAGCAGGCCATTGTCCATACGCAACCCGGTATTGTCTCGGCTGCCGTACGGAGTGGTGTATTGATATTCAAGACGGGCGGCCCAATCACGATTGAAGGCATATTCAGCACCCAGAGCGCTGACAAAGTTGAACCGGCCATCCCCCCCTTTCAGGTCACTGTTAGCAGCAGCATAACCGCCGCCGATACGTCCGTACAGGTCAAGGCTATCAGTTACAGGGAAGCCCAGCTTCAAGGACAAATGGATTAGCTGAGCCTGAACTTCATCTTGAAATACAGCCCCCGTGGCAGAGCGGGCATCATATTTGTATTTACCCAGATAATCGAAGCCATACTCGATACCCAGGTTCTTGTTAACCTGATAGCCGGCAAATACACCAGCCCCCAGGGCATCATTGGTCTCATTACCGAGGGTAAAACTGTTGCTTTCATCAATGCCATAAAAATTGGACCAACCCAGTTTGGCACCGCCATACCAGGTGTTGTCTTGACCGGCAGCCTGGGCATTGGCCGCCAGCAAGCCGGTAACTAGCAAGGTAATCAATGATTTTTTCATGTTTGAGCCTCTGCAACTTTATGTAGGAGGAGGTTGATTGATATCACCTCGTCTTATAGGTGCAACCACCCAAAAGCGATCGCAGCATATCAACGTTAGCCTATTTTCAAGTCACTGATATCAATTAACAAACAACACTCTAACGCAACCACGTTACAAAAACAGCAACAGACGTTTGTTATTCGAACTGAATGTGACGAAAAAAGACGCACAGATGAGGACGAATAGGAGAAAAAGGCCAGCAACATGCTGGCCCGAAGCGATATCAGTGACGAACAAACTCGTAGTGCTGATCGATAAAGTCTGCAACACGCTGGCTCAGTACCTTGTGCACCGTCTTGGTCGGATGCACCTGGTCCCAGAACATATGCTCATCGCAGTTGAGGGTCGCAGCTCGCCCTTTTGCCTGCCCACTCACCACCGTCTGCGCCAGGATCGGGTTACCGGCAATAGCCACTCTTTCGGAGACACTTAAAGCTGGGGTCGCAGCCACCTCGGCGGCGCTGCCGGTGAACGGCTTCCACGTATAGCCACCACCGTAGCAGGCGTGTTCTGTGTCACTCAGCCCGAACAGCTGGGGATCGCGCATCATCTCGTCAAACTGCTTGTCCACTTCGAACAGCTTCACGATGCCGAGGGGAGCCAGCTCGCGAGTGAGATTTTGCAACCGCTGGTTGTGGTAACTGGCCACATGGCGCACCTTCTCCACCACCTTCATGCTGCGGGCTGACGGTGTCTGCCCCAGATCCGGGATGTTAAACAGCAGGATCTGCCGGGCGCCGTTGAGCACCAACCGGTTGGATGCCAGCCGGATGGTATCGATCACCCGATCAGCATCCCGCTCGGTGTTCCAGCCATAGGCCAGATAGTCGTTGGCACCGACCCAGATCACCACCAGATCATCGGGGCGGAACTTGTCCTTTTTCAGGAACTGATCGATCTCGTAATCTAGATTGTTGATCACCTGATATTTGGGATCCCAGGACCAGAAACCAAGCCAGCCGTTCAGGGCGCCCAGATGGTTATAGGCCACCGCGGTTGCACCGCCTTCCGCCTCGTTGGCCACGACCAGACCGGGAAAACGCTGGTCACCCAGCTGCTCCAGCCACACCGGGCCATTGCTGAAGCGCCCGTTGAAGTAGGGTGGGCTGGAGGGGAGATACCCCCGCATCTTCTTGTACATCTTGCCGGTGTCGGAGAGGCTGTCACCAAACATCACAACCCGGGAAAAAGGCTGGCGTCCCTCCGCCGCTTGCGCGGTCAATGCCATTAACCCCAATAAACAAACAAGCCATTTTTTCATATTGTTATGCTCTTCGATTAAGCAGGTGAGACCTGCGGACTTCCCCTCGAATGGCGACAAGCATGGGAAGAGTCTGCCGCCACTGACTTCTGGTGAAGGCGACAGATTACAGTTCCAGATGAAATCACACATGTTCCATCACCGATGAAATCGCTTGCGCTCACAAAACAGACAATCACATCCCCTGCTCGCTTTCACGCTTGTTTCACGTCCCGCGCGGCACAATGCCCTCATACCAACGACAGGAGTATGAAATGAACAAGGCAAGCGCAAGCGTAATCGGACTGTTGACCCTGATGTCTGTCTCCTCTTTTGCCATGGCGGCCTATACCGGCCCGCAAGAGCAGAACAAGGTCTCCGTCGCTCAACTGAAAGATCTGGCCGATGACAGCTGGGCCACGCTGGAAGGAAAACTGGTCAAGCATCTTGGCGGCGAGAACTATCTGTTCCGCGATGCCAGTGGTGAAGTGGAGGTCGAAGTGGATCAGGATGTGTGGCGCGGTACCGAAGTAGGCCCGGATGATCTGATCCGCATCCGTGGTGAAGTGGACCACAGCTGGAACAAGACCGAAGTGGAAGTTAAAACCCTGGATAAAGTGGGCGCGGCCCCGCAGACCAAGGGCGGCTTTATCGCCAAATAAGGCGCAACAACCTGCAATTAGGCCAGACGTAAAAAGGGCGCTTGATATCAAGCGCCCTTTTGCGTTGGCTCTGGTTAACCGGCACGTCCAACATAGGAGCGTTTGAAGCCTTTCTCGGCCTGATCAACCTTGTAAAGATAACGCCGTGCTTCTGCTTTCGGGTGCTGCTCGGTCAGCACCTGGTAGACAGCTTCTGGCGAGAGCCGGTTTATCTTGCCAGGCGCAGCCTTGCGATCCCGCGAGAAGGTGTTGAGCACCCCACCCGCACCACCGTTGTAGGCTGAAATCACCGCATAGCGACGGGAACGGGGATCCTCGATATCCACCAGATAGACCGTCTGCAGCAAATGCAGATAAGCGGTGCCGACATCAATGTTGTAGGCCGGATTAAACAAGTTCTCCCGGGTTGGTTGACCACTCTTGCCCTTGACCCGCTGGTAGACATCTCGTCCTGCTGTGGCAGGAATGACCTGCATCAGGCCATAAGCGTTAGCGTGGCTCACCGCATAGGGGTTGAAGCTGCTCTCTGTTTTGATCACCGCATAGATCAGGCTCTCGGGCACCTTATATTTACGGGATGCATCACGAATGATGTTTGCATACTTGTAGCCCCGCTTATCCTCATGGTTTGCCACCATCGGAATATCCACGAAGAATATGGTGCGGATCCCCAAGGTACGCTTTTTCATTGCCGTACTAAGCAGGTAGTCGGCATAACGCTCGGCACGCCAGTCAAAACGGATCGGCTGACCCAGATTGTCCAGCACCTGACCATAAAGGAACGGCTCGCCACCGGGGACGATTTCACGGTCAGAGTAAAGATCCACTTCCGCCGGGTCATCCGGTGTCAGCAAGGTCTCAATGATGGCGCGGCGTAAATGAGCCCGCGGATCCACGCTGGATACCGTCTCCACCATGATATGACCACTGGAAAAGTCGATATGCGCCCGGCTTTTGTACTGATCCGTGTATTTGACGTAGTCAAACTTGCCGGCAAACAACGCCTCCCGCCCCCATATTTCGTTCACGTTATGGGAGAGTGCACTAATCATGTGTTCAAAACCGCGAATGTCCTTGCCGTTGACCAGATCGTCACCCTCGCTCCCGTTGGGCTTGGGAGAAGACGAACAGGCAGAGAGAAACAACAAGGTACACAGCAGCCAAAAAATTCGGCCCATAAGATCCTCAAAACGGGCGGACACGCCGCCCATCATTCATTTGTTGCAAACTGGAAGAAGTATCATCGCCAACAGTCACATGGGGCAATGCCTGCCCCTGTTCACATGTACCACAGCTGCACGGCTTACTGGCTGGGAGGGGTATAACCGTCGATCTCTACTTCACCGGCATCAAACAGGTAGCTGACCATCTCTTTTTCCAGCAACTGACGATGATCAAGATTCATCATGTTGAGCTTCTTCTCGTTGATCAGCATCACCTGCTTCTTCTGCCATTCGGCCCAGGCTTCCTTGCTGACGTTGTCAAAAATACGCTTGCCGAGCTCACCGGGATAGAGTTGAAAATCCAGGCCCGGGCCCTCTTTTTTCAAGCGTTGGCAAAATACAGTACGGCTCATGTTGACCTCTATTGTTGTAACTCTGGATAGGCAAGCAGACGGGCAGTGGCGGCCGCCAACCCTACCTCGGCAGGATGGCGTAAGTTATACCAGAGTCGGTGATCGCCTTCCATGAGCCGCAGCGCCGGTGCACTATCTATCTCGATCAGCAAAGGCTGAATATCGAGGTGGAAATGGCTGAAAGTGTGGCGAAAACCGGCCAATTCCCGATAACCGTGGTGCGCCAGCCCCAGACTTGCCAGCAGACCATCCAGCTCGGCTAGCGAGGCCACCTGCGGGAAGCAGTAGAGCCCGCCCCAAATCCCCTGCGGCGGCCGCTTCTCCAGCAGCAGCTCATCGCCATGGCGGATCAGCAGCATGATGCCGTCGCGGGCCGGAATACTCTTCTTGGGCTTGCTGTTCGGGTAGGCGGTGGGGTTGCCTTGCGACAAGCCCTGGCAATCGGCCCGCACCGGACAGCGATCGCAGGCGGGCTTGCTGCGAGTGCAGATGGTGGCGCCGATATCCATCATCGCCTGGTTGTAGTGCGCCACGCCCAGCTTGGGAGTTAACCGGATGGCGATCTCCCACAGCTCGTTTTCTACCTGTTTCTGACCGGGCCAACCCGGCAGCGCCAGCCAGCGGGTGAGCACCCGCTTCACGTTACCATCGAGAATGGCGTGGGGCTGACCGAGGGAGAGCGACAGCACGGCACCGGCGGTGGAGCGGCCAATCCCCGGCAAGGCCATCACCTCGTCAAACTGCTCGGGAAAGAGGCCATGGTGGTGATCGCGGATCTGCTGGGCCGCCTTGTGCAGGTTGCGGGCCCGAGCGTAGTAACCAAGGCCGGTCCAGTGGTGCAACACCTCATCGATGGGGGCATCGGCCAGCGCCACCACATCGGGGAAGCGCGCCATAAAACGCTGGTAATAGGGGATCACGGTGGCGACCTGGGTCTGCTGCAGCATGATCTCCGAGACCCAGACCCGATAAGGGGTCTTCTCCTGCTGCCAGGGCAGACTCTTGCGGCCATGGAGCTGGTACCACTCCAGCACCCGGCTTGCGAAGGTTGATTGATTCACGTTGTTCTCATGTCGTTGATATAAGGGGAACTCTGCGGTTCCTTCGGCTCATCTGGCCTGCTCGGGCATAACGCAATCCCACAGCACAGAGCCAGCTGTCTGGGGCGGCAGCGTACGGCCTCGTCACGCCCAAGTCAAAGCCGCGCTGACTGGCGCTGCGGGCTGGTGGTGGTCAAGCAGCAAAGCGGTAACAAAGACGATATACTCGGCCCCACGATTGATGACGGGAGAGACGGTTTGCAGACTTATCTGGTTGGGGGCGCAGTGCGGGATCGCCTGCTGGGATTGCCGCAGGGCGACAGGGATCATCTGGTAGTCGGCGCCACCGTGGAACAGATGCTGGCACTGGGTTTTACCCAGGTCGGTCGCGACTTCCCGGTGTTTCTTCACCCCAAAACCCAGCAGGAGTATGCCCTCGCCCGCACCGAACGCAAACAGGGTCAGGGCTACACCGGTTTTGTCTGCCATGCCGCCCCCGATGTGACCCTGGAGCAAGATCTGCTGCGCCGGGACCTCACCATCAACGCCATCGCCGAGGATGATCAGGGCCAGCTCCATGATCCCTACGGTGGTATTGAGGATTTGGAAAAACGGCTGCTACGCCACGTCTCCCCCGCCTTTGCCGAAGACCCGTTGCGCATCCTGCGGGTAGCGCGCTTCGCCGCCCGCTTCCACGCTCAGGGCTTTGCCATCGCGCCACAAACCCTTGCCCTGATGAGCGAGATGACGGCCGCTGGCGAGCTGGCCCACCTCACGCCGGAGCGGGTCTGGAAGGAGCTGGAAAAAGTGCTGCTGGGACCAACCCCGCAGATCTTCTTCGAGGTGTTGCGCCAGTGCGGCGCCCTCAAGGCGCTGTTCCCCGAGATTGATGCCCTGTTTGGCGTCCCCGCCCCGGCCAAGTGGCACCCGGAGATCGACACCGGCATCCACACCCTGATGGTACTGGAGCAGGCGTGCCGGATCTCCCCCGAGCTGACGGTGCGCTTTGCAGCCCTCTGCCACGACCTTGGCAAGGGGATCACCCCCAAAGAGTTCTGGCCAAGCCATCATGGTCACGGCCAGAAGGGGCTGCCGCTTATTCGCGCCCTGTGCGAGCGGTTCAGGGTACCCAACGAGTGCCGGGATTTGGCGTTACTGGTAAGCGATCTGCACACCCAGCTCCATATCGCGTTCGAACTCAAGCCAGCCACCCTGCTCAAGGTGTTCGACAAGGCCGACGCCTGGCGCAGACCGGAGCGTTTTGCGCAGTTACTTGATACCTGCCGCGCCGACTTCCATGGTCGCACCGGTTTTGAGGAGCGGGTCTACGCCGAACCCGATTATGTGGCCGAGGCGCTGGCCGCCGCTCAAGCGGTGCCGGTGAAAGAGATAGTGGCCGCAGGCTTTAAAGGAGAAGAGATCAAGGAGCAGCTGGCCAAAAAGCGGACCGACGCCATCAGTCGGGTCAAGGATGAGTGGACCTTTATCGAAGAGTAACATCGGCCCCATAACAGACGGCCGCCCTGATGATGAGCTCCGCAAGGAGAGCATCGCCAGGGCGGCCGTTTTGCATCCAGGTTTACATCTCACGTTTACATATGAAGAGGCGCCCCTTGGTGCTGCCGTTATGCCGGACCAATGCGATCCAGCAGGCTCATATGGGATGAGCCATCGTGGCGCTTCAGATTCTGGCGGTACTCAAACTGGCGCTGGCTCTCCTGCTTGAGCCCCAACATCAGCGAGTAACACATCGCCAGCATGATCACCGAAAAAGGCAACGCGGCGATAATACTGGCCGCCTGCAGGGCCGCCAATCCACCAGAGAGCAGCAAAATGGCCGCGACCAGCCCCTGTCCCAAACCCCAGATTGCCCGATGCAACACAGGTGGATCCTGATCGCCAATGGAGAGCAAGGTGGTGATGACCAGGGTGCCCGAGTCACTGGAGGTAATGAAGTAGGTACAGATCAGCAAGGTCAGCACCCCTTTGGCAATCCAGCCCAAGGTCCCCCAGTGCAGCAACTCCACCGTCTGATAGAGCGCCAGGGTGACATCCTGATTCACCGCAGCGACCACACCGCCACCGCCAAACAGCTCCAGATTCATCGCCGTACCGCCGAATACGGTAAGCCAGAACATGCCGAGCAATGAAGGCACCAACAACACGCCGAGCACGAACTCACGAATGGTTCGCCCCTTGGAAATGCGGGCAATAAACATGCCGACAAACGGTGCCCAGGCGATCCACCAGCCCCAGTAAAACGCCGTCCAGCTCGACTGCCAGGCCGAGGTGCCGTTGGCTTCTGAGTTGGTCCAGAAGCTCAATTTGACGATGTTTTGCAGGTAATCACCGATGTTCTGCACATAGGAGTTGAGGATATAAATTGTGGGCCCCAGCACCAGAAAGAGCGCCAGGACGAACACGCTCAGCCAGATGTTGAGCTCGGAGAGCAGCTTGACCCCGCGCCCCACACCAGAGACCGCCGACAGAGTGGCGATAAGACTGATCCCGCCAATCAACCAAAGCTGGTTCGACTGCGATACCGCCATGCCAAACATCTGATTCAGACCGGTATTCATCTGTGCCACGCCAAGGCCAAGAGAAGTAGCCACCCCGAATACAGTACCAAACACCGCCAGTACGTCGGCTGCATGGCCCCAGAAGCCGTAAATGCGATCGCCGAGGATTGGGTAGAGCACCGAGCGGATCGCCAGTGGTAACTTGCGGCGATAACTGAAGAAGGCCAGCGACAGGCCAACGATCACATAGATGGCCCAAGGGTGCAGCCCCCAATGAAAGAAAGTGAGGCGCATGGCGACCTGGGCCGCCTCGGGTGTCATTCCTTCGGTGATAAAGGGATTGCCCTGCAGGTGATTCATTGGCTCGGCAATGCTCCAGAACACCAGACCAATCCCCATACCGGCACTAAAGAGCATGGAGAACCAGGCAAAGTAACCGAACTCCGGTACCTGGTCGTCGTCACCCAACCGGATGCTGCCAAAACGGCTGAACATCAGGTAGATAGCGAAGAACAGGAACAGGGCGACCAGCAAAATGTAGTACCACTTGAACCCGGCAATAATCTGATCCTTGGCACCGGTGAACCAGGCCGCAGCGGTCTCGGGGACAAATACGCCAAACAGCAGAAACAGAGTGATCACGGTGAGGGCCGTCATGGCCATTGTGGGGTTGAGGCCTTTTAGTAGCCCCTTGGTTGCTATCATCAGGCCTCCTTAGTCGTTGTTGAAAAACTCTTCACCCACATGATCACCGGCACCACCAATGGCGCGATAGACCAGCTTGCCGGTGGCCAGCTCACGATGATCCACCAGGGTGACCGAAGGCTGGCCATTCACTGCATGGCGCTTGCCGAGGAAAATGGCCATCGGCACGCCGACATTGGAGATGCCACTGGTGATCCAGAGCCGGTTGAAGTCATAAGAGCCACCGATAAACTCCAGTTGGGCCAGTCCGGTATCAAGACCGGTCAGGTAGAAGTTCATCGCACTCTCGTCAGGAAAGAGGTGAACCAGCACATAGGCATAGCGCAATTCGTTCACCAACTCCTTTAGGTTGAAATGACCTGTCTCACTACAGGAGAGCGGCAGTTCACCATCGTAGTGGTGTACCTTCAGGGTGTTGGGATCTTCTTCATAAGCGGGTTGATAGCGTACAAAAGCCGAGGTATCTGGCAGTTCATAGCGAACTCTTACTATTTTTAACCCATTAACCAGGGCCTTCATATCAAGCTCGTTCATCATGGTCTATTCCTAAAATGTCAGGTCTAACACTGCGAAGAGTCGGCTAACCTAACACAAAATTACTTTGAACATAAACCATTAGAGTAATAACGACATTGACCTTTTGATCGGTCAGGAGCAAAATTTTGCTCCTTTCAATCCCCGCAATGATTCAGAACCCATGGAAAAACATGATGAAGTGCTGGTTGCGCTGCGCCAGATTATTCGAGCTATCGATATGCACTCCAAGCGCTTGATCAAAGAAGCTGGCCTCACCTCACCCCAACTGTTATTGCTCAAAGGAATAAATGAATTGGGGCAGATCTCCATGCGGCAACTGGCCGATCACACCAATATGAGCCAGGCCACCGCCACCACCATCATGGATCGGCTGGAAAACCGTCAGCTGGTGCAGCGTATTCGCAGCGAGACCGACAAACGCAAAGTGCATGCCACCCTAACTGATGCCGGTCGTGTGCTACTGGCCCAGGCACCGACACCACTGCAGGAGCGTTTCGTCCAGCGATTTCATGCTCTCGAAGCCTGGGAGCAAAGTCTGCTGCTCTCTTCACTACAGCGGATCTCCGTCATGATGAATGCCGATGAAATCGATGCCGCCCCCGTGCTGAGCGTCAGATCGCTCACCGAAGAGTAGTAAGCAGAGCACCTTGTTCAGGCACAAAAAAAGCTCCCGTTCGGGAGCTTTTTGGTATCAGGTCGCGCTGGAGATTACTCTTCCAGACTGATCCCGATGTTGGAGACGCCATCCTGAGCGGCAAACACCTTGATCGCCAGGATACGATCGCTATCGCGTTCGTGGGCCACCCGCTTGAGCAGCTCAACCTGGAATTCCAGCTCGGCCTCCATGTACTCGTGTTCGTAGAGCTCCTCTTCGGTCAGGTCTCGCTCTTCCAATAGCTCGATAAAACCGGCAACCGTGCCGACCGAAGCGTGGCTGGCATCAAAGGCCTCTTCACCGATCCGGCAGATCACAGAGCTGTAAGCGCAACCCAGTGCGACACAAGCATCCAGCGCAGGATAGGCGCCGTAGGATTCAAACTTGCGGGGATCCGGAATATGGGTTTCGAACTCTTCCAGAATGGCCCCCAGATTGACCCGGGATCCCTTGATGGTGAGGTAGGCCCACAGCTGATCCAGCGAGTGCCGGAAGGCGCCTGCATTGCCAAAGCCGGAGGCCTGACAGAACAGGGCATAGTTGGGGTACATGCGCTCTGCCAGCGCCAGGGTGTAGACGGTCTGTTGCCAAGGCTGTAGCTCGGCCAGTCGCTTATAAAACTTGTCACCAAACACTGGAGTCGGATCCTTTGCAAAATGTGGGGCAGATTGTAGCCCACGAGGGGCGCGGCGAAAACGAAAAAGCGCCCTGGTCAGCTATGTTGCGATATGAAGTCAGGTAAGATGGGGCGAGAGCGGCATCTTGTTGCGCCGCAAATTCTGATAAGGAACAAGAGTATGAGCCAACGTACCCTTCTTTTGCTCAGCCAGGATAATGCTCACTACGAACGGCTGCTCAAGGCCGCCAATCTGCCCCATCTGCGTATTCTGCAGGCCAACAATCAGCTCGATGCCGAAAAACTGATTGGTGAGGCTCACATTCTGATGGCAGAGCCAGCCCGCGCCAAACCGCTGCTGCCCAAGGCCAGCAAGCTGAGCTGGTTGCAGTCCACCTACGCCGGAGTCGATGTACTGCTCGATCCCGACAGTCGCCGCGACTATCAGCTCACCAATGTGCGCGGTATCTTCGGCCCGTTGATGAGCGAATATGTTTTTGGCCATCTGCTCAGCCTGATGCGCCAAATGCCCGTTTATCGGGAGCAGCAAAAGCAACGCCTGTGGCAAAGCCACCCCTATCAGGGACTCAAAGGCCGCACGATGTTAATCCTGGGTACCGGCAGCATTGGCCAGCATATTGCCCACACCGGCAAACATTTTGGTATGAAGGTGCTGGGCATCAGCCGTAGCGGCCGGGAGCGCGCCGGTTTTGATCAGGTTTATCAACTGCCTGCGCTCAACAAGATGCTGGCCCAAGCCGATGTCATCGTCAGCGTGCTGCCTGCCACCCGTGATACCCGCCATCTGTTCAATGCCGCTCGCTTCGAACACTTCAAACCCGGAGCTATCCTGTTCAATGTCGGCCGTGGCAGCGCAGTTCACTCAGGCGATCTGCTCACCGCCCTGCGTACCGGTAAGCTGGCGATGGCAGTGCTGGATGTGTTTGAGCAAGAGCCCCTACCTGCCGACAGCCCGCTGTGGGGCCAGCCCAACCTCATCGTCACCCCCCACAACAGTGGTTACAGTTTTCCAGAGGATGTTGCCCAGATTTTTATTCGCAATTACATCCGCTTTATCGATGGGCAACCGCTGGATAGCAAAATCGACTTCGACAAAGGTTACTGACCCTGCCGGTTGCTACCCATGTAAAAAGGCCCCGCCAGTCTGGCGGGGCCTTTCTATATCAGGATGGCTTACTCAGCATCAGCCAGCTGCCAGCTCCTTGCGATAACTCTTCACTTTAGCGAGGAACTGACGACGTTCCTTGCCACTCAAGGGCTCAGCCATCGGCAGTTTGGCGGTCATGGCATTGACCGGACGGTTATTGATGCGCAGCTCATAGTGCAGGTGCGCACCGGTAGAACGGCCAGTGTTCCCGGAAAGGCCAATCTTGTCGCCCATCTTCACCCGTTGCCCCGGCTTGACCAGCAGCTTGCTCAGATGCAGATAGCGGGTCGCCAAGGTGCGGCCATGCTTGATAACAACATAGGTACCCGCCAGCGGGTGTCTGGTCGCCTTCTGGACGACACCATCACCGGTAGCCAATACCGGCGTACCCACCGGCAAGGCAAAGTCAGTCCCTTCATGCGGACGAATAGCGCCGGTCACTGGATGTTTACGCGCCGGGTTGAAGTTGGAGCTGATCCGGTAGCGGCTATGAGTCGGATAACGGCGGAAACCGCGCTCCAGACTGTTGCCCTGAGCATCGTAATAGTTACCGTCTTCCGAGAGCCACGCCGAGGTATTCTGGCCCTGGCTGGTTACTTCCACCCCCAACAGCTGGCTATTGCCAGTGCTCTTTCCTTCTACCGTCTCCTGGCGCACCAGTACCTTGAACGTGTCGCCCTTTTGCAAATCTTTGGCAAAATTCATCCGCCACTGGAACAGGTTGGCAATCTTCTGGATATGGTTGGCAGGGATGCCTGCATTGCGGGCACTGACATAGAAGCTACCGTTGATCACACCGTTGTAACGCTGCGGTTGCCACTCCACCTTCTCGTTGATCATGGTGGAGCTATACGCCTCGCCCCCACGTTCCATCACCAGGGTCTGCTTGATGTTCAGGCGGATCTTCAGTTGCTGCAGGATATTGTCCTGATCAATCAACAGCTCGATATTCTGTCCCGGCTTGAGCCGCGCCAAATGGTTCTTGTTGTCTGCATCCAGCACCTTGTAGAGGGTGGTGGTAGAGAGCCCGAGGTTGTTGAAGATAGCGGTCAGGTTTTCGCCATTACGCACCCGATAATCCTGCCACTGGGGAGTGGCATCGACCGGGATATCGTCATCCGGCGCACTCTGATCCACCAGCTCATGATCAGGGATTTCGTTAAAGTCGGTGTTGTTTTCATTGGTTGCCGTACCGGCGGTATCAATGGGCAACTCAAGACGCAGCGGCCGCTCCAGGATGTCACCAGGCGCTGGCAATAATGCCACTGCCGACAGCGTCATGGCCGTCAGCATCAGCATCGCATAAAAATGTTTGCGGGGAACCGGGGGTTCCCAATTGGTAGCCTGCACTACCAAGGGACGGAGACGTTTCATCCGCTATCCTGTATTTAGATCTAAAGAGTGTGAGTCGCGCGATCCGTTGTGACAAAACCGCATAAAACTGTTCTTTGGACAAAAACAAACACAGATAGTTCATCACAATCTGCATGAACTTCACATTTTATGCATAACCTGCCCTGATGGGCAGAAATGATCGTCTTTTTTAACCATTTTTTCCTATTTTTAAGAACCGGGTCGGATTCGACTCTGAATAGAAACCCAAAATGTTGCGATATCTTTTCCATGGAGTGGATATGACGTTATCAAAACTGTTGAGCCGGATAATTCTCGTACTGTTCTTGATCGGTGCCGTGCTGCTGTTTGCTCTGGAGGCCACGACCATCCGCCAGTCGATCCTCGATCAGATGTCCGCCAACCTGGAGACGGCAATTACCGCGCTGGGGCTGGTCTTGCAGGGCACCTTGCTCAATGACGACAAAGTGCTGGCTGAAACTATCGTCAACGCCATGTTTGATGGCGGTTTCGTCAGCTCGGTCACCCTGATTGATCCCGATGGCCAGTTGCTGTTTCAGAAAGTATTCCACGCTACCCAGCAAAATGTACCAAGCTGGCTCCCCTCTGTTATCGGCATGCCCCCCGTCAAGATTGAGCAAGAGTTGACCGATGGTTGGCGCATGCTGGGCACCCTGACTCTGGAAGGACATAGCGGCTACGCCTATCAGCATTTGTGGAATGCCATCAGCCGCACCGGTCTGGCGCTGCTGGCAGGACTCGTCGTGTTTACCCTGATCATCTCCCTGGTTTGCAAACGCCTGCTACAACCGCTGGAACAGATCAACCTGCAGTTGATCCGGGTCCGCAAACATCAGTTCAACAGCGCCCTGCCAACCCCCTGGCTGCAAGACCTCAAAGAGGTGTCGCTCTCCATCAATCAACTGGTATCCGAACGCAAACGGGATCTGTTGCAACAACGGCTCAAAATTACCCAGCTGGGAAAACAGCTACCCCCGCCAACTTCACAACCACTGCAAGGGCTGGACCCGTTGCCAGAAGGCGGGCAACTACAAACTTTTGCTTCTACCCAGGGGGATATTGCACTCTATCAGCGTTTTTTACCCAGCCAGACGCTCTCTGCCAACACGGATCTGACGGTCATCCAAGCTGCATTGCAGCAGTGGCAACAACTGCACGTAGAGGGTATCTCCCTGCCACTCTCGTTGCTCAATCACCCGCAATGGACCGAGATTGCCCCTTTGCTGACCCAGGGCCGTGGCAAAACGCTGGATTGGCGTTGGGATGTGGTCTCCTTCCCCTCCCACGGCCAGCCCGCATTAGCCGCGCTGCAGGAGCAGGGCTGTGAACTCGCCTTCAGTGCCATTCCCCTGAACGCAGACACGCTTAATCTGCTCGACCCGCTCAATCCCATTTTTATCAGCTGTCAGCTGACCGATGCGCCGCTCTATTGGAACCTGCTCTCCCAGACCATGCATGCCGCCGGTTATACCCTGCTGGCAGAAGCGGGCGAGTGCAACGACAGAGACCAGCTGCGAAACTGGGGTATCGATGGTTATGCCAAGGAGGCTCAAGCATGAAAAAGCTCGCCATGTTATTGCCTCTGCTTTGGCAACCCGGCCTGATGGCCGAATCCATTACGATTGGCACCGGGGGTGAACAGGGTATTTATCACCAGATAACCAAAGAGTTTTGCCGCCTGGCCCATGAGACCGATGAGCAACTAAAATGCGCACTGCAGGGAACATCAGGTTCAATAGAAAACCTGCAGCGACTTAAGAGCGGCGAGTCTTCCTACGCCATGGTGCAGTCCGATTGGCTGTATCAAGCCAGCAAGGGCTTGGGCCTGTTTGCCACACAGCCACAACCCGAGCTGCGCGCCCTATTTGCTACTCATGCCGAGCCATTCACCATAGTGATCCGTGCCGACGGGGATATCACATCACTGGAGCAGCTTAAACTGGTACCTATCGATATGGGGCTGAAGGGATCTGGCACACGCCAGACCGCACTGGCCCTGTTCAATCAACTGGGAGCACAAGAGCAGGATCTTGATTTGAAGAGCATGGCCAATCAGTCCGATGCACTTTGCAGCAAACAGATTGACGCGTTTGCGCTGGTGATGGGGCACCCGAACCGGATCGTGCTCGACACCGCCAAACGCTGCGCCGTCCGCTTCCTACCCATCGAAGGGGCCACCCGGGATCAGTTACTCAAGGGCGTCAGTTACTATCAGCGCAGCCAAGTGCCCGCCCGCATCTACCCTGGCAACCTGAAAGCGACCCCGACCTTTGCCATCGCCGCTACCCTGGTGACCAATGCAGCCATGCCGGAAGAATCTGTCTATCG
The DNA here is from genome assembly GCF_002586745.1 of Aeromonas sp. CU5. Taxonomy (NCBI): domain Bacteria; kingdom Pseudomonadati; phylum Pseudomonadota; class Gammaproteobacteria; order Aeromonadales; family Aeromonadaceae; genus Aeromonas; species Aeromonas sp. CU5. Next base: position 3,132,512 of record NZ_CP023817.1, read on the forward strand.
GCTGACTAAAGCCATGCTGACCCAGCAGACCAAGTTCAATGAGCAGACGTACGGTTACGCCAATATGTTTCACCGGGCGCGCAATAAAACCGGCCCGGTGCTGAGCATTGAACAGCATCCGGGCGCGGCGAAATATTTCGAGGAGTTGAAAGCAGCAGGCAAGCTATAGCTGACGACGGGGAGAGCGCAGTTGCTCGCTGGAGAAACGAGTCTTCATCGATGTCCACTGCGCTAGCCTATCGGCACTCCCTGCCAGCGTACCTTCCCGGCGCGACTTCATGATCCAGATGCTTTTGGCATCGAAGCTGTAGACGGGTATCAGATCGGTACGCTTGCTACCTGGCAGGATCCGGCTGTTGATGTTATCGAGCACCAGTGGGTCAGCCTTGGGAGTCGGGAAGTAGAGCGTTACCATGTGGAACTGGTTGTAACGCACCGCCTTGACGTAGGCCAGCCGCAGCTTCTTCTCATCCACCCCCAGCTCCATCAGGGTGTAGTACTTGGAGATGCTGTAATCCTCACAATCCCCACCCCGGGCACCGATAAACTCCAGCGGATTGGCCCAGTAATCCTCATCCCCCCACAGTTTGGGATCCTCGCTGTAGGTCAGATTGTTGAAGTAGTTGTTCACCAGCTCGACCTTCTGCTGGTCGGTAGTGCCCGCTCTGGGGGTCAACAGGCGAGAGAATGCCTCGGCCCGCTGAATGGCGCGGCCACCATACACTTCCTGCAGTTTGGCCCGCAGATCCGGACTGGCAATGTACTCGGAAAGACGCGATGCCTGCACGTTGGCGCAACATAGAGCCAAAGTGCAGGCCGGGATCAACAACCATTTCATAGCAGACACTCCATGTCAGATGCTGGAGGTCAGTATAGTCCGTCCGAGTACGAGGCTCAGCAGGTTATCAGCGGCACTGGGCGAATGCGTCAGCCAATTGCTGCATGAACTGGGGATAACCATCCGGACCGAGTGGCACCTGTTCACCTACTTCATCCAGTAGCAACACTTTTGCACCGGTATTACGCGCCACCGATTCGATGACTGCCGGTGAGAATTGCGGCTCGGCATAGATGCAGCTCGCCTGCTTCTCTTCCAGTGCCTTGCGAATATCCACCAGCGTCTTGGCGCCAGGGCGACGCTCCGGGCTCACGGTGAAGTGACCTTTTGAACTCATACCGTAGTGACGTTCCCAGTAGCCATACGCCTCGTGGAATACAAAGTACCCCTTCTGGTTCACCGCCTTCATCTGGCCAGCAATCACCTTGTCTTTGGCATCCACCTTGGCATCAAATGCCGCGAGGTTGGCGTCATAGCGAGCCTGATTGGCCGGGTCCAGCTTGCCCAATTCGCTTGCGATCGCCTTGGCAATCACCTTGGCCTGCGTCGGGCCAAGCCAGATGTGGGGATCGACTCCTTCGTGATGATGTCCCTCATGCCCTTCATCATGATCGTGGTCACCGTGCTCGTGAGCGCCATGATCGTGATCATCATGGTCATGAGAATCGTGACTATCCTGAGTCGCGTAGTTGAATAGCTGCATCCCCTCAACCTGAGTCAGGGTCAGTGCATGGGGATGATTGGCCAGCGGCTTGGCCATGAAGCCTTCCAGCTCGGGGCCGACCCACACCACCAGACCAGCGCTGTTGATGCTGCGAATATCGGACGGACGCAGGGAAAAATCGTGGGGAGAGGCGCCAGTCGGCAGCAATACCTTGGGCTCGCTCACCCCGTCGGTGATCGCCGCTGCGATGAAGCCAAGCGGCTTGATGGTGGTCAGCACCTCAAGGGCACGGACAGGCAAACTCACCGCCAGCAAGGCAGTGAAAAGCGCAATAATTCTCATTGATGAATCTCGTCAGGGGGTGAGTATGTGATAATATAACAGCTGCTTTTTGTTATATTATAACTCTCACTGGCTGTAAACCCCGGAGTTGTCATGAGCCAATTGGTGGAGCTGAAAGAGGTCTCTCTCTCGTTTGATGGGCGCTCTGTGCTCGACAAGGTCTCCTTTACCCTCAATAAAGGCAAAATCACCACCCTGGTCGGCCCCAATGGGGCGGGCAAGAGCACCTTGAGCAAGCTGGTGCTGGGCCTGCTTACGCCGGATTCGGGCAAGATCACCCGCAGCCGCGATCTGAGAGTCGGCTATGTGCCCCAGCGCCTCTATCTGGATCCTACCCTGCCGCTGACGGTACGCCGCTTCCTGCAACTGGGCAAAAACAGCCGCCTCTCCATCGAGGAGGCGCTGGCCCGAGTGGGCGCAGAGGGATTGCTGGAGAACCGGATGCAAAAACTCTCCGGCGGTGAGATGCAGCGTGTGCTGCTGGCTCGCGCTCTGCTGGTGAAACCCGAGCTGCTGGTGCTGGACGAGCCGGTGCAAGGGGTGGATATCAACGGCCAGATCGAGCTCTACGCCCTGATCGGCCAGCTCGCCGCCGAATTCAATTGCGCCGTGCTGATGGTCTCCCACGACCTGCATCTGGTGATGGCCAGCACCCACGAGGTTATCTGCCTCAATCGCCACGTCTGTTGTCATGGCGAACCGGAAAGCGTGGCCCGCCATCCCGAATTTGCCCGTCTGTTCGGGCGCCCGGAACAGGAGGTGCTGGCGGTCTATACCCATCATCACCACTGCGACGGCGAACACCATCATCATGAACCGCAGGCCCCCGTCATCCGCCTGCCCTCTCGCAACAACGCTCACAGCAAATAGCGCAAGCAACAGGACATTCAAGTGGACAGCTTTCTGTTATACGCCCTCGCGGCCGGCCTCGGCATCGCCCTGCTAGCCGGCCCCCTTGGCAGCTTCGTGGTATGGCGCAAGATGGCCTATTTTGGCGACACCCTCTCCCATGCCTGTCTGTTCGGCATCGCGCTGGGCATCCTGCTGCAGGTCGATCTCACCCTGGCGGTGGTGGTCTGCTGCCTCGCCATGGCGATGCTGCTGGTGATCATGAGCCGCAACCAGCAGGTCGCCACCGATACCTTGCTCGGCATTCTGGCCCACAGCGCCCTGTCGCTCGGTCTGGTCACCTTGAGTTTTATGGATAATGTGCGGGTGGATCTGATGGCCTACCTGTTCGGCGACCTGCTCTCGGTACAACCGATAGATCTACTCTGGATCTACGGCGGTGGCGCTCTGGTGCTGCTCACCCTGTGGCGGTTGTGGGACCCCCTGCTCTCCATGACCATCTCGGAAGAGCTGGCGCGGGTCGAGGGGATCCGGGTCGATGTGCTGCGCTGTGTCTTGATGCTGCTGATTGGGCTGGTGATCGCCGTGGCGATGAAGTTTGTCGGCGCACTGATTATCACCTCCCTGCTGATCATCCCCGCCGCCACCGCCCGTCGCTTCAGCCAGACACCGGAGCAGATGGCCGGCTTTGCCGCGCTGATCGGCTGTCTCGCCGTGCTCGGCGGGCTGACCCTCTCCTGGTATCAAGACACCCCGGCCGGGCCATCAGTCGTCGTCTGCGCCACCAGCCTGTTTGTGCTGAGCCAGTTCAAGAGAGCGTAACGGCGCAGGCTAGAGCGGCATGCTCTGGCGTGTCTCCATCATCAGCCACTGGCGCAACCGGCTGATGGCGGGCTCATGGGCCCGGGATCGCTTGCAGGTAAAGTAGAAGGCATCCCCCGTCTCCAGCTGGTGTACCGGCAAGGCCACCAGCTGGGGATCATCGGGGCGCAGCATGTAGTCATTCACGAACGCCACCCCCTGATCCCAGGCCGCCGCCTCCATTGCCAACAGCACATGACTGAAGTGGTGCATCCGCGCCTCGTCCGGAATCACCAGCCCGCCCGCCTTGGCCCAGCGCTGCCAATCCTCGCCCCGCGCCTTGTAGATGGACTGCACCGACAGCAGCGGCAACTGCCAGATGGCCTCTGGCCACTCCCCGCTGACCTGCTGCAACAGGCGGCGACTGCAGACCGGAAAGAGCCGCTCCTGATAGATAAGATCGTGACAGTAGCCACGCCCGTGGGGCGACACTGTAATAAAACAGTCCGCCACCCGATCAGAAAGCTCGGGGTCTTCCGCCACCATCTCCAGACTCAAATCCAGCTCGGGGTAGAGTTGGCGCAACCCGGCCAACCGTGGGATCAGCCACTTCACCGCAAACGAGCTGTAGACCGCGAGGCGCAACCGCATCTCGCCACCACCGCGCAGTTGCTCGCTGCTCTGGGCAATCTGGCTGAGCCCGGCGGCAATCCCCTCGAAGTAACTCTCCCCCTGCGGCGTCAGCGAGAGCAGCCGCCCCTGACGCAGCAGCAAGCGCTCCCCCAAAAAATCCTCCAACAGACGGATCTGATGGCTGACCGCACTCTGGCTGACGTTCAGTTCAAGGGCTGCGCGGGAGAAGCTGAGCAGGCGAGCGACCACCTCGAAATATTGCACGGCACGGAGGGGTGGCAGCTTCATTATCTAAAAATCTCATGCATGGTCATTTTTTATCATTTTACTGGATAACGGCCCTCGCGCTACCCTCCCCCTCATCTGAAGTGGGAGGTGGTATGAATGCAGTAGGGATCGGCATCCTTTATCTGGTGCTGGGCAACATGGTGGCGGTCTTTTCCGATGCACTGGTCAAGGTACTGGAGCCGGATCAGCCCGTATTCCAGTTTGTCTTTTTTCGCCAGCTCTCGGCCGCCATTCTGCTGATGCCCTGGCTGCTCTGGTCATGGCGCCGCAACCCGCCGGTAGCCATCAAATGGCACCTGCTGCGGGCCCATATCTGGGCGGTCGGCGTCTGCCTGATGGTGATCGCCCTCACCCGCTTGCCGCTTGCCACCGCCAATGCCTTGTTCTATGCCGCGCCTTTGATGATGGTGCCGCTGGCGGTGTGGATGTCGGGGGAAGCGATCTCGCGCCAAAAGGTACTGACGGCACTGCTCGGCTTTATCGGGGTGCTGATCGTGCTGCGCCCGACCGAGGTGAACTGGGCCGCGCTGGCGGCGCTCGGGGTGGCGCTGTCGATGGCGCTCAACAATCTGCTGATCAAGCGGATCCCGCTCAAGCAGCCCATCGCCCAGACCCTGTTTTTCACCAACGTGCTGAGCATGCCCTTCATTCTGGCGCTGGCACTGTGGGAAGGGGGCGACTGGCAGTGGCAGATGTGGTGGCCCGCCTTCGGCTCGTCGGCGCTGATCATGGTCTATGCGGGCTTGTGCGTGGTGGCCTATCGCCAGGCAGAGGCGAGCAAAATCGCCTCGGCGGAGTACACCGGCCTGTTGATGGCGGTTGCCATCGGGGTGTGGCTGTTTGACGAGCAGCCGGGCCTGCCGCTGCTGCTGGGGTGCCTCTGCATCATCTTGCCGCTGGTCGCCATGGCCCGCAGCAAACCCAAACCACTGGCTGAACCGGCGGTTTAAGCGCTCAGGGTCGTTCCAGCAAAGGGGCGACCCTTTGCTGCAGATGGGGGACTATCTCCTGCTCGAACCAGGGATTCTTCCTCAGCCACAGAGTATTGCGCGGTGAAGGATGCGGCAACGGCAGCCAGCCGGGGCCATAGTCAGCCCAGCAACGCACCGTCTCGGTAAGCGACCCCTTGGCCGCCTTGCCCAGATAGCGGTTCTGGGCGTATTGGCCGATCAGCAGGGTCAGTTCGATGTTGGGCAACAGCATCAATACCTTGTCGTGCCAGGTGGGCGCGCACTCGGGTCTGGGCGGCAGATCGCCCGACTTGCCCTTGCCGGGATAGCAGAGACCCATCGGCATGATGGCGATGCGGGATTCGTCGTAGAAGGTGGTTTTATCGACCCCGAGCCACTGGCGCAGCCTGTCACCGGAGGGGTCATCCCACGGGATACCGCTGGCATGCACCCGGGTGCCGGGCGCCTGACCGATGATCAGCAGGCGGGCACTCTCGGCCCCGCGGATCACCGGACGAGGCCCCAGCGGCAGATGCGCCTCGCACAGACGGCAGGCCCTGATTTGCTCAAACAACTTATCGATTCGCTGCATGACGTTGATAGTACCAGCATTTCCCTATTTCCCCTCTTGTGGAAACAAGGCACTCCCCCTACTATCGCCATGGGTGTTTAATTTAATAAACGGACAATAATGAAAAACTGGCTAGGTACCGGCACCGCAACCCTCTCCTTCATCCTGTGGGGGATGCTGCCGCTCTATTATCAATTCATGCCCGAGGTCAACATGTGGGAGCTGATCTCCCACCGGGTGCTCTGGTCTGTGGTGCTGCTGGGTGCCCTGTTTCTGCTGCTTGGCCACCAGGTGCCGTGGGCACGGTTACGCAGTGAGCCGCGCCAGCTCGGCCTCATTCTGCTGGCGGGCCCCGTTATGTCCATCAGCTGGTGCATGTTCACTTGGTGCCTCACCACCGGACAGGTGCTGACCACCAGCCTCGCCTTCTTTATGACCCCGCTGTTCAATATCGTATTCGCCGTCATCTTCCTGAAAGAGCGGCTCACCCCGCAAAAGCATCTGGCGGTCGCACTGGCGCTGGCGGGGCTTGCCTACATGCTGTTCTGCTACGGCCAGCTCCCCTGGTTCTCCCTCATCATGGGGGCCAACTTCGCCTGCTACGGCCTTATCAAGAAGAAGATCCACTACGACACCGGCACCAGCCTCTATCTGGAAGCCATGGTGCAACAGCCCGTCGCGCTGATCATCATCGGCACCCTGGCGTGGCACGGGGAAGGGGCATTCGTGAACGGGGATTTGGCCGACAAGCTGCTGCTGATGGGCAGTGCGCCCGCCACCCTGCTGCCGGTGGGGCTGTTCTGCTATGCAGTGGCGAGAACCCGGATGAGCACTGTGGGGCTGCTGCAATATATCGAGCCCAGCCTCGCCTTCCTGCTCGCCATCTACTGGTTTGGCGAAGCCCCGGACCCCATCAAGACGGTCGGCTTTGCCTTCGTCTGGTCGGGTCTGTTGGTGAGCCTGCTGCCACTGCACCGGCTCAAGCGTCGCCCTCAGGGTGTGCCACGATAGGACTCCAGCACCTTGTGCCAACGGGGGTCCTTGTCCATCTGCTCGGCAATGTTGTTGAGGCGGGCATGGAGATCGGCACGGGATTGGGGAATCAAAATATGGCGGGTATAGCTGGATTGGGGAAAGGGCGAGACAAACAGCTTGCCCTCATAGGCCGGGACATGGGTGACAAACGCGAGGGCCGATCCGGGCACCAGAGTCACATCGATGCGCCCGCGCACCAGCAGATCCAGATTGATCTTCACCTTCTTGGCATCGTGGCGCACCAGCTCACCCCCGGCGGCCGCCTCATCGATCCCCTGATAGCGATAGCCCTCCACCCCGCCAAACACCAGTCCATTGAGGGAATCGGGCCCGCGATAGGTAACCGGATTATCGATGTTCGAGATCAGCTCGTTGGTGTCGCGCATCACCGGAAAGGTCCAGAGATAACGCTCGCGATGGGGATCCCCTACCCAGGCGGGATTGACCCAGACCACCAGACCGTCAAAGTCGGGATCCGCCATCTCCAGCGCCAGCCGGGCGCGATTGACCAGCCAGAGTTCGATCTTGGGTTCACCCCCCAGCTTTTCATTGAGATACTTGACCAGCTCGCGGCTCAGCCCTGCATCCCCACCGGTATTGAAGGGCGGATGCTGATGGTAATCGTAGAGACGGATAGTCTCCCCCAGAGCCGGGACCGACAACAGTAACCACAACCAGAACCAGACTCTCATCGCACCTCCTTGAGCTGCCTCTGAGTTTGGCACAGAGAATTTGAATGAGAAAACCCGTGACCACTCCGCCAGTGCCACAACCATCAGAGCCTTCGCGCTGGTCTGTCTATATGGTGCGTACCGCCACTGGCCTGCTCTATACCGGGATCAGCACGGATCCACTGCGCCGTCTGCGCCAGCATCAGAGTGGCAAGGGCTCCCGCGCCCTGCGCGGCAAGGGGCCACTGACGCTGGCGTGGCAGCAGGAAGTCGGCGAGAAAGGGGCGGCCCTGCGCATCGAATACCGCCTCAAGCAGCAGCCAAAATCCTTCAAGGAGCTGCTGATCCACAGCCCGGAGCTCTGGCAGAACTGGAGCCCACAGTGGTTAGCTGCCCCCGCCAAAACCTGAGCCTGACAGGCAAAAAAAGGCCACTCAATGAGTGGCCGGAAAGGGGAAATCAGGGAGCATCACACAACGTATTGCACAACTACAGGTCAGTTACAGGTAGGTATTGGAACGCTTGCTGCGGTTGCTGATAAGCCAGCAGACCGCCAGCACCAGCAGCAACCAGGGGGCTAGCTTGATGATCAGAGCAAGCATGCCGCCCAGTGCCCCCAGCAGCACAAACAGGCCGCTCACCAGCAACATGGCTACCAGGGTAAAACCGGTCAGTGCCATGACCAGCAGCACCACCAGCAATATGAAAAATTCCAGCATAACTTGCTCCTTATCAGTACCTTGTCTGCCGACTGGTCAACCCCTCGGTCAATCCAGCCAGCGCTTCAATTCATAACGGGGCGGCATCACCAGCACCGCCAGCAGATAGGCGGCCAGTGCCAGCGGCGGCATCAGGATCAGGGCGAGCAGTGCCACTACCCGCACCGTGACTCTGGAGACCCCCAACCGTTTGGCAATACCGGCACAGACCCCGGTCAGCTTGCGATGCACCAGATCCTTGGGCCAGGGGCTCATGGTTACACCTCCGCCTTCTGGCCTTTGAGGCGAGCCAGCTCGCGCTCGATCTCGTCATTGAGCTCCAACTCGCGGAACTGGGCCTCAAGCGAAGGGTTCTGCCCCAGCGTGGCCGCCTCCAGCTGGGCTTCCAGCTGATCGACCCTGCCCTGAAAACCGTCAAAGCGGGCCATCAGCTCATGCATGCGCTGGTTGTCTACCTGAGCACGGGCACGAATGCGGCTGTGGGCCGTCTGCTCGCGCAGGGTCAGCAATTTCTGCTTCTCGCGGGCCTCGGTCAGCTTGGCCGCCAGTCGCTCGCTGTCGGCGGTGAGCTGGGCCAGCACCTCGGCCACCCGGGCCTTGTCCTGCTCCAGCTGTTCACATTTCCTGGCTTCCGCCAGCTTCTCGGTGAGAGCGGCACGGGCCAGATCCTCACGCCCTTTCTGGATGGCGAGCTCGGCCTTGGCCGACCACTCCAGGATCTGCGCCTGCAACGCCTGCTGGTGACGCTCCAGCTGTTTCTGTTCAGCAATCACCCGGGCGGCCTGGGTACGCATCTCGACCTGCACCTGTTCCATCTCTTCGATCATCAGGCGCAGCATCTTCTCCGGCTCTTCACTCTTGTCGAGCAGGCTGTGCAGGTTGGCATTTATCACGTCGGTCAGGCGGCTGAATACGCTCATGGTCTGGCTCCTTGTTGATGGGATGGCTATCTCTTCCCATTGCATTACAAGAGCCGTGCCAAGAAAAATTATTGTTGTTTTACATATAGATGGGAATTTAATGAGGAAACTCAAGGATGGTTTATTGGTGAAAATAGCCAACCAGGTGGTGATTTTCACCAACAAAAAAGGGAGCCGGAGGCTCCCTTGTCGATTCATCTGCAATATCCGTCAGACGGCGTGGCTGTGGCCCAGCTTGCTGTCCAGTTCGGCCAGCTTGGCCTCCATCTGGTCTCGACAAATCGTAGAGAGTTCACGGATCCCGGCTGCGCCGTGCTCCTTGCTGCACAGTGGCGGCAACACCTCGACCAGTACCTCGCCGTTGTCCCAGCGATTGAGATCGATCTGCCCAAAATAACTGGAGCAGACGATGGGCACCACCGGCACTTCAGCCTGCACCGCGGTATGGAAGGCGCCGACCTTGAACGGCAACAGACCACGCCCTTGGGAGCGGGTGCCCTCAGGGAACATCCAGATGGAGGTGCCACGCTCCTTGATGCGGTTCACCACCTGACCGATGGTGCCGATGGCACGGGAGCGGTTGGAGCGGTCGATCAGCACGTTGCCGGAGAGCCAGAAGATGAGGCCGAAGAAGGGCAGCCAGAGCAGGCTCTTCTTGCCCACCGCCACCACTCCGGGCATGACGGCACCGGTCACAGTAAAGATATCGAAATTACTCTGATGGTTGCACACGTATACCGATGGCCCCACCGATTTGGCTTCCTCGGCCACGGTCACCTTGATCCGCACCCCGATCAGCGGGCAGACCGCGTGATACATGCGAGCGAAGACATAGACATTGTTGGGATGGCGCGGACGAACCAGACAGAGCAGCAGGCCGAACAGGAACCAGAAAATGAGCAGCAGACCAAGCAGCAGCACACGGGCAATTTTGAGCATCGAACACCTCGAGTTTTAACTCGGCGCAGTATACTGATCCCCCTTTTAGCGAACAAGCGTTCGCCAAACAGAACCGACCACCCTCCCCGTCGCGCCACCCACTGCGCTGCTCATAAATACGCCGCTGACTTGCCCCATCCGCCATTGGTCGTTAGGATGGCCCCTCTTGATAGACGGGGCGAGTATGATTCAGCGACAACGTGTGGCAAAAAATCTCCTGCTGCTGGTCTGCCTGCTGGTGCTCAATTGTGCGGCCCAGCCGCTGGCCCGGCTGGCCCTACTCGAGCACGCCCTCAACTGTCAGGCACTGCCCGTTCCAAGCTCGGCAACGGATCAAGAGGATGCCAAACCGGCCAGCCCGCAGCCCACCAGTTGCCAGCTCAACGGCAAGTGGCTGAGCGCCGCCACCCTGCTCTGCGTCGAACAACTCTTCTTTGCTGTGGCCGTGCTGATCGCCCTGCTGGCCCCCCTTTGGCGCTACACACCGCCACTGCCCCCACCCAGAGTCATCTCGCCGCCCGAACGGCGTCTGCACCTCACCCTCTGCGTCTGGCGGGAATGAGTTCGGCTGCGTTCTTTCGTTAGCTGTCACTCATTTTTGCGAGACCAAAAAGATGTCGAATCTCTTCAAGGCGGCCCTGCTACTGGGCGGTCTGCTGTGGCAATCCATGGGATTGGCCAGCTACACGGGCTGGCTCACCAGCCCACAGAATGATCACGCCCGGGTACGGCTGCAGGCCGACCGCAGCACGGCAGATCAGACCCGCATCCTGCTCGATGTCGAGCTGGAGTCAGGCTGGAAAACCTACTGGCACAGTCCGGGAGAAGGCGGCATTGCCCCCCAGATCCTGTGGGATGAGCCGGTCGGTGCCTTTCAGTGGCACTGGCCGGTGCCACGCCACTTCGAGGTGGCCAGGCTCAGCACCCAGGGTTATCAGGGGGATGTGACCTTCCCCCTCAGCCTCCACTACCCAACTGGGCAACCGCTCAAGGGGACTCTACGCCTCTCCACCTGCAGCAATGTCTGCATCCTGACCGACTACCCCTTCACCCTGGCGGTGGATAGCGCCGCCCCGGCCGACTTCGATTTTGCCTGGGCGAAGGCGATGAGTACCCTGCCCCAGCAATTGCCTGCCGAAACCCGGGTCGAGCTCGGTTATCAGCACAACCAGCTGCAACTGCGCGCCGAGCGGGCAGAGGGCTGGCAATCACCAGCGCTCTTCATCGACGCTCTGGAGGGGGCCGAGTTTGGCAAACCGGCGCTTGAGGTAGAGGGCAACACCCTGATCGCCCGGGTGCCGGTGAGCGATGGCTGGCAGGGGGATGCGCCGGATCTGCGCGGCCAATCCCTCGGCTTGCTGCTCACCAGTGGCGAACAGGCATGGCAGGGTAAGGAGACAATCGGCGCGCCGCTCGCACTGCCCGGCCAGAGCCATTCGCTGTTCTGGTTGCTGGGAGCGGCGCTGCTCGGCGGCCTCATCCTCAATCTGATGCCCTGCGTACTGCCGGTGCTGGCGCTCAAGCTGGGAACTGTGTTGCAACATCAGGAGCGTGAACAGGGAACGGTGCGCAAGCAGTTCCTCGCCGCCAGCGCCGGGATCATCGCCTCCTTCTGGGTGCTGGCCGCCATGAGCAGCCTGCTGCGCGCCACGCAAGGGGCCGTCGGCTGGGGCATCCAGTTCCAGAGCGCCGGTTTTATCGGCTTGATGGTGCTAGTCACCCTGCTGTTTTGCGCCAACCTGTTGGGGCTGTTCGAGATCCGCCTGCCCAGCGCCCTCAGCACCCGCCTCGCCACCAGCGGCGGCAACGGCCTCGGCGGTCACTTCCTGCAGGGGAGCTTCGCCACTCTGCTGGCGACCCCCTGCTCGGCACCGTTCCTCGGCACTGCAGTGGCCTTTGCGCTGGCGGCGCCGCTCGGCCAGCTCTGGCTGATTTTCACGGCATTGGGGATTGGCATGAGCCTGCCCTGGCTGCTGGTGGCGGCCCTGCCAAGACTCGCCCTCTGGCTGCCGAAACCGGGGCGCTGGATGAACCATCTGCGCATCCTGCTCGGCCTGATGATGCTGGGCTCCAGCCTCTGGCTCACCAGCCTGCTCGACAACCATCTCGGCAGCTATGCCACCGGCTGGCTGATGGTTGCCATGCTGCTGGCGCTGCTGGCTGGCATCATCTGGCGTTACGGCATCCGCGGCTTCACGCTGGCGATCGCCCTTACCGCCCTGATTGGCAGCCCCCTGCTGCTGAGTGGCGCCTTTAGCGCGCAGGGCTCGGCCAGTGTTGACAAGGTGGTCTGGCAGCCGCTCTCTGAACGCGCCATCACAGATGCGCTGGCCCAGAACAAGCGGGTCTTTATCGATGTCACCGCCGACTGGTGCGTCACCTGCAAGGCCAACAAATACAACGTGTTGCTGCGCGATGAGGTGCAACAGGCCCTCTCGGCCCCCGATGTGGTGGCCCTGCGCGGCGACTGGAGCAAACCAAGCGACACCATCGCCGCCTTCCTCCGTAAGCGGGGCGCGGCTGCGGTTCCCTTCAACCAGATTTACGGCCCGGTGTTGCCGCAGGGGGTCACGCTGTCACCCCTGCTCGACAAGGACGATCTGCTGACCACATTGCACAAGGCTGGCCTGCTTCAGGCTGGCACCACCCGATTTTAAGGAGCAACCATGAAACCGACTCTTAGCGCCCTGACCCTGCTGGCCTCCCTTTCCGCAACCCTGCTGGCTCCGGCCCTGCACGCCGCCCCCTTCACCCCGGAGCAGGAGGCGCGCATCAAGGAGCTGATCCGCGAGACCCTGATCGCCAACCCCAAGATCCTCGACGAGGCCGCCGAATCCTGGGAGAAGCAGAACGCGGCAGCCCAAGAGGCGCAGCTTGGCAACTTCATCAAGGGCAACAAGGATGTGCTGTTCAACAGCGCCACCAGCCCGCGCCTCGGCGCCAAAAATCCCAAGCTGACGCTGGTGCTGTTCACCGACTACAACTGCCCCTACTGCAAGCAGTTCGATCCCCAGCTGACCAAGCTGCTCAAGGCCTATCCGGACGATCTGGGACTGGTGATCAAGCTGCTGCCGTTCAAGGGTCAGACCTCCGCCAAGGCGGCCCAATACAGCCTGACCCTGTGGCAGCAGGATCCCGCCCGCTTCCTCGCCCTGCATGACAAGCTGATGAGCAAGCAAGGGATGCTGACCGAGGCGGATATCAACAAGGCGCTGGCGGCCACCGGCAATGTGGCCCTCAAACCGGAAGGCAAGGCGACCGAAGAGCTGCGCAATAGCCTGCGTATCGGCACACTCTTGGGGGTACAGGGCACACCGGCGACCCTGATCGGCAACCAGCTGGTGCCGGGCGCCATCCCCTATGAGGAGCTGGAGCAACTGGTGCAGGCCGAACTGGCCAAGCAGGGGTAAGGGATGACCACCAATCCTCAACCCCGCTGGCGACGCTGGAGCAAGGAGGCGATCTGGCTGCTGCTGATAGCGCTGGTCATCTCGACCCTGCTGGATCTGTGGCGCAGCCCGACCCTGCCAGAGGGGGCGATGAGCGCCCCCGTTACCCTGCAGGATGGCACCAGCACGGATCTCGCTACCTTAAGTCAGGGCAAGCCGCTGCTGGTCTACTACTGGGCCAGCTGGTGCGGCGTCTGCCGTTTCACCACCCCGACCGTGCAGCAACTCTGGCAAGAGGGTGAAAACGTGCTGACGGTGGCGCTGCGCTCCGGCAATTCGGAGCAGTTAGGCAAGGGGATGAGCAAGAAGGGGCTCACCTTCCCGACCCACAACGACGAGTCGGGAGCGCTGGCCGCCCAGTGGCAGGTGGGGGTGACGCCGACTTTCCTCGTCATCAAGGATGGCAAGCTGGTGAGCAGCACCACCGGCTGGAGCTCGAAGTGGGGCTTGCAACTGCGGCTCTGGTGGGCGTCGCTCTAGCCCTCCCATCCTCACTAAACGCCAACCTTCACCACGGCAAGCCTCACCACAGCAACCAATGACAAGGGCCATCCCACCGGATGGCCCTTTTTTATGCCGACATCAGGCGGGGAGCTGCATTCCGCGTAGCTGTTCCAGCAGAGCGGTCACCGCCGCCGAGCGCAACGCATCGGGGGCATAGCAGAGCCCCACCCGCCGCTTGAAGGGGGATGCCGCCAACTCGGCCACCGTACAACCGGGCGGACAGAGCGAGCGAGGCAACCAGCCAATCCCCGCCCCTGCGGCCACCATAGTTGCCGCCAGTCGCAACGACCCCGCCCGCCGCGGATAGAGCGGTGCCTGATTCCCGAGGATGGCGATCAGCCGCAGGTGGGAGTCGTGACGCGGGCAGGTAACCCACGGCTCGTCCGCCAGCGCCGCCGGGGTGAGCGCCCCCTTGCCCGCCAGCGGGTGATCCGGCGGCAGTACCAGCACAAACTCCTCCTCCAGCAGGGGGATAAATAGCTCGTCGCCACAGCGCAGGGATTCACACCCCAGCCGCACATCGCCACAGCAGCCCTCCTCCAGGGTCAGCAGGATCTCTTGGTGGGCGAGCGCCCCGTTGACCAGCGCCCCCACCACGCTATCGCCAAGGTCTGCCTCAATCCCCACCGTCACCTCCAGACAGGGGGACGTTTCACGAAACTCGCGGGCGAGGGAGTCGGTGTCGGCAATCAGCCGCTTGGCGCGGGGATAGAGCCGGTGCGCCGCTTCGGTCCCCTCAACCCCGCGCGCCTGCCGAACAAACAGGTTCACCCCCAGCTCATCCTCCAGCGTCTTGATGGTGGTCGAGAGTGTGGGCTGGGTGATGAAGAGGCGGGTTGCCGCCGCCGTGATGTTGCGCTCCTCGAAGACAGCCACAAACGCACGCAGAGTTCGCACATCCATAGAATTCACCTATATCAGATAGTCATAAAAGCCATTTTTCACGGCGACATGGGGGCAATATAGTGGCTCACCTGCCACAAGGCATCCCAATTGTCTATATCAACGTCTATCAACACAGCCAGGAGCCATCATGCGCCATCTCTCTGTCATCGGCCTCGGGGCCATGGGCTCCGCCCTCGCCACCACTTTGCTCAAGGCGGGCCATCCGGTCACCGTCTGGAATCGCAGCGCCGCCAAGGCGGCCCCGCTGCAGGCGCTGGGTGCGACACTCGCCCCCTCGGTTGGCGAGGCCATTGCCGCGGGAGACATCACCCTGATCTGCGTCGATAACTACGCCGTCAGCCAGCAGTTGCTGGACGAGGCAAGCGACGCCGTGGCGGGCAAGCTGCTGGTGCAGCTCTCCACCGGCAGCCCGCAGGGGGCCAGAGCACTGGAGAGCTGGAGCCACGCTCGCGCCGCCCGTTATCTTGATGGCGCCATCCTCTGCTTCCCGGATCAGATCGGCACCACTGACTCCAGCATCATCTGCTCGGGTGCCAGCACCGCTTTTGCCGAGGCCGAGCCGGTGCTGCGGCTGCTCGCCCCCACCCTCGACCATGTGGCCGAGGCGGTGGGCGCCGCCGCGGCGCAAGATTGCGCCGTCGCCGCCTACTTTGCCGGTGGTCTGCTCGGTGCCCTGCACGGCGCCATGATCTGCGAGGCGGAAGGGCTGCCGGTGGCCAAGGTGTGCGCCCAGTTCAGCGAGCTGTCGCCGATCTTGGGGGGCGATGTGGCCCACCTTGGCAAGACGCTGGCGAGCGGCGATTTCGATCACCCCTACGCCAGCCTGAAAACCTGGAGCGCCGCCATCAGCCGCTTGGCCGGTCATGCCACCGATGCCGGGATCGACAGCCGCTTCCCGCGCTTTGCCGCTGATCTGTTTGAAGAGGGGGTGGCGCAAGGGTTTGGCCAGCAGGAGGTGTCGGCGCTGATCAAGGTGCTGCGGGCGCGCAACGGAGCGGCACAATGAACGAGCTGACCCACCAACCGCAAATTGCGCTGATCACCGGCGCAGCTGGCGGGATTGGCCGCCAGCTCTGCATCGGGCTGGCCGAGGCGGGCTATCGGGTGATCGCCACCGATCTGGCCCCGCACGCTTTCGACCATCCCGAGATCCACTTCCACCCCCTCGATCTGCGGGACGAGCAAGCGATCGTGCGGCTCTTTGCGGAGGTGCGCGCGCAGCATGGCGGCATCCATCTGCTGATCAACAACGGCGCCATCAGCAAGTTCCACACCCGCTTCGAGGATCTGAGCGCAGCGCAGTTCGATCAGGTGATGACGGTCAATGTGCGCGGCGCCATGCTCTGCGCCCGCGCCTTCGTGCAGGCCAACCGCGGCTTGCCTTATGGCCGCATCATCAATATCGCCTCCACCCGCTGGCAACAGAACGAACCGGGTTGGGATGCCTACGGCGCCTCCAAGGGGGCGCTGATGGCTCTCACCCAGTCCCTCGCCAACTCGCTGGCCGAGTACCCCATCACGGTCAATACCATCAGTCCGGGCTGGATCCAGGCGGAGGATTACCACACCCTGACCGAGGCGGATCACCGCCAACACCCGAGCGGCCGGGTCGGTCGTCCCGACGACATCACCCGCGCCTGCCTCTTCCTCGCCGATCCCCAGAACGATTTCATCAACGGCGCCAATCTGGTGGTCGATGGCGGGATGAGCAAGAAGATGATCTACCACACCTCCGCCTCCTTCTGGGAGCAGTAACCCCGGCGGCGGCACAGCGGCTGCCGCCCCCATTCCACCTCCCGATTACCCCCTGCCCATTTTTTCATCGCCTACAGATAGATGGCCCTTGTACTGTCATGGCCGACTGGCAACAATAGCCCTGCAACTGCCCCTCTTCACTCCGCCCCTTAACTCGTCGCTCAATTCATCGCTTTAGGGGGGCGTTTCCGTTAAAATGACGGGTTTTTACCGTGCCCGGGTTTCCAATCCCCACCCTCAGGCACCCGCAGTGTGAATCCTATGATGCCAGTGATGCAGGATCTGCCATGAACAACTACTTTCGGGTACTGGGCGTCAAGTCCAATGCCAACGAAAACGACATCAAAAAAGCCTATCGCCGGCTGTCGAACCAGTACCATCCCGATAAGCTGTTAGGGGTGAGCGAAGAAGAACGAGAACTGGCAGCAAGCAAGCTGCACCAGGTAAAGCAAGCCTATGAAGTGCTGTCAGACCCGCAACGACGGGCCGCTTTTATCAAAGATTTCAACAACGTCATCGTGACCGATCCCGCTGCTGCCATGCAGGATATGTGGGACCAGTTCTACCCCTGATGCACCAGCCAAAAGAGTGACTATGCAAAAAAAATGGGACCAGGCGCGGATTAAAGCGCTGATGAGTGATGCCAGCGAAAACATTGAATCCTATCGGGATCAAGATCAGCCCAAGGCACTTGAGCAGTTCACCGGCAAGATGAAGACCCTGCTGCTGGCCGACATGAGCATGCTGGAGTTTATGCCGGAATACCTGCCGCTGGCCCTCTATGGTCGGGTGCAATTTGCGCCCCAGGCAAAGCAGCAGTGGGTCACCTGGCTCACCAGCGGCGTACAACCCTCATGGGACGAGTTCAAGGTATCGGTGGCGTTCAACAATGCCGACCTGCCGCTGGTCAAGGCGGTGCGGGCCCAAAGCGAAGATCAGCTGATCGAAGCCTGCGCCGTGCTGTTCCAGCTCGACAACCCGCTGCCGCGCGGTGGCCGCCGTGCCGATGACGACTACGAGTTGCGTGACGACGAAGATGAAGACGGGGAAGATGCCGACGCCGACTATAACGGTGATAGTGACGACGACGGCGATCAGGATATGCACGACGAAGTACGTTTCTAATTGGGGCAACGCATGAACAACAGTCTGATAGAAATTACCGCCATCGAGATCAAAGAGCTGGCCGTGATCGAGCCGAAACAGGCCAGCGAAAAGTTCGAACTGATCGCCCAAACCATGTCTGACGACCAGCTGGCAGAAGTGATTGAGCAGATTGATATCGTCACCCTGACCCAAATCAATGGCCAGCATGACATGTCATTCCCGTCGATCATCTGTGAACTGATGACCCCGGAGCGGATCCGCGACATCGTCTGCCAGCAGCCGCTTTATTGGGAAGAGGCGATCAAAAACAACGCCGACGAGCTGCAACAGCATACCTTCGACTTTCTCAACTACCTGATCCGCACCCAGGACAGCGAAGCCAAGCAGACTGAAATTCTGGAGTGCATCGCCGACGATCCGGCCGGTCTTTTCTATCTCTCCATCCCCTTTATCGAGTTCTACCGCGGTGAGCGCATCGACGATGACGATGGCTCTCACGACGTGCTGCACGCCGAAGAGGAAGATCTGGAAGAGGCGCTCTCTTACAGCGACCGCCAGCAGAGTGAAAATGCTCACGACTACTCACTCGATGATCCGCGCAGCCTGTTGATGCTGATCCGCGAGCTGACCCCTGAGGTGGAGAAGGCGATCAAGGCACTGCTGCGCAATGAGCACTCCAGCTGGGAAGGGATCATCAGCAAGTTCGCCAGCGAGCTGGTGATGCAAGCCAAAGAGAAGAACAAGGTCGAGGACGAGTACGCCGAAGTCGACGACATGTTCAGCTTTCTGGATTAAGGGACCCCGTCATGCAACTGGTTATACGCGATGTCAATCAGGGCCCATTCCTCACGCAGGTACTGCGCTTTGGCCGCGAAAACGAACGCTTGAGCGATCAGCAACTGGCCGCCATCAAGGGCAAGGCCGGACTGATGAGCCTGAAGTTTGCCGATAAGTACTACAACAAGTACAAGATGCACCTGCTGGAGCAGGCCGCCCACGACGTGATCGGGGTAGTGAGCCTGGGCCTGCTGGAGCTCTCCCAGCGCGACACCGCCAAAGCGCTCGCCTTGCTGCAGGCGCCGGAAGGGCCCATCAAGCCGTTCCAGAAGGGGTGGTCGATGCTGATCTCGGTCAGCACCGGTGGCAACAGCCTCTATGGCGAGGTGGATGCCCGTCTGCTGGACAAGATCTCCAGCCCCCCCGATGTGGAGGAATGGCAAGGGTGGCAGGAGTACGAAAAAGCCCAGGTGGAGCATAACAAGGTCCGGCTGATGAGCCTGATTGATCAGCACTTCTTCGCCTGTGAAAACGACCACCCGACCATGGAAGACAAGCTGGCCGAAGCGCTGCTCTATCGCATTCTGTGCGGCAATGGCAGCGGCGCGGCCCCACTGAAGGTGAAGCAGGATCTCAAGCGCAAACTGGCGCGGGAAATCGTGCTGCAAGAGGAGTGGTACGACACCGACTATCTGGCCACCCAGCTGACGTTGCTGCTGGCGGAACTGCCAAGCGAGCTGATCGCCGGTCTGCGTCAGGAGCTCAGCAAGGGGTTTGTCGCCAACCTGCTGCACACCCTCGGCTTTGTGCGCCAGTACCAGCTGCTGCAAAAAGAGCACGCCTCGCCAGAGAAGCTCGACAACGTCGAGATGCGCGCCGGTCTGCGCCATCCGCTGCTCGGCTGGCCGCTCTACCACGACTTCTAAGGCGCGTTTCGCCGCCCGTTAAGTCGTTTCCCAACGCCCGGCTCGCCGGGCGTTGTTATATCCAGCGACAAACACATCCCCTCACCCTGACCCTCTCCCAAGGGGAGAGGGGACAAATACCTGCCAGCTTCAAACCAGCAAGCAACAAGCAACAAGCAACAAGCAACAAGCAACAAGCAAGTAGGGTGCAATAAGCGCAGCGCATTGCACCTGTAGCATTTGCCCCTATTGCATTGCACCGACAACGCTGGCGGTACAATTCACCTTGTTTATTGCCCCTACGGCTACCGCCCCTCTCCCCCAATATTTATTCACGCAACTCACCAAGGTGAATAAATAGCCAACTACCTTACTGTCATACCGTGGCGACTAGGCAGGGTAAAAATCGGATATGGATCGCGCAACCGAGCCAACCATAGCGCCAGATGGCCAACAAGATCACATATAACCCGCAACTACCGAGCAGGTAACAAGGCGATAGCGACAGCATGAAGCGCATAAAAAGGCGAAATAGATCAATAAAAAGCAATTAATCGCACCTGATTAAATTTAAGTTCTGGCAATTTAATCGCGCTGAACGCTAAATGACAAACCAGTCTTTAAAGCAGTATGGAAGCGCCAAAGGCTAGCCGGTCACTGACTGGCACACTCTCAGGATGAGTTGTGATTTTCTCTTCTCACAGGAGACAAACCGTGAGCGCTTCAGCACCACACCCTCATCACGCCGCCGTCCCACCCGGCTCAGGCGCCCTGTTCTTTATCCAAACCTTCGCCACCCTGGGTTTTGCCGTGCTCTACTCCACCCTGGTGCTCTACGCCACCAAGCGACTCGGCTTTAGCGAATCCCAGGCCAACGCCATGATGGGGATCTTCGGCGCCTTCAACTACGGCCTGCACCTGTTTGGCGGCTATCTCGGCGGGCGTTACCTCAGTAACCGCAACCTGTTCGTGATGGGGATGGTCTTGCAGGTGATCGGCTGCTACCTCATCGCCGAGATGGGGATCACCGGCCTCTACTGGGGGCTCGCCATGTTCCTCACCGGCAGCGGTCTCAACGTCACCTGCCTCAACATGATGCTGACCCAGCGCTTCGCCCCGGACGATCACCGCCGCGAGAGCGCCTTCCTGTGGAACTACGCCGGGATGAATCTGGGCTTCTTTATGGGCTTCTCGGTGGCGGGCTACTTCCAGCTCACCGAGGATTACCGCACCCTGTTCCTGTTCGCCACCCTCGGCAACGTGCTGGCTATCATCGCCACCCTGTTCTTCTGGCCCATTCTGGCGGATATCAACACCCCGCTGCGCCATATCAAGGGGCGTGGCTTCTACCTGCGGATGCTCGGTGGCCTCGCCATTCTGGCGTTGCTGGTGCCCGCCCTGCGCCTGCTGCTGACCCACGCCAGCTTTAGCGGCAGCTTCGTGCTGATGCTGGGGGCCGTGGTGCTGGTACTGCTCTGCGTGATGACCGCCCGCCACCCGGATGCCGCCGAGCGCAGCCGCATGGTGGCCTATCTGATCCTCGCCCTCGGCTCCCTCATCTTCTGGTCGCTCTACCAGCTGGCACCGATGGGGCTGATGCTCTTCTCCGAGCACAACATCAACCTCAACGTGTTCGGGTTGCGAGTCGCCCCCCAGTGGATCCAGAACATCAACACCAGCGTCATCGTCATCGGCGGCCCGCTGATGGCGCTGCTGTTCAAGCGGCTGCGTGAGCAGGGCTGGAACATCGACATCCCCTCCCAGTTTGCCTCCTCGCTGTTCTGCATGGGACTGGGGATGCTGGTGCTGCCGATCGGCATCCATCTGGCAGGCGCCGACGGGCTGGTCGCCTTCAAGTGGATCGCCATCAGCTATGTGCTGCAGAGTCTGGGCGAGCTGCTGATCTCCCCCATCGGCTACGCCATGATTGGCAAGCTGGCCCCCGCCAGCCTGCAAGGCTTGATGATGGGCTGCTGGATGATGGTGACCGGCGTTGCCTCGGTGCTGGCGGGGTATGTCTCCGGCGCCATGCCGCAAAATATCGGCAGCACCCCGGTCGCCACCAACCCGGGTTACAGCTCGGTATTCAATATGCTGGGCTGGGGCTCGCTGGCAGGGGGCCTGGTATTGCTACTGCTGGTGCCCCGCCTGCGCCAGCTGATCGCCTCGAAAATCACTCCCCCTCCGGCAGCTGCGGCAATCCCCATTTAATGGGGCTCGGGCCAGCCATTTTATTGGCCCCAGCCAGCGCGAACGGTTGAATCAGCAACGCGGCTGATAATGCAAAGGGCCCCGCCATCATGGATGGCGGGGCCCTCTATTTTTGCGGGATTGATGGCCCGCGTCCGGTTGGCAAATCCCTGTTCAGGCTGCGCTAATCAGAGCAAATCGCCTTATCCAGCAAGGCAATCCGGTTACCTTCAGAGTCCTGAAACTCGGCCACCTTGATGGCTTCACCCACCAGAGTCACGGGATAAAGCAACTTGGCGCCTGCCAACAGCGCATCCGCCATCACCTGCTCAATATTGTTCACCGTCAGATAAATCCGCGTGCCATCCAGACTCGGAACATAACTCTCCCCTCTGGCCAAGGCACCAGAACAGCCTTTCGCGCCATCAATAAACGGGAATAGCGCCATTTCATTGCCATCAATCTGTGCACGTTCGAACTCGATTGCAAAAACGGCAGAGTAGAAGGCGATTGCTCGCTGCATATCCGTTACCGGAATCTCAAAATGCATCCCAATATTTACCATCGAACCCCTTCCTTGTTAGTTAGCGATAGCGCCATGCAGGCGAAATCATGCTCCCATTATTGCCATGATGCCATCGACAAGCAGCACCGCGTTAAATAACACAGAGGCAAGTGGGGTCGATTAGCGAAGCGTAATCGGCCGCACCGGTTATCCGGTCGCGAGCAGGCAAAAGAGAAAGGACGTAGGGTGCAATAAGCGAAGCGCATTGCACCGGCAACCTCACGGGGTCAATTACGGTGCAATTCACCTTGTTCATTGCACCCTACGGTTACCTCCCCTCACCCTAGCCCTCTCCCAAGGGGAGAGGGGACAAGTGCCTGCCAACCTTTGGGCGTAGTTGTCACGCCATTCCAAAATCGCTGCGATCTGCGCCCCCTTCTCCCCTCGCGGAAGAAGGGCTGGGATGAGGGGGCCGTAAAATAAAATTACCGACCACATTGAGGCAATAGTTTTTCGCGATCGTCTGATTACGCTTCGCCAATCAGACCAACGGGCCTAGCCTTATTTAAAATCATGATAGCATCGTGTTGCACTTCCAATATATTCTTGTCAGAATGTTGAAAACAAAATATTAATGTCGCGAACTCTAAAAAATGAAAACACTATATATAATAGGAAATGGTTTTGATCGTCATCATAAGTTACCAACAAGCTACTGTGATTTCTACCAAGAATATCATGAGCTGCTTGATGGCCTATCAGATTACTTCCCAAATAACATAAACGAGCACCCGTGGTATGAGTTTGAGGAAAATCTTGGAAAATATGATGCTGAGATTATTTTTAGTGAATGCAATCATTTAGATATAGGGGATGAAAAATTTAAACTCAGTATGTTATATGGGCTAGAAGATGAACTTGCCGAACAAACAGAAAATATAGTATCGAATTTACAAGATGCATTTTCAGAGTGGATAAATTCTATTGAAATAGAACCAGGTAAAATAGTTGAACGCCTAAACCTAGAATCTAACTCATCTTATCTATCATTTAACTACACAACAACCTTAGAGAAAATATACGATATTTCTAGGGAGTCGATCCTGTATATACATGGTTGCGCAGAAAGATATGATGACTTGATTTTCGGTCATGGATTGGATATTGATGAAGAGCCTGAATTTGATGAAAATGGTGAAAGTCTAAGAACGCCATTTAGTGACTCAATCGCATCATCCAGATATCCATTAAGTGCACTGAAGAAACCTGTTGTCGACATAATAAACAAAAACAGTGCTTTCTTTTCATCTTTATATAATTTAGAACATGTGTTAATTCTTGGTCACTCCATTAGTTGTATAGATCACCCTTACTTTATAAAAATAAAAGAAAATGTATCAGATAATTGTAAATGGGTAGTCAGTTACTACACTGATGAGGAGATAGAAAAACACATGAGAAATTTAAGTGCGTGTGGAATTGAAATGCGGAATATAATCCTATTACCTATTTCAGACCTTAATTCTTATTTTAAAAATATATAGAAGGGCGCTTTCGCGCCCTTCTATATTAATTACCCTTCCTGATTTTCCCCAGCTACCGGTTCGGCACTGGCGGCGGGTTCAATCTCTATGCGATCGACGCGCTGCAAGCCGCGGGGCAACTTGGCGCCACGGCGGCCGCGCTCGCCGCGGTAGTAGTCGAGATCAGAGGGTTTGAGGGTCAGCTTACGCTTGCCAGCAAACAGGGTGACATATTGCCCCTGCGGGATAATGGCGGCCATCACCATAAACTCTTCCCGCGCCTTCACGCGAGCCGACGGTATGCTGATGAGCTTGTTGCCCTTGCCCTTGCCGAGTACCGGCAGGGTGTTGAGCGGGAACAGCAACATGCGCCCCTCGTTGGAGATGGCCATGCAGAGATCGGTCTCTGGCGAGCCAATCTTCTGGGGTGCCATCACCTGACCCCCTTCCGGCACTGTGAGCAGCGCCTTGCCGTTCTTGTTCTTGCCGATGAGATCGTCATAGGTGCAGACAAAGCCGTAACCGGCATCGCTCGCGATCAGATACGGCTCACCCTCGTTGCCCATCACCAGATGGCGCACCTCTTCCCCCGCCCCCAGCGCAAAGCGGCCGGTGAGCGGTTCGCCCTGACTGCGCGCGGATGGCAAGGTGTGGGATTCGAGGGCGTAGGTTCGACCCAGAGTAGAGAGGAACACCGCCTGCTGGTTGCTGCGGCCACAGGCGTGGGCCAGATAGTTATCCCCCGCCTTGTAGGAGAGCCCCGCCACATCGACGTCGTGGCCCTTGGCGGCGCGCACCCAGCCCGCGCCCGAGAGGATCACGGTAACCGGTTCGCTCGGCACCAGCTCTTTCTCGGTCAGCGCCACGGCGGTGGCACGCTCCACCAGCGGGGTGCGGCGATCGTCGCCGTACTTCTCGGCATCCGCCAGCAGCTCTTTCTTGAGCAGGGTATTGAGGCGGCGCTCGGAGCCCAGGATCAGTTGCAGTTTGTCCCGTTCAATCGCCAGTTCATCCTGCTCGGCGCGCAGTTTGAACTCTTCCAGCTTGGCCAGATGGCGCAGTTTGATCTCGAGGATCGCTTCGGCCTGGGTCTCGCTGATATTGAAGCGCTCCACCATCACCTTGCCCGGCTCATCCTCGGTACGGATGATTTCGATCACCTCGTCGATGTTGAGGTAGGCCACCAGCAAGCCTTCGAGGATGTGCAGGCGCGCCAACACCTTGTCGAGGCGATATTGCAGACGGCGCCGCACTGTCTCGCGACGGAAGATGATCCACTCGGAGAGGATCATCTTGAGGGTCTTCACCTGCGGCCGGTTGTCGAGGCCGAGGATGTTGAGGTTAACCCGGTAGTTCTTCTCCAGATCCGTGGTGGCGAACAGGTGGGCCATCAGCCCCTCCACATCCACCCGGTTGGAGCGGGGGATGATCACCAGACGGGTCGGGTTTTCGTGGTCCGATTCATCGCGCAGATCACTGACCATCGGCAGCTTTTTGGCCACCATCTGAGCAGCGATCTGCTCCATGATCTTGGCGCCGGAGGCCTGATGGGGCAGCGCAGTGATGACGATGTCGCCATCCTCCTCGCTCCAGACCGCCCGCTGTTTGATGGAGCCCTTGCCGGTCTCGTAGATTTTACGAATATCGCCCTGCGGGGTGATGATCTCGGCGTTGGTCGGGTAGTCCGGCCCCTTGATGTGCGCCATCAGCGCATCCAGCCCCGCATCCGGGTTGTCGAGCAGCTCGGCACAGGCGTAGGCCACTTCCCGCGCGTTGTGGGGCGGGATGTCGGTCGCCATGCCCACCGCGATGCCGGTAATGCCGTTGAGCAGGATATGGGGCAGGCGGGCAGGCAGCACCACCGGCTCTTTCATGGTGCCGTCAAAGTTCGGCGTCCACTCCACAGTGCCTTGGCCCAATTCCGAGAGCAGCAGCTCGGAGAAGCGCGACAGCCGCGCTTCGGTATAACGCATGGCGGCGAAGGATTTGGGATCATCCGGCGCACCCCAGTTGCCCTGACCGTCCACCAGCGGGTAGCGGTAGGAGAAGGGCTGGGCCATCAGCACCATGGCTTCATAACAGGCGCTGTCACCGTGGGGGTGGTACTTACCCAGCACGTCACCCACGGTACGGGCGGATTTCTTGTGCTTGGAGAGGGCCGACAGACCCAGCTCGCTCATGGCGTAGATGATGCGCCGCTGCACCGGTTTGAGGCCATCGCCGATATGCGGCAAGGCCCGATCCATGATGACGTACATGGAGTAGTTCAAGTAAGCCTGTTCGGTAAAGGTGCGCATTGGCTGGCGCTCTACCCCGTCCAGACTGAGCTCGATAGCATCACTCATGTGATTTTCTCTTTCGGTTCGGGAGCCGCCACAGGGCGACTCCGGCTAAATGCTTGCTGGCCCGCACAGGGCCAGCCGACGGCTTAGATGATGGCGAGGTTGCCCTTCTCTTCCAGCCACTCACGGCGATCGCCGGAGCGTTTTTTGGCTAGCAGCATGTCCATCAGTTGCAGGGTCTCTTCCCCTTGCTCATCCATGGTGAGCTGCACCAGACGGCGGGTGTTGGGATCCATGGTGGTTTCCCGCAGCTGTTTCGGGTTCATCTCACCCAGACCCTTGAATCGGGTCACCATCACCTTGCCTTTCTTCTTCTCGGCCTCGACCCGCTGCAGCACGCCGTTCTTCTCGTCCTCGTCAAGGGCGTAGTAGACCTCTTTACCGATATCGATCCGGTAGAGGGGCGGCATGGCGACATAGACGTGGCCCTTGTTGACCAGGGTGCGGAAGTGCCTCACAAACAGGGCGCAGAGCAGGGTGGCGATATGCAGACCGTCCGAGTCCGCATCCGCGAGGATGCACACCTTGCCGTAGCGCAAGCCGCTGAGATCTTCGGAGTCGGGATCGAGCCCGATGGCCACCGAGATATCGTGCACTTCCTGCGAGGCGAGCACCTGACCGGCCTCCACTTCCCAGGTGTTCAGGATCTTGCCGCGCAGGGGCATGATGGCCTGAAACTCGCGATCCCGCGCCTGCTTGGCACTGCCGCCCGCGGAGTCACCCTCCACCAGGAACAGTTCACCCTGCATGGGGTCGGCACAGTTGCAGTCAGTCAGCTTGCCGGGCAGCGCCGGGCCTTGGGTAATCTTTTTGCGCACCACCGTCTTGGCGGCGCGCAGTCGGCGCTGGGCGCTGCTGATGCAGATCTCGGCGATCTGCTCCGCCAGCTCGGTGTTGCTGTTCAAGTAAAGGCTGAAGGCATCCTTCACCACGCCGGAGACAAAGGCAGAACTCTGACGGGAAGAGAGCCGCTCCTTGGTCTGACCGGCGAACTGCGGATCCTGCATCTTGACGGAGAGGATGTAGGCGCAGCGATCCCAGATATCTTCCGGGGTCAGCTTGACCCCGCGCGGCAGCAGGTTGCGGAACTCGCAGAACTCGCGCATGGCGTCGAGCAGGCCCTGACGCAGACCGTTGACGTGAGTACCACCCTGGGCGGTGGGGATCAGGTTGACATAGGATTCGGCGAGGCATTCCCCCCCTTCCGGCAACCAGCACAGTGCCCAGTCCACGGCGGACTGTTCGGTGCTGAAGGCGCCGATAAAGGGCTGCTCCGGCAGGCAGGTGAACTGCTTGACCGCATCGACCAGATAATCCTTGAGGCCATCCTCATAGCACCACTCCAGCTTGATGCCGGTGTTCTTGTCGAGGAACTTGATGGTGAGGCCGGGGCAGAGTACCGCCTTGGCCTTGAGCAGGTGCTCCAGCTTGGTGACCGAAAAGCGGGGCGAGTCGAAGTAGCTCGCCTGCGGCCAGAAGCGCACCCGGGTGCCGGTGTTGCGGCGGCCACAGGTGCCGGTGATGGTCAACTCCTGCACCTTGTCGCCACGCTCGAAGGCGATGTCATAGACCTGACCGTCGCGACGCACCGTCACCTCGACCCGATCGGAAAGGGCGTTCACCACCGAGATGCCCACCCCGTGCAGACCGCCGGAGAACTGATAGTTCTTGTTGGAGAACTTGCCGCCCGCGTGCAGCTTGCAGAGGATCAGCTCCACACCGCACACCCCTTCCTCCGGGTGGATATCGACCGGCATGCCACGGCCGTCATCGATCACCTCGAGGGACTGGTCTTCAAACAGGGTCACCTCCAGGGTACGGGCATGACCCGCCAGCGCCTCGTCGACGCTGTTGTCGATGACCTCCTGACCGAGGTGATTGGGCCGGGTGGTGTCGGTATACATGCCGGGGCGACGGCGCACCGGTTCAAGGCCATTGAGGACCTCAATGGCATCCGCATTGTATTGAGTAGACATGGAGGGCCTTGCGAATTGACGTTTGGAGGGAATCTTAACTGCTAGGCGGGGGCAGAACAAACTCCCCGCGCCGAAAGCTTGATCTGGAGAGGGACAGCGCGAGGCTGCCCCGCATTGCTACAACCCGAGAAAGCGGATGATCTGGGCGGGATAGCGCTCGAACGCTACAAAGGCGTGGTCGCCACCGCACTCCAGCGAGAGACGGGCAAAGCGGTATTCGTCCAGCGCCTTGCGATAGTCGAGCACCTCATCCCCCTGCTGTTGCAGGATCCAGAGCCGCTCGGGTGCCGAGACCTGCACCGCCAACCCACGCAGCTCATCGATGTGCGCTGGCAGCAGCTGGTACTGCTCGTTGGTATAGGGGTTGGTCTGGGGGCCAATATAGTCGCACAGCAACTCATGAGGGCGTACTGCCGGATTGATCAGCGCGGCGCGGCAACCGTATTGCTCGCTGACCCGAGTTGCCATAAAGCCGCCGAGGGAGCTGCCCACGGCACCGAGCTTGAACCCGCGACCATAACGGGCTGCAAGATCAGCGAGGGTCTGCTCGATAGCCGCCCAGGCCGCCGCTGGGGTATTGGGCTGGGCCGGAATGATCACCTCGATGTCGGGACGGTTGGCGGCCACCCAGGTAGCCATCTGCTGCGCCTTGGCGGAGCCCGGAGAGGAGTTGAACCCATGCAGATAAAGGAGAACCGACTTCATGCAATCCTCCTCAATAACCGGTGGCATTGGGGTCGGGCACAAACTGCCCCACCGGCAGGCGCCACACCTCGCTGGCCACCCGCCCATCCGGATAGAGGGTGAGATAGCGCCAGCCCGGGCCGGACTCGTCCAGCGCGAAGCCATCGCAGAGCGGTTTGAACTGGATGCAGGTGGAGGGGCTGGCAATTAGCCGCACCCCGTGGTGCACCTCGTCAAACTCCTGATGGACGTGGCCGAACAGAATGGTTTTTTGCTGCGGGTGACGGGCCAGCACGGCAAACAGGTCATCGGCATTCTTGAGATTGTGCTGATCCAGCCAGGCGCAGCCCACCGGCACCGCCTGATGGTGCAGAGTGATAAGGGCATGGCGATCAGGATACTGGCGCAGCGCGCGGTCGAGGGCCGCAAGCTGGTGATCACCGAGCACGCCGTGGGGTTTGCCGCGCACCTGGGTATCGAGCAGGATCACCTGCCAGTGATCCCCCACCAGCTGCTTGGCTTCGCTGATCCCGGCGGCATGGAGGTATTCGGTCATCAGCGGGCTGTCGTCGTGGTTGCCGGGCAACCAGTAGATAGGGCGGCCCAGTGGCGCCATCATGGAAGCAAAACGCTGATAGGACTCCGGACTGTGATCCTGCGACAGATCGCCGGTAGCCAGGATCACGTCATAAGGATGCGGGTTGGCTTGCACCTGTTCCAGCACGGCGGCCAGACTCTCTGCGGTGCGCACAGCCAATAGCCGTCCCTCTTGGCTGGCAAAGAGGTGGGTATCGGTAATTTGCAACAGGCGCAGACTACCGTCCTGCGCCTGGGGGAGATCTGTTTCCAAAATCACGCTTCTTGTTATTTGTTCAACTGGAGATATTGATCGGGCTGGTACCATGTCTGAGACAAAATTTTAGCCATTCGGCCAGAAACAGATTTACCTGCTCCTTTTCATCCCGCTGGTGCATCTTTTTATTGGGATAATCATAACTTGGTTGCAAGCGGGAAATCTGTTGCGCTGCACACACTTCCGCCATCCGCACGTCATGATACAAACGAATCTCGATTTGAGCCTGCAGGTATTCGGGCAATTCGGGATTGTGCTGGCTCAGGATCACCTGACTGGTGAAACGGCTCTCACCACTGATGGTGAGCTCAAATTGCAAATCGTTACCGACCCGATAGCGGCGCACCGCGCCCACCACCCCTTCCGGGGGTAGCAACTTCATCAAGGCCATGTAATTGACCTCGCAAGTACGTTGCAAGGCCATCAAGTCTGGCACATGGCGCTTGCGCTGTTGCAGGGTCAGCGCCATCTTAGCGATCTGCCAGCCAGCGGGCGCGTAGCTCGCCGTGGTTAAGGGCCAGCCACTGCAGCGCGATCACCGAGGCGGCATTGTCGATGCGCCCCTCTTTGAGCCAGGCATAGGCCTGCTCGCGACTCACCACATGCACCCGGATATCTTCCCCCTCGTCCGCCAGACCGTGCAACCCCTCGGCCTTGCTGGCATCCACCTCGCCCACATAGACCTCGATCCGCTCGGTGCTGCCGCCCGGGCTCACCAGATAGCTGATGGCGTGCTCGCAGCGGGCGACCTCGATCCCCGCCTCTTCCACCGCTTCCCGGCGCACCACCTCTTCAGCGACTTCGCCTGGGTCTATGATGCCGGCTACCAGCTCCAGCAGCCAGGGGGTCGGGCAGGTCTCCATGGCGCCGATCCGGAACTGCTCCACCAGCACTATCTGATCGCGCACCGGATCATAAGGCAGCAGCGCCGCAGCATGGCCGCGCTCGAACAGCTCGCGCACAATGGGCTCATTCCAGCCACCGGCAAATAACCTGTGCTGGAGCCGATAGACGTTCACCTTGAAGAAGCCGTTATATCCAGCTGATTTTTCGATGATTTTTACATCATCGGTGGCGTAGTGACGATCTTGTGGCAAGGGTTGCTGCGACATCCGGGACTCCCGTCAGCTTGACTTGTATCAGTTTGACCATAAAATCCGAGAAACATGAATGAACGTTCATTCACTCGGTATGCCATGGCAATGAGGGGTGGATTTTAGCAGCCACAGACCATTTGGCTAGGCGCGTGGGGAGAAAACTGCTTCCAGTTCTTGACGTTCCCGTTACCGGACCCGAGACTCTTCGCATTAAAATTTGCTTATAGTAGAGTGATTAAGCTGCAATTAAGCTTGGTCGGTGACAATATTTACCCTCTCCAGCAACCCGTTTGGATTACTACACAAGGTTAAATCGATCTATGAAAAGAACACTTTTGTCCGTCATGGTGTTGCTGGGCGTCAGTGCCGGAGCCCATGCTGAAAACCTGCTCGACATCTATCAACAAGCCCAGCTCAAAGACCCGCAGTTGCTGCAATCCAAAGCTGTGCGTGACCAGGCCTTCGAGAAGATCAACGAATCTCGCGCCTCATTGTTGCCACAAATCAATCTGGGTGCTGGCCTGAACTACCTGCAAAACAAGGGTGATACCCAGACTGGTACTACCGCCAGCGGCAACCTCTCACTGGATCAATCCATCTATCGCCGTAGCAACTGGATCAATCTGGACCTGACCGAGAAGAG
Organism: Aeromonas sp. CU5; assembly: GCF_002586745.1. Lineage (NCBI taxonomy): Bacteria > Pseudomonadati > Pseudomonadota > Gammaproteobacteria > Aeromonadales > Aeromonadaceae > Aeromonas > Aeromonas sp. CU5. The sequence goes on from NZ_CP023817.1 coordinate 3,163,948, forward strand.
CGCGACCCAATCTGACGTGAGCTACAACCTCGAAATCCAGAACCTGATGCTGCGCAGCGCCCAGGCTTATTTCAACGTGCTCAAGGCGATGGATACCCTGGAGTTCGTACAGGCCAACAAAGTAGCCGTAGAGCGTCAGCTGGAGCAGACCCAGCAGCGTTTTGAAGTGGGCCTGACCGCCATCACCGACGTTCATGAAGCCGAAGCCTCCCGTGACCAGGCGCTGGCCGACGAGATCAACGCAGAGAATGAGCTGGCCAACAGCTACGAAACCCTGCGCGAGCTGACCGGTATCGATCACCGCAATCTGGATGTGCTGAACACCGATCGTTTCACGCCGCAAAAAACCACCTTTGGCTCCGACAAGTGGCTGGAGTTGGCGCTGGACAAGAACCTGCAACTGCACAACGCCCGCATCACCAAGGACATCGCCAAAGAGCAGATCGATCTGGCCAAGACAGGTCATGAGCCGACTCTCGATCTGGGTGCCGGTCTGCAGAGCAGCAACACCGATTACAAGAACGACACACCGGGCATGAGCAGTGAAAACTCGCAAGGCAACATTGGCCTGACCTTCAAGCTGCCGATCTACAGCGGTGGTGCCACTACGTCCAAAGTGAAGCAGGCCCAATTCAACTACGTGGCCGCCAGCGAACTGCTGGAGAAAAACTTCCGCTCGGTACAGAGTACGGTGCGCTCCTCCTACAACAACGTGAACGCCAGCATCGGCTCGGTACGCGCCTACAGCCAGTCCGTGGTCTCCGCCGATAGCGCCCTGAAAGCGACCGAGGCCGGTTACGAAGTGGGCACCCGCACCATCGTCGATGTGCTGGACTCCACCCGCAAGCTGTACGATGCCAAGCAGAAACTCTCTGCCGCCCGTTACAACTACATCCTCAACATCCTCAGCCTGAAACAGGCTGCCGGTGTGCTGGAAGCGCAGGATCTGGTAGAAGTGAACCAGGGTCTGATGCCTGCCACGGCAAAAACCAAAGCCTGATAACCGTTATCGGGAATGAAAAAGGCGACCGCAATGTCGCCTTTTTGTTATCCGGATTTCTGTCGGCTTGCTCCGGCCGTAGTCGGCCCCGTCAGATTACGGGGCCAGCTGAGCGTTAGCCGCGCTCGCGGATAGTCTTGATGATGTCGGAGGTGGAGCAACCATCTTCAAAATTGAGCACTCGCACCTCACCGCCATTGGCGGTCACCTCGGCGTAACCGGCGATATCCTCCGGCTTGTAATCACCGCCCTTGACCAGCAGGTCCGGCAGGATCTCGGCGATCAGGCGCTGCGGGGTATCTTCACTGAAAGGCACCACCCATGCAACGGCACCAAGGGCCGCCAGCACCGTCATGCGGCGCTCGGTCGGGTTGACCGGACGACCCGGCCCCTTGAGGCGGCGAACCGACTCATCGGTGTTGACCGCCACGATCAGGCGATCCCCCAGCTTGCCAGCGTTGGCCAGATAGGAGACGTGACCGGCGTGCAGGATGTCGAAGCAGCCATTGGTCATCACCACTTTCTCGCCGCGCAGACGGGCGGCACGGACCGCCACTTTCAGCTGGGCTTCAGACATCACACCGAAACCTGTCTCTTGCTCGGTATAGAGGGCGTTGGCCAGCTCGACCGGACTGACGGTAGAGGTACCCAGCTTGCCGACCACGATACCGGCTGCGGTATTGGCCAGCGCACAGGCTTCATCCAGGCTCTTGCCTGCCGCCAGCGCGGTGGCCAGGGTGGAGATCACGGTATCACCGGCACCGGTCACATCGTAAACCTCGTGGGCCTGAGCCGGCAGGTGCAGCTCCGGCTGACCTTCGCGGATCAGGGTCATGCCGTTCTCGGAACGGGTGACCAGCAGGGCATCCAGCTCGAAGCGCTTGACCAGCTCCAGCCCCTTGGCGACCAGATCCTCTTCGCTCTTCACCTTGCCCACCACAGCCTCGAACTCGGACATGTTGGGGGTCAACAGAGTGGCACCGCGGTACTTCTCGAAGTCGGTCCCCTTGGGGTCGACCATCACCGGGATACCTGCAGCGCGGGCCCGCTGGATCATGCCGGGCACATCGTTGAGGGCGCCTTTGCCATAGTCGGAGAGGATCATCACGTCGCAGCTCGGCAACGCCTGCTCAACCTTGCTCATCAGCAGGCTGGCATCGACGGAGTGGAAGGGCTCTTCAAAATCCAGACGCAGCAGTTGCTGGTTGCGGGACAGTACCCGCAGCTTGGTGATGGTCGGGTAGTCGGCCAGACGAACGAAATCACAGGCGACTTTGACGCCAGCCATCTGACCGGCCAGCGCATCGGCCGCTTCATCCTGACCGGTCAGGCCAAGCAGCACGGCGTGGGCGCCAAGAGCGGCGGAGTTGAGGGCCACGTTGGCCGCGCCACCGGGGCGCTCCTCAATGTGTTCAACCTTGACTACGGGTACCGGCGCCTCGGGGGAGATCCGGCCGGTAGGGCCATGCCAGTAACGGTCCAACATGACATCGCCAACGACCAGCACGCGGGCTTTTTCAAAATCGGGCAGGGTGATCTTCATCTGTATCGGCTCTCAAAACCTGAAAAATCAGCGGACGATTTTATCACACTCTTTTATTGGGTGGAGAAAAAGCCGACCGCAGTTGCCGCACCTGTCACGCTAACCGGACGCAGGCTACCCCTCTGACCAGCACACAGCCATTCGCCCCCGCCCCCCCTTTTCGGCTAGAATCCCCCGATTGTGTTTGCGAACAAGAGATTACCCATGGCCCATGACAACGCTCCTCGCCTCGAGCCCCGCCTGTTTCATCCCCGTTACTGGGCCAGCTGGTTCGGCCTCTCCCTACTCTGGCTGCTGACCTTGCTGCCGTGGCGCAGCCAGATGTGGCTGGGCCGCCAGCTCGGCCGCCTCGCCGCCAGAATATTGAAATCCCGGGTGAAGATTGCCCGTCGCAATCTGGAACTGGCGCTGCCGGAACTGACCCAGGATCAGCGGGAGCAGTTGCTGAAAGCAAACTTCGAGAGCGTGGGCTGCGCCGTGTTCGAGGTGGGCATGGCATGGTTCTGGCCAGACTGGCGGATGCGCAACCTGATGAAGGTGGAAGGGGAAGAGCATGTTATCGCCGCCATGGAAAAGGGTCAGGGCATGTTGCTGCTCTCCTGCCACTTCCTGACCCTGGAGCTCAACGCCCGCTGTTTCGGTCTGGTACGCCCCGGGGTGGGGGTCTATCGCCCCAACACCAATCCGGTGCTGGAGTATGCCCAGTACCACGGTCGCTGCGCCTCCAACAAATATCTGGTGGACCGGATGGACGTGAAGGGGATGATCAAGGCGCTGCGCAACGGCGACGCCCTCTGGTACGCGCCGGATCACGACTACGGCAGCCACGCCAGCGTGTTCGTGCCCTACTTCGCCGTCGAGCAGGCGGCCACCATCTCCGGCACCGCCACCCTGGCGCGGGTGAAGAACACCGTCACCCTGCCCTGCTACAACATCCGCACCAGCGAGGGTTACACCCTGCATATCGGGGCACCGCTCGCCGACTACCCCAGCGGTGATGAGATGGTCGATGCCGCCCGCGCCAACCGCGAGATTGAAGCCGCCGTGCGCAAGGCGCCGGAGCAATACATGTGGCTCCATCGCCGCTTCAAGACCCGCCCCTCCCCCGAGGATGCCAGCTTCTACTAAGCAGCCGCACCCGACAGGGGCCATATCGCAAAAACCGACAAACCGCCTGCTGGCGGTTTGTTTTTATCTGCGTTCATCCCTGCACGGCAAACAAGATCCCCGAGCGTCAGCCGCACAATCACACCCTGTATTTTCCTACCCATCTCCATCAGTCAGCCGCAAAAGAGCCCTCATCGCCGACCATAAAGCTGAAAGCGGGTTACAAACTTATTGATTCATTGATAACCAAGAGACTATCTCGATAAATCCATCGTCACTACCCGCTGATATGTTATTGAGCGGATTGCTCCATTCGAGTACAAAAACTGAATTTGTGACGCAAATCACCTTACCACCCGAATGCAGCAAACCAACTTTGGTGACCTGCATCACAAAAACGGGTCACTCAAAACAGAAAGGATCGAAAAGTAGCCGAATTACAGCATCAGAATGTGACCCAGATCACTGGTTGAGAAGGGGGTATGGCGGGGTTTCTGAGAGGTGTGTCACAAGACACCCCGTTTTCAGCCTAATGTGATCGCAAGCTGGTAGATTGAAGTTGCTTAGACGACCGGGATGGCGGTTCGGCAAAACCGGCCATCCCGACTACCACTTTTAATCAAACAGGCTTAAAACGGGGTCCCGACATGTTATCACCGGATACCAAAGTCAAGATACAGAATTTTGGACGCTTCCTGTCCAATATGGTCATGCCCAACATAGGCGCTTTCATCGCCTGGGGCTTTATCACCGCCCTCTTCATCCCCACCGGCTGGCTGCCAAGCGAAACCTTGGCCAAGCTGGTTGGCCCCATGATCACCTACCTGCTGCCGCTGCTGATTGGCTACACCGGCGGCAAGCTGATGGGCGGTGAGCGCGGCGGCGTGGTCGGCGCCATCACCACCATGGGCGTCATCGTGGGGACCGACATCCCGATGTTCATGGGCGCCATGATGGTCGGCCCGCTCGGTGGCTGGACCATCAAGCGCTTCGACAAGGCGATGGACGGTCGCGTCAAGAGCGGCTTCGAGATGCTGGTCAACAACTTCTCCGCCGGCCTTATCGGCATGCTGCTGGCGATCCTCGCCTTCTTCGTGATTGGCCCCTTCGTCAAGGTGCTCTCCGGCCTGCTGGCCGGTGGTGTCGGCTTCCTGGTGGATAACCACATGCTGCCGCTCACCTCCATCTTCGTCGAACCGGCCAAGATCCTGTTCCTCAACAACGCCATCAACCACGGTATCTTCTCACCACTGGGGATCCAGCAGGCGACCGAGCACGGCAGCTCCATCTTCTTCCTGATTGAAGCGAACCCGGGCCCGGGCATGGGCGTGCTGCTGGCCTACATGGTGTTCGGCCGTGGTGCCGCCAAGCAGTCCGCTGCTGGCGCCTCCATCATTCACTTCTTCGGCGGCATCCACGAGATCTACTTCCCGTATGTGCTGATGAACCCGCGCCTCATTCTGGCGGTGATCGCCGGTGGCATGACCGGGGTCTTTACCCTGACCCTGTTCAACGCCGGTCTGGTCTCCCCCGCGTCGCCGGGCTCCATCTTCGCCGTGCTGTTGATGACGCCGAAAGCCTCCCTGATCGGAGTCGCCCTCTCCATCATCAGCGCCACCCTAGTCTCCTTCCTGGTCGCCGCCGTGTTCGTCCGCGCCCAGCAGCCGGAAGCTGACGAGGCCAATGCCCTCGGTGAAGCCACCCGCAAGATGAAAGCCATGAAGGGCGGCAAGCCTGAAACCGCAGCGGCCAAGAAGCCGGGCGGCGAACTGATGGCGGTACGCAATATCGTGGTCGCCTGCGATGCGGGGATGGGTTCCAGCGCCATGGGTGCCGGCATGCTGCGCAAGCGGGTGCAGGCTGCCGGGCTCGATATCAGCGTCACCAACCGCGCCATCGATCAGCTCGACGATCAGGTGGACTGGGTCATCACCCACAAGGATCTGACCGAGCGGGCCCGTCGCCATGCGCCGAATGCTCACCATATCTCGCTGACCAACTTCCTCGACAACGGCCTCTATCAGGAGCTGGTACAGAGCCTGAGCCGCGCCGCCAACGATGACGTCGCCAACCCGCAACTGCTGGTGGCGGCTAACGACGACAGCTACGAGCCGCAAGCAGCCGAGGTCTTTATCCTGAGCCGTCATGACGTGCATCTGGGACTGAAAGCGGACAGCAAGGAGGCCGCCATCCTGACCGCAGGCCGACTGCTGGCAGAGCGCGGATACGTGGCACCCGACTACGTCAACGCCATGCTGGAGCGCGAGCAGCTGGTCTCTACCTACCTCGGCGAGTCCATCGCCGTGCCTCACGGCACCATCGCCGCCAAGAAGTTCGTGAAGCGTACCGGTATCGTCATCTGCCAGTACCCGGCCGGAGTCGCCTTTGGCGAGGCCGCCGATGAGGTAGCGCGGCTGGTGATCGGCATCGCCGCCCGCAACGACGAACACATGCAGGTGATAACCCGCCTGACCAATGCACTGGATGAACCCGGTCTCATCGACCGGCTGGCCAGCACCACGGATCCCCAGGCTTTCCTGGATCTGCTGGGTGCCGAACAGGCTGCGTAATCATCTTTCATCGTCTTTGGTTCAAGAGGTTAATATCATGAAAACATTGCATTTTGGTGCTGGTAATATCGGTCGCGGCTTTATCGGCAAACTGCTGGCTGATGCCAGCCATCAGGTCACTTTCGCCGACGTCAACGACACTCTGATCGATCAGCTCAACCACCGTCAGGAGTACAAGGTCCATGTGGTGGGAGCGGATCAGAAGCTGGACGTGGTGCGCAACGTGGCAGCGGTCAGCTCCGCCGGTCACGAGGTGATCGCCCGTATCATCACCGCCGATCTGGTCACCACCGCAGTCGGCCCCAACATTCTGGACAAGATTGCCAGCACCCTGGCCAAGGGGCTGCAGGCCCGCTTCGATGCTGGCAACCTGACACCGCTGAACGTCATCGCCTGCGAAAACATGGTACGCGGCACCAGCCACCTCAAGCAGGAGGTACTCAAGTACCTGCCAGTCGCGTATCATGCCACGCTCGAAACCTGCATCGGCTTCGTCGACTCGGCGGTGGATCGCATCGTACCGCCCGCTGCGGCCGCCAACGATGATCCGCTGGAAGTGACGGTAGAGAGCTTCAGCGAGTGGATCGTCGACCAGACCCAGTTCAAGGGGGAGCTGCCAAAGGTGGCGGGCATGGAGCCCACCGACAACCTGATGGCCTTCGTCGAGCGCAAGCTGTTCACCCTTAACACCGGCCACATCGTCACCGCCTACCTCGGCAAGCTACGGGGTTACCGCACAGTGCGCGAAGCGATCGAAGATCCGGTGATCCGCAGCAAGGTGCGCCGCGCCATGGAGGAGAGCGGGGCCGTGCTGGTGAAACGCTACGGTTTCGATCCCCGTCTGCATGCCGCCTACATCGAGAAGATCCTCTCCCGCTTCGCCAACCCCTATCTGGTGGACGAGATTGACCGGGTCGGTCGTCAGCCACTGCGCAAACTGGCGGCGGGGGATCGGCTGGTGAAGCCGCTGCTCGGCACCCTGGAGTACGGCCTGCCCAACGAGCAGTTGCAGGAGGGGATCGCCGCAGCGCTGCACTATCGCAATGCCGATGACCCGCAGGCGGTGGAGCTGCAAGCCCTGCTGGCGGAGCTGGGCCCGGCCAAAGCGCTGGCCCGCGTCACCGGGCTGGATGAAGAGAGCGAGGTGGTTCGCGCCATCGTCGCCCGTTACGAAACCCTGTAATGACCCTGCTTGCGGCACATTCAGCCACCACTGATAGCGCGCCAAGCGCTTGAATGGCAAGGGAATGTGCCCCATATGATAAAAACCGGGAGAGAGGCCCACTCTCTCCCTGTCAGCTGGACCCTATACACCTATGACCACACACCAGGAAGATGAAGTACTGGAACGACTGAACGAGCAGGATGGCCCCCGCGGCTTCTTTCTCGAAGCCGTGACCATCCTGGAAGAAGCGGTCGACTCCCTGATGCGACGCGCCTTTCGTCAGGAGGAGTATGCCGTCAAATACGCCATCGAACCCCTGCTCAACCAGAGCGGCCCCCTCGGCCAGCTGGAGGTGCGCCTCAAGCTGATCTTCGCCCTCGGCCTCATCTCCCTCGAGCGCTATCAGGATATCGAAGCCTATATCAAGATCCGCGACTTTCTGGTGCGCGACCCCAAGGATTACCGCTTCAGCGACAAGCCGATCCGTGATCTGCTCGACCGCCTGCACGGGGTCAATCAGGGCGGCATGATGAAGCTGGAGCCCCCCGCCAGCGAAGAAGATTGGGCCTTCTACCAGATGCAGCTCAACCGGCTCGATCAGATGGTGCGCTCCGCACTGGTATTGGCGCTGGCCGACTGTGTCGGCGAGCTCCACAAGGAGAGCCCCATCTAATCCGGCCCCAAGGCCACCCCATAACCACGGTTGGCGTCTGGCTGGCGCCCGTCACACCACCGCCAGCCACCATGACGCCGACTGTCGCACATCTCCCCATCCCGGCCATGACGCCCGCTCCTTCCGGTGTCAATCTGACCAACTTACCCACTACACTAGCTCCATACTCACTGCCTGAATCGAGGTCTGCATGATTGCCCTCTCCCTGGCCGGGATCGCCCTGGTCTCCGTGCTGGCCCAATGGCTCGCCTGGTCGCTGCGGGTGCCCGCCATCCTGTTTCTGCTGCTCACCGGCCTGACCCTGGGTCCGGTCAGCGGCCTGCTCGACCCCGATGCCCTGCTCGGCGATCTGCTGTTTCCGCTGGTCTCCCTGTCGGTGGCCATCATCCTGTTTGAGGGGGCGCTGACCCTCCATCTGGCCGAACTCAAGGGGATCGGCAAGGTGGTGCGCAACCTCTGTTCCACCGGCATGCTGGTCAGTTTCGCCGTCATCGGCAGCGCCGGTTACTTCCTGCTGGGGCTGGACTGGCGGGTCGCCACCATGCTCGGCGCGGTACTGGTAGTAACGGGCCCCACTGTGATTGCCCCCATGCTCAACGTGATCCGCCCCACCCGGGAGGTGGACAGGATCCTGCGCTGGGAGGGGATCGTCATCGACCCCATCGGCGCCCTGTTTGCGGTGCTGGTGTTCGAGGCGGTGCGCCTCGGCAGTCAGGGGGATCTCATCAGCCACACCCTGCTGGCACTGGCCAAAACGGTGGGGGTCGGCACCTTCATCGGGGTGGCGGCTGGCTGGCTCACCACCCTGCTCATTCGCAAGGACTGGCTGCCGGTCAGCCTGCACAAATTCGGGGTGCTGGCGCTGGTGCTGGTCACCTTCAGCCTCTCCAACTGGCTCAGCCACGAATCGGGCCTGCTGGCGGTGACCGTATTTGGCATCTGGCTCGCCAATCAGGAGGGGCTGGATCTGGAGGAGGTGCTGGCGTTCAAGGAAGATCTCGCGGTCATCCTTATCTCCAGCCTGTTTATCCTGCTGGCAGCCCGCCTTGATCTGGCCCAGCTCTGGCAACTCGGCCCCATGGTGCTGGCACTGCTCTGCGTGGTGCAGTTCGTGGCGCGCCCGCTCTGTATTCTGGTCTCGACCTGGGGCTCGGATCTCTCCTGGCGGGCTCGCGCCCTGCTGAGCTGGATTGCACCGCGCGGCATAGTCGCGGCGGCGGTCAGCGCCTCGTTCGCCATCAGCCTACATCAGGCAGAGATCCCCGATGCTGACAAGCTGGTACCGCTGGTGTTTGCGGTGATCATCTCCACCGTGGTGTTGCAGAGCCTCACCTCGGCGCCGCTGGCCAGCCTGCTCAAGATGCGCCAGAGCGCCCCCAACACCTGGCTCATCATCGGCGCCAACTCGGTGGCGCGGGCCATCGGCAAGGCGCTGGCGGATCAGGGGGTGCCGGTGCAACTCTGCGATCCCGCCTGGGAGTTCTGCAAACAGGCGCGGATGAGCAACCTGCCCTGCTACTTCGGCAACCCCCAGTCGGAGCATGCCGAGCTGCACCTGCCGCTCACCAGCATCAGTACCGTGCTGGCACTCTCCCCCAACCGCCACAACAACGCGCTCGGGGTACTGCACTTCGCCCACCTCTACGGCGAGGAGCAGGTCTACTCCCTGCGCTCCAGCGAGCAGCACGGCAAGGCCAACCGGGAGAGCGCCACCTTCCGCGCCCGCCAGAACCTGTTCGGCCCCGACATCAATTATGCCAAGCTGAGCGGTCTGCTAAGCCGGGGTGGCCAGATCAAGGCCACCCGCCTGAGCGAAGCGTTCGACTGGGCCCAATATCAGGCCGCCAATCCCGGCGCCATCCCGCTGTTTGTAATGGACGTCAAGGGCAAACCCCACATCGTCACCGGCCCCGTCACCCCGCAGGCGGGTGAGTTGCTGATCGCCCTGCAACCAGCCAGAGAGCAGGGCGCCGAATGAGCGAGGCCACCCACAATCCGCTGATCGCCCCGCTGCTGGCCCTGCTGCAACAGGCGGCGGGCAGCTACAAGGTGCACGAGCTGATGGCCGACCTGCGCCAGCAGGGGGCAATCCCGCCCTTGGCAGACGATGAGCAGTTGCAGCTATTTCGGGTCAACTTTCTGATCATGAACGCCCTCTACCAGTTGCAGGCCGAGCTCTGGCAAGAGGGGTGGTGGCTGGTGATCAGCACCCTGGATATCCGGCTCGAACCGCTGGCCGACAAATCAAAGGCCAGCCACGCCTTTGCCCTCAGCGAAAATCTGCGCAGCTACTATCTCGACTGGCAGGTGTTCTGGCAGACGGATCGGGCAGAGGTAGAAACCCTGCTCAACCGCTTCTGGCGCGCCTATGACGGGGAGGGACACAAAGAGGAAGCGCTGGCGCTGTTCGAGCTCGATGAAAAGGCAAGTCAGGAGGCGATCCGCCGCCGCTGGCGGGAGCTAGCACTGCAGCACCATCCGGACCGGGGTGGCGATGCCGAGACCTTTATCCGCATCCGCTGGGCCTGGGAGTACCTGCGGGGATGATCCCGTTGCTGCCCCTCTGTGACCGGCATAGACTGAAAGTGGATATTCCCCAAAGGAAAGGAGAGCATCATGACAGTCAGTGAACTTCGTAAGCTCTATCAACAACAGCTCCTCATGGAAGCTGAACTTATCCATGACATCGCGGTTCCCGGCTGGCTCATCGAGTTCAGAGGCAAGGATGGCACCCTCTATGAAATGACCGATACCCTTGGTTGCCCGGTCAGTTTCGGCACGGTCGAGCAGGCCCGCGACCACGTCCATCTGGTGGCCGACTGCCCAATCCAGGTGGAATACCTCTACCGCTTCTTCGAACGCTAACGCAGCACCAGCCAGACACCGCACAGCAAAAAGGCTCCAAGGAGCCTTTTTCAATTCCGGTTACTTTCTATTCCGGTTGCTTTTTATTCCGGTTGTAGCGGTTCCGCCAGCTTGCCCTCCAGCTTCCTGACCGGCTTTTGCAGGATCAGGTTGGCTGGATAGGTGACCAGATCACCGTTGTCATCGCGCACCCGCAGGTAGAACAGGCCGATCTCGGTGATCACGCCGGTGACCGAATCATCCTTGTCGAGGATGCGGATCCGATCGCCAATCCGATAGGGAAAGGCGAAGAAGATGGTGATGCTGGCGGTGATGTTGGAGAGGATCGACCACTGCGCCACCATGGCGACCCCCAGCACTGCGAAGAAGGAGGAGGCGAGCACCACCAGTCGGGAGAAATCGAGCCCCCACACCCCGGCCAGCACCAGCAAGGTGGCGCAGCCGAGCAGGAAGTGGAACACATGGGCCACGTAGAGCACCCGGTTCTCGCTCACCTGCCTGCTCTGGCCGAGCGCCAGCAGGCTCTTGTGAATAAGCCGCCGGATCAGGGTGTGACCCAGCAACAGCAGCAGGGTCAGGCCAATTGATTGCCACATGGGTTATGCCTCCTTACCACCAGCGTCGATGCTTGAGCCAGACTGCCAGCCCGCTTGCCAGCGCCACCAAGGATCCGCAGAAGACCCAGAAGGCGGTCGGGCTCTCGGCCCCGGGCATACCGCCGAGGTTGATGCCAAACAGGCCGGTCAGGAAACTGGCAGGCAAAAACAGCAGCGCCATCACCGACATCTGGTAGGCGCGACGGTTAGTCGCCTCTGCCATCAGATTGTTGATCTCGTCTGCCAGCACCGCCGTGCGCGCCACCCCGGCATCGAGGTCGTCGAGCCAGCGTCGCAACCGGTCGGCAATATCGAGCAGGCGGCGGCGGTCATCTTCATCAAGCCAGCTGATCTTCTCGTTGGCCAGCCGCGCCACCAGATCCCGCTGGGGGGAGAGGTAGCGGCGGATCATGATGAGCTGCTTGCGGATCAGCGCCAGGCGGCCATTGGCAGGCATGTCGCGCATCAGCACCATCTCCTCCAGATCGAGGATCTTGTCGTGCAGCTCCTCGACAAACTCCCCTGCCCGATCGGTCAGGGCATCGCAGATCTCCACCAACCAGTCAGCCGGGGTATCGGCACCGCCACCCAGCTTGAGCTGGTTGAACACATCCTGCTCGGAGAGCAGCGGACGACGACGGCTGCTGATGATGAGATCCGGGGTGATGAAGATCCGCAGGGCCACCATCTCTTCGGGTCTGTGATCCTTGTTGTGATTGATGCCGCGCAGGATCAGCAGCACCGTCTCCCCCATCCGCACCAGCTTGGGACGGTTGCTCTGGCCGAGCAGCGACTCTTTGGCAGCCTCGCCCAGCAGCGGGGTTTGCAGCAACCAGCGCGCCGAATCGGGATGGCCGTAATCCAGATGCAGCCAGGCCGGGCGATCCCCCGGAATGTCGCTTCCCGCCGTCAGCGGCGCCATACCACCCTTGCCATCCAGGGTCAGGGCATAAATTACTTCACCGGGCACCCGATCCATGTCGTCTCCTTCTGATTCTCGCCAACGGCCCCCAGCTTACACGAAAGGCGGGGCCGACTCAGCCCCACGGCGGACAGCGGTCGCCTGTGTTACTATGCCTGCTCTCGTATTCCCCCGTTTTAACCACAGGAAACCATGCCATGCCCATCTGGGTTGATGCCGATGCCTGCCCTATTCCGGTCAAGGAGATCCTCTACCGCGCCGCCCACCGCACCCAGGTCGTCACCACGCTGGTGGCCAATCAAGGCTTGCGGGTTCCCCCCTCCCCCTTTATCAAAACCCAGCAGGTGGAGAAGGGTTTCGATGTGGCAGATCATGTCATCGCCCAGCAGGTTCAGCCCGGCGATCTGGTGATCACCGGTGATATCCCCCTCGCCTCCTGGGTGATCGACGCCGGTGGCGAGGCGCTCAATCCCCGCGGCGAGATCTACACCCGCGAGACCATCAAGGCGCGGCTCGGGATGCGTAATTTCATGGAGGAGCTGCGTTCCGCTGGCGTGCAAACTGGCGGCCCCGCCCCCTTCAACTCTGCCGACAAGCAATGCTTCGCCAATGCCCTCGACAAGTGGCTGGTCAAAGGCAAGTTGTAAAGAGACCCTAAAGGCGCCCAGCTTGGGCGCTTTTTCACCGTAACATCCTGATTTTTAAAATAACAGCTGACCAACGCCAGCGGCCTGATAAGATGCGCCGCCCTTTCTCCACACAGTAATCATCATGACCGCCCAAGGGCACCTGCTCTTCTCTGTTACCTGCGCCCTGCTCGCCCACAAACTACAGCTCACCCCGGCCCTGGCCGATGCCAGCCTGTGGCAGACCATTCCTGCCGCCTTGGCCAGTGCGCTGCTGCCCGACCTCGATCATCCCAAATCGGTGCTGGGACAACGACTGCCGTGGATCTCGAAACCCCTGTCGCGACTGTGCGGCCATCGCGGCTTCACCCACAGCCTGCTAGCCGTGGCCATCGCCATCTGGGGACTAAACCAGAGCTTGCCTGCCGGATCTGTGCCTGTCGGGGTCAAAGATGCGCTTATCGTCGGCTACCTCAGTCATCTGCTGGGAGACTGGCTCACCCCGGCGGGCATTCCGCTCTTCTGGCCCATCAAGCGCCGCTTCCGGCTGCCGGGCTGGCCGCTCAAAAGCGGTGGCCCTCTGGAAACCGGCTTTTGCACCCTCACCCTGCTGGTTGCTGGCTGGTGGTGCGGCTGGTTGATATAACGCAGAGACAAAAAAGGCCCCGAACCTGAGTCCGGGGCCTGCCAGTGGTGATGCCACTAGAGGATTAGATCATGATGCCAGCGATAACCGCAGAGAGCAGGCTGACCAGGGTAGAGCCGTAGACCAGCTTCAGACCGAAGCGGGAAACCATATTGCCCTTCTCTTCGTTCAGCGCCTTCACCGCACCGGCGATGATGCCGATGGAGCTGAAGTTGGCGAACGACACCATGAAGATGGAGAGGATGCCGACGGTACGCGGCGAGAGCTCGGCCGCAACCTTGCCCAGATCCATCATGGCCACGAACTCGTTGGTTACCAGCTTGGTCGCCATAATAGAGCCCGCTTGCAGCGCTTCACCACTCGGGATACCCAGGATCCAGGCGATTGGGTAGAAGAGGTAGCCCATCACGAACTGGAAGTTGACGCCAAACGCCATCTCAAACAGGTAGTTCACCAGCGCAATCAACGCGATAAAGCCCACCAGCATGGCCCCCACGATCACCGCAACGGTGAAACCGGCCATGATGTACTCGCCCAGCATCTCGAAGAAGTTCTCTTTCTTCGGCGTGTGGTGTTCGTCACCTTCGGTGATGGCTTTCAGGTCGGTCACCGAGTTATCCGGCTCGTACGGGTTGATCAGTGACAGCACGATGAAGGTACTGAACATGTTGAGCACCAGTGCGGCAACCACATAACGTGGCTCGATCAGCTGCATGTAGGCACCGACGATGGACATGGAAACGGTGGACATGGCCGTCGCTGCCAGGGTGTACATCTGCTTCTCGTTCAGGTGCGGCAGGGTGTTCTTGAGGGCGATGAAGTTCTCGGACTGACCGACGATCATCGAGCTGATGGCATTGAAAGACTCCAGCTTGCCCATGCCGTTGATCTTGGCCAGCACTGTACCTATGCCACGAATGACGATAGGCAGCAGACGGATGTACTGCAGAATGCCGATCAGCACCGAGATGAAGACGATGGGCATCAGCACCATCAGGAAGAAGGAGAAGGCCCCTTCGTTGACCAGACCACCGAACACAAAGTCGGTGCCCTGTTTGGCAAACTCCATCAACTTGGTGAAGCCAGCCGCGAAGCCCCCCACCACCGCCAGACCCACTTCGGAGTTCAGCATGAACCAGGCCAGCGCCAGTTCGACCACCAGCAGTTGGCCAATATAACGCAGCTTGATCTGTTTCCAGTTGTGGCGGTTAGCCAGCAGCGAAAGAGCGAGGACCATGACCAGTCCGAGCACAAAGTGAACGTATTCCATACCTGTAGCACCTGAGTAAATTGTAATTTTTGACCGGCGCCATCATAGACATTTGCACATTTAAAAATCAGATAGCCATCACAATCCCGCTCAATAATATGCATGCAGGATAATACAAACGTTTTTAAATTAATTGCGCAATGAACTGATATTAATCACACAACATAGATAACATAAATCCTTTTAAAACATCACGTTGGGCAATGCAGACGCCGTTTTCATGTTTTTGAAAATATTCGAGCAGCATTTTCGCAACATTTCCTGTGGCGTAACGACTGCTCGTAGAATATTTTTCAGTGATTATATTGAAATACCGAAAATGGAAAACGTTTATCCGCGATAAATAATTAGATGAGTGTTTGAAAAATAGTCCTTATCGCATTGTCAGTTATTGCCAGCGATCTGTTTGGCAACAAATGAACCCTGCATGCGCGCCCCTATGGTCAACCGTTCAAATTTCCGCCACATCCACTGCCACATTCTGGTATGATGCGCGGCCTTAGCGCTCGTGCGCATCCCCGTTTTCTTCGAAATAGAGTCTTTTTGTGAACAACAGCGAATTTAGCAGCCTCAATCTCTCCCCCGCCCTGCAAGAGAACCTCATCAGCCTGGGTTATCTGCAGATGACACCGATCCAGGCCCAGAGTCTGCCCCTGGTGCTCGATGGCAAAGACCTGATCGCCAAGGCTAAAACCGGTAGCGGCAAGACCGCCGCCTTCGGCCTTGGCCTGCTGGCACAGCTCAACGTCCATCGTCTCGAAGTGCAGGCGCTGGTGCTCTGTCCGACCCGCGAACTGGCAGATCAGGTGGCGCAGGAGATCCGTCGTCTGGCCCGCGCCCTGCCCAACGTCAAGCTGGTGACCCTGTGCGGCGGCACCCAGACTGCGCCCCAATCGGCCACGCTGGGCTTTGGCGCCCACATCGCTGTCGGTACCCCGGGCCGCATCCTCAAGCATCTGGAGCAAGGCACCCTGGAGTTGTCTGGCCTTAAAACCCTGGTGCTGGACGAAGCCGACCGGATGCTGGACATGGGCTTTGGCGAAGAGATCAACCGGGTCATCAGCTATGCTCCCCAGCAGCGCCAGACCCTGCTGTTCTCCGCCACCTACCCGGAAGGGATCGCCCAGATGAGCCGCGGTGTGCAGCGCAATCCGGTCGAGGTGAGTGTCGAGTCTCTCCATGAGGGGAGCGCCATCGAACAGAAGCTCTATGAGGTGCCATTTGGCGAGCGCCTCGACGCCCTCACCTGGTTGCTGAGCCACTATCAGCCAGCCTCCTGCGTGGTGTTCTGCAACACCAAACGCGCCTGCAACGACGTGGCTGATCATCTGGCCGCCAAAGGTTTCTCGGCGCTGGCACTGAACGGCGATCTGGAACAGCGCGAGCGGGATCAGGTGCTGGTGCGCTTTGCCAACGGCAGTGCCACCATTCTGGTGGCCACCGACGTGGCAGCCCGCGGCCTCGACATCAAAGAGCTGGGCGCCGTCATCAACTACGAGCTGACCTATGACCCGGAGATCCATGTCCATCGCATCGGTCGTACCGGCCGTGCTGGCCAGCAGGGTCTGGCCCTGAGCCTCTATCAGCCGAACGAAGCCCAGCGCGTCAACTTTATCGAAGAGTACCAGCAGGCCCCGATGCCGCAGGGCGACCTCACGCTGATTGGCCGTGACATCAAGCCGATTGCGCCACAGATGGTGACCCTCTCCATCGATGCGGGCCGCAAAACCAAGGTGCGAGCTGGAGATATTCTGGGCGCCCTGACTGGCGAAGGCGGTATTGCCGGTGCCGATGTCGGCAAGATCCAGATCTCCGAGCAGTACTCCTACGTCGCGGTAAAATGCAGTGTGGCGAGTGCCGCCCTCAAGCGGCTGCAAGAAGGCAAAATCAAGGGGCGCACCTACCGCGCCCGCAAACTGGGCTAAACCTGAGGATGGGCCGCTTGGCTGCCCGACTCACGGTTGACCACAATACGGGCGCCTTTGCAGGCGCCTGTTTTTTATAAAAAATGTGCTATTCCATGGCATGGACAACATAGATGAACCAACAAACCCCAGTCGAGGTCAGCTGCCAGAACTGCGAAGCCTGCTGCTGTCGCCTTGAAGTGATGCTGTTTACTGATACCGGCGTACCGGATCGCTACGTCGATGATATCGAAGGCCAGGTGCCGGTGATGCACCGGCTGGAAGATGGCTGGTGTGCCGCCCTCGATCGCAACACTATGATGTGCCGCATTTATGAAGTGCGACCGCTGATCTGCCGTGAATTCGAAATGGGCGAGCCCGACTGTGTGGATGAGCGGGACAAGTGGTTTATCACGCTGGCCTGACCCGGGCGCTCGATCGCACTCCCCGCCATGATGTGCCGGATCTACGAGGTGCGACCGCTGATCTGCCGTGAATTCGAAATGGGTGAACCCGACTGCGTTGACGAGCGGGACAAGTGGTTTATCAGCTTGGCGTAAGCCCTGCCACGGTGATATCGCAGGGATCGGGGGTGAGCTGCTGCTCCAGCCAGTGGATCGCTGCCGCCTCCTGTTCGAAATAACGCACCGCCCTGAATGGCAGATCCCTGAAGAGGTTATCTGCCAGATAGCGTTTGAAACCACCCTCTAGCACTACCGCCAGAAACCGGCAGCCACTGCTGGCGCACCAGCCAAACTGGCGGCGAAAACGGGCCAGCACCTCGGGCCCGGCGGCTTCAAACTCGGTCGCGACCTCCACAATCCCCCAAGGCAGGCCGACCAGCTCAACCAATTCCTCGCGAAAGTCAGCCTCATAGGCCATGGCACCCGCCAGATTAAAGGCGCCATTTGGCCGACAGATCAGCATCTGACCCCGGCGCACCATCTCGAATTGCCCATGTGGCTGCATCCTTGCTCCCTTGCGCTGCAACTGCCTGCAAATTGTTATCATAAGGTAATAATTTATAAAGAAAAGTCCAGCAAAAACCTTTCCTTATGAAGACCAGACGCCTCATCTGGCTAGCCAGAAAAACCTTCTCATACCTTCACACTGTCACCATCCCGCACCGGATCAGTCGCAACGAAATGTGTGATTGCAGTTAATAAAAAGTTACTGCTATTATCCGCGCCGCCACCAACATTCCACCAACCGAAAGGTTTGGCAACCCAACAAGGATGCGCAATGAAAAACAGGGACTCGAGTCATTACCAACGGATCTGGCGCTGGCACTTCTACGCCGGTCTCTTCGTTGCCCCGTTCCTGATCCTGCTGTCGCTGACCGGGATCGTCTATCTGTTCAAACCCCAGCTCGACAACCTGATGTACCCCGAGCTGATGAAGGTCGCCCCCGCCAGCCAGACCCTGAGTGCCGACCAGCTGCTGGCCAAGGCGATGATGACCATGCCCGATGCCAGCCTGCGTAAATACCTGCCCCCTGCCGCTCCCGATCAGAGCGCCCAGTTCATCGTCAATCGGGGCGAACAGGAGCTGACCCTGTTTATGGATCCCGCCAGCGGCGCCCTGCTTGGCACCATGGATAACAAGTGGAATCTGCAAGCGGTGGCCCGCTCCCTGCACGCCGACCTGCTGCTCGGCATCACGGGGGATCGGCTGATCGAACTGGCGGCAGGCTGGGGTCTGGTACTGCTGTTAAGCGGCCTCTACCTCTGGTGGCCACGCAAGGGGCCCGGGGTGGGCGGCATCCTCTGGCCCAGAATAAGCCAGCGCGGACGCCTCTGGTGGCGGGATCTGCACGCCGTGGTCGGCTTCTGGGGAGCCGGTTTCCTGCTGCTGTTGCTGCTGAGCGGCATGACCTGGACCGGTTTCTGGGGCGATCAGTTTGCCGCGGTCTGGAACCGCTTCCCCGCCGCCATGTGGAACGAGGTGCCCAAATCGGCACCGCTGGCCCGCACCCTGAATCAGGCTCATGAGCAGACCGTTCCCTGGGCGGTGGAGAACACTCCTATGCCCAGCTCGCAGCCAGCTAACAAAGAGCACGATCATGGCGCCATGAACCACGGCGAGCATGAGGGAGTGGTGATGGCGAGCCAGCGCATTGCGCTGCAACAGGTGGTCGAGACCGCCAGTGAACGGGGAGTCAAACCGGGTTACAGCATCACCCCGCCGGTCGGCGACACCGGCGTCTACACCATTGCCCTGTTTGCCGATGATCCACGCAACGACGCCACCCTGCATATCGATCAATACAGCGGCAAGGTGCTGGCCGATGTGCGCTGGCAGGATTACGGCCCGGTCGCCAAGACGGTGGAGAGCGGCGTCATGCTGCATATGGGCAAGCTCTACGGCTGGCCCCATCAGCTGGCCATGCTGATCATCTGCCTGATGGTGCTGGCCAGCGCCGTGAGCGGCTTGTGGATCTGGTGGTGCCGCCGTCCGCAGGGCCGTCTCGCCGCGCCGCCGCTGCCCACAAAACTCCCGCCGATACGTGGTGCTATCGCCCTGTTGATGCTGCTGGGGATCGCCTTCCCGCTGGTGGGGGCCTCCATGGTTGCCATCTGGCTGCTGGATACCCTGATCTTCTCCCGCAGCCCCCTCAAGGTGGCGCGCGCCAGCTAGTCGATAACATCATCGACCACCAACAGAGAGGGCTCCCGCTTGGGAGCCCTCTCTGTTTCATTGCGTTTCATTGCGACCAACTTTCACTCCTGCTCGACCAGCAGGAGAATTTTCTTGGCCTTCTCAAAGTGATCGAGCTTGTGGGTCTGGATCCACCAGGTCGCTGCCTCCATCAGCAAATCGGGATCGTCATTGCGATTGGCAAAGAAGGCATAAAAGGAGAGCCCGACCGTCTCCCCCTTCTGGGCGATTTTTTGCTGGCATACCTGAATGATTTTCTGTTTGAGTGATGCACGCATGGTGGTGTTCCTGTCTGGCCTATCCAGTGCCAACACGTCTCGTCGGCACATAAAAAGGGCTCCCACCTCGGGAGCCCGTTTCACATAACAACAAGCAGGTCGCTCATCAGGAGAGCGCCAACCCGATGGAGAGCAGCAGGCTGAACAGAAACGCGCTGATGGCGGTTTTCTTGAGCGCGCCAGTCAACACCTCGCCATCAAAGCTTTCGCGCAGGGTCTTGGCCGCATCGCTGAGGGGCTTCATGGCTGGCAGGAAGATCCACGGCCAAACGCTGGCGGGCTGGGTCAGGATAAAGGCGATGGTCGCCAGTAGCGCCGCCCCCAGCAGCACCCAGTGATAGGCGATGGCGCGGTTGCGGCCAAGGCGTACCGCCAGGGTGATCTTGCCGCTGGCGGCGTCGGTCTCGATGTCGCGCACATTGTTAATATTGAGCACGGCGGTCGCCAGCAGACCACAGGCAGTGGCGGGCAGCAGCAGATCCCAATCCAGACTTTTGGTGAAAAGGTAGTAAGAGCCGAGCACCCCCAGCAGACCGAAGAACAGGAACACCGAAATATCGCCGAATCCGCGATAGCCGTAAGGGGTCTTGCCCACGGTATAGGTCACCGCTGCGACGATGGCAGCACCGCCCAGCACCACAAATGCCAAAATCTGCAGCCACTGACCGCCGAAGGCGCAGCCCAGCAACAGCAGGCCACTGGCCACCGCCGCCAGCGCGGTCAGTGCCATCGCCACGCACATCTGCTTTTGAGTGATAAGGCCGGAGACCACCGCCCGCTGCGGGCCGATCCGCTCGCCGTTGTCGGCGCCGGAGACCGCATCACCGTAATCGTTGGCCAGATTGGAGAGGATCTGCAGCAGGATGGCGGTCAGCAGCGAGAGCGCCATAATGGCGCCATCGAAGGCGCCACGACTGGCAGCCAGCCCCGAGCCCAGCAGGATGGAAGAGCAAGCTAGCGGCAGTGTTCGCAAACGCGCCGCCAGCAACCAAACAGAGAAGGTATTTGTCATATTGTGATGGCCAAACAATCGGATATTGATCGTGTTAAGGGTTATCGAACCGGATTTGGGTATACTTGGCCCCGGAGAGTGAAACTCCCTCGGGCGATTTACATGGACGAATGGGCAGATAATATATAGGAAATCATCGCCCTTTGGCATAAACCTACGGCATCCTGCTACCGGATCGCTCGTTACTACCCGGCTCAGAAAAGAATCCATGTTGGCTCAGACCCATATCAAGCAACAACTGGACGCCCTGCGTCACAGCAACGTCAGCGGCTTCGTGCGATTGCGCGTAGGGATCGAGGTACGCTCCTTTCTGGGCTGGCTCGCGGCGCAAACCCTCTATCCCCGCATCTACTGGCAGGCCCGTGGCCAGGATCGTCCAGAGTATGTCGCGCTGGGCGCCATCCATGAGCTGACCGAGCCACACGCCATCAAGCGGGTGTGCGCCAACACGGGCAGCCAGCATCACGACGACAGCCCCCGCTACTATGGCGGACTGGCGTTCGATCCGGCCCAATCCGGCTGGCAAGGGTTTGGCCCCTGCCGTTTCGTGTTGCCCCGCATCGAGCTGGTGCGCCGTGGCGAGTGCGTCAGCCTCTGCCTCAACCTCTGGCTGGATGGCGACAATCTCGAGACCGAACTGCAAGCAGCCGAAGCAGCCCTTGATGCCCTGCGCCCGGAAGCTCCGCTGCCCGCCCTGCAAAAGCAGCCCTGGCAGCGACAGGATTGCCCCGGCCCCGCCCAATGGCAGACGCTGGTAGAACGGGTCACGGCCCCCGATTTTCAGGCCCACACTCCCAAGGTGGTGCTGTCGCGGGAGAGCATCCTGACCAGTCTGCACAGCGATGGTGATGTGTGCCCCTGGGCCATGCTCGACCAGTGGGCCCGCCACGCTCAGGACTGCTTCCACTTCGGTTTTCAATTCTCCCCCGAGCAGGCCTTTATCGCCTGCTCCCCCGAGCGGCTCTACCGCCGGGAAGGGAGCCACCTCTTTACCGAGGCGCTGGCGGGCACCATCCGCCGCTCCGGCGATGAAGAGGTGGATGCCCAACTGGCCGCCGAGCTGCTGGCCGACAACAAAAACCGGCTGGAGAACCGGCTGGTACACGCCGACATCCTCAGCCGTCTGGCGCCACTGGCCCACGACGCAACCCTGACCGAGCCGCGCATTCTCAAACTGCGGCTGCTGCAGCACCTCAAGTGCGATATCGAAGCCGAACTCAAGCCCGGGGTCTGCGACTGGCAGCTGCTCGACGCCCTCCACCCGACTCCGGCGGTGGGTGGTGCCCCGCGCGAAGCGGCGCTGGCCTTCATCCGCGAATTCGAGCCCTATGATCGGGGCTGGTACGCCGGTGCCTGCGGCATGCTGAGCCGGGAGACCTCCGAGTTCTCGGTCGCCATTCGCAGCGCCCGCATTCAGCCGGGCAGCGTCACCCTGTTTGCCGGTGCCGGCATTGTCGCCGGTTCCGAGCCTGTCGCCGAGTGGGCCGAGCTCGACAACAAGATCGCCAATGTGCTCTCCCTGCTGGGATAGTCATTCACCCTTTTCACGCTACGAGAGCCCCTATGCCCACCTGTCAAGAGCCTGCCAGCGAAGAGTTTGCCTGCACCCCGTTTTCGAGCCAGCACGCCACCTTCAACCACATCTGGTCTTCCCTCTTGCTGGAGGAGCTCTTTCGCCTCGGGGTGCGCGACATCGCGCTGGCCCCCGGCTCCCGCTCTGCGCCACTGACCATGGCGGCTGCGGCCCATCAGGGCTTTCGCCGTCACTTGCACTTTGATGAGCGCGGCCTCGGCTTTATGGCGCTGGGGCTGGCCAAGGGGAGCAACCGGCCAGTGGCGGTGATCATGACCTCCGGCACTGCGGTAGCCAACCTCTGGCCTGCCGTGGCAGAGGCCCAGCTCACCGGCGTGCCGCTGATTATTCTCTCCGCCGATCGTCCCCCGGAGCTCATCGACAACGGCGCCAATCAGGCGATCGACCAGCAGGGGATCTTCGGCCACTACCCCGTCTATCAGCAGAACCTGCCGAGCCCCACCCCGACCATTCCCGCCGCCTTCGTGCTGAGCTCGGTGGATCAAGCCTTGGCCAAACAGGCGCTCACTCCCGGGGTGGTGCACTTCAACTGCATGTACCCCGAGCCCCTCTACCCGGGCGAGCACTATCAGGATTTCTCCGACTATCTGGCCCCCCTCGGCGACTGGCTCGGCTCGCACAGGCCATGGAGCCCGTGGCTCGCGATCGAACCGACCTGCCCGCCGCAACCCGAGTGGCGCGAGTGGCAGCACAAGCGCGGGGTGATTGTGGCCGGACGGATCACCGAACCCGAACAGGCGCAGGCGGTCGCCGCGCTGGCGGAGCAACTCGGCTGGCCGCTGCTGGCAGATCTGCAGAGCCAGATCCGCTTCGATAGTCGCAACCTCATCCATATGGATCTGGCGCTCAACGACCCTGAATTCGTCGCCGAGCTGGGCCGCGCCGAGGTGCTGCTGCAATTTGGCGCGCGGCTTGTCTCCAAGCGGCTTGGCCAGTTCATCAAACACCATTCATGGCAGGATTACTGGCTGGTGGATCCGCAACCGGCGCGGCTCGATCCCGACTACCGGCTGCGCAACCGGCTGCTCTGCAGCACCAGCGCCTTTGCTGCGGCCCATCCGGTCACCACCCAGGGCCCTTGGCACAAATTGGCCGAGCTGCAACACAACGCCAGCCAGCAGATCGCCGCCGCCTGCGAGGGTTTCTCGGAGCTCGGGGTCTGCCATCGCCTCAACAGCCTGATCGAAGGGCAACTGTTTGTCGGCAACAGCATGCCAGCCCGACTGATGGATATGCTCGGCGAAACAGGCAAGGGGCCGAGCCGGGTGATGACCAACCGCGGCGCCTCCGGCATCGACGGCCTGATTGCCACTGCCTACGGTTTTGCCCAATCGGTCGAGCAAGGCAGCGACGAGCCCACCACCCTGCTGCTTGGGGATCTCAGCGCCCTGCACGATCTCAACAGCCTCGCCCTGCTTGGCAAGGCGAGCCGACCGCTGGTGGTGATCCTGCTCAACAACGATGGCGGCAGCATCTTCCGTATGTTACCGGTACCCACCGAAGGGGAGCTGCTGGAGAGCTACTACCGGCTGCCCCACGGCCTTGCCTTTGAACATGCCGCCGCCATGTTTGGCCTCAGCTATCGCGCACCAACCACCTTGACCGAGTTCGAGCACGATTACTGCGCCGCCCTCAAACATGGCGTTACCTTGATCGAGATCCGGGTACCGAGCGAGCAGGTAGCCGATGATCTCAAGGCGCTGGGGGCCGCCATCCGTGGCAAATAAAGATGCCAATGTGCCGCTGGTGCTGCTGCACGGCCTGCTCGGCGATGGAAACGACTGGCAACCGGTGATCGACCGGCTGCCTGCCATCCACTGTATAGCCCTCGATCTGCCGGGTCACGGCCAGCATCGCGAGCTCAACGTCAGCGACTTTGAACAGAGCCACCAGTGGCTGGTTGCCGAGCTGGCCAGCCGCAACATTGAACGCTATCTACTGGCGGGTTACTCGCTGGGGGGGCGACTGGCCCTCTATCACGCCAGCCGCGAGCCCGCCGGGCTGCAGGGACTGCTGCTGGAGAACTGCCACCCGGGGCTACCGGCCAGTGAACGGGCCGCCCGCATCCAGCACGATGAACTGTGGGCGCAGCGCTTCGAGCTCGAGCAACTCGCCTCGGTGCTCGGCGACTGGTACCAGCAAGGGGTGTTTGCCGATCTCGACGAAGCGGCTCGGGCCCGCCAGATCGCCAAACGCCTTGGCAATGATGGCTGCGCCATCGCCACCATGCTGCGTGCCACCTCGCTCGGCCAGCAGCCGGATCTCGCCCCCTGGCTAATGCAGTGCCAGCTGCCGGTCACCTGGGTGAGTGGCAAGCGGGATCACAAATTCCATCAGCTGGCTTGCCAGCTGGCGAACCAACATCGCAAAATCAACCACTTGGTACTGGATGGCGGCCACAACCTGCACGCCAGCCAGCCCGACACCTTTGCCCGACTCCTCGCGGAGTGGGTCAACCAACAAGAAGAGACGAGTCATGATTGAAGCAATGACAGAAGCGGAACTGTACGCACCCGTTCCGCATGCCGGAATTGCTCAACTGTGTGCTCAACTGTGCTCTCCCAGATCAGAAGGAAAAAACCATGATTGAGGCAATGACGGAAGCTGAACTGTACGCTCCTGTTGAATGGCAGGATTGCTCCGCCGGTTACGAGGACATCCTCTATCACAAGTCCGACGATGGCATTGCCAAGATCACCATCAACCGTCCCCAGGTACGCAACGCCTTCCGTCCCCGCACCGTCAAAGAGATGCTGCAGGCGCTGGCCGATGCCCGTTATGACGATCATATCGGCACCATCATCCTGACCGGTTTTGGCGAGAAAGCCTTCTGCGCCGGCGGCGACCAGAAGATCCGTGGCGACTACGGTGGATACCGTGATGACGAGGGGACTCACCACCTCAACGTGCTCGACTTCCAACGCGACATCCGCACCTGCCCGAAGCCGGTGGTTGCCATGGTGGCCGGTTACGCGGTCGGTGGTGGCCACGTGCTACACATGATGTGTGATCTGACCATCGCCGCCGACAACGCCCAGTTTGGCCAGACCGGCCCGAAAGTGGGCTCCTTCGACGGCGGTTGGGGTGCTTCCTACATGGCTCGCATCGTCGGCCAGAAGAAAGCCCGCGAAATCTGGTTCCTCTGCCGCATGTACGATGCCCAGCAAGCCCTCGACATGGGTCTGGTCAACACCGTCGTGCCATTGGCCGAACTGGAGCGTGAAACCGTGCGCTGGTGCCGCGAAATGCTGCAAAACAGCCCGATGGCGCTGCGCTGCCTGAAAGCCGCCCTTAACGCTGACTGTGATGGTCAGGCGGGCTTGCAGGAGCTGGCGGGCAATGCCACCATGCTGTTCTACATGACCGAAGAGGGTCAGGAAGGCCGCAACGCCTTTAACGAAAAGCGTCGCCCCGACTTCTCCAAATACAAGCGGAACCCCTGATGACACTAGCCCTGTATCGCTATCAACTGCCTTTTACCCAGCCACTGACCTTTCACGGCAAGGTGGAGGTGGCGCGAGAGGGGCTATTGGTGCGCATCAACGACGGCTGGGGGGAGATTGCCCCCCTGCCCGGCTTCTCAAAAGAGAGCCTGCAACAGGCTGAGGCAGAAGCCCTTGCCACGCTGGCGGCCCTGGCCGCCGGCGACACCCCGAACCCCGTGCTGCCGTCGGTGCAATTTGGCCTCGACTGCGCGCGCCGGAAATGGCCCGAGCAGAGCAACCCGCTTCCGGAGCCCTATCCCCTCATTCAAGGCTCCCCCCAGGAGCTGCTGCGCAACTGGAAAGAGTGGCTGCACCGCACCCCCAACAAGGCCAAGCTGAAGGTGGCGCGCTACCCGATGCGTGACGAGCTGGCGCTGATCCGCCTGCTGTGCGATCGCCTCCCCTCCCTCAAGCTGGTACTGGATGCCAACCAGGGCTGGACCCGCGAGGAGGCGTGGACTTTCTGTGGCCATCTCGATCCGAATCGCATCGAGTATCTGGAAGACCCCTGCGCCGACTTTGCCGATATCGCCTTTGTCGCCAACCGCACCGGCATGCCGGTGGCGCTGGACGAGCTGCTGGCGCAAGGCAAGCCGTGGGAGCCGATCCCGCAACTGCGCGCGCTGGTGCTCAAACCCACCCTGCTCGGCTCCCTGGCCAACTGCGAAGCGCTGATCGCCCGCGCCCACGAACTGCGGCTCAAGGTGATCATCTCCTCCTGCTTCGAATCGGATCTGGGCCTGAACCAGCTCTTTCATCTGGCAGGCGAGTGGGCACCGGAACAGGCGCCGGGGCTGGATACCCGCCGCTGGATGGCAGGCAATCTGCTGGGGGAAGATGGCAAACCGGACCTGAGCCGACTGGAGCAACTGTATTCCCGTGATTGACCCCTCCTGCTCATCCGAACAGACGCCTTGCCCGGTACGCCACCGGGCAACCACCACCCCGGACCGCATTGCCATCCACGCCGCCTCCCCCCTCAGTTACCGCCAGCTCGATGCCCGCATCAACAGCCTGTGCCAACAGCTGGAACTTGCCGGGGTGCGCCGTGGCGATCATCTGGCAGCAGTGGTACGCGGGGCGCAGGAAGATGTGCTGCTGGCCTGGGCCTGCGTGCGCAGCGGCGTGGTGTTCTGCCCGCTCAACCCCGCCTTCCCTCTCGAAAAGCAGCGCGAGCTGGCGCTGCAACTCGATGCCGATGCCTTCTGGTCAGCAGGGGAGATCCCGGCAGGCAACTGGCAACCCTTGCAGCTCGACTTCACCTGCGAACTGCCGACAAGCGAGGAGGCTTGGCCGCTGGCATCGACCCAGCTCAACAACATGATCCTCACCTCAGGCTCCAGCGGCACGCCGAAAGCTGTGGTGCACCGGCTCTGCAACCATCTTGCCTCGGCGCGCGGCTCTACCACCCTCATTCCCCTTGATGAGGCCTGCGGCTGGCTGCTCTCCCTACCGCTGTTCCATGTCGGCGGCTACGCCATCCTGTTTCGGGTCTTTCTGGCGGGTGCCACGCTGGTGCTGGATCAGCGTGAACGGCCCCTCAAGGAGCGGCTGGAGTGCCAGCCCATCACTCACCTCTCGTTGGTGCCAACCCAGCTTTGGCGTCTGCTGGCAGAGGGCTTTGACCCGTCCCGCACCCGCCTGCGCGAGTTGCTGCTCGGTGGCGCCGCCATCCCGCAACCGCTGGTGAGTCGCCTCTGCGCCATGGGGCTCGAACCCAAGGTGAGCTATGGCCTCTCCGAGATGGGTAGTCAGGTCTGCACCGCGGTACCCGGCGATGCGGGTGTAGTCGGCCTGCCGCTGCCGGGACGGGAGGTGTGCATCAGAGAGCAGGAGATCTGCGTGCGTGGCACCACCCTGTTTGCCGGTTACTACCGAGATGGCGAGCTGGATCTGCCCCTCGATGGCGAGGGCTGGTTTCATACCCGCGACAAGGGGCGGTTCACTGCGGCAGGGGAACTGCTGGTGGAGGGGCGACTCGACAACCTCTTCATCTCGGGGGGCGAAAACATCCAGCCCGAGACCATAGAGCAGCGACTGGTGGATCATCCCGCCGTCGCCCAGGCGCTGGTGGTGCCGGTGCCGAGCGACGAGTGGGGGCAGCGCCCCGCCGCCTTTATCGACTGGCACGGTGAGCCGGTTCCCTACTCCGAGTTGGCAGCCTGGATCCGCAGCGCGCTACCCGGCTTTATGGTGCCCGACCAGTGGCTCCCCTGGCCCGATCTCGGCGGCAATCTCAAACCCTCACGCCAACTGCTGGGCAAGATTGCCCGACAGCTGACCACCTTGTCACAACAAGCTGAATGAGATCGGACTCACAATTTACCGATCTTCTTTGAAAACAAAAAAGAAACATGTGAGTCCTCACTGCGGCGCCAACCCACGATAATTCGATCAGACTCAAAAAGTCACCATCTTATTGATTTGTCTGATTTTTAATTGGCAATTGATATCCCTTTGGAACTGTTTAAATTGCCTTGCGATTACTCGCAAGACAATACACAAACAACAACAAAGGGATAAAAATGAACCGTTCGGGTACCGGGTGGCTGCTGCTGGCAGGCCCCCTGCTTTTGGCTACATCCTCGGCGCAAGCCAACTACTCCCCCAATGACTGGCGACAGTATCAGCTGACTGGCGAATCGAGCCAGCAACTGGCCGCTCGCATCACCGAGATCACCTACGAACTCAAGGCGCGCAGCAGCACCGCGCCCTATCAGCAGCTTCGGGTCTACCGCCGCTTCGACTGGCAGAGCAGCGATCTCGGCGCACTGGCCGAACAGCAGTGTGGCGAGCCGCAGCTCAAGGTAGATGCGGGCTGGCAGATCCGCTTCGTTCGCTGTGAAGATCGGATTCCGGCGGGCAAGCTCATCCCCGCCAGCAGTTATGACTTCGGTTACGGCCTCAAGCAGGGTCGCTGGGAGCAGCTGGCAGGCACGCCGACCGCCCAGCGGCAGGATCGTCTGCCGCTGCCGCAAGCCATCATCCTTGGTCAGAGTGAAAGGGAGCTGGATCGCTGCGAACTCAACGCACAAGGCCGCTGCGCAGAGCCGGAGTGGCACTATCAGCCGCAGGATTGGCAGCCGTTGCAGGTACTTGAAGAGACCCCGAGTGAGCGGGATGGCCGGTTGGAGCAGATCTTCTTCCGTCTGCAACCGTTGGCAGGTAGTCAGGCTGCCGCTCAGGTCAGCGAGATCCACGTCTGGCGCCGTTATCAGTGGCAGCTGGATCAGCTCACGCCTCAGCAAGAGTGTGATGAGCCACAGGAGCGCAAGGAAGGGAGCAACACCATCCGCTATCGCATCTGCCGTCAGGTGATCCCCGCAGGCAGCGAGGTTCAGGTAACGCTGCAAGATAGCGGCTACCAATACCCGATCGCGGGCGGCGAGTGGCAACCCCTGTCTGAGAGCAAAGAGTGGCAGGAGAGCCGGGTGCTCAATCGCCCCATAGTGCTGGCCAGCAAGGAGGAGCAGCTGGAGTGCCGCCGTGCCAATGGTCGCCTCTGCTCCGAGCCCGAGCAGCCCGATGTGGATCTGCTCGATAGCGATGCGGCTAAACTGGTGGCTGACGTGAGCGGCCAGAACAGTCCTGCCTGGCAGGCGGATTACGGCCACGATGACGCCAAGCTGATGGCGGTGGTGCGCGGCATGCGAGCCCTGCTGGCGGCCAACCAGCCGACCCATCCGGCAATGGACAAGCTGCTCTACTATGTGCGCGCCCACAACTACCACGGCGGCGTTGGCAAGGAGAGTGATCAGGTCGCCCGGGCACTGGCCGGGGTGATGATTGATCTGCTCAACCACCCCCTGCTACTGGGCGCCGAACCGCAGGATCAGGCAGGCACAGTGCTGGAAGCCTGGAGCGTGGCGGCGCAGGGACAACTTGGGCAAGCCGCCTTCCGCCAGAGTGCCGCCCCCATGCTGGCCCAGCTCAACCAGGCGCTCGGCTATGCGGTGCAACATGCGGCGCAAATCAATGGCCACAAACCCTGGGCCGATGGTCTGTTCGAGCTGCTCAATCTGGTCGATCAGAGCGCCTCTTACGGTCTGCAGGCAGACTTCAGCGCAGCTGTGCTGCAACAGGAGGCGGCATTGCGCCAGAACCTGCTGCAACTGGGCCTGAGCGAACTGGCCCTCTGGAAACAGCGCGACGGCTCACGGGATCTGTTTATCTTCAACAACATCCTCGATGCCCATAGCCGTCTCTACCAGATGATGCGCTATCTCCATCACACCAGCCCGGATAAGGCGATCGCCTATCGCCAACAGCTGGATCGCGATGTCATCACCATCATGCGCCAGCAGGGGCTGGTCCCGGGCGGCCAGCATCCGGCAGCCATGCTGGAAGAGGTCTCCCTGACCCTCTCCAGCTACTACCTCACCTACACAGATCGCACCAGCGAAGCCTGCGTCAGCGGCGAGTTCGCCGGGCTCTGCACCCCGATCCGCATGGAAGATATTCTGTCGTTCGAACACACCTGCTCGCCTACCCTGCGTCTGCGCGCCCAGGATTTGACCCAGGCTCAGGCCGAAGGGATCTGCCGTGAGCTGGGTGACGAGGAGCAACGCTTCCACCAGCAGATGGAAACTGGCGAGCAACCGGTGGCCGATGATCACAACGAAGCACTGGAGCTGGTGATCTTCAACTCCTCTGCCGACTGGGGCCGCTACGGCAGCGCGCTGTTTGGCGTCTCCACCGACAATGGCGGCATCTATATCGAGGGGGATCCGGCTCGCCCCGGCAATCAGGCCCGCTTCTTCGCCTATGAGGCGGAGTGGAAGCGCCCGGCCTTCCAGGTGTGGAACCTGCGCCACGAGTACGTTCACTATCTGGATGGCCGCTTCAACCAGTACGGCAGCTTCGGCCACTATCCGCTCAACCGCACCACCTGGTGGTCAGAGGGGATTGCAGAGTACATCGCCCACGGCCAGTGCTTTGCCCGGGGTCTGGATAACGTGGCCAACCGCCCCGCCAACCAGCGCCCGACACTGGCGGCGATCCTCCACCTCGATTACGAGCAGGGAGGGGAGATGGTCTACTCCTGGTCCTATACCGTGCACCGCTTCCTTAACGACACCGGTCGCGGCGCCAGCTGGCTGACGCTGGCACAGGCGCTGCGCAATCCGGATCAACAGCAGGCGATGAGCGACTTTGAAGGGGAACTGGACCGGTTGATCGCCAACGACAGCGACGCCTATCAGGCGTGGCTGAGCCGGGATCTGCTGCCATGGTGGCAAGCCAACAAGGAGTCTGACATCTGCAAGGGCAATGATTCGGCCCACTGACCTATCATAACGACGCGAGGGGCAGCCACGGCTGCTCCTCTTTTTCCCGGCGTATTAGCCAGCTAACCTGATGTGGCAACCTCTGCCCGAAAGAGCGGTACCCACTCATCAAGCCTGACGCCAGCGGCCGAGTTGTAATAGAATGGCGATAGCCACTCCTCACCTCAGATCCTGACCGCACCGCGCATGAAGAAGTTTGCCAAAATCCTCCTCGCCTGCCTTGTTTTGCTGCTGGCACTGATTGCTTCGCTGCTGGCCTATAGCGAGTGGATCGTCTCGGATGCCCGTCACTACACCTACGATCAGGTGGAACAGGTGCCCTACAACCGGGTTGCGGTGGTGCTGGGTACCTCCAAATATCTCTCCGGTGGCGGCCCCAACCACTACTTCAAATACCGTATCAAGGCGGCGGCCGAGCTCTACAACGATGCCAAGGTGGACTTCATTATCGTATCCGGTGACAACGCCACCGTGCAGTACAACGAGCCACGCCAGATGCGGCGTGCCCTGATCAAGGCGGGCATTCCCGCCTCTGCCATCTATATGGATTTTGCCGGATTCCGCACTCTCGACTCAGTGGTGCGAGCCAAGGAGGTGTTCGGTCAGGATCGTTTTACTGTGGTCTCTCAGGGCTTTCATAACGAACGCGCCATTTTTATCGCCCGTCATTTTGGTATCGACGCGGTCGGCTTCAATGCCGAGGACCCCAGCGCCTATCAGGGGATCCGCACCCGGGTACGGGAAGTCTTTGCCCGCCTGATGGGGCTGCTCGACCTCTATGTTCTGGACAAGGGACCCAAGTTTCTCGGGGAGCCGGTGCCCATCGGTCTGCCGGTGCCTTGTAAATCTCTGAGCACCATCGGCAGCCTGCAACCCTGCCTCAAACAGCCCAAACCGGCCGTGGCTGAGATCAAGCCAACGGCGGTACCCGCAGCTGCAGTCACTGAACCGGTCACACCGGCAGTATCAGCAACGGCAGCTACTGAGGCTGCATCAGCAGCGGCA
The DNA here is from genome assembly GCF_002586745.1 of Aeromonas sp. CU5. Taxonomy (NCBI): domain Bacteria; kingdom Pseudomonadati; phylum Pseudomonadota; class Gammaproteobacteria; order Aeromonadales; family Aeromonadaceae; genus Aeromonas; species Aeromonas sp. CU5. The sequence goes on from NZ_CP023817.1 coordinate 3,196,152, forward strand.
ACGACTGAACCTGTCACCCCCGTCAAACCAGTGGTTGAAGCCGCCACCAAGCCCCCACTGCGACTTTGCCAACATTGCCGGTGGAGCCCTCCGCCGCCAGCGCCAGCGTGCCCGCCCAATAACAAGACAAACGACCCGCCAGTTGGCGGGTCGTTTGGTTTTGGTATTGCATGCACTGCTGATTATGGCTGCGCTCTTGTACCGCTCAATACCACATCTCTATTGCGGCCAGATCAGCCTCGCGCCGCCTGATAGCGACGGGCCACCTCGGCCCAATCTACCACCTGATAGAAAGCCGCGATGTAATCCGGACGCTTGTTCTGGTACTTGAGGTAGTAGGCATGCTCCCACACATCCAGCCCGAGGATCGGGGTATGGCCATGCATCAGGGGGCTATCCTGATTGGCACTGCTCTCCACCTGCAATCGGCCTGCCTTGTCCACCACCAGCCAGGCCCAGCCACTGCCAAAACGACTCAGGGCCGCCTGAGTGAAGGCCTGCTTGAAGACATCGAAGCCACCCAACTCCCGTTCGATGGCCAGCGCCAGTTCGCCACTCGGCTCACCGCCACCCTGCGGGCTCATTACCAGCCAGAACAGGGAGTGGTTGGCATGGCCGCCGCCGTGATTACGCACCGCCCCCTGCTGCGTGGCTGGCAGGGTAGCGAAGCGGCGCAGCAGCTCATCAACCGGCAGTTCGGCCAGCTCCGGCGTACCTTCCAGCGAGGCGTTGAGGTTGTTGATATAGGTCTGGTGATGACGGCTGTGGTGGATCTCCATGGTCAGAGCATCGATATGGGGTTCCAGTGCGTCGTAGGCATAGTTCAGGGCTCGCAGGGTATGGCTCATGATGACCTCTGTTCGGATTAATGGAGCCGGGATGAGGGCTCGCTCTGGCACAGGCAGTGACCGAGCGAACGCATGATCCCGGCGTGGCGGCCGTGGCGCTGTACGAACGTCAGCAACTCGGCACGGGTTGTTCGGGTATGGCGCAACGCGGCTTCTCGCAGGCGAGAGGAGCAAGCGGGGGAGTGACAGGTCGCCAGCAGGCAGTCGTGCACATAGCAGAGCAGGTCGGCGGCGCGATCGGGCAAAGTCATGGCCACCAGCAGATCCGCCAGATTGTGGTGAGCTACAACCAGCGCCGCCACCGCCTCATCCGCATCGTGCCACTGAACCAACTGCTGACGAGCCAACCAGAGCGCCTGCTGATAATGAGCCAGCGCCTGATGATACTCGCCGCAATCAAACAGCCGGTTACCCTCTCTGGTCTGCTGTTTCCAGTGACTCATGCTGCTGCCGCCTTCGGTCGACTCGACCCACCCCTTCACCCAGGTTGCTGTCATATGCTTCACACCAACAAATGATAATAATTATCATTACATTAATCATATCCGGGAGACAAGGGGCGTCGGGATCGCAGCAAACAGCCAAAACAGCGCGGCCACCCCTTGGCAAGGAGTGGCCGCTTGAGGCACCGGTCAGTGGATTCGACCGGCCAATTGCAAGTTAATGGCAGGTCAGATGTTGTTGGCTGGCGAAGGCGGGGCAATCCCCAGCAGCATATGATCCATCATCCCCACCATGCGGCCAATCTCAGGCTTGGTAATGGTATCGTTGGCACCCAGTTGCAGCGCCTTCTGACGGTTATCATCGCTCATCAGGGAGGAGAACATCACGATGGGCATCTCCTTGTAGGAGGGGGTATCCCGCAGCCGCTTGAGCAGATGCATACCGTCCATCCGCGGCATCTCCACATCGGTGATCACCGCGTTGACGAAGCCAGACACCGGCATCCTCTCCTCCTGGGCCAGACGGTCGAAATCCGTCAGCATCTCCAACCCTTCCCCCCCATCCTTGGCCGTTATCACGTTGAAGCCAGCGGTACGCAGAGTGGTCTCGATCATCTTGCGGATAAAGGCCGAGTCGTCCACTACCAGAATGGTCTTGCCCTGACGCAGTGCCATCATGCGATCGTCGATGAGCACCTTGCGATCCTGGGTAACGTCGTACTTCTCCATGCTGAGCTCGGGATTGATGTCGGCGATGATCTTCTCGAAATCGAGGATCATGATGAGGTTGCCATCGCGCCTGACCACCGCTACCACGCAGTCGTTCTCCCCCGCCTCCAGAAACTGGCTGGGGGACTCCACATCCTCCCAGGAGACCCGGTGAATCCGGCTGACGCTGTCGATCAGAAAGCCGTTGGCCATCTTGTTGAAGTCGGTGACGATCACTACCTTGTGGCTGGGATCCGGGTTGGTCTTGATACCAAGCCAACCCGCCAGATCCACCAGTGGGATCAGGCGCTCCCGCAGGGAGAAGACCCCAACCATGTGGCGCTGTGCGTTGGGATAATCGGTGGTCTCCGGCACCCGGATCACCTCGCGCACCTTGGCGACGTTGATGCCGTAGTAGGCGATCTTCTCGCGCCCGTCCGGCAGCTGCTTCTTGAGGTGAAATTCGATGATCTCGAGCTCGTTGGTGCCGCTCTCGGTCAGAATGGATTTACGCTCTTCCCCGTCTTTGGCCATCATGGTGATTCTCATGCTCTGGTTGCGCAGGCAGCACTCCGCTGCGGTTTTCCCTCAGTATAGGAATGGAATTCGCCCAGCGGCTCGGATCTCGGCAAGATTGCAGCCTTAACCGCTTGATCCCGCAGGCTGGCACGATCGTATCTGCCACTCAGGACAACATTGGCAGATGGTGAAATCCATCATGCACTCACAAGGAGCCGGAGATGAGTGAAGGCATAATCGTGATTGGGGCTTCTGGCGGTATCGGGGCGGCTCTGGTGGCACACTGGTTGGCGGCGGGTGTCGGGCCAGTGATTGCCATCAGTCGTCAGCCCGCACCAGCAGGAGCCTCTTCGCCAGCCCTACACTGGCTATGTTGTGATTACAGCGATGAGCAAATGACAGAAGTGGTGGCCCGCATCGCGGAGTTGGCACCTAGACCGCACAGGGTGGTGATCTGCAACGGTATTCTGCATCAGGGGGAAATTCAGCCGGAGAAGCGGCTCGAAGCAATCAATCTCGATGCCATAACCCGCCTCTACCAGACCAACGCCTTGCTGCCGCTGCGCTGGATCAGCCAGTTGTTACCGCTGTTTGGCCGCGAGCTTTGCACTCTGGCCGTTCTCAGCGCCCGGGTCGGCAGCATTGGCGACAACCGAGCAGGCGGCTGGTATGGCTATCGCGCATCCAAGGCAGCCCTCAACATGCTGCTCAAGTGTGCCGCCATCGAGCTGGCCCGGCGGGCCCCCGGCGTCAAATTGCTGGCCTTCCATCCCGGCACCACGGATACCCAACTCTCCCGCCCGTTTCACGCCAATGTACCCGCGGGAAATGTGCAGAGTCCCGAGCTGGTAGCCGACCATCTGATTAACCTGATGAACCGGCTGCAACCAGATGGCGAGCTCAGCTTTCTCGACTGGCAGGGCAAACCTATCGAGTGGTAGGGGAACCCAACAGACGCGCCAGCAGCGCCCGTAACCCCTTGATCACGGCGGGCTTGCCCGCCAGCTGCAACCTCGCGGCCAAGACTCCCCAGTCTGCGTATTGCCAGATGGTGGCGATCAGCAGTTGGCGCTCAGCAGGGGTCAGCGAAGCCAGCACAGCCAGATGACGCGCCAGCCACAGCTGCAAGCTGGATTGACACAGCTCAAACGGCTTGTGATGCAGGGCGAAGCATTCAATCTCACCACGCTCAAACTCGCCAAGCTCCGGTGCGGTAACGGTACAACCTTGCAGGCATTGCCATACCAGCTCGGGCTCCAACGCTTTCAACTCGCCCGCCAGCAGGGTCGGCAGCTGGCGCACAAAGCGCTGCTGCCACTGGGCCAGCTCGGGCGCATGCTCGGGTTTCAGCGCCTTTAGCAGCAAGGCAGCGTGGCAGCCGCTGGCGGCATCCCGCTGCAAACCGATGCGCAGCACCGTCAGCCCGGCCTTGCGCCAGAAGGGGAGCAGATCGGCGCTGGCTGAAAAAGCAGAGCCGAGGTAGTCGATGCCCGCCTGACGATAATGCTCCTCAAGTTTGCCAAGCAGCTGCGAACCCAACCCGTGCCGGTGCAGCTCGGGATGGATGGCGATGCGCATCACCCGGGCATAACTGCGCGCCCCCGCCGTTTTGAAACCGGCGTGGGCCAGCAGCGACTGGGGCAGCAGATGGCCGCGCGGACGGCGGCGCCCGGCCCAGATCGCCTCGGCCAGCTCGGGAGCTATCTCCCCTTCCCGCGCCACCAACGCCACCCCCAGCAGGCTCGCATCCTGCTCCAGCAGATGGATGTCGAGATCCGGGCTCTCCAGCAGGGATCTGAGATCGCTCGGCGTGGTCTGGTAGTGGGCCAGCACCAGCAAGCCAAACAGCTGGTTGAGCAGCGACTCGTCGCTCGCCAGCGCCTCCTGACTGATTAGACGCCAGCTCGGGCTGGTCGGTGGCAAGGGCGCAGCCACTTCCGCATCGAGCCCCAGCAGGCGGAAGATCAGCGGCTCCAGCGGATCGCTTTCACTCCAGCGGATCGGTTCACCCAGGTGGATCTCCTGCCAATCTGGCGTCTGACTATCCAGCACCCGCTTGAAGCGCAGGTGAAAACCGCGCCCCGTCCCCTCGTAACCGTGCTCGGTGGTGGCAAACACGATGCGGCTGTGACGGGCCAGCATGGCTTCAAGCAGCGGGGTCGGAATGGCGGCCGCTTCATCCACCAGCAGCAGGTCGGGTTGCAATGCCTCGTGCACCAGCCGATCTGGCGAGCAGTAGCTCAGCCCCGTCAGCTGTTCCGGCGTCTGTTCCGACGTGGTATTGAGCCCGCGAGCGGCGTGGGCAAACAGGGTGGCTACCGTCGCCTGTGAGGGGGCCGTCACCACTATGTTCAGCTCGGGCTGCTGGCGCAGCAGCTCGGCGGCAGCCAGCCCCAGCAGCGCACTCTTGCCGCGGCCGCGGTCGGCGCTCAGCACCAGCGGACGGCGGCGATGGCCGTGCAACACCTTGTGGATGGCGGGCAGCGCCCGGGCCTGATCGCAGCTCAGCGCTCGCTCGGGCCCGATGGGTTGCCACGGCTGCGGACAAACCGGCGGAGCCAGGGAAAGGGCGGGATCCCCCGCCAGCAGCCACGCCAACCGGGCGATAAAACCGTGACCCGCCCTGCTCGCCTCCTCCGGCTGCGCCACCAGTCTGATCCGGTCGGGATCCGGCCATGCTGGCCACTGCGCTCTGGGCGGAGTCAGCAATAGCAGCAAGCCACCGGCGCGCAGGGTGCCCGCCAGCGCCCCGAAGGCGTCGGAGTGAAAACCGCTGAATGCATTGAATACCAGCGTGTCGCACTCCTGACCGAGCCGCTGCAGCGCCTTGGCGGCGGGTTGCGGGACATAACACTCGGGCCCTGCGCCCAGCCAGAAGACGGTCCCACCGAGCAGGGATTGGGCGCGGGCAATGCAGTCGGCTTCCTCCCCTTCCAGCCAGATCAGGCGCCGCTCACCGGCGCGGGCCAACGCCTCGCGCAGCCGGTTGACCTCTGCTTGAGTCATGAAGCCGCGCTGTCAGCCGGTTTGCGGGGTTCGAACATGCGATCCCCCATCTGATCGATAAAGGTGTGGGCCTTCTGCACCATGAAACGCTCGGCATCGGCCGGGTTGGCAAACAGATCGGAACGGATGAAGCGATGAGTTTGCAGCACCCCATCCAGCTCTTTGGTGATGCGGCCAGCCAGCCGGTATTGGCCCCCTTCTGCCATCGGTTCGGGATAGATGAGATAGCCGGCATATTCGATCGGTGTAACTTCCGGCGCCTTGGTCGGCTCGCCCCCGAACAGGGCGCTGAACAGTTTCTTGAGCATGGTGATCTCCTCTGGTTGCCAGCATTGTCACCAAGGGGTTGCACAGTGGCAAGCAGGGGATCTTATTACCAATGGTTATTTGCACTACGAACCATTCTCATTTAGATTTCATCTCATTCAACAAGAGGTGATCATCATGTACGTCTGTTTGTGCCGCGGCATCACAGATACCCAAATCCGCAAGGCGGTGCAGTCAGGTAAAAGCGAATTCCGCCAGCTCAAGCAGTCGCTCGAGGTGGGCGCCCAGTGTGGCAAGTGTGTGCGCATGACCATGGAGATCATTGCCGCCGAGCTCGACAAGATGGAACCGGAGCAACCCGTGCTCTACTACGAAGTGGCCTGATCCGGACCGCTCCTGTTCTGACTCTACCCACCAACAGGGTCACCCTTCCTCTCGGGCGAGTGGGCTCGCCAGACCTATTGTTGTCACTTTTCTCGACTAAGCTCTAACGATCGAAGCCTCAGGCACGAACCAAGGAGCAGAGCCGATGAAAGGAGATCCCAAGATCATTGCCCACCTCAACAAGGTGCTGGCCAATGAGCTGATTGCCATCAACCAATACTTCCTGCACGCCCGCATCTACGATGACTGGGGCCTCAAGGCGCTCGGGCACAAGGAGTACCACGAGTCCATCGATGAGATGAAACACGCCGATGAACTGGTCAAACGGGTGCTGTTTCTCGAAGGGCTGCCCAACTTGCAAGATCTCGGCAAGCTGCGCATCGGTGAATCCGTGGAGGAGATGCTGCGCTGCGATCTGTTGCTGGAGATGGACGCCATCCCTGACCTGAAAGTCGCTATCGCCTACGCCGAATCGGTGCAGGACTACATCAGCCGCGACCTGTTTCAGAAGATCCTGGAGGATGAGGAGGAGCATGTGGACTGGCTGGAAACCCAGCTCGACCTTATCGATCGCATCGGGTTGGAAAACTACCAGCAGGCGCAACTGCACCACGGCTCCTGAGCCAACAGGCTAACAAACAAAGAGACCCGCCAGTGCGGGTCTCTTCATTTGGGCCGCCATATTTGGGTCGCCATAGCCCGAAACTTTTCGACAGGATCACAGTTAATGCGCCCGACACAGCATCTGTCATGGCTTTCGATTAGGATACGGCTCTCTGCCAATAACAATGCTACGGACGATTTCCATGGAACAGATTGCACGCGAGATGGCGCCCCACAAACGGCTGGCACTGGTGGCTCACGACAACATGAAGACCCCTCTGCTGAACTGGGTGATGCGCCGCAAGGAGGAGCTCAAGCTCCACCATCTCTATGCGACCGGCACCACCGGCACCATGCTCGGCAAGAAGGCGCAGCTGCCCATCACCTGCCTCTTCTCCGGCCCCATGGGCGGCGATCAGCAGCTCGGCGCCCTGATTGCCGAAGGGAAGATCGACGTGCTGATCTTCTTCTGGGATCCCCTCAATGCGGTGCCCCACGACCCGGATGTGAAGGCGCTGCTGCGGCTGGCGGCGGTGTGGAACATCCCGGTCGCCACCAACGAAGCAACCGCCGACTTCATCATGGACAGCCCCCACATGCAGCAGGCGTTCAGCGTGCAGATCCCGGATTACGCCGGTTACCTCAAGGCACGCACCGAGTAATCCGCTGACCCCTCATGCAAAAGGGCCGCAACAAGCGGCCCTCTTTAATTGGTGAAATGAATCACTCGTGGAAACCTATCGACACCGGCTTATAGCGCCCGGGCGAGAATGCGCGCCACCCGATCCGGGTCGATATCCTGATGTTCCCCGAGCGCGGTGCGCCCCACCCGCTTGAGGTTGGAGCAGACCGCCGGAATGCAGCTTTCGCTGAGACCATAGTCAGAGAGCCGGGTGCCCAGCCCCATCTTCTGGAAGAACTGCTCGGTGCGGATGATCGCCTCCTCGATGCGCAGGGCCTTGTCCTCGCGAGTCGAATGCCACACTCGCTCGGCAAACTGGGCCAGCTTGTCCTGCTTCTGGCTCGCCCGTTCACGGAGCAGTGAGGGGAGCACCACCGCCAGACTCTGGCCGTGATCCAGCCCGTAGAGCGCCGTCAGCTGATGGCCGATGGCGTGAGAGGCCCAATCCTGCGGCACCCCGCAACCGATAAGGCCGTTGAGCGCCAGACTGGCGGCCCACATCAGATTGGCCCGCACCTGATAGTTGGCAGGCTCCGCCAGCGCCTTGGGGCCATTCTCCACCAGCACCTGCAGCAAGCCTTCCGCCAGCCGGTCCTGCACGTCGCCCCCCACCGGGAAGGTGAGGTACTGCTCGGTGATATGGATGAAGGCATCCACCACCCCGTTGCCGGTCTGACGGGCAGGCAGACTGTAGGTGGTCGCCGGATCGAGCACCGCAAATTGCGGCTGCACCAGCGGGCTTCTGAAGGAGATCTTCACATCCCCGCGGCTCACCACCGAGGTGGGATTGTTCTCGGATCCGGTGGCGGGCAGGGTCAGCACGCAGCCCATCGGCAATGCCTGGTGCACGCTCGCCTGTTTGCCGCAGATATCCCAAGGATCGCTCCCCTCATAGCAGGCCGCCGCCGCGACAAACTTGGTGCCATCCACCACCGAGCCGCCACCGACCGCCAGCAGGAAGTCGATGCGCTCGCGCTTCACCAGCGCAACCGCCTCCATCAACAGCTCGTATCTGGGGTTGGCGCCGATGCCGGAGAACTCCTGCCACGTCACCCCTGCCAGCGCCCGGGTCAGCTGCTCATAAACGCCGTTCTGCTTGATGCTGCCACCGCCATAGAGCACCAGCAGGCGACTGCCGGGCGGGATGAGCTCAGGCAGGCTGGCGATCTGCCCCTCACCAAAACAGATGCGGGTCGGGTTGGCATATTGGAAGTTGTACACGGCGGGATCCTCGACTTGAACAGAGCGGGGACATTGTGCGCCTGCGATCCCGTCAGGTCAAAAACGGGAGCTGGTTATCAGAATGGAGATTGCCGGGCATTGCAGCGGCATTTTCAGGTATGGCTCTGCTATGGTCTGTCAGGAGGGCGGGTAGCACCATGGCGATCAGGCTCCCCATCACTTTCCCATCCTGCTACCCCCGTCAGTTTTCATCCAATCCCTCTTCATACAGGAAGGTCTGAAATATGAAACTGAAGCATGCATGGATTGCTGGTCTGTTTACCCTCTCGACCACTTTGGTACAAGCCGCTGAGGTCAACGCAGGGGTCGACGTCGCTCCTGGGCAAGCCAGCCTGGCGCAAGAGCTCACGGCGAGTGCCACCGTGACCGCCATCGACCTGGAGACCCGCAAGGTCAGTCTGAAAAACGCAGAGGGTGAAACCTTCGATATCGTCGCTGGCGAGCAGGTTGCCAACCTGCCAAACGTCAAGGTCGGGGACAAGGTCACGCTCAAGTATCTGCAGATACTCGATGTAGAGCTGCTGAAAGGCACCGCAGGCATCAGAAAACGGATCGTGGAAGTGGATAGCGAACGGGCCGGGACAGATGAGAAACCGGGTGGTGGTGTCGGCATGAAAGTGACCATCTATGCCGATGTCATCGGGCTGGACAAACAACAGCAGACGGTCACCGTCAGAGGGGTGGATGAGACCCTGACCATCAAGATCAACAACCCGGAGCAGTTTAACCTGATTGCAGAGGGCGACCAGCTCAAGGCGGTTCAGACCAAAGCCATAGGGATCGGCATCGTCGCTAGCGAATAGTCCCGACCGGGCGGCTCTGGCCGCCATGCAAGCGTAATGACGCCCGACTAGCGGCCACATGCGCGGCCACCATATCAAGCGGGAGGCAATATTGCCTCCCGCCTTCCTTACCCAGACCGTTCACTCCCCGAGCCACCATTCAGGGCAAGATCTTGCCTCTTCGCCCCGACTTGCCGGTCAATCCGGCACATCGCCGCCCCTACTTCTTGCCGGTCAGACGATCCATCGCCTCTTTGAGCATCGCCTCTCGCTGCTCGTTGAGCGGCTTGCTCTGCTCGGTACGCTCTTCCGGCGTCAGCTTCTTGTTGTCGGCGATCGACTTGAGCTTCTCTTCTATCTCGTTGAACTTCTTGCGATCGAAGCCCAGCGCCTTGTCCACCAGCTGCTGTACCACGCCACCCTTGTCGGAGCTCATATCCAGCGCCGGCGGCAACTTGTTGTTCTTGGCCAGATGTTCGTAGGTCAGCACCTGCTGGGCCTGACCGGTCATACGTTGGGTGGAGAGGCTGACCATCTCCTCCCAGCCACCGCCCTGACCGCCACCGGCACTGTTGAGGGTGGCGAGGGCACGGTTGTTGGATGCGCTCTGGGCAAGCTGCTGGCTGTAGGGTTTGATATCCATGGGGGCTCCAATTCGCTGCGCATCTGTGGCAATACGCACTGGCTGATCCGGTCACATGGGGCGTCAGGCCCCACCATTATCAATCAAACCAGCAAGTTACAGGCCAACTTGTCAGATGGTGTGGGATCAAGAGATATGGCGGATCTCACCACGCATCCCACGCAAACAGGCGTCAGAATCATGACTCATCTGCTGCCCGTTCACGCTGTTTTGGCACATTTCGCCGCCTGCTGGCGCCAGCGACAAGGCTACCGCCATCAGGCTGGCCGCCGACTACTCCTATGGCCAGCTGGAGCAGACCTATCAGATGGCCAAAGAACTTCGCTACAAGCTGATGACGGATCTGGCCAAAAGCAGCGAGCAGAAGTATTCGGAAGAGGAGTTCAAGAAGATCATGAGCCTGTAACCAGCTCGGTTGATAAAACAGCATGAACAGAGGCACCCCGGGGTGCCTCTGTTCATTTTATCAAGCTGGCTTCATCAAGATCTGCAATCAGCGGCGGCTGATAGTGAGCGGGCCGAAGGTCTGGGCCACCGGCATGATCTCGATGCTGTTGATGTTGACGTGGGCGGGCTGCTGGCTGATCCAGAGCACGGTATTGGCGATATCGTCCGGCTGGATCGCCTCCACCCCCTGATAGACGGAGGCCGCCTTGGCATCGTCGCCGTGGAAGCGCACGTTGGAGAACTCGGTGCCGCCGCACAGGCCCGGCTCCACGTTGGTGACGCGGATGGCGGTACCCGCCAGATCGGCGCGCAGGTTGAGGCTGAACTGCTTCACAAACGCCTTGGTGGCGCCATAGACGTTACCGCCCGGATAGGGGTAGGTGCCGGCGATGGAGCCAATATTGATGACGTGACCGCGATTGCGCGCCACCATGCCCGGCAGCAGCAATCGGGTGAGCAGGGTCAGACCGCTGATGTTGGTGGCGATCATCTGCTCCCAATCCTCGAGATCCGCCTTGTGGGCAGGCTCCAGCCCCAGCGCCAGACCGGCGTTGTTGACCAGCAGATCCACCTCGCTCCAGGCGGCTGGCAGATCGGCGATGGCAGCGCGGGTAGCCGCCTTGTCCTGCACGTCGAACACCAGCGGCAGGAACTGCTCGCCCAGCTCGTCAGCCAGCGCGGCCAGCCGCTCGGCGCGGCGACCGGTGCCGATCACCTTGTAGCCCGCCTGCACCAGCTGGCGGCTGATGGCTTCACCAAAACCGGACGAGGCGCCCGTTACCATTGCAATCATCTGAACCTCCATATCTACACCGATATTGTTATTTATCTGTTTGAATCTATTCAGATTCATTCATCTCTCAATTCACGTCCGGTCGCCTTGCGCCAGACAAATACCACCAGATGGAGCAGCAACAGGCCCGAGCCACCCAGCGCGAACAGCAGGCCGGTGAGGGCGTTGACCGAAGTGTCGGCGCCACACCACCACCAGACCAGCCAGCCAATCAGGCCGATGACGAACGTCTGGCCAGCGCAGACCGGGCAGCGCCCCAGCTTGGCCTTGATGGCGGTGGCAAGGCAGTTGTCGCAGCTCATCCTGCACCTCGATTCTGCTCGTTCAACATAACTAGCGGGCCTGCGAAAGCCGCTTGCGCGCCTGCCGCCGCAGCAGGATCTCCTCATCACTCACCAGCGGCAACACCAACCGGTGGGCGTGCTGGTCGCGGCCATAGTAATTCGCCAGCCGCTGCTGGGGACGAAATCCCAACCCCTGATAGAGTGCCAGCGCCTCTTCATTGGCATCCCCCACTTCGAGGCGAACCGCCCCCCAACCGGCAGCCTTGCCCTCACGGATCACCTGCTCCAGCAGGCGGCGGGCCCAACCCAGACGGCGCACCGTCCAGCGGATCGCCAGCGCCTGAATGACCAGTCGATCCCAGCCTCTGTGTTCCAGCAGGCAGAGGTAACCCATCAACAGATTTTTTTCATCCAGCAGCAGCAGGGTGCGTCCCTTGGCGTGGGTCAGCAGATAGTGCCAGCGGCTGCGGCCAAAGGCGACTTCAGGGGGAAAGCAGTAGCGTTCCAGATTAACGATGGCGCCCAGATCATCGGTTCGGGCCGCTCGTACGGTCAACACAGGGAGTCCTTGTTCGGTTATTTATCTTCAGCACCACAAATGCGACTTGTATCACAAGTGACCAAAGCAGAATATGAGGCACTGTAACCTCTTGTTTCCCCTCGCGCCATTGTCGTGCTTGTCGGTGCATCGAAGCCCACTGGGGATCCTGCCTGTTCAGGCAGTCTGATCTGTGGAGCCGAAAATATGAGTACCTATGTCATCGTCGAAGAGCTGGGCGACTGGCCTTGCCATGCCGATTATCTGCTGACCGCCCGCACTTACCTGCAACATGGGGTACCGACCACCGGCGGCCGCCCCCGCATTATCAACCTCTGCCGCAATCTGGAACACCTGAGCGCGGGCTACTACTGCTCGCTATTGGCCCAGGCCCGGGGCCACCACTGCCTGCCGGGTCTGCAAGCCATCAGCCGACTGCAACCCCAGCAGCCACCGGCCAAGCTATGGCGCAAGGCGCAAGGGTGGCTGGCCCAGCAGAGCGAGGATCGGATCAGGGTGCGCGCCATCTTCGGCCAGTGTGAACAGAGCGAGCTGGCGGGGCTGGCCCGCTACTACTATGGCCTGAGCCAGCTGCCGCTGCAGGAGCTGACCCTCAAGCGCGGCCGCCACGGCTGGTCGGTACGCCAGCAGCAGAGCCTGTCGCCGCTGGAGCTGAGCCAAAGCGAACAGGCCCTGATGCTGCACCACGCTCAGGCACTGGTGGGCACAGGTGACGAGGAGCAGGCGGCGCCGCTTTACCAGCTTGCCATTCTGGTAGACCCCGATGATGGTCGCGCCAGCAGCGATAGCTTGGCGCTGGAGCGGTTTATCCGGGCCGCCGCCGCCCAGGGGATCCGGGCCGAGATCCTGCCACCGTCGGCCATCGAGCGGCTGCCGGAGTTCGACACCCTCTGGCTACGTGCCGAAACCGCGGTCGGCCACTACACCTTCGAGTTTGCCCGCCGCGCCGAACAGCTGAAGATGCCAGTGATCGACAGCTCCCGCGCCATCCTCGCCTGCAGCAACAAGCTCTATCTCTACGAGCTGATGGTGCGCAGCGGCGTGCCCATGCCGCCCACCATGGTGGTGACCCGTCGCGGCCGCCACCATGTGGACGAGTTGGTGCAGCGACTCGGTCTGCCACTGATGGTGAAAGTGCCCGATGGCGCGCAGGGGCGGGATCTCGCCCTGGCTAGTGACGAGCAGCAGCTGGCCCGGCTGCTGGACGAGGGGCTCAGCCGCTCCGCCCTGCTGCTGGTGCAGAGCCGGATCCCCGCCGAGTTTGACTGGCGCATCGGCTTTCTCGACGGCTCGCCGCTGTTTGCCTGTCGCCGCTACCGACCCGAACCCGGCAACCGCATTCGCCGCCGCAAGCACCCGCTCGACATGAGCCGCATCGAGGCGTTGCCGCTGAACGAGGTGCCGGAACGAGTGCTGCAAACCGCCCGCCGCGCCGTCCATCAACTCGGCAATGGCCTCTACGGGCTGGACTTGCGCCAGCAGGGCCGTGACTGCGTGCTGCTGGAGATCGTCGACAACCCCTGGATCCGCGGTGATATCGAAGACAAGGAGGCGCAGGATCTCTACGAACGGCTGGCCCGCGCCTTCCGCCAGCGGCTGGAAAATCGGGGCCAGACCACCGCATAACCCGCCACGACCTTGTCGCCCACAATGACAGAGAGGGCCCCGCGATGGGGCCCTCTCTCGTATCACTGCTTGTTGCCGCTGACCTATTGCAGACGCAGGAAACGCCCGCTCAAGGGAGGGATCGCCACCGTCACACTGCTGCCGCCGATGGCCAGACTCTCGCCGCTTTGCAGATCCACCAGTGCGCTGCCGCTGCGCAACTTGCCCGCTGGCAGGTTGTAGCTGAGCGCCGTGGTGGAGAGGTTAAGCAGGTAGACGACTTGCTCCCCCGCCGTCTGTTTGATGTCGCCATAGAGGCTGCCGTCGGCCACCAGCTTGACTCGTTCCCCCTGATAGAGAGCAGGGTGAGCGGCGCGCATTGCCAGCAGCTGGGCGAGCCACTCTTTCAGCTCGGCCTGTTCGCTGCCCGGCACAAAGCCGGTGACAGCGGGCACCTTGCCGTCACTGCGAGCCGCGTGGTCATCGCACAAGCCCTGCGCCACGCAGTCACCGCTGACCTTGGCGGCAAAGCCCGGTACCTCGTCGCCAAACTCCTCGCCGTAATAGAGGGTGATGGGGCCGGAGCGGGCCGCAAGGAAGCTGAAGGCCGCCTTGTGGCGCTGCCAGTACTCGGCCGGATTGAAGTGGCCGCGCTCCAGCAGATCGCCAAACCGCACCAGATCGTGGTTGCCCAGCATTAGGTTGGGCATGGCGTGATTCGGGTAGTTCTCCACCTTGTTCCAGCTGGCGTCGAGCACACTGGCCCCCTGCCCGCCCTTGCCGGACTCTTCTACCGCCAGCGCCTGCACGATGCCGTAGCGCAATGGGAAGTCGAACGCCGAGGCGAGCGCCGGATTGTCGCTGCTGCCGTAAGCCTCGGCACGGATCTCGTCAGCCCCCTTCCACACTTCCCCCACCATATAGCCGAGGGTGCCCCACTGCTGACCGGCGACCTGGCGCGTTGCACTGGCTCGTTCCACTTCGCTGCGAATACCACGCCACTCGTCCAGATTGAGCTGATAGGCCTGATCGAGGCGCCAGCCATCGATGCCGTACTGCTCGACCCAGTAACGGGCCACCTCCTTGAAGTAGGCGAGACTCTCCGGCTTGCTGTAATCCACCAGCTGACCGGGATAACCGGCACCGCCGCTGGTGAGGGCAGGCTGACGCCCCTCTGGCGACGGCTTGCTCACCCCCACCTTGTTGACGTGGCCAAACACCCCGTCGAGGAATACATAGAGACCGCGCTGGTGCGCCCCATCCACCAGCTTTTTCAGCTGGGCATTGCTGCCGAAGTTGGGATCGACATTGAAGTAGTCGCAGGCGAAGTAGCCGGTGGCATCCAGCTTGTCGTCACCGCCCTGACCAGCGCAGGAGTCGAACACCGGGGTGAGCCAGATGGCGTTGACGTTGAGACTCTTGATGTGGTCGAGACTGTCTATGATCCCCTGCAGATCGCCATTGTGACGGGAGGGGCCGTAGCCGACGCCGTAGTTGGCACTACCATCACCATCGGCAAACGACTCCACCATCACCTGATAGATGCGCAGGTTGCAGGCGGGCTGATCATCGCCATAGCAGGCACGGTTGCTGACCAGATCGGTACGGTTGGGAGCCGGTGGGATGACTTCACCACCGGAAGAACTGCTGCTGCCACCGCAGGCAGCCAGTAACAGGGCGGCCCCGAGCAGGCCGCCATAGCGCAACGTTCCCTGTTTCATTGTTATGTTCCCGCTGTGAGCACAAGTGTCTGAATGCACCTGCTTTTCGCCATGATAGCGAGCGCTCGCAGAGGGGTCTGTGACTGAAAACGTTACCCGCTCATCTTGCTCAGAGCACGCCGTCGGAAGCGAAGCGGTAGTTGACCGAGAGCCAGTACGAGCGACCCGGCTCGGGAATGCGGCCACTCTGCTCATAGCTAAGCCCCGCCTGACTGGCGTGCAGCAACTTGAAGAGGGGGTCGATCCCCCTTGCTCACAAAAAGTGGGGATTAACTGAAGGCTTCCCGTTCATCGATGGGGGAGATGAGGTGATAGACCTCATGGGCTGACAAGGAACAGCCGACGGGCCACTCCAATTGGTGGTGACGGTTGATGAAGACCCGGGCGCACTGGCGCTCATTCTCCAGTTTTGCAAACAGCGCCTGACCACGCCAGGGGTTCAGATCCAGCACCCCTGTGATACCGTCCGATAACACCACAAACAGACGCCATCCCTGCACATACTCCACATCGATAAAGACCGGCATCCTTTCGGCTCCGATTGGGATAATTCGCGGTAATTATAAACACCCGCCACCCTATCCATACGCGCCACAGCTCACATTTCACCCAGCAGATTATTCTGTAATCATTAAGTGCGCACCGTCACACCATTTGATAAGCGATATGTTAATTACCCCTTTTGGCAAGCTAGAGTGCAACCTTCTCCCCATCTGCCTGTCATAAGGTCACAACAAATAAAAAAAACGTCTGTGGACAGACGTTTACAGGCTCTATCAGGAACATTCATGACAAACCTAAAACGGCGACTGGGCCCATTTTGGCCTTTCGCTATCTTCTGTGCGCTCGCCCTGCTCTCTCTCACCTTCAGTCGAATTGCCCTCGGCCTCTGGCAACTGGAACGGGTGGATGCCGTCGCCGGTTGGCAGGAGATGCTGCTGCAAGGGATCCGGGTCGATTTTGCCACCCTCTGCTGGGTCTGGGGTGTCCCCGCCATGTTCACCCTGCTGCTGGCAGGCCCCCACGCCATCGGCCGGGGCTGGCTGCAACTGATGCGAGTGTGGCTGACCGTCGGACTCTGGCTGATGCTGTTCCTCGAGATCTCCACCCCCTCGTTTGTCACCGAATATGGCGTGCGTCCCAATCGCCTCTATGTGGAGTACCTCATCTATCCGAAGGAGGTGCTCTCTATGTTGTGGGCGGGCCGCAAGGGCGAGCTGTTGCTGGCGGCGCTCTTCAGTGGCGCCGTACTGGCCGGTGGCTGGTGGCTGAGTGGCCGTCTGGTGCGCGGCCTTAGCTTCCCCCGCTGGTATCTGCGTCCAGCGTTTGCCCTGCTTATTCTGGCCATCGGTTTTCTCGGCGCTCGATCCAGTCTCGGCCATCGCGCCCTGAACCCGGCCATGGTCGCCTTTGCCGATGATCCGCTGATCAACTCACTCACTGTCAACTCCGCCTACTCCCTCTTCTTTGCCATCAAACAGATGGGTGCCGAAGAGGATGCCAGCCAGTTTTACGGCAAGATGTCCGAGGAGAAAGTGCTCGAGATCATGCGCCAGGAGAGTGGCCGTCCGGCCAGTGATTTCAACTCGAATCTGTTGCCCAGCCAGACCTTCAACCAGGCGAGCTTTCAGGGCAAACCAAAGAATCTGGTGATCTTGCTGCAAGAGAGCCTGGGTGCCCAATTTGTCGGTTCCCTCGGCGGCCTGCCGCTCACCCCCAACATCGATGCCCTGTCCCAGCAGGGTTGGGCCTTCGAGCAGCTCTACGCCACCGGCACCCGCTCGGTGCGCGGTATCGAGGCGGTGCTGACCGGCTTCACGCCAACCCCGGCGCAGGCGGTGGTCAAACTCGGCAAGAGCCAGACCAACTTCTTCACCATCGCCGATCTGCTCAAACAGCGAGGTTATGACACCAGCTTTATCTACGGCGGCGAGAGCCACTTCGACAACATGCGCAGCTTCTTCCTCGGCAACGGCTTCACCACCATCGTCGAGCAGAAGGATTTCGACAATCCGGTGTTCAAGGGATCCTGGGGCGCTTCCGATGAAGATCTGATGGCCAAAGCCGACGAGACCTTCAAGGCGCTGCACAAGGAGGGCAAACCCTTCTTCAGTCTGGTGTTCAGCTCCAGCAACCACGATCCGTTCGAATTCCCGGACAATCGCATCGAGCTCTTCGAGCAGCCCAAGCAGACCCGTAACAACGCGGCCAAGTATGCGGATTACGCCATCGGCGAGTTCTTCAAGAAGGCGAAACAGTCCGAATACTGGAAGGACACCCTGTTCCTGGTGATCGCCGATCACGACAGCCGGGTCGGCGGCTCCAGTCTGGTGCCCATCCCCCGCTTCCATATTCCGGGGGTCATCGTCGGTGACGGCATAGCGCCGAAGAAGGATCCGCGCATCGTCAGCCAGATCGACATGGCACCGACCCTGCTCTCCCTGATGGGGATCAGTGCCGACCACCCCATGCTGGGCAAGGATCTGACCCGCATGCCCGCCGACTGGCCGGGACGCGCCCTCATGCAGTACGACAAAAACTTCGCCCTGATGCGCGGCAAGGATGTGGTGATCCTGCAACCGGAGCGACCAGCGGAAGGATTTGTCTATAACCAGACCAGTGAAAAATTGACCTCTGCCGCACAACCTGACGCGATGAAAGAGGATGCGCTTGGTCTGGTGCTCTGGGGCAGCATGGCCTATCAGCAGGGGCTCTATCAGACCGCGAAGGATCAACGGGTCGCCGCCCAATAAGCGTCCCCTTTCGGATAGCAATGAGGCCGGAAAGGTAACATGTTGAATAGAAAAAACCGCCAGCTGGCGGTTTTTTCTATCTGCTCAACTGAGCGACTCGCCCGCCGTTATGGCTGGGTAAAACAGGGTAGCGAACGGCTGAATCTGTGTTCGAATACCAGTGAGGTTTCGAGGTGTACCACCTCCTCGCGGGAGGTGAAGTGGTCGAACACAAAGTTACGCAGGTGCTCGGTGTCGGAGACACACAGGTGCACCAGAAAATCATCCTTGCCGCCCATGTGGAACAGGCTGATCACTTCGGGCAGCGCCAGAATGGCATCGCGGAAGGCATCGATGATCTGGCGACTATGGCGGGCAAGCTGCAGGGAGACCATGGCCTGAATGTGGCCGCCGAGGGCCTGATAGTCCACTTCGCAGTGCGCCCCCTTGAGCACCCCGTCCTGCTGCAGTTTGCGTACCCGCTCCAGACAGGTGGAGGGGGCAACCCCCACCAGCGCGGCCAGATCCTTGTTGGTCATGCCCGCATCGCGAAACAGATGGGCCAGGATATCCAGGTCCAGTTGATCCAGATTTCTCATCTTAACTCCTTGAACCACACAATTTTTTTAAACTCTGCCCGTAAACCGGACCGAACACAACGCAGATTGACATCGCGACCACGCGCCCTATTCTTTGTCACACTCAGCATCCGGGCCTGGCCCGTTTCGTCTTGCCCCTACCTGCCTCATAAGGACTTTTATGTACTCGTCTCATCCCTTCTGGAGCCAGGAAGTCCCCCGTGTCGATGGCCAACTGCTGCTGACCCCCTGCCCCGGCACCCAGCAGGTGCCGTTGACCCTGGCGCTCGATCAACTGCGGTTTGCCGGTGCCCACGGCGTGGTGACCTTGATGACGGCTGCCGAGCTGGCCCGACTCGAACTGGAGCAACTCGGTCAGCAGGTCGAGCGCGAAGGGATGCGCTGGTTCCATCTGCCCATCGAGGATGACCAGGCCCCCGATGCCACCTTTGATCTGATCTGGCAGCAAGCACTGCCTGCAATGCGCGAGCTGCTTGGGGATGGCAAGCATCTGGTCATCCACTGCAAAGGGGGCAGTGGCCGCACCGGTCTGGTCGCCGCCGCGCTGCTGATGACCCTGGGCCAGCCACAAGCAGAAGCCATGGCCGCCATCAAGGCCCACAGACCCAAAGCATTCACCCTGGCCGCGCACCGCCAGTGGCTCGACCAGCTGGCCAAGCGGCTGGAGCAGGGCGGCTGACTACTTGCCGTCCTGACCGTAGGTGAAGACCTTGCCGATATCCTCCACCCGATAACTGGTGAGCTGATAGACGTAGTAGTTGAGCCAGTTGGCAAACAGCAGGTGACCATGGCTGCGCCAGCTGGCGCGCGGGGTGTTGCCCGGATCGTTATCAGGGTAGTAGTTGACCGGAATGGCCGGGTCGAGCCCTGCCGCCAGATCCCGCTGATACTCCCCATCCAGGGTCAGGGTGTCGTATTCAGGATGACCGGTGACAAACACCTGGCGACAATCCTTGGTCGCCGCCAGATAGACTCCCGCCTCTGCTGACTCGGCAAAAATCTGCAGGTCGGTATGGGCGCGGATCAGATCGCCATCGAACGCCGCATAGCGGGAGTGCGGGGCAACAAACTCGTCATCAAAACCGCGCAGCAGCGGCTCGTGCTCGTCGAGACGATGATGGCGGTAAACCCCGGAGAGCTTCTCGCCGTGGGTCTGTTTCTCCATGCCATAGAGCGCCTTGAGCGCAGCCTGCACCGCCCAGCAGAGGAACAGGGTGGAGGTGACATGCTGATGGGACCACTCGATGATCTCGACGATGCGCGGCCAGTAGACCACCTCCTCGAACTCCACCAGCCCGAGCGGCGCCCCTGTGATGATCATGCCGTCGTAGTTATTGCCACGCACCTGCTCGAAGTCGTGATAGAAGTTCTCGAGGTGCGCCTGCGGCGTATTCTTTGACTCCCTGTCGTCGATGCGCAGCAGATCCACATCCACCTGCAACGGCGAGTTGGAGAGCATCCGCATCAGCTGGATCTCGGTCTCAATCTTCTTTGGCATCAGGTTGAGGATCAACACCCGCAGCGGGCGGATGTTCTGGGTGACGGCCCGGGATTCCGTCATCACGAAGATGTTCTCCTGCCCCAGCACTTCGGCGGCGGGTAACTGATCCGGGATTTTGATCGGCATGCTTACTCCCTGTACTGCATCGGTAAAAGTGTCTGGACATCCAGAAGCCTATAATAAAGCCCCCAGCCTGTCATCAGATACCTTTTGTATTCATCCTCGCCTTTGACTAGCATACGGCTCAGTGTGCCTCCTGCTTCCAAGATAATGACTGGTATCAAGATTTCCGTAGATCGACTGCAAGTCGGCAACTTTGTATCCCTGCCACTGGGGTGGCGCGAACACCCGTTCCTGTTTTCCAGCTTCAAGATCAAAAGTGAAGAAGAGATCGAACTGATCCGCCGTCTCGGCCTGAAACTGGTCACCATCATTCCCGACAAGAGCGATGCGCCCCCCAAGCCTCTCAGCCAGGTGCAACCGCAGCCGGCCGAAACGTCAGATACTGCGCAGCGCCAGGCGCAGATGCAGCAGGAGAAAGATCGCCGCATCGAGCAACTGCAGCAATATCGTCGCGACTTGCAGCAATGCGAGAAGCAGTTCCAGCAGTCGCTGGCGCAGGTGCGCAGCGTGATGAGCAAGCTCCAGTCCCGCCCCCTCAACGCCATTGGCGAGGCGCAGGAGCTGATCAACGCCATGACCGAGCAACTGCTCGCCGTGGATGAGATGGTGCTTCATCTGGTCTCCGACAGCGATGATAACAACAACCTCTACTTCCACTCCCTCAATGTCAGCGTGCTCTGCATGCTACTGGCCAAGGAGTGCGGCATGTCGGCCGACCAGATCCGCCAGATTGGCATGGGGGCGCTGTTCCACGATATCGGCAAGCTGAAGATCCCGAGCCAGATCCTGCGCAAAACCGAGCCCCTCACCAAGCCGGAACAGAACCTGATGGCCCAGCACCCGCGCTACGGTCTGGATCTGCTCAATCTGGCCAAGGATTTCCCGGCCGAGGCGAAGGGGATTGTGCTGCATCACCACGAATACCTGGATGGCAGCGGCCCGGAAGGGCTCAAGGGGGGGCAACTCGATCCGCTGACCCAGATGGTGTCGCTGATCAACGAGTACGATAACCTCTGCCACATGCAGGCCAAGGTGCCCTACTCGGCCCTGAGCGGTCTCTACAAGCAGCGCAAGGCCCAGTTCAATCCGGAGTACCTCAGCATGCTGATCCGGCTGATGGGGATCTACCCCCCGGCAGCGTGGTGCAGTTATCCAACGGCCAGGTGGGGCTGGTGATGTCGGTCAACGCCTCCCGCCTGCTCTACCCTTCGGTGCTGGTCTACGATCCGCGGATCCCCCGTCAGGAGGCGGCCATCATTGACCTGCAACAGGTTGAACTGTCGATTGCCAAGGTGATCCACCCCAAACGGCTGCCACCTGCCGTGTTCGAGTACCTCAATCCACGCACCCGGATCAGCTACTACTTCGAGCAAGCCAAATCCTGATTGCCCTAGCCTCAGGTCAGCGTCATTACCCTTTTCAGAGCAAGGAGTTCGCCATGCGTATCGAGATCATCAGTACCGGAGACGAAATAGTGACGGGGCTGGTGGTGGATACCAACGCGGCCTGGCTCAGCGCCCTGCTGCTGGAACAGGGGTGGCAGGTGCGCCGCCGCCTGACTGTGGGGGACAACCTCGCCGACCTGAAAGCCGTGCTGCAAGAGAGCGCCAGCCGCGCCGAGGTGGTGCTGGTGTGCGGCGGGCTCGGCCCCACCGCCGACGACCTCACCGCTCAGGCGGCGGCCGAGGCCTTCGAGCAACCGCTCACCCTGTTCCCCGAGTGGCTCGCCACCATCACCGCCCGCTACGCCAGTCGGGGCCGCCCGATGGCACAAAGCAACGCCAAGCAGGCCTGGTTGCCACAGGGGTGCGAGATCCTCGACAACCCGGTCGGCACCGCCTGCGGCTTTGTGGTGCAAAGTGGCCAGAGCCAGCTCTTCTTCACCCCGGGCGTGCCGTTCGAGTTCAAGCAGATGGTGCGCGAGCAGATCTTGCCGCGCCTTAAACAGTTAGCCGGGGCACAGATCGACACCGAGTTGCGCCGCTTTTACACCTTCGGTGTCTCGGAATCAGCGCTCTCCGACATGCTGGATGCCGCCCCCTGGCCCACCGGCATCGAGCTGGGTTACCGCTCCTCCATGCCCCTTATCGAGCTGAAGCTGATCGGTCACGGCGCCAGCGCTGCTGACATGGAGAGCGTCGAAAGCCGGCTGCTGAACACGATCCGCCCCTGGCTGGTCGGCAGCGGGGATACAGAACCGGCGCAGCAGATCCTCGCGCTGCTGCAAGGCAGGCCACTGGCTCTGCTGGAGGGGGAGAGTGGCGGCGCGCTGCTGGCGCTTTGTCACGGCTATCCCCGGCTGGAGGCCCGCTTCAGCGCGCACCAGGCCGATGAGCTGGCGCAGCTGCCGACTGCCGATACAGGCCTGCAGCTGACCATAGGACGGGAGGGAGCAGAGGGTGTGCCACTGCTGCTCTGCGCCGATGGCAAACAGATAGGCCAGACGGTCAAGGTCAGCCATCCCGACCCGGAGAGCCGCCGTAAGATCCTCGCCTTTGCTGCGCTCGACATGCTGCGCCGCCATCTGCTGGGGGAGCCGGTACTCGGCGATTACCTGACCCTGACCAGAACGGCCCAGCGCGACTGATCACCACAGGCTCTGCCAGCGATACCCGTGTCGCTGGCAGAGATCCCCTGCCGCGATCCGGCGCACTATTTTCCACCATTTCCGAACAGCTCCCACATTTATCCGGCCGTCATCACCGATTTGACCTCAATCCATTGACCATTCAGCAGAAATATCTGAATACTGCCCACTCTCAAAGTCTGCGATTCGCTTTATCCATCATTGAGAGATTAAATGACAGTAGAGGGACGAAACCATCGCCCCTCCCTTCACCCGGCAAGGAGATACGGTGTTAAGCAAAGAGTGGCTGCTGCTATCAAGCGATATGGACCTGGTTTGCCTGCGGATTGCAGCTGGTCTCTCCAAGCCGGTCACGGAACAGGATATTCAGGCTCTGCTGCTCGCCTCCAACTGTCGCCGCTATCAGCCACTGCCAGAGGGGATCAAGCAGGCCATCAGCCTGCTCAATACCCTGCTCAGCAACCCCGCCGCCCCCGTACCCGCCAACCCGGTTCCCATCGCCAAACGGCAAGATGCCAGAGTCACCATAGTGGTGGAAAAAGATCGAATGAGCGCCAGCGCCCAGATCACCGCTGACTGGGGTGGCAAGTATCTATCTATCGAACAGTTGAAGGAGGCTATCTCCCTCAGTGAAATCAAGCAGGGAGTGAGCGAGCCTCTGCTCACCACCGCCATCCAGTCGGCCAAGGAGGCCACCCCCGGCAGTCAGCTCAAACTGGTCATCGCCCGCGGCCAGCCTGCCGTCAATGGTCAGGACACCCGCTATGAACGGCTGGTGGAGACCCCTGCCGAGCGGATCCTCAAACCCAGGGAGCTGGATCATGACCGGGTCGATCTGCGGGATCTCGGCTCCATCGTCACCGTCAAGGCGGGCGCCCAGCTGATGCGCCGTCACCCAGCCACGGTCGGGGTGCCCGGCTTTACCGTGACTGGTCAGGATCTGCCTGCCAAGAACGGCAAGGACAGTCCGATGAGTGCAGGGGACGGCACTTGCTTCTCCCCTGACGATCCCGATCTGCTGATTGCCAGCCGCGCCGGGCTGCCCTGTCAGGAAAAATCGGGCATGAAGGTAGACGAGGTGCTCAGCGTCAAACGGGTTGATGCACGCCATGGCCATATCACCTTTGAAGGGGGCTTGATCGTCAATGACGATGTCAATCCGGGCATGAAGATCTCGGTCAGCGGCGACATCGTCATCGGCGGCTTTATCGAAGGGGGCTGGATCGAGGCGGGGGGCACTATCACGGTACGCCACGGCATCATAGGCAGGCGCAACGAGCAGGGGGAGTACCTCTGCCAACTCAATGCCCAAGGAGAGATCCACGCCAGCTACGCCCAGTATGCCCAGCTGGAGGCAGGAGGCGATATCCAGATCCAGAGCCAGCTCAGCCACTGTTACAGCCACAGTGGACAGGATATCAAGGTGGGTGACGGCGGGATGCGTAAAGGCAACCTGCTGGGGGGCACCAGCATTGCCAATCGTCTCATCATCTCGCCGGTGCTGGGGGCCTCTGCCGGTAATCAGACCAAGCTGCAGATCCTCGGCGGTTACTTCACCCACAAGGAGCAGGAGCATCAGCTCAAACAGCAGCAACAGGCGTGTCAGGAGCAGCTGGAGAAGATCAAAGAACTGGTGATGCGGCTGGTGCAACTGCCCAGCGACAAGCGCAACCCCGATACCCTGCGCAAACTGAAGCCTATTCGGGAACGCCATCAACTCGAGCTGCGCCAGCTGGAGGAACAACTGGCCGCCAACCATGAAGAGCTTCAGAAACTGATGGCCGAGATGGATATCATCGCGACCCAGCACCTCTTCCCCGGGATCGAGGTGGAGATGGCTCACCACCACAACCGGGTCGATATCGAACACGGCCCGATCCATTTCTGCATCCGCGAAGATCAGCTGCTGATGAACCCTTATGAGGGGCACAAATAGGTCAACCGGCACGGATCAATCGCTGAACCAGCCGTGATCCCGCCGCCGATTTTCGCTACACTCGCCACTTCCTTGGCCCCACCGGGCGGGCCACCCAGACTCAGGTAGTGAGAGATGTACAAGCTGATCGCATTGGATATGGATGGCACCCTGCTCAACCCGCAGGGCCAGATTACTCCCCGCACCCACGCCGCCATCAGCGCCGCGCGCGCCAAAGGGCTAACCGTGGTGCTGGCCTCTGGCCGCCCGCTGGAAGGGATGAGCCGCTATCTCGAAGAGCTCGGCCTCACCACCGAGCATGACTACGTCATCTGCTACAACGGCGCCCTGGTGCAACAGGTGGCCGATCAGCGCATCATCCGCAGCCAGCTGCTGACTGGCAGTGACGCCAGCGCCATCGCCAAACTGGCCGCCGAGCTGGAAGTGAACATTCACGGCTTCTCGGTTACCCGTGGCCTGATCAGTCCCCGTGTCAGCACCTACACCGAGCATGAATCGCGCCTTATCGGCATGCCGATCAATCTGATCGACTTCGCCACTCTGGCTACCGACGAGCAGATCATGAAGGTGATGATGATCGACGAACCGCCCCAGCTCTCCCGCGCTATCGAGCGACTGCCAGCAGAGCTCTATGAGCGCTATACCGTGGTACAGAGCGCCCCCTTCTTCCTCGAGTTCATGAACAAGCAGAGCAACAAGGGAACCGGCGTTGCGGCGCTGGCCGAGCACCTTGGCCTGACCCCTGAGCAGGTGATCACCGTTGGGGATGCTGGCAACGACCGCCACATGATCGAGTACGCGGGTCTCGGGGTTGCGATGGGCAATGCCACTGACGAGATCAAAGGACTGGCCCAGCACATCACCGCCCGCAATGATGAAGATGGTGTGGCTCAGCTGATCGAGCAGTTCGTACTGAACGTCTGATCCCATCGGGCGCCCGATGAAGAAAAGAAAACGGGGAGGCTGTCAGCCTCCCCGTTTGTTATCTGCCTGGTTATGTTATCTGCAATACGTTCGTATCACTGATTTGCCAGACACTGGGTATGGGAGCCTGGTTGCAGATATGGCATCAGCAAGGGGGCCATCCCCTTGAGCACCTGCACCGGCAGCGCCGAGGTGAAGCGGAACTTGTCAGACTGGCTGCCCGGCACATAGGCGGTCAGGGTGCCGAAGTGATCTTCACCGATGAAAAAGACAAAGGTCGCGGTGCGGTTGCGCGCCAGTGAACTGGTCACATTGCCATAACGACCTACCGTCTCGATCCGGTTATCACCGGTCCCTGTCTTGCCACCCATCTGCAGCACAGTGCCATCAGGCAATGCAAAAGCACCAGCGATACGTCTGGCCGTTCCCCCTTCCACCACTTTGGAGAGGGCACTGCGTAGCGCGGCAGCAACCTCTGCAGGCATCACCCGGGTTCCCTCGGCATGCAAGGGTTCAAACGCAGTCTCGAACGGCGTTCCTTTGGCGAACGAGAGGTGCTCGATACGCAGGGTCGGCGTGCGGATCCCGCCATTCTGGATAATCCCCATCAACTCGGCCAATGCAGCCGGGCGATCACCTGAGCTGCCCAAGGCGGTCGCCAGTGATGGCACCAGATGGTCAAACGGATAACCCAGCTTGGCCCAACGCTGGTGAATGTCGAGGAAGGCCTCAACCTCCAGCATGGTGCGGATCCGGCTGTCGCGGGCGCTGCGATGACGGGTCTTGAACAGCCAGCTGTAGACCTCTTGCCGCTCGTCACGGCTGGCCGCAACCGCGTCGGCAAAGGTCGCCTTGTCGAACGCCTTGAGATAGGCCAGCAGCCACAGCTCCAGCGGGTGCACCCGAGCAATGTAGCCCTGATCCGGCAGTGAATACTTGCCCGGGCCATAGCTGACATAGAGCTGATTGATCCGTTTCGCGCTCAGCTTATCCCGCGGCAACCGTTCAGCCAGGAAGGCAGTAAAAGCCGCTTCGTCAGCTTCCGGCATCAGGTAGCGGTGAACCGCCGCCAGACGCACCGCGCTCGGCTTGAGACCATCGAGGAAGGTATCCAGCTGCTCCTCAGGGGTCTTGCCTTGATATTTACGCCAGAAGCGCAGCAGAT
Organism: Aeromonas sp. CU5; assembly: GCF_002586745.1. Classification (NCBI taxonomy): domain Bacteria; kingdom Pseudomonadati; phylum Pseudomonadota; class Gammaproteobacteria; order Aeromonadales; family Aeromonadaceae; genus Aeromonas; species Aeromonas sp. CU5. The sequence continues at coordinate 3,223,255 of NZ_CP023817.1, forward strand.
AGGTTTGCCCCTCTTTATCGGCAAATTTGGCCAGATACTCCTGACGACGTGGATCCTTGTCATCCTTGAGCAACTGGGCGCGATTGCCCTCTTTATAGAGGCTGTAGCGCACGATATCGCGCATCAACCGGACAAATGGCAGGTTGATGGACTCGCGCAGCGCATCGCGGATGGCGGGAATACGCCCGTTATCCTCGCGGCGGAAGTTATTGAAGGTGTGCATACCACCGCCGGTAAAGAAGCCTTCATTAGGGCTGGCGGAGTATGTGCGATCCAGCGCCGCCTCAAGCATCACCGGCAAGCTCTTGTCTTTGGCACTCATCAGATAGGAGATAGCCCAGCGACTGAGATTATCCTGAGAGACCGACGCCAGTTTGCGCAAGCTCTCTGCTGGCATATTGGCATAGTGATCGTGCAGTTCAGCCACAATCTCCAGATAGGTGGTCAACACCCGTAACTTGGCGGTGGAGCCCAGTTCCAGCTTCGATCCTTCGTTGATATCGAACGGCTGATCAGTGTTGTCGGTTTGCACCCGCACCTTGAACCCTTCCGGTGACTTCTCGAACAGCGTGAAGCTGTAGCGCACATCACCGGTCTTCTCGGGGGAGAGCAAGCGCTCACCAAACAACCCGACTTGCGCTGCAACCGCAGGGTCGGCCAGTTGTTGCAGATAACGAGAGACTTCGTTCTGCAACGGCATGTTGAGGCTGGTATCTGCTGTCAGATCCATCCGATCGAGATCATAGAGCTGCACTCCGAGCTGGCGGCTCAAGCGGGTACGGGCAACCTGCAATCCCTTGTTATTGTTCACCCGGGTGATGGCCGGGGACTTCAAGAAATCACGGAAGCTAATCTTGGCTTTGAGGGCGGCCTCCATCAACGGCGGCGTGATCATCCCCTCCTGCACAAACAGGCGCAGGTAGCTGTCAGTCAGATCTGCGAGGGACGCGCGACCCTGAGCCAGATAGTAGGAGGGACGACGATGGGCAATCATCAGGGAAACCACCTGACGCAGGGCAAGCCCCTGCTCGGCCAGTGGCGCGTTCTGGTTACGGGCGGGATCAAGCAGACGGTTCACGTCATCGACATTGGCGCCAAACCATACCCAGAGACCATCACCCAGACCATGCACCTCACCATATCCCGGCGCAGCCGAGAGCGGCACTGAGTTGAGGTAGGCCCAGGCAACCAGCTTGCGCGCCTCCAGCGTTTCAGGCCCGAGACGATAGGCCCGCACACTGGCAGAAGCCATCTGACGGATCTTCTCGGTTGGCGACAGAGTCAGGCCATCCGGCGAGTGGCGATACTTCTCCACCTGGGTTGCCAGAGTACTGCCACCGGCAGATTGATCCTGCATATCCAACGCCTTGCCGACCTGAGAGAGCGCTGCTTTGGCGAACCGGGGCCAGTCGACAGCCGGGTTGGCCAGCGGCTCCTCGTTGCTCAGCAATTCCCGGTTCTCGATAAACAGCAACGACTGGATCACCAGCGGTGGAATAGAAGCAAAGTCAGGATAATGATGGGTCGGGTATTTGAACAGGTAGAAAGGTTCCGCGCGGCAATCGTGGAGCGTCAGTCCAGCCTGAACCTTTTCGGTATAAGGCACAAAGAAACCGCGAGTTGCGTAGTCATAGAGGGCATCGGAGAAATGCACCTGCCTGCTAACCTCATAACCCCGTTGCAGCAAACGTTCCTGCATCATTGGCAGTTGCACATAGCCGAGCCGCTTGTCGAACGGGCCATCACCGGGAAAAGCGATCTGCTTGCTCTGACCTGGCTCGACCTGATAGGTCAGCTTGGCGGCATAGCGGGATATCTCTTGAGACTGTAGCGTTGAGGTTTTCATCTCATAGCCCACCAGGAAGATCACCCCCCCCAGGCACGCTAAAAAGAGAAAACAAAACAACCAACGCCACCAAGAACGACGCTTACGTTTAGGGTTCCCGTCCTTGGTCTGGACAGATGAATCTTGAGATGCCACTTGTGTCAAATCCGTCTGTTCTGATGCGCCCATATCAGCCCCACCATGGTTGCGCAATTTATTGTGTTTAAAGCTTAGTCTTTTCAAGTCAATGGCTTGAAACTATTGACCGCTTTGTAGTGATGGTAACAGGGCGACTCTAAAAAGGGGAGCCGATTGTTGCAGCAGTGGCAGAGATCCGAGCTGATAACAAAACACCGGCCAGTGGCCGGTGTTTCTTAAGCGAAAGCTGAACGCTTATTTGTGAGAGCTCATGCCCTTCAGCTTGGTGCTCAGCTCTTTGCGCTCTTTGGAGAGCTCGGCATTCTTGATGATGTGATCATCAACCCGCTCTTCATAGTCGGTACGCATGTTGGCGATGATAGCCTGAACATCATCAATGCTCATGCCTGGCTTGATGTAATCGCTCAGGTTGTCGAGCAGCAGCACACGCTTCTGGTTGTCACGGATCTTCTTCTCATTGTCCGTAATTTCACGCTTGAGTTTGTTCTGACGACGGGACATTCGCACATATTCCAGTACATCACTGAAAGTAGATTTGTTTACTTGTTCCATATCGATACCACTGGCTTAAGGTTGATAAAAACGGGCCAAGTTACACCTTTATCCCAACGAACACCAAGCAGGGAAGGCAAACTCAAGATGCCCTTACTCTACCGAGTTATAAGCGAGATACAACCCTAATCACGCCCCCTCCGCGGCGTTTGGCCAAAAGTACACCACCAGAATCGTTCATTAAGCAACCAACAATCCGCTGGTATAGCTATAAAAAAGAACGAGCTGCAAACATTACAATGAAAACAGCAAAATCGATGGTACAAAAATCAATCACAGTAGCGGCTAGAAACACCAAAGCCAGGTCGAGAACCGGGCCTTTATGTTCGCTCTTGTATGCAAACATGGGCTTCAATGGACAAAATATGCCCATAGCAAAAAGGCCTTCCCATTCGGGAAGGCCTTTAAAATTAGTGGCGGAGCGGACGGGACTCGAACCCGCGACCCCCGGCGTGACAGGCCGGTATTCTAACCAACTGAACTACCGCTCCGCTATTTGGTTAGCTTTTCGCTAAATCTTTTTCCGCTTATCAGAGGTGTCATCCTCTCGGCCAATGATGTGATTCTTCACATCACTGTTTAATTGGGTGCCTGGCAGTGTCCTACTCTCGCATGGCGAATGCCACACTACCATCGGCGCTACCGCGTTTCACTTCTGAGTTCGGCATGGGATCAGGTGGTTCCACGGCGCTATGGCCGCCAGGCAAATTAATTCAATCTGAGAAAGCTGACGTGAGTAATGATGTCGCTCATGGCTTCATCACTATCACTGAATTAGTTAGTAGTTCACTTGGTATTTGCTACAAGTCTCAGAACACTTCTTGGGTGTTGTATGGTTAAGCCTCACGGGTAATTAGTATGGGTTAGCTCAACACGTCGCCGCGCTTACACACCCCACCTATCAACGTTGTGGTCTCCAACGGCCCTTTAGGACCCTCAAGGGGTCAGGGATGACTCATCTCAGGGCTCGCTTCCCGCTTAGATGCTTTCAGCGGTTATCGATTCCGAACTTAGCTACCGGGCAGTGCCACTGGCGTGACAACCCGAACACCAGAGGTTCGTTCACTCCGGTCCTCTCGTACTAGGAGCAACTCCCTTCAATCATCCAACGCCCACGGCAGATAGGGACCGAACTGTCTCACGACGTTCTGAACCCAGCTCGCGTACCACTTTAAATGGCGAACAGCCATACCCTTGGGACCGACTTCAGCCCCAGGATGTGATGAGCCGACATCGAGGTGCCAAACACCGCCGTCGATATGAACTCTTGGGCGGTATCAGCCTGTTATCCCCGGAGTACCTTTTATCCGTTGAGCGATGGCCCTTCCATTCAGAACCACCGGATCACTATGACCTACTTTCGTACCTGCTCGACCTGTCCGTCTCGCAGTTAAGCTGGCTTATGCCATTGCACTAACCTCCTGATGTCCGACCAGGATTAGCCAACCTTCGTGCTCCTCCGTTACTCTTTGGGAGGAGACCGCCCCAGTCAAACTACCCACCAGGCACTGTCCGCGAGCCCGATTCAGGGCCCTGCGTTAGAACATCAAACATACAAGGGTGGTATTTCAAGGACGGCTCCACGACAACTAGCGTTATCGCTTCAAAGCCTCCCACCTATCCTACACATGTAGGTTCAATGTTCAGTGCCAAGCTGTAGTAAAGGTTCACGGGGTCTTTCCGTCTAGCCGCGGGTACACCGCATCTTCA
>NZ_CP023817.1:3232500-3512500 GCF_002586745.1 Aeromonas sp. CU5
ACCTCTTCTTCGTGCCCCTGTTACTGATACTGACCCTGCTCAATGGCGCCAGCTGGTTATGGCATGCAGAGTGGAGCACCGTTGAGCATCTGCTGATCACAACTGTGCTGTTGTTTACCACCCTGATCGCCGTGATGGGTGGAAGGGTGATTCCGTTCTTCACCACCCGAGCAACCGGTCAGGAGAAAGCAGCGCCTCTGCTCTGGCTGGAACGGGCGACGCTTGCCACACAGTGGCTTATCTTGCTGCTCTGGCTGCTGTTGCCCACCCTGTGGGTCACCAGCATATATATAGTGCCTCTATATATAGTGGCGGCGAGTTTGCAACTGTGGCGGCAACTGCGTTGGCATCTGCCCTCGACCCTTGCACATCCACTACTGTGGTCACTCCATCTCGCCTATCTGTTTATTCCCCTTGGCCTGCTCGCCCTGGCGGCACATAGCGCGGATTTGCCCATCACGCTGTCGATGGCCAGCCACCTACTCAGCGCAGGCGGCATAGGCACCATGATCCTGGGCATGATTGCGCGAGTATCCCTCGGCCATAGCGGTCGGGCCTTGCAGGTGGGGCGCAGGATCACAGTCGCATTTGCCCTGGTCATCGCTGCCGCCACAATGCGGGTGGTGATTCCGCTGTTCTGGCCTGCTTATACCCTGCATGGCTGGAACCTCAGCGCGCTTGCCTGGATCGCTGCCTATGGCCTGTTTATCTGGGTCTATACCCCGATCCTGACCCGCCCCAGAGCAGATGGCCGACCGGGTTGATGACTGCTGAACATATTCAGGGCGTTGCCACCGGATAGTGGATCAGGTTGTGAAAAATCGTCGGAGCTATGCCCAGATTGCGATAACCGTGGGGACGGTCGGCAGCAAAGCGCACCGCCTCCCCTTGCGCCAGTGAGCGCCACTCCCCTTCCACCAGCACCTCCATCATGCCGCTGATGACGATGACATGCTCGGTCACTCCCAGCTCATGGGGCTCGGATTCACGCTGGTAACCCGGCAACAGGGTCAGCTCAAGCAACTCGAAGCCAAAGCGGTTTTCATAAGGGAAGAGCGGCGCCACTTGCATGCCCTCTCCCGCTGGCTGCTGGCGAATAGCATCGGCGGTGCGATAGATCACCTCTGCCTGCGCGGCTGGCGTAGGCTCGATGAAACTGGAAAATGAGACTCGAAAACCGGTCGCAATCTTCCACAGCGTTGCCACCGTCGGGCTAGACTCTCCTCGCTCAATCTGCCCCAACATCGCCTTGCTGACACCCGTCTCGCGCGCGGCGGCATCCAGGCTCCAGCCGCGCTCGCTGCGTAGCCCCTTCAGTCGAGCGGCCAGATGCTGACTCATCTCTTGCATAACTGCCTCTTTATTACTCTTGCATGATGCGCCTTGTGCGCTATAGCGCACAGCGATATAGTCAAAACCAGATTGTACGTAATAACGCACAGTACGTCACAACGCCAAGAGGAAGTCCCATGCCCTTCGCCCTCCCCCATCTGGTTGCAGGCTTTATCGCCGTGCTGGTCGGCTACACCAGCTCCGTTATCCTGATCATCCAGGCCGCCACGGCGGCTGGCGCTGATACTGCCCAAGTCGCCTCCTGGCTCTGGACGCTGGGGATCGGTATGGGGGTGAGCTGTATCGGCCTCTCTCTCTATTACCGGATGCCCGTGCTCACAGCCTGGTCAACCCCGGGCGCGGCCCTGCTGATCACCACGCTGGGCAACTTCACCCTGGCGGAAGCCATCGGCGCCTTTGTGATCTCGTCACTACTGATCACCCTGTGTGGCATCAGCGGCTGGTTCGACCGTTTGATGAGGCATATCCCGGCTCCGCTGGCCGCCGCCATGCTCGCTGGCGTGCTGCTCAGATTCGGACTGGATCTGTTCAAGGTCGCCCCGCACGATCCCTTGCTGCTTGGCACCCTGCTGCTGGCCTTCCTGCTGGGGCGCCATCTCTGGCCCCGCTATACCATGTTGCTGGTACTGGCAGTGGGGATGCTGATCAGCAGCGTGCGGGGAGATTTGCAGCTGGGCACCCTGCACTGGCAGCTCGCCAGCCCGATCTGGACATGGCCAACCTTCTCCCTTGATGCCCTGTTTGGCATCGCACTGCCGTTATTCATTGTCACCATGACATCGCAAAACATGCCGGGGATCGCCATTTTGCGAGCCCATGGCTATCAGCCTGCCACCTCCTCGCTGATCAGCTGGACCGGCCTGACCGGCCTGCTGCTCGCCCCTTTTGGCGGCTATGCCTTCAATCTGGCCGCCATCACGGCCGCCATCTGCATGGGCAAAGAGGTCGACCCGGATATCAAGCGCCGCTGGCCTGCTGCGGTCTGGGCAGGTTGCTTTTATCTTGTAACCGGTTGTTTTGGCGCGACCGTCGCCGCCCTGTTTAGCGCCTTCCCGGCCGCGCTGATCACCTGCGTCGCCGGATTGGCCCTGCTAGGCACCATCGGCAGCAGCCTGCACTCTGCCCTGCAACAAGATGAGGCGCGGGAAGCTGCGTTGCTTACCTTCATCATTACCGCGTCCGGGATCAGCCTGCTCGGCATAGCGGCAGCCTGCTGGGGTCTGCTCGTCGGACTTGCCTTGCACTGGCTTCATTTATATCAACAAGAAAATCAATGAGACCTCAAACCGTGATGGCCGGCGCAAGATCCAGATAAATTAATTCACAGATGAAACTAATTACCCTTTAGTGGTGTCAGGGCACCACTCTTCCCGGACATGGTGCCCTGTCAGGTTCATGCAACGGAGAACAATAATGAAACATCAGGCTTTCATCATGTTGTTGGCGCTTCTGGGCGTCAGCACGGCACACGCGGCCGACACGGACAGGGAGCTGGCTCGCCAGCTCGCCCTTCAGCAGAAAAACCTGCTGCCCCTGCTGAGCAATCAGCAATACCAAAGCCCGCTTCCCAACCTGCTGCAAAAAGCCAGCCCACGCCTTAAACGGCAGGCGACCGATGCCAACCAGGCGGCCATCAGCCGGCAAGGATTGGATGGCGAGGTCAAGCAACTGATGCAGTTGCGGCTGGCCAACACCGATCAGGCCGCCGCACTGCAACAGGGCGTCGAACCGCTGGTCGCCTATGTGCCGAGTGGGGATGAGAAGAGCTGGAGCGCCATTGAAGCGTTCGACAGCGCCGGCAATCCCGTCTATCTGGATGTGGACAAGGCACCGGCCCGGCCTGTTCTGGTGGTCGAAGCCGATCCCGTCAAAGCCAAGAACGCAGGCTTGAAGGTGATGCGCAAAGCGCTGGCCGATGCGGATCTGCAAAGCGCGCCGCGAGCGGTGGCCAGCACGGCGCCGCTCAAGACCAGTATCCTGAAAAAGATCAGATTGAAGGATGATCAGGAGCCCTGGCTGCTCGGCGCAGCCGAAGTGTATGCGGTGGTCGCAGGGGTCAATCCCAGCCGGGATGAGCCTGTGGTCGATATTGTCGACATGCCCTACCTCGACTATGACAACACAGACTACACCCCCAACCAGATCCTGGTTTACTGGGATCGCTATCGCTGGGGTGCCGTCGATGTGGTGATGATGGAGCAGGATGATAACGTCAACTACAAGGAGCTGAGCGCCCTGCTGATTGAAGCTCTCAAACTCGGCTTTACTGCGGGTGGCGTGCCGGAAGCACTGCCCTTCCTCGATCTCGGCGGTCGCATCGTCAAGGCGCTACCCGACTCCTGGATGACCAATAACGACGACTATCTGGATACCTTCTACACACTGGAGCAGGATCAGGTCTATCACCAGTATCCGGGGGCTGCCGGTAATGCGGTTATCGATTTTGAGCCAAAAGAGATCGCCCCGACCAGACCTTGATAATCGGCCATAACGAAAAAGCCAATGAGCAACTCATTGGCTTTTTGCTTTTATCGCGGTGATCACTGGTCAGCCCTTGGGACGAACCCCCAGGGTATGGCAGATGGCATAGGTCAGCTCGGAGCGGTTCAGGGTATAGAAGTGGAAATCCTTCACCCCCTCCTGACTCAACACGCGCACCTGATCGATGGCGATGCTCGCCCCCACCAGATTGCGGGTCATCTGATCGTTATCCAGCCCCTCGAAACGCTGATGCATCCAGCGCGGGATCTTCACGTTGGTGAAACCGGCAAACTTGGCCAGGGTCTGGTAGTTGGAGACCGGCAGGATTCCCGGCACGATTTCGGCATCGATCCCGATGGCGGCGCAGCGATCCCGAAAGCGCAGATAAGTCTCCACATCGAAGAAGAATTGGGTAATGGCACGGTTGGCACCGGCATCGATCTTGCGCTTGAGGTTGAGCAGATCGGATTGCGCACTCTTGGCCTCCGGGTGGCCTTCCGGATAGGCGGCAACCGAGATATCGAAGTCAGCCTCTGACTTAAGCAAGGCAACCAGATCGGTGGCATACATATCCGGCTTGTCCAGCCCCTGCGGCAAGTCACCGCGCAGCGCCACGATATGACGAATGCCGCTGTTCCAGTAATCACGGGCGATGGTGCGCAGCTCGTCGCGACTGGCATCGATACAAGTCAGGTGCGGCGCAGCAATCAGGCCAGTCCGCTCCTTGATGTCCTTGATCACCTTGTGGGTGCGATCACGGGTGCCGGAGTTGGCGCCATAGGTGACGGAGACAAACTTGGGTTCCAGCACTTTCAGCCGTTCGATGGACTGCCAGAGGGTATTCTCCATCCCTTCACTGTTGGGTGGAAAAAACTCGAAACTGACCGATATATCGCCATTCAAATCAGCCAAGCTCTGGTTGAGCGCCTCAACCTGACGTGCACTGTGAAATCCCATCTACTCTTCTCCCTGTCCTGCAATCCATTTACATACGTCAAAACGGATGTTTGGACGTCTAAACGTCTTTATATTTATGGTGAAACCGGGACAAAGTCAACAGCGATTTACCTGTCGCCCAATACTGTGAATATCATATTTACATAATTAACGGTAAGTAACCGAAAAGTGCCCATCCCAAATTTGCGACAGTCGCGTTATGATGGGGCCAGATCGTCCTGGACGTTCTGAATCTGCGTGTGATTGTTTGGCCGGAGGTTTCTCCGGCCCCTTTTTCATCTATTCCTTACTCCTGCCGATAACAAAATGAGTCTTTGCAGGAGCACCATCATGGATACCCACCCCGGCTTTGCCACCGACTTGCTGTTCGATCGCTATCAGGGCGAAGTCGTTCGGCACGATCAGTTCTGGGCGGTTCGCACGCCGGATGCTCCCGACTACTACTTCGGCAACTACCTGCTACTCCCCACCCCGCCCAGCGACCGCGACAAAGGCTGGCTGGAAGCCGCATTTGATCAGCTGATCGGCCAGGATCCCAGAGTTCGCCACCGCACCTTTCAGTGGCCACTGGCAGCAGGGCAAAACAGCCGGATCGCCGGTTTTGTCGCAACGGGATACCAATATATGGAGTGCGTGGTGCTGGCACTGGATAAGCAGAGCGGCCCGCCCCCTAATAGCGACATGGACAAGGTTCAGGCTCGTCCCTTCACCATTGCTGATTGGTCTGAATGGCTCGACTTCGAACTCCATGAGCGGGATGAGGGGCACTCGGAACAGAGCTATCTCCCCTATCTGCGATCCCGCCAGGCGCTCTATCAGGCCATGATTGCCGATGGTCTCGGGGAGTGGTGGGGAATCTGGCAAGAGGGGCAACTGGCCGCCAGCTGTGGCCTCTTCTTTTGCGGCTCGCTGGGGCGTTTCCAGTTGGTACGCACTCACCAGGCGTGGCGCAACAGGGGGTTATGCCGCCAGCTGCTCAGTCAGGTGGCTCGCGCAGGATTGTCCCGCGCCAAACAGCTGATCATCGTGGCCGACGAGCACTACCATGCCCAACGAATTTATCGCTCTCTGGGATTCGCCCCGGTAGCCCGCATCGGCAGCCTCTGCCGCTGGCCGCGCGAAGCACAATAACGCCGATCACGGTGACAACCACTGATAAATAAAACGGGAGGCTGATGCCTCCCGCTTTTATTGATGCTGATGATTTATTGCTGCGGCGCTTCCAGCTCGTTGGAGAGCGCCTGCTCCACCTCAGCCGAAGGCGCCGGTAATGGCGCCGTCGCCGCGGATGCGGGCTCAGTGGGAGTAACGACTGGAGCCACCGTGGCGGGAGCCGCACTGGTCGCAGGTGCTGCCGGGACAGCCGCCGGCGCTGCAGCAGGGGCCGGGGTGACCGCATCACACTGACAATCCGCGCTCTTGGCCTTGCTGCCCTGATGAGGGGTGTACCAACCCTTCAAGCCACCTTCCAGTCGATCCGCGGCAGCCTTGGGCTCCATCTTGCCAAGCAATACCGCCTGACTCACCTCGGCCAGCTCATCCCCCAGCTTGGGCGTACCACGCGAGAGGATCTGGGTCGCCACCCGAATGGTCGAATCACACTGATCGCGCCACTCCATCATCTCTTTGGCCGCCGGATTGGTGACATCGAAGAAGTGGTTGGAGAGGGAGAAGAATCCCGGCAGCGAGTTGGTATAGAGCTCGGCAAATTGCGGCGTCGTCAGCCACTGCAGGAAGGCCATGGCCCCCTCTTTATTATTGCTGGCCGGATTCATCCCCATACCGATATCGGTGTGGTCGGTAAAGAAACAGCCATCCCCCTGTTTGGCCACCGGCGGACGCATGACGCCAAAATCGACCTTGCCGGTGAAGGGGGCAATCTCCCAGGAGCCCGCCACGTAGAAGGCTGCCTTGCCCGAGGTGAACAGCTCGTTGCTGGTCGCATAATCGCGGCTCTCGCCACCTTCACCGAGGTAGGAGCGCCAGCGCGCCAGCTCATCGAACACCTTCACATATTGCGGGTTATCCAGCCGCTCCTGCCCGCCGATCAGCGCCAGACGACCATCCTCCCCCTTCCAGTAGTTGGGACCAATGTTCTGGAAGCCCAGCTCGGAGGCGACCCAGCTCTCGGAGCCGCTCATGGCCAGCGGCACATAACGGCCATCGGCTTTGACCTTGTCCAACACCGCAAAGAACTGGTCGCGGGTTTGCGGCAGGGTGAGTCCCAACTCACTGAAAATCTTCTTGTTATAGAAGAAGCCATGGATCACCGAGGCCATCGGCACGCAGAAGGTCTGGGCGCCAGAGTCGGTCTGCCAGGGTGACTGGGCAAAACTCGGGAAGTTCTCCATCCCCGCCATTTCGGTCAGCTCGGCCAGATGGCCCGCCTTGAACAGAGCGAGCGAATCATCAAACGGACGACAGGTGATCAGATCCCCCGCCTTGCCCCCCTTAAGGCTCTCCCACAGAGTGGGCATATAGTTGACGTTTTGCACCGGGTGAAAACTCACCTTGATGCCGGGATGCGCCGCTTCAAACGCCGGGATGATCTTCTGCTCCCACAGCGCCTTGTCATCGGTTCGCCAGCTTTCAATCACCAGCTCGCTGGCCATCAGCTGGCCACACAACAGGAGACTCAGGGCTCCAATCCACTTTTTAGACATAAGCCCTCCTAGACCTTGAAATGTGCGATCAATTGCTGCTGTTTGGCGACCAGCTCTGCCAGCACTTCGCTGCTGCTGGCGGATTCGCGCGCCTCCCGCTCGGTCTCGTATGCCACATCGGCAATACCGGCGATATGACGAGCGACCCCCTGACTGACGGAGATCTGCTCCTGAGCGGCATGGGCCACCTGATCGGCCATCGCCTTGATGGCGCCCATCCGCTCGGCAATGGATTGCAGCGCCACATCCATCTCGCGGGTCTGCTCGACACAGCTTTGAGTCTGCTCCTGGCTGCGCCCCATCACCTCGACCACCTGCTTGCTGGAGCTTTGCAAGTTCTCAATCATCCTCTGGATCTCTTCGGTCGAGGTCTGGGTACGATTCGCCAGCGCCCGCACCTCATCGGCCACCACCGCGAAACCACGACCGGCATCGCCAGCACGGGCCGCTTCGATGGCGGCGTTCAACGCCAGCAGGTTGGTCTGCTCGGCAATGCTGCGGATCACATCGAGGATGCTGCCGATGTTGTTGCTGAACTCACCCAGCTTGTAGGTAATGCCGACCGCCTCTTCCATGGCGCCAGCCAGCTGCTCGGTGATCTTGCGAGTGGTCGCCACTTTCTGGCGGCCACTGCGTGCCTCGTCATCGGCCAGATCCACTTCCCGTTTGGTGCCATCGGTAGAGCGGGCCACCTCGGTGGCGCTCACTTCCAGCTCGGTAATCGCGGCGGCCACCTGATCGGTCTGGCTCTTCTGCTCCTGTACCCTGGACATGGCCCGCTCGCTGATCTCGGCGGCGCGGCTCGCCTCATCCACCAGATGGCGGGAACCCGCATTGATTTGAGAGAGCAGCTCGCCGGTCTTGCCTGCGAGCGTGTCGATGGAACGGGAGAGGTTGCCAAACTCGCAACTGCTGCGGTAGTTGATGCGGCGAGTCATGTCACCGGCCGCCATGTAGTCCAGCTCCCTGTTGATCATCTGTAACGGACGCTGAATGCTGCGCGCCGTGGTATAGCCGATCACCAGCGCCGCAGCGGCCGACATCGCGGCAACCACCAGGATCCAGAAGCTGGCACTGCTGACCGCCGCATCGGCGTTGATCCGGCTATCGCTGGCGATGGCACCGGCAGACTTACCCATCTCGTCGAGCAAATTGAGGCTGTTGGCCAGGCTGGCATCCAGCTGCTGGTTCTGGCGAGCCAGCGACAGCTCCAGTTGTTGGGCCTGACGCATGGTAGCCAGCAAACCCTGAGCACCGAGCGCCAGCTCCTGCATTCGATCCAGATTGGAGACAAAGCGCGCCTTCACATCATCAGGCACCAATACCCGTTCCAGACGCTTGCGCGCCATCTCGATGTCCTTGCTCAGCACCTTTTCCAGCTCATTCAGGTCGGTTTTGGCATCGGCACGGCGGATATTCTTCAGATCGCGGGCAATGCCGGAGGTAATGAGTTCCGCCTTGTTGCGCATGGAACGTTTGCTGGCCGTCTGTTGCAACAGCAAATCTGCCGCCCACTGGTAGGTATCCTCAAGACGAATAAATTCCATCTCCAGCTTGTGGCGCTGATCCAGCGCACTGACCCACTGCCGATGCTGGGCCAGCACCTGATCCGCCAAGCCATAGAATTGCGTGGTGGCACTCTCGACCTGCTGGAAGCGGGCGCGGGCATCCGCCACGCCGGTAAATTTACTCATCTCCTGACTCAGCTGGGCGAAGCGGTTCTGCTGCTCCTTGAACTGATTGGCCAGCTGCGGCAACCGGGCGGCATCTTCACTGGTGCGGTAGACCAGCACCCAGCGGTTACTATCCTGCAGTGCCCCCTTGAGACCCGCAACAGCCACTACCAGCGGGGTTGCCCGGTCAGATACGGCAGAGAGGCCGTCATTTATACCCTTGATTTTAAAGGTACTGATCACGCCAAGCAGGATCAGCAACAGCAGCATCAACACAAATCCGGCGATGATCCGCTGCACAATAGATAAACCCATGGAGACATCCTCACTCATTGGGGAAGGTAAAGTGAACATAGTCACTATCGGCAGGGGTAGCGAATAACTGAAATAAAGCTGTGGGTATTTAATTGATTTGTATCGGGTTGCTCACAAGTTGGAACATATAAGCCAAGCGAAAAAAGCCCGGCACAAGCCGGGCTGAAAGAGACGTACTTTGCTATCTTCCGCGTTCTTTTCAGGGCCGCGGTCAGAATCAAATCATCAGAAGCGGTAGCCTGCACCAACCATAAAGACCATTGGATCAATCTTGGCGTTGATGGTTCCCACAGATTGAGTATGAACATCAGTATCGATATCCATGATCCAAGCAGAACCGTTTACAAACCAGCGGTCGGTAATTGCCATGTCGATACCGACTTGTCCGGCAACACCCCAAGAGCTATCCAGACTGATATCGTCATTTGCCAGTGGGCCACGGCCCTTCTCGTCAAAGAAGGTGGTGTAGTTCACACCAACGCCAACGTACGGGCGCACCTTGCTTTTGGCATCACCAAAATAATATTGAGCCATCAGGGTCGGCGGCAGGTGCTTGACCTTGGCAACTTCGGTATCACCTAATTTCACAGAGTGAGAGAAAGGTGTTGCAGCCAGCAACTCAACACCGAAGTTGTCTGTCGCCATATAGGTCAGCGTTAAGCCAAGCTGCATATTGTCATTGATGGTTAGATCAATCGGGGAAGTGCTCTCTTGCGGAGAAACAAAAGCAGCACCACCACGAACCAGAATGTCGCCAGCCTGGTGAGCCATGGCGAAGGGAGAGGTCACTGCAGCGGCAATCATCAGAGGAAGTAATTTTTTCATCACGTAATCCCTTTTTTTGTTTTCATTTGATGCTGTAAGCCCGCTGACTATATGCCCTTGTGAATGTAAAGTTATTGACCTGGAGCAAATGTTGCACAGAAATAAATCGATTGCTGTGGCATCTTTGCGCACCATCTCAATCTCGCCGAATCCCCAGATAACAAGCCGCAGTGCCCACCTCGAGAGGCTGGCACTACCAGTGCCCATTGCCAAAAGCGGTAAATAAGCCACATCTTACAATCCGACAGGACGGTGATTAATTGTTGTTAACATGGGTAAACAAGCGTATTTTTGTGCCACACAAGTTATTGGGAAGTAATGGTTTATTTATGAAAAATGAGTCGAGATGGCAAAAGGTGGGGGCCTTTCTCGCGGCCGTGTGGGGAATCGGATCCTTTCTCTTTATCCTGCTCGGTTTTATTGTCGCGCTGGCTTATCTGGTATTGGTAAGACAGGGCTAATCCCGAGTTTCTGCCCGTTGCAGTTGCAGATATTGGCCCTCAGCAAGCTCGGTAGCCGTCATAACGATAGCCTCTGAGGGAAGTGACCCTATGTAGCCGCACCATTGATTTCGCCCCTCTTGCTTAGCCTGATAAAGCGCCATATCAGCCAGTTTGAAGCTGTGACTCCAGAATGAATCCGGGCACTCCGGGTGCAACGGATAGCGACAAAACCCCAACGACACCGTCAACCAGAGTGGCGCATCCTCTTTGCCAAAGCGGTGTTGCGCGACACGCTGGCGCAGATATTCAACCCGTAGGGCCAGCTCTTGCTCGTCATCCACCTGCAGCAGCAACAAGAACTCCTCCCCGCCCAGCCGGATAATTGGCTCGCTCTCTCCTGCTACCACCTTGCGCAACAAATCAGCCAACTGTTTCAACACCAGATCCCCGATGTCATGGCCCAAGCGATCATTGATCCGTTTGAAATGATCCAGATCCAGCAGCAATAACAGACAAGGCTTGGCCCAGTTGGCCTGCAGCCAGCCATCCAGATAGCGACGATTGAAGCAACGTGTCAAGGGATCGGTAAATGCAGCCAGCTCCATCTGACTGGATTTTTCCAGTAAATCATCGTGTTGCTGACTAACCTTGCAGGCCATCTCCCTGAACTTGCCGCTCAGGGTCGCCATCTCGGCGCTGCTGTCGATATAGGGGATCAAGGTGGCATCTGGCCGATCGCCAAAGCGCTGCAGCGCAGACACCAGCTGCTGCAAGGGGGTCAGCACTATCCCCTTGAGCCGGTACATGGCGATCATGACGCAGGTAAAACTGATCAACAGCATGCCAATGAAAGTCCAGAGCGCCCCCTCCATGACGCCACTCAAGATCTTTCTCTCCTCCTCAATCACCAGGGTCAACACCGGCAGGTTATCACTGTTGAGCAGTCGCACCTCTCCCCTAAGCCGTGTAAACCCAAGGTCGATCAAACGATACGTTATTTGTGGTTTCAACGGTTTGAAGGTGGCGGTGACATCCAGGTTGGCATGGGAAATTGCCAGTGGCAGCATGATGCGCTCCGATACCTGATCAAGATAGGCCTTATCGAGCCAGCGCACGACCAGCAAGAAACCGTTGAACGGGGCCGACTCGTCACTGTTTTTGATCGGCTGCCAGGAGTACATCAAGGGCCCCCACTGGGAAGCGCGGATCCCGTGCAGATTGATGCCCCCTTGCGCCACAGAGCGCTCTCTTAACTGCTTTTTCAGTTCATCAAGGAAGTAGGGAAACTGATCCGGATTGACTCCCGGCGCATCGGGCAGCAGGGTGCGAGTCCAGACCTCGTAGCCACTGAGATCCATGAAGCTCATCAAGTTGAGGCTAAAGTCCCGCATCGGCATATCATTGAACAGGTTGGATTCGACGAATGCCCTGCTTTTGTTGCCCATAAAGCGGTGGCTGTCATCCCAGATACCCCAATCCCGGCTGAATGCATCCAGAGCTGCCACATCCGCCTGCACCGCCTTGGTCACACGCAGCAGATGCTCCTTAATTCGTTGCTCTTCAATCCGGCTGGCGGCCGGGATCTGGGCCCACGCCAGCAGGATCAGCAATAGCAGGATAGCCCCCAGCCAGATTGGGAACATGGAGTAAGCCAACTGATGATCAATCGTGCGCGGAGCCTGAGCCATAACTCGATATATCCCTTACCATGACGCAGTGATGCCAGCCTGCCCGTATCACACGAGCCGCGCCTCCATGTTACCGATTTTTATAAAAAAAGGGGCCAAAGGCCCCTCGATTATAACGGCTTATCGCGTCAATAGCGGCCGCAAAAAACGTGCTGTATGAGACTCTTTATTGCCGCAGATCTCCTCTGGGGTCCCCGTCACCAGAATGCGGCCTCCACCGGCACCTCCTTCCGGCCCCAGATCGACGATCCAGTCAGCGGTTTTCACCACGTCCAGATTGTGCTCGATGATGACAATCGTGTTGCCCCGATCCCGCAGCTGGTGCAGCACCTTGAGCAGCTGCTGGATATCGTGGAAGTGCAGCCCGGTGGTCGGCTCATCCAGAATATAAAGCGTCTGACCGGTATCGCGTTTCGACAACTCCCGCGCCAGCTTGACCCGCTGCGCCTCACCGCCAGACAGGGTGGTGGCTGACTGGCCGAGCCGGATATAGGAGAGGCCCACATCCATCAAGGTCTGCAGCTTGCGCGCCACCGCCGGCACCGGGTCGAAGAATTCGCGGGCATCTTCCACTGTCATGTCGAGGATCTCGTGGATGTTCTTGCCCTTGTACTTCACCTCCAGCGTCTCGCGGTTGTAGCGCTTGCCCTTGCAGACATCACACGGCACGTAGACATCCGGCAAAAAGTGCATCTCTACCTTGATCACCCCGTCCCCCTGACAGGCCTCGCAACGGCCCCCTTTCACGTTGAAGGAGAAACGGCCGGGCTTATAACCACGGGAGCGTGCCTCCTGAGTGCCGGAAAGCAGCTCGCGGATCGGGGTGAACAGGCCGGTATAGGTGGCCGGGTTGGAGCGCGGGGTACGGCCGATGGGGCTCTGATCGATATCAACCACCTTGTCCAGATGCTCCAGCCCCTCAACACTGCGATAGGGTGCCGGCGTGGACTCGGTCGCCTTGTTCAGCTCGCGGTGGGCAATGCGGAACAGGGTGTCGTTGATCAGGGTCGACTTGCCGGAGCCGGAGACGCCGGTAACGCAGGTCATCACCCCTAGCGGCAAATCCAGATTGACGTTGCGCAGGTTGTTACCGCTCGCCCCTTTGAGCTTCAGCCACTTGCCGCTGAGCGGGGTACGTTCATCAGGGATGGCAATCTGCTTGCGGCCAGAGAGGTAGTCACCGGTCAGTGAAGCTGGATTGTCGATGATCTGCTGGGGGGTGCCCTGCGCCACAATTTCGCCGCCATGCACGCCCGCCCCCGGGCCGATATCGAGCACGTGGTCGGCGAGACGAATGGCGTCCTCGTCGTGCTCCACCACGATGACGGTGTTGCCCAGATCGCGCAGATGAGTGAGGGTCTTGAGCAGACGCTCGTTGTCGCGCTGGTGCAGGCCGATAGAGGGTTCATCGAGCACATACATGACCCCCACCAGCCCGGCACCAATCTGGCTCGCCAGTCGAATGCGCTGGGCTTCGCCGCCAGAGAGAGTTTCGGCGCTGCGTGACAGGCTCAGGTAGTTGAGACCCACATTCACCAGGAAGCCAAGCCGCTCAATGATCTCTTTGAGGATCTTCTCGGCAATCTGACCGCGCTGACCGGTCAGGTTCAGCCCCTCGAAGAAGGCGAGCGCATCGCCGATGGACTGCTCGGCGATGGCGGGCAGGTTACGGTTATCCACGAACACGTGGCGCGCCTCTTGCCGCAGTCTGCTACCGCCGCAGCTGGTACAAGATTTGTTGGCGATGTACTTGGAGAGCTCTTCGCGCACCGAGTTGGACTCGGTCTCCCGATAGCGGCGCTCCAGGTTGTGCAAGATCCCCTCAAACGGGTGCTTGCGCACCACCACGTCGCCGCGATCATTCATGTAACGGAACTCGATCTCGGTGCGAGCAGAGCCCCGCAGGATCACCTCCTGGGTCTTCGGCGGCAGATCTTCCCACGGCGTATCCAGATCGAACTTGTAGTGTTCGGAGAGGGATTTCAGCATCTGGAAATAGTAGAAGCTGCGCTTGTCCCAACCACGGATGGCGCCGTTGGCCAAACTGATGGAAGGATCACCGATCACCTTGGCCGGATCAAAATATTGCTGCACCCCGAGGCCATCACAGGTGGGGCAGGCACCGGCCGGGTTGTTGAAGGAGAAGATGCGCGGCTCCAGCTCCGACATGGAGTAGCCACACTCGGGGCAGGCAAAGTTGGCGGAGAAGGTCATGGGGGCAACCCCCTCCTCCCCGTCCATCGGCACTACCAGTACGATACCGCCGGAGAGGGTTAGCGCCGTCTCGAACGATTCGGCGAGCCGCAGCGCCAGGTCATCGCGCACCTTGAAGCGATCCACCACCACCTCGATGGTGTGCTTCTTGTGCAGCTCCAGCGTAGGAGGATCGGAAAGATCGCACACCTCGCCATCGATACGGGCACGGATGTAGCCCTGCGCCGCCAGATTTTCCAATAGCTTGCTGTGCTCCCCCTTGCGATCTCGCACCACCGGAGCCAGCAGCATCAGCTTGCTGCCCTCGGGCTGTGCCAGCACCTGATCCACCATCTGACTGATGGTCTGGGCGGCCAGTGGGATCTCGTGAGTCGGGCAGCGCGGCTCACCGACCCGGGCGAACAACAGCCGCAGATAGTCGTAAATCTCGGTAATGGTGCCGACAGTCGAGCGCGGGTTGTGGGAAGTAGACTTCTGCTCGATAGAGATGGCCGGTGAAAGCCCCTCAATATGATCGACGTCCGGCTTCTCCATCAAAGAGAGAAACTGGCGGGCATAGGCGGAGAGCGACTCCACATAGCGGCGCTGCCCTTCGGCATAGAGGGTATCGAACGCCAGCGAGGATTTGCCGGAGCCGGAGAGACCGGTCACCACGATCAGCTTGTCGCGGGGCAGGGTCAGATTGATGTTCTTGAGGTTGTGGGTGCGAGCACCCCGGACCACGATTTTTTCCATCTTGTTGCACGCTCGATACAGAAACCTGAGCGAGTCAGTATGGCATAGCGACTACTGGATGAATAGACAGGCATTATCTATCGCCATCATCCTTTTTTACGATTGGATCTGTGTCTTCATCCCCCATGCCAGAGAGACGTTCTGCCTCCTCCCCTCAACCGGCAACACCACGCGGATGAGGGTGCGCAGGGACGCATCAGCTGTTACTATTGGGGGCTAAACGTGAGCCAGGTAATAAGTGAACATCAACCTGATTGCTGCTACGGGTATAGAAAAACCATGTTGTTCAATACGATAACAGCATGGGAAAGAGAAAAGCGCGGTAACTCATTTGGTTGGCCCAGGCTTTGCCTGGCCGGAATATAAAGGTGGAAGAGAGATTATGGCCAGTCGAGGCATCAATAAAGTCATTCTGATCGGTAACCTCGGGCAAGACCCGGAAGTACGCTACATGCCGAGTGGTGGCGCGGTGACCAACATTACTCTGGCCACCTCGGAATCCTGGCGCGACAAGCAGACTGGTGAGCAAAAAGAGCGTACCGAATGGCACCGTGTAGTATTCATGGGCAAACTGGCCGAAGTAGCCGGTGAATACCTGAAGAAAGGCTCCCAAGTCTATGTAGAAGGCAAGCTGCAGACTCGTAAATGGCAAGATCAGGGTGGCCAGGAGCGCTACACCACTGAAGTGCTGGTCGACAGTTTCAGTGGTGTCATGCAGATGCTGGGTGGCCGCCCACAAGGTGGCGCCGGACAAGCTATGGGTGGTCAAAGCCAAGGCAACTGGGGCCAGCCGCAGCAGAGCATGCCAGCCCAGCAGCCGATGAACCAGCAGCGCCCCGCTCCGGCTCCGCAGCAAAACATGCAGCAACCGCAAGGCGGTTATGGCCGTCCGGCCCAGCAGCCACAATCTGCGCCGCCGGTTTATAACGAGCCGCCGATGGATTTCGACGACGATATCCCTTTTTAAGAACAGAAATATTGAAAAGGCCCTGATAAATCAGGGTCTTTTTTTATGCATTCAAGGCTGAGCCTGTCAGCCAGACAGGAATATGACGTTTTATGGCGGCCTCTCTTATGGTGATGGATATTCTCGACAGGAGCGCTTTGTGAAAGGTGCAATGCAGCTGATCACCCCTTTATTGCTACTGCTGGCCAGCTTGATGCCCGGCCAGTTACTGGCCAAGCCACTCAAGGTTGGGGTCAGCTTTGCCATTCCCCCCTATGTCATCAAAGACACTCACCGTGGCATCGAGCTGGATCTGCTGAAAGAGGCGTTCGCCGGTAGCGGCTATGAGCCCAGCTTTGAATTTCTGCCGCTGGAGCGAACATTCCGCCTGTTCGAGTCAGGAAAGCTGGATGCCATCATCAATGTCAGACCCGGCATGGTTGATCCCCACTTTCTGACCCGGCCCGTTATTACGTTCCATAACCGGATCTTCACCCTGCGCAGCACCCATATCAGTACCCTGGACGATCTGCATACAAAGCGAGTCACCGCCTTTCAACGGGCAAGGATCATTCTGGGGGGCGCGTTCGCCACCATGGCCAACCAGAATCCCCACTATGAGGAGGTAGCCAAGCAGCAGGGGCAGGTGCATCAGTTGATGCGCGGCAGGGTCGATGCCGTGGTACTGGAGGAGCGGGTGTTCTACTACTATCTGGACCAGCTGATCGCCGCAGCCCAGACTGGCGAGCGCTACCAGCGCAATCAGGTCAGGCAGGCGGACCTCTTCCCACCCACCCTCTATCACTTTGCCTTCCGTGTGGCCGATGTCCGCAATCTGTTTGATGAACGCCTTGAGGCAATGCGCCAGGATGGTCGCTATCGCCAGATTTTCGCGGCTTACGGCGCCACGCCGTGAGCCACAAACATAAAAGCCAGCCGGTAAGGGCTGGCTTTGTACTGGCTCCGAAGGAACAGCAGTAGAGGAGCGTTACTTCATTGCGCTGCCGTTTTTCAGATCTGCTTTCTGACGTTTGGCTTCGCGTTTCTCTTTCAGTGATAGCTGCGGTTTTTTCTTGGCATCTTTGCCGTTGTGATGTTCTTTGTTACTCATCATCAAACTCCAAAAATGTTATCTAGACAGTTGGAGCCGCAAGGGATCCAGCATGCCATCCGAATCATCAACTTCAGTACGCTTGGTGTGATGGCAGGGGCCATCAACAGAACCAGCATACCCTCCACTCGAATCCGGATCCAGCCTCATTCTCACCAAAAAATAGCTACGAGCAGCCCCTTGGGGCATCAAGCCCAATGGGCTCGATACGAAAAACCAAAAAAGAGTGATTTGCATTATTAAATGTTGTCACGCTTATATTAAGGCAGCGCTTCCGAGATATTTTCACGGATAAATATAAATCTCTCTCATTATTTATTGCCATTCAAGCGGCCACCATTTTAATAAGCATTCGCAATATCACCAGAAACATCAGGTTACAACACCTAATAGGTTATTTCCGGTCAGCCAGATATAATGCGCGCCGCACCGAAATATCCGTTTTTATTCAGGAAGCTGTGACATGAACAGAAAAACCAGAGCAGCCATGGTATCCGTCTGCTCCAATATCAGCCTGATCATCATGAAGGTAATGGCAGGTATCGCCAGTGGCTCGGTCAGTATCATCTCGGAAGCCATCCACTCCGCGATGGATCTGGTGGCGGCCCTGATCGCCCTGTTCGCTGTGAAAAAGTCAGACCTTCCTCCCGATGAGCGCCACCCCTATGGCCACGACAAAATTGAAAATGTCTCTGGTGTTATAGAGGCCCTGCTGATCTTGCTGGCTGCAGGGTGGATTATTTTCGAGGCGGTCGACAAACTGATCCACCCAGCAGCCATCGAAAGTATCGGCTGGGGCGTGCTTGTCATGGTGATTTCAGCGTTAGTTAACAGTGGTGTATCAGCCTACTTATATAAGGTGGCGAAAGAAGAGGAGTCCGTCGCGCTGGCTGCAGATGCACTTCATCTGAAGGCCGATGTTCTCACCTCCGCCGGAGTGGCTATCGGTCTTGGCGGTATCTGGCTGGCCAGTCTGTTTGGCCACTCACTCGCCATCCTCGACCCACTGGTGGCAATTGCTGTCGCCATCTTTATTGTCAGGGAGGCGATCGGCATGCTCAATGAAGCCTTCCACCCCCTGCTCGACCATAGCATGAGCCACGAGGAGCTGGAGACGACCAGCCGCATCATCACTAAATGTTGCCCTGCCGCCAGCGGTTTTCACGATTTGCGCAGCCGCCGTGCTGGTCGTCGTCGCCATATTGATTTTCACCTCACCCTGCCAACCGAGATGACTATTGGTGAGGCTCACGATATATGTGACCGCATCGAACATGAAATCATAGAGCAACTACCTCACGCCATTGTGTTGATCCATGTCGAGCCAGACGAGCAGATGGCGCTATCTCCACTGGCCATAACCTGACATGCGGTAAACAAGCGCTAAAGTTGCCGCGAAATCTCGGGAACCTGGCTCTAACTGGTGTTTTTGCCGCTGGAATGCCGATTGCATAAGAAGTGATCGGCACAACTGTGTTAGGGTATCTAACCCCCCTGCCGCAGGAGCGCGCTGTGAAAAAGCTGGAAATGAAAGATCTGACCGAGGCTGAAAAAGCTGAAATAGCCTTGTTATTGCAGAAAGCGCAAGCCAATGCAGACCACCAGCTGACCAACGGAGAGCGGAACAAGATCCGTGAAGAGGGTCGCCTGAAAATTGTGGCAGATCGCGCCGAAGCCGCCAAAGCGGCCTCCAAGCTTGCTCGCGAGAAAGCAAAAGAGCGCGCCAAGAATCAGGTACTGCCAGAAACCTTTAGCTGGATAGATTCAGTCAGCAACAAGTTTCGCAGCAAACGCTAATTCCCTGCTTAGTGAAAATGCCCGCTCGCACTTGGTGCTGAGCGGGCATTTTCATTTATAGCCCCGAGCGCGCACGGCCCACAAGCGTGAAGCATTTCAATCTGATCATGATCGTCATCTTTACTGCCAAACCTGGCTACATTAGTGATACAAAAAAGCGTAAGCGAGCTTCCTTAGAAGCGGTTCCCGTTAAAATGGGACATTCTATACACTTGAAATAAATAGCTTTTACCAAAAAACAACCAACCTCACGTTCGTTACAAAAAATTAATATAGAGATAAGGTTTGCTTTAACAATGAGAGCGTGTTTTAATCTCTCTCGATGGTTCGGCAGTTCAGACCTGATTATGTTAGGCAGTCATTTTAGTAAAGCAGTGATTAGTGTAAGCGTTATCCTAGGATAATTCTTACAAAATAATTCTCCTTCTTTAGTGCTCCCCATACGTATTGCTGACGAAAAATCACCGATTGCTACATTTTGTAGCATTTCAAATACTATTTAAGGAAATTATTATGTCTAACAAAATGACTGGTACCGTTAAGTTCTTCAACGCTGAAAAAGGTTTTGGCTTCATCTCCCCGGCTGACGGCAGCAAAGACGTGTTCGTACACTTCTCCGCTATCCAGTCCACCAGCTTCAAAACCCTGGACGAAGGTCAGCGCGTTGAGTTCACCATCGAGCAAGGCCAGAAAGGCCCGGCTGCAGCCAACGTAGTTGGTCTGTAATTCAAGCTTGAGCATATTGCTTGTGGCTAACGCCATTCGCTAATCGCTCAGCAAGAATTTAAAAAACCCGCCTTAGGCGGGTTTTTTGTTATTCCATTTTTCTCACCTATTCCCCTCCTCAGAAACACTTCACACTGACTTTCCTCCCTTTTGAGTCTGCACTTGAACTCCGAATGGGCCCTTTATGCAAAATATTGATGAAAAAGTCAGGTTACCCACTGCATTTTCCGCGAATTCTTGCTATTTTGCGCGCCACAAAAGCAAACGATTTCCTTCACACTTTTAGGATAAGTTATGGCAAAGCAAGATATGGCCGCCAACGGCACCACCGGTGGCTTTTTGGATTCTTATTTTTCCATTTCTGCGCGCGGTAGTAGTGTGCGCCAGGAACTGTTGGCCGGTTTGACCACCTTCCTGGCCATGGTCTACAGCATCATAGTTGTGCCGAATATGCTGGGTGCCGCCGGTTTTGAGCAAGGCCCGGTCTTTGTGGCCACCTGTTTGATCGCCGCCTTCGGCTCCCTGCTGATGGGGCTGTGGGCCAAGCTGCCGATGGCTATCGGTTGTGCTATCTCCCTCACCGCCTTTACTGCGTTCAGTCTGGTACTGGGGCAGGGACTGAGTATTCCGGTCGCCCTCGGCGCCATCTTCCTGATGGGTGTGCTGTTCACCCTGATCAGCATCACTGGCGTGCGCCAGTGGATCCTCGATAACCTCCCCTCCGGTATAGCCCACGGCACCGGCATCGGTATCGGTCTGTTCCTGCTGCTGATCGCCACCAACGGCGTCGGCATGGTGATCAAGAACGAAGGGGCCGGTCTGCCGGTTCAACTGGGTGAAGTGACCTCCTTCCCGGTCATCATGACGGTGCTGGGTCTGGCCGCCATCTTCGGTCTGGAACGTCGCAAGGTGCCGGGCGGCATCCTGATGGTGATTATCGCCATCTCCATCCTTGGCCTTATCTTCGACCCGAACGTGACCTGGCAGGGCTTCTTCGCCATGCCGAGCCTGACTGGTGCGAACGGTTCGCTGGTGGGCAGCATGGATCTGCTGGGCGCCCTCAATCCGGTGGTGATCCCCACCGTGCTGGCGCTGGTGATGACTGCCGTATTTGACGCTACCGGCACCATCCGTGCCGTGGCCGGTCAGGCGGGCCTCATCAACGAACGTGGCCACATCATCAGCGGCGGCAAGGCCCTGACTGCCGACTCTGTTAGCAGCATGGTTGCTGGCGTGGTGGGCGGAGCTCCAGCTGCCGTCTACATCGAATCTGCCGCAGGCACTGCCGCCGGTGGCAAGACCGGTCTGACCGCGGCGCTGGTCGGCGTGCTGTTCCTGATGATGATTTTCCTGTCGCCACTGAGCTATCTGGTACCGGCCTACGCCACCGCACCAGCCCTGATGTACGTCGGCCTGCTGATGCTGGGCAACGTCACCAAGCTGGACTTCAGTGACTCGGTCGATGCGCTGGCCGGTATGCTGTGTGCCGTCTTCATCGTACTCACCTGCAACATCGTTACCGGTATCATGCTGGGCTTCGTGGCGCTGGTCGTTGGTCGTCTGTTTGCCGCCGAGTGGAAGAAACTCAACGTCGGTACCGTCATCATCGCCGTGGCACTGGTGGTCTTCTATGCCGGTGGCTGGGCCATCTAACACTCGCGGCTATCAACACGCGCCGGCACGTTAGTTGCTGTTATAAAAATGCCCCACCTTCCGGTGGGGCATTTTTCGTTTGAGGGGGTGACTTACCCACTTCATCCATTATCTCGGTTAAACCCCCGTAGCTTACCCCTCCATCAGCTCCTCTGCTGTCATGGGCCGCAATACCTTGCAGGGATTACCTACCGCCACCACGTTGGCGGGCACATCTTTGGTCACCACCGAGCCTGCACCGATGACGCTGTTGTCACCGATAGTGACACCGGGACAAATCACAGTGCTGCCGCCAATCCAGACGTTGTGCCCAATCCGCACCGGCTTGCCAAACTCCACCCCCTTGATGCGCGGAGCGACGGCAACGGGGTGGGCCGCAGTGTAGATCTGCACACCGGGTGCCAACAGCACGTTGTCACCGATATGCACCTCGCAGACATCGAGGATGGTGCAGTTAAAGTTGGCGTAAAAATTCTTCCCCACATGGATATTGGTGCCGTAGTCGCAAAAAAATGGCGGGGTAATAAAACAGCGTTCAGCACGGCTACCGAGCAAACGCGTGAGGCGCTCATCCCACCCAGGGGAATTGGTCGACTCCCGGTTCAGTTCACCCAGCAATGCACGACACTGCTCGCGTGCAGCAACCAGCGCGGGATCCCCGGCATCATAAGGCTCCCCCGCCACCATCTTCTGCCACTCGGGGCCACGTACCACAGCCGTCGCCTTCGTCATCACCTCGCTCATCCACTACTCCATCAGCCAGATCAGGGATTCATAAGGGCGCAGCATACCCGATTGCGGTTGGACCGAGCTATCGGGGTAGTTACCCAGCAGCAGCCGACCTTCACCGGTTTGCAGCTCGGCAGGCAAGGTAAACTCCACCGGCTCGCCGTAGAAGTTGCTCACCACCAGCAGGGTCTGGCCGTTGGCACTGCGGGTATAGGCCCAGACTTTCTCATGCCCCGCCAGCAGCTCCTGATAATCCCCCTGCGTGAAGATGGGGTAATCCTTACGCAGGCGAATCAAATCCCGATAGTGCCAGAACACCGAGTTCTGGTCGGCCAGCGCCGCCTCGGCATTGATCTCGGGGTAGTTGGCCGCAGGCGTGAGCCAAGGAGTGCCTGCCGTAAAACCGGCGTTAGGCGCGGCGCTCCACTGCATCGGGGTACGGGAGTTATCGCGGGACTTGGCCCCCAGAATCGCGAGGATCTCGGCCTCGTTCATCCCTTCCGCCTGCTTGATGGCGAAGATGTTGCGGCTCTCCACATCCTGATAGTCATCGATGCTCTGATAGCCGGGGTTGGTCATGCCGATCTCCTCCCCCTGATAGATGTAGGGGGTACCCTGCAGCCCATGCAAGGTGCTGGCCAGCATCTTGGCGGCTACCACCCGATGCTCGCCCTCGTCGCCGAAGCGGGAGACGATACGCGGCTGATCGTGGTTGCACCAGAACAGCGCCGACCAGCCCTTGCCGTGCATGCCGCTCTGCCAGTGGTTGAAGATGCGCTTGAGTTCGAGGAAATCGAACGGCGCCTTGGTCCACTTGTCACCGTTGGGGTAATCCACCTTCAGATGGTGGAAGTTGAACACCATGGAGAGCTCGGAGCCATCCAGTGCACCGTAGCGCTGGCAATGTTCCAGACTGGTCGATGACATCTCCCCCACCGTCATGGCCCCCACCGGGGCGAACACATCGCGGCTCACATCCTGCAAAAATTCGTGGATGCGCGGCCCGTCGGTGTAGAAGCAGCGGCCATCGCCAATCTCGTCGTTGGGGAATGCCTGATCCTTGGAGATAAGGTTGATGACGTCGAGGCGGAAACCGTCCACCCCCTTTTTCGCCCAGAAGTGGATGATGTTTTTCACCTCGGCGCGCACCGCCGGGTTCTCCCAGTTGAGGTCCGCCTGCTCGCGGGCAAACAGGTGCAGGTAGTACTGACCGGTAATCTCATCCAGCGCCCAGGCGCTGCCGCCAAACTTGGATTGCCAGTTGTTGGGCACACCGCCCGCCACCGGATCCTGCCAGATGTAGTAGTCGCGATAGGGGCTGTTCTTGTCCCCCAGCGCCGACTTGAACCAGGCGTGCTCGGTGGAGGTGTGGTTCACCACGATATCCATAACGATGCGGATGTCGCGCGCGTGGGCCGCGGCCAGCAGCGCCTCGAAATCTTCCATGGTGCCGTAGGCGGGGTCGATGGCGTAGTAGTCGGCGATGTCGTAACCGTTATCCACCTGCGGGGAAACGTAGACCGGGGTCAGCCAGAGGGCGTCAACGCCCAGCGTCTTGAGATAGTCGAGGCGGGCCATGATCCCCTTGAGATCACCGGTGCCACGGGCAGCGGAATCCTGAAAGCTCTTGGGGTAGATCTGGTAAATCACGGCACTCTGCCACCAGGGTGTTTGGCTCATGGGTCTTTCTCTTGTCTCGAATAGAAAATGGAGAGGGCGACCCATCGGTCGCCCTGATAACTATGTTCAGGCGCTGGCTTGGGCCAACTTGCCAGCGGCTTGCTGGCGCTTGTAGACCAGCAGGGTCAGTACCACCGGCACCACGATGGCAACCAGCATGGCGACTGAGTAGATG
Source organism: Aeromonas sp. CU5 (assembly GCF_002586745.1). Lineage (NCBI taxonomy): Bacteria > Pseudomonadati > Pseudomonadota > Gammaproteobacteria > Aeromonadales > Aeromonadaceae > Aeromonas > Aeromonas sp. CU5. Next base: position 3,256,665 of record NZ_CP023817.1, read on the forward strand.
GCCCAATATTGCGGCTGGATGGAGAGGATGCCCGGCAGGCCGCCCACTCCGATGCCGTTGGCCATCACCCCGGCGAAGCCGCAGATAAGGGCCGCTAAGCTGGAACCCACCATGGCGCACAGCATGGGGAACTTGTACTTGAGGTTGATACCGTACATGGCCGGTTCGGTCACGCCCAAGTAAGCCGAGATGGCGGCAGGCACCGAGATCTCCCGCTCGTTCTCCTTGCGGCTAATCAGAATGATGCCCACCACGGCAGAAGCCTGAGCGATGTTGGAGAGCGCAATGATCGGCCAGATCGGCGTACCACCCATGCTCTGCATCAGCTGCAGATCCACCGCGTTGGTGGTGTGGTGGATGCCGGTGATGACCAGCGGCGCATAGAAGAGGCCGAACAGGGCGGCACCGATAGGAGCAAACGAGCCGGTCATGGCGGCCTTGGCAGCGAAGCCGACGCCCTCACCAATCCAGCGACCGAACGGGCCGATAAAGGCGTGGGCCACGATCACCGCCAGCAGCAGCGAGACAAACGGCACAATCACCAGATAGAGGTAGGCCGGAATGATCCGCTTGAGGTTGGTCTCCACCCAGGCCAGGAATACCCCCGCCAGCAGCGCCGGAATAACCTGCGCCTGATAACCCACCTTCTGGATGACGAACAGTCCGAAGTCCCACACCTCGGGGGTCTGCTGACCAATGCCGTAGGCGTTCATCAACTGCGGCGACACCAGCGTCACCCCCAGCACGATACCCAGGATCTCGGAGCCGCCCATCTTCTTCACCGCAGACCAGCAGACGCCCACCGGCAGGAAGTGGAAGATGGCCTCGCCCAGCAGCCAGAGGAAGGCGTGTACCTGAGCCCAGAACTGGCTGATCTCGGTGAGGGTGTGAGTGCCATCGTCGAACATCTTGATGTCACCGATGACGTTGCGAAAGCCCAGGATCAGACCGCCGGTGATGATGGCGGGCAACAAGGGAACGAAGATCTCCGCCAGATGGGAGATGCCCCGCTCCAGCGGATTCATGTTATGACGGGCAGCCTGCTTGGCGGCCTCCTTGCTGCCGCCGCTGACGCCAAGCTCTTCGGTCAGCGCCTTGTACCACTGCTCTACCTCGTTGCCGATCACCACCTGGAACTGGCCGCCCTGGGTGAAGCTCCCCTTCACTGCCGGGATGGTTTCGATGGCCTTGCTGTCGGCTTTGGCCGGATCGTTCAGGACGAAGCGCAACCGGGTCAGGCAGTGACTGACGGTGGCGATGTTCTCCTTGCCGCCGATCTTGTCGATCAGGGTGGCAAGCTGTTGTGCGTTGATCTTGGACATGGGTCTTCCCTCTGTGACGCCATTGAATAGTGGTCTGTATCGCCCTTTTGAGCCAGTCTGTCGGCCGGAGCGTTTTTGGTATCGTTCCCATTTAGCATGCCGACAATCTGGCCAGATCGAAATGGGAACGTTCCCAATTCGTGGCCAGCGTCACAAAAAGTGTGTTTTTTGTTCAGTCGGAAGTGATGGGGCTCACAGGGTTCGGCAGGGGGCTATGGTCACCAACGGAGGCTGCGCCTGCTCAATCTGACCGAGCAGCTGGCGCGCTGCCTGCTCCCCCGCCCCCTTGTAGCCCAGATCGAGACTAAGGGCGTTGGGGAAGAGGAAGCTGAGCATGGGGTTGTTGCCAAGGCCGCTCACCAGCACCTCGCTACGTCCTTGTTCTTGCAGGTATTTTGCCGCACCGATGGCGAGGGTATCGCTGGCGCAAACCAGCGCCTGGGTGGCGGGAGTAAGCAGCTCGGCAGCCAGCCGGTAGCCACTCTGCAGGCTGAGATCGCCGAGGGCGCTGCGCGGGCTCAACCCCTGCTCTGCGCAGTAAGCGAGATAGGCGTCGAGGCGACGCTGGCCGGTGGTGAGATCCGAGGCATCCACCCCCAGATAGGCGATGTCGCGGGCGCCACGGCTGGCCAGCTGCGCCAGCATGGTGCGCACCGCACCGGCGTCATCGAAGCAGACCGAGGAGAAATCGGGATATTCACGGGCGACCAGCACCAGCTTATCTTTCAGCGGGGCCATGGCGGCATAGTCCAAGTCATTGAAGGCGAACAGGATGATGCCATCCACCCCGCGTCGCTCCAGCACCGCCAGATGCTCCTGCACCTTGGCGGGGGAGAACTTGCTCTCCATCAGCACAGCGTCGTAACCGCGCTGGTAGAGGGTCTCCAGCATGCCGCGCACCGCCTGATTCTCCGAGCTGGAGTCGAGCCGCGAGACGATGATCCCCACCACCTGCTGGCTCTGGCTGCGCATGGCCCGTGCCGACTTGCTCGGCACGAAGCCATGCTCGGCGATGATCTGCTCCACCCGCTCGCGGGTCTCCTGCTTCACCTTGGGATCCTGATTAAGCACCCGGGAGACGGTCGACTTGCCGACGCCACTCAGTCGGGCGATATCGAGGATGGTCAGTTTCTTGTCCATGAATTGGCTCACAGGAGGCTAGGCGGTGGAATTGCCCACATTGTTGTGATTAACCCCTGTGAATACAAGCCCATGGCGTTAGAATGCACTCTTGCCCCGCCACCAGGGCGTGTGGGCACAGCACAGGACGCTATCATGGATCTGCTGGCCAGTCTGCTCTTCTCCCTCTCCATCACCGGCCCCATCTGCGTGGTGCTGCTGCTCGGCATCTTGCTCAAGCGGCTGGGATTACTGCCAGATCCTTTTATCGAGTCGGCCTCCCGGCTGGTGTTTCAAGTCACTCTGCCCGCCTTGCTCTTTCTCAGCATTCTGGGTACCAACTTCGCCACCATGCCGAGCCTCTGGTTTATCGGCTATGGCTTGCTCGCCACCGTCATCAGCTACCTGCTGCTGGAGCTGCTGGCAGGGCGTTTTATCACGGCGCAGCGGCTGCGCGGCATCTTCGTGCAGGGGAGCTTTCGCGGCAACAGCGCCATCATCGGGCTCGCCTATGTGCAAAACGCCTACGGCCATGATGGGCTGGGGGCGGCGGCCTTCTATGTAGGCGCGGTGACCGTGCTCTACAACATTCTCGCGGTGATCACCCTCACCCGCAGCCTAGGCGGCGCCACCGGTATCCGCCCCATCCTGCTCGGCATCATCAAGAATCCGCTGATCATCGCCATTGTGGCGGCGCTGCCATTCAGCCTGCTCGACATCAAGATGCCGCAACTGCTGCTCACCACCGGCAGCTACTTCGCCAACATGACGCTGCCGCTGGCGCTGCTTTGCACCGGCGCCTCCCTCAGCCTCGACGCCCTGCGCGGTGGGGCAGCGCTGGCTGGCTGGGCTGCGGTGATGCGCCTGTGCCTGATCCCGGCCGCCTTCACCATGGGGGCGGCCCTGCTCGGCTTCAGCCATCTGGAGCTCGGCATCCTGTTTCTGATCAGCGCCACCCCGACCGCCGCCGCCAGCTATGTGATGACCCGTGCCATGGGGGGCGACAGTGCATTGGCAGCCAATATCATTGCCGTCACGACTCTCGGCTCACTGGTCACCACCAGTCTGGGGGCAACCCTGATGAACTATCTGGGCTTGATGTACTGATATCTTTGCCTTGCCGGAGTCGGCTACGTGCAGGCACTCTCATCATCGCCACCACGACCCTGGACTCGCAGGTCACTGCAAGTCTGGGGGCAACCCTGATGAACTATCCGGGCTTGATGTACTGACATCTTGACCTTGCCGGAGGCGGCAGCTTTAGGCTGGCGTTCATCAACAGAGGAGATACACCATGACCATCGAACTCACCGTGTCCGGCATGTCCTGTGGTGGCTGCGCCGCCAGCCTGCAAAAAGCCCTGCTGGCCCAGAGCGCGGTCGCTACGGCTACCGTCGATTTTGCCAGCAGCAAGGCCGTTATCGAAAGTGATCTGAGCAAAGCAGCACTGATCGCCCTGATCGAAGCCCAGGGCTTTCAAGCAGGTTAATTTATCTCTATAGAGGTATAAAACAGGTTAAAAATCTGTACTCACCTGTCTTTTGGTGAGTTTTATCACAACAAACCGCTACAGAAAGCGCAAAATCGCTGCAATTTCCCCTATCAGAAGGATTTGCCGCATGACCTTACCGATCCGCAAGACCCTGCTCGCCGCCGTTGTTGGCCTGACCCTCTCCCCCATGGCGATGGCCCTGCCCAGCGTCCACATTCTGGCCACTGGCGGCACCATCGCCGGTGCGGGTCAGTCTGCCACCCAATCCAACTACGAGGCGGGTAAAGTCGCCATCGAAACCCTGATTGCCGCCGTGCCCGAGATGAAAAACGTGGCCGATGTGCAGGGTGAGCAAGTGGTCAAGATCGGCTCCCAGGACATGAACGACGAGGTGTGGCTCAAACTGGCCAAGCGGGTCAACGAGCTGTTGGCCAAGGATGACGTGGACGGTATCGTCATCACCCACGGCACCGACACCATGGAAGAGACCGCCTACTTCCTCAACCTGACCGTCAAGAGCGACAAGCCGGTGGTACTGGTTGGCGCCATGCGCCCCTCCACTGCCATGAGTGCCGATGGCCCGCTCAACCTCTATAACGCCGTGGTCACCGCCTCCGACCCTAGCTCCAAGGGCCGTGGCGTGATGGTAGCGATGAACGACACCGTGCTGGATGCCCGCGACGTCACCAAAACCAACACCACCGGGGTGCAGACCTTCGCCTCTCCAAACTTCGGCCCGCTGGGTTACATCCACAACGGCAAGATCGACTATCAGCGCACACCGGCCCGCCTGCACACCAGCAAAACGCCGTTTGACGTGAGCAAGCTCGACAAGCTGCCGCAAGTGGGCATCGTCTACAACTATGCCAACGCCACCGATCTGCCGGCCAAGGCAATGGTAGATGCTAAGTTCGACGGCATCGTCAGTGCTGGCGTGGGTAACGGCAACCTCTACCACACCCTGTTCGATACCCTGACCCAGGCGAGCAAGGATGGTATCCGCGTGGTGCGCTCTGCCCGTGTACCGACTGGCGCCACCACTCTGGATGCCGAGATCGACGATGCCAAATACGGCTTTGTAGCCTCTGGCACCCTCAACCCGCAAAAATCCCGCATCCTGCTGATGCTCTCTCTGACCCAGAGCAAGGATCCAGCCCAGATCCAGCGCTGGTTCCAGCAGTTCTGATCAGATCAGCCTGACAGACCATACCAAGGGCGGGATTTCCCGCCCTTTTGCATCAGCCCACCCCATCCGGATCATCTCTGTCAGCCATGCTTAGTCAACGTCATAAAATGAACCCGCTGCAACACCTGCTTTCACAAGCACATCTGCGCCAAATTCATTACACTGCCCACGATCTTCTCTCTCTCTAAGAGGCACGACTGCAGTATGGAAATCTTGATCCTGTTGGGATTGATTTTGCTTAATGGCATTTTTGCCATGTCAGAAATCGCCATTGTCACCGCTCGCAAAGCGCGCCTTGGCAAGCTTGCCAGTGAAGGCAACCGTTCCGCCGCTATCGCCCTCAAGCTGGGCGAAGATCCAACCAACTTTCTCTCCGCTGTGCAGATCGGCATCACCAGTATCGGCCTGCTCAACGGTATCTATGGTGAGTCCCTGCTGGCGCAGCCCTTCTCGCTCTGGCTGCAGGAGTGGGGACTCTCGGCTAAAAGTAGCGGCCTGCTCGCTACCGTTATCGTCATTGTGGTTGTCACCTACCTCTCCATCGTGGTGGGGGAGTTGGTGCCCAAACGGCTGGGGCAGCTGAATGCCGAGCGCATCGCCTGTCTGGTGGCTCGCCCCATGCACTGGCTCGCCACCCTGACCCGCCCCTTCGTCTGGCTGCTGTCAGCCTCGACCAATGCCGGCCTGCGGCTGCTGCGGGTCAACCAGAATGGCAATAGCAACGTCACCGAGGAGGAGATCCACGCCATGCTGGTGGAAGGGTCCGAAGCCGGGGTGATCGAAGACCACGAGCACACTATGCTGCGCAACGTGTTTCGGCTTGACGAGCGCAGCCTCTCCTCACTGATGGTGCCACGCAGCGATATCCACTATCTGGATCTGGCCCAACCGCTGGCGGTCAACCTGCAACGACTGGTGGAGTACCGCCACAACTTCTTCCCGGTCTGCAATGGCAGCCTGTCGGAGCTGGTGGGGATCATCAACGTGAACACCCTGCTGCTGGCCTATATCAAGGGCGAGCCCATCGATCTGGCGGCCCTGACCGAGGAGGGTAGCCTGCTGCCCGAGACCCTGGACGGCCTGGAGCTGCTCAACCATTATCGTTCCCATGCCGAGCACATGGTGCTGGTGGTTGATGAATATGGCGAGCTGCAAGGTCTGGTCACCCAACAAGATCTGCTGGAGGCACTGGCGGGGGATTTCCAGCAGGAGGATGGCTCTGATAACTGGGCATTCCAGCGTGCCGATGGCAGCTGGCTGCTCGACGGCCTGATCCCGCTGCCGGAGTTGAAGGACTGCCTGGAGCTGGTTCGGCTGCCAGAAGAAGAAAAACATCACTATCACACCCTTGGAGGGCTTATCATGCTGCTCCTTGGTCGTGTTCCAAAAACCGGAGATCTGGTGACACTGGAACAGTGGCAACTGGAGATAGTTGACATGGATGGTCTGCGCATCGACAAGGTGCTTGCCATGCCCTTGACCGATCAACCCAGCTAACCTGCGGAGTTTGCAAGATGGAGCAGTTTTACCAACTGGCTCACGCCTTTATGAATCATGATCTGAACACCCTTTCCGATCCCAAGATGGCCTTCATGATCTGTGGTGTGATTTTGACGTTTCTGGTATTGGAAAACGGATTCATCCCTACCGCCTTTCTACCCGGCGACAGCCTGCTGATCCTCACCGGTGTGCTGATTTATCAAGACGTATTGTCCCTCGGGGTGATCCCGCTGTTGATCATGGCCACCTTTGTCGGCACCTGGCTTGGCTATATGCAAGGGCGCGTCCTCGGCCACACCCAGATGTACCATCGGCTGATGTCCCATGTGGAAGAGCGACACCAGCAGAAGGTTTACCACCTGCTGGACAAGTACGGGATCATCACCCTGATCACCGCTCGCTATATCGCCTTCGTGCGCACCGCCTACCCCTATATCGTCGGTGCCACCGAGCTGCCGCAGGGGCGCTTTCTCATCGTCAACCTGATCAGCTCCATCATGTGGATCTGCCCGCTGGTCGGTTTTGGTTATTACCTGAGCCATACCAAGCTGGCAGCGGAATACCAGACCCAGTTCCTCAACATCATCATCTATCTGCCGGTAGTGCTGCTGGTGGGTGGCATGGTGGCACTGGTCTGGCGCTGGATCAGCAAACGCAGGGCAGTACAGCCACGGGATTGATCTGTCACCCAAACCTAAAAGCCCTCACCCGAGGGCTTTTTTGATCGCACTTTTGCGCAAACAGCATAAATAGTCTCGAAAGGCCCTTGTAAAGCAGGGGCAAAAATGAGTGAATCTAGCGCCTTTTTTGGATGGGAATGGAGTCGGTTGTATGCGGTATCGGATTCGCGCAGTAGCGCTGGTTGTCGGCTTGATGGGAATGCTGGGATTGCCTGGGGTCAACGCCGCCCCCAACCCTGCCAAACTGGATGTTCGCTCCAGCAGCGCGCTGGTTCTTGATGTCAACACGGGCAAGACCCTCTATCAAAAAAATGCCACCAAGGTGCGCCCCATTGCCTCCCTCACCAAGCTGATGACCGCGTTGGTAGTGCTGGATGCCAAACAGAATCTCAGTCAGACCCTGACGGTTGACAAGAACGATCTGGATCGGGTCAAACACACCCATTCACGCATCCGCATGGGCACCAAGGTGACCCGCCGTGATGCGCTGCATCTGGCGTTGATGTCCTCAGAGAACCGGATGGCCTCCGCACTGGCGCGTCACTATCCGGGTGGCCGCAGTGCCTTTGTGCGGGCGATGAACAACAAGGCCAGACAACTTGGGATGCGCAATACCCACTTCTACGACTCCACCGGCCTCTCAACCCGTAACGTCTCTACCGCCCAGGATCTGGGCAAGCTGGCAGCAGCGGCCTATCGCCAACCGCTGATCCGCCAGTTCACTCAGGATGAGAACCGGGAAATGCAGTTCAGCTCACCGGCCTACAGCCTGATGTTCAACAACACCAACCCGCTGGTGAAAAACCCGGATTGGGATGTGCGCCTCTCCAAAACCGGTTTTACCGATGAAGCGGGCCGTTGTCTGGTGATGCGCGCCAAGCCCGACCGCCAGGAGCTTGCCATCGTGCTACTCAACTCGGTGGGCAAACGCACCCCGATCGGCGATGCCAACCGCATTCGCAAGTGGCTGAAAAGCTGAATTGACCTTCTCACGTCAAAAGGATGCTGCGGCATCCTTTTTTATTACCCGTAAAACACCACTGCTGGTGGTACAAGGAGTTGGCTGTTCCGCCCTGAGCGATGACATGGCACGCTATCCGCCGTTGCAGTAACAGACATACAGAGCGCAGGCAGAAGCGGTGATAGAGATGGTCAGAAGACCGGTACCCAATAGCGGGAAGCGAAGCAGAAGAGATGACAAGAGCAGATCGACAGTACGGTGAACGACCCGTCACCACGGAAGCAGATCCGCACCACAGAGGTGAATTTCGCATATAAAAAAACAGCCCCGACCTGAGTCGAGGCTGTCTATATGGTGCGCCCGGGAGGATTCGAACCTCCGACCACCTGGTTCGTAGCCAGGTACTCTATCCAGCTGAGCTACGGGCGCTCATAAACTTTTTAGTACTGCTTTCAAATATGGTGCGCCCGGGAGGATTCGAACCTCCGACCACCTGGTTCGTAGCCAGGTACTCTATCCAGCTGAGCTACGGGCGCTCACAAACTTTTTAATACTACTTTCAAAAATGGTGCGCCCGGGAGGATTCGAACCTCCGACCACCTGGTTCGTAGCCAGGTACTCTATCCAGCTGAGCTACGGGCGCTCACAAACTTTTTGATACTGCTTTCAAATATGGTGCGCCCGGGAGGATTCGAACCTCCGACCACCTGGTTCGTAGCCAGGTACTCTATCCAGCTGAGCTACGGGCGCTCTGTTTTAAAACGATAAAAAAAGCTTACTTATCAGTAAGCCTTTTTCAAAGTGCCGACTTGCTGATGGTCAACACATGACTCTTGCTTGAGTCTAAATATGGTGCGCCCGGGAGGATTCGAACCTCCGACCACCTGGTTCGTAGCCAGGTACTCTATCCAGCTGAGCTACGGGCGCAAATGGCGGAGAAGGGGGGATTCGAACCCCCGATGCGGGTATAAGCCGCATACTCCCTTAGCAGGGGAGCGCCTTCAGCCTCTCGGCCACCTCTCCGTTTGCGGGGCTGATAATACTTCACAGGGATTTTTAGTCAAACACTTTTTTGGATAAAAAAGCGCGTTCGCTCAGCATTTGGCCAAAGCGTGGAATATTCAAGCAATATCACTACTTAGGGCGCCGTTTTGCCCGTTGCAGGGCAATGTCAGCTATCAGAAAAACAAAAGGCGACACATGAGGTGTCGCCTTGTCACAGTCATCAACCGCTACTTAGAAGTTGGGTTGTGCCGGCACTTTTTCAGCCTGGATACGCTGGTAAATCTCTTCACGGTGCACAGAGACCTCTTTCGGTGCGTTGACACCGATACGGACCTGGTTACCTTTAACGCCCAATACGGTGACAGTCACTTCATCACCAATCATCAGGGTTTCCCCAACACGACGAGTCAAAATAAGCATTCGCTTGCTCCTGTATCTTGTTTTGTTTTTATATCGATATGCGACATTATCTTACAAAGATACCGATATGGTAAATGGTTGAAACTAAATCAATCAGAGATTGTTAGCCCAAAGGCTGCTCCTGCGGTGCCTGATCCAACCCGAAAGCCGCGTGCAGGGCCCGCACTGCCAGCTCCAGGTACTTCTCGTCAATCACCACAGAGATCTTGATTTCAGAGGTCGAGATCAACTGCATGTTGATCCCCTCCTCGCCCAATACCTTGAACATGGTGCGAGCAACCCCGGGGTGGTTCCACATGCCGACACCGACAATGGAGACTTTGGCTATCTCGCCATTCCCTTGGACACAGGAGGCGCCCAGCGCAGTGGCAGTCTCCTCCAGCAATGCCCGAGCACGGCGGTAGTCGTCACGATTCACCGTAAAGGTGAAGTCGGCAGTGCCATCACCCAGGGTGTTCTGCACAATCATGTCGACATCAATGTTGGCGTCGCTGATCGGATTGAGGATCTGCGCGGCAACGGTTGGTCTGTCAGGCACGCCCAGAATGGTCAGGCTGGCCTCGTTGCGGTTAAAAGCGATCCCGGATACCAGGGGAGCTTCCATCCTTTCACCTCCATATGTGATTAAGGTTCCCTCTCCAGCGATAAAGCTCGACAGCACCCGCAGCGGGACGCGGTACTTGCCCGCAAACTCCACCGAGCGGATCTGCAGCACCTTGGCCCCCAGACTGGCCATCTCCAGCATCTCCTCGAAGGTGATGGTATCGAGACGCCGGGCCTTGGGCTCGATGCGCGGATCCGTGGTGTACACCCCATCCACATCGGTAAATATCTGGCACTCATCGGCCTTGATGGCCGCCGCCACGGCAACCGCAGTGGTGTCCGAGCCACCGCGGCCCAGGGTGGTGATGGCGTTATGCTCGTCACGGCCCTGGAAACCGGCGATCACCACCACCTTGCCCGCCCCCAGCTCAGTCTGAACCCGTTCGGTGTCAATGTGGGTGATACGCGCCTTGCCATAGGCGGAATCGGTATGAATACGCACCTGATCACCGGTCATTGAGACCGCCGGGCAACCGCGCTGATTCAAGGCGATCGCCAACAGCGCTATGGTGACCTGCTCACCAGTGGAGACCAGCACATCCATCTCGCGCCGGTTGGCATCAGGGTCCAGTTGCTGGGCCATGCCCAGCAACCGGTTGGTTTCGCCCGACATGGCGGAGACGACCACCACCACATCATGTCCTTGGGCGCGGGTCTGTTGAACCCGCTCCGCTACCGCCGCGATCCGCTCGAGAGTGCCGACCGACGTGCCGCCGTACTTCTGTACATAGAGTGCCACAGATCACCTCACCTGCTTACAGGCGCTCTTCCAGCCAGGAGTGAACAGATTGCAGCGCCGCAGGCACAGCTTCCGGCAGAGTACCACCCGCCTGAGCCATGTCCGGACGGCCACCGCCCTTGCCACCCACCTGCAGGGCAACCAGATTGACCAGCTCACCAGCCTTGACCTTGCTGGTCAAATCGCTGGTGACACCGGCGATCAGGTTGACCTTACCATCGGCACAGGTTGCCAGCAGCACGACACCGGACTTCATCCGATTCTTCAACTCGTCCAGCATGCCGCGCAGGGCTTTTGGATCGGCCCCTTCCAGCGCGGCAATCAGTACTTTCTGACCGTTAATCTCGATCACCTGGCTCAGCAAGTCACTACCGGCCTGAGCGGCCAGTTTGGCCTTGAGCTGCTCCAGCTCGCGCTCCATCATCTTGGATTTATCCAACATCTGGCGCACCTTGCTGCCGATGGAGAACTGATCGCCTTTCACCAGCGCAGCAGCCTCTTCAAACTGCTCGGCCAGCTGGTGCATGAAGTCGATAGCACCCTTACCAGTAACCGCTTCGATACGGCGAATGCCTGCCGCGATACCACTCTCGGCGATAATCTTGAAGAAACCGATATCACCGGTGCGCTTGGCGTGAGTACCACCACACAGCTCGGTGGAGTAGTCGCCCATGCGCACGACACGCACGTCATCTTCGTACTTTTCACCAAACAGCGCCATGGCACCGGCAGACTTGGCCGCATCCAGATCCATCACCTGAGTGTCGATCTCATGGTTGGCACGGATCTGGGCGTTGACCAGCTCTTCGATGCGACGAATGGTCGCCATGGTCAGCCCTTCGAAGTGAGAGAAGTCAAAGCGCATACGCTCAGCCCCCACCAGAGAACCTTTCTGGGTCACGTGATCCCCCAGCGACTGACGCAGGGCGGCGTGCAACAGGTGCGTCACCGAATGGTTCAACGCCACGTCCTGACGACGAGCATCATCAACCACAGCTTCAACCTCGGCGCCCTTCTCCAGGGTGCCAAGCTCCATGTAACCCTTATGGATGATCGCCTTACCCGCCTTCAGGGTATCGGTCACGGCAAAGATGCCGTCGTCCACTTTCAGGGTGCCGCTATCGCCAACCTGACCACCGGATTCGGCGTAGAAGGGGGTCTGCTCCAGCACGATGACGGCTTCGTCACCGGCGATCAGGCCGCTCACCTCTTCGGTGCCCTTGTAGATGCCGAGCACACGGGTGCGCTCGCTCAGGTTCTGGTAACCGGTAAACGGGGTTTCGAAGTCGAGCTTGAGCATCTCGTTGTAGTTCACGCCGAAGCTGGATGCCTCTTTGGCACGAGCACGCTGCTTCTGCATCTCGACGGTGAAGCCCTCTTCATCGATGCTGATGTCGCGCTCGCGCACCACGTCAGCAGTCAGGTCGGCCGGGAAGCCGTAGGTGTCATACAGCTTGAACACCACCTCACCCGGCACGACTTTGGCGTCGCCCAGGTTGGCCAGCACATCTTCCAGCAGCAGCAGACCGCGATCCAGAGTGCGGACAAACTGCTCTTCCTCGATGCGCAGCACGCGCTCGACCAGCGGCAGCTGGGCGATCAACTCACCCGCCACATCCTTCATCTGCACCGCCAGCTCGGCAGCCAGTTTGAAGAAGAAGACGTCGGTAGCGCCCAGCTTGCGACCGTGGCGCACGGCGCGACGGATGATGCGACGCAGCACATAGCCACGACCTTCGTTGGACGGCATCACGCCATCTGCGATCAGGAAGGCACAAGAACGAATGTGGTCGGCGATGACGCGCAGAGACTGGTTGCTGAGATCAGTGGTACCGACAATCTCGGCCGCTTTCTTGATCAGCGCCTGGAAGATGTCGATTTCGTAGTTGGAGTGCACCCCCTGCATGATGGCGGAGATACGCTCCAGACCCATACCAGTATCCACGGACGGACGGGGCAGCGGCTCCATGGTGCCGTCAGCCTGACGGTTGAACTGCATGAACACCACGTTCCAGATCTCGATGAAACGGTCGCCATCCTCTTCCGGTGAGCCAGGACGGCCACCCCAGATGTGATCGCCGTGGTCATAGAAGATCTCGGTGCAAGGACCGCACGGGCCGGTATCACCCATAGCCCAGAAGTTGTCGGACGCATAAGGAGCGCCTTTGTTGTCACCGATGCGAACGATGCGATCGGCCGGTACGCCAACCTCTTTTTCCCAGATATCGAACGCTTCATCGTCAGTCGCGTAGACAGTTACCAACAGGCGCTCTTTCGGCAGCTGCAGCACTTCAGTCAGGAATGCCCAGGCAAACTTGATGGCGTCATGCTTGAAGTAATCGCCGAAGCTGAAGTTACCCAGCATTTCGAAGAAAGTGTGGTGACGGGCGGTATAGCCGACGTTTTCCAGGTCATTGTGTTTACCACCGGCACGGACACAACGCTGGGACGTGGTGGCGCGGTTGTAGGCACGCTTCTCGGCGCCAAGGAACACATCCTTGAACTGGTTCATACCCGCGTTGGTAAACAACAGAGTCGGGTCGTTATGCGGTACCAGCGAGCTGGAGGAGACAACCTGGTGTTCCTGGGAACGGAAATACTCGAGAAACGCCGCGCGTATCTCTGACGTGGACATATACATGGAAAACCCTGCTTGATTCGAATACGGACTTTTAATCGCATTAATGTAAGTTTTCTGCGGGGCAAAGTAAAACGTACCAGCCAGTCACGGGCGAAAAAGCGCGCATAAACGGATACGAAGAGAAAAGAGAGGCAAACAGCGGCTTTTTGAGCCAGAGATCAAGCCAAAAGCAGAGGAAAATAGGCGGGTGGCACGGAAGAGTCGGCCTTTTGCCATACCCGACATCCAAGCCACTGAATGGGCTGGAAAAATCCTATAGAGGCAACATAAGGGGCATCACTGCATGGTGCCAGGAAAAGGAAAGAGAGATGCCGGAACGCCGTAACCGTGACGAGCGGCACGACCTGCGGCTCTCCATCAGCGCGATGCCGAAACAGCAACACCATCCCGTGAATAGGGCGGGCACAACATCGCCTCACGACCTTGCATCACGGGACAAGGCACCGGCCCCGTTACTCTGCGGCCGACTCTTGCAGGGCTGAGATCGCATAACGCGCCTGATCCTGGGTAAAGCCACGCCCCAGCAGGTACTTGAGCCACTTCATCCGCAGCTTGAAATCCCCCAGATCAGCCACCCGGGCACGCCGTTCGAGCAGGGCAAACGCCAGTTCGAACCAGTCCAGCTCCGGCTGATCGAAGGCGGCATCGATCTGCATATCGTCGAGCCCCTTGCGACGCAGATCGAAGCGGATCTTGATGGGGCCATGCCCCTTGCCCGCACCGGCCCGCACCGCCATGCCGCCGTAACGTTCGTCGTTGACCCAGTTGTAACCGCGGCAGTAGTCGACCACCGCCGCAATCACCTCTTCCTTGAAGCCCTGCTGGCGCAGCCTGTTCGCCAGCTCAGACTCGGCGCTCTCGCGGCGGGCCAGACTGCGCATGGCAAAAGCGCGGGCGGCAGCAAACAGCTCTTCAAAGGAGAGTTCAACGGGTTCAGGGAGAGATTCATCGACCATAAATGACAAGGCCGGGTATCAACCCGGCCTCCTTTACCTTACTCGAACTCTTGTTCGCTTTCATCTTCGAGCTCTTCGTCAGCCACCACCGGCTTTTCGGCGGGAACCGCACCGGATAACAGCAGCTCACGCAAGCGCACCTCGATCTCGGCGGCCATCGTCTTGTTCTCGGCAAACAGCTTCATCACGTTGGCCTTGCCCTGACCAATTTTTTCGCCGTTGTAGCTGTACCAAGCACCGGCTTTGTCGATCAGCTTGTGCTTGACCCCCAGATCCACCAGCTCGCCCTCTTTGGAGATACCGACACCGTAGAAAATCTGGAATTCAGCCTGCTTGAAGGGCGGAGCTACCTTGTTCTTGACCACTTTGACGCGGGTCTCGTTACCGACCACTTCGTCGCCTTCCTTGATAGCGCCGATACGACGGATATCCAGACGCACGGAGGCGTAGAACTTGAGCGCGTTACCACCAGTGGTGGTCTCCGGGCTACCGAACATGACGCCGATCTTCATCCGGATCTGGTTGATGAAGATGCACAGGCAGTTGGCGTTCTTGATGTTGGCGGTCAGCTTGCGCAGCGCCTGAGACATCAGACGGGCCTGCAGGCCGACGTGGGAGTCACCCATCTCCCCTTCGATTTCCGCTTTCGGGGTCAGGGCCGCCACGGAGTCGACGATGATGACGTCAACGGCATTGGAGCGAACCAGCATGTCGCAGATTTCCAGCGCCTGTTCACCGGTATCCGGCTGGGAGATCAGCAGGTCGTCGACGTTGACGCCCAGCTTGGCAGCATAGATAGGGTCGAGGGCGTGTTCCGCATCGATAAAGGCACAGACCTTGCCTTTCTTCTGGGCTTCCGCGATCACCTGCAGAGTGAGGGTGGTTTTACCGGAAGATTCCGGGCCGTAGATCTCGACGATACGGCCACACGGCAGGCCGCCAATGCCCAGCGCCACGTCCAGCGAGAGGGAACCGGTAGAGATGGCTTCGATATCCATGGTCTTGCTGTCGCCCAGACGCATGATGGAACCTTTGCCGAACTGCTTTTCAATCTGACCCAGCGCAGCCGCCAGTGCCTTCTGTTTGTTCTGATCCATGCCAATCTCCGCTGGAAATCGTGAGTAAGAAGTGAAGTTGGGCTAAGTATACTGTCTATTCATACAGTATCAAGCCCAATTTATCTGAGCAGGGCCAACAGACCCGACAAGGCCTGTCTCACCGCCTGCTGGCGCACCTGTCGGCGATCCCCGTCGAAACGGGCGAGCAGGGAGTGGTGACGGCCGTTGCGATCGGCCCAGGCGAACCAGACAGTGCCGACCGGCTTATCCTCAGTGGCGCCACCGGGGCCGGCGATGCCGCTAATGGCAACGCTGATAGAGGCTGACGAATGAGCCAGCGCGCCGCGGGCCATCTCCAGCACCACGGCTTCGCTCACCGCGCCATGCTGTGCAAGATCCTCGCCGCTCACCCCCAGCATCTGCTGCTTGGCCTCGTTGGTGTAGGTGACAAAACCGCGATCGAACCAGCCGGAGCTGCCCGCGATGTCAGTGATGGCGCTGGCCACCCCGCCGCCAGTACAGGATTCGGCGGTCGCCGCCAACCAGCCCCGCTGACCGAGGGCCTGCCCCAGCTCGATGGCAAGCTGCTCTATCTCTGTATCCAGTTTCATCACGACTCCTGCTGATCCGCTCAAGAGGCACATTATGCGATCCCGCTACCGCCGCCCGCAACCACGGCAGACCGCGCTTGCCTGCTGCAATGGGGTGTCGCTCCGATGTCATGCCTTCAATACTGCAGAGCAGCCGCGCCCGGAACACCCGCTCCCCCGCTGCGGCGCTTATGTGTAGAATGGCGCCATCAAGCTCAAGGCTCATCACCGCAGACACTGGCCCGCAGAGGCCCCTTCTGGAACAGAACATGACCGCACAACACCAAGCCAGCGGCGCCACAGGCTCCGCTTCCGGCGCCAATCTGAGCGCCCACACGCCCATGATGCAGCAGTACCTTGGCCTCAAGGCCGAGAACCCGGAGATCCTGCTGTTCTACCGGATGGGCGACTTCTACGAGCTGTTCTATGACGATGCTCGCAAGGCCTCCCAGCTGCTCGATATCTCCCTGACCAAGCGCGGCCAGTCGGCGGGCAGCCCCATCCCGATGGCGGGGGTGCCCTATCACGCCATCGAAGGGTATCTGGCCAAGCTGGTGCAGCTCGGCGAATCTGCTGCCATCTGCGAGCAGGTGGGAGATCCCGCCACCAGCAAGGGGCCGGTGGAGCGCAAGGTGATCCGCATCATCACCCCGGGCACCGTCTCCGACGAGGCACTGCTCAGTGAGCGGCAGGACAACCTGATCGCCGCCGTCTACCACGATGGCCGCCGCTTCGGCTATGGCACCATGGACATCGGCTCCGGCCGCTTCTTCATCAACCAGTTCGACAAGGAAGAGACGTTACTGGCGGAGCTACAACGCACCAATCCGGCCGAGCTGCTCTATCCCGAATCGTTCGAGTTCCTGCACCATGTCGAGGGTCGCAGCGGCCTGCGTCGCCGCCCCGAGTGGGAGTTTGAGCTCGGCACCGCCCGCAAGCTCTTGTGCCAGCAATTCGGCACCCAGGATCTGGTGGGCTTTGGCGTCGACAAGAGCGAGACTGCCCTGTGCGCCGCCGGTTGCCTCATGCAGTACGTGAAAGACACCCAGCGCACCGCCCTGCCCCACATCCGCAGCGTGCGCCTCGAGCAACCCGATCATGCTGTCATCATGGATGCCGCCACCCGCCGCAATCTGGAGCTGACCCAGAATCTGGCCGGTGGCTATGAAAATACCCTGGCCGAGGTGCTGGATCGCACAGCTACCCCCATGGGCAGCCGCTTGCTCAAGCGCTGGATCCACCAGCCGATCCGCGATCGGGTTATCCTGAAAGGTCGCCAGAGCACCATCAAGGAGCTCATCGAGCAGAACCTCTACGACGAGCTGGGCGGTCTGCTGCGCCAAGTCGGCGATGTGGAACGGGTGCTGGCCCGTCTCGCCCTGCGTTCGGCCCGTCCGCGCGACCTGACCCGCCTGCGTCAGGCCTTCGCCCAGTTGCCCGAGTTGCAGCGCCTGCTGGCGGACAACCAACACGAAGCGGTGCAGCAGCTGGCCGAGCGCGCCAGCACCTTCCCCGAGCTGCTCGATCTGATGGAGCGTGCGGTAATGGAGGTGCCGCCGGTGCTGATCCGCGATGGCGGCGTCATCCGTGACGGCTTCAATCAGGAGCTGGACGAGCTGCGGGATCTGGCCGACGGGGCCACTGCCAGCCTCGCCCGTATCGAGGAGCGGGAAAAACTGCTGACCGGCATCAACACCCTCAAGGTGGGCTACAACCGGGTACACGGCTTCTACATCGAAGTGAGTCGCGCCAACAGCCATCTGGTGCCAGCCCACTACATCCGCCGCCAGACCCTCAAGAACAACGAACGCTACATCATCGACGAGCTGAAAAAGTACGAGGACAAGGTGCTCACCGCCCAGTCCCAGGCGCTGGCGCTGGAGAAGCGGCTCTACGAAGAGCTGCTCGACAGCCTGCTGCCTCACCTCGGCGAGCTGCAGGAATCGGCCGCCGCACTGGCGGAACTGGACGTGCTGGCCAATCTGGCGGAGCGGGCCGAGAGCCTCGACTACCGTTGCCCCACCCTGATCGATGAGGAGCAGATCCTGATCGAAGCGGGCCGCCATCCGGTCGTTGAACAGGTGATGAACGATCCCTTTATCGCCAACCCGATCAATTTGCAGCGTAGCCGCCGGATGCTGATCATCACCGGTCCCAACATGGGCGGTAAATCCACCTACATGCGCCAGACCGCGCTGATCGTGCTGCTGGCCCATATCGGCGCCTTCGTGCCCGCCGACAGCGCTCGCATCGGCCCCATCGACCGCATCTTCACCCGGATCGGGGCGTCGGACGATCTCGCCTCCGGCCGCTCCACCTTTATGGTGGAGATGACCGAGACCGCCAACATCCTCAACAACGCCACCGCCCGCAGTCTGGTGTTGATGGACGAGATTGGCCGCGGCACCAGCACCTACGACGGCCTCTCGCTGGCGTGGGCCTGCGCCGAGCAACTGGCGAGCAAGATTGGCGCCTACACCCTGTTCGCCACCCACTACTTCGAGCTGACCCGCTTGCCGGAGCTGATGGAGGGGCTGGCCAACGTCCATCTGGATGCGGTGGAGCACGGCGACACCATCGCCTTTATGCATGCGGTGCAGGAGGGGGCGGCCAGCCGTTCCTACGGTCTGCAAGTCGCCGCACTGGCGGGGGTACCGAAATCGGTGATCCAGCAGGCCCGTCACAAACTGCACGAGCTGGAAAGCGCCACCCCGGTCGCCGACGGTGAACGCCGCCCGGCCCCGGTGACCCTCGCCCCGCGACCTCATCCGGTAGTGGAAGAGCTGGCAGGGGTGCACCCGGACGAGCTGACCCCCCGTCAGGCGCTCGACCTGCTCTATCGCCTCAAGCAGATGTTGTAAGCTCTTGCCGCTACTCAGGCATGCAAAAGGGGAACCGTGAGGTTCCCCTTTCTTTGCCTGCTCGCTCAGGGCGTCGACTTGCCGAATTGCTGACGAATGGGGTCATACTGGTAGGGGGTAAGGTCAACGCCGAGGGGGGTTAATAGCGGATTTTCCAGCTCAAACAGCTGACGGGCTGGCAAATTGGCTCGCTCAAGGCCGGATCTGAAGTAACTCGCCCAGAGCTTTTGCAAAGATCCATCAAGCCAGGCTAATTGCAGCCCCTTGGTAATACGAATAACCCCCTGCTTGTTATCCTTGTTGGTGTAGAAAAGATGGGGAAAGGGGTAATGGATCAGCACCTGCTTGTCGACCCGCAGCCCAAGCTCCGGGCGCTGCTCCAGCTCGGTATACAGCTCGTTGGCGCCACGGCAAAACAGGTCTATCCGCCCGCGCGACACTAACTTGAACAACCGCTCATAACTGTCTACCTCCTGCACCTGCATACCCGCATGGCGCAAAATAAACACATCCTGCCAGCCACGTCCCTGTCCATGCTGCAGTGCTTGTAACTGCTCCAATCGGGTGATATTGGCGACCTCACGCTCCCGCTGGGGGCTGACAAAACAGATGCGATAACCCAGGATGCCAAGCTCGGCGGGGAAAGGCACATAATCAAGGAATAGCATTTCATCAGGGGTGCGCTGGCTATCAGCCGAGAAGAAGTTGGGATAAGTGCCCAGCCGGACTTCAAGACGAAGTCGAACCCGGTTCATCTGCGGGGCAGGCCGCAACTGGTAGTCACCATGGCTATCGAGGGTTTTCTCCAGCGCCAGCTGCAGCAAATCACGGTAGTAGAGTGCCCGTTTATCCTGATCACTTTCAGGGCTGGGATGAGTAAAAATAGCGGCGGCCTGCAGGGCTGGCATTGGTAACAAAACGCCACCCAACAAGCAAAATAGCAAGCGCCAGCAAGGAGTCATAAACAGTATCCATACAACCTGATGGTTTGAGTGTAGTGCGCCAGCCGCTATTGGGAATTACCAGAACACCCGCCCCAGCAGGGGCGCCAGCAGCACGGTCACCATACCAGCGATCATCATCACCATGCTGGAGACCACCCCCTCTTCGTTACCCATCTGATAGGCCTTGGCGGTACCGGCGCCGTGGGCCGAGGCACCAAACCCCGCCCCTTTGCCGAGGCGGCTGCGAATGGCCAGCACGGTGAGCACGCTCTCCCCCACTGCCATGCCGATCACTCCGGTCAGCACCACAAACAGCGCAGTGAGATCGCTCTGGCCACCGATGGCACGGGTCGCCTCCACCGCAAAGGGGGTGGTGATAGAGCGCATCGCCAGACTGCGTTGCAGCATGTCGGAGAGATCCAGCCAGCGCGCCAGCAGCACTGTGCTACCAACCGCCATGATGACCGAGGCGACCACCCCCACCGACAGCGACAGCCAGTGGCGACGAATGAGCTGGCGGTTCTCGTAGACCGGCACCGCAAAGGCCACGGTGGCCGGGCCCAACAGCCAGAGCAACCAGTGGGACTCGGCCATGTAATCCTGATAAGGGATGTGGAACAGCAACACCACCGCCACCAGCAGGGTCGGTGCCAGCAGCAGGGGCATCAGCGGCAGGATGCGCTTTTTGCCGTAGAGCCACTTGCTGGCGTAGTAGAAGATCAGGGTCAGGGCGAAACAGAGCAGCCCGAGCAGGGTATCAGACATGACGGCGACTCCGGCGGGCCAGTTTCAGTTCAAGGCGATAGACCCGATCCACCACCAGCGCTGTGGTGCCCAGCACTAGCGTGGTGCTCACCAGCAGCACCACCATGATCCGCCACCCCTCCTGCAACAGCAGATCCTGATAGTTGACCACCGCCACCACGGCAGGAACGAAGAACAGCAACATCTCCGCAAGCAGCCAGCGGGCCCCGGCACGGAACCACTCGACCTTGACCACCCCGAGCAGGATGCAGGCCAGCAGCAACAGCATGCCGGTAAGGTTGGCCGGGAGTGGCAGATGAAGGGTGCGCACCGCGGTATCGGCCAACAGCCAGATGGCTGCCAGCAACACAATCTGGAAGGGAGTCTGTAACCAGCGCAAGCAGAGGGCTTTCATGATCATCGTCTTTCTGTGAACCGGCTCACAGTATAGAGTTGAGCAAAACCTGCCAGAAATGAATTAAAATTATCGAATTCATGCCAAATAGGCATACTTAATCCCGTACCCGCCAACACGAGTCGAGAGAGTCCATGGATATTCGCGCCCTGCGCTATTTTGTCGAGCTGGTGCGAGAGCAGAGCTTTACCCGCGCCTCTGAAAAACTGTTTGTCACCCAGCCCACCATCAGCAAGATGATCCGCAATATCGAGGAGGAGCTGGGCCAACCCCTGCTCAACCGGGAGGGACGCCGCTTCACCCTGACCGACAGCGGCCAGGTGCTGTTCAACCGGGCCCAGACCATCCTGGCGGAGATGCAGCAGCTGGAGGCGGAACTGGCGGATCTGCAGAGCCTGCAACACGGTCGCCTCACCCTCGGCATTCCCCCCATGGTCGGCCACGTCTATGCGGATCTGATCCGCGCCTATCGCACCCGCTATCCCAAGGTGGAGCTGACGCTGGTGGAGTACGGCGGTCGCCGCATCGAACAGGCGGTGCTGGAGGGGGAGCTGGATCTCGCCATTACCATGCTGCCGACCAAAGAGGGGGGCGCCCTCAGCGCACTGGAGCTGGATCAATACCCGATTAGGGTGGTACTGCCGGATCAACCCCGCTGGCGCGGCGATACGCCGTTGCGACTGGAGTCCCTGCAGGAGGAGCCCTTCCTGCTCTATACCCAGGCCTTCACCCTGAGCGAGCGACTGGAGCAGGCATGTCAGAACGCGGGCTTTGTGCCGCAAGTGGCGGCGCGCAGCAGCCAGTGGGATTTTCTCACCGCCATGGTGCGCAGCGGCATGGGGATCGCCTTTTTACCGGAGCCGGTCTGCAACCGGCTGACCCCGGACGGGCTGGTACTGCGGCCGCTGGAGCCCGAACTGAGCTGGCAACTCGGGGTGATCTGGCCGAGCGAGCGCTATCTGTCGCGCACAGCCGAAGCCTGGCTGGCCCTCTGCCGCCAGCGGCAGCAGCCTCACTGATCGCCGAAGCGATCGGTTTGCGGATTGTAGAAGTAGGGGCGGTAATCGAAGCTTATTCCCTTGAGAAAGGGGTTTTCCAGCCGAATGAGGCGTCGCTCTGGCAGCTTGGCAAAGGCGATGGCCGGGCCAAAGCTCTTGCGCCACAGCGCCTGGAGCGAGCCATCCTGCCACGCCAACTGCAACCCCTGCTCGACCCGCTTGAGCGCCTCGCGATTGTTGGGGTTGGTGTAGAAGACCCGCGGTAAGGGGTAGTAGAGCATCAGGGCATCATCGACCTTGAGCCCCTCAATCTCCTGATGAGTGAGCTGCTCGCTGCGCAGCTCGCTCACCCCGCGACAGAAGAGATCGAAACGGCCACGCGCCACCATCTTGAACAGCAGCTCATATCCCTCGATATCCACCACTTCGAGCCCGGCGTGACGCAAGATATCCACATCCAGCCACCCCCTACCCTGACCGAAGGTAAACTGACGCAGCCCCTTGAGGTCGGTCACCCTGGCCACTGCCGCCTGTTGCTGCGGGCTGACAAAACAGATCCGGTAACTGACGATGCCCAGATGGATGGGAAAGCGGACATAGGCCAACCCCAACCGCTCGCGGGTCCGGCTGTAGCTGTCCATCACAAAGAAGTTGGGAAAACTGTCGAGCTGCAGGCTGAGCCGCTCGCGCGCCTTGGTCATGGGCGGCGCAGGCTCCAGCAGATAGTCACCAAACTGATCGCGGGTCTTGTCGAGGGCGAGGCGCAGCAACTCCCGGTCATAGGTGGTACGCGGGTCCCGCTCGCTCTCCGGGCTGACATAGGTGTAACGGGTTGCGGCCAGCAAAACAGAAGGGAACAATAAGAAGAGGCAGAACAGCAGTCGCGACATGTTGGTCAAGCTCACACAACAAGGTCTATCCAGTATAGACCTGCCGGTATCCCCTTGAACACAGTACGATAATGGCAGGGATCAGAGCCTGAGCAGTAGCGTGGCTCTGCTCATGACTCCTCTTACTGCTCGCCCATCTCACTCTTCACCGATAGGGGCGGCGATCCACTTCATCAGCGTCAGCATATCCTGCGGCGCCACCCCGACCGAGAGGCCGCGCTTGCCGCCGCTCACCAGGATCTCGTCAAACTGCAGCGCCGACTCATCGAGTACGGTGGGCAGCAATTTCTTCTGGGCCAGCGGGCTGATGCCACCCACCTTGTAACCGGTCAGCTTCTCCGCTTCCGCCGGTTTCATCATCTCCACCTTCTTGAGACCGGTCGCCTTGGCCAGCTGTTTCAGACTGCACATGCCGGATGAGGGAACGATGGCCACCACCGCCTGCTTGTCGTGATGGGCGACCAGAGTCTTGAACACCTGCGCCTCCGGCAGCCCGAGCTGGGTCGCGGCATGCTTGCCAAAATCGTCGTGAGCTTCGCACTCGTAGGGGTAGAGCTTGTGGGGGATCTTGAGCTTCTTCAGCAGGTTGATGGCTGGAGTCATAATGGTTGCCTTGAATTGAATCGCATAAAAACAAGGCCAAACAGTCTGCACCTGCGTGGCGGGGGATGCAAGCCGGAGGGGCAATCTGTACTCATCACCGGTAATACGTAGGGTGCAATGAACAAGGTGAATTGCACCGCTCGCCGTATTAAACACAGGACGAGATCAGGCAAAAACCATTTTCGAGTGGTGCAATGCGCTGCGCTTATTGCACCCTACAAAATACAACCTCATATCGGGACGAGGTTCCCATCTGTCCGAATTATGCCGAACAACACAAAACAAAGGGCGCCTTGTCGGCGCCCTTTGGCTTGATGGATATCGCTGAAACCTGCTGGCTTGGGCTGGCGATCAACCGGTGTTGCGCATACCTGCTGCAATGCCGGCGATGGTGACCATCAGCGCCTTGTCCAGCTCGGGGTGCAGGGTCTCCGATTGGTTACGGGAGCGGTTGAGCAGCTCAGCCTGCAGCACGTTGAGCGGGTCGGTGTAGGGGTTGCGCAGCTTGATGGACTCCTTGATCCACGGCTGATCTTCCAGCAGATCCCCGCGCGGGCTCAGTTTCAGCACCACTTCGATGGAGTCGGCGAGCTCCTGGCGCAGCTGTTTACCCAAGCCCCACAGCTCCTGCGGCACCAGACGGGTGTCGTAGTACTCGGCGAGCCAAGCGTCCGCTTTGAGGAACACCATCTCCAGCATCTCAAGGCGAGTGCGGAAGAAGGGCCACTGGGCACTCATCTCTTCCAGCACCGCCAGCTTGTCACCGTCGATGGCCTGTTGCAGCGCCTTGTGGGCACCGAGCCAGGCTGGCAGCATCAGGCGGTTTTGGGTCCAGGCGAAGATCCATGGAATGGCGCGCAGGCTCTCGACACCACCGTTGGGTTTGCGCTTGGAGGGACGGGAACCGAGCGGCAGCTTGCCAAGCTCCATCTCCGGGGTGGCGGCACGGAAGTAAGGGACGAAGTCCGGATGACCGCGCACGATACTGCGGTAGTGCTCGCAGGAGTCGGCGGCCAGCTGTTCCATCACCTCGCGCCAGCACTCTTTCGGCTTGGGCGGCGGCAAAAGGTTCCCTTCCAGCACGGCGCTGGTGTAGAGCTCCAGGCTCTTGATCGCCACTTTCGGCAGGCCGAACTTGAAGCGGATCATCTCCCCCTGTTCGGTGGTACGCAGACCACCGCGCAGGGATCCCGGCGGCTGGGAGAGGATGGCCTGATGGGCAGGCGCACCACCACGACCGACGGTACCGCCACGGCCATGGAACAGGGTGAGGCGGATATTGTTGGCTTCGGCCAGCCCCACCAAGGATTCCATGGCGGCGTACTGGGCCCAGCCAGCGGCCATCATGCCCGCATCCTTGGCGGAGTCGGAGTAGCCGATCATCACGTACTGGCGGCCCTGAATGTAACCGCGATACCAGTCCACCGAGAGCAGGCGCTCCATCACGGCGGTGCCTGCCATCAGGTCATCCTGAGTTTCAAACAGCGGGGCGACCGGCATGCGGAACTTGCAGCCCGCCTCTTTGAGCAGCAGTTGCACCGACAGCACGTCGGACGGCGCACCGGCCATGGAGATGATGTAGATACCAAAGGCATCGGGGTCGTACTGGGCGATGACCCGGCAGGTATCCAGGGTCTCGCGTACCTCGGCGCTCGGCTCCCAGTCGTGGGGAATAAGCGGACGGCGGGAGTTGAGCTCATTGAGCAGGAAGGCCTGCTTGTCATCTTCGCTCCACTCGGCGTAGTCACCCATGCCCAGATAGCGGGTCAGCTCGGAGAAGACCAGCCCGTGGCGCTCGCCATCCTGACGGATATCGAGCTTGACCAGATGGATGCCGAAACAGGCGACCTTGCGCAGCACGTCCAGCAGCATGCCGTCGGCGATGTTGCCCATGCCGCAGGCATGCAATGAGTGGTAGCAGAGCTCCAGCGGCTCGCGCAGCTGGGCGGTGGTCTTGACCAGATCCTGGCTCTCGCTCACCTGACCCTGCACCTTGGCGGTGAGGTGCTCTTTGGTTTCGCGCAGCGCTTCACGCAGCTCGCGCACCAGCGCACGGTAGGGCTCGGGGTGATCGCCAACCCGGGCGCGCACGGCGTCGGTACAGTCGGACATGGAGAGCTCGGAGGTGAGCTCCTTGATGTCTTTGTAGAACAGGCTCACCGCCATCCAGCGGCCCAGCTCCAGCACTTCGGCAGTCACCTTGGCGGTGACGAAGGGGTTGCCGTCGCGGTCACCGCCCATCCAGGAGGTGAACTTGACCGGCGCGGCATCCAGCGGCAACCGCACACCCAGATGGTGTTGCAGACGCTCGTCCAGATTGCGCATGAATTCGGGGATGGCCGGCCACAGGCTGTTCTCCACCACAGCGAAGCCCCACTTGGCCTCGTCCACCGGAGTCGGGCGCTGTTCGCGGATCTCGTTGGTGTGCCACGCCTGATTGATCAGCTGCTCGATGCGATTGAGGATCTTGTCCCGCTCGCGGGGCAGCAGGTCAGAGAGCTCCAGCGCCTCGAGGCAGTCGTTGAGCTGCACGTGCTTGTGGATCAGGGTGCGACGGGTCACCTCGGTGGGGTGAGCGGTCAGCACCAGATCGATATCCAGCTCGCGCACGGCCGCAATGATGGCCTCTTGCGACAGGTTGGAGGCTTTCAGTTTGTCGAACATCTGCTCCAGCGGATCCGGGGTGCAGACCTGCTCTTCGCAACGACGGGAGATGGTGTGGAACTGTTCCGCCACGTTGGCCAGATTGAGGAACTGGCTGAAGGCGCGGGCCACCGGCAGCAGCTCGCTATCACTCAGGGTACGCAGGGTATCGAGCAGACGTTCCCGGTCTGATTCATTGCCCTTGCGGGAGGACTTGGCCAATTGGCGAATGGTTTCGATCTTGTCGAGAAAGGCCTGACCCTGATGATCCTTGATGGATTTACCCAGCAGCTGACCCAGCATACCTACGTTGGCGCGTAGTGCGGCGTACTTTTCGTTCATTCCACATCCTTATCTTGTTGGTGCCTGACACCCATCCGGGGTGCAAGACGACCTCACTTATTGTTGTGCGATTACAACATATGCTCCGTCATCTTAGGGTGACAATCTACCCAGATTGTCTGCGCAAGGTCAAATAACAGGCCGATTCAGAACATGTATTTCCATCACCACTCCACAACCGGCTTGTTATGTAACTTACTTACAGTTTTTACGCCCCTTTCATCGCCGCCGCTACAGGCAAAAACGTCTGATCAGGTGCTGCAACACTGAGGTGGTCGGCTTGACGAACGAGAGGTCCAGATACTCATCCGGCTGGTGCGCTTGGGTGATATGACCGGGGCCCATCACTATGGTCTGGCAGCCAAGCTGCTGGATAAACGGCGCCTCGGTGCAGTAGTTGACCGACTCGGCGGCGCGGCCGCTCGCCTTCTCAGCTTCGCGCACCAGCACAGAGTCGTCCGCGCAGGCGTAGGCGGGAATGGGTTCATGCAGATGTTGCAGATGCAGGCAGCCCGGCTGATGGATCTCGATGGGCGACAGCGCCTCTTTCAGCATCCCCATCAACTCGTCCGGCCCCACCTGCGGGGTGGGTCGCAGGTCGATATGCAGCTCGCAGCAGCCGCAGATGCGGTTTGGGCTGTCGCCGCCCTGAATGTAACCCAGGTTCAGGGTCGGCTGCGGCACGGCAAAGCGGTGGTCGGCGTAGCGCTCTTTCAGATCCTGCTGCAAACGCAGCACCTGTCCCATCGCCTTGTGCATGATCTCCATGGCGTTGACGCCATTGGCGGGATCCGAGCTGTGGCCGCTCTTGCCGGTAATGCGGATCGCCTCCGACATGTGCCCCTTGTGGGCCACCACCGGCACCAGCCCAGTCGGCTCGCCAATCACCGCGTAGTCGGGTTTCAGCTCGGCCGCCGCAGCGATGGCGCGGGCCCCCGCCATGGTGGTCTCTTCGTCGGCGGTAGCGAGAATGCGCAGCGGCTTGCTGAGCTTGGTGAGGTCAATCTCTTTCAGTGCTTCGACGATAAAGGCGAAGAAGCCCTTCATATCGATGGTGCCGAGGCCATAGAGACGGTTGCCCTCTTCGGTCACCTGGAAGGGATCCTTGCTCCAGCCCCCCTCATCGAACGGCACCGTATCGGTGTGGCCCGCCAGCAGCAAACCGCCCTCCCCCTGACCGATCGTCGCCACCAGATTGAACTTGCCCGGCAGATCAGGCAGCGCCGTCACCTCGCACTGAAAACCGAGCTGACCGAACCAGTCGGCCAGCAGCCGGATCACCGCCTCGTTGCTCTGGTCCCACTTGGGATCCGTGCTGCTGATAGAGGGAATCGCAATAATATTCTTATAAAGTGAAAAAAAATCCAGATTGGCCATCAGCTCCTCCTTGCGTCCCCGGAATGTTTCTGTTAGAAAATACAAATGCAAAGTGAGTGCATGAATATTCTGTAATTTTACCTGAATATCTGGCTCATCAACAAAGGCTTCTAGTTGTAAGGGAAAGTTAATGTTCTGTCACCTGATCTATAACCGACGACACACACCCGCCTGAATCGCCCCTCCGCACTTGTTTTATCAAGACGGTGCACCGGGGTGAATGAACCCCATGCACTGCAGCGTCATGCTGTGAATCTCGAACTCTGACTTGGAATATTCAACATGCTTAACACCGTTATCGTCGGTGCCAGTGGCTACGCGGGAGCCGAACTGGCCGCACTGGTACAGAACCACCCACAACTCAAACTGTTCGGCCTCTATGTCTCCGCCGGCAGTCAGGATGCCCACAAGCGCTTCTCTTCCCTGCATCCACAGTGGGTCGGTGCCCTCGATCAGCCGCTGCTGCCGCTGGACGAGGATGGCATGACCCGGATCCTGACCCAGGCCGATCTGGTGCTGCTGGCCACCGCCCACGAGGTGAGCGCCGAGCTGGCACCCAAGTTTCTCGCCAAGGGGCTGCCGGTGTTCGATCTCTCCGGCGCCTTTCGGGTCAAGAATCAGGGCTTTTACGACAGCTTCTACGGTTTTACCCACGACAGCGAGCAGTGGCTGGATCAGGCCGTCTATGGTCTGGCCGAGTGGAACGCCGATGCCATCGCCAGCGCCCAGCTTATCGCCGTGCCCGGTTGCTACCCGACCGCCTCCCTCTGCGCTCTCAAGCCGCTGCAGCAGGATGGCCTGATTGCCAAGGGGTGGCAGCCGATCATCAACGCCGTCTCCGGGGTCTCCGGCGCCGGTCGCAAGGCAGCCATCAACACCAGCTTCTGCGAAGTGAGCCTCAACCCTTACGGCACCTTCAACCACAGACACCAGCCGGAGATCAGCCACCACCTCGGCAAGGAGGTGCTGTTCCAGCCCCACCTTGGCAACTATGTGCGCGGCATCCTGGCCACCATCTATGTGCAGCTGGCGGACGGCGTGACCCCCACCCAGGTGGATCAGGCCTTCCTCAAGGCTTACGAAGGCAAGCCGCTGGTGCGCCTCACCGGCCAGATGCCCTCCATCCGCGGCGTGGCAAACACCCCTTACTGCGATATTGCCTGGCAACAGCAGGGCAACATGCTGGTGGTGGTCTCTGCCATCGACAATCTGCTCAAGGGCGCCGCCTCGCAAGCCATGCAGTGCATAAATATCAAATTTGGTTTTGAACCGGCCACCGGCCTGATTTAAGGACTTAAGGAAGGATTGAGAGATATGGACAAACAGACTCTGGTAATCAAGCTGGGCGGCGCCCTTATCGAGAACGACGAGGCGCTGACCGCCCTGTTCGCCACCCTCAAAACCTTTCTCGACGATCAGCACCGTCCGCTGGTGCTGGTGCACGGCGGTGGCTGTCTGGTGGATGACCTGCTCAAGGGGCTGGGTCTCACCTCCACCAAGAAAAATGGCCTGCGGGTGACCCCGTTCGAGCAGATCCCCTTTATTGCCGGGGCGCTGGCGGGCACTGCCAACAAGCAGATGATGGCCAAGGCGATTGCCACCGGCATTCCGGCGGTGGGGCTCTGTCTGGCAGATGGCGGCCTGTGTCAGGTGACCCAGCTCGACCCGGATCTCGGTGCCGTTGGCGAGTGCAAACCGGGCAACCCGGCGCTGGTGGCGGGGATCCTCGGTCAGGGCTTCCTGCCGGTGGTGAGCTCCATCGGCATCACCGCCGAGGGGCAACTGATGAACGTCAACGCGGATCAGGCGGCCACCGCCATTGCCGAGGCGCTCGGTGCCGATCTGGTGATGCTCTCCGACGTGAGCGGCATCCTCGATGGCAAGGGCAAGCTGGTGCCCCAGCTCGACAAGCTGACCGCACTGGATCTGATGGAGAAAGGGGTGATCCGCGATGGCATGGCGGTCAAGGTAGAAGCGGCCCTGCACGCTGCAGAGACACTCGGCAAGCCGGTCTGTGTCGCCAGCTGGCGCTACCCGGATCAGCTGCTCAAGCTGCTGGCTGGCGGCGCGGTCGGCACCCAAGTGGCTATTTGATCTCCACCGGAACAAGGAACATCCGATGCAACATCTTCTGAAAGACAGTGATCTGAACAAAGCCCAGATTGAAGCGTTGATTGCGCTGGGCAAAGCGGTCAAGGCCGACCCGAAGAAGTACAGCCAGGCGCTGGCAGGCAAGAGCGTGGTCACCCTGTTCGAGAAACCCTCCCTGCGCACCCGGGTCACCTTCGACATCGGCATCGCCAGGCTGGGCGGCCACAGCGTCTATCTGGATCAACAGAACGGCGCGCTGGGCAAACGGGAGTCGGTGAAGGATTTCGCCGCCAACCTGTCGCGCTGGTGTGATGCTATCGTCGCCCGGGTGTTCGACCACCAGACCTTGGTCGCACTGGCAGAGCACGGCTCTGTGCCGGTAGTGAACAGCCTGTGCAACCTCTACCACCCCTGTCAGGGGCTGGCCGACTTTATGACCATTGCCGAGCACTACGACGACCTGTCGAAGGTGAAACTCGCCTACCTCGGTGATGGCAACAACGTCAGCCACTCTCTGCTGCTGCTGGGGGCGACTCTGGGCACCGATGTGACTCTCATCTGCCCTAAAGGCCACGGCCCGGATACCCAGATCTTCCTGCAGGCGCAGGCTCTGGCGGCTAAGTCAGGGGCGACCATCCACATCAGCGACGACGTGGCGGATATCGAAGGGTTCGACGTGGCCTACACCGATACCTGGGTCTCCATGGGCGACAGCACCCCGATGGAGCAGGTTACCGAGCTCTTTATGCCTTACCAGATCAATCAGGCCCTGCTCGACCGCACCGGCATTGCGCACGTGCTGCACTGCCAACCGGCTCACCGGGAGCTGGAGATCACCTCGCAGGTGATGGATGGCCCCGCCTCCCTCATCATGGACGAGGCCGAAAACCGGATGCATATCCAGAACGCCGTGTTGCTGACCCTGTTTGGACATAAATAGTCTGGGTGGCAAGTAACGCGGCACTCAACCTGAATCACGACCCTTTTATTGAATCATCATCGAATCATCACGGAGAGAAGTAACATGAGCGGAATCAACAAGATCGTACTGGCTTACTCGGGTGGACTGGATACCTCGGCCATCATTCCCTGGCTGAAAGAGCACTATGACGCCGAAATCATTGCCTTCGTCGCCGACGTCGGTCAGGAGCGTGACGATCTGGAAGGGATCGAGCAGAAAGCGATCGCCTCCGGCGCCACCAAGTGCATCGTCCAAGACCTGCGCGAAGAGTTCGTCAAAGAGTACGTCTACCCGACCCTGAAGACCGGCGCCGTCTACGAAGGCACCTATCTGCTGGGCACCTCCATGGCCCGCCCGATCATCGCCAAGGCGATGGTAGAAGCAGCACTGGCGGAAGGGGCCGATGCCATCTCCCACGGCTGTACCGGCAAGGGTAACGATCAGGTGCGTTTCGAAGGGGCCGTCGCCGCACTGGCGCCCCAGCTGAAAGTGATCGCCCCGTGGCGGATCTGGGACATGCGCTCCCGGGAAGATCTGCTCTCCTATCTGGAGACCCGCGGCATCCCCTGCAAGGCAACCTTGAAGAAGATCTACAGCCGCGATGCCAACGCCTGGCACATCTCCACCGAAGGTGGCGAGCTTGAGAGCACCTGGAACGAGCCGTCCGAAGCGGTCTGGCAGTGGACCGTACCGGCCGAGCAGGCACCGGATCAACCGGAGTACGTCAAGCTGACCGTGGCGCAGGGTGAAGTGGTGGCCGTTGATGACCAGCCGCTCAGCCCGCACCAGATCCTGATGACCCTGAACGAGCGTGCTGGCAAGCACGGCGTAGGCCGCATCGACATCACCGAAAACCGCATGGTAGGGATGAAGTCCCGTGGTTGCTACGAAACCCCGGGCGGTACCGTGATGGTCGCCGCGCTGCGCGCCGTGGAAGAGCTGGTTCTGGATCGCCCGACCCGCGCCTGGCGGGAAAAGCTGGGTGCTGAGTTCTCCCATCTGGTCTATGACGGTCGCTGGTTCACTCCGCTGTGCAAGGCGATCCTCGCCTCTGCCAACGCCATCGCCGAAGATCTCGACGGTGAAGTCATTCTGAAGATGTACAAGGGTCAGGTCACTGCGGTGCAGAAGAAGTCACCGAACAGCCTCTACTCCGAAGACTTCGCTACCTTCGGCGCCGACGAAGTGTATGACCAGAGCCATGCCGAAGGCTTTATCCGTCTCTACACCCTGGCCAGCCGGATCCGTGCCATGAAGGAGCAGCATCAGGCCATCGGCGGCGACCACACCCACGGCTAACCCTCGAGGTTTCAAGCCGCAGAAACCGGTGAGGGGGCTTGGCCCCCTCACTTATAAGCGGCAACCTGATTCCCTCGTCTGTAAGCGGGGGAAGGATAACCGATGAGCTGTGACAAGAGCGGCAGCGCCCGGGCCGCTTCTGTGAGATAACGGGGGCGGTTTGAATCAGATGCTGAAATATTTATCTCCCTTCTCCCGCTTACTTGAAAAACAAGGGGAGAAGGGTCGGGAATGAGGGGAGGAAAATGCTTAGTAATCCCCTCACCCTAACCCTCTCCCTGAGGGAGAGGGAACCGATAGGGATTAGATGTAACAACGGCTGGCTAACCATTTAGCGCTGACAGGTTATCCCGCATGGTTCGACAGAACAGCGTTCCGCTCCCTTCTCCCCTTGCGGGAGAAGGGTTGGGGATGAGGGGGAATTGCCCTCTTCCGGAGGGAGAGGGGATCGGTTCGCAGTTGCTGGATGTGACGTGTTCAACGGCAACAGCATCCCTCACCACCGCACGGTTATGCAGAAAAATACAGGGCAAGATTTCTGCGCGCAGGCCAAGGGGCCGCGCGAGTACGGCAGGCGCAAACGCCTACCGACAACGCATTCAAGGAGAGCAGTATGGCACTTTGGGGTGGACGCTTCAGTCAAGGAGCCGATAGCCGGTTCAAGCAGTTCAACGATTCGCTGCGGTTCGATTACCGCTTGGCGGAGCAGGATATTCAGGGCTCCATGGCCTGGGCCAAGGCGCTGGTGAAAGTGGGCGTGTTGACCGCCGACGAGCAGGGCAAACTGCAACAGGCGATGGAGGTACTGCTCGCCTCGGTACAGCAGGATCCCCAGCAGATCCTCAATTCGGACGCCGAAGATATCCACTCCTGGGTCGAGAGCCAGCTCATAGCCGCCGCCGGCGATCTCGGCAAGAAGCTGCACACCGGTCGCTCGCGCAACGATCAGGTCGCCACCGACCTGAAACTCTGGTGCAAGGCACAGGGCGAGCTGTTGCTCGGCTCCATCACTGCCCTGCAGCAGGGGCTGGTCGCCTCCGCCCGTGCCAATCAGGCTGCGGTGCTGCCCGGTTACACCCACCTGCAGCGCGCCCAACCGGTCACCTTCGCCCACTGGGCGCTGGCCTATGTGGAGATGCTGGAGCGGGACTACTCCCGTCTGCAGGATACTCTGAAACGGCTCGATACCAGCCCGCTCGGCTGCGGCGCGTTGGCGGGCACAGCCTACGCCATCGACCGTGAAGCACTGGCGCTCGACATGGGCTTTAGCGGCGCCACCCGCAACAGTCTGGATTCAGTCTCCGATCGGGATCACGTGGTGGAGCTGATGCATGTGGCGTCCCTCTCCATGACCCACCTGTCGCGCTTTGCCGAAGACCTTATCTTCTACAACACCGGCGAAGCGGGCTTTGTTGAACTCTCCGATGCGGTCACCTCGGGTTCCTCCCTGATGCCGCAGAAGAAAAACCCCGATGCGCTGGAGCTGATCCGCGGCAAGACCGGCCGGGTGGTGGGCGCCCAGATGGGCATGCTGATGAGCCTCAAGGCGCTGCCGCTGGCCTACAACAAGGACATGCAGGAAGACAAAGAGGGGCTGTTCGATGCCCTCGACACCTGGCACGACTGCCTCGATATGGCGGCGCTGGTGCTGATCGATCTGAAGGTGAATGGTGAGCGCACCATGGCGGCGGCGCAGGGCGGCTACGCCAACGCCACCGAGCTGGCGGACTATCTGGTGGCCAAAGGGATACCCTTCCGCGAGGCGCACCATATCGTTGGCGAGGTTGTGGTCTATGCCATTGGCGCGAAGAAGCCGCTGGAAGATCTCTCGCTGCCCGAGTTCCAGCGCTTTAGCCCGGTGATTGGTGCAGACGTCTACCCCAATCTGGAGCTGGAAGCGACCCTAGCCAAGCGGGTTGCCAAAGGCGGCGTCGCCCGCGAGCAGGTAGAGGTAGCCCTGACCGCCGCCGAGCAATGGCTGGCAAAACGGGCGGGTTAATTCGCGGGACCTGTCACTCGAAATAGAAAGCAAAACGGCAACCGAGGTTGCCGTTTTTTCACAGTTCATTATTCTGGGTAAATATCAATAATGTTACACTCTCGACAGAGTGAAATGTTGACCAGCGAAAAATAATGAGAGCATGATGATACTGAGCAATCAAGGGCTGTCTTACGATATAATTGCGGAAGGCTTCGCTGAAATGAGAGATTCTTTTTATACGGAGGAAAAATACATTGATCTGTTAATAAATAATATTCATGCAGGTGCACATATTTTAGATGTCGGTTGTGGCTCCGGTTTTCCGATTGCCAACTACTTGGTTGAAAAAGGTTTTCAGGTCACAGGCATTGATGGTTCACGAGAGCTGCTAAATATCGCCAAAAAAAAATGTCCGAAGATGCGTGGTATTTATGGCGATGTGCGTTTTACGCCATTCAATGAGCATGTTGATGCTATTGTTGAATGGTGGTGTCTGTTTCACCTCCCTCAGAATGATCATGAACTCATGATTTCACGTTTTGAAAAGTGGTTAAAGCCGGGTGGGGTTGTTCAGTTCACAAGTGGTGACAGTGACTATCAAGGCACCGACAGTAATATGTTAAATCAAGAGCTGCATTTCTATAGCTTGGCTCCAGTAGCTTACGAAGTGCTACTTAAAAAATACGGTTTTAAACTTTTACTAAAAGAAAGTGACCAAGAACATCATCTAGTTTGGCTAGCGAAAAAGGCAACCTGAGATAACTTATTTCAATAAGACAAAACTCAGAGCACAGCAGAAGCCCGCTGGTTAAGCGAGCGGGTTAATCCACAGAAATTGCCACCCGAAATAAAACGCAACATGACAATCATTGGTTGCCGTTTTTTATTGCTCACCGCCGTTCAGGCGCTGGCATTGAGCAGCTTGCCAACCCCCTCCCCCTTGCCATTGGGCAGGGTCTGTTTAAAGGCACCGAGCAGCTGATCGAGGTTGAGATTGCTGGCACCGAAGGAATCCTTGAGAGTATTGAGCTCGCGTTGCAGCGCATCAAAGCGGGTGCTCTGGGTGCCGTTGGCCAGCTGGCTGCGAGCGCTGTCGATGGCGGCAGGGAGGGATTGACTGCCATTCTCCTGCCCCAGGGTCTGCATCAACTCCCCCATAAAGTGGTTGATGGCCGGGCGATTTTGCTCGTTGTCGGCATCCTTGATGCCGAGCCGCTGGAACAGGTTCTGGACGGTCGGTGCCAGGCGATCCTCCTGCACGGTTTGTTGCACCGGCTGGGGTTTGCTACTGCTGCTGAGCAACTGGCTGCCCAGCTTGAGGGCGATCGAGGCAAGGGGAAGCAGGGTACTGATCATGATATCTCTCCGCGACGGCAGCCCTTGGTGGTGTTGCAAAGAGATGTGCATAAGCGGGGCCAGAACGAAGAAAAAAACGCCAACCATAGCCAACTCATTGAGCCGCCGAACGATTTGAATGGCCGCCTCATGCTTGGGCATGACAACTGCGGCTATCAGGAGGGAGCCGGGCGGCCAGCGGCTGCCGCTACGGATCAGCGCGGCAAAGGGCATTGCCGGAGCAAACCGGAAGCGACGGAATTTCCTTATCCTCCACTCCCGCCAGCCCCTCGATTACGCCATTTTTCATTCATGAAGCTTATGACTATTAAGATTATGTAAATTTTCTTATTTAACATATTCACGCATGATGGCTCTCAAACCGAATTTGCCGTTGCCGCTATGCTGGTCGACAGCCGCCCTCCCCCTGCCTCTTTCGATTCTGGAGTCGTTATGTCCCTGATTACCCCCCATATCTCCCCCGAAGTCAGCCAACTGGCCCCCGGCTTTCGCGCCCTGAGCATCACGGTGCAGGCCGCCGCCGTGGTTGACCCGAACGTGGGAGCGCGCGCCCTTGATGAAGCCTGCAGCGCCATGCTGACCGCCGATGTGCCGTGGGCAGAGGCACACCTCGCCGCTTGGGGCGAGCTGTTCAGAAAGTTCGGCGCCAAGCCGCAGCGGACTCCCTGCTCCGTCGAAGCCCTGAGAAAACGGGTCGCCCGCGATGGCAACCTGCCGGCCATCGACCCCGTGGTCGATCTCTACAACGCCATCAGCATTCGCTATGCCATTCCGGTCGGGGGCGAAAACCTGCTTGCTTATGAAGGGCAACCGCGACTGGTGGTGGCCGATGGCAGCGAGCAGTTCGATACCATGAAAGGGGGCGAGCCCGCCCACGAACCGGTTGAGCCCGGCGAGGTGGTCTGGCGGGATGACAAGGGGGTCACCTGTCGACGCTGGAACTGGCGGCAGGGTGTGCGTACCCGACTAAGTATCGATTCGAGCCAGATGTGGTTCATTCTGGAGAGCCTGCCCGAAATGCCGCTTGCCGTCTTGCAAGAGGCAGGAGATAGGCTGATTGCAGGACTGCGGGAGATGATGCCGGAGGCGGTGATCACGCAGTGCCTCATCGGCCATATCGAATAAACCGGAGACCAGACGAGTTTCGTCAGCAGATACAGAGAGGGGCGCCGCAGCGCCCCTCTCTCTTTCACTCTACTCAGCCCAGCAGCATATAGAGCTGGTGCGCCGCCACACCGGCACTCAAGCCGCCGATGGTGTGGGCAACGATGGCGCGGGAGGTGAGGTGGCGATAGCCGAGGGCATCCAGCATGGCGGTGTGGGTGCTCAAAAAGCCGCTCCAGCACATCCCCATGGCGGTAAACACCGCGACCTCGTTACCAGTGATCCACCCCTTGGCAATAAAGGGCGGCACCAGCGACATGGCGGCACCGACCGCACCGAGCGAGGTGGCCGGGAAGGCGACCAGCTCCGGCTGCTTGAAACCAAACAGCAGGTCAAACAGCCAGCTCACCTTGGCAGCCAGCACCGGCAGCAGGGCAACTCCCTGAAACGCTTCGCCGGTATACCCCTTGTCGCCCGGGCCGAAGGTCAACAGCATCACGAAGGTACTGATGATCAGCACCCCGGGGATCACCGCCATCCCCAGCTCCACGCCGGATTTGCCGCCATCGAGCAGTGAGTTGAGGATCCGCAGCCAGCCGGGAGCGGCCTCTTTGGTCACCCCTACTTTGGGGCCGTTGCCTGCAGGCTGGTCATCGATCAGTACTTCCCCCACTAAGGGGCGGATCATCCGCTGCATCAGTCGGGTAGAGACCACCGAGCCAACCAGTGCGCCGAGCAGGCCGATCAGCGCCGCACTGGCAGTGGATTCACCGCTC
This sequence comes from Aeromonas sp. CU5, assembly GCF_002586745.1. Classification (NCBI taxonomy): domain Bacteria; kingdom Pseudomonadati; phylum Pseudomonadota; class Gammaproteobacteria; order Aeromonadales; family Aeromonadaceae; genus Aeromonas; species Aeromonas sp. CU5. Next base: position 3,294,322 of record NZ_CP023817.1, read on the forward strand.
GGCAGTTGCAGAGTGGCCATAAAGGTCACCACGATCAGCCCCATGCCAAAGGCGGTGCCGAAGTTGGTGAGCGACACCAGCTGCCAGGGGGTGAAGCCTTTGCGAAAGCGGCTGTCCTTGGCGAGGCTGATCACCGCCGGGTTGTCGGAGAAGAAGGTCATCAGGGCAGCCAGCGCGGTGCGACCCGGCAAACGGAACACCGGCTTCATCAGGGGGGCCAGCAGCACCTCTAGCAGGCGGATCACCCCGAACTCGCTGAGCAGCTGGCTCAGGGCACCGGAAAGCACCGTGATCCCCATGATAAAGAGCACGGTATTGAGCAACAGCTGGTGGGCGGTATTGAACAGGGTGTTGACCATGGCCGAGAGACCCATCTGGCTACCGAGGTAACCGAACAGGCTGCCGAGAATAAGCAGCACCAGCACGGGTTCCAGCCAGTCCCGAATGGCGGCAAGTCGCCCCTTTGACTCTATAACTACATGATTTTCCATATCTATCCTGCGGTTCATCTGTGCGTGTGTGGTTGTTTTTATGGTTATAAACGGGCTTGGCCCAATAAAAAAAAGCCCTTGTCTTGCGACAAGGGCTTTTTAAATGGCTCCTCCTACTGGACTTGAACCAGTGACATACGGATTAACAGTCCGCCGTTCTACCGACTGAACTAAGGAGGAATTGTACTTGGTGCCCAGAGACGGAATCGAACCGCCGACACGGGGATTTTCAATCCCCTGCTCTACCGACTGAGCTATCTGGGCAAATCTATAAATGGTGCCGGCTACCGGAATCGAACTGGTGACCTACTGATTACAAGTCAGTTGCTCTGCCTACTGAGCTAAGCCGGCACACTTTAAACTATTGTGCATGAACAAATTTTTATTTCATGGCACCAAATCTTGGTGCCCAGAGACGGAATCGAACCGCCGACACGGGGATTTTCAATCCCCTGCTCTACCGACTGAGCTATCTGGGCGTGGGCGCTATTAAACGGATTTTAAGGCTGATGGTCAACGGGAAATTTCACTTTTTGTTTCGTTCGTCTTTTTTTTGCGCAACATCGCTCATTTTTGCCACTTCCTCGGCGCAGTTGCCGGATTTTCGCCCCCATAGTCGGGGTTCCTCCCCCTTTAACAGGCGGGAGATGTTCTCGTGATGGCGGATCAGAATGAGGCAAGAGAGCAAAGAGACCGGCAGGGTGTACTCAGGTTTGAGCAGGTAGGTAAAGAGCGGACTCAGTAACACCGTGATGATCGAGGCCAGCGAGGAGTAGCCGCTGACCAGCAGCACCAGCAGCCAGGTGCCGATAACGGCGCCTCCCATGGTAAAGCCGAGCGGCATCATGGTACCCAGTGCCGTGGCCACTCCCTTGCCGCCGCGAAAGTGAAAGAAGAGGGGATACATATGACCAAGGCAGGCGGCGACCCCGATAAAGCCGAGGTAGACGGGTTTGATTTGCAGATACCAGGCGAGATAGACGGGCACCGTGCCCTTGAGCACATCGAGCAGCAGCACCACCAGCGCAGCAACTCGACCACCGAGGCGCAGCACATTGGTTGCCCCCGGATTGTGGGAGCCATGATCCCGCGGGTCGGGCAGACCGCTACAACGGGAGACCAGCACAGCACTGGATAGTGAACCACCCAGGTAGGCCAGAATAATCATCAAAATCGTCAGGGCCGTCATCTTGGTCGTTTTTACCACGATATGAATGGGGTATGATGCCGCCACACACGCTGGCATGGGTCCTTGCCCAACCTGAGCGCGCCGGCAAGCCTGTTGCCCGGCCAGCATCCCTGCGCTGTTATCACAGCCCATCAAGAGTAAAGAAGAAGTACAGTCATGGACAAGGTGTTTATTCGCGGACTCGAGGTTTTGACCACTATCGGTGTATATGAGTGGGAGAAGGGCATTCGCCAGAAGCTTCGCTTTGACCTCGAGATGGGGTTCGACAACCGCCCCGCAGCAGCAACTGACGATATCAAGCTGGCATTGGATTATGCCGACCTCTCCAACAAGATTTGTGAGCATGTCACCGGCAAGGTGGTCGAGCTGGTCGAGACCATGGCCGAACAGGTCGCCATGCTGGTGCTGGATGACGAGCGGGTGCAGTGGGTCAAGGTGACCCTCACCAAACCGGGCGCCGTCCCCAATGCCGCTGGTGTCGGCGTCGAGATCCTGCGCCATCGTACCCCGGCCGCGAGCAGCAACTGATGACCACCATCTATATCAGCCTGGGTTCCAACATCGAGCGGGATCGCCATATCCGCGCCGGACTCGATGCCCTGCACGCCGAATTTGGCGAGCTGCGAGTCTCCCGGGTATTCGAGAGCGAGGCGGTTGGCTTCAACGGCCGCCCCTTCTACAACCTGGTAGCGGCTGCCGAGACCGACCTGCCGCTGGCCACCGTCTGCCAGCGACTGCGGGCCATGGAGTTCGCCCACGGCCGCGAGCCGGATGCCAAGAAGTTCGCCCCGCGCACCCTGGATCTCGATCTGCTGCTCTATGGCGAGCTGGTCTGCGACACCCCGCTGGTGCTGCCGCGCGGTGAAGTGCTCACCAACGCCTTCGTGCTGTGGCCGCTGGCCGAGCTGGCCCCCGCGCTGCGCCACCCCGTCGATGGCCGCACCATGGGCGAGCTGTGGCAGTCCTATGACAAGGCCTCCCAGCAGCTGTGCCCCATTCCCTTTCACTGGGAAGCGTGCGAACTGCAGCATCACTGATCGACAAGGGCGCCTCACGGCGCCCTTGTCGTTTATAGCGAAATAAGAGGGCCCGGCCCTGCGAGGCTGGCAGGATAGCGCCCACTACAGGAGAACCCCATGCCACTCGATACCATTCACCACTTCAACTGCCAGCTGCTGGCCGAACTGCCCCACCAGCGCTATGAGCACGAGCCGATCCTAGACTACGCCACCGACGAACGGGTCAAGGCCAGCCTCGGCTGGCAGGCGGAGTTCAGCAAGACCCTGTTTCTCAAGTTCAAGGATGGCCGCTTCGCCCTGCTGCTGACCCACAGGGATGGCCGACTCGACAACAAGGCGGTCAAAGCTGCGCTCGGTGCCAAGCCCTTCATCTGTACCGCCGAGGAGATGCAGACGGCGATCGGCTGTCTGCCGGGGGCGGTCTGTCCCTTCCTGCCGCGCGCCGATATTCCGCTACTGGTGGATCCGCAACTGCTCAGCCACGCCGCCTTCACCTGGACCCCGGGCCACCCGGAGCAGACCTTTCTGCTGGCGACCGAGCATCTGGCGGAAGTGCTGGCGCAGCTCCCCTGCGAAGTCAGCTATCTGCCCGCGCCGACGGCGTAGCGCCATCGCGCGCCAGCTGGGCGAAGATCAACGCCGCCAGCATGGAGAGCAGCCCGACACAGAGGTAGGTAAGGTGGAACCCGGCCAGCCACTGACCGTTTGCCGCTGAGGTGCCTGCCGAGAAGAGCCCCAGCAGGCTGGCGGCAATCGCCACCCCCAAACTCATGGAGAGCTGCATCACCACCGAGAGCAGACCGTTGCCACTGCTGGCCAGGGTCGGGCTGAGATCTTGTAGCGTGAGAGTGTTCATGGCGGAGAACTGCAGCGAGTTGATGGCGCCAAAGATTGCCAGCCAGCCCAGCAAGACCCCGTAGGGGAGCTGGTTGTCGATAAAGTAGAAACTGGCGATCATGGCGCCCAGAGCCAAAGTGTTGCCGATCAGAATGCGGCGATAGCCCACCTTGGGGATAAGCTTGTTCACCAGCGTCTTGGTCAGCATGGCGCCAATCACTGTGGGGATCATGGTCATCCCCGCCTTGCTCGGCGAGAAGCCGAGCCCCAGTTGCAAGAAGAGCGGGGTGAGAAATGGCATGGAACCGCTGCCGAGGCGGGCAAACAGGTTGCCCCAGATGCCGATGGCGAAGCTGGATGTTTTGAACAGCTTCAAGCTAAAGAGCGGCTGCTCCGCATTGGCAGCATAGAGCCAGTAACTCGCCATCGCCGCCAGCCCGAAGATCAGCGCAAACAGCGCCCAACCGGTAGCGATGCTGTGCTCCCCCAGCCCTTGCAAACCGACCGACACCAGCACCATGCCGACACTGAACATCACGAACCCTTGCCAGTCGAACCGGGCAATCTGCTGCCGCAGCTCCGGCATAAAGTGCCAGCTGGCGATAAAGCCGAGCAGCCCCACCGGCAGGTTGATAAGAAATACCCAATGCCAGCTCGCCACTTCCACCAGCCAGCCACCGAGCGCCGGCCCCATCAGCGGGCCGAGCAGCCCCGGGATGGTGACAAACGACATCACCCGCAACAGCTCGTGCTTGTCATAGACCCGCAGCACCGCCAACCGCCCCACCGGCATCAGCAGAGCGCCGCCAATCCCCTGCAACACACGGGCCGCCACCAACATGGGAAGGGAGTTGGAGGCGGCGCAGGCGAGCGAGCCGAGCGTGAAGAGCGAGATGGCGGCCAGATAGATGCGGCGGGTACCGAACCTGTCCGCCAGCCAGCCGGAGGCCGGGATCAGCAGTGCCACCGTCAGCATGTAGGCGATGATCACCGACTGCATCTGCAGCGGGCTCTCCCCCAAGGTTTCGGCCATGCTGGGCAGGGCGGTGTTGAGGATGGTGCCATCCAGCGCCTGCATAAAGAAACCGACCGCTGCCAGCAGGGGCAGCCACTTGCGCTGGGCGGGAGTCACCCTCTGTGAATGTTCTGACATAACCGCCACCCTCCTCTCTCGCATCGCTTGCATAAAAAGAGACCCGCACTCGTTGGGTTGCAACGGGGCGGGTCACGTTGGCCTGTCAGGCGTCCGGTTGGCCGAGCATGGCTTTGAGCCGCTCTTCCAGGGTGGGCTCGGGGGCCTTGAGGGTCTCCATAAAGAGACGCTCTATTCCCTCCTTGTCCTGACTTTTCACGATAAACACCAGCCGGGACTGGGCCTTGCCCTCCGGCCAGTCTCCCAATGCCTGCAGCGGATAGAGCTGACCGTGGACGCCGTGGATCACCACCGGCTGACTCTCCCCTTCCAGCTGCAAGATCCCCTTGAGCCGCAGCAGGGCATCGCCATATTGGGCCTGCACCGCATCGATGGCAGCCAGCAGGCGAGAGGGCTTGAGCGGCTCGCCGATACGCAGGGAGAAACTTTCGATATTGCCGTGCTCGAAGTGGGTGGGCGCCGCGGTGCCCACCTTGGCAGCGAACGGCTGCATCTTTGGCTGCATCGGCGAAGCTAGTCCCTGCTTCGGAGATTCAGTGCGCAGCCAGGCCAGCAGCTGGCGCACGTCGCGCCCGGCAGCCTCGTTGTAGGCGCCAAGCTTCTCCAGCACCGCTGGCGACAGTTCGCCATTGGTCACCCGCTCGATGGGGGCCGCCGGGTTGAGGGCCGCCAGCTGGGTTTCGACCCGGGCCAGCTGCTCGCCGTCCACCAGATCCCCCTTGCTCACCACCAGCAGGTCCGCCAGCGCCACCTGCTTCACCGCCTCATACTGGACCGCCAACTGCTGCTCGATATGACCGGTATCCACCACGGTGACGGTGCCATCAAAGCGGTAGCGCTGGGCGATAAAGCCCTCTTCGCGCAGGGTAAAGAGCACGGGGGCCGGATCGGCCAGCCCGGTGGTCTCGATAATCAGCCGCTTGAACGGTTTGATCTTGCGCTGGATGGCCTTCATAAACAGCCCCTGCAGCGCCTCCACCAGAGAGCCCTGCACCGAGCAGCAAATGCAGCCGGAGTCGAGCAGCATCACCTGCTCGTCCACCTGCTGCACCAGATGGTGATCCAGCCCCACCGAGCCGAACTCGTTGATCAGCACGGCGCACTCGCCGAGCTCAGGCTGCTTGACCCAGTGGTTGAGCAAGGTGGTCTTGCCGCTGCCGAGAAAGCCGGTCAGCAGGGTTACGGGGATCCTGGTGTCTTGCATATCGGTCATATCGATGATTCCCCTCGGTTCGGCAGGGTGATGAGTACGCGGGTATCTTGCATCTCGGTCATGTCAGATCCTTACCGGTTGGCAAACAGGTCGCTGAGCCAGCGGTTTTCAAAGCGGCCGTGGGGGTCGAGCTCGGCTTTCAACGCCACAAAGTCGTTCCAGCGCGGCAGCAGGGCCGGGAAGTCATAGAGGTCCATCGCCAGATGCTTGCCAAAGTGGGGGATGCCGCCAAGCGGCGCCAGCAGTTGCTGCAGCTCGCGCATCTGCTCCATGGAGCCGTTGACGAAGGTGCCGTCCGCCGCCAGATAGACCAGAAATCCGATCCAGCAGACCGGCTGGCCATAAGCGGCACTGAGCCAGGCCTCGGAAGGGCCGGTGCAACGCAGGATAAAGGGGTAGTGCAACACGCCCGGGTTGGCCTGCTGCCACGCTTGCAGGGTCTCCAGCGCCTCGTTCATGCGATGAAGCGGTACCGCCACCTCGCAGTTGATCTGGGGTGCCGGGATCCCCTTGCAGAGGATCTGGTAAACGTTGCCCACCAGATCGGAGGCATCCTTGAAGCGGCGCACCGTCTCGAAGTGCTCCCCCGCCAGCGCCTCATCCTTGGTGTCTTTCGCCATCTTCTGCAAGGTGGCATCAATGGTGGCATTCATGCGGGCGTCGATATCGCCCTCCAGCAGCAGCGGCTCGCTGCCGCCAGCCCGGTAGCGGGCCACCTCGTCATCGGAGGCGGGATCCACCAGCCAGATGTGACTCTCGCCGGTCCAGGCGAACCACCAGCTCTTCACAAAGCCGTGCTCGCGGTTGAGCCGCTCGTTGTGTTCCAGCAGGAAGGGATAGTCGGTAGTGAACTTGGTGCAGCGCATGATGCGGTTGGGCACGGTGCGCAGGGTGACGTCGAGCAGGATGCCGAGCATCCCCATCCCCATCACGAAGGCGCCGAAGCGCGGGTCAGTGCGATCGACCCGGACGATCTCGCCACTGGCCAGCATCACAGTCATGGCCTCCACCGCATCGCAGAGGGCTGACTGGTGCAGCCCCTGACCGTGGGTGCCGGTGCTGAGCGCACCGCCCAGGGTCTGGATGCCGATGACACCGGGGGATGCGGGCAGCATCCGCTCCATGGCGATCAACTCGGCATAGACGGTATCGAGCGGCGTCCCCGCCTGATAGGTCACGGTATCTGCGGTCTGCGCCAACTGGCCGCGCAGGTGGTGCAAGTCCACCAGTAGCGCCTGACTGCCCTCGGCATAGACGCTGTGAATGGGTTCGAAAGAGAGGCCGGAGCCGATAAGGCGCAACTTGCGCTCGGGGTGTTCCCGCAGCAGCGCTTGCAGCTGGTCGCGGGTTTTCGGGCGCCACACCTGATCCAGCGCCCCGAGGGGATTGGTTCTCGACCAGTTGAACAGCACCTCCCGATTACCGATCGCCTTGATGCTGTGAAATGCCTGGAACTGAACCGTCATACCGCGCCTCATCTTTTACTGACGTCAAAATGAGCGCCGATTCTACCGAAAAGCGAGCCACAAGGCATGGAAAACAAGCCCCTGCACTCGAGGAGGGATAGGGAGAGAGCACTCCCCCACCCTTACTGACGGGAGCTTTGCCGCACATCTGTCACCGATAGATCAGGTCGCGTTCGGGATGCTCCGCACCCCATCTGGCTGCCGGGTCTGTGCCTCTTCTGGCAGCAGCTCCTCGCAGAACTGGCGCAGCGGCATGGGACGGGCGAACAGGTAGCCCTGCAGATAGTCGACCCCCTTGGCCCTAAGATAATCCGCCTGACGCTCGCTCTCCACCCCTTCCGCCACCAGCGCCAGACCGAGCCGGGTCGCCAGATCGATCACATTGTCCACGATATGTTCCGAGAGCGACTCGGTACCGATGCGGGCGATAAAGGATTTGTCGATCTTGAGGTAATCCACATGAAACTGCTGCAGGTAAGCCAGGCTGGAGTGGCCGGTGCCAAAGTCGTCGATGGCGAGTTTGACCCCCATCTCGTCCAGCTGGCGGAACAGGGAGAGGGTCTGGGGATCTGACATCAGCAGCTCCCGCTCGGTCAGCTCCAGCACCAGTACCACCTTGCCGGGGACGAAGTGGCCGAGGAAAGCGCGACACTCGGCCAGCAGGGCAAAGTCGTGGCAATGGGCGGCGCTGATGTTGAAGCTGAGATGAAAACCGTCAGGCAGTTGCTCCTGTACCCGGCTTAACTGACTCGCCACGCGGTGCATGATCTGGTTGGTCATGGGAACGATCAACCCCGACTCTTCCGCTTGCGGGATAAACAGATCGGGGCGGATCATTCCCTCGGTCGCATGTTGCCAGCGCATCAGTACCTCTGCCCCTGTCATACGGCCGCCATTACTGGCAACCAGCGGTTGCAGATAGGGGACAAACTCCCTGGCCCGCAGGGCTCGGCGCAGCTCGTCACTTGGTGAGCCGGGACGCCCCAGAATCCACCACACAGACCAAGACAACAAGAAAGAAGACACCCCCAGCCACAACAACGCCATACGCCGTGCCTCCCACACCGACTGCCAGTAACGCGGTAGGGAGTAACCGGCATGAATGGTGAAGGGATAGTGCGATGAGCTTAACGCCAAGCCGGTGCTGCGGTGCAGTTTGGGCGGGTCACTCAGATAGCGGCCCGACTCATCAAGGCGGGCCGACCCTACCTGCAAAAACAGCTCGCTGGATTGGCCACTCAGGGAGAGCATAAAACTGAGCTGGGTGCTGTCGATGGCACTCAAGGCCGCATCCCTGCCCTGCTCGGTGCGCACCACCAGCAGCGGGTGATTCTGCCGCACCCGATTGCCACTCATCAGCAGCAGCTTGCGCCCGGTATAGATGGAGCCGTCGTCAGCATCATTGGCCTCACCAAACAGCGAGGTGCAGTTGATGATGCCATCGCGAACCAGATTGACCGAACGCAAGAAGGGCTCGAGCGCAACCTTGGTCCGCAGGACTAACTTATTCTCGGCGCAAGGGGCTTTGACCAGCGGCAATACCTCCCGATTGGCCTGCTCCGCATGATCCAGCATTGCCTCCAGCAGGGCTCTGGCCTTGTGGGCCGAGGCGCTGGAGTCCGCTTTCAAATCCTGAACATAATTGCTGTTGATGATCCAGCTCCCCGCCAACAGTGGCAGGGCAAACACCAGCAAGGTGGCACCGAAACGTAACCGGGTTTGGGAGAGATCTAGCCTGAACAGAAACATAATGAACCACGCCGCAATTCGTCAGGCCTGCCCAAAGCAAGCACCCAGTGAACAGATATCCACTTTCCCCTCGATAACGATGCCCCATCATTACCGCTCATAACCTAACAAAATAACGCAAAGTGTTTATAAAACGAACCACAAAACAGGTGATTGACCTTCTCGAGCAGGAACCTGTAAGTCCCTCTCAAGAAAGACGACAAATAACACACAAATAAATAATGCCGCGTAAATACGCGGCATTATTGACTTCTTATCGCGTAAATCGCGCAAGAACTCCGTTAAACGGCTTGCTGCAGGATCACCGCATCGGCCTTCTTGGTGTAGGAGGCGATCTCGTTGAAGTTGAGGTAGCGGTAAGTATCTGCCGCAGTGGCATCCAGCGCCTTGGCGTACTGCAGGTACTCCGCCACGGTCGGGATCTTACCGAGGATGGCGGCAACTGCTGCCAGCTCCGCAGAGGCCAGGTAGACGTTGGCACCTTTACCCAAACGGTTCGGGAAGTTACGGGTGGAGGTAGAGACCACTGTGGCCCCTTCCGCTACCCGCGCCTGGTTGCCCATGCACAGCGAGCAGCCCGGTATCTCGATGCGGGCTCCGACACGACCGAAAATGCCGTAGTAGCCCTCTTCGGTCAGCTGATCCTTGTCCATCTTGGTGGGCGGGGCAATCCACATACGGGTCGGCAGTTCGCCCTGATACTTCTCGAGCAGTTTGCCAGCGGCACGGAAGTGGCCGATGTTGGTCATACAGGAACCGAGGAATACCTCGTCGATCTTGTCGCCAGCAACACTACTGAGCAGACGGGCATCGTCCGGATCGTTCGGCGCGCAGAGGATTGGCTCCTTGATGGTGGCCAGATCGATCTCGATGATTTCGCTGTACTCGGCATCCTTGTCCGCTTCCATCAGCACAGGGTTGGCCAGCCACTCTTCCATCCCCTTGATGCGGCGGGTAATGGTACGCGGGTCGCCGTAGCCTTCGGATAGCATCCATTTCAGCATCACGATGTTGGACTTCAGGTACTCGATGATCGGAGCCTGATCCAGCTTGATGGTGCAACCGGCGGCAGAGCGCTCGGCGCTGGCATCGGCCAGCTCGAATGCCTGCTCTACCTTGAGAGTCGGCAGACCTTCGATTTCGAGGATGCGGCCGGAGAAGATGTTCTTCTTGCCCGCTTTCTCGACGGTCAGCAGCCCTTTCTGGATGGCGGCGTAGGGGATGGCATGAACCAGATCACGCAGGGTGATGCCCGGTTGCAGCTCGCCCTTGAAGCGCACCAGTACCGATTCCGGCATATCCAGCGGCATCACGCCGGTAGCGGCAGCGAACGCCACCAGACCGGAGCCCGCCGGGAAGGAGATTCCGATGGGGAAACGGGTGTGGGAGTCACCACCGGTACCCACGGTATCCGGCAGCAGCATGCGGTTCAGCCAGGAGTGGATGACGCCGTCACCCGGACGCAAGCTCACACCGCCGCGGTTCATGATGAAGTCCGGCAGGGTGTGGTGAGTCTGCACGTCGATAGGCTTGGGATAGGCCGCGGTGTGGCAGAAGGACTGCATGGTCAGATCGGCGGAGAAGCCGAGGCAGGCCAGATCTTTCAGCTCATCGCGGGTCATCGGGCCCGTGGTGTCCTGAGAGCCGACCGTGGTCATCTTGGGCTCGCAGTAGGTGCCCGGGCGAATGCCCTGCACGCCACACGCCTTGCCCACCATCTTCTGGGCCAGGGTGAAGCCTTTGCCGGTATCGGCCACCGGCTGCGGGCGACGGAATACGGTGGAAAATGGCAGACCCAAGGCTTCGCGAGCCTTGTCGGTCAGACCACGACCGATGATCAGCGGGATACGGCCACCGGCGCGCACTTCGTCGATCAGCACCTCGGTTTTCAGTTCAAACTGCGCCAGCACCTGCTCGGTACCGTGCTTGCAGATCTTGCCGGCAAAGGGGTAGATGTCGATCACATCGCCCATCTCCAGCTTGGAGACATCCACTTCGATGGGCAGGGCGCCGGCATCTTCCATGGTGTTGAAGAAGATCGGGGCAATCTTGCCACCCAGACAGACACCGCCAGCGCGCTTGTTCGGCACGAACGGAATGTCGTCGCCCATAAACCAGAGCACCGAGTTGGTGGCGGATTTACGGGAAGAACCGGTACCGACCACGTCACCCACATAGGCCAGCGGGAAGCCTTTCTCTTTCAGGGCATCGATGGTCTTGATGGGGCCGACGGCACCATCTTTGTCGGGGGTGATGCCGGGACGGGCGTTTTTCAGCATCGCCAGGGCGTGCAGCGGAATGTCCGGGCGGGACCAGGCATCCGGTGCCGGAGAGAGGTCGTCAGTGTTGGTTTCGCCGGTCACCTTGAACACGGTGACGGTGATCTTCTCGGCCAGTTCCGGGCGAGAGAGGAACCACTGCGCATCAGCCCAGGATTGCATCACCTGCTTGGCGTGGGCATTGCCCGCCTTGGCCTTCTCTTCCACGTCGTGGAAGGAGTCAAACATCAGCAGGGTATGGGAGAGCCCCTTGGCGGCCAGCGGCGCCAGCGTGGCATGATCCAGCAGATCGATCAGCGGTTGAATGTTGTAACCACCCTGCATGGTACCGAGCAGGGCAACGGCTTCTGCCGCAGTCAGGATCGGAGAGTGGGCTTCGCTCTTGGCGACGGCGGTGAGAAAACCGGCTTTAACATAGGCAGCTTCATCAACTCCGGGTGGAATGCGGGAGGACAACAGCTCTTTGAGAAAGTCTTGTTCGCCAGCGGGCGGGTTCTTGAGAAGCGTTACCAGGGCGGCGACTTGCTCTGCATCCAGAGGCTTGGCGACCACGCCCTCGGCAGCACGTTCTGCGACGTGTTTACGGTATGTTTCAAGCACGACTAATTCCTCTTTGGTCTTTTTTTGGGGTTCGCCCACGCTCGCGGCGATCGTCCTTGCAGGACACCCCGTAGGGTGCTCCCCACTATATAAGTTTTAACGACTAATTAAAATCCAAACCCTGTTTACTTATTCATCACAAAAACGTAACCAACTAACCAGCCTGATATTTTTTGAAAAATTACTGCCCACCACCAACCAGAGTTAACAAATTGGCAGCAATTTGGCATTATTCGAACGTACTGCCCAATTGCAGATAGAAGACATCATTGCCCCCCTCCGCCATGCCGTAGCCAAGGAAGATGGGGCCAAGGAAGCTCTCGACTCCCACATAGACAGAGCCAGCCGTAAACGAGCTCTCCAGGCTGATATCCTCACCCTTGTTCCAGACCCCCCCTGCTCGATGGATCCACCCAGATAGAGCGGCACCTTGAGCGCGCCGAAGTCGTTGTCTGCCACCCGATAGATGTAACGCAAGCCGCCAAACAGGCTGTAGCGGCCACTCAGTTGGTAGCGCTGGAAACCGGATAGGCGGAACAGCCCCCCCAGATCCTGAATGTGCAGCGGCACCACCTCTTCACTGCCTGAGCCGCCCCCTTCGAGGATAAGGTTGAGACTATGGCGGTCCCAGGACCAGGGTTTGATCATCGACAAGTGATAGTTCCACCCCTCACTGCGGGAGCTCTCGGAGGGGTCCCCATCCAGATCGACGTGGGAGTAGCCCAGCTTCATATCCCACTTAACCCCTTGGTAAGGGAAGTAGAGACTATCGAGGGTATCGTGCTCGAAACGGGCATAAGGCCCCCATGCATTGGCATCCACCTCCAGGTCATTGATATTTTTCACATCGATTTTGCCAGTCTGCCCCTCCAGCCCCATCGACAAGCGGCTCCATGGCTGGCGATTCCAGCCAACAGCGACATTAGTGCTGAAGAAAGAGTATTCAGAGTCGAGATAACTGAGCTGCACTGACGAGGGGTCAGGGTCGGGGAAGAACAGCCGGCGCTGTGTCTGGTCATAGGCCAGACTGGCCTCGCCATAGAAGGTCTGGGAAGGCTCAAGCGGAGTATAGAAGTTGGTCTTGAGGTGCTTGGCGGTGCCCAGCGATGCCTCGGTCAGCCACTCGGCCCCCCAATCATTGACGTTGGTGAGGGTGTAGGACATGCCAACGTTGTAGTTGGAGGTATTCTCGAAGTCATCGGTGAAGCCAAACTGAAAGTTGAGGTAACCCGGCCCCCAGTTCTTCTCGCTGGCATCCACCACCAGCACATTCTCCCCATCGCGCTCTTCCACCTCATAGGTGATGCGATCAAACGACTCCAATGCATAGAGGCGACGAATACCCGCCTCCAGACTCTCGTTGGTCTGCACCTTGTCCGGCCGCACTTTGAGCATGGCGCGGACTGTCTCATCAGAGAGGCGCGACTTGTTGATGATCTCCACCTTGTCGATGAAGTAAGCAGGCTGACCACTGCGCTCGGCACGACGGCTCAATTTCTGGTTGCGATAGGCGGCGTACTGCTCCTTGCTGAGGGACAGCTTATCGAGCTGCAGCGCTGCCTTTTCGGCGACCGCCTCCCCCATCTTGATCCCCTCCGGCATGCGGGCGAAATCGGCGATCCCCATGCCACCAAACTCGGGGACTAGCAGAATATCCTTAGGCCCCAGCAGCGCTTTCTGTTTTTCAGTGCCCACCTGGGTCATGTAGGTGGTGAGCTGATCGATCATCGCCAGACCAGACTTGAGGGACTCCCGGGTGCGCAGCTTGGCGCTGATATCCACCGCGATCACCACATCGGCCCCCATCGCCTTGGCGACATCCACCGGCATGTTGTTGACACTGCCGCCGTCCGCCAGAATATGCCCTTCCCAATCGACGGGCTTGAGCGCCCCCGGGATGGACATGGAGGCCTGCATCGCCTTGGCGAGGCTACCGCTCCCCAGCACAAAGGGGGTGACCGTCTCCATGTCGGTCGCTACCGCCCGATAGGGGATCGGCAGGTCATCAAAACTGTGCTGCACCGGCAGGTTGGAGGTCGCCCCCCGCAGCAGACTGGCCATGGATTGGCCCTGAAAGAAGCCATCCGCTAACTGCACTGCATCGCCATTGACCCCAATATCGGTACGCAGCTGATACTGTTCGTTTTGCTGCTTCTTGCGCAAAGAGAGCTCATCGCGGCCAACTTTGTCCTGATAGCCCTTGTTCCAGTCAATGGCCAAGGTGGCGCGCTCCACCTCTTCGGCGCTGAGCCCCATGGCGTACATGCCCGCCACGTAGGATCCCATGCTGGTACCCACTATGATGTCGACCGGAATACGCTTTTGCTCCAGCACCTTGAGGATGCCGATATGGGCCGAACCCTTGGCGCCGCCGCCGCTGAGCACCAGAGCAATCTTGGGACGTCCACCATCAGCGGCTTGAGCCAGCAGAGGGCTGAGCGCCACCAACACCAAAAGCAGACGGGTCCATCCCGCACCAAAGCTGCGCATCATATTTTCCATATTATTCAGGGGGTCAGTCACCAAAGATGGCTTCTACTATAAGGAGCGTGGCGGTTAGCGCAACCGCCAATCCGCATCCTGCGCAGCCTGCATGCCGGAGGGGCGAGCCGCCGCCCCTGTGAGCGCAAACGTAATCCGCAAATAAAGGGCTGCCTGCCTCATGGACGGTGCAGCGCTGCCGCTAATATGAGGGTCGTCAACCCTCCACCTTTTGAGCGCGTTTATGCTGGCAACCCTCACTCTTAAACAGAAAATACTGGCTACAGTCACCCTGGCCGTGGTCGTCTCCTGCCTGCTGGTAGGCTACTTCAGTCAACGCTCGGCCCAGCAACTGATCGAAAACCGGATGTTCGAGCAGGAGCTGCCCAACCTGACCCAGCGGATCAGCAAGGAGATTGAACAGGATCTCCACGGCATAGCCCAGGCCGCCCGCCAACTGGCCACCGACCGCTTCATCCTCGACTGGGTAGATCGGGGCATGCCCAAAGAGCAGGAGCCCATCCTCATCAACCAGCTCAAGGATGTGGCCAACCAGTATGGTCTGGTGACCGCCTCTTTCGCCGATCGCCAGAGTGCCGCCTACTACAACCAGGATGGCTTCCTGCGCAACCTGACCCCAACGCAGGATGGCTGGTTCTATGACTACACCAAGAGCCAGAAGGAGATGACCCTCAGCATCTTTCGCGAGAGCAACGGCGAGGTGAAGCTGTTCGTCAACTTCCAGCAGCTCAACGGTCGTGGACTGGCCGGCTTTGCCAAATCCCTCGACAGCATGGTGACCATGGTCGCCAACTTCCGGCTGGAAGAGAGCGGCATCGTCTTTATGGTCGATGGCAGCGGCAAGGTGAAGCTGCACCCCGAGGCTAACCGCATCGAACGCGATACCCTTGGCAGCATTGCCAGCGGTGATACCGGCAGCCTGCTGGCCAAACAACCTTTTGCCGTCATCAACGCCGAGGTGAACGGCGAGCCCATGGTACTGGCCAGCAGCTATATCCCGCTGCTCGACTGGTATCTGGTGGCCCAGGTGCCACAAGCCGAGATCTATGCCGAGCTGGATCAGACCCGCAACGAGATCCTGATGATCTCGCTGGTGATTGCGCTGGTCATGGGGCTGATGGGGATGCTGCTGGCAGGCTCGGTCAGTCGTCCGCTCAACGAGCTGGCCCGCCTGTTCAAGGAGCTGGGCAGCGGCGATGGGGATCTCACACAGCGCCTCAAGGTGGAAGGTCGTGACGAGCTGAGTCAGGTCGCCACCGGCTTCAACAACTTCGTCGCCAAGATCCACGCCTCCATCGAGCAGGTGGCAGAGAACTCCCGCCAGCTCGCCGACACCGCCAACGAGGTGGCCAACAAGGCGCAGCTGACCCAGCACAACTGTACCGCCCAGCGCGACCGCACCGTGCAGGTGGCCACCGCCATCCACGAGATGGGGGCCACGGTGAGCGAGATCGCCGGTAACGCCTCGCTGGCAGCGGACGTTGCCAAACAGGCCAACGATCAGGCCGATGCGGGGGCGGTAGTGGTGGCGCAGGCGCGCCACGGCATCGTCGGGCTCTCCGGCGATATTGAGCAGGTGGCAGGGGTTATCGAGTCGCTGGCAAGCCAGACCGACTCCATCGGCAGCATCCTCGAAACCATCCGCAGCATCTCGGAGCAGACCAACCTGCTGGCACTGAACGCCGCCATCGAGGCTGCTCGCGCCGGTGAACAGGGTCGCGGTTTTGCCGTGGTGGCGGATGAGGTACGCAATCTGGCCAACCGCTCCGCCGCCTCGACCGCCGAGATCCAGGGGATGATCAACCGCTTGCAGGAGCAGAGTGCCCGCGCCGTCAGTGCCATGGCACAAGGGCGTAACCAGAGTCTGGAAGTGGTGAGTCAGGCCGATGCAGCCAACGCAGCCCTCGGCCAGATCACCGCCCACATCACCCAGATCAACGACATGAATATCCAGGTCGCCACCGCCACCGAGGAGCAGTCCAGCGTGGTCGGCGAGATCAACCGCAATGTGGAGGATATCAACCAGCTCACCATGGAGACCGCCGATATCGCCCACCAGCTGACCGAGTCCAGCCGCAGCCTGCAGCAGCTCTCCGGCCAGCTGGACAAACTGGTTGGCAACTTCCGGCTCTGACCCGCACCCTGACCTGAGCCATCAACAACAGAGAGCGCCGTGGCGCTCTCTGTTGTTTCTCGTGGTTGCTCCTGCGGTATAACCCTCAGCGCTTGCTATCCCGCTTGCGCTGATACATCAGCTCATCGGCGCGGGTGAGCAGCTCGGCCAGCGATACACAACTGCGCCCGTCATAGCTGACGATCCCGGTACTGCAGGCCAGCGCATAACCGCAACCACTGTGCCGATTATGCTCGGCCAAGATAGCGTTGAAACGTTCATAAGCCAGCTGCGCCTGTGCCTCCACCACATTGGGCAGCAGGACGGCGAACTCATCGCCGCCCATGCGGGCAAACACATCGGCACCACGAAAAGCCTGTTTGAGCAGAGTGGCAAAGACGATCAGGGCCCGATCCCCTTCCGCATGGCCCCACCGATCATTGATCCCCTTGAAACCATTGAGATCCAGATAGAGCAACGCCAGTGGCATCTGCAAGCGACTGGCCAGTGAGAGACTCTTCTCTGCCAGCATCACGAACCCGCGCCGATTGGAGATCCGGGTCAACTCATCAATGGTGGCCAGTTGTACCGCTTCGAGCTCCCGCACCACCATCGCCGCCAGATCCTTGAGCAGCCCCACATCTTCGTCACTCAAGACCCGTGGCACAGTGTCTATGATACAGAGCGTCCCCAGCTTGCAACCGTTGGCGATCTGCAGTGGCTGTCCGGCATAGAAGCGGATGCAAGGCCCACCCACCACCAGCGGATTGTCGGCAAAACGGGGATCAAGGGAGGCATCGGGTACGATGAAGGTCTCATTACCCATGATGGCGTGGCCGCAGAATGAAATATCCCGCGCAGTCTCGCTGACCTCCAGCCCGATACAGGATTTAAACCACTGGCGATCTTCATCCACCAGACTCACCAGCGCGATCGGGACATCAAACACCCGTCGGGCCATGCGGGTCAGCCGGTCAAACCGCTCCTCTGCTTCGGTATCAAGCAGAGAAAGGCGCCGCAGGGTGTCCAGTCGCAATGCCTCATCGGGTGGAATAGGTGCCTCTAGCATTGGGTATCTCTCGTCCGTGATAAAACCTATCTTTAGCATATTTGGCTTTAGAAAAGTCGGCGCGCTACGGAGAAAACAAAAAGCCGCTCGATTGAGCGGCTTTTTCAGGCAAGCGGGGGAAGAAAATTACTTTTTCTTCTTGGCTTTGGCGTTCGGCAGGTCGGTGATGGAGCCTTCGAACACTTCGGCAGCCAGACCCACAGACTCGTGCAGAGTCGGGTGAGCGTGGATGGTCAGCGCGATATCTTCGGCGTCAGCCCCCATCTCGATGGCCAGACCGATTTCACCCAGCAGTTCACCGCCGTTGGTACCGACGATGGCACCACCGATGACGCGGCCGCTCTCCTTGTCGAAGATCAGCTTGGTCATACCGTCGGAGCAATCAGACGCAATGGCGCGACCAGATGCAGCCCACGGGAAGGTGGCGACTTCGAAGTTCAGCCCTTGTTGCTTGGCTTCCTTCTCGGTCACACCGACCCACGCCATCTCTGGCTCGGTATAGGCGATGGACGGGATCACTTTCGGGTCGAAGTAGTGCTTCTTGCCGGCGATAACTTCGGCGGCAACGTGGCCTTCGTGCACACCTTTGTGGGCCAGCATCGGCTGACCAACGATGTCACCGATGGCGTGGATGTGCGCCACGTTGGTACGCAGCTGCTTGTCCACCTCGATGAAACCGCGCTCGGTCACGGTCACACCGGCCTTCTCGGCATCCATCAGCTTGCCGTTCGGTACACGGCCTACGGCAACCAGCACGTTGTCGTAACGTACCGGCTCGGCAGGGGCATGCTTGCCTTCGTAAGATACGTACAGGCCATCTTCACGGGCTTCAACTGCGGTGACCTTGGTCTCCAGCATGATGTTGAATTTCTTGGCCACGCGCTTGGTGTAGATCTTGACGATGTCTTTGTCGGCAGCCGGTACCAGCTGGTCAGCAAATTCCACTACGTCGATCTCGGAACCCAGCGAGGAGTAAACGGTACCCATCTCCAGACCTATGATGCCACCACCGATAACCAGCAGTTTACCGGGTACGGTTGTCAGCTCCAGCGCATCGGTAGAATCCCATACGCGGGGGTCATCATGGGGGATGAACGGCAACTTCACCGGACGGGAACCGGCGGCGATGATGGCGTTGTCGAAGGTGACAGTGGTCTTGCCATCTTCCCCGGTGACTTCAAGGGTATTCGGGCCGGTAAATTTACCAAAGCCGTTAACAACCTGAACTTTACGCATCTTGGCCATGCCAGCCAGACCGCCGGTCAGCTGGTTGATGACTTTTTCTTTCCACAGACGGACTTTGTCGATGTCGGTTTGCGGGGCACCGAAGATGATACCGTGTTCGGCCAGCGCCTTGGCCTCTTCAATCACTTTGGCAACGTGCAACAGCGCCTTGGAGGGAATACAACCCACGTTCAGGCAGACGCCACCCAGGGTGGAGTAACGCTCGACGATAACAGTATCCAGACCCAGGTCAGCCGCGCGGAAAGCAGCGGAATAACCGGCAGGGCCAGCACCCAGTACTACGACCTGAGTTTTGATTTCTTTACTCATCATGACCTCTTTGTCGTTCTTATATCCCCGGACGGCGCAGTCTCAAGCCTACTTTTTACTTAAACAAGAGGGCGGCTGCGGCCGTGAAAAAACGGGGCAAGTTTACAATCCTGTTAATGAAATGAGAAGTAAAAAGGGCAGGCTCTGGGCCCGCCCTCTCACTTACAGGACCAGTCGACGAATGTCGGACAGCACGCCGTTCATGGTGGTGATGAAGCGAGCACCATCGGCACCATCGATCACGCGGTGGTCGTAGCTCAGAGCCAGCGGCAGCATCAGGCGCGGCGCGAACTCTTTACCGTTCCACTTCGGCTTCATCTCGGACTTGGAGACACCGAGGATAGCCACTTCCGGCGCGTTGACGATTGGGGTAAAGCTGGTACCGCCGATGCCACCCAGGCTGGAGATGGTGAAGCAACCGCCCTGCATGTCGGCAGCGGTCAGCTTGCCGGCACGGGCCTTCTTGGAGATCTCGGCCAGATCGCGCGACAGCTCCATGATGCCCTTCTTGTTGACATCACGCACCACCGGAACCACCAGACCGTTGGGGGTATCCACCGCCACACCGATGTTGATGTACTTCTTCATGATAATCCGGCTGCCATCTTCAGACAGGGAGCTGCAAAAACGCGGGTGCGCTTCCAGCGCCTTGGCGGCGGCTTTCAGGATGAACACCAGCGGGGTGATCTTCACGTCCGACTTCTGCTTCTCGAGCATCAGGTTCTGCTCTTTGCGGAACGCTTCCAGCTCGGTGGTATCAGCTTCGTCGAACTGGGTGACATGAGGGATCATGGCCCAGTTGCGGTGCAAGGCAGGACCAGAGATC
The DNA here is from genome assembly GCF_002586745.1 of Aeromonas sp. CU5. NCBI lineage: Bacteria > Pseudomonadati > Pseudomonadota > Gammaproteobacteria > Aeromonadales > Aeromonadaceae > Aeromonas > Aeromonas sp. CU5. The sequence goes on from NZ_CP023817.1 coordinate 3,314,382, forward strand.
TTCTGGATCCGGGTCAGTTCGACCTCTTCCACTTCACCGAACTTGCTGAAATCGACCTTCGGCCACGGCAGAACGCTCATGCCGTTGCCAGTGCCGGTGCCAGCAGCCGGAGCGGATTCGGCGCGCTTGATGGCATCCTTCACATAGGCTTGCACGTCTTCTTTGACGATGCGGCCTTTGCGACCTGAACCTTTAACCTTGGCCAGATTGACACCGAACTCACGGGCCAGACGACGTACCGCCGGAGAGGCATGCACGTAAGCATCGTTGGCAACGAAATCGGTAGCGGCAGCAGCCTGGGCAACCGGTGCCGGAGCAGCGGCAACTGGTGCAACAGCGACCGGAGCGGCAGCTTGTACCACCGGGGCGGCGGCAGGCGCAGCGCCAGCTACTTCGAATACCATGATCAGGGAACCGGTGGAGACCTTGTCACCCGCCTTCACCTTGATCTCTTTAATGACACCGGCGAACGGCGCAGGCACTTCCATGGAGGCCTTGTCACCTTCCACGGCGATCAGGGACTGGTCAGCTTCAACCTTGTCACCCACGGCAACCATGATCTCGGTGACTTCCACTTCGTCGCCACCGATATCCGGTACGTTGACCTCTTTGGCAGCGGCGGCAACCGGGGCAGCAGCCACGGGAGCGGCGGCTTGAGCCGGAGCAGCAACGGCAGCAGGCGCAGCGCCAGCCACTTCAAACACCATTACCAGAGAACCGGTAGAGACCTTGGCGCCAGTGGCCACCTTGATCTCGACCACGCGGCCCGCGAACGGCGCAGGGACTTCCATGGAGGCCTTGTCACCTTCCACCGCAATGATGGACTGGTCAGCTTCAACCATGTCGCCCACGGCAATCATGATCTCGGTCACTTCGACTTCGTCATCACCGATGTCCGGTACGTGTACATCTTTGCGCGCGGCAGCGGCAGGAGCGGCGGCCGGTGCATCAGCAACCGGGGCGGCAACTGCAGCAGGAGCGGCAGCCGCGCCCTCTGCTTCGAAGATCATGATCTGGGAACCGGTGGCAACCTTGTCGCCCACCTTGATCAGGATCTCTTTGACGATACCGGCGGCAGGAGCCGGGACTTCCATGGAGGCTTTATCACCTTCCACAGCGATCAGGGACTGGTCGAGCTCGACCTTATCGCCCACGGCCACCATGATCTCGGTCACTTCCACTTCATCGGCGCCGATATCCGGCACCATAATCTGTTTGGACATTGTGCTTTATCCTCTTGCGTGCATCCGCGTGACTGGCTGACCGCCCTCACGCGTATCGCGCGTTAACCGTTTACTGTAAACCTAGACAGTGTCGCGCCGCAGTGCGGCGCGACACTTGATCCTCTTACGCGTACAGCGGGTTGACCTTGTCGGCATCGATGCCGTACTTGGTGATGGCATCAGCCACAACCTGCTTGTCGATCTCGCCGCGCTTGGCCAGTTCGGTCAGGGCAGCAACCACCACGTAGAATTCGTTCACTTCGAAGTGACGACGCAGGTTGGCGCGGCTGTCGGAACGGCCGTAACCGTCGGTACCCAGCACACGGTAGTGCTCGGTCGGTACGAAGGCGCGAACCTGATCGGCGAAGGACTTCATGTAGTCGGTCGCAGCGATGGTGGCTTCGGAACCCAGTACGGTAGCGATGTACGGTACGCGAGCCTCGGCGGTCGGGTGCAGCATGTTCCAGCGATCCACGTCCTGACCGTCACGGGCCAGTTCGTTGAAGGAGGTGACGCTGAACACGTCGGAACCCACGCCGTACTCGCTGGCCAGGATCTGGGCGGCGGTGCGCACATGACCGAGGATGGAGCCACAACCCAGCAGTTGAACCTTGCCCTTGCTGCCAGCAACGGTTTCCAGCTTGTAGATACCCTTGCGAATACCTTCTTCCGCGCCTTGCGGCATGGCTGGCATCGCATAGTTCTCGTTCAGGGTGGTGATGTAGTAGAAGACGTTCTCCGGCTTCTCACCGTACATGCGACGCAGGCCGTCTTGTACGATCACCGCCACTTCATAGGCGTAGGACGGATCGTAGGAGACGCAGTTCGGGATGGTGTTGGCCAGGATGTGGCTGTGACCATCTTCGTGCTGCAGACCTTCGCCGTTGAGGGTGGTACGACCGGAGGTCGCGCCCAGCAGGAAGCCACGGGCTTGCTGGTCCCCGGCTGCCCACGCCATATCGCCGACACGCTGGAAGCCGAACATGGAGTAGTAGATGTAGAACGGGATCATCGGGCAGTCGTTGGTGCTGTAAGAGGTCGCAGCAGCCAGCCAGGAGGACATGGCACCCAGCTCGTTGATACCGTCTTGCAGAACCTGACCCTGCTTGTCTTCCTTGTAGTAGGAGACGATGTCACGGTCTTGCGGGGTGTACTGCTGACCGTGCGGGCTGTAGATACCGATCTGGCGGAACAGACCTTCCATACCAAAGGTACGGGCTTCGTCAGCCAGGATCGGTACGATGCGCTTGCCGATAGACTTGTCTTTCAGCATCACGTTCAGGGAACGCACGAACGCCATGGTGGTGGAGATTTCGCGCGCCTGCTCACCCAGCAGCGGGCCGAAGGTTTCCAGCGCAGGGATTTCCAGCTTGGTGGTGCTCTCCTGCAGACGGGTCGGCACATAGCCTTTCAGGGCGGTGCGACGGTCGTGCAGGTATTTGTGCTCGGCAGAACCGGCTTCGATCTTCAGGTAAGGCAGATCGGCCAGCTGCTCGTCGGCCACCGGCAGGTTGAAGCGGTCACGCAGGTGACGCACGGAGTCCAGCTCCATCTTCTTGACCTGGTGCGCGATGTTCTTGCCTTCAGCCGCTTCACCCATGCCATAACCCTTGATGGTCTTGGCCAGAATAACGGTCGGCTTGCCCTTGGTCTGGGTCGCCTTGTTGAACGCAGCGAACAGTTTGCGAGGATCGTGACCACCGCGGTTCAGGGTAAAGATCTCCTCGTCGGTCATGTCTTTGACCAGCGCGGCAGTTTCCGGGTAACGGTTGAAGAAGTTCTCGCGGATGTAGCCACCGTCGCGGGACTTCATGGTCTGGTAGTCACCATCCACGGTTTCGTTCATCAGCTGGATCAGCTTGCCGGAAGTATCTTTCTTCAGCAGCTCATCCCACTTGCGACCCCAGATCACCTTGGTGACATCCCAACCGGCGCCAGCAAACAGACCTTCCAGCTCGTTGATCACCTTGCCGTTACCGACCACAGGACCATCCAGACGCTGCAGGTTGCAGTTGACCACGAATACCAGGTTGTCGAGCTTTTCACGCACGGCAACGGTCAGGGCACCCTTGGCTTCCGGCTCGTCCATCTCGCCGTCACCCAGGAAGGCGTAAACGGTCTGCTCGGAGCAATCCTTGAGACCACGGTCGGTCAGGTACTTCAGGAAACGCGCCTGATAGATGGCGGCGATAGGACCCAGACCCATAGAGACGGTCGGGAACTGCCAGAAGTCCGGCATCAGTTTCGGGTGCGGATAGGAAGGGATACCCTTGCCATCCACTTCCTGACGGAAGTTGTCCAGCTGCTCTGCGGTCAGACGGCCTTCGGCAAAGGCGCGGGCATAGATGCCCGGGGAGATGTGACCCTGGAAATAGACCAGGTCACCACCATCCTTCTCGCTGCGAGCGCGGAAGAAGTGGTTGAAGCAGACATCATAGATAGTCGCAGAAGAGGCGAAGGAAGACATGTGACCACCGAGGTCCAGATCTTTCTTGGAAGCGCGCAGCACGATCATCATGGCGTTCCAGCGGATGATGGCGCGAATGCGGCGTTCCATCTCCAGGTCGCCCGGGTAGTCCGGCTCATCGCTGGACGGGATGGTGTTGATGTAATCGCGATTTGCCTTGGCAGCCACGTCCACACCGCTTGCGCGGGCTTTCTCAGCAAGCTGTTCAAGAATGAACTGAGCGCGTTGCGGACCCTCTTCACGCAGCAAGGATTCCAGAGAGGCAAGCCACTCCAGCGTTTCTATCGGGTCCACATCGTTCTTCAGGATATCAGACATGGCTGGTTCCTATTTTGTTGTGATTGCACGGCATTGCGCGGCGAAGGGCGCAAACATTCGACAATAAAGCCTTGTGGGATTAGTTTTCCTGCTGACGGATCCGACGCATGGATCGCTGGATCCGGGTCTCTTCCCTCTGCATATCCAACAAGGTGTCCTCGATAAAGGCCAGATGCTCATGACAAGCAGTTCTGGCCCGCTCCGGAGCCCCCGAAAGAATAGCCTCGATCAGATTCGCACGATGGCGACGGATCTTGGCTACCACTCCCGGGCGGCGATTCAAAATTTCGTTATTTTGCAGAATGTTCTGCTCAAGCATCGGGCCCATCGCCCGCAGCAGATGCAGCAGCACTACGTTGTGGGACGCCTCCGCCACCGCCAGATAAAACTGGGTAACGGCTGCCGACTCGGCCACCAGCGAGCCCAGCTGGCCCGCCTCTTCGATGGTGATTTGCACCTGACGAATGCGCTCGAAATCAGACTCGGTCCCGCGCAACGCCGCATAGTAGGCACAGATGCCTTCCAGCGCGTGACGAAACTCCAGCAGGTCATACTGGGCTTCCGGGTGAGTACTGAGCAGTTCAAACAGCGGATCAGCGATCCCCTTGTTCAAGGCATTCTGCACATACGTGCCGCCGCCCTGACGGCGATAAAGCAACCCGCGCGCTTCCAGCCGCTGAATGGCTTCGCGCAGGGAGGGGCGCGATACCTGAAACTGGATGGCGAGTTCCCGCTCGGGCAGCAATTTCTGCCCGGACTGCAGACTGCCTTCCAGAATCATCTGTTCCAGCTCGGCGACAATGGCGTCGGCCAACTTGGGTTGCGTAATCTTGCGATAGGGCATGAGGCTACTTTGTTAAATTGGTATTACCAATTTCATGGATGGGGCGAAAATTAGCAGAGGCCTTTTCAAAAGTCCACTCAAAAGATGATCTGAATCAAGAACCAACCCCACCACTTAAGGGGTAAAACGGGGTAAACATGATTTAGCTCATAGAAATTGGTCTGACCAATAATTTTGATGGCGCTCACAGATAACATTTGAGCAACTGGCGGTGGCAATGGCCTGCCAGATCGGCAAGCCATTGATTTTAAAATCTAAACTAAATTTTATTATTTGCTTTCAAGGTTGAGTAACTGGCTCAGGTACTCCCACTGAAAACTGGCACCGGGATCCGTCTTGCGCCCCGGCGCTATGTCGCAATGACCGACAATTTTTTCGTGGGTAATCGCCGGATAACGGCCTGAGATGGCTCGGGTGAGCCCCGCCAGTGCCCGATACTGGGCCTCGGTATAGGGGGTCTCGTCGGTTCCTTCCAGCTCGATGCCGATGGAGAAGTCATTGCACGCCTCCCGCCCCTGCCAGCTCGATACCCCCGCATGCCAGGCGCGCGCGCCAAACGGCACATATTGCACCAGCTCACCATCACGGCGGATCAGACAGTGGGCCGAGACCCGCAACTGATGGATAGCGGCAAAATAGGGGTGAGCGTCAGGGTCGAGCCGTCCCATAAAGAGATCGTCGATAAAGGGGCCGCCAAACTCCCCCGGCGGCAGGCTGATGCCGTGCACCACCAGCAGGGAAATATCGTCCGGCGCGGTCCGTTCGTTGTGATGGGGAGAGGGCACCCGGCGCGCCTGCAGGCACCAGCCTGCGGCATCGATAGCAAAGTGAGGTTGCAAAGCGAGTTGAGTCATCGGCTACTCGATATGGCTGACAAATGGCGAAAAGAGGAAGATGCGTGATGGGCAAACCTGCACCAACTCGCTGAATCAACGGGAAATTGTATGTTAGGCTGAGTCATCTTTTGCTCGATATGGATGGACTATGCAGCAAACGGCGCGCTGGTTGTGGTTACTGGCCTGGCTCTCTTTGATGGGCCTGCTGACCCTCTATTTCCACTCCCGCTCGCAACCGAGCGTCACCGCCAGCGGCGAGCTGCTACTGCGGGCCGACCAGAGCGGCCACTATCGTCTGGAGGGTGCCATCAACGGCCAGCCGGTGCAACTGCTGCTCGATACCGGCGCCACCCGCGTCACCATACCGCAGCAGGTTGCCGAGCGGCTCGGCCTGACCGCCCGGGGCAGCAGCCAGGTCAACACCGCCGCGGGGCAGATCCGCGTTGGCAACGGCACCATCGAAACGCTGGCGATGGGGCCACTGACCTTGTACGATCTGGCCATCTTTATCAATCCGGCGGCAGACGGTGACGAAGTGCTGGTTGGCATGAACGCCCTCGGTCGGCTGGAGCTGGTTCAAAAGGAGCGGCAGTTGCTGCTCAGACCCTTGCAGGAATAAGGCATGTTTCAACAGGATGTCAGCCGCGCCGTGCGCGCCGCACTACTCGAAGATCTGGGCGATGCCCTCACCACGCTGGATCAACCGGACGCCAGCGCCGATATCACTGCCCAGCTGATCCCGGCCGATCGGATGGCCAGCGCCCGGATCATCACCCGCGAAGCCGGGGTGTTCTGCGGCCAGCCCTGGGTGGACGAAGTCTTTTTGCAACTCAATGCCCAGTTCGGTGGCGACGTGCAGGTCGAGTGGCAAGTGCAAGATGGCGAACTGCTCGCCCCCAATCAGGAGTTGTTCCGCCTGCACGGCCCTGCCCGCCTGCTGCTGACCGGCGAACGCACCGCGCTGAACTTTGTCCAGACCCTCTCCGGTGTCGCTACCCTTACCGCCCGCTATGTAGCAGAGCTGGCGGGCACCGACTGCCGCCTGCTCGACACCCGCAAGACCTTGCCGGGGCTGCGTACCGCCCAGAAGTACGCGGTCACCTGCGGCGGCGGCAAGAATCACCGCATCGGCCTCTATGACGCCTACCTCATCAAAGAGAACCATATCCTCGCCTGCGGCGGTATTGCCGAGGCGATTGGTGAAGCGCGCCGCCTCAATCCGGGCAAACCGGTCGAGGTGGAGGTGGAATCACTGGCCGAGCTGGAGCAGGCGCTGGCGGCCCACGCCGATATCGTGATGCTCGACAACTTCGATGTAGCCATGATGGGCGAGGCTGTGGCCATCAATCAGGGTCGGGCCAAGCTGGAAGTCTCCGGCAATGTCACCCTCGATACTCTGGCCGAGTTTGCCGCCACCGGGGTCGATTTTATCTCGGTAGGGGCACTGACCAAGCATCTGCGGGCGCTCGATCTCTCCATGCGCTTTATCCAGCAGTAAGGCGAACCATCGGAACTGAGCAAATACTCGACCTAACCGGATAAACAACTTGCAAAAGGCGCCATAGGCGCCTTTTCTTTATGCAGGATCCCGCAGAAAAGGAGTGTAGTGATGGGCCTTCCCCAACCGCTAAAAAAGAGTCGATAGAAGCCGCTTATTTTATGATTTATATCATATTTTTGGTAAATGATAGAAAAGTGGTTAACAAAGAGCGCAATCTCTGTTGCCACCCCTGATAGCTCGGATAAGATACTGACGTGCGGACGATTTTCTACCGGCACTTCCCAGGAACCAAGGATAAAAGGATATTTTCCATGAACAGCGAAATGAAGAAACAATCGGGTTTTACCCTTATTGAACTGATGATCGTGGTCGCGATCGTGGCCATTCTGGCGGCGGTAGCGCTGCCGGCGTATCAGAACTACACCAAAAAAGCCAAGATGACGGAATTAATAGCTGCGACTGGAGCTCTAAAAACACAAGCGGAAGTTTGTATTCAGACTGCGTCTAATTGCCCTACCGCAGCTACAACAGCAGATACAGCGAACGTTGCAGTAACCATCACTGTGCCCCCGTCTTCTGGTACCGGTAACTATGTTATTACAGCGACACCAAAAGCAGGGCAACTAGCACCATTAGTTGCTGGCACAGACTCCTACGTACTCACAGCTGCAGTCAGTGGTTCTTCAACCAGCAGCTTAAATTGGGTCGCATCATGCCTGCCCGCCACAACATCTGATAGCTATTGTCCAGCTAAATAATGACCTCAAGCCCCAATAGCGGCCTGGCGCTAAGCCTGGCCGCCTCTTCACTGATCAGCGAAGAGGACTCCCAGCGCTATCTGAGCCAGGCCAAGGCCCAGCGCAAGCACTTTGTCACCTTTCTGATCGAGAACGACATCCTCGACAGCAAGGCGCTGGCAGATTTCTGCGAGCTGGAGTATGGGGTACCTCTGCTGGATCTTGCCGCCTTCGATTTGGCCGAGATCCCGCAGAAGTACCTCAATCAGAAACTGATTGAGAAACATCACGTACTGCCCATCTACACCCAGGGCCACACCCTCTATATCGCCATGTCGGACCCGACCAATGTCTCGGCGTTGGAGGACTTTGGCTTCAGCTTCGGCCTGCATACCGAGGCGCTGCTGGTGGAGGAGAACAAACTCACCATCGCCATCGGCAAGCTGCTGGAGAGCGAAAACGACGCCCTCGGCATGGAAGAGATCGACGAATCCGAGATCTCCGAACTCGAAGTATCTGACGAAAACAGCCGGCTCGATGAGAGCGTCAATACCGCCGATGACGACGCCCCCATCGTCAAGTACATCAACAAAATCCTGATGGATGCCATCAAGCGCGGCGCCTCTGACCTGCACTTCGAGCCCTACGAGTTCAAGTATCGGGTGCGCTTTCGTATTGATGGCATTCTCCATGAAATCGCCACCCCGCCGGTCAACCTCTCCAATCGCTTCTCCGCCCGACTCAAGGTAATGGCGCGGCTCGATATCGCCGAGCGGCGCTTGCCACAAGATGGCCGCATCAAGTTGAAGCTGTCGCGCAACAAGTCGATGGATATGCGGGTCAACACCCTGCCCACCATGTGGGGGGAGAAGATCGTTATCCGGCTGCTCGACTCCTCAGCGGCCCGCCTCAATATCGAGCAGCTCGGCTTTGACGACCGGCAGAAGGCGCAATACCTGCGGGCGCTGGCCAAACCGCAGGGGATGATCCTGGTGACCGGCCCCACCGGCTCGGGCAAAACGGTCTCGCTCTATACCGGCCTCAATATTCTCAACACCACAGAGGTGAACATCTCCACCGCCGAAGATCCGGTGGAGATCAACCTGCCCGGCGTCAACCAAGTGCAGGTCAACCCCAAGGCAGGGCTCACCTTCGCCAGCGCCCTGCGCTCCTTCTTACGCCAAGACCCGGACGTGGTGATGGTGGGGGAGATCCGCGATCTCGAAACCGCCGAAATCGCCATCAAGGCAGCGCAAACCGGCCACCTGGTGCTCTCGACCCTGCACACCAACTCCGCCGCCGAGACCCTGACCCGGATGATGAACATGGGGGTGCCCGCCTTTAACATCGCCTCCTCAGTGACCCTGATCATGGCCCAGCGACTGGCTCGCAAACTGTGCGATCACTGCAAAGCGCCAGAAGTTGTACCGGAAGCCGAACTGCTGGAGCTGGGCTTTACCCCGCAGCAACTGGCAGCTGGTTTGCGGCTGTTCAAGCCGGTTGGCTGCAAAGAGTGCTCGGCGGGCTACAAGGGGCGGGTCGGTATCTACGAAATCATGCTGATGTCAGAGAACATCGCCAAATTGATCATGCAAGGGGCCAACTCGCTGCAGATCGCCGCCATTGCCCAGAAAGAGGGGATGCGCACCCTGCGGATCTCCGGCCTGGAGAAGGCCCGGCTCGGCGTCACCAGTCTGGCTGAAATCAACCGAGTGACCACCAACTAGATCGCATGACGAAGCGTCTCATCAGTTTGGTTGGCAAAGGGGATCGGTCGTTCACGAATACGGAACGGATGATAGCCACGGCAACAGAGTAATCAGACATTCAAGTTACTGGGCTGGCGCCAAGAAGGTACCACCCACCCTATCAGTACCCCGCAGGCATCAAGCCTGCCGGGCACCTTGACCCAGTTGGTGATGCGCAGAGCCCGGCTCTGACAACCAACCCCATTGCAGGATGCAGTCATGGCTACGCTAGCAAAAAAGAGTAATGCGCCCAAAAAAGTCTTCGCCTTCCGCTGGCACGGGGTCAATCGCAAAGGACAAAAAGTGTCCGGCGAACTGCAGGCTGACAGCATCAGTACCGTCAAGGCCGAGCTGCGCAAGCAAGGGGTCAACGTCACCAAGGTCGCCAAAAAATCCCAGGGGCTCTTCTCCAAGGGGGGCGCCAAGATCAAGCCGATGGATATCGCCATCGTGTCACGCCAGATCACCACCATGCTCTCTGCCGGGGTGCCGCTGGTCCAGAGCCTGCAGATCATCGCCCGCAGCCATGAAAAAGCGGCAATGCGCGAGCTGATGGGACAAATTGCCTCGGATGTCGAGACTGGCACCCCGATGTCAGAGGCGCTGCGCCGCCATCCCCGCCACTTTGACGAACTTTATTGCGATCTGGTGGAGGCCGGTGAGCAATCCGGTGCACTGGAGACCATCTACGACCGTATCGCGACCTACCGGGAAAAATCGGAAGCGCTCAAGTCGAAGATCAAGAAAGCGATGTTTTACCCTGCCATGGTCATGCTGGTGGCCATTGTGGTGACCTCGATCCTGCTGTTGTTCGTGATCCCCCAGTTCGAAGATATCTTCAAAAGCTTTGGTGCCGAGTTACCGGCCTTCACCCAGTTTGTCATCGGCATCTCCCGCTTTATGCAGAACTGGTGGTACCTGATTTTTGGCGGTGTGGGGCTGGGGATCTTCCTCTATGTGCGCGCCTGGCGCGCCTCGCAAACGGTAAAAGACAACACCGACAAGTTTGTACTGACTATTCCGGTGGTCGGAATGATCCTGCACAAAGCGGCGATGGCGCGCTTTGCCCGTACCCTGTCGACCACCTTCTCAGCAGGTATCCCGCTGGTAGATGCGCTGATTTCGGCAGCTGGCGCCTCCGGCAACTATGTCTATCGTACCGCCGTGCTGGCCATTCGTAACGAAGTGGTGGCAGGGATGCAGATCAACGTGGCGATGCGCACGGTCGATCTCTTCCCGGACATGGTGATCCAGATGGTGATGATCGGTGAGGAGTCAGGCGCTATCGATGATATGCTCTCCAAGGTCGCCACCATCTTCGAACAAGAGGTGGATGATCTGGTCGATGGCCTCACCAGCCTGCTCGAACCCCTGATCATGGTGGTGCTCGGGGTGCTGGTTGGTGGCATGGTGGTCGCCATGTACCTGCCCATCTTCAAGCTCGGTGATGTCATTGGCTAAGGATGCGCGATAGACCCGTGTGCCCGAGCCCAGCCATTGCAACGCTCGATTGCTCTGCGCTAACCAGACCTTTTTTCACCCATTGTTAGTAACGGTTGTTCTTATGCCTCTATTTATCGAGCTGGCTCACGGCTTGCCCTGGCTCTACCTCTCTCTGGTTTTTCTCTTCTCCCTGATGATCGGCAGCTTTCTCAACGTGGTGATCCACCGCTTGCCGATCATGCTGGAGCGGGAGTGGCAGGCGGAATATCGCGGCTACTTCGCTCCCGATGAGGAGGCCGCTTCAGCAGAGCATTACAACCTGATGGTGCCGCGCTCCGCCTGCCCTCACTGTGGCCATGCCATTACGGCGCTGGAGAATATCCCGCTGCTGAGCTGGCTCTGGCTCAAGGGGCGCTGCCGTGACTGCCAAGCCCCGATCTCGGCCCGCTATCCGCTGGTGGAGCTGTTGACCGCCCTGCTCTCGGTTGCCGTTGCCATGGTGATTACCCCTGGTTGGGGCACGCTGGCAGCCCTGCTGTTGACCTGGATGCTGGTAGCCCTCACCTTTATCGATCTCGACAAGATGCTGCTGCCCGACCAGCTCACCCTGCCGCTGCTGTGGGGTGGCCTGCTATTCAACCTGCTGGGTGGTTTTGTGCCACTAGGGGATGCAGTGATCGGTGCCATGGCCGGGTATCTGGTGCTCTGGAGCCTCTACTGGGCCTTCAAGCTGCTCACCGGCAAGGAGGGGATGGGTTATGGCGACTTCAAGTTACTGGCGGCACTGGGTGCCTGGCTGGGCTGGCAGGCGTTGCCCATCGTGTTACTGCTCTCATCCTTGGTCGGCGCCATTATCGGCATCGCCCTGATCGCCTTGCACAAGCACCATCAGGGCAAACCGATCCCCTTCGGCCCCTACCTCGCCATCGCGGGCTGGATCGCTCTGCTGTGGGGCGATACCATCACCCGCTGGTATCTTCAGATGGTGCTCTAACCCATGTATGTAGTCGCAATTACCGGTGGCATTGGCAGCGGCAAGACCACCATCGCCAACCAGTTTGCCGAACTGGGCATCGAGGTAGTGGATGCCGATGTGATCGCCCGCGAGGTAGTGGCACCGGGTAGCCCGGCGCTGGCGGCCATCGCTGCGCATTTTGGCGCTGACCTCATCGAGCCGGCCGGTCAGCTCGATCGTCGCCGCCTGCGCGAACAGATCTTTGCCGATCCACAGGCCAAGGGGTGGCTCAATGCCCTGCTCCACCCGCTCATTCGCAATGAAATGCTGCGCCAGTGCGCCGCCGCCCGCCCACCTTACTGCCTGCTGGTGGTGCCACTGCTGGTGGAGAACCAGCTCACCACACTGGCCAACCGGGTGCTGGTGATCGATGTGGACGAAGCGACCCAGATTGAGCGTACCTGCCGCCGGGATGGGGTGTCAGCCGAACAGGCCCGTTTGATTATCGCGGCCCAGGCGAGCCGGTCAGAGCGTCTCGCTGCGGCAGATGATGTCATCGAAAACCACAATGGCGGCGAAATGGCGATTAAAACGCGGATTTTGGCGCTGCACGAAACATATCTGGCATTTGCCTCTCAACAAGCCCACCAACTGTGAGTACACTAGGCCGGTTTATGGCTGGCCAGGATTAGGCATGATTTACGATTTTCCTCTCAATGAAAAAAGCCGGACCTATCTTCGTCTGGAGTCTCTGTTTTCCCAGATCCGCGACAATCTGGAGAGCGACCAGCCTTGGGCACATATCGCCTTCTTCAAAGGGTTGTTTGACCTGCAAGAGTTGCTGGAGCGGGGTGACCTGCGCGCCGATCTTATCAAGGATCTGGAGCGACTCAGTCAGCGCCTGAGCCACTGGGCCAGCTTGCCTGACGTTGATCTGGAGCAGATCAAGCAGATGCAGCAAGAGAGCAGCCAGCTCTCCCGTAATCTGCTCAAGTCCCCTCGCCCCGGCGCACGACTGAAAGAAGATCGCCAGCTTGCGGCGATCCGCCAGCGTTTCTCTATTCCTGGCGGCCTGTGTGCCTTCGATGTACCGCAACTGCACCACTGGCTCGGTACCCCGGCGATTGCCCGTCACCAGCAGATGCAAAGCTGGCTTGCCGATATCAACTTGTTGATGAATTCCATTACCCTGCTACTGGGGCTGTGGCGCGATTCAGGCGCCTTCAGCGAGCAGGTTGCCAGCAACGGCTTCTTCCAGGATACCGCCGAGAGCGCCGAGCTGATCCGCATCAAGCTGCCAGCCAATCTCTCTTGCTACCCGACCCTGAGCGGCCATAAAAATCGCTTTGCCTTGCGGTTTTTGTCCACCTCTGAACAGCTGGTTGGTGATGTGCCGTTCCAGCTCGCTTGCTGTTAAGGAAACCTCCAGATGGTCACCAAGGTTAAGTGTCCGACTTGCCAAACTGAACTGGAATGGGGTCCGCAGAGCCCTTTTCGCCCCTTCTGCAGCAAACGCTGCCAGCTGATCGATCTTGGCGAATGGGCCGATGAAGAGAAGCGGATCCCTGGGGCGATCAACCCGGATCTGCTGCCAGAGCCGGAAGAGGGCGATCAGTGGCTATAAGCCCGTGGTCACTCACCTCTGCAACATGAAAAAAGGGCCGAATGGCCCTTTTTTCATTTCTTGTTACCAGCTCACGCCAGCGTGGCCTGTAGCCGCGTCACAATCGGGCCATTGGCATCAGGAAACTGATAGTGGTGCAGCTCTGTTACCGGCACCCACAAGCACTCTTGCCCCTCCTTGCCGAACGGCTCGCCGCTGAAACGGGTTACCTTCCAGATATCCAGCAACACCTGTTTCTCGGGATAGTCGTGCTGCAGCTCCATGAAGGGTGCGCAATCCTGCACCCGGATACCGATCTCTTCCCACAGCTCCCGATCCAGCGCACCGAGCAGATCCTCGCCCGACTCCACCTTGCCACCGGGAAACTCCCAACGATCCCCCTGATGGCGATCGGAGGAGCGTTTGGCGATGAAGATATCGCCCTGTTCATTCTCGATGACGCCAACCGCCACCCAGATCCGCTTTTTCTGTTCCATCTTGTTACCTTTGCACCATCTGCTTAATCAAGCTGCTCGATACCGCCAATCCCTGATTAGCGCTCACATCTGCTGTGGCTTGATATCGACAACCTTGACGGTCTTCGCTCGTTTGATAAAAACAAGGCGGGCACCGGGCCCGCCTTGTTATGGCATTGCAATCGATCAGGTCAACTGACCATGGCAATGCTTGTACTTTTTGCCGGAGCCACAAGGGCACGGATCGTTGCGGCCAACCTTCTGCTCGTCGCGCACGAAGGTGGTGTGACCCTCTTCGCCTGCGGCCTCTTCATCGGCCAGCTGGCTCTCGGCGGCGGCGTGGGTGTAGGTACGGGGAGCCGCTTCTGCCTGCTGGCGCTGCTGCTCTTCCATCACTTCTACATCACGCTCTTGCACCTGAACCCGGCTCAGGATGCTGACTACATCGCGCTTGAGGGTTTCCAGCATCTGGGTAAACAGATCGAAGGATTCACGCTTGTACTCCTGCTTGGGGTTCTTCTGGGCATAACCGCGCAGATGAATGCCCTGACGCAGGTGATCCATCGCCGCCAGATGCTCCTTCCACAGGCCATCCAGGGTTTGCAGCATCACCGCCTTCTCGAAGTTACGTAGCACTTCGACCCCGACCAGCTCCTGCTTGTGGCTATAGAGCTTGTTGGCTTCGTCCAGAATGCGCTCGCGCAGCTTCTCTTCATAAAGCTTGTCATCTTCTGCCAGCCACTGTTGCAGCGGCAGATCCAGCCCGAAGTCAGCCTTCAAGCGCGCTTCCAGACCGGCGACATCCCACATCTCTTCCAGTGACTGAGGCGGAATGTACTCGTCGATCACAGCGCCATAGACATCGTCACGGATGACGTGAATAGTCTCGGAGATGTCGTTGGTATCCAGCAACTCGTTGCGCTGCTCGTAAACCACCTTGCGCTGGTCATTGGCCACGTCATCAAATTCAAGCAAGCTCTTGCGGATGTCGAAGTTGCGACCTTCCACCTTGCGCTGGGCGTTTTCGATGGCCTTGGTCACCCACGGGTGCTCGATGGCTTCGCCCTCTTCCATGCCCAGCTTCTTCATCATGCCGGTCACGCGATCGGAGGCGAAGATCCGCATCAGGGTATCTTCCATGGATAGGTAGAAGCGGGAGGAACCCGGGTCACCCTGACGACCGGAACGGCCGCGCAGCTGGTTGTCGATACGACGGGATTCGTGACGCTCGGTACCGATAATGTGCAGACCACCGGCAGCCAGCACCTCATCGTGGCGCACCTGCCAGGCCGCTTTCAACTCGGCAACTTGCTCGCTGGACGGGTTCTCCAGCGTGGCAATCTCTGCCTGCCAGTTACCACCCAACACGATGTCGGTACCACGACCAGCCATGTTGGTCGCGATGGTGACCGCGCCAAGCTGGCCCGCCTGAGCGACAATTTCCGCTTCCATGGCGTGGAACTTGGCGTTCAACACCTTGTGCGGGATCTGCTCTTTGTTCAGGATGCCGGAGAGCAGCTCGGAGTTCTCGATAGAGACGGTACCGACCAGCACAGGTTGGCCCTTGGCCACACACTGGCGGATATCTTCAACGATGGCGGCATACTTCTCATTGGCGGTCAGATAGACCAGATCGCCCATGTCCTTGCGCACCATCGGCTGGTTAGTCGGGATAACCACGGTATCCAAACCATAAATCTGCTGGAATTCAAAGGCTTCGGTATCTGCAGTACCGGTCATCCCCGCCAGCTTGTTGTAGAGACGGAAGTAGTTCTGGAAGGTGATCGAGGCCAGAGTCTGGTTCTCGTTCTGGATCTTGGCCCCTTCTTTCGCCTCAACCGCCTGATGCAGACCATCGGACCAGCGACGACCCGGCATGGTACGGCCGGTATGCTCATCGACGATGACGATCTCGTCCTTCTGGACGATGTAATCCACGTTGCGCTCAAACAGGGTGTGAGCACGCAGACCGGCGTTGACGTGATGCAGCAGACTGATATTGGTGGCAGAGAACAGGGAGTCATGCTCATCGAGCAGCCCCTCTTTCTTAAGCAGCTCTTCCACGAAAATCTGACCGTTTTCGGTCAGCAGGGCCTGACGGTTCTTTTCGTCAACCGTGTAGTGCCCCTCACCGGTGTACTCCTCGGTGTCTTCTTTGTCCTGCTTGACCAACAGCGGGATCAGCTTGTTGATCTGGGTATACATGGCGGAGCTGTCTTCAGCCGGGCCAGAGATAATCAGCGGGGTTCGGGCTTCATCGATCAGCACCGAGTCAACCTCATCCACCAGCGCATAGTTGAGCGGACGCTGAACGCGCTGCTCCGGCGAGAACGCCATGTTGTCGCGCAGGTAGTCAAAACCGAATTCGTTGTTGGTACCGTAGGTAATATCGGCAGCATAAGCGTCACGCTTTTGCGACGCATCCATACCTGGCACGTTGCAATCCACGGTCATGCCGAGGAAGGTAAACAGCGGACGGTTCGCTTCCGCATCACGCTTGGCAAGATAGTCGTTCACTGTCACCACGTGGACGCCACGACCGCTCAGGGCATTGAGGTACGCTGGCAGGGTTGCGGTCAGGGTTTTACCTTCACCGGTCTTCATTTCAGCGATGCGGTTGGAATCCAGCACCATGCCGCCGATCAGCTGCACGTCGAAGTGACGCATGCCGAACACCCGCTTGGAGGCTTCGCGTACGGTCGCGAATGCTTCCGGCAACAGCTGCTCCAGCGTCTCACCCTGCTCCAGACGCTGACGGTACTCGGCCGTCTTGGCCTGCAGCTCAGAGTCGGACAGAGCTTCGAACTGAGGCTCCATTGCATTGATTTGTTTTACAATTTTGCGCAAAGCCTTGAGCGTTCTATCGTTCCGGCTGCCAATAATCTTGGTAAGCAGTGTGCTAATCATGGGTACCAACTATTTCTGGTTATAAAAGCGTTCCGTCATGGGAACCTGGAGAAAAAACCTAACCCCGTCCGGCACTCAGAAAGCGTGCGGGGTTGACCTGACGACCGTCTTTCAACACTTCGTAATGCAAATGGACGCCGGTCGCGCGACCGGTGCGCCCCATCAAGGCAATCTTCTGGCCCTGATCAACCAGGGTGCCCACTTCAACCAGCAGCTTGGAGTTGTGGGCGTAACGAGTGACCAGACCATTGCCGTGATTAATCTCCACCATATTGCCGAATTCCGGATGACGTCCCGCCCAGCTGATAATGCCAGGACCGGTGGCCAGAATGGGAGTGCCTGGTTTACCGCGGAAATCCACACCTTTATGCATTTTGGCTCGCCCATTGAACGGATCGACCCGTCCACCAAACCCGGACGAGACCCAAACTCGTTCCTGTTTGACTGGCGTGCCAGAAATAAAGCCGGCATCGGTGATATGGTGATTCATGATGAAAGATTCAAGTACCGACAGCTGCTCTTCGCGGCTACTGAGTTGCTGGCTGAGGTGTTTCATCGAGGCTTGCAGCTCGTTGAGGTTAACTTCCAGCTCTTCATCATAAGAAGGGCCGCCCATGGGAGGCAGCTCTTTGAAATTGAACTCGTCAGGATCGAGATCAGCCTGCTCGGTCAGTCGTTCACCGAGGGCATTCAAGCGGCCCAACTGACCCTGCATGGTGCCCACCTGAGCCGCCAGCATTGCCAACTGCTCACGAGCCTCATCGCCACTCTGAGCGACAGACTGCTGCTCGGCAACGGCCAGCGCCACTTCCAGCGCTTCCATTTTCTGGTGCCAGCTCTGCCAGAGCCAACCACCACCAAGAATGGCCAAAGAGAAGAGGATACCGCCGACCCAGGCCAGACGTTGTTTGGGTAAGTGCAACTTGCGTCGCTGCTTGCCGTGGAGGATCAGGGTAATGCTCATAGAAATCTGTCTGCTCGGTCAGGTGCGGCCAACAGCCTGCACAGGAAATAAAACCGGGAGATAATCGGTATTAAAGGATGGAGTCAATAAATGACGGAACGTCGGTGCGGAGAGAGGACCGACGTTCCGCTGCACAGCTATCAGGCCAGAACCAGACCGTTGTCGTAGTAAGCGATAGGCGCTTTGTCGCCCTCACCCTCGAAGGTCACCAGTTCCCAAGCCTCCTGCTCGGCCAGCAAGGCACGCAGCAGCTTGTTGTTCAGGGCATGTCCGGTCTTGTAGGCACGGAACTCACCGATGATGCTGCGGTTACACATATAGAGGTCACCGATCGCATCCAGCATCTTGTGCTTGACGAACTCGTCCTCATAACGCAAACCATCTTCGTTCAGCACCCGATAGTCGTCCAGTACCACGGCGTTTTCCAGGCTTCCGCCCAGCGCCAGGTTCTGAGAACGCAGGTACTCGATATCGCGCATGAACCCGAAAGTACGGGCACGGCTGATCTCTTTCACGAAGGAGGCACCGGAGAAATCCAGTACGCAGCGCTGGTTGCGCCCTTCAAACACCGGATGCTGGAAATCGATCTCGAGATCCATCTTGAAGCCGTTGCGATAAGGGTGGAATTCCGCCCACTTGTCGCCATCTTCAACCCGGATGCTCTTCTTGATCCGCACAAACTGCTTGGCAGCATTTTGCTCACGGATCCCGACTTCCTGCAGCAGGTAGATAAAGGGATGCGCACTGCCGTCCATCACCGGGATCTCGGGCGCGTCAACCTCGACATAGAGGTTGTCGATCCCCATCCCGGCCAGCGCGGCAGAGAGGTGCTCAATGGTTGAGACACGGACGCCGGCTTCGTTGACCAGTGCAGTACAGAGCACGGTATCGCGCACCTGATCGGCATTGGCTGGCAGCTCTACCACAGGATTCAAGTCGGTACGCAAGTAAACGATTCCTGTGTTAACAGGTGCCGGACGGAACGTCATTGTGACTTTCCGGCCCGAATGCAAGCCGACGCCAGTCGCCTGTACACTCGTTTTCAAGGTTCTTTGTCTAATCATGGGTGTACCCTACACAGCTTAAATTCCGGACCAGATGGTCGTTGGCTGGCCATCTTAGCACAATCCTTGAACAACAAACAAACCAGAGCCATAAGAGACTTAGTCAGCTTGCTTGCGCAGGAATGCCGGAATATCCAGGTAATCCGGTTCACGACGAGCTTGCGGCTCGGCGTTGACCACCTTGGCCGGCGCTTCGTCCATCACGCGGCCTTGCATCATGTCGCTAACCAGCGGCTGACGTACCGGGCGCTCTTGCACCTGGCTGCTCTTGACCAGGGTGATGTCCGGCTTGCGCTCGGCACCAATACCGGTCGCAACCACAGTCACACGCAGTTCGTCGTGCATTTCCGGATCGATTACGGTACCCACTACAACAGTGGCGTTCTCGGAAGCGAAGGCCTTGACCGCGTTACCCACGGTTTCAAACTCTTCGATGGTCATGTCCATACCGGCAGTGATGTTGACCAGGATGCCACGGGCACCGGCCAGATCCACATCTTCCAGCAGCGGGCTGGAGATGGCTTTTTCGGCCGCTTCTTCGGCACGATCATCACCCGAGGCGGAACCGGTACCCATCATGGCAGTACCCATTTCACGCATCACAGTACGCACGTCCGCGAAGTCGACGTTGATCAAGCCCGGACGGGTGATCAGCTCGGCAATGCCCTGTACCGCGCCAAGCAGTACATCGTTGGCCGCCTTGAAGGCGTCCAGCAGGGAGATACCGCGACCCAGCACCTTCAGCAACTTGTCGTTGGGGATGGTGATCAGGGAGTCGACGTTCTTGGAGAGCTCTTCGATACCATGGGCAGCAAACGCCATCCGCTTCTTCCCTTCGAAGGAGAACGGCTTGGTCACCACGGCAACGGTCAGGATGCCCATCTCGCGCGCCACTTCGGCCACGATCGGTGCAGCACCGGTACCGGTACCGCCACCCATACCGGCAGCAATGAACACCATGTCAGAACCGGTCAGCAGCTCACGCAGCGCTTCGCGATCTTCCATGGCCGCATCACGACCCACTTCCGGATTGGCACCAGCCCCCAGACCCTTGGTGATACCACCACCGATCTGCAGGGTAGTGTTGGCACTGGAATTACGCAGTGCCTGGGCATCGGTGTTGACGGTAATAAACTCAACACCTTCAATATTTTGACGAACCATGTGCTCGACAGCGTTGCCGCCGCCGCCACCTACACCGATCACTTTAATGACGGCTTCGTCAGTGTGGCTATCCATAAATTCAAACATGTTGTCTCTCCGCTTTATTTGCCTGACTCAGCAAAATTCTTAGAACTCGCCACGCAGCCAGTTGCTAACCCGTTTGACCAGGCCACCGACACTTGCCTTGGCGGTATATTCTTTGTTGCTACCTGTGGCTTGATGGGTGCGGCCATATTGCAGCAACCCGACTGCTGTCGAGTACACCGGTGCCTGCACATAATCACTCAAACCACGTATGTTCATGGGTTCTCCCACCCGGACCTGGCATTGGAAGACCTGCTCTGCACACTCCACAATGCCTTCGATCTGGGCTGCGCCGCCGGTCAAGACCACACCGGCTGCCAGCTGATGCTTGACTCCCTGCGCTTTCAGTTCGCTTTGTACCCGCACCAGCTCATCATTCACCATGGAGAGCAACTCGGTGTAACGGGGCTCAATCACTTCAGCCAGTGTCTGCCGTTGCAGGCTACGCGCCGGACGACCGCCGACACTGGGCACTTCAATCGTGTCTTCTTTGCTGACCAGACGGCCGAGGGCGCAACCGTAGCGCACCTTGATCGCTTCTGCGTCGAGCGGCGGAGTGCCGAAGGCGTAGGCGATATCGCTGGTCACTGTGCTGCCAGCGTACGGGATCACCTTGGTGTGGCGCAGAGCACCGCCGGTAAACAGCGACATGTCCATGGTGCCACCACCGATGTCCACCACACAGACACCCAGCTCTTTCTCGTCTTCGGTCAGTACGGCATAGCTGGAGGCCAGCGCGGAGAAGATCAGCTGATCCACCCGCAATCCCACCTTCTCCACACATTTTTCAATGTTGCGGGCCATGTCGTTATGGCAGGTGATCAGGTGCACCTTGGCGGCCATCCGCACACCAGAGAGGCCAACCGGATTCTTGATCCCTTCCTGATAGTCGATGGCGAACTCCTGAGGCAGCACATGCAGCACCCGCAGCTCGTCGGAGAGACGGACCGACTTGGCGGTATGGATGACGTTATCCACGTCCTCCTGGGTCACCTCCTCATCGGAGATGGGCACCATACCGGTCTCATTGCGACAGTCAATATGCTTGCCGGACAATCCCAGATAAACCGAGCTGATCTGGCAATCGGCCATCATTTCGGCCTCTTCTACCGCACGACGCAGTGACTTGACCACGGAGTCGAGATCATTGACCCCGCCCTTCTCCATTCCGCGGGAAGCGTGACTACCCATGCCGATGACATTCAGCTCACCATCCGGCAATACTTCCCCGACCAGAACCGCCACCTTGGTTGTGCCGATATCCAGTCCGACAATCAAATTCCTATCTGCGGTGTTGGTCATGCACTTTCTCTTCGCTCTTCTTCCAGCCAACTGCCACTCCGGTGTCGTATCGAAGATCCACGTAGGCAACCTGCGCACGGGGTTCGATCACCGGGAAGGCATCGATAAACCGCTGTAACCGGAGCGCAATATCATTGCGCCCGAGGAACAGCTTGATGTTGCCATCCAGGGTCAGTTCCCAGGCATGGCGCGAGGTCAAATTAACCCCTTGCAACGTATATCCTTTGGCAGCCAGCTGCGACTGGTACTGCCGACTCTCTTTTAACACCCGGGCAGCCTGGTCATCCGGCCCTGACAGTTGCAGCAGCGGCGTCTTGACTCTGTCCGGGGCACTGAACACCTTGCCCTTGGCATTGACGAAGCGATTACCATTCCAGCGCGCCGCCACATCCTGTTCAGTGAGGTAGATCTTGATCTTGTTCGGCCACTTTTTTCGTACCGAGACCTGAGCTACCCATGGCAGGGCATTGAGCCGTGCCTGTAATTCGTTGACATCCAACTCGAAGAAGTTGCGCAGCTCGGCGCCATCCAGCACGGCCAGCCGCAACTCCTCGGTTTCCAAATACTGGTGTTGCCCCTGTAGCAACAGCTCGCTCATGGGCAACCGGTTGGCATCTGTCAGCCAACCTTTAACATCCAGCGCAGTCTGATAGCAGCCCCATAACACCAGCAGGAAAAACACTACGCCTGCGATGAAGCCACCCTTGGTGCGCCCTTCTGCCCTTGCCTCCACCCGACGATCCCCGTGTAACGCGCTAAACCGGCCTTTTGACAGACCGGTTCGCCATTATATAGGCCCCGGCTTGGCGGTCAAAATACTCATTGGGCCCTCAGGCGCCAGATTTCATGCTATCTATGCTCAATTTCATCTCTCCGAGACGACGGGCAAGCGCCCCGACGTTGCCGGCACCTTGAGTCAGCACCAAATCGCCCTCGCCGATCAAGTCGGCCAGCACGGCTGGCACGTCATCCGGGGTGGCAACAAAGATGGGTTCGAGGTTGCCGCGGGAGCGAATGGAGCGGCACAGTGCCCGTCCGTCGGCACCCGGGATCGGCTCCTCACCGGCAGCATAAACCTCCAGCATCACCAGCACATCTACCTTGGAGAGCACGTCAGCGAAGTCCTCGTAGAGATCGCGGGTGCGGGTATAGCGGTGTGGCTGGAATACCATCACCAACCGCTTGTCGGGCCAACCGGCACGAGCGGCGTTGATGGTGACCTTCACTTCGCTCGGGTGGTGACCGTAGTCGTCCACCAGCATCGCCTTGCCACGACCGGTTTCGAACTCGCCATATTGCTGGAAACGGCGCCCCACCCCTTCAAACTTGGCCAGCGCAGAGATAATCGCATCATCGCTGACACCGTCCTCGGTCGCGACAGCTATCGCCGCTGCAGCGTTCAATGCGTTGTGAATACCCGGCAAATTGAGGGTGACCTGCAACTCACCGGCATCTTTACGACGCACCCGGAAGCAGCTGTGGTTGGTGGTCTGGACAAAATCCAGCACCTGCACGTCGGCATCGTCAGCGAGACCGTAGGTCAGGGTCGGGCGGGCAATCTCGGGCAACATGCCACGGATCACCGGATCATCGACGCAGACCACCGCCAACCCATAAAAAGGCAGGTTGTGCAAAAACTCGATAAAGGTGGCTTTCAGCTTGGCGAAATCGCCACCGTAGGTTTCCATGTGATCCGCTTCGATGTTGGTCACGATAGAGACCATCGGCTGCAGATGCAGGAAGGAGGCATCGCTCTCGTCCGCTTCGGCGATCAGATAACGGCTGCTACCCAGACGAGCGTTGGTACCGGCGCTGTTAAGCAGACCACCGATGACGAAAGTCGGGTCACGGTCAGCTTCGGCATAAATGCTCGCCACCAGACTGGTGGTGGTGGTCTTGCCGTGAGTACCGGCGATGGCGATGCCATGACGGAAACGCATCAGCTCGGCCAGCATCTCGGCACGACGCACTACCGGGATCCGCAGTTCGCGGGCGGCCAGCAGCTCGGGGTTATCCTGCTTGATGGCGGTAGAGACCACCACCACGCTGGCTCCTTCGATATGCTCGGCACTGTGACCCACGAAGATGTGAGCGCCCAACCCAGCCAACCGCTCGGTCACTGCATTACGGGCCAAGTCAGACCCTGTTACCTGATACCCTTCGTTGGCAAGCACTTCAGCGATCCCGCCCATACCGGCACCACCTATGCCGATAAAGTGAATGCGACGCACGCGGCGCATTTCGGGGATCACAGTACGCAGTTTTGCCAATTCAACCTTGGTCATAATCGTCTCGCTAGTCTGCCGCTGGCCGTGTGCTGTCACACGGCGGCATCAATATAGTCAGGTACAAGGCTGCACGGGGTCGCCGCTGCAACCTTGCTCATCAATCTTTACCACTCTGCCCGGTTGCGAGTCGCTTGCACTCGTCCGCTACCCGCTCGGCCGCATCCGTAATAGCCACGCGACGGGCCGCCTTCGCCATGTTAAACAGGGTCTCCCGGCGACCAGCCAGCCAGGTCAGACGCGCCGCCAGCGAAACGGTATTCAACTCGGATTGGGGCAGAAACTCGGCCGCACCACCGTCGACCAGCGTCAGGGCGTTACGGGTCTGGTGATCATCCACCGCATGGGGCAATGGCACGAAAATGGCGGCCACACCGGCGGCAGCCACTTCGGAGACCGTCAGGGCCCCCGCTCGGCAAACCACCAGGTCAGCCCAGGCATAGGCACCGGCCATATCCTTGATAAATTCGCTCACCTCGGCATTGATGCCGTGTTGGGTGTAGGCGGCGGAGACCGTTTCGCCATTACCCTTGCCGCACTGATGACGTACTGCAATCGGCACACCGGCCGCTGCCACTGCAACAGGAACCTGCTCGTTGAGCACCCGGGCCCCCAGACTGCCACCGACGATCAGCAGATGCAGCGGTTCGCTGCTGCTGCGCAGTTGGGGATCCGGCAAGGCCACCACTTCCGGGCGCACCGGATTACCCACCACAGCGGTGCGACGGCTCGGGGCGAAGGCCCCCGGAAATGCCATCAACACCCGCTTGGCGATGCGCGCCAACAATTTGTTGGTCATGCCGGCAGCGGCATTCTGTTCATGGAGCAGCAACGGGATGCCGGAGAACCAAGCCGCTACCCCACCCGGCCCGGAGGCAAAGCCGCCCATGCCGAGCACCACGTCTGGGCGAACTGTCTTGAGCACCTGACGCGCCTGCAGGATCGACTTGACGATACGGTAGGGTGCCACCAGAAACCGCTTGATGCCGTTGCCACGCACCCCCTGAATATCGATAAAGGAGATGGGATAGCCATGGGCAGGCACCAATTCAGCCTCCATCCGGTCGGCAGTGCCGAGCCAGTGGACAGTCCAGCCCTGGGCCTTCAGGCGATCGGCCACGGCCAGACCGGGGAACACATGTCCACCGGTACCACCTGCCATCACCAACAGAGTCTTGCTCACTAAACCTCCCGCACGCGCGCCTGGGCTGTCGCCTGACGCAACTCAAAATCAATTCGAATCAACATGCTCACCGCCACCGTCATGATGATGAGACTGGAACCGCCATAACTGACCAGCGGCAAGGTCAAGCCCTTGGTCGGCATCATGCCACTGGCCGCACCGACGTTAACGAAGGTCTGAAAGCTGAACCAGATGCCGATACCGATGGCCAGATAGCCGTCATAGAGCCGATCTGCCACCAGCGCCCGATGACCCAGCTTGAGTGCCTTGATCGCCAGCGCAAAAATCAGGAACAGGGCGCCCAGCACCCCGACATAACCCAGCTCTTCACCGAGGATCGCAAACACGAAGTCGGTATGCGCTTCCGGCAGGTACTCCATCTTCTGGATGGAGTTACCAAGCCCCTCACCAAACCAGCTGCCGCGGCCAAATGCCATCAGCGACTGGGTCAACTGGTAGCCACTGCCAAACGGATCGGCCCAGGGGTCCATAAAAGAGGTGACCCGTCTCATCCGGTACGGTGCGGCAATGATCAGCATCACAACCACCCCCAGCCCGGCACCGATCAGGGTGATAAATTGCCCCAGCTTTGCCCCCGCCAGGAACAGCATGCCGAACGAGGTGACGAACATTACCACGGTGGAACCCAGATCAGGCTGCAACAGCAGTAAACTTGCCAGTACGCCGAAAACAGCCAACGGCTTGAGGAAGCCGAACCAGGCTTCCCGCACTTCGCTCTGACGGCGCACCAGATAACCGGCCAGATAGACAAACAGAGCCAGTTTGCCAAATTCCGCAGGCTGCAGGTTGAAGGGGCCGAGCGGCAACCAGCGCACCGCACCGTTAACGTTGCGACCCACCAGCAGCACCAGCACCAACATCAGGATCGCCAGCACCAGCATAGGGCCGTTGTACTGTTGCCAGCGGGCCATCGGCACCTGCAGCACAAACCAGGAGATCCCCAGCGCCATCACCAGAAACAGACCATGCCGCTTGACGAACATGAAGGGGTCATCCCCCAGCGCAATCCCTTCCGGGATCGACGCCGAGGCTACGATGACCACCCCCACCGCCATCAGGGAGAGCGCCAGCAGTACCAGCTGCCGATCGTAAAGACCGGCAGGACGCGCCGGTAACAACCAGCGCTGGAAAAGACCTGCTGCTGCGCGAAGGGCGTTCATAGCATCTGTACCATCTCGGTGAAGCGATCGCCGCGTACCTCGAATGACTTGAACTGATCGAGGCTGGCACAGGCCGGCGCCAGCAGCACCCAGTCACCGGGCTTGGCATCTGCCGCCGCCTTGGCGACCGCGGCCGCCAGATCGGCGACCAGCTCAGTCTGCGCACCCAGCGCCAGCAGCACCTCGGCATCCTGACCGAAGCAGTACATGTGATCGATCTGGCTGCCCAGTAGCGCCTGAATGGGGCCAAAATCCTGCCCCTTGCCCTGACCACCGGCCAGCAACAACAGACGACCCTGCACCGACTCGCGCACACCGGCAACGGCAGCCAGAGTGGCCCCCACGTTGGTGGCTTTGGAGTCATTGATCCAGCGCACCCCGTTTACCTCCCGCACGAAGCGGGCGCGGTGGGGCAAGCCTTCAAAGCGGCGCAGCACGGTGAGCTGGGCAGCACGGGGAATACCAACCGCATCGCACAGCGCCATGGCTGCAAGGGCGTTGGCCTGATTGTGGGCGCCGACGATCTTCATCTCATCCACCGCCAGCAGCGGTTCGCCATGCAGGGTCAGCCAGTAGCGGCCATCCAGCAGGCAGCGGCCGTAGCCATTGCAATCGAGGCCAAAGCTCTGCCACACCTGACCCACATCGGGCAGGGTCTGGGCATCGTCGCGATTGACCAGAATATGTTTGGAGTGCTGATGGATCTCCATCTTGGCGGCGCGATAGTCGGCCATGCCCTGATAGCGATCCATGTGATCTTCGGAGAGATTGAGCACCACGGACGCCGCAGCACGCAGACTGTAGGTGGTCTCGAGCTGGAAGCTCGATAGCTCAAGTACACAGAGATCCATCGGTTGCTTGAGCAACTCCAGCGCAGGGATGCCGATATTGCCACCGACGCCAACCTTGAGCCCGGCTTCGGCAATCATCTCGCCCACTAGGGTGGTGACTGTGCTCTTGCCGTTGGAGCCGGTGATGGCGATGACCGGGGTCTGGGTCTCGCGGACAAACAGCTCGATGTCGCCAATGATCTGCACACCACGCTCAGCGGCGGCTTTCAGCTCGGGAGTCGCCAGCGCAATACCGGGACTCGCCACTATCATGTGCGCCTGCTTGAGCAGCGCCTCGTCTAGCCCGTGGATCAACTCCACCTCAGGCGGCAGTTGATCCTTGCCGGGCGGGTTGGCGCGGGTATCCATCACCAGCGGCGTTACGCCACGGCTGAGGAAATAATCGACGCAGGAGAGTCCGGTTTTGCCCAATCCGATGATGATGACCATGGTCTTATCGCACCTTCAGGGTGGCAAGACCCAGCAAGACGAGAACGAGGGTGATGATCCAGAAGCGCACGATGACGCGCGGCTCCGGCCAGCCCTTCTTCTCATAGTGGTGATGGATCGGCGCCATGCGGAAGATCCGCACGCCGCGCAACTTGTAAGAGCCCACCTGCAGGATCACCGACAGCGTTTCCATTACAAACACGCCACCCATGATCACCAACAGGAACTCCTGACGAACCAGCACGGCGATAGTACCGAGCGCGCCGCCCAAGGCCAGGGAACCGACATCCCCCATGAAGACCTGGGCCGGATAGGTGTTGAACCAGAGGAACCCCAGACCCGCCCCGACGATGGCAGTACAGACGATCACCAGCTCGGAGGTATAGGGTACATAGGGAATGTGCAGGTAGTTGGCAAAATTGACGTTACCGGTGGCCCAGGCGATCAGGGCAAAGCCCCCCGCCACCATCACGGTCGGCATGATGGCCAGACCATCGAGACCATCGGTCAGGTTAACCGCATTGGAGGTGCCGACGATGACAAAGTAGGTCAGCACGATAAACATCAACCCCAGTTGCGGCATCACATCCTTGAAAAAAGGCACTACCAGCTGAGTCTGGCCATCGTGGGTCGCGGTGCAGTAGAGGGTAACCGCTACCACCAGTGCCACCGCGGACTGCCAGAAGTACTTCCAGCGGGCAATCAGACCGTCGGTATTCTTGCGTACCACCTTGAGGTAATCGTCGGCAAAGCCGATGGCACCGTAAGCACCAAGCACGAACAGCACCAGCCAGACATAGCCGTTGTCGAGACGGCCCCACAGCAGCACCGAGATAAAGATGGATGCAATGATCATCAGGCCACCCATGGTCGGGGTGCCTCGCTTGCTGAGGTGAGACTCGGGGCCATCGTTGCGGATCACCTGGCCGAATTTGAGGATCTGCAGGCGGCGGATCAGCCGTGGCCCCATCCAGAGGGCGACCCCCAGACCGGTGATGATCGACAGGATGGCGCGAAACGTCAGATAGGAGAAGACGTTGAAGAAGGTAAAGTGCGGGGTGAGCAATTCCGCCAGCCAGACTAGCATGTGGCTGACTCCTGATGGTCTTTGACCATCTCGACGATATCTTCCATACGGGAGCCACGGGCACCCTTGACCAGAATCGAAATTTCCTGATGTGTATTTATCATTTGCGCAAGCACTTCAAACAACGACGCCTTGTTATCAAAATGTCGGCCAGCCGCGGCATCTGCGGTGTGGCGACTCTCTTCCCCTACTGTCAGCACGGCGTCCAGACCGCACTCGCGGGCATGACGGCCAACCCGGGCGTGTTGTTCGGCAGACTCCTCACCCAGTTCCCGCATGTCACCGAACACCAGCACCTTGAAGCCGCCCATGGCGGTCAGGGCATCGATGCCAGCCAGCACGGATTCCACGCTGGCATTGTAGGTATCATCCACCAGAGTCAGACCACCCCAGCGCTGGACGCAGAAACGCCCCTTGACCGGCGCCATCTGCTCAAGTCCGGCCTTGACCGAGGAGAGGGATGCGCCAAGAGCCAGACAGCCTGCGGCGGCGGCCAGCGCGTTGGCCACGTTGTGGCGACCCGGGATCGCCAGGGTCAGGCTCAATTCGCCCTGCGGGGTCACCATCACGAACTCGGCACAACCCTGCTCGTTGAGTACCACATCACGGGCGTGGAACGGCTGGCTCTGATCCTCGATGGAGAAGGCGCACTGAATGCCGCGCTCCCGCCACTTCGGCCAGAACTCGTTGTCGGCGTTGACGATGGCGGTGCCGCCTTCGCTCAAACCTTCAAAAATTTCGCTTTTGGCGTAATAAATGCCTTCGAGCGAGCCGAAGCCCTCCAGATGGGCCGCCGCCACGTTGTTGATGATGGCGGCATCAGGTTTGGCCAGCGAGGTGGTCCAGGAGATCTCGCCCTTGTGGTTGGCGCCCAGCTCCATCACCGCAAACTGATGCTGCGGCTCAAGGCGCAGCAGGGTGAGTGGCACCCCCACCTCGTTGTTGAAGTTGCCAGCGGTGGCCAGCACTTCCCCTTCGTTACGCAGGATGGCGGTCGCCATCTCCTTCACTGTGGTCTTGCCACAGCTGCCGGTAATGGCCAGCACTTTCGGATTGATGCGCTCGCGCACCAGCTTGCCGAGACGACCCAGCCCCTTGAGGCTGTCGGCCACCACCAGCTGGGGAATCTCCAGCGGCAGTTCACGCTCGACCAGCAGGGCAGAGGCCCCTGCCTGAACGGCCTGCTCGCAAAAATCATGGGCATCGAAGCGCTCGCCGCGCAGGGCAACGAACAGGGCACCGGCACCCAGGGTGCGGGTGTCGGTACTGACTGCGGTGATCTCGCCATCTTCACCAATCAGACGGGCATCGAGTACCTGCGCCAGCTCGGCAAGCTTGAGGGTCATCATGTGAATGACTCCAGTAATGTGTGCAAGGCGGCTGCGACGGTTTCCCGATCGCTGTAGTGCCGCTTGTCTGTTCCAATGATCTGATAATCCTCGTGGCCCTTACCGGCCACCAGGATGATGTCCTGTTTGCTCGCCTGACCGATGGCCAGCGCAATCGCCTTGACCCGATCGTGCTCCACCTGCACCGCAGCAGGATCGCGAAGACCCGCCACCATGTCGGCCATGATCCGGGCCGGCTCCTCGGTACGGGGATTGTCGTCGGTCAGGATCACGCGATCCGCATACTGCTCGGCCATCGCCGCCATCATGGGGCGCTTGCCGCGATCGCGGTCGCCGCCACAGCCAACCAGACACCAGAGCTGACCTTGGCAGTGCACCCGCAGGGCCTGCAATGCCTTTTCCAGCGCATCCGGGGTGTGGGCGTAATCGACCACTGCCAGCGGCGTATCGCCACCGCCGAAACACTCCATGCGACCGGTCACCGGCTGCAGTTGAGGTGCAGTCGCCAGCAGCTCGTTGAAGTCGTAACCGAGCACCAGCATCACCCCCATCGCCGCCAGCACATTGCTGACGTTGAAGCGCCCGAGCAAGGGGGCGGATAATACACCATTCCCCCAGCTGGAGTTAATCTGCGCGCGAAAACCTTGCTGGTGAAAATCGAGCTGCTGCGCCGTTAATTGACGGCCAGAATGGTGTTCAATCGGGCCATCCACACTGAAGGCCACCGCAGCCGGGTATTTTTCGAGCCACTTGACACCCAACTCGTCATCGCGGTTGATCACCGCATTTGACTCATCGACCAGCTGCAGCAGCTGCTCTTTGGCCGCGCCATAGGCTGCCATGGTGCCGTGATAGTCGAGGTGATCCCGGCTCAGGTTGGTGAAAACGGCTGCGGCAAAGGGCAGCGCGGCGACACGGTGCTGCACCAGACCGTGGCTGGAGACCTCCATAGCCACCAGATCCGCTCCCAGCTCTTGCAGCGCAGCCAACGTGGACTGCACCTGCACGGCGCTGCCGGTGGTGTTTTCCGCTTCGATCAGATCGCCAAACAGGCCATTGCCGATGGTACCCATCACCCCAGCCTTGCCACCCAGCAGGGTACGCCAGTTAGCGACCAGCAGCGCCGTGGTGCTCTTGCCGTTGGTACCGGTGATCCCCACCAGTTCAAGTTTTTTGGCTGGCTGGTCGTAGAAATACCCTGAGAGAGCAGAAAGATGAGCGGGCAGCTCCCGCATCCCGATACAGGGAACCGGAGTCGATGGCGGGATAAATTCACCATCCTCCTCAAACACAACAGCGGTCGCTCCCTGAGCCACCGCCTGTTCGATAAACCGTCTGCCATCCACCTGATGACCACGAATGGCCACGAAGAGGGAGCCGGGGCCGACCCGCCGACTATCCAGCTGGATATCGGTCAGGGCGAGCGCCGGCACCTGGATACCGAAGGGGCGCAGTAATGCATCAAGTGCGCGGTACTCATGTGCGCGGGACAAAGGAAGCCTCCGTACGGGCAAGTTTGGTGGGCACCGCTGTGGGCACCGCATCAGGACGAATATTGAAGAGCTGCAGCACCCCGCCCATGGCCTCTGCAAACGGTGGGGTCGCCACGGCGCCGCCATAATAGGCGCTGCCTTTCGGCTCGTTGATCACCACCACCATGACGAAACGGGGGTCACTGGCTGGGGCAAAACCGGCAAACCAGGCCATGTAATCCTTGCCATAGCCACCAGCGACGGCGACCTTGGCGGTACCACTCTTGCCGCCGACCCGATAGCCCGGGATCTTGGCCTTGGGAATGGCGTTGTCGACCACATATTCCAGCGCCTGCAACATGGCAGAGGCGTTGTTGTGGTCGATCACCTGCTCACCCTTGGGCGGCGTGGTGACCTTGACGATGGAGAGCGGCACCCGCTTGCCCTTGTTGGCCAGGGTGGCGTAGGCGGAAGCCAGCTGCAGCGGGGTGACCCGCAAGCCATAGCCAAATGAGAGGGTCGCCCGCTCGATATCAGACCAGCGACGACGCTGGGGCAGCATGCCGCTGCTCTCGCCCATCAGCCCGCTGCCGGTATCCATGCCGAAACCAAACATGCTGAGGGTGTTGATCATCTCCTGCGCCGGCATCCGCAGCGCGATGCGCGACATACCGATGTTGGAGGAGTAACGCAGAATGTCGTAGAGGTTGGTCGCCTTGTGAATACTGACGTCCTTGATCTGTTTGGCGCCGATAAACAGTGGCCCACCCGGAATGGTGTCTCTCCAGCTGGTCACCCCGGCCTGCAACCCACTTAACAAAATCAATGGCTTAATGGTGGAGCCAGGCTCATAGGTATCGGTTACTACCCGGTTGCGCACCCGGAAGCTCTGATACTGACCACGGTTATTGGGGTTGTAAGAGGGGGTGTTGACCATGGCGAGCACTTCGCCGGTCTTGATATCCAGCATCACCATGGAGCCAGAGGTCGCCTTGTTCTCGTCGGTTGCCCGCTTGAGGGCGCGGTAGGCCAGAGCCTGAACCCGCTGATCGATACTGAGTTGCAGATCGTTGGCGTTCTTGCCCTCTTTGACGACACCAAGGCGTTCAATTACGCGACCCTGACGGTCCTTGCGCACCCGCATCTCGCCAGAGGTGGCCGTCAACCACTCGTTGTAGCTACGCTCGATACCCTCTATGCCGTTGTCATCGATGTTGGTCACCCCCACCAGATGGGCGCTGATCTCGCCGGTCGGGTAGAAACGGCGCGCTTCAGGGCGCAGGTAGACCCCACCCAGCTTCAACCCCTTGATATACTCGGCAACAGCAGGCGTCACCTGACGCTGCAGGTAGACGAACCGCTTGCTGGGGTTGGCAAGGCGGTGCTTGAGCGTATTGATATCGAGTTTCAGCACTGCTGATAATGCCAGCCAGGCCCGCTCGTTATTGATGGCGCCGGACTCATGGACTGTTTTGGGATCGGCCCAGACCGCCTCGACTGGCACGGAAACCGCCAGCTGCTCGCCATTGCGATCGGTGATCATGCCGCGCACCGCCTGGGTGGATGTCGTCCGCAGCGAACGCATATCCCCCTCCTGACGCAGACGATCCGGGTTGATCACCTGGATCCACGCCAGACGCAGGATCAGACCCACAAACGCGATGCCGATAAATACCACCAGCGTGCGAAAGCGCCACGGATAGATCGATGGCGCTTTGACAGTCGCTTTGGCAGCTTTGGCTGTAGCCTTGCGTTTCATGGTTGGGTAATTACCTTCTCGGTGGTCACCAGCGGACGTCCCATCTGTAACTTGTCCATCGCCAGACTCGCCACCCGGGAGTGTTCAGCCAGGGTGCCCTGCTCCAGCAGCAGATGGCGCCATTCGATATTGAGGCGATCCTCTTCCGCCATCAGATCGTTCTGCTTGGCTGTCAGACCCCGGGTCATGTTGGTCACCAAAATCACCGCAAAGGCGGTGACCAGCACGGCCACTGACAGCAAAATCTGCAGCTTGTGGCGCCAGAGATCACGGAGGATCTCCTTGGCCAGATGAACACGCACCTCGCTCATCGCTTACTCCGCCAGCCGTTCGGCAACCCGCAGCACCGAGCTGCGCGAGCGGCTATTTTCAGAAACTTCAAAATCAGATGGCTTGAGGGCCTTACCCACCGACTTCAATTTGCGACCGCCAGCCAGCTGGGCCTCGGTCAACGGAATACCGTAAGGCACTTCCGGCCCTTTTTCATGCTTGCGGATGAAGTGCTTCACCAGCCGATCTTCCAATGAGTGGAAGCTGATCACCGACAGACGCCCCTGGGGTGCCAGCACCTCCAGCGCACCGTTAAGCGCAGTTTCAATCTCGTCCAGCTCGCTGTTGATATAGATGCGGATGGCCTGGAAGCTGCGGGTTGCAGCATGCTTGCCTTTTTCCTTGCTCGGGTTGACCCGGGCAATCATCTCCGCCAGCTGACGGGTACGCACATAAGGTTCGGTCACGCGATCGTGGACGATGGCGCGGGCGATCTTCTTGGCAAAGCGCTCCTCACCGAAGGTCTTCAGCACCCAGGCGATGTCATCCACATCAGCCTTGGCCAGCCACTGGGCAGCACTTTGGCCTGAGGTGGGGTCCATCCGCATATCGAGCGGGCCATCTTTCATAAAGCTGAATCCGCGCTCGGCATCGTCCAGCTGGGGAGACGAGACCCCCAAATCCAGCAAAAAGCCATCCACCTTGCCCAGCAAACCACGCTCATCAAGATAAGAGGCGATACCGGAGAAGGGACCATGGACGATTTCGAAACGGGGATCCTGGATCTTGGCCGCCTCGGCAATCGCCTGCGGATCGCGGTCGATGGCGATCAACCGGCCATTGGGGCCAAGGTGCTGCAGGATCAGACGAGAATGACCACCACGGCCAAAAGTACCATCGACGTAAACGCCGTCCGGCTTGATGTCCAGACCTGCGACGGCTTCGTGCAACAGCACTGTGATGTGTTCAGCGGCTTGGGTCATTTATAAAGAGAAATCCTGTAGTCGTGGTGAGCTTGCCCAATCGTCCCCGGGCAGACCCAAGATGTCGTCATTGACCTGTTGTTGCCAGCGGGCTTCATCCCACAGCTCAAACTTGTTGAGCTGGCCCACCAACATGATTTTCTTGTCCAACCCCGCATGGTTACGCAGTGGCTGGCTGAGCAGCAGACGGCCATTGCCATCCAGCTCGCATTCGGTTGCATGCCCCAGCAACAGCCGCTGCAAACGGCGCTCTTGCGGATTCATGCTGGAGAGGGTTTTGAGCTTGCGCTCAACCTCTTCCCATTCGTTCAGGGGATAAAGCAGCAGACAGGGATGGGCAATATCGATGGTGCAGACCAGCTGGCCGTCGCGCTCAGAGCGCAGCCAATCACGGAATTTGGTCGGAATAGCCAGCCGCCCTTTACTGTCCAGGCTGATGGCATGAGCGCCACGCAACAAATTGCAGTCCCTGAAGGTGAGTGAGCGAGCTGATTGCCCCTCTAAAAACCACTTTGATCCACTTTTCCCCACCATGAAGTTTAAGGACGTGGAAGGGGCTTTTCAAGCAAGGAGATGGGACAGAGAGAACATATTGACGCAGCATGTGGACACTGCTGGTTGAGTGGGTTGATTTTCCAAGAGTTATTGCTGAAAAAACAGCAAACGATTAATTAACTGCGGGGTGGTAGGCGGTCACTATCTAGGCAATATTATGAAACGGAACAATACCACTGCACATAGCAAGATACTAACACATATCACTGGATAGATGATGTAACCATCTTTCGAACGGCGCGCACGCAGAGAAACCAGCTGACAGAGCAACAAATTGTAAATAATCAGCAGGGATGTCAGCAGAATATTGGTGGCAAATGTCAGCTCTTGGGCGTAACCAATGTACAAGCCCATCAGAATGAAATTGGCGAGTATCAGATACAGCAAAAACTTCTGAATCGCTTTACCCGAATTTGGGCTCTTTTTTACTCGTGTTATCATGCTTGCTACGTCCTGGATTACACATGATCAGACGACCTTAAATTCAAAAAACTGTTGAGATATATCATGTTTTTATTATTGCGCGATCCTTGCTCAACAATTGCCCCATGACCAGACTCATTTTTTTGCTACTGAGCGGGATGTTAATGATATCAACATCTTGCCATGCTTATCACAATTATCACTGGCAAGCAGGTTTCCCTATCCCGATTCAGGGAAAAGGTGCCGATTTGGTCAGCCAACAGCAGCAATTCTTGCTTAAGCAACGTCCTTATCTGCAGCAACGCCTCGCGGAGACACAACCCGTTATTCGCTGGGTCGCGGAGCAGGTTCACGAACGCAAACTGCCTCCTTTGCTTGCCTTTGTTCCTTTGCTGGAAAGCAGTTACCGGCTGGATGTGGTCTCTTCTGCTGGCGCGGCGGGCCCTTGGCAGCTAATGCCCGATACCGCCACCCGATTTGCCGTGCCTATCACAAGCGAATTTGATGGCCGCTATTCACTGCCATTAGCGACAGAGGCAGCCCTTTCCTATCTGGCATGGCTTTATCGCTTCTTTGGCAATGACTGGTTGCTTGCTTTGGCCGCCTATAACGCGGGAGAAGGACGGGTACTCAATGCAGTTTTGAAAGCGGGGACACGCAATGTATGGGAACTGGAGCTTCCGACTGAAACCCGCTTTTATGTGGCGCGCTTTGTCGCGCTTGCAAGGCTACTCGATATGGCTGATAGCTATCAGTTTCAGCTTCCGCCGTGGCAAAGCGGCAGTGATTTGCAAATTTTTCGTCATCCAGATGGCTGTTCCCTGCCCGCGTGGGCTCAGGCGAAGGGCGTATCAATGAATGAGGCCAGCCGCTGGAATCCGGCTTGGCAACTCCCTACCGCGCCAGGGATAACCAATTGCCCGATCGTCTACAGCAAGGGCAAGGCTCCCACCGCCAGCCAGAAGAAGGGGGCGACCGCTATTGTCAAAGCGGTCTCACTGGACAATCTGCACGACCCCCTGTTACTCAAAGCAGCCAGAGGGCTTGATATGAGCCGGGGCGAGATCAGGCTGGAACGCTTGCCTGATCCGCTTGGGATGGAGCAGAAGCGACCGCTGATTGCGGTACCATGAAACAGTGGCGCCACTGACTCAATATTGGTCCTAAATCAACCTCTTGCGGATCAGACCAGCGAGCACCATAAAAGCAAAGGTGCTGACCTATAACTCGACGATGCGTGATGTGACACTCCAACACTGTCTGTCGCGACAGAGAAAGTGTCACCGTGTTCGGTAACATAAAGCGAGCTGGAGCAAGAAAACCCACCCCTCCCGGACCAATATCCTTGATCACGGCACGGCCAATGCTTTTGTCAAACAACACACCTGAAATCAGCATACGTGCAGCGATTCCACAGCTTTGTGACTCAAGCGGAGTTGTACCATCATGCAGATACCAGCGCGGTACCTTTCGACGTGGATCATTGTGCGAGGTATGCACCGGAAACTCGATCTCAGGGTTGTCCATGGGAAATCATCTCCTTGGCATGGGTGGCTGCCGCTTGCGTTTGGGAGCTGAAAAGTTGCTCCAGATTGGTTTCAGCCTGAGTGGTCATGATCAGCAATTCAATGCGCCGATTACTGCTGCCCTGGGGATTCTGGGTATCGTCCAGCATGGTATCCGCCATCGCGACAACCTGCCCGACCCGTTCAGGTGGCATGCCACCCGCCTGCAGCACCCGCCTAGCCATCATGGCACGGTCTGACGAGAGTTCCCAGTTGCTGTAGTTGTCTCCGGCAAACGGGGTGCTGTCGGTATGGCCCGAAATCATGACCCGATTTTCTATGCGCTGGAATATCGGTGCCAACGCCATCAGCAGATGACGGAAAAAGGGGGTAATACGCGCACTGCCGCGGCTATACATTTCTCGGTCGGCATCATCACGGATCAGAACCCGCAACCCTTGGGGAACAATCTGTATTTCAAGGTTGTTGTTCGCCTGCATTTGTTTCGCCAGATCATTGATAAATCCGGCAAGCTGCTTCATCTGAGCCTCACCTTCGAGCTTGCCGACCAGCAGATTTTCATATCCTCCGCCGGGTCCATCAGAGAAGATGCTCTGAAGGCGATCCATATGCTTGGGCATCATCTGCCCTTGCTGATCAAATTTGGGGTTGAGCTCATCTAGAACAGAGGGATTGCCGCCCAAATCGACGGGATAAGGGCTGTTTCGGATGTCAAAGGGATTCGTTTCATTGTCCATGATGCTGTAGTCGCGCAGACGACTAGCAACGATTTCCCGCTCCTCCTGATTGGAGACAGCCAAGATCCACAACACCATGAAAAAAGCCATCATGGCCAGGGTGAAGTCAGCAAAGGCAACTTTCCAAGCGCCGCCACCTTTGGGACCATTATTACGACGCTGCTGGCGCTTGACGATAATCTGTTCGTGATTACGCATTACATCGCCCTGTTGTTCACCCAATCTTCCAGTTCAAGGAAGCTGGGTTTGACATCCGGCTCCAGGATCTTGCGTCCGGAGTCGACAGCAAGCAGTGGTGTCTTGCCACGCAACTGGGCAATCAGGATCGACTTGATGCACATCAACAGACCGATACGGCGCTTGACCATCTCCTCCATAGCGTTGCTGATCGGCTCCAACAAGCAGTAGCAGAGGAAAATGCCGATAAAGGTCCCAACCAGCGCAGCTGCCACATGGACACCGATATTGCTAAGGGGGCCATCCAGCTGCTGCATGGTGATGATAATCCCCATCACCGCAGCCAGAATACCGAAGCCCGGACAGGCCTCACCGGTTTTGTGCAATGCATGGGCCGGTTTGAGCATGTCCTCTTCAATGGCCATGATCTCCTGCTCCAGCACGGTATCCAGTTCATGGGGGGTGATCTTGCCCATCCCGAGCAGGCGCAGGTTATCGATAATGAAACCAAGCAGTTGGGGATCTTCTGAGATCTGGGGATACATGAGAAAGACCGAGCTCTGCTGGGGATTCTCGATATGCTCATCGAGCGCTTTCATCCCCTTGTTGCGCGTCTCTTCAAGCAGTTGATGCATCAGGGTCAACAGCTCGCGATAGACCTCGTTCTCTTCTTTGTTGGGCTTGAAACACATTTTCACCTGCACCCACATTTCGTGCATCACCTCTTTCGAGTTGCCCAGAAACATGGAACCCACTGCAGCACCAATAATGATGATCAACTCGGAGGGCTGCCATAAGGCAATTAACCGTCCGCCAGCCATCATGAAACCGCCCAGCACACATATAAAAATGACGCCGATGCCAATCTGTTTTTGCATGAATGCTCCCGCACAATACAAGAAGACTCACCAATGAGGGTGAAGCACTACTATATGGAGTCGACCAATCGTTGCTTTAGCTGAAGCACACACTGCTTGTGCAGCTGACAAACCCGGGACTCGGTTAATCCAAGCACCAGTGCTATCTCTTTCATGTTGAGCTCTTGCTGGTAATACAGAGAGAGCAGCAACTGTTCACGCTTATCCAGAGTGGCCAGCACCTTGCTGATGGTCATTGCCAGATCAACATCATCAGACTCGGTGGTCGGCGCCTTGCCACCATTCTCCAGCCACTCTTCCAGACTCTGCAGTGCTTCAGCCTGGCTGGCATAGGACAGCTGGCGCACCTCTTCCACCGAGCAATCGAGTGCTGCGGCAAGTTCTTGTTCTGAGGGCGCGCGACCAAGCCGGTTGTGCAGTTCACGCTGCACCTGATTATGGCCATGTACCTGCTGTCGCAACTGGCGTGGTCGCCAATCCAGGCGGCGCAACTCATCGAGCATGGCGCCACGAACCCGTTTGAAGGCGTAACTTTCGAACTGGGCATCGGGCTCGCTGTCATATCGGCGCCAGGCCTCCAGCAGCCCCATCATGCCTACCTGCTCCATATCCTCCTGATCAAAACAGGCACTGACCTGACTACGCAGGTGACATGCAGCACGTTTAACCAGGGGCAAATAACGAGTAATAACAGCCTGCTCACCCATACGGGGAATTGGCGGCGTATCAGCGAACTCTTGTTGAGAATCCCAAGCAGAATCAGTCATATGGTAATTACTGTACCAGTACCTTAGTGATGAGCACTTCATCCAGATAGGGTTTATAACCATATCCCTGCACAGTGGTTACCAGCTTATCGCGCAGAGATGTCTGCAGTTTGGAGATATTCTGCAGCTCAACTTTTACGTCATCATGGGAGCGGTGGCTAAAATACTGCACCATGGCGTTACGGATCAGGGGTGTCAGCTCATCCAGCTTGGCAACCTGTGCCGGGTTGTAGGTCACCAGTGCCAACTCCAGTACCAGATAATGGGATTGTTCCCCCCCTTCCAGACTGATGACAAAGCGTTCCATCGGCTTGAATAGCGGAGTACTGCTCAACTCTGGCTTTGGCTCTGCCAATCCCAACCAAACCTCAATCACATCTCGTTTCAACCAGGCCCCATATGCCAGCAAAACCAGCAGGCACAGGGCAATGACGACAACCATCAACCACTTCATGACACGCCGCATAATGTACAACCACTCTCGCTATTACGGGTTAAAAATCAGACCAGGGTATTGAGCCAGTCGTGCACTGTCGCCCATTGGGAATCCGGCTCATCCTGCCACTGACGACGGCCAGCCAGAATCTTCTCCTGCTGCCACCGATCTTGCTGTCGCTGCTCCCCTCCCTGCCCCACATTGACCTCCACCCCACCGGCATGATGGGGAGCCAGGCTCATGCGCAAACGCTCCATTGACTGGATCAATGCATCACGTACTGCCGGGTTGGTCACGTTCAACTGGACATTGAGTCGGTCACCATCGAGCTTGACGGTCAACTCCAGCCGCCCCAACTCTGGCGGGTCCAGCCGGATATGAGCCTGTTTCACCTGTTGATTGACCTGCAACTCGACCTTGTCACGCAACAAATCCACCAATTGCTGCCCCCACTGAGTCTGATTGTCAGACAGGCGGGCAGGGGCCCACTGATACTCCGCAGTCCGGGACACCTGAGGTGACAGTTGACCAGCAAGCAGATGACGGGTATCTGGCAACGAGCTCTCCCCCACTTTGGCGTCGAGTGGAGCGCCTGGATCAATACTGGCCACCGCAGACAAACTGAATCGCCCCAGCACCTCTGCGCTTTGACCACTTGATTTGGCCAGCAAACTGGAGAGCATCTGGGCAAATGCAGGAGCTACCGACTCAGTGCTACTGGCGGCAGGCGGTTCTCCCGCTGACATAGACGTCCCCATCAGCATGCGAAGAGCTGGTGATAACTTCCCCTCTACAACCATTTTTGAACCGCTCTCACTGCTTGCCGTGGTCACAGCGGCACGGTTCAGCATAAAGCCTTGATATCCAGTCTCTTCAGCCCTGGAAAGAACGGGCGGAGTGAGGGTAAATGCCTGGAGTTGCTCAACGGCAGCATCTTCTTGCGAAGGAGCCTCTGCCTTATCCTCATCGATGGTTCTGTCGTCAGCGGCAAGCTCGGGGAGTGGCAGCGTCACCAGTGGCTCAAGCGTCTCATCCAGCGGCTGATAAAGTTCCCCTTCACTGCCAGACTGCCCTGACAGACGATTAAGCGCAGCGGCATCGTGGGTATGAAGCGCCTCAAAACCGGCGAATTGAATTAATCCCATTCCTGCACCTCACCATATGCCGTCAACCCTTCACGAATGGCAGACAGTTGTTGCCACTCCTGTTTACGAATTGCGGTCTCCTGTTCGCATAGCTGAAAAGCCTGTTGATACTGCACTTGCACCCGCTCAATCGCCGGTCGCAATGCCGTCCATAGTTCGGTGTTTTGGCTCACTTGAGAGACAAATTGCGCGAAACGACTATCGGTCAACCGGACGGCATCCCACTGCCCAGCCTGTGCCTGTTGTAGCAACAGCGTTCCCAACCCCAATAGCTGACGCTGGCGAGTCTGCACATCCGCTTCACGCAAAGCGGGATCAATAACTGACATGGCAAGCCCCCAAAAGATGAACTAGCCCACAAGCAAAGAGTGGGCCAGATCTATATTTATTAAATTTCAAGGTCTTGATGGAGGGTAATAGCTCTGGAGAAGGAAGCGGAACTTCCGTATTAACGAGGGTGGTGCGCCATGGCTTCCCAACCCTCTTTCAGCTCTTGCAGAATTTTACGCACCTCAGCAAACCCTTCGATATTGTTGGAGACGCTGATTTCAAATAACTTCTGGCCACAGTAGTCGTAGAGGCGATGCAAGTTAACCGCCAGATCGCCGCCTTTGTCCATGTCCAGAGCACTGTCCAGCCCACCCAGGATCTGCATGCACTTGTTGATGGCCAATCCCTTACGCTCAAACTGCTTTGCCAGAATATGCCCTTCCGCACGAGCCATCTCATCCAGCAGGCCATCCATCAGCATCAATACAAGCTGGTATGGATCAGCACTGGCAGCCTTTGCTTCAGTGGCGGCAAATCGATAGGCATCATAGCCATCTTCGGATTCAAACATGGGTCACTCGCTGTTGATGGTTCAAGATTTAGACATCTGGGC
The DNA here is from genome assembly GCF_002586745.1 of Aeromonas sp. CU5. NCBI lineage: Bacteria > Pseudomonadati > Pseudomonadota > Gammaproteobacteria > Aeromonadales > Aeromonadaceae > Aeromonas > Aeromonas sp. CU5. Next base: position 3,356,394 of record NZ_CP023817.1, read on the forward strand.
CAAGGAATTGCTAAACGATTCCATGGTCTGTGTCATCTGATTCATAGTATTGAATTGATTGAGATAACGCTTGTAAACAGACTCCATGCGTTTATCCAATGCCTCCATTTTACCATCAAGTCGCTTTTGATTGGCTTCCAGCGTGCTCTTGTGGGTGGCCATCACACCATTAGTCTTGGAGAAAGGATCAAGCACCTTGCTCATCCGCTTGAGCAAACCGTTATCCCCCATCAGAGCCTTACCCAACAGCTCAGGCTCTTTCTCGATGGACTTCTTGAAATCCGTCTCGCTGAAGACCAGCTTGCCTGACTTTTCAGTCTTGATACCAAGCTGGCTCAGGGTCATCCCTGCTGGCAGGTTTCGCACCCCATTGGCAAGCGTTCCTTTCAGGCTACGAACCGTCGTATCTGACGCCAGCACCCCTTTTTTCTTGGGGTCGGTGGATGTTTCCTTATTCAGCAGCTCCAGCAGTTCGTTGTAGCTATCAACAAACTTTTTCAGGGAGCCCGTCACTGCTTCGTTGTCATAACCCACTGTCACCTGCATCGGGCCATCCGTTGCCTTTTGCACCTTGGTGAGATCCAGCGTTAGCCCTTCCACCACGTTTTCAATCTTGTTGGTCGGCGACTTGATCTCCAGCGCATTAGTACCCACCCCCATCTTGATGATGGAGTCCTGACCTGGGGTAATCACCTTTCCGGCGAGAAAAGCCTTGCCGAAATCTGACGCCGGGTCGCCATCATAGACAGGGGTAAACACCTTGGCAGCCCCGCTATCTTTACTGGTCAGCACCAGGTTAACCTTGCCATCCGTGCGGATCAGGCTGGCCTTAACCCCCGGATTATCCGTCGCGTCATTGATGGCAGAAACCAGGCTCTGAGCTGTCGACCCCGCAGGCAAGGTAGCCAAATCGATAGCGAACGCCTTGCCATCTACGGTAAACGACACTTTTCCGGTGGTTGGCAATGGTGCTTTTTCATCCGCTAGTTGCACCCCGAACTGATGCGACTGGGCCAACTGATTGACCTGAAAATTGTACTGGCCCGGCGTTGCCTTGCCATTGCTGGTCACCGTCATGATGCCTTCCTGAGAAAGGCTGGCTTTCTGTGCTTGCAGTGACGCAGGCTTGTTTAAATCCTTCAGCAGGGTTTGGAAACTGGATAGCTTTGAGTCGATAGAAGCCAGTGAACTTTGCTGCGCTTTGACCGTGGCCATCTGCCCTTTCAGCAACTTGTCCATATTTTTGCGTTCATTGGCCACCATTTGCATCGCAATAGAGGCGGGATCGACCTGCATATATCAGCTCCTAAAAAAAATACTGCAACACCTGCATGTTGGAAAAACCAGCTCTCGCCTTTCCAACCGGCAGGCTAACGATAAAACAGGCTGCCACCTGTCGCGGTGGCAGCCCATCATCTATTAACGCAACAGCCCGGTGACCATGCCGGTCATTTCATTGGACTTGGTCAGTACAGACATGCCCGCCTGCATCAACATCTGGTTCTTGGTCATGTTGGTGCTTTCGGTAGCGAAGTCGGCATCCATGATGCGACCCTTGGCGATATCGGTGTTCTCTTTCATGTTGGAAAGGTTGTTTACGGTGTGCTCCAGGCGGTTAATATTGGCACCCAAGGAGGAGCGGACGCTGGTGATATCCTGCATAAACGCTTCCATCTTGCCCATCGCAACCTGAGCAGACTTCTGATCGGTCAGACCGTTTTCCAAAATGCCCGCATCAAGGCCAGTACCAGCATCAATCGCATCTTTGGTTACTGCTTTCAGACCAGTGTCATATGCTGTTTGTGCAGCCACAAGGTCAGCAGCTTTAGTTGCATCACCGGGAGCACCTGCTGCTGCAACTTTCGCGTCTTTCAACGTTTTAGCTGCACCAGCAGAGTCATCTTTGTAGGTTTTGATCGCATCCAGTTTGGTTTTATCTGCAGCGCTCACAGGGGCACCGCCCACCACTTTCTTCAGCGCATCGCCGATATCCAGATTAAGGCGCTCGGTGTCGGAGCCACCAATCTGGAAGGTCACTTCACCCTTGGCAAATTTACCGCCGGTCTTGTCCAGCAGGTTTTCGCCACCGAAGGTGGTGTTGCCAGCGATGTTCTTCAGCTCTTTGGTCAGCTCGCCAAATTCGGCGTTCATGGCGGAGATATCTTTGTCGCTGCTGGTACCGTTGGCGGCCTGGGTAGCCAGATCCTTCATACGCTGAACGATATTGGTCATCTCGTCCATGGCGCCTTCGGCAGTCTGCATCATGGAGATGGCATCCTGGGCGTTGCGCATGCCCACTTTCTGGCTGTTGGACTGGGATTGCAGACGGGTAGCAATCTGCAGACCGGCGGCATCGTCAGCGGCAGAGTTGATGCGCAGACCGGTACCCAAACGCTGCATGGCGGTGCTGGCCAACTTGTTGGTGGAGGTCAGCTGGTTTTGGGTGACCATGTTGGCGAAGTTGGTGTGAATAGACAGACTCATTTTCGTTTCCTCGAAATAGATGCTGCCACTGGCAGCTTTTAACGTGACCCCACAAGAGAGCGACCAAGCGCGAAAAAATATTAAATACGCGCGCTATTTGGCGCTGGCTGAACGAGCAGATCACGGTTGTAAAAAAGGCCATCGTTGCGATGGCCTTTTCCGGGGGGGGGGATTAGCGCAACAGCCCGGTGACCATGCCGGTCATTTCGTTGGACTTGGTCAGTACAGACATGCCCGCCTGCATCAACATCTGGTTCTTGGTCATGTTGGTGCTTTCGGTAGCGAAGTCGGCATCCATGATGCGGCCCTTGGCGATATCGGTGTTCTCTTTCATATTGGAGAGGTTGTTAACGGTGTGCTCCAGGCGGTTGATATTGGCACCCAGAGAGGAGCGGACGCTGGTGATATCCTGCATAAACTCTTCCATCTTGCCCATCGCAACCTGAGCACTTTCTTGATCGGTAATGCCATTGGCCAAAACCTGGGAATCCAAACCGCTACCGACTTTGGCGGCAGCTTTAGTCAAAGGTTTAAGGCCATCATCGAAGGCTTTTTGGAGAGGATCTACTGCATTCTGCGCAGTAACGATTGCATCTTTTTCCGCTTGGGTCGCACTACCAGCCAAAGCTTTTTCTTTATCATCAACAATCTTCTGCTTATCAGCAACAGTCTGCTTGGCATCAGCCAGCTTCTTAGCTGCGGAACCGGCTGTAGCATCAGTTTTGTAATCATCCACTGCTTTAACAAGAGCTTGGTCTGCAGCAGATAGTGTTGTACCACCAACAACTTTCTTCAGCGCATCACCAATATCTAGACCAAGGCGCTCGGTGTCGGAACCGCCGATCTGGAAGGTCACCTCACCCTTGGCAAATTTGCCACCGGTCTTGTCCAGCAGATTTTCGCCACCGAAGGTAGTATTACCAGCGATGTTCTGCAGCTCTTTGGTCAGCTCGCCAAATTCAGCGTTCATGGCGGCGATATCTTTGTCGCTGCTGGTGCCGTTGGCGGCCTGGGTGGCCAGATCCTTCATGCGCTGAACGATATTGGTCATCTCGTCCATGGCGCCTTCCGCAGTCTGCATCATGGAGATGGCATCCTGGGCGTTACGCATACCGACTTTCTGGCTGTTGGACTGGGATTGCAGACGGGTGGCAATCTGCAGACCGGCTGCATCGTCAGCGGCAGAGTTGATGCGCAGACCAGTACCCAGACGCTGCATGGCAGTGCTGGCCATTTTGTTGGTAGAGGTCAGTTGGTTTTGGGTCACCATGTTGGCGAAGTTGGTGTGAATTGACAGACTCATTTTCGTTTCCTCGAAATGGATGCTGCCGCTGGCAGCGCTTGGGTAGACCCCCCTAGAAAACGACCATAGCCACGTGAAAATTAAATCTTTTTTCTGTTGCTGATGGTTATTTCTGCACTGTCACTCACCCAGCAAACAATTCGCCTCACTCCCACCCAGACGCACCGCCCACTGACCAGATTACCAATAAAAAAACCGCGCGAGACAAGTCGGGCGGTTTCCTAGTATCGAACACTCTAAACGTGATCAGGTCAATAAGGCGACCACTCCCTGACGGGTGACGTTGGCCTGTGCAAGCAAACCAGACATGGTTCCCATATACCCCCCTTGCGACAACCGTGCAGAGAGCGAAGATTGCAGTTGTGCCAACTCATCTTGCTGCAAGCTCTGGCTACGCGCCTTGACCTTGTCCAGCTGCAACACCATCTTCTGGCGAAACTGCTTCAGTTCGCGCACCGAGTGTTCGATCTCCCCCAGCACGCGTTTCAGTCGCTGTTGTTCCTGACGGATCTCACCCTTGGTGATCCCCTCGGCCATGCGGGTTAGCTGTCCGGATTTGGGCTTGAATTGCACCGGGATCGGGTTGCCGGCGGGGATACGGATCCCTTCACCACGAACCAGTACGGGCTCTTCCAGTTTACGGCGATGGGGGTCAGCGACGGACAACTCCAGCTTGCCCAGTTCATTTAACCTCGCCTGGATATGTTCTTTGCGCAGCACCTGATCGAGTCTGGCAACGACTTCTCCATCCCGGGCACCAGCCGGAAGTGTCACTTCCACTGCACTGTTGCTCTGGGGAAAGGAGAAAACCAGCCGTTCGGTGCTATTTTTGGCACTGAGCAGGTCCAGATGTTCGGCTGTGAACTGGGTGCGCATCTCCTGGGATGACGCAAGGAGTCTGGGCTTGAGCTCGGAGGTTAAGGGGCCTCTTGGTTGAGTCACCTTCTCTTCCAGCATTTTCAAGCGATTAGCCACATCATTGGTAGCCAGCTCTCGCTGGCCCAATTGCCGCTCCAGCCGCTTCAGTTCGCCCCAGACCTGATTAAGCGCCTGCTCCCCTGCCTGAGCATGAGCAATGCGCTGCTGGGCAGCACCGACCAGTGCCCATCTATCCATCCGGATGATATTGGGGTGGCGTTCGCCTTGTTTTTTGGCAACCTGGGGATGAGCCTGCGAGGTCTGCCGGCCTTGCAACTTGGGCTTTGCCTGCGGCTCTGCAACGCTTCCAAGACGGGTTTGCTGGACCTGCATCATGACTCCTTCGCTCGTTACGGCATGTAGTTGAACAAGCTCAGGCCATTAACCTTGGCAAAAGCTTGTTGCTGCACCTGTAATGCCATCAGGACGTGGGCCTGTCGGGTCGCCGCCTCGGCATAATCCAGCGACTCTATCTGGTTACTGACTTCCTTGCTATAGACACCTTTCTCGGCATGACTCTCATCAATCTGATCGAGCAGATTGATCCGGGCGCCAATAGTGCTCACCGCCTGACTGATATTATCTTGCAGCGCCTGACTGCGACCGAGCATAGCCCGGGCTTGATCGGCAGCATCAGGTGCCGCGGCATTAATTGCCGTCACCATGCTATCGAGTCGCTTGAAAAAATCGTCCGGCTGCAGAAACAGCTTATCGGCAGTCTGGTTCAAGCCAATTGTTACGCCTTTGGCAATGCCGACTTCCCGAATCAGAGCATCACCCTTGTACGTGTAACTACCGAAATCAGCCGCCGCCGGGTCCGTCACCTTGACAAGCGCCGTCTGATCCACCTTGCTACCGCTAAACAGGCTGGAGCCGCTTTCGTTACGCGCATTGGCCAAATCCAGCAGACCATCCTTGATAATGACAACTTCGCTGGCGACCGCCTTGCGATCAACATCCGACAGGGAGCCAGTAGCCGCCGTCTGGGTCAACTCACGCAACCGCATCAACATGTTGGTCATGGTATCGAGCTGCAACTCCCCTTGGGAGAGCTGGCTCTTGGCATTGGCAATATTCTTCTGATACTGCGCCATCGCAGCTTGCTCTTTCTGCAACCCCAATAGCTGCACACTAGCCACAGGATCATCTGATGGCTGAAGAATGCGTTTTTGAGTCGAAATCTGGCGATCCAGCCGGGCATAATCCCCGAAACCATGTTGCAAATTGTCGAGCATGCTGAGCTGGATTTGATTGGTACTTATCCGCATGGTTATTACTCTCAGAACATGTTCAGAATGGAGTTGAAGAGCTGCTCGGAGGTACTGATCACCTTGGCGTTTGCCTGATACGCCTTGGTATACGCCATGATCTTCACCCCTTCCTCATCAGTGTTTACACCGCTAACACTACTCAGCTTGGCCGCCATCTGTTTTTCCATATTAGCATCGGCCTGCATGGTCGCCTTGGCCTGACCACTCTGTACCGCCATCTTGCCCAGCAACGCACTGAATGCGTTGTACTGGCTATCTTTGATGGTCAGCAGATCCTGCAAGTTGCGGTTGTCCCCCTTGCCACCCCCTGCCTGGGCAAAGGCAAGATCGCTACCGGAAAAACCAGCGGCAACTCGCAGCGAACCAGAGGGGTTAAGAGGGTCGTAAGAGAACAGCGGCTTGCCCGCCGCACCATTCAGATCAAGTCCGGTCGCTTGCTTGGCATTGAAGTCATCAGCCAGCTTTTTGGCTATCTGATCCAGCTCACTGCGTAACGGACGCAGCACGGTAGCGCGATAATCCATTACGCCAGCCAATGAACCACCGTGCAATTTGGGCACTTCAAACGTCTGGCCACCAAATGCGAGGCTGAGTTTATCGCCAGCAAGAGTCAGGGTGCTGCTGCTGCTACCCAGAACCAACGGCTGTCCTTGCGGCAGGCTGAGGGCAAAAGAGCCATCGCTTTGACGATTTACCCTCACCTCCATATAGGTTGAAAGCTCGCGCACAACCTGTTCGCGACTGTCTTCCAGCGCCGCGGTATTGACCGCTTTGGCAGTCTGATCGCCAATTTGTACGTTCAGCTCAGCAAGCTGTGTCAAGTAGCTGTTAACTTGGGAAACAGTGCTGTTCAGCTGATCATCGATCTGCTTCTCCTGGGTCACCATGCTCTCGTCAAGCTGGGTAAACCGGTTGGCGAGCGCCCCAGCCGAGCTGACGATCTGGCTGCGTTGTGCCGGAGTTTCCGGGCTATCTAGCGCCGCGCTGAGTGAGGCAAAAAAGCTGTCTAGCCCTTTCGCAATATTCATGGACTCACTGCCCAGCAATTGCTCGGTAGTATTGATGTATTGATGAAAAGCATAGGAAGAACCGGTGGCCGAACGGCTACGCCAATGCTGGGTAACAAGATAGTCATCCGTTACCCTGCGCACCCCTGTCACCTCGACACCAGCACCATTATCCAATCGCCCGAAACCGGACAGACTGCCCATCATGGCTTCCTGGCGGCTATACCCGATGGTATTGACGTTCGCGATATTCTGGGCGGTCAGGTTCAATGCAATCTGGGCTGCATTTAATCCGCTGGCGCCGATATTGAGCAGTGACATCAGTCAACCTTCTTCATTTTTGCCGAGTTGAGAGGCTGGCTGAATGCAGCCAGGGTCTGCTGTTCTGAAGCGACCGCCACGTCCGGATTCTTTAATGAAGGGGCCAGCTGGTTGACCATCTGCTCCCGCAGTCCGATACCGCCCCGCTTGACCATGCTCATCGCCAGTTGGCTGTCATACATGTCGCGATAAAGGGATTGCCCCTTGATGATCTTGTCATCTTCATCCTGCAGAGCATCGGTAGCCGATCGCATATGCTTGAGCACGGTTTGCAGAAAGCTGACTTCAAACTGACCAGCTGCCGCATCCAGTGCCGCACGCTGATCCGGGTTGTTTTTGATTTGCTGCAATTCATTGAGATCCTGATAAAAACCAGGATCCGAGCTAATTCTGGTCATGAGAGTCCTTAAATAACCACCAGCTCACCCTCAAGGGCACCAGCCTCATTGAGCGCTTGCAAGATGGCCATGACATCATCGGGCGTTGCCCCGAGAGAGTTGACAGCCTTGACGATCACTTCCAAAGAGGTGCCATCCGGCCAGACAAACATATTGTTCCGTTCCCGATCGACCTGGATCTTGGAATTGGGCGTCGTGGTGGTCTGCCCATTGGAGAAGGCATTGGGCTGACTGACGGTTTGGCTCTCGCCAATCGTCACCGTCAGGCTACCGTGGCTAACGGCAGCCTTGTGCACTTTGACTCCCTGCCCCATCACCACGGTACCGGTTCGACTGTTGAAGACCACTTTCGGTCGCTCCTGGCCCGGATCGACCTTGATATCCTCCAGCAGGGCCATAAAAGCGATACGCTGGCTCTCATCTCTGGGCGCTGCAATCTGGATACGGCCTGCGCTTACCGCTCTGGCGACCGGCCCCAACTGGTGATTGATCGCTCGCTCAACATTGCGCGCGGTCTTGAAGTTGGGTTGGTGCAAATTGAGGGTCACTTCCGGCTTTTCGGCAAAATTGCTCACCACCTCTCGCTCAATGGTGGCGCCGTTGGGGATAATCCCGGCCGTCGGCACGTTGATAGTGACCGATGATCCGGATTGCCCTTCCGCCTTCACCCCGGCGACAACCAGATTGCCCTGCGCCACGGCATAGACTTCACCGTCGATACCACGCAGGGGTGTCAGCAGCAACGAACCGCCACGCAGGCTCTTGGCATCACCGATAGAGGTCACGGTAACGTCAAGCAACTGCCCTTTGCCTGCCAGCGCGGGCAGTGTGGCCTGGACTGAGACGGCCGCCACGTTCTTGAGCTTGGGATCGAGATCGTCAGGCAACTGCACGCCAAACTGCTTGAGCATGTTGGCCATCGATTGACCGGTAAATTTGACCTGGCTCTTGTCACCGGTACCAGAGAGACCAACCACCAGACCATAGCCAACCAGCTGGTTGGTTCTCAGCCCCTGCACATCGGCAATATCCAGCAAGGCTCGCTTGGTCGGTGCTGCGGCCTGACTAACCCAGGGCAGGCAGAGACACAGCAGGGCGATAAACCATCTGTTCATGTGAATCCTCAAAATGGCGCAAACGCCGAGCTAAAGAAGCGGCCCAGCCACCCCATCTGGTTGCTGTCGGCGAGGGCACCGCGACCGGCATAGGTAATGCGGGCATCGGCGATGCGCTGGGACGAGATACGGTTGCTCTGGTCAATATCCTCGACCCGTACCATGCCGCCCAACCGGATGTACTCATCCCCCTGATTGAGGCGGATCCACTTCTCACCGCGGATCCCCAGTACGCCATTGGGCATCACTTCCGCGACAGTGACAGTGATGGAACCAGCCAGAGTATTTTGCTGACTGGAAGTTGCGCCACCATCAAAATCCCGATCGGCACTGAGGGAGGCCCCCAAATCGGTGTATTGTTTACCACCAATAGTGGGGGTGGGTACATTCATGCTGCTGTTCTTGCTCATGCTGGTATTGGCTTTCTTGCTCGACTGGGTACGCTCTTCCAGCACCACGGTCAGAATGTCACCAATCCGATAAGCTCGCCGATCCTGAAACAGGGTCATCATATAGTTGCCACGATAGAGGCTACCATCTTCTCCCTGTGCAGCCGCTGCGACCTTGGGCCGGGAAGGTGCCCACTTTTCATCGCCAGGCTCGGGCGCCTGCAGCTCATAAGTGGCACAGCCGCCCAGCAACAGTACCAACCAGATATAACGCAGCATCGACTTCATCATCACAAAGCCTGAGTGACAAACTTGAGCATCTGGTCCGCGGCAGAGACAACCTTGGCATTCATCTCATAGGCCCGCTGGGTAGTGATCATGTCGACCATCTCCTCGACCACATTGACGTTGGAGCTCTCCAGCGCAAATTGCTTGACGGCACCCATCGCCTCCTCGCCCGGCACACCTTCAATCGCTTCACCGGAAGCACCCGTCGCGCGGTAAAGGTTGCCACCGAGCGCTTCAAGACCCGCCGGATTGGCAAAGTTGGTCAAGGTAATGCGGCCCAGCTCGACGTTATCTTGCTGACCCGGCAGCGAGGCGCTGACGGTACCATCGGTGCCGATGGAGATCTTGGTGGCGTTATCGGGGATCTGGATCTGCGGCACCATGGGCAAGCCATCAGAATTGACCAACTGCCCCTCGGCATTGCGATGCCATTGGCCATTTCGGGTATAGGCAGTCTCGCCATCCGGGCGCTCGACCCCGAAGAAACCGGCACCGACCACCGCCATATCCAGCTCCTGGTTGGTGTTCTGGAATTGACCGGAGGTGAAGACCTTCTGGGTGCCCACAATACGCACACCATTGCCCATCTGAATACCGATAGGCGCCAAATTTTGCTGATCCTGCTGAGCACCCGGCTGGCGCTGCACCTGATAGAAGAGATCTTCAAACGCCACCCGATCGCGCTTGAAGCCGACCGTGTTCACGTTGGCCAAGTTGTTGGAAATGCTGGCCATCTTGGCATCTTGTGCCGACAGACCTGTTTTACTGACCCATAAAGCTGCGTGCATTCTTTGATTCCACCTTGTTCATCAAGCCTCGTCCCCAAGGGCGTGGCCAAACACCGGGTATCGACCCGATGCCATCAATATCAACCCTGACCGGAGATCAACTTGGCCCCTTGACGAGCCTGATCGTCAGCCGCTTTCATCAGCTTGACCTGCAGTTCGAAATTACGGGTCAATGACATGCTGCTGACCAGTTCATCCACTGCATTAACGTTGGCCCCTTCCAGAAAGCCGGATGCCATCACCACCTGATCACTGACCTCGGCATCCTCTCCCTGGCGCATCCGGAACAAACCATCGTGGCCTTTCACCAGTTCGGCAGGATCCGGATTGACCAGTTTCAGGCGGCCCACATCGAGCCGAGCGCCACCACCCGGAGGAGTGATGCTCAGGGTGCCATCCTTGCCAAAACTGATATCACGATAAGCAGGGAGCACCAGCTCGCCACCTTCCCCCAGCACCGGCCGACCGTTGAGGGTCAACAACCCGTCAGCATCCGCCTCCAGGTTACCCGCACGGGTATAGGCCTCTTTACCATCCGGCGTCTGCACCGCAAGAAAGCCCTCGCCACGAATCGCCACATCCAGCTTGCGACCGGTCTGCATCAGGGCGCCAGCCTTGAAATTGGTCCCTGCCATCTCTTCTCTGGCCATCACCCGACTCTGGTAACCATCTCCAGTCAGGGCATACGCAGAAACCCGCTCAAAGTCAGCCCGAAAACCGGCGGTATTGACATTGGCCAGGTTATTCGCCCGAATTTGCTGAGCCATCAGGGTATGTTGTGCCCCGGACATGGCGGTGTAGATAAGCTTTTCCACGGATTACCCTTAGAAGGAGTTGAACAGGATCTGGCTCATCTTGTCAGCCGAGCTGATGGTCTTGGCGTTAGCCTGATAGTTGCGCTGAGATGTCATCAGGCTCACCAGTTCACCTGTCAGATCCACGTTGGAGCTCTCGTAAGCACCGGCGGTCAGTTTGCCCAGTGTCCCTGTTCCAGGAGCACCCAGCACCGGTTGGCCAGAGCTGAAGGATTGCTGCCAGGAGGTGTTGTTTGCCTGTAACAGGCCATTGGGGTTGGCGAAGTTAGCCATCACCACCTGCCCCTGCAACAGACTCTGACCGTTGGTGAATGTCGCATAGACACTGCCATCGGCGGCGACACGCTCTCCGGTCAAGTCACCGGCGGTATAACCGTTGGACTGGTTGCGAGTCGCATTGAAATCGGAGGCATACTGGCTGACCCGGCTCATATCCAGTTGCAACGCAATAGGCGATGCACCCGCAGGAGTCAGGGCCAACGTGGCTGGAATAGTGGAGTTAGCGGTATCCAGTTTGCCATTAGGGGTGAACTTCATTTCAGTGCCGGCTGCAGGCGTCACATCCGTGCCATTAAAGCTGTAATGAACATTCCAGGCATTGGCCCCTTTTTTCACAAAATATTGGGTAACGGTATGTTCAGTCCCTAGCGAGTCATAAACCTTGCTGGACTGGGAATAGCTGAAGGTATCCGACTTGTTGGCATCAAAAGTAGCGGCCGCCGGGATGATGCTGGCATCAGCTTTGAGGTTGGCAACAAACTCCAGCTTGTCGGATGGTTTGGCTGGCAGACTGCCTGCCTTGATCTGGATATCCCCGACCACACCGGATTGCAGCTTGCCAGCATCGTCCGTGGTATAGCCCTGCAGACGCGCCCCACCAGCAGTGGTCAGGTAGTTAGCGTTATCGCGCTGGAACATGCCTGCGCGAGTGTAGGATGTCTGGCCACTGCCATCTTTCAGCACAAAAAAACCGCTGCCCGAAATCGCCATGTCCAGCCCGCGGCCGGTGCGAGTCATGTCACCATTTCGATCAAAATTCTGCGAGACGTTGTTCATCTCAACACCGCCGGCCTGACCACCACCGTAAATTGCCGCAAATTCGGCACGGCTGGATTTGAAGCCAGCGGTGCTGGCGTTGGCCACGTTGTTACTGATAATGCTCAATTCCTGGTTTACGGCGCGCAGGCCGCTTAATCCGATACTGAAAGACACAGTGCGCTCCTCTTTGATTACGCTGATTTGCCGAACTGGATTGCACTGAACAGCGGGACATCGCCCACGCCGGCAACCTGCAGCATTATTTCACCTGTATGCAAGCTCACACGATCAACTTTGCTTGCCACATAATTCCTGGTCGCCACCTGGGTCTTCCCAGTCGACGCCTTGACCTCAAAGCTGTATTCACCGGCAGGAAGGGGGGGCAATTCATAATTCAGCTCACCCGCCTTGCTCTCGCCCCAGCTCTTGTTGGCCACCAATACGCCATGCTGGTCATACACCTTGAGATCAACCTGTTCCGCCACACCTTGCAGCTCGATTTGGCCGCGGATCTTGTGCTCTTGTTGCTGCTTGAGGGTTTTGCTCGGCACCATGACCTCTTTGTCAACCAAGGCGGTACTCTGCAACACCTGCTGGGTATCCATCTTGGTGTTGCTCTGGAGCTGAAGCGTCTTCAGTCCTTCAACCCCCTCTACCATGCTGAACTGGGCAAGCTGAGCGACATACTGGGCCCCATCCAGCGGATTGGTGGGATCCTGGTTCTGGATCTGCGCCACCATCATCTGCAGGAATTCGTTACGCAGTTGCATGCCACCATTCTGGTTACCCTGGGCGCCCTGAGTAGCGCCAAGGTTATTGCTGGCTATCTTGGGGTCGGCAGTGGTCTGAGCTGTACCACGCGCTGTATCCAGGCTACTGATCTGCGGCAGACTCATGGCTTAGGCTCCCTGACCAAGACGCAACAACCCCTGCTGCATGCTGTTGATGCGGTTGATCACTTCAACCGAAGTTTCAAAACCGCGAGAGGCACTCATCATGTCGGCCATCTCTTCCACCACGTTGACGTTGGAGTAGTAAACAAAGCCATCCTGATCGGCCATCGGGTTGGTCGGCTCCAGCCGTTTCTCAACCTGGCGGTCAGACTGTACGATGCCAGCCACTTGTACCGATGCGGCCCCAAGGCCATCGGTATCCTGAATCTTCTGATAGAGAGTGGAAAATACCGGCTTGATGGCACGGAAAGCAGAATCTTCACTGGCGGCTGCACTATCCACGTTGGCCAGGTTGGAAGCCACGGTATCCAGCCGCACGGTCTGTGCACGCATAGCGCTGCCAGCGATGTCATAAATCTTGTTAAACGACATGGTTAACGGCCCTCGATCGCCTTGGCGATCCCGGTAATTTTCATATTGAGGAAAGTGAGACTGGTCTGAAAATCGGTGGCATTGTTGGCAAACTTACCCTGCTCAACCCCCAGCTCTGCCGTGTTGCCATCCATGGAGACCTGATAAGGAATGCGGTAGAGAGGATGACGCATATCATCACGCATGGCGCCCTGGCTGATGGCCTGACTCTCGTTACCGGCAGCAACTTGCTGCGCGACACGCCCCAGAATCGTCTTATAATCTACGTCCCGAGCCAGGTAGCCCGGTGTATCCACGTTGGCCAGATTTCCCGCCAGAATACGCGCCCGCTCAGCCCTGACATCGAGGGCATAAGGGTGTACGCCGAGGGCGCTGTCAAATGAGATACTCATGCTTCATCCTTTATCGTTCACTCAGACCGGGGTTTTCCTTATCAAGACTCATGCCAATCATGAAAAGACCTGATATCAAGCGGTTACAACACGTCATCAACCTCAAAACAGCGAGGAATGAGGAAGTGCGACTTCCCGTGTGGAAATTAGCCGGTGTACTTTGGTTGCTATCAGGCTCGCCGGCTCATGGCGAACCGCAAGCTCAAAGCGACTTGCTTGAGCAGTTGCTTGAACAAGATGCACGCCAGAGTCTTGATGACTACATAGCCCAACAGAGATGGCCTGCAACAACGGGGGAGTTTCGCGTCTGGCTTGCCCCTTCCGCCGACCACCTTCCCCCCTGCCCACCCGGAAACATATCGCTACAGGCAGGTGGCCTGTATCGGCAACCCTGGGGACGTCGTCCCTATCTCATCGAGTGCACAGATCCCGCTTGGCAGGTGCGTGGGCGGGTAGAGGTCTCATTACTGTTACCGGTCTGGGTTGCCGCACGGGATATCGCAAAAGGTCAATCCATCAGCGCCAGCGACCTGGTGGAAAAGGAGCTGGATGTCAGCCGCATACAGCGCGGGTTTACCCCGAGCAATCACTCCCTGCTGGGACATAAAAGCAACCGGCATCTGAGAAGCGGACAGCTCATCGGTGAGCTGGACTTACAAAAGGTCTGGGCGGTCAAACAGGGGGAGGGAGTGCTTATCCGTGCAGGGGAAGGTGAGTTCTCCGCAACAACCAGAGGGGAGGCCCTCGAAAATGGTGGAATAGGCGACGGGATCAGGGTGAAAAATCTTAGCTCTGGCAAAGAGATACAGGCATGGGTAACAGATACCGGGGAAGTTGAAACCCGCTTTTGAATCCAGGCAGCTATTTGATTCAAGTTTGACAAGCCTTGGGTCGCTTGTCATAGACAGACCATCAGGAATTTACGTTATGAAAATTACCCGTACTGACTCGCTCTATATTCAGAACCAGCCAGGCCGCAAGCAGGATGCGGCGACCAAGCAAAGCTCCAAGCCAGCACAACAAGCTGATGCCCTGATCAGCAGCACGGCACAGTCAGTTGCCAAAGCCCGCAGCCAGCTTGCCACAACCCCGGATGTCGACATGGACAAGGTCAACGAAATCCGCAAAGCCATCAGTGAAGGCAAGCTGGAGATCGATCTGGATGCGCTGGGTCAGGCCATTCTGGATATGCATCGTCGATGAGTGTGGATACCAAAGCCACCGTTAAGGCATTGATCCTCGGGATCCAGCAGGACTACGGTCACTACACCGAACTCACCGCATTATTGCTTCGCCAGCATGCGCTGCTGGCAAGCCATGATGTCGATGGCCTGCAAGTCCATAACGAGCAGCAGAGCGCGCTGATGGCCAAGGTGACACAACAGGCAAAATTGCGCTGCCAGCAGTTGCAGACATTGGGACTCAAACCCGATGAGAAGGGGATGGCCACCCTGATTGCCAAGTTGCCACTTCCCCTGCGCACCACGGTGGCCAATCAATGGCAACAGCTTGAACAGTTGCTGCACCAGTGTCTGCGTCAGAATGATCTCAATGGCCGCCTGCTGGCAGGCCAGATGGAGACCATTCACTCGTTGTTGGGACAAGATTCAGGTTATCGCGACCCGAGCAGCATCGCGGATTAACCCTCGGCCTTACTCTTTGCGGGTAAGATGACGCAAGCTGGCCAGCTCGTCCATCTGCAGCTGATCCCGCCTCTCCTGCTGCTGGCGAGCAACATCATCACGTCTTGCCAGCAATAGCTCCAACCCTTTGACCCGCCCGAACTGCCGGACCAGTTCCCCTTCATGACGCTCCAGATCCAGTCTGGCCAGCGCCGATTGCTGCACCTGATGGGATAGCAAAAGGCGCAACTGGCCATCCATCTGTTGCTTGTTTTGCCATAGCAAAGGATGAAACTTGTCGGAACCGGGCCGCAGCGAAGAGATCACTTCCTTCAATTTGTGCGCTCGCTGCTCTTCCCGCAACGCCAGCTCCCGCAAGCGCTGACGCTCAGCGCCAAGATTTTCAAGCTCTTCCTGTTGCAAGCCCAGATAAGACTTCAGCATAACGAATCCTTATCCCTGCCCCAGCACCTGCTTGAGACCAACCATCACCTGTTCAAAGGCCATCTCTTCATGCAAGCCTTGCTGCAGGAATGCCGCAATCCCCGGATAACGCTGAACAGCGTCATCCATTTGCGGATCGGCCCCGGGTTGATAACCCCCCAGTGGCAGCAGCTCACGCACCTGCTGATAGCGTCCCCATAGCTGGCGCAAGGTTACCGCCAGCTTTTGCCATTCTGCGGGCACGACCTGTGGCATAACCCGACTCACCGATGCACCGATATCAATGGCAGGATAGTGGCCCTCTTCCGCCAGACGACGGGTCAGCACGATATGACCATCGAGAATGGCGCGCGCCGCATCGACCACCGGATCCTGCTGATCATCACCTTCCGCCAGCACGGTGTAGAAAGCACTCAGACTGCCATCCGGATGCGTGCCGTTACCGGCTCGCTCCACCAGCTGGGTCAGCATGCTGAATACCGAGGGCGGATAGCCCCGGGTCGCGGGGGGTTCACCGATGGCCAGTGCAATTTCACGCTGTGCCTGGGCATAACGGGTCAGTGAATCCATCAGCAGCAGCACATCTTGCCCCTGCTCACGGAAATATTCGGCAATCCGGTGACATAGCTGGGCCGCTCGCAACCGCATCAGTGGAGATTGATCCGCTGGCGCAGCAATAACCACCGCGCGAGCCAGACCTTCGGCGCCCAGACTGTGCTCGATGAATTCGCGCACTTCACGACCCCGCTCACCAATCAGCCCCACCACGACGATCTGGGCTGCGGTATTACGGGTCATCATGCCGAGCAACATACTCTTGCCGACCCCCGAACCGGCGAACAGCCCCAAACGCTGGCCCTTACCAACCGTCAGCAGGCCATTAATGGCGCGGATACCGACATCCAGCGGTTCACGTACCGGGGTTCGCAATAGTGGATTTGGTGGAAGAGCAAACAGGGGTACGCTGTCACCAACGTCTGGTAACGGCTGCCCGTCGAGCGGCTGTAGCAACCCATCGAGTACCCGTCCCAGCAAGTGAACACCGAGTCGAACGGTCTCCTCTCCATCGATAGGTTCGACCTGAGCACCAGCGAAGAGGCCACTCATCGGCTGCAGCGGCATCAGGTAAGAGATATCCCGGTTAAAACCGACCACCTCAGCCAACAGTGGTGTTCCACTTGCCGTACTGACACGACAACGTTGCCCCATCACCAGTTGGCAGCCGACCACTTCCAGAGTCAGGCCGGTCACTCGCACCAACCGGCCAAAACGACGAAACGCGGGCAACTCATCCAGATTGTCCAGCGCACTGGTCAGTGCCTGCTGCAAGGCCTCATGCATCTTGCGGCACGTCCAGCGAGCTGTTGAGCTGTTCGATGCAACTTGCCAAACGGGAGCTGGTGCTCACCTCGACGACGGCAGCGCGAGTTTCGATACGGGCAT
The DNA here is from genome assembly GCF_002586745.1 of Aeromonas sp. CU5. Classification (NCBI taxonomy): domain Bacteria; kingdom Pseudomonadati; phylum Pseudomonadota; class Gammaproteobacteria; order Aeromonadales; family Aeromonadaceae; genus Aeromonas; species Aeromonas sp. CU5. Next base: position 3,373,755 of record NZ_CP023817.1, read on the forward strand.
CGCCCACCCCGAGTGCTGCATCGACTTGCAATGGCCACCCTTCACAACGAGTCACCCCCTGCTCGGCAAGTCGTTGCCGATCTCCCTCGTTGAGGTAGATCACCAGCTCTTCCGATTCACTCGGCAAGGTAGCCAGCGCCTGCTCGACCTGATTCATCACCTGCTGCGGATTGAGGGTGAATTCGGCCATAATGACCCGTTTGGCAACCTGCGCCACCAGTTTGGCAATCAGCTCTTTCTGCTCGGCCATCCGGGCCCGACTCAGCGACTCCCACTGCTCTTGCAGCTTGGCAAATGGCACCATCGCCTGTTCGAAGGCAGCTCGCCCCTCCGAAAGACCCTGAGCAAAACCGCGGGTTTGCCCTTGTTGCAAACCGGTGCTCTCACCGTCCTGCAGACCGCAGGTCAACCCTTGCTGATAACCAGCCTGATAACCTTCGTCGTGACCTTGCTCCAGCCCTTGCTGATAGCCGAATTCAAATTGTTCCTGTTGGCTCTGAGCCTCTTCCCCACTCTGACCGAGCGCAGGGAAGCGATACAGACGGGTCGCCCCAGGCATCAATTTGCGTACATTGTGACTCATGAATGCCTCCTGTTAACTGACGGTGGGCTCTTCGAACAGCTGGAACTCGATCTCGCCCTGCTCCACCAACTCGCGGACCAATTGCATGACCTCTTCCCTGGCCTGCTCGACCTTGCGCAAAGAGACACTGCCCTGGTTCTGGATCTGATCGTCCAGCGCCTGAGCCATCCGCTTCGGCATGGCACCCAGAATAACTTTGCGGAAAGTGGTCTCGGTGTTCTTGAGGGCCAGTGCCAGCAATTCGCTGGGCAGCTCCTGCACCAACCGTTGCAGGGTGTCGTCGCTCTGACGGCGCAGCGCCATGAAGTCGAACATGTTCTTCTCGATCTCCAGAGCCATGTCACCATCATGCTCACGCAGCAGCGAGAGCATCTGCTCCTTGTCACCCTGATAGCGGTTGAGGATATCGGCCACCTGCCGCACCCCATTTACCTTGGCACCGGATTGATCTGCCACGTAAGCCAGACAGCGATCCAGCGTCAGCCTGAGCTCACCCAGCACATGTTCGCTGACACTGCTGAGACTTGCGACGCGCACCAGCAAATCGTCATGAACCGAACCGGGCAACGCATCGAGCACGGCGGACGCAGTCTGGGGCGGAAGGAATGCCAAGAGCACAGCCTGCATCTGGGGATGCTCGTTGCGGAAGAAACGGGCCAGTACATCGGCAGGCACCCACTGCAGGCGCTGGATATCCTGACTCATCACATCGCCGTACAAGCTGTCGAGCAAACTACGGGAGAGCCGTTGACCCAACGCCAGATCCAGCGTCTGTTCCAGATACTCCCGTGAGGCACTGCCAATCCCGCTCTGCTCTCGGTATTGGTTGAAGAACTGCTGCAATGTCCACTTCGCTTCGATAGCGCTGACGCCAGACAGAGCCGCCATCTTGGAGATCAAACGCTGCACCTCGTCACGGGAGAGCTTCTGCATTACCTTGGCAGCAGACTCGGTCCCCATGCTCAGCAACAAGATGGCGGCCTTTTCAAGGTTGTCGATATCGATATCGACGGCACTCTGATTCAAGTTAACGCTGTTCATTGCCACTCACCCACGCTCTGACAACCTCCGCCACACGGGCGGTATCTTTTTCAACCAGCAACTGCAAATGCTGGAGTTGCACCTCAAGTTCAGATCCCGGCTCTGGCAGTGACTCCATATCCAGTGAAGAGAACTGAGGTTCTATCTTGTTGTCTGCGTGGATCAAGCCATTGGACAACGCGGCCGATAGTTGGGGATCATCACTACGCATGGACAATCCGACGGTGGGCTCCAGCTCTTCATCTGCCAGATTGACTTCCATATCCGGCTGTTGCTGGGTACGGACCAGATGTTTCACCAACGGGCGAATACCGAAGAATACCAGCGTCAGGCCAAGCAAACCGCCGACCAGATAACGCAAGGAGTCTTGCCAGTACGGGGTTTCCCACCAGCCGGATTCGGGAGCCGTCACTGGTACTGCACCATTGAAATCAAAGGCCTGCAGACTGATCTGATCACCACGAGACTCATCGAAACCGACTGCACGCTCCACCATCTGACGGATCTGTTCCAGTTGATCGGCACTCCAGCCACCTTCAGGAGCGATCTGTTGGTTAAGTAGAATGGATACGTTGATCCGCTCCAGACGCCCCTGCTGATAAGTGGTATGCACTATAGTGCGGCTGTTTTCGTACTGCTTGCTGACTTCCTGACGCTCAGTACGTGTATCATTCTGTGGTTGTGGCTGCGCAGCATTACCTTTGGCGGTATCGGCTTTATCCTCTTTCGCTGAGGTTTCTGGCGGACGGTTGGAAAGCGCCCCGGGAATGCCCATCGCCAACGCATCGACGGTTTTGTCCGATTTGTTGGACTCATGAGTCACCACACCTTGCGGATCGAGCTGCTGTTGGGTCTCTTCGACAGCATTGAAGTTCACGTCAGCCGCAATCTGCACCTTGAAATTGGTACTGCCCAACATGGGGTAGAGCATGTCACTGGCGCGTTGACGGATGTATTGCTCCAGCTTGCGGACATACTCCATCTGCTGGACACTCTGTTTGCCAAAACCAACCTTATCGCCCAATTCTGCGCTGAGCAGTTGGCCTGATTGATCCACCACAGTCACGGCACCGGGTTTCATTCCGGAGATACTGCCAGCCACCAGATTGGCGATCGCCTCGACCTGGCCTGCTTCGATGGATTGGCCCGGTTGCACATCGAGCATCACTGACGCGCTGGGTTTTTCCTCATCTCGCCCCACGAACAGCGTGCGCTTCGGTATAGCCAGATGAACACGGGCACTACGCACAGCATCAAGCGCTATGATAGTTCGGGCCAGTTCACCTTCCAGGGCATGACGATAACGCGCCCCTTCCATAAATTCGCTGGTGCCCAATCCGGTTACGTTGTCCAAACCTTCCAGGCCAGACGGCATAGCCGCACGAACCCCTCGTGCAGCAAGCGCCATCCGGACATGAGCCAACTGGTTTTCAGGAACCAACACCTGACCGGTGCTTTTTTCCAAACGGAAAGGCACCTGTTCCTTCTCCAGCATCTCCATGATGTTGGCGGTATCGTATAGCTCCTGTTTACCATATAGGGGGACATAGTTTTTGCTGGAGGTCCACAGGATCACCACAATGGTACCAGCGACAATCGCAGCTAGCAGGGCAATGGTCAGGATCGATTTGTTGTCACGGGAAAGAGTACGCCAGTTACGCAGCCCCTCTTGAAGTTTGATCTTGAACGAATCGGAGGCAGTCCCCTCAGGGGATGTTACAAGTTCAGTCATCAGTTACCTCAAAGTGGCATGCGCATGATGTCGTCAAAACCGGTCATCAGCTTGTTGCGCACCTGCATCAAGGCTGAAAAACTCAGGCCAGCTTTTTGACTCGCCACCATGGCGCCAACCAGATCATCACTCTGTCCGGCATCGACCGATGCCATCAACTTTGAGGCAATATTTTGCTGTTCATTGACACGCCCTACCACATCGTGCATCGCATCTGAAAACGATGCTCCCGATACATCACTATTGGATTCGATAGAAGGAGTCTGACTGGCGACACGCTGCATCTCCTGCATTTGTTGCAGTAGTGTCACCTGTGATGACATCATTTGAATCTTCACTATGTTATCCCTCTGCTTGAATCTGCTGTTCAATATCAATGCCTTGCTCACGCATCGCCGCAAGCTTGTAGCGCAGCGCCCGGGTCGTCATGCCCAGTGCATCGGCTGTGCGGGTACGATGGCCACGAAAGCGGCGCAAGGTCTCTAATACAAATTGGAACTCGGCATTCCGACGGGTTTCACTTAACCCCTCAGGAGCATGCCACATGTCTGATGCGGCTGTTTCTTGGACAAGAATACAATTTGGCAGCATCAAATCGACTGACTGTATATGCAAACCACGCGCCATAATTAACGAACGTTGTATAACATTATCAAGCTCCCGCACATTACCTGGCCACTCATAAGACAGCAGCAACTGGCAGGCCTGCTGACTCAAGCTGTATCCCTGCTGAGGTGCATAACGCTCAATAAAGTAGTTAGCCAGAGGAATAATATCGTCAGGACGTTCACGCAGGGCGGGCCAGCTCATTGGCAAAACATCAAGGCGATAAAAAAGGTCTTCACGGAACAGCCCATCAGCAACCAAAGTCCGCAAATCTTTATTACTGGCAGCAATAATTCGAACATCCAGCGCAATCGTTTGATTACTGCCAAGGCGCTCCACTTCTTTCTCCTGCAACACCCGTAATAACTTGGCTTGCAGGTTCAAAGGCAGTTCAGATATTTCATCCAGCAACAGGGTACCACCCTGTGCCAATTCAAACTTGCCAGGCTGTGCAGAGGTAGCACCAGTGAACGCACCTTTATTGTGGCCGAAAAGAATCGACTCAAGCATTGCCTCCGGAATGGCCGCACAATTAATTGCCACGAACGGCTTTTCAGACCTGACTGACATTTCGTGAATATAACGGGCCAACCGCTCTTTACCGGTACCGGACTCACCACCGATGAGAATGGTGGCAGATGTTTTGGCCGCTCGCCGAGCCAGTTGCAATACCTGCAGGCTCATGGGAGAAACGGCTATCAGATTGGGGATCGCCTGACGAAGGCGTAAAGCACCGCGCACCGCATCAAGCAATTGCTGAGTGCCGAAGGGTTTGACAATATAGTCGATAGCCCCGGCACACATGGCTTCCGCAGCAATCGCAGCCTGATGCTCATTGACCATGATGACGCAGTCTAGCCCCTCAAACTCGCGTAGAATACGCGGCCCAAGCTCGGTCATGGCATCCATATCGAGCAAGATCAAATTAACATCATTGCCAGCAATAATGCCTTTTGATTGTTTAACAGAATTAACACTAGATACACGATACCCCTCTTCCGAGAGGCGTGTTTTGATAATATTTTCAGCGGTTAATGTGGGTCGTATCAATAATATGTGTGGGGTAATGCTATGACTACACAACCCGTTTGTTGTATTTATCGGTAATCCCGAAAGCATAGGAATCTGACACCTGCGACTGTGGATAGAACAATCAATAAAGATGAAGAGTCAGAGACAAGAACGCCATACAAGATCGCACTGCATCAACAGTGCGACATTATATCGATGTGGTAACAAGGAGATGTCTAGATACACCTTGGTAACCCCGCTGTCATTAGCTTTCCCGCTGTTAGACCGGAGGCTTTGCGTCCTGACTTTTCAGTTCAGTTTGCCCTTATCATGTGATTGTCCATGTCTGGACGGCACGACCATATTGTTCGCTTGGTCGTTGAATACACACTTATTGTTATAATGATTATTTTTAGTTGACGTAGCACTGCGTCAATTTTAGTCACATCATATAGTATTCATACGGTAATTCAAGCAGGAGTGCGGAAAAAACACTTCCCTTCAGGATATTTATCCAACAGCAATTAACCAAGTGTACCAATTACCTCCACCCGTAACTCTTCAGGTATTTCATTGTAAGAAAGCACTTTGAGACCCTTTGCAAATGATCGGGCATAACGGGCCATTAACGGCCTCAGTTGAGGCATAACAACTAACACGGGGGCATGTCCCAACTGCTGCAGCTGCTCCTTCACCAACGGCATATTCTGCTGCAATTGGGCCAGCAGTTGCGGATCAACAGGGAAGCTGTCCAGCTGGATCTTGCCCTGCTGCTGTGACTGGTTCATCGCGGCCAGCAATGTCTGCTCAAGTCGATCATCCAGGGTAAACGTGGCCAGCACATCGCGATTGCCAATGGCCTGTCGCACAATCTGGCGCTTCAAGGCGCAGCGCACATCAGAGGCCAGCAAGACCGGATCTTTGGTCAGCTCACTCGCATCCAGCAGTGTCGTAGCAATGGTACGTATATCGGTCAGGCTGACCTGTTCCTTTAGCAATTGACGAAAAACTCTCAATTGCTGCATCTGGGTCAGCGCCAGATTAAGCTCTTCAGCCAGCCGGGGTGACTGACTGGCCAGGTATTGGCCCAGCTTGCCCACTTCATCATGACCAAACAGCGCATCAAGTTGTTCACGCAACAGCTTGCTGGCATGAGTGGCAATCACTGTGGCAGAGTCCACCACCGAGTAGCCGAGATTAAGCGCCTTGGCCTTGTGCTCCGGTGAGATCCAGACCGCACTCATACCGTAGGCAGGGTCCTGGGTCAACTCGCCATCGAGCGCACCATAAGTCTCACCACTGCTGATCGCCATCAAGCGCTGACAATCCACATTCCCCATCGCCAACGCGACACCGGACAACTTGATCCGGTACTGATCCGGTTGTAACTGCAGATTGTCGCGCACGCGGATCTCGGGGAGCAGAAAGCCATACTGCTCAGAGAGGGTTTTGCGGATCCCGCGCACCCGAGCAAGCAATTCCGCCCCTTTATCCGTTTCAGCCAATGGTACCAGACGATAACCAAGCTCGATGGCAACCGTATCAACCGGCAGCAAGTCCTGCCACTCCAGTGCCTGCTGTTCAGGCTGGATCATTTGACGAGTCAGCTCTTGCGCCGCATCCAGATCCGGCACATTGACGGCGCGCTTGCTGACACTCCAGCCAGTCCAAGCCAGCACAGCAGCAAAACTGAGGAATGCGAACATGGGCATGCCTGGCACCAGACCCAATATCAACATGATAATTGCCGAGGTATAGATAACCCGGGGGGAAGCAAGAATCTGTTGGCCAACCTGATCAGCCATCTCCCCCTCATCGCTGACCCGAGTCACGATAATCGCAGCGGCAGTCGACATCAGCAGGGACGGGATCTGGGCAACCAGACCATCACCAATGGTCAGCAGCGCATAGCGCTGGAAGGCATCGGCGACGGGCAAAGCATGCTGGAAGATGCCAATGGCCAACCCACCCACCAGGTTGATGATCAACACCAGCAGGCCAGCAATCGCATCACCACGAACAAACTTGGAGGCACCATCCATCGCACCATAGAAGTCTGCTTCGCGCGCGATCTCCTCACGGCGGGCTCTTGCCTGATGCTGATCCATGGTGCCGGCATTCAGATCGGCATCGATGGCCATCTGCTTGCCCGGCATGGCATCCAGTGTGAAGCGGGCAGATACTTCCGAAATCCGCTCGCCACCCTTGGTGATCACCACAAAGTTGATGATCATCAGGATCACGAAGACCACCAGACCGACGACATAGTTGCCACCGATCACCACTTCACCGAATGCCTGAATGACCTTACCGGCCGCTTCATGCCCTTCGTGACCGTGCAACAACACCACCCGGGTTGAGGCCACGTTCAGCGACAGACGCATCAAGGTGGCAACCAGCAACACGGTAGGGAATACGGAAAAATCGAGTGGTCTGCGGGCCGAGACAGATACCAGCAACACCAGTACCGCCAACACGATGTTGAAGGTAAAGAGCGCATCCAGCAGCCAACCGGGCAGAGGCAGGATCATCATGGCCAGAATGGCCAATAACATCAGCGGAATTGCGGTATAGGATTGGGTTAATACACGCCAGTTCAAAACTTACCTCTCAGGTTGACGTAACTCGGGCGGTACATATAACGGGGCAAGAGGAGTCGGTTTCCTCCCCTTGCCTGCCTCATACGCCCTTAACTGCAATACATGGTTCAATACATAGGCAACTGCCGTGTACAGCCCTGCGGGGACTTCCTGATCCACCTTGGTCGAGTGATAGATGGCTCGCGTCAACTCGGGCAAGCTCATCACCATCTTGTCATGCTGCTTGGCAACCTGACGGATCCGCTCAGCCATGCTGTCGACCCCTTTGGCAATCACGAAAGGGGCATTGGCACGAGCCGCATCATATTTTATGGCCACCGCATAATGGGTCGGGTTAACGATGATCACATCTGCCTGCGGTACCCGCTGCTCGATACGCGCGCGGGCAAGCATTCCTTGCACTTGGCGGATCCGGGCCTTGATCTCGGGACGCCCTTCGCTGTTCTTGTGCTCATCCTTGACCTCTTGCTTGGTCATCCTGAGCTGCTTGTTGAGCGACCAGCGCTGATAGGGCACATCCAGCACGGCAATCAGCATCTGCACGCTCCCCAGCAGAATAAATGCCTGGGAGAGGATCCGTAGCGCCTGTTCGAGGGCCGCCTGAGGGGGCATCCGGTTCATCATCAACAAAGAAGGCCATTGATGATTTAGCATCAACGCCAGCGTGCCGCCGATCAGCGTCACCTTGAGCAGTGACTTCAGCAACTCCATCAGGCTGTTCTTGGAGAACATGCGCCCCAGCCCCTTCAAAGGGTTCATCTTCTCGCCACTGGGCAGCAGCTTTTTCCAGGTCAGTACCATGCCGCCCGGCACAATGCTGAGCAACACCAGCATCAGTGCCAAAAAGCCAAACAGGGGCAGCAGCACCCACAGCATGTTTATCAGCGCTTCACCCAACCAATGGATCATCATTTGCGGATCACGGGCACCTTGCCAGTCAAAACGCTGCGGGCGCTTCATCAACTCGGCAAAGAACTGGCCAAACCCCGGCACCATCCACTGCATCACCAATCCGCCAAGCAGCAGCAAACCGGCAGAACTGAGCTCTTTTGAGCGGGCGATCTGCCCCTCATCCCTCGCTTTCTGACGTTTCTGACTGGAGGCCTCTTCGGTTTTGTCCTGCGCGCTGTTCTGACTCATGCCGGGGTCAACCCTCGCAGTTGTTCAAGTACATGGGTCACCAAATCCAGATAACGGGAGGGCACGCCACTGATGGAGAGCGCCATGGTGAGCAACCCGAGCAACAGGGTCATGGGAAAACCGAGGGAGAAGATATTGAGCGAAGGGGCGGTCCGGTTCATCACCCCAAAGGTAAGGTTAACCATCAGCATGGCGACAACGGCAGGCAGCGTCAGCAACAGGGCGGCACCGATAGACCAGCCAAACAACCCGATCACGCCCTTCATATCGAGCAGATCCAGAGATGAACCCGGCGGCCAGCTACGCAAACTCTGCACCAGGATGTCGAGCACCACCAGATGGCCATTAAGCCCCAAGAAGAGCAAGGCACAAAAAACCGTCATTACCTGACTGATGATGGGGGCAGAATCCCCATTGACCGGATCATTCATCACCGCCATCGCAAGCCCCATCTGCATGGAGAGGATCTGCCCTGCCGTAGACATCACCATGTAGAGCAGCTGGACACACAGACCGAACAACAAACCAAATAACAGCTGCTCGACCGCCAGAACCAGCGCACCGGCACTGAAAGGATCGACAACCGGCATATCTTTCATCATGGGGGCGAGCAGCAGACTGATAATAAACGCCAGCATCAGGCGGACTTGCGCAGGCACCCGGGTATCCCCAAAAACCGGCATCACCCAGAATGCCATACCGATCCGGATAAACGGCCACCACCACTGTCCCAGCCATGCAGTCAGGTCAGCAGCACTGAGGGACAGCAGCGAATTCATCCGATGAGCCCGGGGATTTTAAGGAAAAGATCCTGGAACAAGGTGGTGATCTGCGACAACAGCCAGTTACCCGTAAAGATAAGGGTCATCAAGGTCACGATAAAACGGGGAAGAAAACTGAGCGTCTGTTCCTGGATCTGGGTGGCCGCCTGAAAAATACTGACAACCAATCCCACAATCAGGCCCGGTACAATCAGCACCGAAACCATGGTCACCACCAGATTGACCGCGCCACCAACCAGGGCAACGCTCTGCTCAGGAGTCATATCAGCCTCCCCCACCAAAGCTGGCGGCCAGCGTGCCGACGGTCATCGACCAGCCATCGACCAGCACAAACACCATCAGTTTGAAGGGTAACGAGATGATCAGCGGGGAGAGCATCATCATCCCCATCGCCATCAAGACGCTGGCAACCACCAAATCGATCACCAGAAAGGGGATAAACAGCATAAAGCCAATCTGAAATGCGGTATTCAACTCACTCAAAACAAACGCGGGCAACAGCACCCCGAAAGGCACATCCTCCTTGGCAACCGTTGTTGGTTCGCCAGAGATACGCAGCATCTGCTCCAGATCCGGTTCACGGGTCTGGGCCAGCATGAATTTGCGCAGGGGTTTTTCTGCCTTGGCGATCCCCTCTGACAGGGTTATTTCATTCTGGTCATAAGGGACAAATGCATTCTGATACATGTCCGTCCAGACCGGACGCATAATCACCACAGTCAGGATCAGACTGATGCCGATCAACACCCGGTTGGGAGGACTCTGCTGCAAGCCAAGTGCCTGTCTCAATATGGCCAGTACTATGATGATCCGGGTAAAACTGGTCATCATCAGTAACAAGGTCGGAAGCAGACCCAGCAGGGTCATGAAGAAGAGGATCTGCAACTTGATGTTGTAGTCCTCGCCCCCTGAAGCGCCTGGCGATACCGAGAACAGGGTCATGTCCGCGCCCCAGCCGGGCAGCGAAAATAACAGCAGCGTCAGCAGCAGATAACGCATCAGTCGTCCATGCCACCCAGCAGGTTGGTATCGATCACATCGACCAGGCGCAGACCGTATTTGCCATTCACGACGACAACTTCGCCCTTGGCCAGAAGACGGCCATTCACCCGCACATCCAGCGGTTCACCCGCCAGCTTGTCCAGCTCAATCACAGCCCCCTCTTCCACTCGCATCAAATCGCCGAGAGGAACTTCGGTGCTGGCCACTTCCAGCGTTACCTTGACCGGGATCTGGCGAAAGAAGGAGAGATCCCGCTGTTTGCTACTACTGGTTGGCGCCATGTAGTCTGCTGCGCTGGGCATGCTGATGCCGTCACCAAACAGTTGATCCAGTCCATCCAGATCCAGTGGATCATTCATATTGTGCTCGCTCATGATTCGATTTACTCCTCTACAACCGTCGCAACCTGATAGACCAGGCTGCCTTTGTGTTCTGCGATTCGTCCACTAAAGCAGGGACGGCTGCCAATCAATGCTGGCACCACTTCAGGCAAGTCCAGTGACAACACATCACCCACCTTGAGACACTCAAGATCCGCCAGCGTCATGGACAACTGTCCCATCACCACCCGCAGACGTACCGGGACATGAGTCAGAGCCTGTTCCAGCTGACCTTCCGGCAATGAATGACTGACCGGAGAAATGGACTCCTCAGGAGGAAGCAGCCACATCTGCCAGTGGTGCGTGCAATTACCTGCCTGCAGGGTTGCCTGCGTGGTCCAGAGCTGGCGGTGGGTGATGGAATCCCGCGGCACGACATGCAACTGCCACTTCAAATCCCCCAACCCCAGACACGCACACCAGATATCAACCTGATACTGGCAAAGCCGCAATAACAGCCGCTGTTCAGTATCGGTCAGTCCTTTGCCTGACTGAACGGGTTCCTCTTTTTGCTGCAAGGTGCCACCGAAAAAGAGAACCGCCAGGCGATAGATAACCAGAGGTGCGATCGAGAAATAGACGGCGCGCTGTGGTTCAAGCGGACTTCTCGCCTCTACCCAAATATGGGCGTCGGCAGTCTCTGCCGGACCGGAAAAGGCGAACTCGCCATAATTCAGTTCGCACTCCGCGCTGTTGAACAGCTGGGCCATACAACTCGCAGCCTGCAGGGAAAATGTGCTCAACTGGCCATTGACCTGTTTCAAGCGGGCGTGGTTAACCCGCTCTATACCCAACAGATCATAATGAGGCAGGGTTCTGCCCCGTTCTGCGCTAAGCAGCCGGGAAGGTGTGAGCATTGCGCTGCTTGATGACATTAATAATCCACCTTAACCATTTCATCTCGCCTTACTGCCACAGGGTCGCTCATCAGGCCAGCAGTGTGATAGATACAGACAGTCCAGCCGACCTATATCGACCAAAAAGGGTTAGAACTTTATTACAAATTCCAGAAAGCCGCCATGCGGTGCATCTCGGCGTGAATAATAAAAATCCCGGTGCCGTTAGGCACCGGGATTTTAACGTGATGGTTCACGCGGAATGAGGTCGGAGTTGGCCTGTAAGCCGGGTTCTGTACCGGGTTGCCCCGGGTAGCAATCATTCCTCTAGGCCAGCAATCACTCACTGGCTCAAGCAACCTACCCGCCCCCAACGCGGGCCGCGCCAATAGGGGCCTATTTGGTCTTGCTTCGGGTGGAGTTTACCGTGCCACGAACTGTTACCAGTCGCGCGGTGCGCTCTTACCGCACCCTTTCACCCTTACCTGATCCCTTGCGGGCCATCGGCGGTTTGCTCTCTGTTGCACTGGTCGTGGGCTCACGCCCCCCAGGCGTTACCTGGCACCCTGCCCTATGAAGCCCGGACTTTCCTCCCCTCCGCCCGTCTGTCCCGAGGGACACAACGACGAAGCAGCGATTGCCCAGCCAACTCCGAGGCGCGGATTATAGCCTTGCGATGCGGGTGGGGTAAACCGGCAATTCCTGTTTACAGCGATTTATCGTGCTTCTATCGCACCTCAACCCTGACTTGGCAGCCAAAGTTTGCTGGCACGCTGGTTTGCATCGGTTAGAAAGCAGCCAGCAGGCACGATCACACGACTTAATAGTGCTCAAGGCCGTATTTGTAGAGGGCATTCTTCTTCACACCGTGGATCTCGGCGGTCAGGGCGGCAGCTTTTTTCAGCGGCAATTCGGTCACCAACAGTCCCAGGGTACGGATCGCCTCGGCAGGGAGGTCCTCTTCATGCTTATTGGCCCCAGCCACCACCAACACGATCTCGCCGCGACAACGGTTATCATCCTCACCGAGCCAGATCAGCATTTCGGAGGCGGGCAGGCCGTGGATCGACTCAAAGGTTTTGGTCAGTTCGCGGCACACCACCACCTGACGTTCGCCGAGAATGCGCGCAATCGCTTCAACGGTATCCTGCACCCGACGCGGCGATTCGTAGAACACCAGCGAACGGGTATCTTCGATAACGGCTTGCAGACGATCGTCGCGTCCCTTGCTCTTGGCGGGCAAGAAGCCTTCGAAGGCAAAACGATCGGTGGGCAGACCGGCCGCGCTCAGGGCGGTAATGGCAGCGCAAGGGCCGGGCAGCGGCACGACCTTGACCCCAGCCTCGCGACAGCGGGTGACCAAGTGGTAACCGGGATCGCTGATGAGCGGGGTGCCGGCATCGGAGACCAGCGCAACACTCTTGCCCTCTTTGATCCGGCCGATCAGCACATCGGCCTTCTGCTGCTCGTTGTGGTCGTGCAGAGCGAAGGTCGGCACCGAGATTTGGTAGTGGCTGAGCAGGATACCGGTATGTCGGGTATCTTCAGCGGCCACCAGATCAACACTGCGTAAAATGTTTAATGCACGCTGGGTGATATCCGCCAAATTGCCGATCGGAGTGGGGACTATATACAGGGTTGGGATGTCACTCATGGGATCTCCGAGTGTCCCGACAATTGTGTCGCCATATTGGCCCGTTTACACTATGGCTAACTTCAACACTGGTCGGGGAATGAACTTGAACCGGGTTACAAAGCAGCTAAGTGTATCACGACTCTTCGGCATCATACTCGCGGCAGTACTGCTCGCCGCCTGTGCGTCGGAGCCCAATCAACCGTCAGGGCAGTCAGGCATGCCCTCTGCGTTCTCCAATCTGACCAAGAATGCCCAGTGGTATCTTGAGCAGGTGGACCCGGCCAAGCCGGCCGAAGCCTTTACCTGGCAGATGCTGGCGGCCCGCAGTTATCTGGCGCTGGGCCAGGCCAAACCGGCCTCGGCACTGTTCCAGCAATTGCAAAAGCAGGCCAAGGAGCCCGCCCAGAAGGCGCAGCTGCAACTGCTGCAAGCCCATCTGTTGCTGGCACAGGGCCACGCCAATCAGGCGTTGATCCTGCTGGAAGGCAAACCCGAGGTAGTGCTGGATGCCGATACCCAGAAGGATTGGTATCGCCAGCGCGTGGTGCTGCAGCTCGACATCAACAACAAGTTTGGCGCAGCCAAGTCGTTGATTGCACTGGAGCCCTATCTCAATCAGAGCGAGCAGGCGACCAACCATCAGCAGATCTGGTCGTTGCTGAAAAGCATGACCCCCTCCACCCTGCAAGCGCTGGAAGAGGCCCAGGCACCTGACGTGACCACTGGCTGGCTGCGACTGGCAGCACTGGTCAATGAGTTTGGCGCCCAGCCAAACCTGCTGGCCCGTCAGCTGGCAGGCTGGAAGCGTGACTTCCCCAACCATCCGGCCCAGAAGGATATGCCAGCAGGATTGGGCGATCTGGCTACCACTGCCAGTACCTCGGTGCAGCAGATTGCAGTGCTGCTGCCACTCTCCGGTAACCTGGAACCGCAAGGATCCGCCATTCGCAACGGCATGCTGATGTCTTACAAGGAGAATCAGGGGCAATTCACCCTGAACTTCTACGACACCCAGAGCAAGGCGATCGGCGATCTTTACAAGCAGGCGATCCAGGAAGGGGCAGACATGATTATCGGCCCGCTGCTCAAAGATCGGGTCGAGGCACTGCTTCAGGCCAATCCGACCGTGCCGGTACTGGCGCTCAACGAGCTGGACAAGCCGATCGTCAACGACACCACTTACTACTTCTCCCTCTCAGCCGCAGCCGATGCTGCGCAGGCCGCCCAGTACCTCTACGCTCAAGGCTACCGCAAGCCATTGCTGATTGCCGCCCAGGGGCGGATCGGCTACGGCAGCATCAAGGCTTTCGAGCAGAGCTGGGCGACCCTGAGCCAGGATAAGCCGGTTGTTGCCACCTTTGGCGCCCGCAATGAAGTGCAGGGGATGGTCAAGAACGCCCTGAGCGGCCGCTCAACTGCCCGTGCTGGCGAGGTGGTGCAACTCTCTGATGCCGCACCGCGCAGCATAGATGCCGTTTATGTGGTGGCCAACAGCCTGGAAACCCGGATGATCAAGCCCTACGTGGATGTCTCGGTCAATCCGATGGGCAGCCTGCCCATCTACAGCAGCTCCCGTGGCTACGACAGCGCCGCCACCGAAGTCGCATCCGAGCTGAACGGCATGCGGATCGGTGACATGCCGCTGCTGCTTGGTGGTTATGAAACCCAGCGCGAACAGATTGCGCTACTGTGGCCACAGATCCAGGGTGACCTGCTGCGTCTGTTTGCCATGGGTTACGATGCCGTGAGTCTGGCAGAAAACCTGCAACAGATGCGCAAGGTCAGTGGCATGCAACAGGCTGGCATGAGCGGTCAGCTGAGCGTGGACGCTCAGGGCAATATCTTACGGATGCTGAGCTGGGGCACTTACCAGAATGGCAAGCTGGTCGATGAGAACGCTGTTCAGCAACTGGAGGAGCCATCCAGTGAAGGAGCTATGGAAACGGATGCGCCAGCAATTGCAGAGCCTGTTCCCCTCAGCGACACCCAAGGGACAGCACTTTGAGCTAGTGGCTGAACGCTGGTTGCAAGCCCGCGGCCTGCAACCGGTAGCTCGCAACTATCGCTGTCGTGGCGGTGAGATAGACCTCATCATGCACCAGGGCCAGACCCTGGTGTTTGTTGAGGTGCGCTACCGGGCCAACAGCAGCCATGGCGGAGCCGCCAGCTCGGTCACCCGCGCAAAGCAGCGCAAGATCGTGCTGGCAGCGCGCCACTATTTAAAGCAACATGCCATCAACGAGGCTCATCAGGCCTGCCGATTCGATGTGATCGCGTTCGAGGGTGACCAGCCAGACTGGATCCAGAACGCATTTTAAGAGGACCCTATGACTGACCGCATTAAAGAAAACTACACCGAAAGCATCCAGACCAAGATAGCTGCCGCCGAGGCGCTGCCGGATGCCATCCATACGGCAGCCCAGATGATCACCATCTGCCTGCTCAATGGCCACAAGGTGCTGGCATGCGGTAACGGTCCTTCTGCCGCACTGGCACAGCTGTTTATCTCGGAGCTGGTCAACTGCTACGAAACCCAGCGCCCTTCCCTGCCCGGCATGGCGCTGACCGCCGATATGGCCACCATCAGTGCCATCGCCACCGATCACGGTTTTGAAGAGGTCTATGCCAAGCAGATCCGCGCACTGGGCCAACCTGGCGATATTCTGGTTGTGATCACCACCTCTGGCCACAGCCGTAGCCTGATCAAAGCCGCAGAGGCCGCTCTCTCCCGCGACATGACCATAGTGGTGCTGAGCGGTGGTGACGGTGGCGAGATGGCCGGCCTGCTGGGGCCCAACGATGTGGAGATCCGCGTCCCTTCCGCCCGTCGGCCTCGCATTCTGGAAGTGAACCTGTTGACCCTGCACTGTCTCTGTGATCTCATCGACCAGACACTTTTCCCGCAACAGGAAGATTGAACCAATGAACAAGCAGATCCTCATCCTTGGCATCGTCGCTGGCTCGTTGCTGCTGCAAGGCTGCGCCGCCGTGGTAGTCGGCGGTGCCGCGGGGACCGCCAAGGTTTCCGGCGATCGTCGCACCATGAGTGCCCAGTGGGATGACCAGACCATAGAGTTGAAAGCCGCCAACCAGCTGGCCGACAACAAGCCCATGAGCGCCACTAGCAAGATCAGCGTCTACAGCAACAATGGCCGTGTCCTGCTGGTTGGCCAGACACCTTCTGACGTTTACAAACTGGAAGCAGGCAAAATTGTCGGTCGTATCGAAGGGGTACGGCATGTCTACAACGAGCTGCGGCTCGGGCAACCGGCCAGCCTGACCACCCGTAGCAATGACTCCTGGATCACCTCCAAGGTAAAAGCCGACATGTTCGGTACCAAAAATTTTGACAGCGCCAAGGTCAAAGTCGTTACTGAAAACAGTGAAGTATTCCTGATTGGCCTGGTGACCCGGCAGGAAGGGGAGCAAGCGGTAGAGATTGCCCGCCACGTTGATGGTGTGAAACGCGTCATCAAGGCATTCGAGTTCGCCCAGAACTGAGCCAAACCGGCATAAAAAAACGCAGCCCATCGGCTGCGTTTTTTATTTGATCACTGTCAGGGTCGGACGACCGCTTGGACGCGGCGGTTCGGGCTCTGGCTCCACTGGAGCTTCGGCCTGCTCCAGCCAAATATCATAACCAGGTTCGGGCGGGAACATAGTGCCAACGCCGTTCTCCCGGGCATGAATGGCCAACACAGCCGCCATCGGGATATAAACCTGCTGGGATACTCCACCAAAACGGGCGCTGAAGCTGATGGCATCATTGTCCATGTGGAACTGCATCACGGCACGAGGCGCGATATTCAGCACAATCTGCCCATCTTGGGCAAACTGCATCGGCACCATCACATGGGGCAGGTTGACGTTGACCACCAGATGGGGGGTCAGGTCATTGTCCAGCAACCAGTCAAAGAACGCCCGCAATAGATAGGGGCGGCTCGGGGTCATTGTTGGCTCGCTACTCATACGCCAGAACGGATCTCGCGTTCAGCTTCGGTCAGGGATGCCTGGAAGGATTCACGTTCGAACAAACGAACCATGTAAGCCTTCAGCTCTTTGGCACCACGACCGGTGAGGTCAATACCCAGACTCGGCAAACGCCACAACAGCGGCGCCATGTAGCAATCAACCAGACCGAACTCTTCGCTCATGAAATAAGGCATTTCGCCAAAGATCGGGGCGATGGCCAGCAGATTATCACGCAGTTCGTTGCGTGCAGCGTCTGCATCAGTTCCGGCCATGACCTTGTCAGCCAGGGAGTACCAGTCCAGCTCGATACGATGCATCATCAGACGGCTGTTGCCACGGGCAACCGGATAAACCGGCATCAGGGGCGGATGCGGGAAGCGTTCGTCCAGATACTCCATGATGATGCGCGAGGTATAAAGAGCAAGCTCACGATCCACCAGGGTTGGTACAGTGTTGTACGGGTTCAGCTCGGCCAGCTCATCCGGCAGGTTGGCTGGGTCAACCTGGCAGATATCCACGCTAACACCCTTCTCCGCCAGGACAATACGCACCTGATGGCTGAACATATCGTTGGCACCGGAAAACAGCGTCATTACCGAACGCTTATTGGCAGCTACAGCCATTGAACCCTCCCGTCATTAAAAAGCAGAAACGGCAATGAAGCATCTTGGTCTTCATTGCCGTGCATTATATTACCCACTTCTGGTCGCTTAGTGAACGTCGCGCCAGAATTCCTTCTTCAACAGCACAGTGAAGATGAAGAAGATTACGATGAAGCCAAGTACCCAGAAGCCCATGCGTTCACGCTCCTGTTGTACCGGTTCAGCCGAGTAGACCAAGAAGTTTACCAGATCCAGCACCGTCTTATCATACTCTTCATCATTCATTTCGCCATTACCGTCAGATTTGATACTGACAACCTGCTGGGTTTCCACTCCGTCGACCGTGTGAGTGGCGAACTCGGCACGGGGGGTTCCCTGCAGCGGCTCCAGCACATGGGGCATGCCCACGGACGGGAACACCACGTTATTCACCCCGAATGGGCGGGTCGGATCCACATAAAACGAACGCAGATAGGTATAGATCCAGTCTGCACCACGCACACGGGCAACCAGCGTCAGGTCGGGAGGTGGTGCACCGAACCACTTGGCAGCATCCTTCTCTGGCATGGAGATCTTCATTAATTCACCGATTTTAGCGCCGGTGAAAACAAGATTTTCCCTCATCAACTCTTCAGGAATACCCAGATCCTCTGCAACCCGGTTGTAGCGCTGATACTGCGTCGAGTGGCAACCAGCGCAGTAGTTCATGAAGGTTGTCACACCACGCTGCAAGGAGGCCTTATCACTCAAGTCGTACTCAGCCTTGTCCAGATGCACTGCCCCTGTATTGGCAAACACCAGTGACGGCAGCAGGGTCAGTACTGCAAATATGATTCTTTTCATTTGAATGTAACCCTCTCCGGCAGCGGCTTGGTGCTTTCGTTCTTGCTATAGAAGAACAGCAGGACAAAGAACCCGAAATAACCCAAGGTACAAATTTGGGCAATCAGCGTCAGCATCGGCGTCGACGGCAGCACCCCAAGGATCCCCAGAATCACGAAGCAAACAACAAACTGGGCGATGTTCAGCTTGTGCAGCTTGCTGCGATAACGCACCGAACGCACCTTGCAGCGATCCAGCCAAGGCAGCAAAAACAGCACCACGATGGAAAGTCCCATCATGACGACACCCAGCAATTTGTCCGGTACCGCCCGCAAAATGGCGTAGAACGGCGTGAAGTACCACACTGGTGCAATGTGTGCTGGAGTCTTCAGCCCATTGGCCACTTCAAAGTTAGGCTTCTCGAGGAAGTAGCCCCACATATCCGGCTTGAAGAAGATAACGGCACAGAACAAGAACAGGAAACCTGCCACGCCAATCATGTCCTTCACCGTGAAGTAAGGGTGGAATGCCACCGCATCCAACGGCCAGCCTTTTTCATCCTTATGCTTCTTGATGTCGATGCCATCCGGGTTGTTGGAACCCACCTCATGCAACGCCAGAATATGCATGGCAACCAGCATCACCAACACCAGCGGCAACGCGATGACGTGCAGCGCAAAGAAGCGGTTCAGGGTCGCACCAGAAATGACATAGTCACCACGGATCCACAGGGTCAGATCGTCACCGATGACCGGAATGGCACCAAACAGCGAGATGATGACCTGGGCGCCCCAGAAGGACATTTGCCCCCAGGGCAGCAGATAGCCCATGAAGGCTTCCGCCATCAGCACCAGGAAGATCAGCATGCCGAAGATCCACAGCAGTTCACGAGGCTTCTGATATGAGCCATAAATCATGCCGCGAAACATGTGCATGTAAACCACAACAAAGAAGGCAGAAGCACCGGTGGAGTGCATATACCGCAACAGCCAACCGTACTCCACATCCCGCATGATGTACTCAACCGAAGCAAATGCGCCTTCGGCGGAGGGGTTGTAGTTCATGGTCAGCCAGATGCCGGTGATGATCTGGTTGACCAGCACCAACATCGCCAGAGAGCCAAAAAAGTACCAGAAGTTCAGGTTTTTCGGTGCCGGGTACTTGGCCATGTGGTCGTTGTACATGGCAGTGAGCGGGAAGCGGTAGTCGATCCAGCCCATCAGTTTACTCAACATGGTCAGGCCTCCTTGCCATCGGCACCGACCAGAATGGTGGTGTCGCTAAGATATTGGTACGGTGGAATGACCAGGTTCAATGGTGCAGGCACCCCCTGGAACACACGACCAGCCATGTCGAATTTGGAGCCGTGGCACGGGCAGAAAAAGCCGGATGTGACTCCCTGTACCTGCTCGCCAAAGTTATCCGGCAAATACGAGGGTGAACACCCCAGATGAGTGCAAATACCCACAGCGACAAAAATTTCGGGCTTGATGGATCGGTAGCCGTTATGGGCATAGTCAGGCTGCTGTGGCTCTTCAGATGAGGGATCCCGCAGCTTGTCATCATGCGCAGCCAAGGCATCTAGCGTCTGTTTGGTGCGTTTCACCACCCAGACAGGCTTGCCTCGCCACTCGACACGGATGAGCTGACCCGGTTCCAACTTGCTGATATCGACTTCAACCGGCGCACCGGCTGCTTTGGCCTTGGCACTCGGATTCCATGATTTAATAAACGGCACTGCGGTAAACGCAGCTCCCACCCCGCCAACGGCAACCGTTGACCAGGTAAGAAATCTGCGGCGACCGGTATCAACTGGCGCATTGCTCATCCAAAAACTCTCCCATGTGGACTCCGCACATTCTTATAGTGTCCCTGTTCCCCATTTTTCCTGTGACAACAGCGGCGGAAGCTGGATTTACAATCGCCACAGAAAACAGGGTAAATTTTAAAGAAAATATAACAAGTTGACAAGAAAGAGAGGTGGGCAATGAAAACAATAAAGAAACAAATTTTTGTCTTTTGTGACGCGTGGTTAGCATTGATGTCGGTAATTTTACCAATAAAAAAAGCCTGGCAATTGCCAGGCTTTTTTGACACTCGAAAGAGCGAGTACCAGCAGCGAATTAACGCTTGGAGTACTGCGGACGCTTACGAGCTTTGTGCAGACCAACTTTCTTACGCTCAACCTTACGGGCATCACGAGTAACAAAGCCAGCTTTACGCAGTTCGGCACGCAGGGTTTCGTCGTACTGCATCAGAGCACGAGTAATACCGTGGCGGATCGCACCAGCTTGACCAGAGATGCCACCACCGTTAACGGTGATGTACAGATCCAGTTTCTCGGTCATCTCAACCAGTTCCAGCGGCTGACGAACTACCATGCGGGCAGTCGGACGGCCAAAGTATTGCTCCAGGGAGCGCTGGTTGATGATGATTTTACCGCTACCCGCTTTGATAAATACGCGAGCAGTGGAGCTTTTGCGACGGCCGGTACCGTAGTATTGATTTTCTGCCATGTTGCCAGTTCCCGATTAGATATCCAGTACTTGAGGTTGCTGAGCAGCATGAGCATGCTCGGCGCCTGCGTAAACTTTCAGTTTACGGAACATGGCACGGCCCAGAGGACCCTTCGGCAGCATACCTTTGATAGCAGCTTCGATTACCATTTCCGGCTTACGCTTGATCAGCTTGTCGAAGCTGATTGACTTGATACCACCCGGGAAACCGGAGTGAGAATGGTAGATTTTATCGGTAAATTTCTTACCGGTTACATGTACCTTCTCAGCGTTTACAACGATGATGTAATCACCGGTGTCAACGTGCGGAGTATATTCAGCTTTGTGCTTACCACGCAGACGAGAAGCGATCTCGGTTGCGATACGACCCAGAGTTTTACCCTCTGCGTCCACAATGTACCAGTCACGTTTTACGGTTTCTGGCTTGGCAACGAAAGTTTTCATTAAGTTAAACCCAATTACCTGTTACAGACCCAATTGCTTATGGGGGCTCTCCCACAAACAACAAACGATGGCCTACCTGTACCCCTTCGAATACAAGTAAAGCTTAAAGTGTCGCTGTCTTATCGACAGCTGTAACGTGGGCCGGGCGATTATAAGTGAAGTTGCCTTAAATATCACCTGCTAATTTCACTGCCATGACACTAGCAAATCTCGCCCAGCCCTACCTGCCGCAGATGCCCATCCGACTGGCAGGCGCGGTATTGTGACTAAGGAAGGTGCTCTCTGGCAAGGTATTCGTGCGATTGCATTTCCTGAAGCCGCGAAAGACAGCGTTTGAATTCGAAATTCAGTAGCCCTTCACCATAGAGTTCTGTCATGGGAACCGCCGCCGATATGATGAGTTTAACGTGCCGTTCGTAGAACTCGTCGACCATAGCAATAAAGCGGCGGGCCGCGTCATCCGTGCCATTTCCCATTGGCTGCACATTGGCCAGCAGGACGGTATGAAACAGTCTGGCCAGTTCGATATAGTCGTTCTGGGAACGGGGAGTACAACAAAGTTGCTCGAACTCCATGTAGATCACCCCTTCCCCCATCCCCAGTGACGTCAACTGACGATGATTGATCTCAACGCCCCCCTCGCGGGCTTCGTTTCCACCGGTTAATTGCTGAAAATAGTGATCAAGATTGCTTTTCGCCCGCACATCCAACGGACAGTGGTAAATCTCTGCTTGCTCCAGCGTGCGCAAGCGATAATCGACGCCACCATCCACGTTAAGTATCTCGCAATGGCGCTCGATAAGCACGATCGCCGGCAGAAAACGGGCTCGCTGCAGCCCGTTGCGATAGAGATCCTGCGGCGGAATATTTGACGTGGCAACCAGCACCACACCGTGGCCAAACAGCTCCTGAAAAAGGGTGCCAAGCAACATGGCATCGGTGATATCGGAGACAAAAAATTCGTCGAAACAGATGATGTCTGTCTCGCTGGCAAGCTTGCTGGCGACCAGTTTGAGTGGATCAGGTTGGCCGCTCAACCCTTGAAGTTCATCATGGATCCGGTGCATGAAACGGTGGAAATGGCTGCGCATCTTGCGCGTCCCCGGCAAGCTGTCGAAAAAAGTATCCATCAGCCAGGTCTTGCCTCTGCCCACTCCACCCCACATATAGATACCAAGGACAGGCTCCGGTGGCGTGGGCTTTTGCAACCAGCCAAACAGCCCCCGGGATCTGGTCGGAGTCGGGCTCCGCTGCAAATCCTGATACAGTCGCTCCAGCCTGCTGATCGCCATCCCCTGCGCGGGGTCGGCCACAAGGCCGGGGCGCAGCAGATCCTGCTGGTATTTTTCCTGCGGTGTCATCCCTGAACGCCTCTCCAAGTCCCTGAATAGAGGACAAAATGGTATCACGGCCTCAGGACGCACGGTATAGTGCCATCAAGGCATGGCGGTTTTGCCAACCGCATAAACCCATACTGTTTTAGCTGTAACAAGGAGCATCTATGAGTCTGTTAACTGGGATCCTGCTGGCTGTCGCGGCCTTGATTATCGGTATCGTTCTCGGCCGTTTTTCGGTGCGTAGCCGTGATGCCGGTCGCCTGGAACAGGAGCTGAAAAAGGCCCACAAGGAGCTCGAAAGTTACCAGGGCCAAATCAACACCCACTTCGCCGATAGCGCTGCGCTGATGGAGCAACTTGCCGAGCAATATCAGAGCCTCTATCGCCACATGGCAGAGCAGAGCAAATTCCTGGCCAAAGCACAGGAACCGCTATTTCGTGAGTCGCTGGTAGAGGAAACTCCAGCAAAAGTGGTCGACGAGCCGAGTATTCCGCCCCGTGACTATGCGGGCGCCTCTTCTGGGCTGCTCAAACAACCAAACTAGTTCCTCGAGGAACTAATCGACTACTCCCGTGGTCTGACCTTGACGATTGCAACGCAACTTTTTCTGGGAGCTGTTTTTCATATGCGTAAACCTCTTTCCTTGCTCAGTGTGCTAGCCCTCAGTGTCGGTATCGCCATGTCTGCGGCTCCTGCACAGGCTGCTCTGCCTTCCCTGTTAGGTTCAAATCAGGAGATGCCAAGCCTGGCGCCGGTTCTCGAACAGGTCACTCCGGCGGTGGTCAATATCTCGGTCTCTGGTAAAAAAATTACCCGCCAACGCCTGCCAGAACAGTTCAAATTCTTCTTTGGCCCCAACATGCCCGATGAGCAGGTGAGCGAGCAGCCATTCCAGGCGCTGGGCTCAGGTGTCATCGTCGATGCCAAGAAAGGTTATGTGATCACTAACGCCCACGTGGTTCACGAGGCGGACGAGATCAAGGTAAACCTCAAGGATGGTCGTGAATATGCGGCCAAGAAGATCGGCGAAGACAAGCAGTCCGATATCGCCCTGCTGCAAATCAAGGCCGAGGATCTGGTGCAGATCAAGTTTGCCGACTCAGACGAACTGCGGGTCGGTGACTATGCCCTGGCGATCGGCAATCCCTTTGGTCTGGGTCAGACCGTGACCTCGGGGATCGTCAGCGCACTGGGCCGTAGCGGCCTCAACATCGAAAATCTGGAGAACTTCATCCAGACCGATGCGGCCATCAACTCCGGCAACTCGGGCGGAGCCCTGCTCAACCTGCGTGGCGAGCTGATCGGTATCAACACCGCGATCCTAGGTCCGAATGGTGGCAACATCGGTATCGGCTTTGCCATCCCGTCCAATATGGTGCGGGATCTCACCGAGCAGATCGTCAAGTTCGGCGAAGTACGACGTGGCCAGCTGGGCATTACCGGCACCGAGTTGACCTCCGACATCGCTAAAACCTTCGGCTACAACAAGAAAGATGGCGCCTTCGTTAATCAGGTCATGCCCGGATCATCGGCAGATAAAGCCGGGATCAAGGCGGGTGACATCATCATCAGCATCGATGGTAAAGCGGTTCGCTCCTTCGGGGAGTTGCGTGCCAAGATCGCCACCATGGGCGCTGGCAAGCAGGTCGAGCTTGGCCTGATCCGCGACGGCAAGCCACAGAGTGTCAAGGTGACCCTGAAACAGGCCGATGACACCGAAGTGCGCGCCAGCGCGCTCCACCCGGCACTGGAAGGGGCCAAGCTCAGCACCACCACTGACCCGGTCTCCGGCGTTGCGGTGACAGATATTGATCCCCGCTCACCTGCCGCCGCCTCCGGCTTGCAGAAAGGCGATATCATCATCGGAGTGAACCGCTTGCGCATCAACGCTCTGGGCGATCTGACCAAGGCGCTGAAGAACAAGCCCGACGTGCTGGCGCTGAACATCCAGCGTGGCGACTCCTCGCTCTATCTGGTGATCCGCTAGCGCGCTGGTTGTTCGCCAACCCCTCCATCACCCGCGGCCTTCGCCGCGGGTGATTTTTATCCATCGATAGTGTTATTCTCTGCCCGCTGCCTGTCCGGATGAGAATCAAATGAAAATCCCCCCTTTAGTCAGTTACTTGGGCAAGTCTGTCGGTTTTGGTTTGACCGTCGCTGCGCTGCTGTTGCTGCTGTTCCCCCATTTTCGCGGTGGTGCCCAACTGCCCGGCATCATCACCAATGCCCGTGAGTTAAGCTTCTCGTACGCCGCCCATCGGGCAGGTCCAGCCGTCGTTAACATCTATACTCGCAGCTTTGCGCCCAATCAGGGTAATCAGGGTAATCAGGGAGAGCTGCGCCCACAGGGGCTGGGGTCCGGTGTCATCATGAACCAGCGCGGCTATGTGCTGACCAACTACCACGTCATTGCCGATGCCGATCAGGTCATAGTGGCACTGCAAGATGGCCGGGTGTTCAGCGCCGAACTGGTCGGCACCGATCAGCTCACCGATCTCGCGGTGCTCTATATCGAGTCAGATAACCTGCCGGTGATCCCGCAAGACCCGGAACGGCTTCCCGAGGTAGGAGATGTGGTGCTCGCCATCGGTAATCCCTATAACGTCGGCCAGACCATTACCCAGGGCATCATCAGCGCCACCGGCCGTACCGGCCTCTCCAGCATGGGCCCAGACAGCAATGGCCGTCAGGATCTGCTGCAGACCGATGCGGCCATCAACGAGGGGAACTCGGGCGGGGCCCTGGTCAACGGCCGTGGCGATCTGGTGGGTATCAACACCGCCACCTATCACCTCAACGGTAATCAGGAGAGCTATGGCATCAGCTTCGCTATCCCCTACAGGCTGGCGAAACGGATCATGGATGAACTGATCGCCAACGGCCGGGTGATCCGCGGTTATCTCGGGGTCTCCAGCGTCGAGATCAATCCCATCGTCGCGCGGATGATGAACCTCGGCGACCTGCGCGGTCTGGTGGTTGAGAGTCTGGATCCCAACGGCCCGGCGGCCAAAGGTGGTCTGCAGCGAGGGGACGTGCTGCTCAAGATCGATGGAGAAGCCATCAACGGCGTGCGCAGTGCCATGGACAAGATTGTCGAAAGCCGCCCTGGCACCAAACTGACTATCTCGGTATTCCGCTCCGGCAAGCCACTGGAGGTCGTGGTCACCATAGAAGAAGACCTGCGCTATCAGCAAAAGCTACAAAATAAAACAGCCCCGAGTGGGGCGACCGCCAGCTGATATTACCGCTCCACTCACCCTCACCAGGGCGGGCTACCGCCCTTGGTCATTTTGCCTCTCCCTCATCCCCTGCAACACCGCACACAGTGCACACAGTGCACACAGTGCATCAATCATTACCCGGACCCGGCAGCACCACTGCTGGGACTGGAATTTGAACAAAAGGGAGATGTAGACCACCGTCAGGTGAATACCATCTCCATACACCCATGCCAACCTGCTCATCGAGAAACCTGCCGCCACAGGCGGCACAGAAAAACAAAAGGCCATCCGCTAGGATGGCCTTTTGTCATTAAATTTGATGGTGCCCGGGGTCGGACTCGAACCGACACGATTATTCATCGGCGGATTTTGAATCCCGAAACTGCGGTTTCACAAGGATAGTACGACTCGTAAAGCCTTGAATCAAGAGGGTTTGAGTTATTTCCAGTTTGCTGTGAGTGAGGCGGGTTTGCACACTTTGCACATTTTTACCCACCACAGTCATATGCCCACACGATCACGACATGGACGCCATCTGGCATCCACCAGCAGTAACAAGGTTGGGTGTTTAATGGTTTTTATCGGGCCTAGATTGTGTGCGGCAAGAGACATACCCGCTAAAACATGGACCATGTTGCATGGTGACAGATTGCAGGTAGCAGGTAGCAGGTAGCAGGTAGCAGGTAGCAGGTAGCAAAATGGAACTACAACTTAGCGCATCTCCCCTTACGCACATTAATCCTACAATCACTCTTGATAATTCTGATTACAGCCCACATCTCCATGTTAGAGGGTCGTCCTCTGAACAGTTAAAGGAGAACTGTTATGGGTCTTAAACCTGGTCCGAAACCAATCGCTCAATCGACAGGGAAACCAGATCAACGTCGTCGTGATAATAAAGATACTCCGGGAAATACCCCGTCGTTAAAGCCAAGCAAATCCACAAAAAAGTAAGCCTGCCCGAGAATGGATAAACCATCTTGATAGTGGGAAAGTGGGGCCAGCGGCCCCACTCATTACCAAGTAGCGACCAACAGCAAGAAACCTAACGCCAATACAGCCGCCATGAAGCCAAGATTCGTAGCGAGGGAGTTGGTAGCGAGAGTTTTGAGTAGTTCAAGCATGCAGTATCTCCTTAAGACCATTTGCGCCATGCTGACGGGCATATCGAATTAGCGAGTTCTCGCTGGTTTCCTTTCAGCCATCCCGGATATTTTCCCATCACGACCAAACACTGTGTGCACATCAAGGAGATGCTCACGTTCGCGGCGCCATAATTGAACACCCCACCCGATTGATCATGGTGACGCTGTTCGCACCAACCCAATGACACTGGTGATGGGGCTCTGCACGCATAAAAAAACCCGCCTCAGGCGGGTTCCACTAGACATAAAAATGGGTTCAATCTCTTCGGAGGCTGACCCTATTTCTTACTAAATTAGTAGGAGCTCATACCCCTGCTCCTCAACCTCTTGATAGAACCATGACTGGAGAGCCTGAATTTCATCATTCGTTCGCTCTTCAGGAATGCGCGCAAGAAGATAGGCCATCCAGAGATCTTCAACCGAAGGTTTTGAGCTCCATTGCTTGGTCTGAACCACTAACGAGCCGATATCATGGATTCGGTTTGGTAAGCGAAAGCCATCTTGTCCCATCACTCTCTCACCTCTTTGAGTGGCAACAGCCAACCTTCTTCCTTCAGCTGCTCCGCCTGTCCGTTTACATCAACGACGCTCCCATCAGCCCCTACTACTCGGTTGGTCCAAATCGCATGACGAACATCTGCTGCCACGGCAGCCTTCAGCATGGAGGCAATAGCTTGAGTACCATGGTCATGGCCATAAAAATGCCGCGAGAGCACCTTATAGCTGGTCACGCTGCCTGCTGGCACCACCACCTTGAGGTGGGCCAACAGGTCTTTCCAGTTCACGCTACTCATAGCTTCCCTTGCAATGGCTTACCAAATCCCTTGAACAGCAGATCCAAGATCAAACCCTGGATGATATTGGCCGCTTCGGGGCGAGAGAGGTAGTCCAGCGACATGCCATTCTGGATATCCATCCGCTCGATCACGGCCGCATCAACCGCCTTGGGATAGTCACCCAGCATGATGGCGTCGCGGGGGTTATTTCGCACCTGATCCATCAAGGGCTGGTTTTCCGCAATCTTGCTGGCCATTCCCTGTAGCCAATCCAGCTTGTCCCCATCCGTCACCTCTGTACCGAACAGATCGTTCAATTGCTCCAGAATGTGAGAGAGGAAGTCTTTCTTCTCCTCTTTTGCTTTAGCACTGCCAAGCGCCGAGATGCCCTGCAAGCCATTGCCGCTTGCATCAGCTTTGAGCTTGAGATCCTGAGTTCGCTTGGCCTTGAGGTTGTAATGGCTCAGCAACACTTGGGAGAGGTCAATCTCGTCCTCCTCCAGTACCTCCTGACGCAACATCGGCAGCAGGTGGCGGGCGAACACGCAGAGCCGTTCCAATGATTCGTCATCAAAGGCGGTGATCTGGGAGACAAACTCATAGAACCGCACATAGCTATTGAGATCTTTCTTGAAGAGATCGAGCTCGCCCCGGGCTTCGGTCGCTTCTTTGACCCGCCGTTCGGCATTTACCTTATCAGTCGCAGACCCGCCTTCCCGCTCGATGCGTTTGAGCATCTGGCGACACTCCCTCACAGCTTCACTGGCCAGCTTGTAACGTTTGGTGAACCGTTCGACAGCCGGTTTGATATAACCGGGCAAGGCTTCGGCCCCACGCTTGGGATCGAAATAGGCATCACTAAACGCCTCCACCTCGCTCCAGGTAAAGATACCCGTCGCTTTCAGCTTGTGGAACAGGTCATAGACCAGATTGGGATCGGATACGGTATCGAGGGTGGCTGTCTCAAAATATTTTTGGAACTCCTCCAGCACATCCTGCGGATCATTCACAAAATCGAGCACAAAGGTGCTCTCCTTACCGGGATAGGTGCGGTTGAGGCGAGAAAGGGTCTGGATGCAATCCACTCCTGTCAGCTTCTTGTCCACATACATGGCACACAGCTTGGGCTGATCGAAACCGGTCTGAAACTTGTTGGCCACCAGCATCACCTGATAGTCCTGGGTATCGAATGCCTTACGCATATCCCGCCCATTAAGCTCGGGGTTCATGTTCCGCTCGTTAAAGCTCTGCCCTTCCTCTTCGATGTCGCCAGAGAACGCCACCATGGCACGAATAGCACCATAGCCTTGCTCTGTTACATACTTGTCGAACGCCAGCTTGTAGCGAACCGCCTCCAGCCGACTCGACGTCACAACCATCGCCTTGGCCTGCCCTCCCAGAAGATTGGCCACGTTGGTGCGGAAATGCTCAACGATGATCGCCACTTTCTGGCCGATATTGTGCGGGTGTAGCCGCACCCACTTGGATAGCCGGATGCGAGCCTTCTTGGCATCCACTTCCTTATCAGCCTCTTCTGCCTTCATGGCGAGTTTGTAAGCAAGCGAATAGTTGGTGTAGTTCTTCAGCACGTCGAGGATAAAACCCTCCTCGATCGCCTGACGCATGGAGTAAACATGAAATGGCCTGGGCTTGTTATCCGGGCCAAGCGGCATCGCCGGGTTCGCTGGGCGGCCAAACAGCTCCAGCGTTTTACCCTTCGGGGTTGCCGTAAAGGCGAAATAGCTGATGTTCTGGCTGCCGCCACGAGCGGCCAGCGTCATGTTCATCACATCTTCGCCACTGAGCTCCTCTTCCCCATCCAGCTGCTCGGCCATCAAGACTTCACGCAACTGGCGAGCCGTGCTGCCGGTCTGGCTTGAATGCGCCTCATCGGCAACCACTGCAAAGCGAGAGCCTTTCAGTGTGGTTGATTCCTGAATGGCCTTGAGTACGTGCGGGAAGGTTTGAATGGTGACGATGATGATGGGCGTGCCGCTGGCCAGTGCATCGGTCAGCTGTGCTGACTTGGAGCCATCTCCCTCTTCACGGTTGATGCGGCTCACTACCCCATCAGCATGGTCAAACTGGGCGATAGTCTCTTGCAACTGGCTGTCGAGCACCGTTCTATCGGTAATCACTATCACCGAATTGAACAGTTTCTCCCCCTTATCCAGGTAGAGCGAGGCCAGCTGATGGGTCAGCCAGGCAATCGAGTTGGATTTGCCAGACCCCGCCGAGTGCTGGATCAGGTACTTCTGACCAGCTCCCTCCTGTCCCACCGTGGCCAACAAATTCTGAACCACTTTCCACTGGTGATAGCGAGGGAAGATCATCGTCTCTTTCTTCTTCTGCCGCCCCAGCTCATCCTCTTCCACCTTGACCTCAAGGTGCAGATAGCGGCTCAGTATCCGCAGGAAGTTATCCGGTTGCAGGATCTCTTGCCACAGATAACCGGTAGCAATGCCCTCCTCACCATTCACTGGCAAGGGCTGATCATTGCCCGCCCCACCCTCACGGGTGCCCTGATTGAATGGCAGGAAGAAAGTCGAGTCGCCCGCCAGCTTGGTGGTCATCGCCACCTCGAACTGATTCACTGCAAAGTGCACCAGCGCCCCACGGCGAAAGCTCAGCAGTGGTTCATCGCGGCCATTGGTCTTGGGCAAGCGATCTTCTCGATACTGCTTCTTGGCATTCTCCAGCGACTGCTTGAAGCAAGATTTGAGCTCCAGTGTCGCTACCGGGATGCCGTTCAAAAAGAGGGTCAGATCGATACGGCCATCATAGCCATGGGGGCTATAAACCAACTCGGGCACCACCCGCAACCGGTTGGCTTGATAGCGAGCCAGCAGCTCTGGATTCAAGTCATGATCAGGCTTGAAGCTGGCCACCTTGAGTCGATGGCCGCGATCTTCAATCTGATTACGCAGCAGCCACAGAGTTCCCCCTTCACTGCGTTTAAGCTGGCGTACCGCACCATCCAGCAGGTGGCGTTCCGGCTGCTCGCCGTAGGTCTTGCAGAACTTCTGCCACCCCTCAGGCTGGCTCTCTTGCACAAAGGCGATCAAGTCTTCCGGATAGAGAGCTCGATCTTTATCGTAGTGAGACGACTCACCCACCAGCCAACCCGAAGCGGCCAGTTGCGTGATGATATGGTCTTGAAATGCCTTTTCCCGTGCTTTACTGTCCATAACTCTTCTTCTACGTTTTAATCGGTAAGGATGTTTTTAGTTAGAGCATCTGCAATATGGCCCAATTCCACCACATGCTTGGCATTCGTCCCTGCTATAGGGAGGTAAGACAGCGGTTGATTCAGCATCTACTTTAATGATTTTGGGAGTTTGATCTTTTGGCGTGAGCTTATGGATCATTTGCCGATATCGAGTTTCCCACTGTTGCAGCTCATAGACTTTATCTTCCAAATCCCTTTGCTTGCTCCCCATGCTACGAATGATGGATGCCTGTTTCTGAGATGCCTCATCCATATCATTGAGCTCAGATAGCAATCGTTGAACTCGAAGCTCAGCGTGCTCCAATGCTGTAGACTTAGTGTCCCGCTCTTCCACTAAGCACACAGTTTTTTTTAAAAGAGCATCATTTAATACATCAGCCTCTTTTATCCGCGTAGCTTGACGCTGATATGAATCATCGCCGCACCATAGCAGTAGTTTTTTGAGTATCCGAATCAGCATTAGCTCTCCTGATAACCACGACCAACCAATAAATGGAGTTGCTCCAAATCTGCGATGATATGGTCTTGAAACGTCTTTTCCCGTGCTTTGTTATCCATTGTTATCGCCATCCTCGCTACAAGGTCTCAATCGCCTTGTCCATGGTCTCTTTCAGCAGGGGCCAGTCTTGCAACCAGAAGTGCTGTAGCTTCTTGTCGATCTGTTTTTTGCACGCCTCTTCGTCAGACTCCTCGACGGTGTGTTTTTTATCGAGCAAACGCAGTGAGTAGACTTGGCTCCATTGCGGGCTTTGCCGCAGTTTTCGTGTCGACAGCGCTGCAACACCACTTTGCTCCACACGGCTAAACAGATGGTCACGCAATGAAGCGTCACTGCTAGGGCCAATCAGCAGTTTCAGCTCCAGCTTGTCGGTATTGCTTTGGATTTCAAACAGTACAACGCGGCCACTTTTGGTCCAGTTTGAAGAACGTATCCCCTTCCCGTCATCCCACGGCAAATGGGCGTAGCGAACCATGGTTCTTGTCTCACTATCGAGCTCCCAACCGTGCTGCTCTGCGACAAGAGCGATAACATCTTTCGCCCAATCCCGGCGCTCGGTTCGGCCATCGCCATCCGCAGGTCTGTGCTCAAAAATCAGATCCAGAGCTTTCTGGTGCTTTTTGTAAATGCGGCGGCAGAGCTCCGCAATCTCGGTATCTTCCATAAAATATCGCTTGAATAGGGTGATGTAGTGCTCAATGCCGATACGGGCTGATGGCGGGATCTGATGGCCATAATCAGTGACCAGTTCGCTCAGGCATTCAATTACCTGGGCATAGCTCAGGTTTAACCAGCCATCGCGACTGGCCTCTCTGCCGTCCAGAGTCAAGAAGACAAAGACCTTGCGATGCTCGGGGTAGCGGCGGTTTACGGCCTGCTCATACCGTTCCAGCTGATTGCCGTGCTCACCGGCATCAATCTTGTTCTCGATAACAAAGACCTGACGGTTTTGCTCGCTCACCAGCAGCAGATCGATACGATCTTGCTCGCGAAATACCTGCAGGTCGTCGTAATCGCAGAGATCGATATCAAGCAGGGAAACATCGCCACTTCGCCGATCCGGCAAGTCATAGAGCAACCTTGAAAGCAGCGACTCAAAAAAGCGAGAGCCCAAGCCATGGGGCTCGCGAGGATTAAATAGGGTGCCAAGAAAATGGGAGTGGCGGATCTCCTGACGCACCATCCCCATCGCTTCAAACAGGTTGAACTCGGAGACCATACCCCCCAGTTTATCGAGCTCCTTGCTATCGAAGATCAACTCGGTCAGCCAGCGGTACTGTTCGTCATTGCTGGCTGGAGCAATGGCATCAGTCGCCTCGGTTTGCGGCATTGAACTCATGCTGCGGCCTCTTCTGCTGGCTGTGTCCAGCCGCGCAGATCGATCTTGCCAGTGACGGCGGCGGAAATCAGGGCGGTACGGCGTTCTTGCATCAGTTTGATTGCGGTATCCGCCTTGCTAATTAAAACTGAGAAGGTTATCCGATGAGTTTTTATTTCAGATAGAATTGCTTCGACTTCACCCGATGGAGGTAGAGGTATCACAATTGACTTAACGATGTCAGTATTAAGGTTAGGCTGCCCCGAGCCTTGCTTTATGCGTTCTCGGAGATTATCAGTCAGGGTCGATAGGTAAAAGTAAGCATATTCAGTGTTTACAGAAAGTTTTTCAAAACCAACCACACCATCATTGGCATTTGCATCTATTGATAATATTTTAGGTACACCAAGAGTTGCTCCACTGTTTGACAGCAAAAGCGTACCTCGCTTGAATACTCGGCACTGTTTACTTCCTTTTTCAGTAAGAAAGCTCTCCGTGCTTTCTAAATACACTTCTTCATCTTTAGTAATCTCTGCAACTGTGACCCAAGGAGAATAGTCGCCATCAAAAAGTTCGGGGTCACCAGCTGGGCGAGGAGAACCGCCTCTTACAACATTAGAGATAAATCCGAACTTAGTGACATTCCAATGCTCCGGCACTTGGCCGAGCCACTCGACGCCGGAGTCTTTCATGGGGGCGTCGGGGTTAAGGCCCTTGGTGACGGAGTGGGAGATCACTGCTTGCCGCTTCTCTTTGAGCAACGCAATAAGATGCTGCTGCTGGGCAATCAGCCGATCAATCCGGGCTGTTTCGTAGTCGAGAAAGGCAACTATTACATCTTGAGTATCGAGAGGTGGTATAGAAAACTCAAAATTTAAAAACTGAGGTAGCCGCAACGAGTCCACTGTAGACTTTGCATTTCCCTCTAAGGCGACCTTATAAAAGTTTGATGACAGATAGTAATATACAAATCGACCAGTAACTCTGGTGAAATCACTCAGCATATATACTCGCTGATGGTAATCAAACTTACCATTATAATAATGGTAAACTTTCCCAACACCAACGCCATCACCTGCTGTCAGTACAGCCTCACAATCAGCAGTATAAGTACCTATTCGTTCTACTGTTTGTGATCGGACAAAGAATGGATATTCCCCATCATCCTCTGCATTTACCGTATCTTTGTTTCCAGTCTGTATGCTACATAGATACTTTAATTTTTTTAACGACCATTGTGCAGGAATATGACCCAACCATGCCACTCCCGAATCGTTATATTCCGGATAGGGACGATACTTGCCCACCAGCCCTTGCTGTGTTGCTACTGCCTCACTCATGAATGCACCTCCGCCAGCAACTGCATAATCTCCTTGGCAACCGCATCCAGATCGGCATCGATGGCCGCCAGATCGCGGGGCGGCTGGTACTGGTAGAAGTGGCGG
The DNA here is from genome assembly GCF_002586745.1 of Aeromonas sp. CU5. NCBI lineage: Bacteria > Pseudomonadati > Pseudomonadota > Gammaproteobacteria > Aeromonadales > Aeromonadaceae > Aeromonas > Aeromonas sp. CU5. The sequence goes on from NZ_CP023817.1 coordinate 3,408,431, forward strand.
TTAAAGGGGATCTCGTAGCCCACGATGCCCACCTGACCATCGAGTGGGTCGGTTTTGCTGGAGTCTATCCAGGCATCCGGCACATGGGGCAGCACCTCACGCTGCAGATATTCATGAATGTCTTCCCCCAGCGGCACATTTTCGTTATCCCGCAGATCCGGGTTGGCTTCCGGCTCGCCTTTGCTTTTACACACCTCGGCGGCGTCGTCCTGCTCAGCCAGATGGCTCACCAGCAGCTTAAAGGCTGGAGCAGGCAGCTTTACCTCACCCAGCAGTTTGGTCAGCTGCTTTTTGAATTTGTCGCGAGAGAGCAACTTGGCCTCAGGGAACTGGCCCAAGGCGGTCAGGATGGCGGATTGTAGGGTGGCATCGAGCTTGGCCCACCCCTTATCGGCAGTGAGGCTGGCAAGGCGTTCGGCATCCTGCGGATAGAACGCCAATTTCAGTGGCCGCTCGATGGTCAGACGACGATAGCCAAAGGCGGTGGTGGGGAAGATTTTGGCGATCGGGCTCTCTTCGTAGCGGCTATAAAGGCTGACGATCTCGCTTAATGCTTCGTCGCTCAGCTGCTTGCGCTTGGACCCCAGCGATTTACGCATCGGGCTGTGTAGGTCGCTGGTGTTAATGAGCAGCACCTTGCCCTTACGCTCGACCGGTTTGTGGTTGGAAAGCACCCAGATATAGGTGGCAATGCCGGTGTTGTAGAACATATCGGTGGGCAAGGCCACCAGCGCATCCAGCAGGTCGTGCTCGAGGATATAACGACGGATCTCGCTCTCGCCACTGCCCGCCCCACCGGTAAAGAGCGGTGAGCCGTTGAGGATAATTCCGATCTTGGAGCCCACACAGTCGGCCGAGGGTTGCTGCATCTTGGCGATAAGGTGCATCAAAAATAGCAAGGAGCCGTCAGATACCCGTGGCAAGCCTGGGCCAAAGCGGCCGTTAAAGCCCAGCTTGGTCGCTTCATCCCGCACCTGTTTTTCGACCTTTTTCCAGTCCACCCCGAATGGCGGGTTAGAGAGGCAGTAATCAAAGGTCTTGTAGGGCAACTGGTCATCAGAGAGGGTATTGCCCAGCTTGATGTTGCTGATCTCCTGTCCCTTGATCAGCATGTCGGCCTTGCAGATGGCGTAGGACTCGGGGTTGAGCTCCTGACCGAAGGTGGCCAGCCGTGCGGCGGGGTTCAGCTCGTACAGATACTCCATGCCGCAAGAGAGAAAGCCACCAGTCCCCGCTGTGGGGTCATAGATGGAACGCACAATGCCTGGCTTGCCGAGCGCCTCGTCATCACCGGCAAACACCAGGGAGGTGGTGAGCCGCACGATATCGCGAGGGGTAAAGTGTTCACCGGCGGTTTCGTTGGAGCTTTCCGCAAAGCGGCGGATCAGCTCTTCAAACACCAGACCCATGTGGTAGTTGTCTACCGCTTCCGGGGAGAGATCCACATTGGCAAAGGAGCGAACCACCTTGTAGAGCAAATCCGCATCTTCCAGCAGGTTGATGCTGGCATCGAAGTTGAAGTGCTCGAAGATCTCACGAGCATCCTTGGAGAAGGCCCGCACGTAGGCATCCAGGTTGTCACCCACATGGGTTTCACCCAGCTTGGCCAGTTCCAGCGGCGAACTGTTGTAGAAGGCGTGGCCGCTGGCATTGAGCAGCAGCTTCTCTTTGGCCAGCTCCGGCATGGTTTTGGTGGTATCCACCATGGCCAGCACCTGGGTCTTACTCGGTGCCAGCACACACTCAAGACGACGCAGCACGGTAAAGGGCAGGATGATGCGGCCATACTGGGACTGTTTGAAATCACCGCGAAGCAGATCGGCAACCGACCAGATCAGGCTAGCCAGGGAAGAGATATTAGTGGTCATTGGGATTCTCAAAACATGGGGAACTGCCGAGGCATATTCAGGACCAAACGGAAATGTGGGCAGTTTACCACAGGGGGCTGGCCATGGGCGTGACCCCAACCGTTATCCTAAGCCCCTTTTCCCTCTCTGGGCTACTGGACCGATGGCCTCGTCGTCTTTTCAGGCTGGTCTGCCGATCCTGGGCTGACGCCTTGCCCCTTGCGGTGGAGCTCCTGCTGCCCTGCCCACGAGATAAACTGGCAGCGTTCCACCTCTGAGTAACCGTTTCTGGCCATGGTCTCTTTGACTCCCTTCCTGATGATTGGCCAACCAGTTAAAAGGCTGGGAGAGCTTCTGCAGGTACTTGTTGATAGTGGTCGGGCGCTTGCCAGAGTTCAGCTGCCCATCCTTGCACTTAATCACCTCCGGTTTCCCATACTCGTCAGCCGGTCTATCCCCCACCGCTTCGATAAAGGAGCCGAGATAGTTCTTCTAGTTGCTGATCTCTTTCGGTGCCCAGGAGAGGGCCTTCTCTTTCAGATAGCGGTCACTCAGGGCAGAGAGGAGTGGTGCAAGCGGTTTGACCGCCGGTGTTATCGGCTTGCCAGAGACTGCTGCAGGCCAGTCTCTGGAAGTTCTACATACTTACCAAAACCGCCTCCGACACACTGCTCGCGATAGCAGTAACCATGCAGAGTAAGTGTTTGCGACTCAAGGAAGCAATATTTACAAACCTTGGGTCCCTCCTCCACCGGACCGATCACAGAATGCGTTGTTTGTAATCGGGTAACCAGTTGGTCTACAGCCCGTTGAATTGCACCTTCATCCAAACGCCTACGTTCAATGGCTTGCTTGCGCTTATTTTCCATCCGCTCCCAGATGACATCATTCCGCTGTTTGCGATCCACCATCAGACTATCATCCAGTTTTTATTACCATCATTAATTTTTACTGATATAACATTGGGATATGGGCAGACATATCTAAATGCTTTGTTAGATATCTCTGAATCATTAGATACATCCCCATACTGGTCTGATAAAAAATAAAACCCCAGAAGACCTGAACCATCAGACACCTCTTCACACATCATAATAGGAGTGATTTTTATATATTTTTGTTCAACATTTGCTTCGCTTACATCCTCTGTAATATATAACTCTCCACAAACAAGAGGACACAAACTATCGATAGTATCTGTCTTACAAGGATTTAGAGCCAAACCTTTTGCGACTTCTACATCACAGGAGTAAAAAACACCATTAAATTGCATTTTCCCTACACGAACAAGGCGAGTTGACTCAAAAAAATCTCTATATATAGATACAATATCAGACATTATCTTTTCACATATTGACAATGTCTCTCTAGCAATTTTTTCTGATGGAAGTCCACGATGAGCAATATCGTTCCTAAGATTCGCAGCTCTCTTAAGCACACCTACAGAATCATCTGAAACAACAACATGAAAAATAGAATCTAACTCTACTTTGTTTTTTAGAAGCTGCTCAAAGACATTATATGGGAAGGCCATGCTAATTGATTTATGCCTTTTGAATCTTTGGGAAAATTCATATAACGCCTTCTCATTTGATCCAGTGACAATAGACAGAAAATAATAGGAGAGACACTCAAAAAACTTGATGTACGCCTCACATTTTTCATGGGGCGTATTTTTTGACTCAACAATAATCCATAAGATCGCCAATGGTGTTGGAAGAAGAGATGAAAATTCATCATTAAATCTATTCGATAAGTTATTATATATGGCCAGCTCATCTTTGGCTGATCTTAGATCAACAAAAATACTCCTCTTCACCATAGATATCTTATTTAGCAAAAGATTGCATTGTTTGTATAAATCTAATGACTCAACTTGGTCCTTTAGTGATGGGATAGATAACAACAAATTAGACCAAGAATCAAATGAAATCGATGTGGAATAAGTATGCTTCGCACCTGCAGACAACCAAACAATACCATCCACTGATTTTACATACGTATTATAATAGTCTACATCCAGTTTTTCTCTATCTACTGAGAATCGAGTTGAAATATATTCTTTATCCTCGCAAGAAACAATTTCACCTCTAGGAGAAAGCATATATTTACCTGATTTATTCTTTGTTATAAGCCTTTTCATCTTATATTTTTGAATATCAGATCCATACTCCTTCCCACTTGTATGAAAATAAACATTGAAGTTTATTGCATAACCGACTGTTCCAACTTTACCATCACGGGGATCTGTCTTTTCCTGATCGAGCCAAGCATCTGGAACATATGGCAGCACCTCTCGCTTGAGATACTCATCAATGTCCTCCCCCAACGGCACATTTTCGTTATCCCGCAGATCCGGGTTGGCTTCCGGTTCACCTTTGGTTTTACACACTTCGGCGGCGTCGTCCTGCTCAGCTAGATGGTTCACCAGCAGCTTAAAGGCCGGGGCAGGCAGCTTGACCTCTCCCAGCAGCTTGGTCAGCTGCTTTTTGAACTTATCGCGGGAGAGCAACTTGGCCTCAGAGAACTGGCCCAAGGCAGTCAGGATGGCAGACTGCAGGGTGCCATCGAGCTTGGCCCACCCCTTGTCGGCGGTGAGGCTGGCGAGACGCTCGGCATCCTGCGGGTAAAATGCCAACTTGAGCGGTCGTTCAATAGTAAGGCCGCGATAGCCAAAGGCTGTAGTAGGGAGGATCTTGGCGATCGGGCTCTCTTCATAGCGGCTGTAGAGGCTGACGATCTCGGTTAACGCCTCATCGCTCAGCTGTTTGCGCTTGGACCCCAACGATTTACGCATAGGGCTGTGCATATCGCTGGCGTTAATGAGCAGCACCTTGCCCTTACGCTCGGCCGGTTTGTGGTTGGAGAGCACCCAGATATAGGTGGCGATGCCGGTGTTGTAGAACATATCGGTGGGCAAGGCCACCAACGCATCCAGCAGGTCGTGCTCGAGGATGTAACGGCGGATCTCACTCTCGCCACTGCCCGCCCCACCGGTAAAGAGCGGTGAGCCGTTGAGGATAATCCCGATCTTGGAACCCGTGCACTCGGCCGTGGGTTGCTGCATCTTGGCGATAAGGTGCATCAGGAACAGTAAGGAGCCGTCAGATACCCGTGGCAAGCCTGGGCCAAAGCGGCCGTTAAAGCCCAGCTTGGTCGCTTCATCCCGCACCTGTTTTTCGACCTTTTTCCAGTCCACCCCGAATGGCGGGTTAGAGAGGCAGTAATCAAAGGTCTTGTAGGGCAACTGGTCATCAGAGAGGGTATTGCCCAGCTTGATGTTGCTGATCTCCTGTCCCTTGATCAGCATGTCGGCCTTGCAGATGGCGTAGGACTCGGGGTTGAGCTCCTGACCGAAGGTGGCCAGCCGTGCGGCGGGGTTCAGCTCGTACAGATACTCCATGCCGCAAGAGAGAAAGCCACCAGTCCCCGCTGTGGGGTCATAGATGGAACGCACAATGCCTGGCTTGCCGAGCGCCTCGTCATCACCGGCAAACACCAGGGAGGTGGTGAGCCGCACGATATCGCGAGGGGTAAAGTGTTCACCGGCGGTTTCGTTGGAGCTTTCCGCAAAGCGGCGGATCAGCTCTTCAAACACCAGACCCATGTGGTAGTTGTCTACCGCTTCCGGGGAGAGATCCACATTGGCAAAGGAGCGAACCACCTTGTAGAGCAAATCCGCATCTTCCAGCAGGTTGATGCTGGCATCGAAGTTGAAGTGCTCGAAGATCTCACGAGCATCCTTGGAGAAGGCCCGCACGTAGGCATCCAGGTTGTCACCCACATGGGTTTCACCCAGCTTGGCCAGTTCCAGCGGCGAACTGTTGTAGAAGGCGTGGCCGCTGGCATTGAGCAGCAGCTTCTCTTTGGCCAGCTCCGGCATGGTTTTGGTGGTATCCACCATGGCCAGCACCTGGGTCTTACTCGGTGCCAGCACACACTCAAGACGACGCAGCACGGTAAAGGGCAGGATGATGCGGCCATACTGGGACTGTTTGAAATCACCGCGAAGCAGGTCGGCAACCGACCAGATCAGGCTAGCCAGGGAAGAGATATTGGTGGTCATCGGGATTCTCAAAATACGGGGAACTGCCGAGGCATATTCAGGGCCAAACGGAAATGATGACAGTTTACCACAGGGGGCATAGTGTTTTCGTGAGCTAGGCAGTTTGATGAACCAATACCTCCCTTGCTCCCTCACAAGCATCAATCGCCCGCTTTCGATACAGCGAAGCTCAAGGGTGCTCTGCAAATGATCACTCGTAACAGGACAAAGGATTTTTCATTTTGGGGGGCTTAGTCGAAGAGGTGTGTGCGATCGCCCCTACCAGCAATTCCTTGTCATAACTGGCCTGGAGGCTAAGAAGGGGGTAATTAACCATAAAAAACGATCCTGGCTAGCCAGAAAAGGGATCTCCGATAGTAGAGAAAAAGGATCGTTATGCAAAACGATCACTTTTAATAAAAACCTTTATTTTACTGTGAGTTACTACGATATTTGCCGAGAGTAAGCGATCCTGTTTTTGCACTAGAGTCGTACAGTCAAAAGCGATCGTTTTACCGCATTTTGGAACATAAGTAGGGCTGTAGCCCGCATTCTTATTGGGTTATGCCAACCCTATGGCCACACAGGGCAATAATAATCGCCTGTAACGCAAAAAGTGATCATTTTAGGGATGATCACTCCGGGATGACTTCCAACTCCCAACCCCATGGCTCATTTGGTGCGCCCCTAGGGTATGAGGCGAAACGCCAACCCAACTGCTTCAACACTGTGTTCAAGCGACGGAACACCATCCTGTGATTTGAATGACTCAGGTTGTAGAAATCAGTCAGCTCCTCACAGGTCACGCCGGGGTCTGTTGCGACGACCAGAATATAGGCATGGTGCGGATGCCACTCCATTGCAACGACAAGAGCAGCCAAGTGATTGATCGGCCCCAGCTTGGCTATGGCATGGTCTCGCTCTGCTCGTTCCATCAATCGACGGTTAGACTGCCCGACATTCCGAGCCCAAGCATTACGATACCGAAAAATGTCTTCGACTCCCGGTGCTGGCTTGCACAATCGTTCTAACTGCTTGCGTTGGCGCTCTGCTCGTTTTTGCTCCTTTAGCCGCTGCTTTTCCTCTTCCGCTATCTCTTTGGCATACATCTTCAGAACTTCGTCGATCATTCGCTTCTGCTTCACGTTGGGCTTGGTGGATCATCATTGGCTTGGCCCGCTAATCCCCCTGAATTGTTTTACCGCTTTTTTGCTCCTACCCAGCCTACCTCCGTGGCAGGCCTTACCAAGACTGGCTTGAAGCGTGTAGGGTTCAACATTCAGACCCTACCCATACCCTACCTCGGCCCCAAGATCTCATCCGTTTGGTTGATCAGAACAGCGTAGATTTGCAACCAAGCCAAATCAGCCATGACGGTAGGGATAAAGATGACCAGTAGGGTTTGGGTAGGGTTAGAGAATACTCACCCTACCTCTTTACATCCCTTGCCTGGCAAGGCTTTCAGCTGTGATGGGTAGGGAGGGTAGGGTTTGTAGATGAAAGTCCTACGTATCATCAGGTACAGCGGCCAAGCTCATCATTCTGTCATCACTGTTCCGTCATTACTGATCGGCATAGACAGCTTGGGGTAAGAACATCTCCGCTACCTCGGTCAACATAATGTTGGTTTGTGACTTGCCCTTGATCACCCTGCTGCAGTATTGGCGGCCATACTCTTTGGCTGCTGCCTTGAGCGCACGGCTAAAACCTTGAACTGATAGCGGACGGCCTAGACCGTGATACTCCATGAAGACAAGGTAGGCATGATAGAGATAGCGCCGGGGTTCCCGCTTGATCTCGGGATTGCCACCCATCATCAATCCCTTGGGTTCATCCAGAAAGAGCACCATCCCGCAAAGGTCGATCACGGGGTCAGTGGCTCGTTTGATGGTCAAGGCATCATCAGAGTTACGCTGTTCCAGCAATAAATGACGGGCATGCTCAGGTTCGGCGAACTGGGCTAACAGATGGCGGATCACCACCGGCAACTCAGCGGCAATCTTGTCGCCAAGCAACGGGTCTTTATCCGCGTCGGCCACAACCCGGTCAAAGGTAAAGATCACCCTGCGTCGGGATATGCCCCCATTGCGTTCAGTAATGACCATAGGTTCGTTATTGGTGGCCAACACAACAGCCTGGATGACAGTTGCAAATTGTTTCTCATACTTCCCATCGATCTCGACCAGATCCCCCCCGGTAATCGCCTTGATGCCACTGCCGTCACCGATGTACTTGGGCTGGTCAGGCAGCACAATCAGTCGTTTATCGACAAACTGGTAGCGGCTTTTAGCGTGGTCCAGCGCGGCCATGTTGCCGGAACCAGTGTTCCGTTTTCCACCAGCCAACAGGATTGCAACATTGGCAAAGATGCTCTTGCCGCTGCCCCCCTCACCGGTAACCTCAAGGAATAGCTGCCAGTCATAGCGGTTCGCCAGCACCATATATAGGGCAGCATTGATGCGAGCCATCTTGGCGGCGCTATTATCGACGGCGTGGCATAACCACCGAGTGAAGTTGGGGGCATCCCGCTCGAGGCATTCATCAGCGAGCGGCGGCGCATAGTTGATACCGTTGTGCGTGAGCAGTCCATCATTGGGCGAATGTGGCCGAAACTGGCGAGTCGCCATGTCATAAACCCCATTAGCAAAGCCGATCAGCTCTTTTGTTGGCTGGCCCATGGTTGGGATCATCAGCTTCATCGTGGAAACTGTGGTGGCAATACCTTTGTCACTAAACGGAACGCCATGCTCGGTAAAGATGGCAGCCATTTCGCGGCGCAGTTCGGTATCTGTCCATGGCGTCCATAGACTGCCGTCATAGCGATAAACACGCTCGGCCTCAAGGCTGATAGCAACTTTCCCCAATCGTTCGACCAGTAGTGCAGCCCGCTGACTAGCACTCATCTTGTCGATCATGGTGGCTGGTGGCTCATGCCCCCGTTGGAGCGGGTTCACCTCGATCTTCCTGGATTCCTCTCCCTTCTGGTTGGCGTTTTGGCTTTGGCTGGTCGCCAGTCTGGTACTGGCGCTCATGATGGCCTCTTGTGTCTTGCTCAGCCCATGAGCTTGGTGGTAATCGTTCCAATCCCCGGCCTCTGGTGGAAATATTGCACGCCCGCCCACGGCCAGTGCTGCTTGCTCAGTCTGGTGCTTGGTAGAGGCATTACGCTGGCCTGTTGCATTATCCAAGTCGTGATCACCACAGATGATGATTTCGGCGTCTGGGTACTGGCTTCTGGCAATCTCAGCCACGTTCATCAGATTGTTGGCTGTCATCGCGCAATAGACTGTTGCCCCTGTCGTCTGCTGGACTGATAGGCCGGTAGCGTAGCCTTCCACCACGGCCACCAGCGCCCCACCATCAATGCGATGGTATACACCAGCCTTGCGGCCACCCCCCAAGGCGTGTTTCAAACCATCTTCGTTGCGGATTAGCTCCACGTTCACCAGCGTCCCTGCAGCATTCAGCAAGGAAACAATTACGCTACCGACAGGAAACACCTCACCATCTATCGTCTCCTTGGAGTTGCTCATCGCGATCTGGTGCCCCGCAAAACCTTTCCTGGATAGGTAAGCGCTACAGCCCAACGAATGCGCGTTCATGATACGGCTTGCGCGTTTTGCCGCCCTCTTGTAGCCGTGTTCCCTCTTTCGGGCTGCCTCTTTGGCCTTGGCTTGTTGTTGCTGGTGGATGCGCTCCCGTTTGGCAGGATCTAGCCCACCGGCAGCCAACCCCACCATAGGCGCTATCAACTCGGCGGCCTCCTTGGGGCTCTTGCTCGTCACCCGACATACCAGCTCCAACCCATCCCCGGCACCGCACTGACTACAGATAAAAGTCCCTCGCCCTTCCTTGTCATCGAGTCGAAAGCGATCTTTTCCACCACAGGCAGGACAGGGGCCATGCTTGCCATGACGAGGAATATCGAGACCAAGGCCCGCCAGCAGCTCCGGCCAGTGCCCAACAGCTGCTGCAGCCACATCAGAAACAAACCTTACAGTGCTCATACCTCGCCCCCAACCAGAGCGGCTACCAGCTCATTGAATGCCCGCTCGTCTAAGCCTGCCTTCATTTGGCGAGCATAGGGGCGAGTTACAACAGCCACGGCCCGTTGGCTTTGCTCTATAAAAACGGATCTCGCTTTTCGGCTGGTGAAGGCACTTAAGACCCCAACATGGGAGCGTTTGCCGGTTCTGGGATTGGGTGGCCCATAGAAGGTTTCAGTCTGGCTATCAGCGGCCCATGCAAAATAGATCATCGCTTGCCCTCCGAATCAGAAGAAAGAGCATGGATCTCGGCCAGCAAGCCTTGATGACCTTTATGGATTAATAAGTGAACTTTCATGTTAAAATTACCTCGCACTCACTGGCTCCTTGGTCGCCAAACTGTCAGAGCCAGTGAGTAATCCGAAATGCCCTTACTGTCGCAGGTAAGGGCTTTTTTTCATGTTTTCCCCATGGGTTTGCACACCATGTTTGCCTATATTCGATAACAGATGGGTTCCCTGCGGTTTAATCATCCGTCGGGTGTTGTTCAGGCAGTCCACCAGCCATCCACAAGCCGAAGAGTTTGGTGTTCACAAACATCCGCTTGCCGACAATTCGGCAGCAACGTTCCAAGCCGGGCTTCTCGGCTCGCTTCCAGAACATGGCCTTCAGTGTGGGATAGTTAAATTGGGGGTAGTGCTTGGGGATTTCGGTCACAGGCAGCCAGTTGTTTAGATCTTGGCTGATTGCGATGAGATTGAGGTCTTGCATACTGCTTATACTCCCTTTCCTGTTGCTCATAATGTTCTGCGGTTTGGTCGGGGAGTATTTAACGCGATGTGATAGGTTTTATTTTAGAACAGAAGTCAGCGAACTTCTGTTCTTGACTTTTATTCGTCTATTTGCTTGGCAGCACTGACGACGTTTGAGGGGGTTACCCCCCAGGCTTTGGCAATAAATTGAGTCCATTCCTGAGCCATCGTTTTTGTCTCACATTCTATTCCTAAGGCCATTAGCTTAATCTTCGCGGCCTTTACTGCATCTGGCTGCGCCATTCGATTAATTGCTTCAATCTGGATATCACGCCGAATTGACGCGATTGAAATCTCTAAACTCGAAATCTCATCTCGATACCATTCATCATGAAGGTCATTACATTCTTGTTGGCAAAACAAGTCTGTGAGCCTGTCCTCCAAGGACTCCAACGTCATTTCCAGAGCAGTCTTAGGGCGCTCACTGGAACGATGACCCTGCCGGGTGTACTGCTTTCCCCAAGGCCTTCCCAGACACGGATTGATCAGCGCAATGTAGAGGGCTAATCTCATTACTGTATCTGCAAGCTCCCCCTCATTTATCTTTTTTAGCGGTACTTTAAAGCCCTTTCTCGGACCGAAACCTTGGTAATGCTCATAGGCTTCCACAGCTAACAATGGGATATCATCTTGCTGGGGAGAAATTCTATTTCTCGTACAGATAGCAGCCACCAACTGATCCGCAGCACTAGGGTCAGTTACCCTTTGCGCAAGGCAGCTCAATTCCAACTTGAGGCGTTCATCAGTCCACCCGATTTTCCTTAGCTTTGCGCTATACCCCATCGCCCTCTTAATCGCCTTCCGGGTGACCATCAGACGAGGAGTTTTATTCTCCCAGCTCCCAATATGACATTGGTCATTTTGGCGCTCGACCTCATCATCGGATGTTACTTTTTTGGCTGTGATGTCAATTGATACGGAGTCTATTAATTGGCCATCTTTTGTAATGGCCAACCTCGGGCGGCCATTTGGGGAGAAGTATGGTATGCCCTCCTCCTCATTAACGATGATGGGTTCATCATCTGGTGATTTTTGCCATACGACTAAACCCTCCAGAAAATCACTGTTTATATATTGATCACTCATCTACTACATCCCCAGACAAACAAAAGCCCCCCGCATCCATAGATGCGAGGGGCTCAGGCTAACATGTTCAATACATCTAAGCTGCACAGCCTAATTGATTAACCACCCATGAGATTACCAAATACCCGATCAGTGAGTTTGGCTTTGTGGGCATTGCACAAATGGGAATATCGTTGGGTCATGGTGATCGACTTATGGCCTAACACCTCTGCGATCTCCAGAATGCTGGCACCGTTCATCGCCAACAAGCTGGCACAACTATGCCGAAGGTCATGAAAATGGAAATCAGAGAGCAACGCGGCTTTCTTAGCGGCCTGCCAATGGTAATCAAACTCGGTAAACGGTCGATTGAGGCCAGAGGGATGAGGGAACACAAAGCTGGCACCAATCTCGCGAAACTTGGAGAGCTCAGTAAGCAAGTCAGCAGTCAGAGACAGAGCCCTCTGACTACCATTCTTGGTCACCGCCAAGTGAGCTGTTCGCGTGTTGAAGTTGATGTCTGACCATTTGAGGCCGATAAGCTCACCTCTCCGTGCTCCAGTGGTCAACGCCATATGAACCAACATATGAAGTCGCTCCCACTTGCTCGACTTGGTGGCCTTCATCAATCGAGCCAGTTCGTCTGTAGACAAGAAGCGTGTGCGAGCATTGTCTTCCCGCTTCTGTTTCACTTCCAGGCAAGGATTCACTTTGAGGTCATAGCGGTCGCACATGTAGGCAAAGACTGCCGACAACGCTGCTTTGTAGCGGTTCAGGGTCGCAGGAGCTTTCCCTTCTGCCTCCAGAATCGAGATGGCGTTCTTGATCCGCTGGCGATTTACCTTGTTCAACGTCTTGTCGCCGATATGTTCAGCCCACCAGCCCAGACGCTGTGGCACAGACTTGTCCCGTCCCTTGTGCTGTTCAAGGTACTCATGGATAGCTTGTTGAATGGTGGTACTGGTGAGGGTGACGTTGGTTAAGGCATCTGCCAGCTCGTCAGATACAGTGATCTGAGCCAGAAACTGCTCTGCGTCTTTTTTTCGGGTAAAAACTTTGGATACGCGGTTGCCGTTACGCATGAACTGAACGCGATAGGACTTGCCGGTTTTTCGAGTGAGAACTTGGATGCTTGCCATTGGTTGAAACCTCTTGCACATATTTGCACATGAATGAGTGTTATCAACCGCAGAAACTTTGAGCAGGAGCGCTCTTGAGCGCTGTAACCTGTTGACCAAACAGGGAAAAGAATGGTGCCCGGGGTCGGACTCGAACCGACACGATTATTCATCGGCGGATTTTGAATCCGCTGCGTCTACCGATTTCGCCACCCGGGCAACTGCGAGGGATTATACGAATGGCGCGATGCCATGCAAGGGGTTTTTCTATTGAATACGCTCGTTTGCTCATTTATTCAACGCCTTGCCGATACGGGGCCAGTTACATAGAATGCCGCCATCATCTTAATGGAATAAAAACGATGGCCAAGCCTAAACAAGTCCAACAAAAATCCCCCACACTCCCCCGATACCCGTCGGCCACTCTGCTGCGACGAATTGGTGCGCTGATCTATGATGCGCTGGTCGTGACCTCCCTGCTCATCATCGCCGGTTTTATCGGGATGGCAGTGGCAAAACTGCTGCTGGTCAGCGGTATGGCCAGCGTCCCGGCGGGCGAAGATACGGTCTGGTTGCTGACCCGCCACCCCCTGAGCCTGATCTATACCCTGTGGCTCGCCTTTGTTGTCTGCGGTTTCTACACCTGGTTCTGGACCCGCGCTGGCCAGACCATCGGTATGCGCGCCTGGCGCCTGCGTATTCAGAACGAGGATGGCAGCCATATCCGTGTCACCCAGGCGCTGATCCGCCTCGCCACCGCCGCCTTTGGGCTGGGCAACCTGATGTGCCTGTTCAACCGCAAGCAACCACGCGCCTTCCAGGATATCTGGGCCGAGTGCGAGGTCATTGTGTTGAGCAAGCAAGAGAATCTGGAGCTGCTAAACAAGTAATTCCGAAGCAATGTAGCAACGAAAGAGGGCACCAAAAGGTGCCCTCTTTGCATGGTCGCGCCACGGCTTACTGCTTGCGACTGAGAATGTAGAAAGAGATACCGCCAAACAGCAGGCTGGGGGCGACGGCAGCCAGGATTGGCGGCACCGCGTAGACCAGACTGACGGGACCAAATACCCGATCGCTGACATAGACGGCGAAGCCGGTCATGATCCCCATCAGCATCCGCGCGCCCATGCTCACCGAGCGCAACGGGCCGAAGATAAAGGAGGAGGCCAGCAGGATCATCGCCACCACCGAGAGCGGTGACAGCAGCTTGCGCCACATCTCCAGCTTGTAACGACCGGCATCTTGCTTGTTGGCGTCCAGATAACCTATGTAGTCACGCAGACCTGAGACCGAGAGATTTTCAGGGTCGATACTCACCACCCCCAGCTGCTTTGGGGTCAGCTCGGAGTTCCACTCCATCTGGGCATGCTGCTCGCTGTTGATCTGCGCTGGGTCGTCAAAACGGGTGACCTGAGTCTGCTTGAGCAGCCAGTGGTGCTGGTCAAACACCCCTTCTTGCGCCTGTACCACATCGATCAACTTGCGCTCGGGGGTAAAGCGATAGAGGGTGATGCCAGTCAGAGCACCATCATTGCGCACCCCGTTGATATTGACGAAGTTGTTGCCATCGCGAGCCCACACCCCGTAGGCAGAGACCGTCAATCGCCCCTCGGAGATGGCACCGGCACGGATATCATCCGCCATCCGCTTGGCGATGGGGGCCACATACTCGCCCATCAGCCCCACCAGCAGCATCAGCGGAATGGCGGTCTTGAGCGCGGCCATCACAATACTGATCTTGGAGCGGCCCGCAGCCTGCATCACTACCAGCTCGGAGCTGGTCGCCAGCTGGCCTAAACCGATCAGGCCGCCAAGCAGCGCCGCCAGCGGGAAGAACAGCACCGCCTCCTTGGGCATGGAGAGCAGCACATAGTAGAGGGCATTGATCATGTCATAGTTGCCATCACCGACCGACTTGAGCTGCTCCACATACTTGATGAGCGCCGCAAGGCCAACGAGCGTGATTTCGCACAGCAGGATCGACATGAAAATGACCCTACCGATATATCTGTCGAGAATGCCAAACATCAGCAGAAGTTCCTATGTTGCAGCATCATGCTGATTTTCTGTTGAAATAACGGCCCTTCACCCCGTTCCACCAGCTGGTACCCTGCACATTGAGGGGCAAGCCGATAAACAGCAGGTAACCGAGCGGCACCAGGAACATCCCCGGCCAGTAGGGCAAACGACCGCTGTCGATGGCCGAGCGGGCCGCGCTGAGCAGCAGGAAGTAAGAGAGATAGAGCATGATGGCCGGCAGCAGTTTGGCATAGCGCCCCTGACGCGGGTTAACCCGCGCCAGCGGTACCACCAGCAGAGTCAGCACCGGAATGGAGAGGGGCAGCGACAGACGCCACTGCAGCTCCGCCATCATGCTGTTGTCCTGGGTACCGAACAGCTCCAGAGTCGGTTTGGCCGCCGCCTTACGGTTGGAACGCTCCAGCTCTTGCTGGCGGATCACCAGACCATATTCGCTAAAATCGGAGACCTGGAACTGCTTGCCGGAGAAGTTCCCCTCGTAGCGGGAGCCATCTTTGAGGGTCAGCCACTGCAGACCGTTATCATCGACTGTCACCACCCCTTCGGTTGCCACCACTACCGAGGGAGGATTGTTTCCCTCCGCCCGTTGCAATACGAAGATTTTCTGCAGTTTTGAACCGTTTTCGTTCAAATCCTGGATATAGGCAACCAGACGCCCCTTGTCGAGCTCCATAAAGCGGCCTGCCTGCAGGAAGGAGATCCCCGGATCTGCCTTGAACTCGTCGATCACCTGATACTCGCGCTCCTTAGCCTGCGGGGCGATCCAACCGGTGTTGAACGCCGCTACGGCAGCAGTCAGCAAAGCCAGCAGCATGGCGCTGCGCATCACGAAACGGTGACTGAAACCCACCGCATGCATCACCGTCATCTCGCTTTCGGCATAGAGACGCCCGTGGGCAAACAAGATGGCTAAAAAGAGACTGATTGGCAGCATCAACAGCGCCATATTGGGCAAGTTGAGCAGCAACAAGGTAGATACCAGCCGTGTCGGTACCTCACCATCGGCGGCATCACCGATAATCTTGATAAATTGTTGGCTGACAAAGATAAGCAGCAATACGAAGAGCACTGCCAGCTGGGTTTTCAGGGTTTCCCTGAACAAATATCGGAATACGATCACAGTCATTCCCAAGTAAACTTGTGTTTTTAGTCGAATGCCTGAAAAATAGGGCCGTATATTGGATTTTTACCAGTTTGAACTGCGGAGCCTGTGGCTGTTCGCTCCGCCTCTGATACCCCAACAAGCACCGCATTATTCAATAAAAGGTGCCTTTTGTCTTTAGGATGTAGGAGATTCCATGGAGTTCAGTGTAAAGAGTGGCAGTCCTGAGAAGCAACGTAGCGCCTGCGTCGTGGTCGGCGTGTTCGAGCCTCGTCGCCTCTCTCCGGTTGCCGAACAACTGGACAAGATCAGCGATGGCTATATCAGTTCGCTGCTGCGCCGTGGCGACCTGGAAGGGAAACCAGGCCAGATGCTGCTGCTGCATCAAGTACCGGGCGTGCTCAGCGAGCGCGTACTGCTGGTCGGATGCGGCAAGGAGCGGGAACTCGACGAACGCCAGTACAAGCAGATCATCAACAAGACCATCACCACCCTCAACGAAACCGGTTCAATGGAAGCTGTCTGCTTCCTGACCGAGTTGCACGTCAAGGGCCGGGATACCTATTGGAAGGTACGCCAGGCAGTAGAAACCACCAAGGCGGGCCTCTACAGTTTCGATCAGTTCAAGACCAACAAAGCCGAACCACGTCGCCCGCTGCGCAAGCTGGTATTCAACGTGTCGACGCGTCGGGAACTGACCATTGGTGAAAAAGCCATCGCCCACGGTCTGGCAGTAGCCAAGGGTGTGCGGGTCTGTCGTGATGTGGCGAACATGCCGCCCAACATCTGCAATCCGGCTTATCTGGCCTCCCAGGCCCGTCGTCTGGCCGATGCCTTCGACAACATCACCACCAAAGTGATCGGTGAGCAGGAGATGGCCGAACTCGGCATGAACTCCTATCTGGCGGTGGCTCGCGGCTCCGATAACGAAGCCATGATGGCCATCATCGAATACAAGGGCAACGCCGATGCCAAGCCCATCGTGCTGGTCGGCAAGGGTCTGACCTTTGACTCCGGCGGCATCTCCATCAAACCGGCCGATGGCATGGACGAGATGAAGTACGACATGGGTGGCGCCGCCTCCGTGCTGGGTACCATGCATGCGCTGGCCCAGCTGCAACTGCCGATCAACGTGATTGGTGTGCTGGCTGGCTGCGAAAACATGCCCGGTGGCAACGCCTATCGCCCGGGTGACATCCTCACCTCCATGTCCGGCCAGACCATCGAAGTGCTCAACACCGATGCGGAAGGTCGTCTGGTACTGTGCGATGCGCTGACCTATGTCGACCGCTTCGATCCGGAAACCGTGATCGACGTGGCAACCCTGACCGGTGCCTGCGTCATCGCGTTGGGTCACCACACCTCAGGTCTGCTGGCCAACCACAACCCGCTGGCCCACGAGCTGCTCAACGCCTCCGAGCAGGCTGGCGATCGCGCCTGGCGTCTGCCGCTGTTTGACGAGTATCAAGAGCAGATCGACAGCCCGTTTGCCGATATGGCCAACATCGGCGGTCGTCCGGCCGGTACCATCACCGCAGCCGCCTTCCTGTCACGCTTCACCAAGAAGTACAACTGGGCCCACCTGGATATCGCCGGGACCGCCTGGAAGAGTGGCAAGGATAAAGGCTCTACCGGTCGTCCGGTGCCCCTGCTGACCCAGTTCCTGCTGAACAGGGCTGGCGTGGATATCGAAGAAAAAGAGTAACTCCCCTGCCCCTTCCGATGGCTGCATCGGAAGGATTGGCGTTACCCTGAACCACAAGGAAGAGGCCTGCCTCTTCCTTGTTTCATTGTTGTTTCAGTGAGATGCAGACGGGAAAATCCCCCGTCAGCCTCTGCGGCGGTCAATAGTCCGTCACCGCAAAACGGGATCCACCTGATGAGCCAAGTGACCTTTTACCTGATGAACGAACCGGATGACGAGCAAGCCTCGGCGGTCGAGCGGCTCGCCTGTACCCTGGCGGCCGAGTCGTGGGGCGCGGGCCATCTCTATCTGTTGTGTGACGATGAAGCCCAGGCCCTGCGCCTCGACGAGCTGCTGTGGCAACTGCCACCGGAGCGCTTCGTGCCGCATCAACTGCAGGGCGAAAGCGGCATGGCGCCGGTGGAAATTGGCTATCAGCCGCCGAAACGGCGCTATGCCCGCCTCATCAATCTGGCCAGACAGACACCTTTGTTTGCAGGACACTTCGCTCAAGTGGTAGATTTTGTCCCCACTGATGAAACACAAAAGCAGCAAGCCCGCGAGCGCTACAAGCACTATCGCCAGGCAGGTCATACCCTCGAGATGAGGGAGCAGCCCGTCCTTGCCGCACCGGATCCGGCGCAGCCCTGACTGCAAGCTATTGATCTAAAAAACAATCAACACCAGACTCCATCCATCCAGATTACGGCGAGACCATGGAAAAGACTTTTAATCACAATGCCATCGAACAGGCGCTCTATCAGCACTGGGAATCCCAGGGTTACTTCAAGCCCCACGGCGACACCAGTAAAGACTCCTACTGCATCATGATCCCGCCGCCGAACGTCACCGGCAGCCTGCACATGGGTCACGCCTTCCAGCAGACCCTGATGGACACCCTGATCCGCTACAACCGCATGCAGGGCAAGAATACCCTGTGGCAGTCAGGTACCGACCACGCCGGTATCGCCACCCAGATGGTGGTTGAGCGCAAGATCGCTGCAGAAGAGGGCAAGACTCGTCACGATTACGGCCGTGATGCCTTCATCGACAAGATCTGGCAGTGGAAGGAAGAGTCTGGTGGCACCATCACCCGCCAGATGCGCCGTCTGGGCGACTCGGTGGATTGGGAGCGTGAGCGCTTCACCATGGATGAGGGTCTCTCCGCCGCCGTGCAGGAAGTGTTTGTCCGTCTTTACGAAGATGGCCTGATGTACCGTGGCAAGCGTCTGGTGAACTGGGATCCGAAACTCAACACCGCTATTTCCGACTTGGAAGTGGAAAACCGCGAGATCAAGGGCTACATGTGGCACCTTCGTTATCCGCTGGCCAACGGCGCCAAGACCGCCGAAGGTCAGGATCATCTGATCGTCGCCACCACTCGTCCGGAGACCATGCTGGGCGATACCGCCGTGGCAGTGAACCCGGAAGACCCGCGCTACAAGGCGCTGATCGGCCAGCACATCCTGCTGCCGCTGGTGAACCGTCTGATCCCCATCGTCGCCGATGAACACGCCGACATGGAGAAGGGCACCGGTTGCGTGAAGATCACCCCGGCGCACGACTTCAACGATAACGAAGTGGGCAAGCGCCACAGCCTGCCGATGATCAACATCTTCACTCTGGACGCCCATGTGCGTGCCGAGGCCGAAGTGGTCGACACCAACGGCAACCCCTGCACCGCCTACGACGCCGCCCTGCCGGCCGAGTTCGCCGGTCTGGAGCGCTTCGCCGCCCGCAAAGCCATCGTGGCCAAGCTGGACGAGCTGGGCCTGCTGGCCGAAATCAAGGATCACGTACTGCAACAGCCCTACGGCGATCGCGGCGGCGTGCCCATCGAGCCGATGCTGACCGACCAGTGGTACGTGCGCGTGGCACCGATGGCCAAGACCGCCATCGAAGCGGTGGAAGATGGCCGCATCCAGTTCGTGCCAAAGCAGTACGAAAACATGTACTTCTCCTGGATGCGCGACATTCAGGACTGGTGCGTCTCCCGTCAGCTGTGGTGGGGTCACCGCATCCCGGCATGGTATGACGACGCTGGCAATGTCTACGTGGGCCGTGACGAGGCGGAAGTGCGTGCCAAGCACAGCATCCCGTCAGTGACCACCCTGCGTCAGGACGAAGACGTGCTCGACACCTGGTTCAGCTCCGCCCTGTGGACCTTCTCCACCCTGGGCTGGCCGAACAACACCGAAGCACTCAAGACCTTCCACCCGACCGACGTACTGATGAGCGGCTTCGACATCATCTTCTTCTGGATTGCCCGGATGATCATGATGACCATGCACTTCATCAAGGACGAAAACGGCCAGCCGCAAGTCCCGTTCAAGACCGTCTACATCACTGGTCTTATCCGTGACGAAGAAGGCCAGAAGATGTCCAAGTCCAAGGGCAACGTGCTGGATCCCCTCGACATGATCGACGGCATCTCGCTGGAAGATCTGCTGGAGAAGCGCACCGGTAACATGATGCAGCCGCAGATGGCCGAGAAGATCGGCAAGCGTACCGCCAAGCAATTCCCGGAAGGGATTGATGCACACGGTACCGACGCCCTGCGCTTCACGCTGGCAGCGCTGGCCTCTACCGGTCGTGACATCAACTGGGACATGAAGCGCCTGGACGGCTACAACAACTTCTGCAACAAGCTGTGGAACGCCTCCCGCTATGTGCTGATGAACACCGAAGATCAGGATTGCGGTTTTGCCGGTGGCGAAATGCAGTTCAGCCTGGCGGATCGCTGGATCCAGTCCCAGCTGCAAGTGGCCATCCGTGACTTCCGTACCGCCCTCGATACATATCGTTTCGATATCGCCGCTGGCGTGCTGTACGAATTTATCTGGAACCAGTTCTGTGACTGGTATCTGGAGCTGACCAAGCCGGTACTGGGCAAGGGTTCCGAGGCTGAGCAGCGCGCTGCCCGCCACACGCTCGTAAGCGTCCTTGAAACCCTGCTGCGTCTGGCGCACCCGATCATCCCGTTCATCACCGAGACCATCTGGAAATCGGTGGCACCGCTGGCTGGCGTGCACGCCGACACCATCATGATTCAGGCCTTCCCGGAATTCGACGCCGCCAAGGTGGACGAAGCCGCCATGGCGGATCAGGAGTGGGTAAAGGAGTTCATCGAAGGGGTGCGTAACATTCGTGCCGAGGTGAACGTAGCGCCCAGCGTCGGTCTGAACGTGCTGCTCAAGTGCGATGCCAAAGATGCCCAGCGTGCCGGTGACAACGAGGCCTTCCTCAAGTCCCTGGCCCGTCTGGAATCCATCCGCGTGCTGGCGGACGGTGAAGTGGCCCCCCTGTCAGTGAAGAAGCTGATCGGTGCCACCGAGCTGATGATCCCGATGGCCGGTCTCATCGACAAGGACGCCGAACTGGCCCGTCTGGCCAAAGAAGTGGCCAAGCTGGTTGGTGAGTGTGGCCGTATCGAAGGCAAACTTGGCAACGAAGCCTTCGTCGCCAAGGCGCCGGAAGCGGTCATCGCCAAAGAGCGTGAGAAGCTGGAAGATTACCGTCTCCAACTGACCAAGCTGGAAGCCCAGCAAGCCGAGATCGCCGCCCTCTAATACCGCGTACCGCGCGCGACAGACACTCCTCTACTTTGAGCGCTGTCTGACCTACAGCCCAGCAAGCCTGCCTTGCTGGGCTGTTTCTTTTCTGCTGCAGACACTTCCGGACGACCCGTGCGACCGCGATACGGATCCCCCTATCTGGTCAGGCAGAATGCCCTCCTCGGCTTCGCAAGTGAATTCGCCGCACCGGCAGATTTACCCCATCCCTGTAGCCAGCAAACCTCGGGTTAATCAGAAATTGTTGTACGGCTTGTGTTCACTCTGGCCAACATAAGATAGCCTCCCTCTTGAGTCAGGCGAGCACCTGATTCAGGCTCCCCATCCATCCCTGTTATCCGAGGCTCAACATGTTTTTTCAGGTCGTCTTCCTCGCCTTGCTGGCGTTGCTGCCCATGGTCAATCCACCCACCACTGCCACCCTGCTGCTGGGGCTGAGCAAGGGGATGTCGCGCGAACATGTGCGCCGTCAGGTCAACCTGGCGGCCATCTATCTGTTCTGCACCCTCTGCATCACCTTCTTTATCGGATCCTCGATCCTGGATCTGTTCGGGATCTCCATCCCGGGCTTGCGACTGGCCGGTGGCCTCATCATCGGCTTCATCGGCTTTCGCATGCTGTTCCCCGCCCCCAGCCAGCAAAGCGGAGTCGATATCAACCAGAGCATCGCCTTTGTGCCGCTCACCATGCCCAGCATGTGCGGGCCGGGCACTATGGCGCTGGTGATCAGCGGTGCCGCCCAGATTGCCGAGCTGCCTGACGAGTACAACCGCCTGACCATCTACGGCGCCATGATCACTGCTTTTGCCCTGATGAGCCTCATCAGCTGGGGCGTCTTGAAGCTGGCGGATCCGGTCTGCAAGATCCTCGGCGCCACCGGCATCGACGCCATGACCCGTATCATGGGTTTCCTGCTGGTTTGCATGGGCATGCAATTTTGTATCAATGGCATCAAGGAAGTGGCACAAGATCCGGTCTTCCACGGTGGCCAGGCCGTGCAAACCGCACCGGCACTACCGCAGGTTTCCAGCGCGTTTGATCAGTTACCGCAGAAGCCCGCCAGCGCTGATTGAAAACGGTATCAAAAAGTCCCTGACGATCTGCACTGATCTTGTTCCTGATCATGTTATTGACACACAGATGAGTTAGCTTGTTTTTCATACAGACCATATTCAGACGGACGCTGATAGGTTTGTTGGTGAATACCCACTCAATTTCAGGAGAGTATGCAGATGGATAAAATGCTGACCGAAATAGGAAGCCATAGCCTGTTTCACGAATACCTGAACGTGGTGGGGATTGCGAGCCCATCTCTCGCCAAGATCGAACAGCGCTGGGAATATAAAGATCAAGAACAGCTGGTTGCCAAAATCCAGATCGACAAACTGGGTAACGCCCGTTACTTCATCGACGCCCGCGCCATCTCCGTCAACTGATACTGATTACTCCGCCAGCCCCGGCCAACTGACCGGGGCTTTTTGTTATCAACACCCCCCTGAATAGCAAAACCCCGGCACATGGCCGGGGTTTGACTGCGTCGGGTTACGCCGCTGCGCGGCTAACCCAACCTACGACGTGCCGCCCACGGTGAGCTGATCCAGTTTGAGGGTGGGCTGGCCGACACCGACCGGTACGCTCTGCCCCTCTTTGCCGCAGATGCCGACCCCGCGATCCAGCGCGAGGTCACACCCCACCATGGAGACCTGGCTCATCGCCTCCGGGCCGTTGCCGATCAAAGTAGCACCCTTGATAGGGGTGGTGATCTTGCCATCCTCGATGAGATAGGCCTCGGAGGCGGAAAAGACGAACTTGCCGGAGGTGATGTCCACCTGACCGCCGCCGAAGTTGGGGGCATAAATGCCCTTCTTCACCGAGGCGATGATCTCGGCCGGATCATACTGACCCGCCAGCATGTAGGTGTTGGTCATGCGCGGCATCGGCATGGCGGCGTAAGATTCGCGGCGACCGTTGCCGGTGAGCGGCACGCCCATCAGGCGGGCGTTCTGCTTGTCCTGCAGGTAGCCCTTGAGGATGCCGTTCTCGATCAGCACGTTGTAACCGCCCGGCGTCCCCTCGTCATCGATGGAGACTGAGCCGCGCCGACCCGGCAGAGTGCCATCATCGACGATGGTGCAGTGCTTTGAAGCCACTTGCTCGCCAATGCGGCCAGCAAACGCGGAAGATCCCTTACGGTTGAAATCCCCTTCCAGACCGTGACCCACCGCCTCGTGCAGCAGCACACCCGGCCAGCCGGAACCGAGCACCACCGGCATGGTACCGGCTGGCGCATCGATGGCCTCCATGTTGACCAGTGCCTGCCGCACCGCTTCGCGCACATAGCCAAAGGCGCGGCTCTCCAGCCCGTCCAGTTCGAGGAACCAGTCGTAGCCAAAGCGGCCACCGCCCCCGGCACTGCCGCGCTCGCGGCGATCCCCCTTCTCGGCGATCACGGTCACCGACAAGCGCACCAACGGACGCACATCGGCGGCCAGGGTGCCATCGGTGGCGGCCACCAGGATCTCTTCATAAACACCGCTGATGGAGGCCATCACCTGATTGATGGCAGGGTCCAGACTTCTGGCGAACTTGTCCATCTGCTCCAGCAGAGCGATCTTCTGGTGCTTGTCGAGGGTCTGCAGCGGATCCATGGCCGGATAGAGCAGGTTCGCTTCGGTGCGAGCCCACGCCTTCACCTTGCCGTGAGCACCGGCAGCGGCGATGCCGCGAGCGGCAGTCACCGACTGTTGCAGCGCCAGCAGGCTCAGCTCGTCCGAGTAGGCGAAGCCGGTCTTCTCACCGCTGACGGCGCGCACCCCGACCCCCTGATCGATGTTGTAGCTACCATCCTTGACGATGCCATCTTCCAGCATCCAGGACTCGTGCCAGCTGCGCTGGAAATAGAGATCGCCGAACTCCACCTGATGGCTCATCAGGCTGCCGAGCAGTTGCTGCAGACGCCCTTCGTCGAGGTCATTCGGGGCCAACAGGGAGGCACTAACCTGGCTCAATAGACTCAATCTTCTTCTCCAATCTCGCTGTGAGATGTCGTAACGGTTAATTCATCCGGTGTGGCCCGGTGTTCAGTTCGTATTCGCAGGGTGCAATAAACGCCGTGAATGGCGCTGCCAACCCCAAGATCGGCACAGGTGCAATGCGCTTCGCTTGTTGCACCCTACGTCAATCAACACCCCGGGATCACAGCAACCGGGCATGCCTCAGCACCGGCATAGTGCGCTGCAATTCATCGATAAACCCGGCATCCATCTGTGCCAGCACAGTGGCGCGGCCCGATGGCTGGCAAGCCATCACCCGACCCCAAGGATCGATCACCATGCTGTGGCCCCAGGTCTGGCGCCCTGTCTCGTGAGTGCCGCCCTGATTGGCTGCGACTACGTAGCACTGGTTTTCGATGGCGCGGGCCCGCAGCAACGGCTCCCAGTGCACCTCGCCGGTCACGGCGGTAAAGGCGGCCGGCACCAGCAGTACCCGGGCACCGGCACGGGTCAGCTGGCGGTAGAGCTCGGGAAAGCGCAAATCATAACAGATCGAGAGGCCAAGGGGACCAAAGGGGGAGTCCACCAGCACGCACTCCTGACCAGCACTGAAAGTTTCCGACTCCCGATAGCGACCGTGATTGTCCGCCACATCCACGTCGAACAGGTGGATCTTGTGGTAGTGGCCCTTGAGCTCGCCGCTTGGGTCAAACACCAGCGAGCTGGTGTGGATATGGTCGGAACCTGCGATGGTGGTCGGCATGGCCCCGGCCACCAGCCAGATGCCGTAATCTCGCGCCCACTCGGCCAACTGCTGCTGGATGGGCGCGGCTCCGCTCTGATCGGGGCCAATTGCCTCGGCACCATCCAGATAGCCCTGCCGCTCGCCAAACAGGGCAAAGTTCTCTGGCAGCAGCACTAGCATTGGCCGCTCTTTTGGCAAGACTGCCAGCTCGGCGGCGATCTGCTCCCGGTTATCCTGCCAGTGACGGCCAGATACCAGCTGTATTGCGGCTAACCACATGTCGCTCTCCTTGTCCGCGCTAATCGCGATCCACAATATTCGGGTCTTTATCCATCTCGGCCAACAGTTTGCGCAGATGATGCCTGACCAATCCACGCTGGCCCCGCTCCGCCCATTTGAGGCAATCGAACAGCTCCCACACCAGGCCATCCCCTTCGGCCATATAGGCGGGAAAGTCCCAATGGCTGGGCGCCGGGCCAGCTACCTCCAGCGCATGAAGGGAGGAGGTTTTATCGAATAGTGGCAGGTAAGGTTTGGCAAGGGGGAACTCGGCCCCTCGATCAAGGATGTGGATCTCGATGCTGGACATGTCGAGGAAGATGAACCGCCAGTAAGAGGCAGTATCGTCATGACTACCTTGCCAGCAGTGAAAGATCGGCCGATCCCCCACAATGGTGCGCACCAGTTCGTCTCCCTGCTTATGAAAGCCCGGCTCGGCCAGCAGCAAGAGATCAACATCAGAGACCCGGTCTGCCTTGCCCTTGGCGAGCGACCCGACGACCACACCGGCCTCGATGGAAGGATGAGCTGCGCCATGTTCAATAACCGAGTCCAGTAGTGCGCGTTGCAGTGGCGGGATGGCAGACCTGCGCTCATCAACCATCATAACGGCCCCTCGGCCATCACCCGATCCCCCGCCTGCAGGGTGTAATCCAGCACTATGATACGCGCCAGCACTGGGCGGAAGATGGCCTTGAGGGCATCGTGATCAGGATGGGGCAGATAGCGCTGGCGGGCCGCTTCGTCGGCAAAGGTCATCAGCACACTGTGGGTAAAGCCGTCATCCCTCCCCTCGGGGCTGTCATTCTCCCCCCACTCCACGGCGGTCACGCCGCTGACCTTGGTCGGTATAGCGAGGAAGGCGGCCCTGACGGCGGCAATATCAGCGGGGAGTGCATCGGGCTTGAAGGTGATCAGCAGAATATGTCGGATCATGGCTCTCTCCTTGAGCGTGAGCAGGTCGAGGCAAGGGTCGGCGCCAGCATCAGGGCTGGCGCGGGCTACCCGGTTGTGGATTCAGCAGGAAAGGGGTGGCCGCTGGCAGCGTGGGCGCCGCCGCATCGACCGCCTGTTTCTGCTGCTGGTTGAGCTTGATGCGAGCGCGATCCCGCCCCGCTTCGATCAGCTTGGGTGCGTCGAGCGGGCCCGAGATGCGAAAATCGATGCGGGTCACCACATCCACCACCGGCTCCAGCAGTTTGGAGAGGGCCAGCACGTAGAGGCCTGTGACCGGGGTGATGGAGAAGGCCGCCACCACCGGCAAGGTGCCCCCCAGATTGGGGGAGAAGCTCAGCTCGTAGTCGAGCTGCCAGCGCACCAGATCGGCGATCCCCTCGCCGCGCAGGTTACCTGCCGCCCCCTTCATATAGAAATCATCATTGCTGACCTGCCCCTGCTTGATGGTGGCAGAGGCGGACATGGATTCGAAGTAGAAGCCCTTGTCGAACACATCGCGAAAATCGAGGCGCAGCTTGCGCAACAGGGAGTCGAGGCTAAGCAGGGAGAGCAGCCGTGCCCCCTTGTCGTTGACCTCCCGCAGGGTGCCGCCTTCCAGCTGATAGTTGGCACTTCCCCCCAGAGTCGGCAGGCTCGGACGATAGGGCACATCCTGCCAGTTCAGATCAAAGGCGAGGGAGCCGGGGGCATCGCCGATGGGCGAGGTGTAGCCGAGCCGCTTGAGTAGCAGCTCGCTGTTATTGCTGGTCAGCTTGCCACGGGCGCGGGTCTGCATCCGGTTGCCATCAGCCAGCCAATCGACGCTGCCGGTGAGCTGACTACCCGCCAGCCGCACATCCAGCCCCTTGAGGGTCACCTTGTTGGCGCCGGGCACCAGCTCCCCTTTCACTTCACCGAGCGGCAATTCGCCAAAGCGGCAATCGACACAGCTCACCTGCAGCCAGGGAATGGAGGCCATGATGGCGTTGTCCTGCTTGGCATCAGGATCTGGGCTGAGATCCGAACTCTTGCCGGACCAGTGGATGCGGGCAAACTTGGCATCCACCGGGCGATTGGCCACCGCAGGCAGGCGGATCACCCCCATCACATCGGGGCTGTCGATCATCACCTCGGTCGCCTGATTGGTCGGCCCCACGGTGAAGCGGGTCGCCTTGAGGGTAGCACTGCCGATATAGGCGCGGGCCAACTGACCGTCTACCCACCACTCCTGCGGCAGGAAGGAGGGGCCGACCACCGCATTGCCGGTCTGGTTCTGCGCCGGCAACCACTGTTTGAGTCGCGCCAGCCAGCCGCCCACGTCGGCCTCCTGCTGGTTGATGGCAAGCAGCATGGGCACATCCCGTAGTACCCGGGCGCCAGGCTGCCCCACATCGACCCTTAACCGACTGAGGTAGGGCACCCCTTCGCCGTAGACCAGTCGGGTCTGCATATCCACATCGGCACCCAGCACGGCGCGAATGTCGGCGCTGCCATCCCGGCCACGGGCGATCACCTTGAGCGGTAGACGGCTGCTGGCAACCTTGGCCAGCGGCAACGGCAGATCCAGCCCCATCCCCTGCAGGTTGGAGTCCATCGCCAGCTGGAAGCTGAACGGCTTGCTCTCGGGCAGGGTCAGCCCCAGCTTGCCGCCCCAGTTGCTGCGGCCGTTGAGGATACCGAATGAGGAGATGGCTGCTGGCTGGCGGCGACTATCCCACTGCCCCTTGAAATTGAGGTCGACCTGATAGTGATCCGGATGCTGACGCCCCTGATAGTCGAGGGTCAGCGGCTGATTCCACAGGCTCGCCTTGAGATTGCTGAAACGGGTCTGCTCGTTGTCATATTCGAGGCGCCCCTGCACCTTCTCCAGCGGCAGATCCAGACTGGCGACCCGCACCTTGTTGTTGCTGAAGATGGCATCGCCGCTCGCCTTCACCTCGCTCTCGCCATCGAGAGGGATATCGAGCTTGACCGAACCGGCCATCGGGCCGCGGATCTCGATCTCCCGCAGCGCCTGCCCCACCGAACTGCCCAGCGGGGAGTCCTGCAGGTAGTCACTGATGGCTTGGCCCTCACCCTGCACTTTGGCATCCACGTAGAGATGGCCGCCGGGAGAGAGGCTCGGGATCCAGGCATGCACCGAGTCAGAGCTCGCCTTGCCCAGCATGGTCGAACGGCTGCGCATATCGAGACTGGCGTTCTGGAACAGCAGATCGATCTGCAAGTCAGTCAGCGATTGCCAACCGGGGAAGAACTGGTAGGTGGCCTGCTCAAGGGGCACCGCCACCTGAAAGATGCCCTCGCCCTGCTCATAAGGAAAATCCCTGAACTCCCCATACCAGAGCAGGTCAGCACCCTTGGCCTTGCCACCCTTGAGTGCGCCGCTCAGGTAGTCCACCAGCCCCTTGTCCATCACTTGTAACGGGTAGTAGCGATCAGCGTTGCCCGCGTTCTTCACGTCGATGCGGCCAGTCAGCGCCAGAAAGGGGTGTTCGAACAGATCGAGCCGAAAGCGGCTGGCCAGAGTCAGGTCCGGGTTATCCAGCGCGATATCCTGGCCATAGAGCACCCACCCTTGCGCCTCACGCCACCAGTCGAGGCGGGCCGAGAGGCGGTCCACCGGGATCGGCTCCTTGAAATGGCGGGCCGGATCCAGCTTGTCGCTGAGCAGTGCCACACTGACGCGGCCCCCCTTGGGGGTCAGCCAGAACTCACCGTTGAGATCGCCAAAGCCGGGCACATCGTGCCAGGCGTTCAAGCTCACATGGGCGATTTGGCCGCTGAGGGAGAGATCCTGCCACCCGGCATCGGCCTGCAGGGTCAAATCGGTCAGCTTGCCCTTGGGATTGCTCTGCTTGAGCAGTTCACTCTGGGCAGGGTAAATCCCGGAGACCAGCTGGCTCAGCTGGGCGATCTGATCGAGATCGATCTGCGGCACATAGCCTTGCACTCGCTCACCGACCCGCTCCAGCTGCAACCGGCTATGTAGCCAGGGCTTGTCATCCAGCTTGAAAATCACATTGTGGCTGGCCAACTGCCAGTTCTGGCCATCACGGCGCAACTGGATCTTGCCACCATCCAGCCCGAGACGATGCAGCCTCTGATCCTTGAGATCCTTCCAAATCAGGTAGTTGTTGCCAAATTCCAGCAAGGTGTTGCCCAGCTTGCCGTGGTCGAACTCACTCCAGAGCTGAAAATCGATCTGGCCCGCCAGTTTCGGCTCACCGGCATGAATTTTGGCAAGAATGGGGCTGATATCGAGCTGGCGGGCGCCCAGATAGAGCTGCCCCTTGAGACGGTCGAGGCGAGCGCTGGGAGCTTCGACTTCGAGGATCAGGTCGATGGTGCTTTCGCCCACCCCGTTGATCAGATAGGCCTTGCCGACCCCCTGATGGCGTTTGCCGCGGTTCTGCCAGCGCAGTTGGGCAATATCGAGGGCCCGCAAATCACCAACGGAGGTGGTGACACTAAGGCGGGTGTTATGTACATCAAAGGTGGTGAGCTGGGTCAGCAGAAAGCGCAGCAAGGCACCTTGCTGCGCGTCTCCCTCGGGCTCGCGGCTATTGGCTGGCTGGCTGAAATCGAGGGTAATGTCGCCGTCGCTGAGGATCAGCTCGCCAAACACCGGCTTGAGCTGATTGAGGGTGCGCCAGAAGTCGAGATGCACCCAGGCTTTGCCGAGCTGTACGGTAAAACGCCCCGAATCCGGGGCGATGGCAAGTTGCTGCAGTTCGAGGGCAGGGCCGGACTGTGTCCAGTCCAGTCCCACCTGACCTACGCTGACCTTGAGTTGTGAATCCCCCAGCAGAGTGTGGATCAGACTCTCCCGGTATTGGTTCAGCAAAGGACCACCGACCCGCACCAAAGTGACCATCATGGCCAACAGTACGAACAGGATCCCCAGGGCAAACCAGCCCCGACTCAGCCAGCGATAGACCAATTACATCATCACCACGTCAAACTGCTCCTGACCGCAGAGGGGTTCGCTCACCACCCTCACCTGCTTGCCGATGAACACCTCCAGCTCAGCCAGACTGTGGGACTCTTCGCCACGCAGATAATCGGCCACGGCTGGCGCCGCATAGACGGTGAACTGATCCGCATCATAAGCACGGTTGACCCGGATCAGCTCGCGCAGGATCTCGAAGCAGACCGACTCCACCGTCTTGACCCGACCACGCCCCTTGCACTCCGGGCACTCCGAGCAGAGCACATGCTCCAGACTCTCGCGGGTGCGCTTGCGGGTCATCTCTACCAGACCGAGCTGGGAGAAGCCGTTGACGTTGGTCTTGGCACGATCCTTGGACAGCGCCTGTTCCAGACTGTGCAGCACCCGACGGCGGTGATCTTCGGACTGCATATCGATGAAATCGAGGATGATGATGCCGCCGAGGTTGCGCAGCCGCAGGTGACGGGCAATGGCCGCCGTTGCCTCGACGTTGGTGTTGAAGATGGTCTCTTCCAGATTGCGATGGCCGACAAAGGCGCCGGTGTTGATATCCACCGTAGTCATGGCTTCGGTCTGGTCGATGATGATGTAACCGCCAGATTTCAACTCCACCTTGCGCTCCAGCGCCCGCTGGATCTCGTTCTCTACATCATAGAGATCGAAGATCGGCGACTCGCCAGAGTAATACTCCAGCTTGTTGGCCAGCTCCGGCACGTACTCCTCGGTGAAGCGCTTGAGCTGATCGAAGCTCTGGCGTGAATCGACCCGGATCTTGTCGAGCTCGGCACCGACAAAGTCACGCACCACCCGAAACGCCAGACTGGGATCCTCATAGAGGATCTTGCAAGGGGGATACTTCTGCTTGCGCTCGAGGATCTTGCGCCACAGTCGCTTGAGGAAGGCTGCATCCTGCTCCAGCTCCTGCTCACCTACCCCTTCGGCGGCGGTACGGATGATGTAGCCACCCAGATCATCTACATAGCTAGCCACGGTGCGCTTGAGTCGCTCCCGCTCCCCTTCGGATTCGATACGCTGGGAGACGCCGACGTGGGCACTGCCCGGCATAAAGACCAGATAGCGGGAGGGCAGGGTGATATCGGTAGTGAGACGGGCCCCCTTGGTACCGAGCGGATCTTTCACCACCTGCACCATGATGTCCTGACCCTGGCGTACCAGCTCGGCGATGTTGCCGACCTGGAACTGCTCTTTCTCTTTTACTGCCACACATTCGGTGTGAGGCACGATATCGGAGGCATGGAGAAAAGCGGCCTTGTCCATGCCGATATCGACGAATGCCGCCTGCATACCGGGCAGCACCCGACTGATCTTGCCTTTGTAGATATTGCCCACAATGCCGCGCTTGGCCTGACGCTCGACATGCACTTCCTGCAGCAGGCCGTTTTCGACCAGCGCAACCCGGGTTTCAGAGGGAGTAACGTTAACCAGCAGTTCTACTGACATAAGTAACCTTGCCTGTTCCAGTTTTGAATTCTATAGAGCCAATCCGGTACAACGCGCGCAAGGGAAACGCAGCAGAGCACAGCTGACGGGAAATTATTTGAGCTGTTCCAGATGATGCTTGATCAACAGGTCCGTCTCCAGCAGGGGCAGGCCGACCACGGCGCTATAGCTCCCCTCGATACGGCTGACAAACTTGCCGGCAATGCCCTGAATGCCATAAGCCCCGGCCTTGTCACAGGGCTCTCCGGTCTGCCAGTAGGCCTCGATCTCGGCCTCGTCCAGTTTGCGAAACGCCACGTTGGTGCTGACCAGACGAACGTCACAACGATCCTTGCTGGCCAGCGCCACTGCCGTCATCACCTGATGGACCTTGCCGGAGAGCGCCTCCAGCATATCTTTGGCGTCCAGCAGATCGGATGGCTTTTCCAGCACCCGATCCCCCAGCACCACAATAGTGTCGGCACCGAGCACAGGTAAAGCCGTCGGCGCGGCGGCGACACCGGCGGTGGCCTTGTCACGGGCGAGGCGGCAGACATAATCCTGCGCCTTTTCACCCTCTTCCCGCTGCTCGGGCACATCCAGTTTCAATACCTCAAAGCGGTAGCCAAGCTGGGTCAGCAGCTCACGGCGGCGGGGAGAAGCCGAGGCGAGATAGAGTTGTGGTTCGTTGTTTTTGTTCATTTTTACCTAATGTTGAAGCGGCGCCGCAGGTTGCGCAGCACCAGAAACACCCAAGGCCATATTAACATCGTCGTCAACGTCGACCAGAAATAGGCAAGATTCAGGCTGGCCTGGCTGAACAGGTGCTCGGCCCAGAATATCGTCATCTTGCCCACCAGCGACAGGCAACCGATGATCAGCGCCTGCTGCCAGAGGGAGAAGTTGCGGATCTTCTGGAACTGGAAGGCTGCCAGATAGGTGGTGATGGCCATCGCCATCGCCCGCACACCGAGGGTGCTGCCAAGCAGCACATCCAGCAGCAGACCAGCTACCCAGGCGGTACCAACGTTGGTGCGATGGGGCAAAGCCAGCGCCCAGTAGATCAGCACCATGGCCAACCAGTCCGGACGGAAGGGATCAAATTCGAAAGGAAGCGGCAGGATCGACAGGCTCAAGGCCAGCAGGATCGAAATCCAGATCCAGATCCTGCCACTGGCGGGTTGTAACATCAGCGCGTCGCTCCTGCGGCGGACGTAGCCGGCGCGGCAGCTTCACCATCCTCATCATGCACTTCAGGGTTCTTGTCGGTCCACAGCAGCAGCAAGTAACGCAAGCGATCCAGCTCCACCAGCGGCTTGGCTTCGACCTGGGCGAAGGGCTTGCCCTCCACATACTCGGAGCGAGTCACGGTCGCCACCGGATACCCTTCCGGGAAACGGCCGCCAAGACCCGAGGTAACCAGTAGGTCACCCACCTGAATATCGGTGTTGCGCGGCAGGTTGCGCAGCTCCAGCGTGTCGAGCTCGCCACTGCCGGAGGCGATGGCGCGCAAGTCGTTACGCAGCACCCGCACCGGAATGCCGTGGCTGGAGTCGGTGATCAGCAGCACGCGACTGGTGGTGGAGCCCACATGGAGCACCTGACCAATCACCCCCTGATCAGTGATCACCGCCTGACCGTTATAGACGCCATTCAGCGCGCCTTTGTTGATCAGCACCTGATGACTAAAAGGGTCGGAATCCACCGACAGCAGCTCGGCCACCATCTTGCGGGACTCTTTATGCACCGGCGAACCGAGCAGCTCGCGCAGCCGCTGGTTCTCGTGCTCCAGATGATCCATCTTGAGCAAACGGGAACGCAGGGTGAACAGCTGTTGTTCCTGCAGCTTGGTCTGTTCGATGAGATCGGCACGGGTCTGCACCTGGGTCGACATGGTGTCGAGCAGGGTACCGGGCGCATTGGCCATGTATTGCAGGGGACTGACTAACGAACTGAGGTAGACGCGGACGTGGGTAAACACACCGAAGCGGGAATCCGCGACGATGGCAGCGATGGAGATGATGACGGCGAGAAACAACCGTAACTGAAGCGAAGGGCCTCTACCAAAAATGGGTTTCATGGGTCGTCAAAAAAGAGCCGGCACGCTGGCCGGCTTTGGGTCTTATTCGTAGTGGAACAGGTCGCCACCGTGCATATCAATCAGCTCCAGCGCCTTGCCGCCACCTCGGGCCACACAGGTGAGGGGATCTTCAGCAACGACAACAGGAATGCCGGTCTCTTCCATCAGCAGACGGTCGATGTCTTTGAGCAGTGCGCCACCACCGGTCAGCACCATGCCGCGCTCGGAGATGTCGGACGCCAGTTCCGGCGGGGACTGCTCCAGCGCCACCATAACAGCAGCGACGATACCGGACAACGGCTCTTGCAGCGCTTCCAGGATCTCGTTGGAGTTGAGGGTAAAGCTGCGCGGTACACCTTCCGCCAGGTTACGGCCACGCACTTCAATCTCGCGCACCTCTTCACCCGGATAGGCGGAGCCGATCTCGTGCTTGATCCTCTCGGCAGTGGCTTCACCGATCAGGCTGCCGTAGTTGCGACGGACGTAGCTGATGATAGCTTCATCAAACTTGTCGCCACCGATACGGACGGACTGGGAGTAGACCACACCGTTCAGGGAGATGATGGCCACTTCAGTGGTACCACCACCGATATCAACCACCATGGAACCGGTCGCTTCAGAGACCGGCAGGCCAGCACCGATAGCAGCAGCCATAGGCTCATCGATCAGGTAGACCTCGCGGGCACCGGCGCCCAGAGCGGACTCCTTGATGGCGCGACGCTCGACCTGAGTGGAACCGCACGGCACACACACCAGCACACGGGGGCTAGGGCGGAAATAGTTATTGTCGTGAACCTGCTTGATGAAGTGCTGCAGCATCTTCTCGGTCACGTAGAAATCAGCGATCACGCCATCTTTCATCGGGCGGATGGCAGAGATGTTGCCTGGGGTACGGCCCAGCATCTGCTTGGCGGCATGACCGACAGCAGCGACCGATTTGGCGTTCCCGCGCTCTGTGCGAATGGCGACAACTGAGGGTTCGTTAAGGACGATCCCTTGATCTTTTACATAGATCAGGGTGTTGGCAGTTCCCAAATCGATCGACAGATCGTTGGAAAAAACGCCTCTGAGCTTTTTAAACATGGCTACGGGAAATCCTAAGAATTTGGAGGTGCAGAAAACCGGCTAACTTTACCAATGCCCACCCCAATGGGCAAGCGCTCAAACTGTCGCCAGTCAATCAGTCGCGACAAAAATGCGAGTCATCACTCACTGCCACGGGCTTACAAACGCTAATAAACAAGGAGATAGGGGGTAAGATCCTGAAGATCCATCCCCCCACCTCCGTTACTGCATCACTTCACGTCGATAAATAATTCTGTCATTACCACGGCTGGAGCCGAAAATGGCCTCACCTTGCAGGTTGCCGTCATTGGCACTCGTTGGGTCAGACAACCAGAGGGGCTGCGACGGCTGTTTTGCCAAATCGACCTTGTAGGGGATGCGCACCGAGATGTCCGGCTTGGCAAAGTGGAACAGGATCTCCCCGTCTTTCGCCAATGCAGCATCACCACCCGGTGCCGAGCTTCCCAACCCCAGCTTGATCTTGCGACCCGCCCCCAGATTCAACTCGCGGGTCGCCGCATCAAAGGTCTGGCTCGGGTTGATGAAAGTGAACCCCTGATTGGCCAAAGAGAGCTGGGTACATTGGTCTTCCTTATTCAGCAGCCAGTTACCCGCTTCGTAATATTGCATCCGCTGTGGAATGGCCAGCGGTGCAGAGGCAACCCCGGCTTCAGTCCCTGCCAAAAGGCGGCCATACAACAGTTTTTGAGTGCCCAGCCGCACTGCATCACAACTAGCCCCAGCGCAGGCTCCTGCTACAGCCGCATTCATATTCGGCGTCGCTAAGCGCGTGTTACTGCCATCCTTATCATCGACTTTGATACCAAAGCTCAACGAAGCGAACGGTGCCTCTGGACTAGCAGCACGATCAAAGCGGGTATTCAGCCCGAAAGGTGACTGCTGATTAACGCTCGCAATACCACTTGCCCAGCTGAGCGAGGGAGATAGTGTAATACGCTTGTCACGCGCAACCCCATCCAGAGCATTGGCCGCCACCATCTCAGCAACCCCTTTAGCGAACGCCCCCTGATAGTTCTTTGTCGTTCCTTGCTGCAGATTGCGCGCAGTGAGTACAAAGCCACTGGCAAAGGGTTGACTCATATATGTAAAGGCATTGCAGGCTGGCGTGATAAAACCACCACTCAAACTGTAATCCCAAGGCACAAAACGGCCGATGGGGGCGCTCCAGCGCAATGGCACCTTCAACTGGGGCGTCTCGTCCTGATAACCTGGATAGGGCACAAAATCAGTAATACCCGCCTTGAGCACCCCCACTTCATCCCACTTTGCTATCGTGCTACTCACGCCTTTAGAGATAGATAACAAGGCCGGTGACACAGTGCCATTCACGCCTGTTAGTGGGGCCAGCCTCGCCCATTGCACGGCCAAATTTGTCGCGCCAAAACCGGGGGTAAGGTCCCCCAGTTGATTAAGCGCCTGGGCCTGCAGCGTGAACTCTGCACCAGCCTTGCTATACACGCCACAGTTGGCCATATAGCTTGTATCATTTGTACCGCTACAAGCAGGTTGATCCTTACTTCGCAATAAAATAGAGCTGGGCAACACTGCAAACGTATCGCTGCCGGTAAGCCTGAGCGTGCCTGTAGCATCGCTTTTCTGGAAAGTCGCATCCAGCCGCAACACCCCCGCATCCGGGTATTCCACGGTCAGTTGGCCAACACCATCACTATTAAACTCCACTTTAACGTCTCCTGATGGCGCGATAGCTGTGCTATTGACCGTCGGCACGGCACTAGTGGCCTCAGAGACGACCTTGGTCGATGCAAATTGGAGGGTCTGATTACCGGTCAGTAATGGCACACATACCTTGGTCGCCCCCGAATCGTTTGATTTGATAGCGCGAATCGAGGTGACACCCGAGGCACCGGCATAGAAGGTGGGCACATTGAAACGCAATGCGGCATCGACAAATGAAATTGTGCAATTGGCGTCAAGCACGCCATCTTTAAAACAACGCAGCGGAGCAGAGGGCGTTGCTGTAACAATAGAAAGCGGGATAGCGCCAGCCTGATAACGTTGCAAATTCAACGCGGCACTACCTGAAGAACCCATCACGACCGGATTACTACTCCACCCCTGCGTGGGTGACAGCGTCACGTTAGCGCCGAGATCAAACAAGGTTGAACATTCGTCATTGGCACACGCCTTGAGCTGCACATTAGCCACTTCACAGGTCAGCGTCTGGGCACCATAGTGCAGTTCATAATGATCAACTTGCTTCTCGCTGCCACCACATGAGTATCCAGAAGAGTCGATAACTGAATGTTTGCCAACCGCTATACTAGGTGAGCTTACACGGCCATGGATATAGGAAGAGGACCCCATAATAAAAGCATCCTTGCCCCCCCCCTCCTGCTGATAAACCAAGCCACTGATGGTGGCTTTGTCGCCCATACTCAACGAGTCGTATGTAACAAGTAGTAGTTTCCCGATATCCCCCCGCTGATTTACTCCTTTACTATTAATAAAACTACCACCCACCATCTTTAAGTTTTTCACAAATAATCTGACAGGTCCTGACAGCTCAATTAATGTATCATCATTCATGGCCAAGGTTTCAATCCAGTAGTCCCCTGCTGCCAAACGTACCGTATAAGGCTTACCGCCACGACCACTACCCAAATCAAGTTTCTTTATAGTGATCCCAGCCTGTTTTATATCTATTGACGCGTAGTAGTTTGTCGTTATTGTGCCGAACCGCATACCATCTGATGTCGTCAATTGCTTATCTTGACCATACTGAACGGCTATATCTGGGCCAGATGGCAATGGGAAACGAGAAACAGGCAACGACAAGCTATTCGTGTTTGCGGTAGGCAGGCACACACCCCCATCACACGCTTTACGATAACTACCCTTTATCTGGCCATCATTTTTATAGCCCAGCCTACCCTGCGTTGTACCCAGCACAATACCAAATAATTCATCAGGGTTACCACCACCAAAATTGATATTATGATCTGCTGCTCGCCCTTGTGCTGGATAAGGGAATGCTTGCTTGCAAATCGCAGAAAAGTCATTTTGCTGAGGTCTCGGTTCATACCGTAAGATGATGTCATCCCAAGAAATATCATCGAGATCTCCTCTCCCTAATGTCTCTAACCATAACTCATAGGTACCCGCAGCTAACTCGTACTCAATTGGCCAGTTGACCTCACCATTTCCAGAAAAATAGAAGACCAGCGGTGTATCGACAGACCCTTGCGTCCTTATAAACATCCGACTGCCATTCGGCACACCCCAGTCCCTTAAATTAAATAAACTGAGATTTTTTAATTTTGATTTTTGATTGAGTGTAAATAAGTGCTTAACGTACGTTCCACTTGGAGAAGGTGGATACCAACGACTTCCATCCGAGTTATCACCAAGATGAGTTCGCTCGATAAAATGAAAAGCATCACTTATTCCTGCAGACACGAGCCTTATACCATTAAACTGAAAATCATCCCAGTCAGAACAATTTAATTGATAACGCCCCTGATATATACCATTTCTGAAGCACCCCCCCCAAACCGCCATTTTATATTCGCCAGCTGGAAGCGATATTGGACTGGATATGAGGTCTGGTGTTAAATCGGTTGCCTTCTTGTCAAACAATACATCAGCGTTTTCATTCCATATAACAACATTAACCCCAGCATCTAATCCTGCAGCTCCATCCAGTTGCACCTCACTAATAGTTAATGCTTCTGATAGTGAAAAATTAATTGGTGCAACAGGGATAAATACCCCCCCGCTCTGCCGCACCATTACAGTAGGGAGTAACGCATCACCATTATTATTACCAATGTAAAATTTACCTGGCAAAAAAACATCAGCCCATAACAGCGAGCTAAATAAGAGGCCAATTAGAATACAGAAATTGATCATGTAACGAATCATGGGTTAGCTCCATCATAAGCTTCTGCCATCAAGGTTCTGCTTACAGCAAAATCGGGGTTGGCACTGTTGAGGTCAGAGCTACCACAGGTTCCGACACTCTCGAGACGATAGCCATTGGCTTGGCCACCATTGTAGGTCACGGGTATCTGAGAACACTGAACGACCACCTGACACGGCGCCAAACCGGCAACTCCAGCAAACGAGGGCGGTAAGCGCACCCAGTCACAGCGATCCAGAGGGGCAGTCTGAGTCGGTCGGTTGGGAAAAAGCTGGTACAACGCTACTTCAAGCCCGCTTTGGGCAGCCAGCAAGGCACGCACGCTGCGCACCTCCACGGTATTTTTCTCGCCGCTATCGACCAAAAAACGGCCCATGGCAGCAGCCAGTAGCGCCATGACCACAATCACGAACAGGGCGATCATCAGGGCACTGCCGCGCATCCGGCCGAAAGAGTGCGGATCAAGGGACATTCAGCACCTCTATCTTGTGGTTGAAGGTGACCGACTCGCCCTTGCGCTCAAAGACAAAGCGCATGCCAAACTCCCCTTCGACATTAAACGCCGATGTTTCCCGATAGAAGACATTGCCAGGCCGCAGTGACTCGGCCATCAGGACTCCTAACGGCAAGGTGCTGCCAGCGGCACTGATCCCGGCACTGGTTCGGTATAGCGCCCCCCCAGATACGCAGTAACGCACCTGCTCACGAGCAAAATAGGCCCGCATACCGGGCGACTGCCCATCCAGCTGCGCACCGCTATACCCTATTGTTTGGGCGCCAGAAATCACCGCCCCCACCGTCTCAACCTGCGCCACGCAGCGGCCATAATCACAGCGGTCCCGTATCGACTGCGTACCACTGGAAACGGGTTGGGGAAACACCACCAGCCAATCGTCCGTCTTCTTGACCGCTACCGGCGGCGCTACCATCACCAGCTCAAGTGTGGACGAGGAGCCAGACGGGCGATTGAGGGCAAGATAGCGGCCGGAGTTGCTGATCGGCCAGAACCGCAGACAGGGGCCTTGGTCCAGCCAGTTGCCACCCTGATCTTCAATTCGCTCCGAGCCCGGCACCGCATCACGCAGTTCGCGGTTAAGCCGCTCCATGGCGAAGCGGGCGTCGCTCATCAGCTGCTCACGGCTGCTGGCATCACCATAAATCTGGGTGCCAATGCCGATAAACTGGCTGGTAAAGGTCGCCATGATACCGAGCAGCAGGATCACCATCACCAGCTCAACTAAGGTAAAACCGCTGTTACCCCGAGGTTTGCCGCAAGTTCTATTAGCCGGTAGGCGTAATCGGACGTCGGAAGTAGCTGCAGGAGCAGACATTCGGGCAGGCAGGCAACACCCGACAGCGGAGCGGTCCATCAGTAGTTCCCCCGATAGAAGGAGAAGTCGAGCACACTCCCATCCGGCAGCTTTACCTGCAACAGGATCCGCTTGCCGATAGACTCAGCCTTAAGACCTGGGCTTCCAAACAGGTTATCCGGCGTAACGGCGATCCTGACCTGATAGTTGCGATACTCATCGTCGTTATTCGTCACCACGCTGGTTTGCGTAAACCAGCTAGCCTGTTGCCAGCTGCCTGCAGTATCAAAATCATCCACATCATTAAAGGTGTAGGGTGCCGCTTCACCACTATCTGGGCCATAAGCGCTGGCTTGCCAACCGGTGATTACTGGAGCAGGAGGCTGCTGGGTACAGGCCACACCAACAGGGCAACTGCAGTCCCCGTAAAATTGGCTATTGAAGGTTTCACCGCAACGATAACGGCCTCCGTTATGATCCGACTGTTCATCAAACGACTTTTGCAGGACCTCACCGGAGAGGCGCTGGGCCAGCTGGGCGGCACGCACCTGTTGCACCGGATCCACCGCCTGCGGCGCCTGATTAATGAGCAACCCCAAAATGCCGGTCAAGGCCACAGCCAGCAGCACGATGCCAACGATCAGCTCAATCAGGGTGAAACCGCGCTTAAGGGATCTCATGAATAAACCCCTCTGACTCAATCTTGATGCGGCTGGTTTCGCGACCATCACTCACTTGCAGCTCGCAGCCACCAGCACACTTGTCAAGCGGCCGCCCCATCTGATCGAAGCGGAGCACGAAGCTGCTGAGGTTGTTCAGAGAAAGAGTTATCCCCACCGAAGGAACAACCAGACGGCCACGCGTCTCCAAATTGGAATCCCAACCACTATTGGTATCCAGATCATCGCGGTCGGGACACGCGGTATAAGTGCGGTGGGCAAAACGGGGAGAAGCGACCACCAGCTGGGTACAGCGGTTGGCGGGTTCATGCATATTGACGGTCTGTACCAACCGCAGCCGGGTCAGCAGCTCGTCACGCACGGTTTGAGTTTCAAAGCCGCCTTTGCCCAGCCATTTGGGCACGGCAAAGGCGGCCAGAATCCCGAGTAACAGGATCACTAGTACCAGTTCAATCAGGGTAAAGCCTCGTTGCATCCTCAGTTCCTGTTTATAAACAGTGAGGCGAGGTAGTTACCTCGCCTCACTTAAGCTAACGATAAATTAGCATCCGCCACTCAAAGTGGTCGTTGCGCCAGCGGTGCTGCTAGCAGGAGCATATATCACTGTGCATTTGGAACCGCTGGTAGCAAATACATAGTTAGCACCAGATGCAGCACCAGACCAGGAGCCATCAATGGTAACTGCACTCTGAATACCTGCACTGGTCGCAGCCGGATAACCGTAAACAACAGAAATGTTAGTACCATCGCTGCTACTGATCGCAGCTGTTGAGCTACGCTCAACGCCAGCCAATGCTGATTTGCTATAGACCAACTGTGCAGAGCTGCTCACAGCTGCCTGTACGCCTTGAGCAGCAGACTTCTTGGCATCATCCTGCAGATTCAGGAACTTGGGTGCAGCGGTGACCGCCAGAATACCCAGAATGATAATCACGATAACCAGTTCGATCAGGGTAAAACCCGCCTGTTTTTTCATTTCACTTTCCTCTGTTAATTAATATTGGTGGTCACCTGACCGGATGCCGGACGGTAACTGAAACTCATAAATGCATCAGTTTTGCCTTGCGGATCCTGATACTTGCCATCACTGCCCTTACTCAGACTATTGACCAGATAGTAGCGGCAGACCGAACTCAGGCCATTACTGCTCACTGTGGCATAGTATTTCAGGTCATTCCCGCTACCGCGCACTTCATTGAAGCTGGCCGTAGCCTTGGGCGGGTTTTGCAGTAACCCCTCCCAAATATTGAGACAACGATCTGCGGTCAGATTGGTCGGGTCCACATCCGGTGTGCCGCTGGCGGCGCTATCCATCGGATAACCGGGGGACAGTTCGCCATTGCTGATCTGGGTCTCGGTCGGCGTGGTCAGATAGAAACGGCTGCCATCATAGAGCACGGTATTGAGGCTGTCCTGCTTGGCTCGCCCCTCCGCTTCCCACTGGGCCCGCACCAGCGAGACACCGGTAGCAAAACCGCCGGAAACCCCTTCCACACTGGCCTTTTTCGCTTCATCTGTCACATCGAGAAAACGGGGCAACGCGGTTACCGCCAGGATCCCCAGGATCACGATCACGA
This sequence comes from Aeromonas sp. CU5, assembly GCF_002586745.1. Taxonomy (NCBI): domain Bacteria; kingdom Pseudomonadati; phylum Pseudomonadota; class Gammaproteobacteria; order Aeromonadales; family Aeromonadaceae; genus Aeromonas; species Aeromonas sp. CU5. The sequence continues at coordinate 3,450,657 of NZ_CP023817.1, forward strand.
TCACCAGCTCAATCAGGGAGAAGCCTGATGCGTCTCTCATCATCCCGTTCTGTGGCATTGATGGTGCCATTGGTTTCATTGACATGCTCCCTTGGTAAGGGCCGGCATTATTCCATGCTGGCCTAAAAAAATCATGTACTTGGACCATATGATTAGCTTCATTCAAGGCTTTTTTATCACTCGCCCGTCAGCAAACTGATAAAAGAGCCAATAGCTGTCCCAACCTATCTCGCAACCGCTGCCATCAGAGCTGGCCAGAAACTGCAGCGGAGGCATGCCACCGTCCGTCTCACCCACCAGTGCCAACCACAACTGGCGGCAATTTTCCGAAGGGGATTGCAGTGGCACGAGCCCCAAGGGCCAACCGCGGGCGTCAAACTGCCACCCCTTTCCCACCACATGCAGCACTGGTGGACGCCGCTCATCAAGCCAACGTCCGTGCAAACGCTGTGCCCGTTCGGCAAACTGCTCTCCCAGCAGGGTGAGGGTGAGCTGCTGCGCCTCCTCCCGGTTGCTCTGATAGCTGCGCACCAGGGTTGCGACAATCACCAGCAGCAGGATCACAGCGGCAACCTGCCGATATCCCGCCAGCCAGCGATCATCTTGCTGCGTCTGTCTGCTCATTTCGTCCTTTGCTTCCCGCACCCACGCTTTGGGTGTCACTTTCCTCTGAGGGCACGCATCATGCCCCACCACCGGGACATGAAGATATCGAGTTACTTGCCTATTACCGCTCTCATCATGTCCCACCACTCAGACGTGAAGATCTCCAGTTCCAGCAAGATTACTTACCGCGAACCGCGCGCATCATGTCCCACATTGGCGTAAAGATGCCGAGCGCCAGGATCAACACCATCACTGCCACGATCCCGATCAAGATCGGCTCGATGCGGGCGGTAAGGCTCTTGAGGTCATAATCCACCTCCCGCTCGTAATACTCGGCCGCCTCGTGCAACAGGTCATCGACCTGACCTGTCTCTTCCCCTACCGAAATCATCTGCATCACCAGCGGGGTAAACAAGCCGCTGCTACCGGCGGTGCGCAGCAGGCTCTCGCCCCGTTCGATACCGGCGCGCATGTCCCGCACCTTGCCAGCCATAAAGGCGTTATCCACTGCATCGGCCACCAGGGTCAAGGCGGTATTCAGCGGGACGCCGGCTTTAAGCATCATCGAAAAACTGCGGGCAAACCGGGCCAGCAGGGAACGCTCTATGATGGTGCCGACAATCGGCAATTTGAGTTGCCATCTGTGCCAGGTCAGCTTGCCCTTGGTGGTGGCAACCCAGCGACGCCAGCCAAACACCATGCCCGCCAGCATGGCGAGCAGCAGCCACCAGTAGTTGACGAAAAAGTGGGAGGTGGCAAGCAGGATGCGGGTCGCCAGCGGTAACTCCACCCCGAATTTGGCGAACATACCGGCAAACACCGGGATCACCATGATATTGAGGATCACCATGGCGATGCCGATGGCGATCATCACGAAACTGGGGTAGCGCATGGCGGTCTTGATCCGCTTGCGGGTCTCCAGCTCCAGCTCGAAATAGGTGGCAAGCTGCAAGAAGGCCTCTTCCAGCTGACCGGTGTTCTCACCCACATGGATGATGGCGACAAACAGGCTATTAAATACCTTGGGGTGAGCCTGCATCGAGCTCGACAGTGGCCGACCGTTACCCAAATCCTCCCCCAGTGAATGGAGTGCCCGCTTGAGCGGCTTGCTGTGGGAACTCTCCTCCAATCCGGCGATGGCGCGCAGAATTGGAATACCAGCCCGGGTCAGGGCATACATCTGGCGGCTGAAGATCACCAGCTCGTCCAGCTTGACGCCCCCTTCCAGCAGCAGTGACCAGTCGATGGCGGCAGATTTGGCCTTGCCCGGTTTAAGCTCGGTCGGCATCACCCCGCGGCGCATCAACTGTTCGGCAGCGGCCATCTCGTTGGCCGCCTCAACGACGCCACTGGTGGCATTGCCCTGACTGTCACGACCCTTGTAGGCAAAGGAACTCATAAGATGTACCTGCCCCACAGCGCGCTAGCGTCATGGCAGCCATAGCAGGTGTTGGCAATGAAGTGAGTCATGGCTTACCCCAGATCCTCGGCCAGTCGCAGCACCTCGTCCACCGAGGTGATCCCCTGGCGAGCATAATCGAGCGCCGTCAGCGCCAGCGGGCGGAAATGTTCGTGCTGGCGCGCCGCCTTGGCAAATCCTTCTGCATCGTTACGGCGCAAGGCATCCATCATCGGTTGATCCAGCTCCAGCAGTTCGTACACCCCGATCCGGCCAGAATAGCCGGTAAAGTTGCAGCTCTGGCAGCCCCGGCCCTTGTGATAAGTGTGCTGACCCGGCGCTTCGCCAGAGAGCACGGTGAGCCAGGTGGCCTGCCCTTCGTCCGGCGCACTCTCCTCGACGCAGTGCTCACATACCCGCCGCACCAGCCGCTGTGCGACCACAGCGCGCAGCGCACTCGCTACCAGATAACCCGGCGCGCCCATATCGATCAAGCGCAGGGCACTGGTGATGGCATCATTGGTGTGCAAGGTGGTCAGCACCAAGTGACCAGTGATGGCGCCACGCAGGCCAATCTCCACGGTTTCGTTGTCCCGCATCTCCCCCACCAGCAGGATGTCCGGATCCTGACGCAGGGTAGAGCGCAGCACCTGAGAAAAGGTGAGGCCGATCTTGGGGTTAACCTGCACCTGATTGACGCGAGAGAGGCGATACTCCACCGGGTCTTCCACCGTGATGATCTTGTTGCTGGCCTGGTTGAGCTCGGAGAGCGCCCCATAGAGGGTGGTGGTCTTGCCGCTACCGGTCGGGCCGGTCACCAGGATCATGCCGTGAGGACGATGGAGTTGGCGGCGAAAACGGGTCAGGATATCCGGTGGCATGCCACTGTCAGTCAGTGACAGGATGCCGGAGGATTGATCCAGCAGACGCATTACCACCGACTCGCCATACTGCACCGGCATAGTGGACATCCGCACATCCACATCACGACCACGCACCTTCATGTTGAAGCGGCCATCTTGCGGCAAGCGCTTCTCGGAGATATCAAGCCCGGCCACCAGCTTGAGGCGCAGCACCAGCGCCTGGGCGATCCGCACCTCGTTGAGGATGTTCTCGTGGAGGATGCCGTCGATCCGCTGACGAATGCGCAGCACCTTTTCGTCCGGTTCGATGTGGATATCCGAGGCCCCCACCTGCACCGCATCCTCGAACAGGGAGCGCAGCAGCTTGGCCACCGTCGCCTCCCCCTCGTCGTTGGCACCCAGATTGCTGGAGCCCAGCTCGAAACCGGAGTCCTGATACTCCTCCTGCAGCTGTTCGGCGAAGCTCTCGATCTCGCGGGTACGGCGATAGAGGCGGTCGAAGTACTCCAGCAGTTGCCCTTCCCGTGCTACCGCCAGCACCATGATGCGCGGGCTGAGCAGGGCGGCAATGGCATCCAATGCGCTCAGATCCGCAGGATCCGACATCGCCACCGTGACCCTGTCATCGGTCAGATTGACCGCCAGCGCCCGATAACGGCGCGCCTGCACTTCGGGCAGCAGCGGCACTGCGGCGGCGTCAATGGTGAGGTTGTTGAGATCGAAGAAGGGCACATTCAGCTGACGAGCCAGGAACTGCAGCAACTGCACTTCACTGATAAAACCGAGGTCAATCAGGGTCGAGCCCAGCTTGCGACCGGTCTGACGCTGCTGCTGCAGGGCAAGCTGCAGCTGATCATCAGAGATGATCTGCTCTTGTACCAGCAGGTCGCCGAGGCGCATTTTCAGTCTGGGTTGTGCCATTACTACTCCGATAAATGTGATTCAAAACCCGCCACCAAGCCCGCTTCGCTAATCGAACCTGCGATTTATCACGGGGCTAGTTGGCCAATACGTTGTTCCAGCCAGCTGGTTGACGCCTCGCCGAGGTTGCCGTGCAGTAGCGCATTGCGATAAGCATCAAGCGCCCGCTGACTGTGGCCCTGACCATCTTCGGCAACACCGAGGCCAAGCCACCAGCGGCCCTGATCCGGCTGCTGATGCAACAGCTTCACGTAGAGCGCCGCCGCATCGGCATTCTGGCCCAGCTCCTGAGTCAACCCGGCCCAAGTGGCGTAATAGTCCATGTTGCTGGCCAGATCCGGCTGATAACCGGATAACCAGCCAAGGGCCTGCTGCTGTTGTCCCTCGCTGATGGCAAGGCGGGCCAGCAGCAGGCGAAAATCAGGCTGTTGCGGGTTGAGGCGGATCCCCTCCTCCAGCAGCTGACGGGCCTCGGTCAGGCGGCCCTCGCCATAGAGCAACCCGGCCAGCTGCTCGCGCGCGCCTTGGCTATAAGGGTCGTGGGCCAACACCTGATAGTAGTTGTCCTGGGCATCGCGCAGGCTGCCCTTGGCCATGGCGGTGGTTGCCTTGCGCTCCGCCAGTGCCGCCAGCTCTTTGGCCGACAGCTCCACCGTCTCAATCTTCAATACACTCGGTTTGCGCGGGGCAGCGGCGACCGCCTGCTGCTCTGCCGCCAATTCGGCGTAGAGCTCGGGCTGCAGCTCTTCAGCGCTAGGTTCAGACTCATCGACATCACTGGAGGCATCGAAAGGCGCGCCATCAGCCAGCTCGCTCTCGTCATCCACTGCCTCTTGATACACAGCATCTTGATCTTCGTCGGCCACGTCGTCAGCGGTAGCCTGGTGACGTGGCAATGGCAGGGCTGCGGCCACCTCGACCGGCTCGGGCTGACTCACCGGCGCGGCGACCCGCGTCACCACATCGGGGGCGACCACTGCGCTGGTTGCCGCAACGAAATGGGTCTGCTGCCAGTAGATCCAGCTTCGCCAACCGAGGATCCCCAGCGCCAACCCGCAGATCAGGGTCAGCAGCAACATCCACCATCCCTGCTGGCGTACAGGAGCAATATAGACGGCAGCACCATCGGATCCTTGCTGGCGCTGATCCAGATCTTTGAGCATCTGGTTAATTACACTCATGGCCAGACTCCATAAGCCAGGGCACACCCCAGCAGCAGTAACAACGGCCACCAGCGCCACGGCGCAAGGCGGCTGGCATCTTCGGTATCACGAATGGCGAGCCGCACCAGATGGCTGTCGATCTGGCGCGCCCCCTGACCATAGGCCAGCATCAGACACTTCTGCGCCAGCACATTGATAAGTCTCGGGATACCGCGCGATGCCCGCCACAACCTGCGCATGGCGCTGCTGGCAAACAGCGGCGCACCGCGATAACCGGAGACCTGCAATCTGTGCTCCAGATAGGCGCGGGTCTCGTCAAAACGCAGCGGACGCAGGCAGTAAGAGAAGCCAATCCGCTGGCGTAGTTGGCGCAGGTGCGGCTTGGCCAGTCTGGCATCCAGCTCCGGTTGGCCGAACAGCACGATCTGCAGCAGCTTGCTCGACTCGGTCTCGAGATTGCCAAACAGGCGGATCGCCTCTAGGGTTTCGTCCGGCAGCGCCTGCGCCTCGTCAATAAGCACCACCACCCGACTGCCCTGCTGATGCAGGCTGATCAGGTGGCGATGGATCCGATCGGTGAGATCCAGTTCGCTCTGATCCCGCACCGCCAAGCCCAACTCCAGCGCCAGCGCGATACGCAGTTCGGCCGGGGTGAGGTGGGGATTGGGCAACCAGGCGAGCCGCACCGGACACGCTTCCGAGCCCAGTTCGCTTAGCAACTTGCGGCAGAGCAGGGTCTTGCCGGTGCCCACCTCGCCGGTCACCTTGATAAACCCCTCCCCCTGCGCCAGCGCCCAGTTGAGCACCTGCAGCGCCTCTTCGTGAGGCGGCAGGCCGTAGTAGAAGCCGGTATTGGGGGTAAGGCTGAACGGCGCCTCCTGCAGGCCGAAGTGGCTCAGGTACATGAGACATCACCTGCCACGGCGAGCAAGCAGCCGGTGCTGGCAAGGCAGCACAGGCCGTTCGGGATAAGGGCGACCGCGTCGTGTGTCATGGCTTAGCCCTTGGCCGGATACCACTTGTCGAGCAGATCGGAGGATCGTTTCAGCTCATTCTGCCAGGTATCTTTCTCCACCACGGTGGGTTTGAGCATGATCACCAACTCCACCTTCTTGGTGCTTTCACGGCGGTTGGTAAAGGCCTCGCCAATCCAGGGGATGTCACCCAACAGCGGCACCTTGCTGACGATCTCCTGCTTGTCGGTCTTCATCAGGCCGCCGATGACGATGATGTCGCCGTTATTGGCCTGCACCACGGTATCGGACTCGCGGATCGAGCTCTTGGCGAGCGGCAGTTGCAACTTGCCACCCGAGGTGCCCATGTCGATCACCTTGTTTTGCTCTTCGGTATCGATAACGGAGGGATGGATGTGCAGCAGCACCTTACCCTCTTCATCGATCTGCGGCGTCACGTCCAGCGCGATACCGGAGAAGAAGGGGGTCAGCTCCACATTGGGCGTCTTGTCTGTGCCCGTCGAGGTAGTGGTAATGGTGGTGGACGCATTGGTGACGTAATACTCGTCCGTCCCCACCTTGATCACCGCCTTCTGGTTATTGGTTGCGGTGACACGGGGGCTGGAGAGGGTATTCACATCACCCTGGGTCTTGAGCAGGTTGACCGCCACGTTGAAGTTGCCGTCGGAGATGGTAAAGCCTGCACCGCCCCCCAGCGCGCTGAAAATCTGGTTAGGTGTGGTGGGCAACCCTGAATTAGCCGCCGAGCCACCACCGGTGATTCCCTTGTTGCCATCCCAGCTGGCGGAGAGACCGCTCCAGTCCACCCCCTGCTCGTAGCCTTCGTTGAGGGCCACTTCGATGATCCGCGCCTCCAGCACCACCTGACGCTTGAGGTGGCTTTCGGACTGGGTGAGGAACTCACGGACCGCCTTGAGCTCTTTCGGGTAGGCACGAATGGTGACCAGACCCGCCTGCGGGCTGGTGATCACCGCGCGGCCGTCACCGCTGCCGATCAGGGTCTGCAGGGAGTCGCGCAGATCGGTCCAGTAGTCGCTGTTGGTATCGGTCTCGATACGGGTGCCGTTGTTGTTGTCACCGCCCGAGCTGCTGCTGGATGAGCTGTTGCTGCCGCTGTTGTTGGACGCACTATCAAAACTGCTATCGCTGCTGCTGTTATTGCTGTCATTGGCCGTCACCCCGCCAGTGCTGACCGAGGTGCGGGAGAGACCACGACGGGACATCATCAGGTAGTTGACCGGGATGGTCTCGGTGCGCAGGCCAGCCGGATAGATATGGAATATATTGCCCTTGCGCTGCACATCGAAGCCATACATGTCACCCACCACCGCCAGTACTTCCGGCAGGGTCACATCCTTGAGCTCGACCGACACCAGCCCGGCAACCCCGGGATGGACTGCCACGCTATAACGGGAGCCCTTGAACAGGGAACCGAAAAACTCCACCGCTTCCACATCATTGGCCGCAATCCGCAGCCGCTTCTCAGGCATGCCGACCGGCATCTGGGGCCGGTTCAGTTGCAGCAATTCGCTCTGCACTGATTTGGGCAGAGTCGTCAGAGGGGCAGCCTGCTTCTGCTGTTCGTTCATGGCATGCTTGAGCGCATCCTTGGCCTGGGTCGGCTCGGGGTGCTGATACGTGGTACAGCCCGCGGCCATCATGGCCACGGTGATCAGACAGAGACGGTGTGTTTTCATGTAATTAGGGCACCCTGACTTGCAATTAAACTCGATAAAACAGGCTCACCTCACAGGAGGCAACACCGATTCAAACCCGGATCTTGCTGGCAAACAGCGCCACCGTATGGCGTTTTCCCGCCTTTTCCAGCACCACGGCATCGGCATTGATGGCCAGCAGCATATAGCCATCCACCTGCTGCCCGACCCGATAACTCTTGCCATTGAGCACTGCCAGTGCCGGGCCATTACCCAGTATGACGCTCTGCAGCTTCGGCAACCCGGCACTGCTCTCGCCAGTCGCTCTGGCACCGACCGCCACATCCGCCAGCGGCGCGGTGGGATCCTGCAATACCTCGACCGGCTCCGCCTGTACCAGCACGCTGAACAGGCAACAGCACAATGCAAACACTCTAGCCACGGATAAACTCCTTGCTGGTACTCAGGGTGTAGATCTCCATCTCCACCACAGCGCCGGGATAGGCCTTGACCTGATAGTCGAACTGCTTCCAGTAGAAGTGGCGCGGCAAGGCTTCCAGCGCTTTAAGATATTGATAAACATCGAAATAGCCACCTTCCAGTTGCAGCCGGATACCGTGTTTATAGAGATTGACCTGCTGCTCTCCCGCCATCAGCGGGGTCGGCTCCAGCGAACTGAGGGCCAGCATATGAAGATTGGCGGAGCGGGAGAGCAATGCCTCCAGCACCAGCGGCATCTCGTGGGCCGGGATCAGATCGACGGTCTGGGCCTTGAGCTCACCATCGACCCGGGCCAGATCGACCGCTACCTGCGCCAGCTGGTCGTGAACCCCCTGGTTGGGATCCCGCTTGAGCCGGGCCTGCTTGCCGAGGTTTTCCAGCGTCATGATTTCGAGGTCGCGCTCGGCGGCGCTCAGGGCGATGCGATCCTGTTGCAAACGGATATCGGCGTCATCGAGCCAACCATAAAATCCGGCAGCCCCCAGCAACACCAGACCGGTCAGCAGCATTAACACCCGCTCCCGCTGGCTCAACACGGCGATGCGCTGACTCCATGCTTGCCATTGTGCTTTCAGGTTCATCAGGGTTTCTCCCGCGCGATGCCGCTCAACTGGAAGGTCAGACGACCCTCCTTGTCACGACTCAGGGTCAGTTCACCAAACTCCTTGCCCACCAGACTCGGGGTCTGCTTGAAGCGGTTGACCCAGGCCGGCACATCCTGACTGCGGCCAGCAAAGCCGGAGAGGTTGATCCGCCCTTCGTTGATTTCAATACGCTGCAACGAGAGGTTGCTGTTGCGAATGCGGGACAAGTCCGCCATCAGGCTGGCGTAGCCCTGGGATTTTTGCAGGGTCAGGCTGCCCAGCTGGCGCATCAGCCCCTGCTTGGCGGTCAGCTCATCCTGCTGGTTGGTGAGTTGCTGCTGCAGACGGGGATCCGCCTGATGGCGCGCCAACTCGGCGTCCAGTCGCTGGGCCTCGCCGCGTTTTAGATCCAGTTCGACATTGCGCTGCGCCAGCGCCCGGCTGACCTGTTGCTGCTGCCAGCTGTAACCGACGCCGGCCAGCAAGATCAGCAGCAGCGCGAAGCACCATACCAGCGCCATCTGATTGAGGCTGGCCCACTGCCGTTTGGGGCGAAACTCGGCGCCATAGAGGTTTATCTGACGTTTCATCACGCATCCTCCCCGATGGCGGCGGCATAGGCCGACAGGTACTCGACCCCGGCCAGCACCGCTTTGTTGGCCATGGCGGAGACGGCAAAGCCGAAGGTCTGCTCCATGTGACGCACCAGGGTACCGATAAAGGGTGAGGCGACGGCAAACTGCATCTGTCCCAACTCGGGCAATTTGAGCTGGCCCGCCAAATAATCAAGAGAGCGCTGGATCTCCAGCGCCAGCGAGTCGAGCAGCATGCTGTCCGGCTCATGCTCCCCGGTCAGGCTGGTAAAACCGCGCAGCTGGCGGGAGAAGCAGAGCCCCCCCTGATGGAAGACCAGCAGTTGCAGATCCTGTCCCTTCGGCTGCCACAGCAGCATGCGCACGGTCTCGTCCGCCTCATAAAGAGAGGTCAGTGCCAACTCGTCGCTGATGATGGATTGCAGGGTGGCAATACCATTGATGGCATCGGCCAGCTGTTGCACCCGGCTCTTGGGCAGGCAAATCACATTGATGCGCGGACGACCGGCAGGCGGGGTGGGCAAATCGACATAATCCATTGCCAGTTGCAGTACCGGCTCGCTGACATAATCTTTTACCGCCCAGGGGAGCGCCCCCGCCATCTCGGCATCGGGCACTGCGGGTTTGTCGATCTGGATCTGTTGATAAAGGCTGGCGGCGAGGGCTACCCGCACCTTAGACTTGGCCAGCCCATGACGACTGAACAGCTCATTGATGGCAACAGCCCACTCCTGTGGGCCGTTAATAGAACGAGTCGCAAAAACGGGGGAATTGCCCACCGCTGCCAGCATGATCCTGTCATTGGCCAGCAACAGCCCCACCTGGCGGCTTGGCGTCGATCGCCTGAACAGTTGTTTCATGTAAGCTCGCCCATCAATAGTGGTTAAATGTGTGAAATATTAACATAAACAGCAAATTAGCTTCCATATAAAAGACGGACTCACCATTGCAAGCCAACTTCCCAGCTGAGTCAGATGACACCACGAACCTGCCCTCGCCCCTGCAACGCCTCCATCACCCCTTGCTGCACCGCTATGGTGTCGAGCTCTGGTGCAAGCGGGATGACCTGATCCATCCAACCATATCAGGCAACAAGTGGCGCAAGCTCAAACATCATCTGCTGCACGCCAAAGCGCAGAGCAAGCAGCATCTGCTGTCGTTTGGCGGCGCCTACTCCAATCATATCCACGCCTTGGCGGCGGCAGGGTGCCAAGCTGGTCTTCGCACTACCGGTATCATACGGGGCGAATCCTATGCCGTCAGTAACTCTACCCTGCAGGATGCCAAGTGCTGGGGCATGGATCTCGTTTTCGTCGACCGCCAGAGTTACCGGCGACGGCAGGATCCCGACTGGCTAGCCCAATTTGCTGCCAGCGACACTCTGATCGTGCCGGAAGGGGGCAGCAGCCCGCTGGCCATCCCCGGTGTCGCTGAACTGGTCAGTGAAGTGCCATTTTCGCCGGATCTCTGGGTATTGCCTTGCGCCAGCGGCGGTACCCTGGCAGGGCTGATTGCAGGCAAGCGACAACAAGAACAGATCCTCGCCATTGCCGTGCTCAAGGGGGGTGGCTTTATCGCCGACGAGGTGTGCCGCCTTCATCCTACGGCCACCACTATACCCGGCTGGCGGATCGCGCTGGATCACCACGATGGTGGCTACGCCAAATTCAGCCCGGCCCTCTGGCTGTGGGTGCAGGATTTCAGCGCCCAAACCGGCCTACCCCTTGAGCCCATCTACAGCGGCAAGGCGATGTGGGGGCTGTTTCGCGAATTGGCGGCGGGCCGCATCGCCCCCGGCAGCAAGATCGTCTTTATCCACACCGGCGGCATGCAGGGATTGGCGGGCTTGAAAGAGCAAGGCCGCCTCTAAGCAGCAACCCTCTTTCAGGCTCAGGCTGGCTCAATGAACAGCCGCTGAGGCGGAGCAAACCAGGGGCCCTGACCAGCATGTACTCCGAGGTGGCGCAGCATCTTCCACTCGTCGCCACTCTCCACTCCCACCGCCAGCACCCGGGTGCCGGTATTGGCACAGCCCCCCACCAGACTGCGCACCGCCATCTGGTTCACCTGACGGAGATGGATCTCCCGCACCAGGCTGGGATGCAGTTTGAGGAAGTTAATTTCAAACTCTTTGATGTACTGGGTGCTCACCACATCCTGACCAGCGTGATCGATGGCCAGCCGACAACCGAGCATCCGCAGGGAGCGCAGCGGCCGTTTGAGCGCCTCAAAATGGCGAGTGACCTGGGATTCTGACAACTGCAGAACCAACCGCTCGTTGGTGCTGCGGGGCAGCTGGAACAGAGCAAAAAACAGCCAGCGCTGAAACTCGCGGTTGAGCAGGCTCTGGGCACTCAGGGTCAGGCTGATGGGGCAGCTCTGCTCTGATCCCTGACGCAGCAAGAGCAAGGTCTGCTCTGCCACCCAGCGATCCAGTGGCAACAACAGCCCCACCTTCTCCGCCATCGGCATGAAAATCCCCGCCTGCAGTGCCCGTCCCTGCTCGTCATGGAGATAGGTCAGCAACTCCTGCTGCAGCACCACCTGGTCCCGATCCTGCTGGATCGGCTGGCTATAGAACTCGATGCCCTGCTCTTCCAGGCGACGGCTGATCAGGGTGCGCCAGCGCACCGAGCCCTTGCTGCTCTGCTCCTCATTCAACTGCTTCTCATAGAGGAACCAGCCATTGTGGCCCTGCAGGCGGGCGCTCTTGAGGGCCAGCTCAGCTTCCTCTTGTACCTTGAGCAGGCTATCTTCGGCCTGATAACAGACGGCACCTAGATAGACTGCCGTTTCGGGATTGACTGTCTGTGGCCAGTGCAGCCGTTGCAGGCTCTTGAGCAGCTGGTTCGCCCCCTCCACCATTTCGCTTTCGGACATATTGGGCAGCAACACGGCAAACACTTGTCCGGCATAACGGGCCTGCAGAGCACCGTTATGTTTACGCACGAAAGCACCAATGGTGGCACTCGCTTCCAACAGCAGGTCACGGCTCTGCAGCTCGAGCGGCTCGGACTCCAGCTCTTCAAGGCAAGCGAGATCGATCAGCAACACGCCACCACTCATCACGCTCGCCTCCATGATGGCGCTCTCCAGCCGGTTGTCAAAAAACAACCGGTTGCCGATACCGGTCATCTTGTCGACATAGGCGTTGCTGCGGATAAAGTTGTCGAAGCGGCTGCGCTCCTTGCGAGCATCCGCCAGCTCGGCGAGCAGGTGGTCGAGGGCCTGACTGGCGGCCACTGGCCACTCTTCGGCGGGGTCATGATTCAGCTTGGAGAGTTTGTCATCGAGGATCAGCTGGGCGCGAATGCTCAACAGCTCGGCACCGCGCAACTGCTGGCGCAGCCAGCGAATGGAGTACCAGAGACCGAACACCACGATAAAGACGCCGAACGAGATGCCGGACATCGCCCTGATGGAGTACTCCGCCTCCTTGAAGGGGCGCTCCAGCTTGAAATTGGCCTGCATGTCAGCCTGGTGGGGCAACGGCAGGCTGTATGGCTGCAGCAGCTGTTCATCGACTGAATCCTGCACGTTGCGGAACCAGTAGACCCGCTGGTCGTTCTGACGAACCTCCAGCTCCACCACATGGGCAGCTCGCAACAGGGTGGGCAGCCAACGGCTCATATCCTCCATGTCATGAGCCACATCCAGCTGCTTGTCGATCACCTCGACCAGCGCATCAACCTTCTTTTGCTGCAACTCCATGCCCAGCTGGCGAAAGCTGAACACCCCGCCAATCAGCACGGTTGCCATGGCGGCAATCACGCACAGGGTGATAAAGGAGACAAGCTGTGTTGTGAGTTTCATGCACCTTTCCGTATGCCCGGTACCATCCATGTGACCTCATGCTAGCAGCGACGTCAGCACCGCAGCTATGGATGAAGATCCCGCTTCTGCAATTTAAGCGGGCAGCATAACCAAAGCACGGTGAGAATACCAAGAATGGGGGGAGGTGATGCGGTACTGATGCGGTACCAAGGGAGATAGCTGACAGAAAAATGGTCCCTCAAAGGGGACCAAAAGGAACACTCATATCAAAACTAACACTCTGTGCTACTGATAAAAAAACAGATACAGGAGTATTGAACACACGGTGAGTCAAACCGCACTGTCACTTTAATCCAGTTCGGATAAGCCGAGCAATTGTCATTTATGACAGGTCAGCGATTGAATCTTGCGTGAAAATAATAAAAATCATTACAAATCAAATAAATAACAGGCCATCCAATCAGTTTGATAACTCTGATTCAAATTGATTGTACTAATCCATTATGATGACAATCTCCAACTGTGTCTTATGAAACTGGCAGGTACTCCCTTTGCGCATATCTCCCGTCTGGATCTCTCTGTTGCTGTTCGCCCTGCCTATCGTGGGTAGCCAGTCGCTCGGCCTGTGGTTTGCCAAACCGATGGCCTATCACCTGCTGGAGCAGAAAGTCTCCGAGATCAAGGGGGCTATGGCAGAACGCCACAAAGATCTGAATGAAGACATCAGCAAGCAGCTGGCACAGTTTAAATTCGACTGTGGTGCCAAGGACATGATGCTGCTGCGCGATCCCCGGTTCTACCGCACCCATATCCGTTTGCAGGGGCTGGAGCTCGCCTCCGGTACCAGCTGCTCCAGTCTGGGAGTGGGGATTACGATGCTCAAAGATGCCCAAAACAACGGGCAGAAGTACGGAAAACTGGGGATTACTGCCACTGTGGCCAAATTCAATACCGAGCAGGAGCTGGTGGCCTACTACCAATCCGGCGGCAACCTCGCCTACTGGGTGCTGGACAACAGCTGGGGTCACTCGAAGCTAAAAGGCCCTTGTGCCAACTGCTTCTATCTGGAGTTCAGCCGGCAGGCTCCCAATGCAAAGACCATCAACTTTCCCCGTGGCGACAAGGCCATCAAGCACGAAGAGGGCAGCCGCAGCCTGAGTTTCTACGATCCGAGCGAGCTCACCAGACAGACAGTCTGGGCGGGAAAGGCGCTGGAGCAATATGCCCATGACCAGCTCAATCACTACGGCCTCTGGTCCGGCATAGTGCTAGGCACCCTGCTCAGTGCCGCGTACTGGCTACTGCGCAACTATCGGCGCTCCCTCAAGGGGCTACTGCAAACGGGGCTAGCCAAGCGGGAATTTGTGCCTTTTTACCAACCAGTGGTGAATAGCCAAACTCGCCAGGTTGTTGGCTTTGAGGCCCTGCTGCGCTGGCAACGTGGAAACGAGTTAATTCCTCCGGGTTCCTTTATTGACTATGCAGAGGAACAGGGGCTGATCCTGCCGATGACCGAGCAGTTGCTGGAGCAGGTGATCAGCGACCTGCCGCTGCTGGCGCCGGAGCAGTGGGTCAGCGTCAATCTGGTCGCCACCCATATCGAACAACCACTACTGCGCCAGCTGCTGGCAAAACACCATAACCCCTCCCCTGACCAGCTCACCTTTGAGCTGACCGAACGCAAACCGATCCACGACATCAAGGCGGCTACCGAGGAGATCACCCTGCTGCAGCAGATGGGCTATCACTTCAAGCTAGATGATTTCGGTACCGGTTACGGCGGCTTTGCCTACCTGCAGAGCCTGGGGATCCGCCAGATCAAGATCGACAAGATGTTCGTCGATACCATAGGCACCAACGACCTCAAGCGCAGCGTGCTGGATGCCATCATCGTCTTTGGTCGGGAGTCCGGCATGGAGATGATCGCCGAAGGGGTCGAGAGCCAGCTGCAAGTCGACTATCTGAGCCAGCACGGCGTCTATCTGATCCAGGGCTACTTCTTCGGCAAGCCCATGCCTTTCAAGATGTTGCCCAGCTGGCAACAGGAGTGGCAGCAGCAATACCGCGAGGCCAGCTAGCGCAGATATTGCAGGATCTGACCGCGAAACGGCTGGGCAAGCTGCTCGACATCATCAGGCTGGTGCTGGCTGTGCCGGTAGCCCAGCCCGGCCATCAGCCGGGTAAAGCGCCCCTGCTGACCGCGCCCCGGATCCACCAGGATCACTTTGCAGCTTGAGTTGGCATGCTGCTCGATAAAGGCCGCCAGCATCTCCACATGGCCGCGCTCATAGAGCAAGTCGCTGCCGATGATCAGATCGAAACGACCCAGATCGGTGGCGGCATCAGCCCAACCGGTACGGATGAAGGGGATCTCGGCCCCCTGATTGAGCAACACATTCCGGGCCAGAAAAGCGCCCGCCTCGGGGTGATAGTCGGTGGCCGTGATGTCGGCATGACGATGGTTGAGCACCAGACTGGCCAATCCAATGCCGCAGCCCACCTCCAGAATCCGCAGTCCTGTCACCTCCTGACACACCATCTGGCTGGCCAGCACCCGGCCAGAGTCCCAGACAATCCCGAACAGCGGCCAGAAGGCCGAGGAGATGCCGAGTGCCTCTGCCTCGCCCCCATCGTCGGAGAACTGCTGATTGTCGCGCAATGTGCGCAGATGGATATCCAGCTCACCAAATTCGATGGTGTGGTAACGCAGACGAACCGCTGACATAAGCACCCTTATCGCGGGGATAGCAGCCACAGCGGCAGGATTGCCGCAACGACCGCTACCTCGCCATGCTACCCCTGCACGGGCCCGATACCTATCCCTATCGGGGAGAGCGACCCAACCCCTTCAACCGCTCATTTACATTCCGCAACAAAATGATCTGCCCGGATGGGGGTCACTGCCTTTATCATAAGGGGCTGGTTATCGCGCAACCGATAACTACGCAGCCTGTTTATGTCATCCGGTCGCTCAGACCCCCAGAAGAGAACCATTGCCTATGAAGACATTTATCCGGCAAGAGATTGCCCTGCCCGTTGGCCTGCTGACCCTGCTCTTTTTCAAGACCCTGGGCAGCGACCTGCTGACAGAGACAACTCCGCTCGCGATTTATCTTCCGGTCTCGCTGGCTCTGCTGGCCGTCGTTACCTGGGCCATCTTCTCGGTGGTGCGCCACTCCGACGCCCTCGCCATCAAGCTGGGCGAACCCTTCGGCACCCTGATCCTCACCCTGTCGGTCATTTCGCTGGAGGTAGTGATGATCTCCTCGGTGATGCTGACCGGCGAGCCCAACCCCACCATGGCCCGCGATACCATGTTTGCGGTGGTGATGCTGGTGAGCACCGGGCTGGTGGGCTTCACCCTGCTGTTTGGCGGCTGGCGCTACCACACCCAGAGCTTCAATCTGGACGGGGTCAAATCCTATCTGGTGGCCATCATCCCGCTGGCGCTGCTCTGTCTGGTGCTGCCCAACTTCACCCGGGGCGGCACGGTCGGCAGCATGTCGAGCCCCATGTCATGGATGCTGATCATCATTTCAGTCCTGCTCTACGGGGTCTTTTTGCTGATCCAGACCCGCAGCCACAGCCACTTCTTCGTCGACAGTGATCACGAGGATTACGAAGAGCACCACGGCCCGCTGCAGAGCAACGTCTATCACACCCTGCTGCTACTCGTTTATCTGGTGGTGGTGATCCTGCTGGCCAAGACGCTGGCCATCCCCATCAACTACGGGGTACATGTGATGCAGGCCCCTGCAGCACTGGGTGGTTTTATCGTGGCCTGTATCGTGCTGGCGCCCGAAGCGGTCGGTGCCATCAAGGCCGCCTTCAACAACCAGTTGCAGCGGGCGATGAACCTCTACTTCGGCTCTGTGCTGGCTACCATTGCCCTCACAGTACCGGCGGTACTTCTTATCGGCGCCATCATGGGGCAAGAGGTGCGCCTCGGGCTCTCGGCCGCCGACATGGTGCTGCTGGTCACCACTCTCATGGTCTGTAAAGTGACCTTCAGCAGTGGCCGCACCAATGTGCTTCATGGCGCCACCCATCTGGTGTTGTTTGTCGTTTACCTGTTCCTGATGTTCGAGCACGAATAACAGGCGCCAGCACCTATCCCGGTGCTGTTCGTCGTCTATCTATTCCTGATGTTCGAGCACGAATAACCGCGTTTAGCCAACGCCAGAAACGAAAAGACCGCCCGATTGGGCGGTCTTTTGTCATCTGCTCCCGGATCTCACCGGCGCCAGTGAAGCGGCTTCCCCCTCATCCCCCACCCTTCTCCCGCCAGGGGAGAAGGGGGATCAAGGCTTACAGGCTGGGCAGCACCCCGGCCGGGATCAGGTCGTTGTAGCTGGCACGACCCAGCAGGGCAGCTGCCGCTTCGATATCCGGCGAAAAATACCTGTCCTTGTCGTAGAAGCTCACCTCTCCCCGCAGTCGTCCCTTGGCCAGCTCGATAAGCTCGGTGCTGCGCAAGGGCGCACGGAAGTCCAGACCCTGTGCCGCCGCCAGCAGCTCAACCGCCAGAATGCCGCAGGTGTTCTCCGCCATGTCCGCCAATCGACGAGCGGCGAAGGTGGCCATGGAGACGTGATCCTCCTGATTGGCGGAGGTGGGCAGGCTGTCTACCGAGGCGGGATGAGCCAGGCTCTTGTTCTCGGAGGCGAGGGCCGCCGAGGTGACCTGAGCGATCATAAAGCCGGAGTTTACCCCGCCGTTGTTGACCAGAAACGCGGGCAGACCGGACATGCGCGAGTCGATCAACAGCGCCATCCGCCGCTCTGACAGCGAGCCGATTTCGGCAATGGCCAGCGCCAGATTGTCGGCGGCGAAGGCCACCGGCTCGGCGTGGAAGTTGCCGCCGGAGAGGATCTCCTCGTCATCGGCAAACACCAGCGGGTTGTCGGAGACCGCATTGGCCTCGCACACCAGCACCTCGGCGGCGTGGCGGATCTGGGCCAGACAAGCCCCCATCACCTGCGGCTGGCAGCGCAGTGAGTAGGGATCCTGCACCTTCTCGCAGTTGTGATGGGACATGCCGATCTCGCTACCATCCACCAGCAGGTGGCGATAGCAGGCGGCCGCATCGATCTGGCCACGCTGACCGCGCACCGCGTGAATACGGGCATCGAACGGACGGCGGCTGCCAAGGGCGGCCTCCACGCTCATGGCGCCGATGGTGATGGCACCGGCGAACAGATCTTCGGCGTGGAACAACCCTTCCAGCGCAAAGGCGGTGCTGGCCTGAGTGCCGTTGAGCAGCGCCAGTCCCTCTTTCGGCGCCAGCGCGATGGGCTCAAGCCCGGCAATTTTCAGCGCCGTGGCGGCGTCGATCAGCTCGCCCTTGTGGCGCGCCTTGCCTTCACCGATCAGCAGGCAGCTCATATGGGCCAGCGGCGCCAGATCGCCAGAGGCGCCGACGGAGCCCTTCTTAGGTACCACCGGATAGACCTCGGCATTGACAAGAGTCATCAGCGCCTCCAGCACCGCCAGCCGGATGCCGGAGAAGCCCCGCGCCAGCGAGTTGAGCTTGAGCACCATCATCAGCCGCACGGTGGCATCATCCATATAGGTGCCAATCCCTGCCGCATGAGAGAGCACGATGGAGCGCTGCAACTCGTCCAGCTGCTCCACCGGAATGCGGGTGTTGGCCAGCAGGCCAAAGCCGGTGTTGATGCCGTACACCACCCGGTTCTGCTCGATCACCTTGGTGACCACCGCAGCGGAGGCGTGGATCCCCGGCAGGGCAGCCGGATCCAGTGAAATATGTACCGGCTCGCGGCTGACGCGACGCAGGGTGGCAAGATCCAGCTCGCCCGGAGTAATAGTCAATTCAAACATGGTGTTACACCTTTCCTTTGACACCGTTGGCGCCGCCTAACATCGGCAGATCCAGTTTCGCCTCGTGGGCACAGTTGATGGCAATCTCATAACCCGCATCCGCGTGGCGCATTACGCCAGTGGCCGGATCGTTGCGCAGCACCCGACCCACCCGGCGAGCCGCATCATCGGAGCCGTCGCAGACGATCACCACGCCGGAGTGCTGGGAGAAGCCCATGCCCACACCACCGCCGTGATGCAGCGACACCCAAGTCGCACCACCGGCGGTATTGAGCAGGGCGTTGAGCAGCGGCCAGTCGGAGACGGCATCGGAGCCATCCATCATCGACTCGGTCTCGCGGTTCGGGCTCGCCACCGAGCCGGAATCCAGATGGTCGCGGCCAATCACGATGGGCGCCTTCAGCTCGCCATTTTTCACCATCTCGTTGAAGGCCAGACCGAGCCGCACCCGATCCTTGACCCCAACCCAGCAGATCCGCGCCGGTAGCCCCTGAAACGCGATGCGCTCGCGGGCCATGTCGAGCCAGTTGTGCAGGTGAGGATCGTCCGGGATCAGCTCTTTCACCTTCTGATCGGTCTTGTAGATATCTTCCGGATCGCCGGAGAGGGCCACCCAGCGGAAGGGGCCGATCCCCTCGCAGAACAGCGGGCGAATGTAGGCGGGGACGAAGCCGGGGAAATCGAAAGCGTTCGTCACTCCCTCTTCCAGCGCCATCTGGCGGATGTTGTTGCCGTAATCCAGCGTAGCGGCGCCGCGGGCTTGCAGGGTCAGCATCGCCTCCACCTGACGGGCCATGGAGCGACGGGCAGCCAGATTCACCTCCTGCGGGGCGCTCTGTTGCAGCTCGCGCCACTTTGCCACGCTCCAACCCTGGGGCAGGTAACCGTGGATCGGGTCGTGGGCAGAGGTCTGGTCGGTTACCACGTCTGGCGTGATGCCACGGGCCACCAGCTCGGTGAAGACGTCGGCGGCGTTGCCAAGCAGGCCGACGGAAACGGCGGTGCCGCTCTGCTTGGCCTCTTCGACCATCGCCAGCGCCTCATCCAGGCTGTGGGCCTTCTTGTCCACATAGCGGGTCTTGAGGCGAAAATCGATGCGGGTCTCGTCGCACTCCACGGCGATCATCGAGAAACCGGCCATGGTGGCGGCCAGCGGCTGGGCGCCGCCCATGCCACCGAGACCACCGGTGAGGATCCAGCGCCCCGCAGGCTCGCCGTTGAAGTGCTGGTTAGCCACCGCGAAGAAAGTTTCGTAGGTGCCCTGCACGATCCCCTGAGTGCCGATGTAGATCCAGGAGCCTGCGGTCATCTGGCCATACATCATCAAGCCCTTCTTATCGAGCTCGTTGAAGTGCTCCCAGTTGGCCCAGTGCGGCACCAGATTGGAGTTGGCGATCAGCACCCGAGGCGCATCCTTGTGGGTCTGGAACACCCCAACCGGCTTGCCGGATTGCACCAGCAGGGTCTCGTCTTCCTCGAGCCGGGTCAGCACCTCGACGATCTTGTCGTAGCAGGCCCAGTTGCGAGCGGCGCGACCAATGCCGCCATAGACCACCAGCGACTGGGGATGCTCGGCCACCTCGGGATCCAGGTTGTTCATCAGCATCCGCAGCGGCGCCTCGGTGAGCCAGCTCTTGGCGGTCAGCGAGGTGCCGCGCGGGGCACGGATCACGCGGTTAGGGTCAGTTCTGGAATCAGCGCGAGGATCCTGGTGTTGCACAGACATACACACTCCTTGTTGTATCAATAGGGTGCCTTCGGCGACCTGCGGCCAAAGGGTTAACGGGTCAACAGATGAACCAGCCGCGCAGCCACGCGGGCACTGCGGTTGTCCTGATCCAGCGTCGGGTTAAGCTCGGCCAAATCAGCGAGCCGCAGCTTGCCGCTGGCGCGGATATGGGCAATCAGCGGTTCGATCACCGCCAGATCCACACCACGAGCGGCGGGCGCGCTCACTCCCGGCATCAGGTTGCCGGGCAGCACATCGAGATCGATGGTGAGGTAGAGGTGCTCGCACTGGGCGATAAATGCATCCAGTCCGCTCTGCAAGGTGGGTAGAGCACGCTCGCTCATGGCTTCATCTTTCACATACCAGACCCCCAACTCGTCGGCCCGGGCAAACAAGGCTTGGGTATTGGCAGTCTCGGCCACCCCGAGGCAGGCGTAGTGAAACGGCGTGCACTGAGCTGCACACTGCTCGGCGATCTGGAAGAAGGGGGTGCCGGAGCTTGCCAGTTCCAGCTTCATCCGCAGATCGAAGTGGGCGTCGAAATTGATGATGCCGACCTTGCCACTGCCGCCCAAATGACGGTTAAGACCGCTCCAGCTGCCGAAGGCCACCTCGTGGCCGCCCCCCAGCACCAGCGGGAAGTGACCCAGATTGAGCGCAGCAGCGACCCGCTCGGACAGTCGGCCGTGGGCAGCATCGAGATCGCCATCGGGGCAGCTCACATCCCCGCCATCGTAGACGGGGCGATTCAGGTGCCAGGCGGTGTTGGCCAGCAGCTTGCGCACAGCTTGCGGCGCACCGGCGGCGCCGACACGTCCCTTGTTGCGGCGCACCCCTTCGTCACAGGCAAAACCGAGCAGTACCACACCGGCAGCCTCTTGCGCCCCGGCAGGCTCTTGTGCCCCGGCGGCCCAGGGCTGCACCTTGTCATGCCAGCGCAAGGCCAGCTCGCCATCTTCAGGATCCTGCCGCCCCTGCCAGAGCAACATGTCGATCGGGTTGAACTTATCCATGGAGAGTCTCCTCACCGTTGAAGATGCGGCCCGCCAGCTGATCGACGCCGACCATGTAGCTCAGCTCGGCCGGATGGGCGCAGTGCCAGATCAGAAAATCGGCCGCCATGCCCGCCTTGAGCTGGCCAAGGCGATCCTGCTCGCCGAGCGCTTTGGCGGCGTGACGGGTCACCCCGACCATGGCCTCCACCGGGGTCAGGCCAAACAGGGTGCAGGCCATGTTCATTGCCATCCGCAGCGAGACGATGGGGGCCGTACCCGGGTTGATGTCGGAAGAGACCGCCATCGCCACCCCCGCCTTGCGCAGGGCAGCGACCGGCGGCAGCTTGGTCTCTTTGAGAAAATAGAAGGCGGTGGGCAGCAGGGTGGCGACCACGCCACGGTGGGCCAGCGCCAGGATCCCTTCCGGATCCAGATACTCCAGATGATCCACCGAGAGGGCGCCAAAGTGGGCGGCCAAGGTGCTGCCCCCCAGATTGGAGAGCTGATCCATGTGCCCTTTCACCGGCAGGCCGTACTGATCCGCAGCCAGATAGACCTGTGCGGTCTGGGCCAGCGAGAAGCCGATGTGCTCGCAGAAAACATCCACCGCATCGGCCAGACCCGCCTCGGCGGCGGCCGGGATGATCTCCTGACAGATGGTCTCGACCCAGCTGTCGGGATCATCGCGATACTCCGGCGGCACCGCATGGGCCGCCAGCAAAGTGGTCTTGACCCGGATCGGCAACGCCTCCCCCAGTCGGCGGGCCACCCGCAGCATCTTGAGTTCGTCATCCAGCGTCAGGCCATAGCCGGACTTGATCTCCACCGTGGTGACCCCTTCCCGGATCAGGGATTTCACCCTCGGTAGTGCCAGCTCGAACAGCTTCTCCTCGCAGGCCTCACGGGTAGCGCGCACCGTGCTGATGATGCCGCCGCCCCGACGGGCGATCTCGGCGTAGGGCACCCCCTGCTGGCGCAGCTCGAACTCCTCGGCGCGACTGCCGGCAAAGACCAGATGGGTGTGGCAATCGATAAGGCCGGGGGTGACCAGCTTGCCCTGCATATCCTGCCAGTGGGTGGGATAGGGCCCCTTCAGCTCGGCCATCGGCATCAGCGCATGGATCTTGCCATCCTTCACGCCGATGGCGTGGAGCGGCAACAGGCCGTAGTCGGCCAGCTCGTCATTCAGGGTGGCGGGCGTCACGTTGAGCCAGACCCGCTCGCAGTTCAACAGTTCCTTGTTCATAGCGACCTCAAATGTATATACATATCCTTATAGTCGATCTCTATGACGAAAGAAAGAGCAGAGTTCACATCCTGATAACAGCATCAAACTT
The DNA here is from genome assembly GCF_002586745.1 of Aeromonas sp. CU5. Classification (NCBI taxonomy): domain Bacteria; kingdom Pseudomonadati; phylum Pseudomonadota; class Gammaproteobacteria; order Aeromonadales; family Aeromonadaceae; genus Aeromonas; species Aeromonas sp. CU5. Next base: position 3,473,592 of record NZ_CP023817.1, read on the forward strand.
AGAGTTTAAGCACAAAAAAGCCCACCAAGAGGTGGGCTTTGAAAAATCGAGCTGTATAGACATTTATTCTAGCTGAGTCTTGGAGCTGAGCTTGTAGCGAGAACCGGGGGAGAGCAAACGGGCGTAGGAGACCAGATGCCCCTCCGACCAGGTGCGCCGGTGCAACAACAGGCAAGGGGAATCTACGCGGATCTGCAACAATCCCGCCTCACCGGCGCTCGGCAGCACAGCTTCCACCACGTGCTCCATCTCGGAGAGGGGGCAAACCTCCATCAGATAGCGGTTGGGGGTCTGTTGGGTGAAATCCTGCTCGCCATAGCCCGGCAAGCGCCCGGCATCGACGAAGCGCTCCTCCAGCTGCAGCGGCTCACCATCAGCCTGATGGACGATCAGGCTGTGAAAGATCGGGGCGCCAACCCGCAGTCCCAGTTGTACCGCCACCTTCTCGTCGGCGGCCAGCCGCTGCAGCCGGATCACCCGGGCACTGTACTCGCCGCCACGCTCGGCGATCTCGTCAGCGATGTTGCGAATGGCCAGCAGCGGCGACTCGGTACGCCGGTCCGCCACGAAGCTGCCGGAACCGGCGGTACGCACCAGCCACCCTTCCGCCATCAGTTCCCGCAGCGCCCGGTTGACCGTCATCCGGCTCACGGTGAACTGCTCGCACAGGGCCGCTTCGGTCGGGATCCTGTCCCCCGCCTGATAATGGCGTTCGCGGATCCCGTCCAGAATGTGCTGCTTGATCTGCAGATAGAGGGCTGGCGCCACCATGAAGCTCCCTAGCGCCGACGGTGGGGCGGACGCATGTCCGGCCAGGCGCGATAGACGTCGGGGATCTGATCCGGCCCGCTGATGCAGAGATCGAGATCGTGCAGCAAGCCATCCTTGATGCCGTAGATCCAGCCATGCACCGCCAGCTCCTGCCCCTTGCGCCAGGCGTTCTGGATGATGGTGGTGTGGCAGACGTTAGCCACCTGCTCGGCCACGTTCAGCTCGCACAGGTAGTCGAAGCGTTCGTGCTCATCCTCGATCGCTTCAAGCTGCTCGCCATACTTGAAGTAGACATCCTTGATGTTGCGCAGCCAGTTGTCGATGAGACCCAGCTCCTGGTTCTGCATCGCGGCCTTGACGCCGCCGCAACCGTAGTGACCGCAGACGATGATGTGCTTCACCTTGAGCACTTCCACCGCGTATTGCAGCACCGAGAGGCAGTTGAAATCGGTATGCACCACCAGATTGGCGACGTTGCGGTGGACGAAGACATCCCCCGGCAGCAGACCCATCAACTGGTTGGCGGGGACCCGGCTGTCGGAGCAGCCGATCCAGAGGTATTCGGGGGCCTGCTGGGCAGAGAGGGTGGCAAAGAAGGCGGGATCTTCGGCCTTGATCCGTTCGGCCCACTCACGGTTGTTGGTAAACAGGTCGTTCAACAGTTTCACTTCTGCTCTCCCTAATGTGGCAGTTGCGGCAACATAACACACCCAAGGGTTATCAGGGCAAGCCTCGATTACCGGCGACAGAAACAAAAACAGGGCCATCAGGCCCTGTTTTCAGCGAGGAAGCATCAGGCTTCCATGGCATCTTTCAGCTTCTTGAGTGCGTTCTTCTCAAGCTGACGCACTCGCTCGGCAGAGACGCCGTAGGTATCGGCCAGCTCCTGCAGGGTGGTCTTGCTGTCATCATCGAGCCAGCGGGCGCGGATGATGTGCTGGCTGCGCTCATCCAGGGTGGCGAGGGCCGAGCTCAGGCGACGGGTCGCGTGATCGTCCCAGTTGTCGTTCTCGATGGTAGCGGCCAGATCGGAGGATTTGTCCTCCAGATAGTGAACCGGCGAGAAACCGCCCTCCTCTTCATCATCACCAACCAGATCGAACGCCTGATCGTAGTTGGCCATCCGCCCTTCCATCTCGGTCACGTCAGCGGCAGAGACACCAAGATCGGCAGCCACGGCCTGAACCTCTTCGTGGTTCAGCCAGCCCAGACGCTTTTTGGATTTGCGCAGGTTGAAGAAGAGCTTGCGCTGGGCCTTGGTGGTGGCCACCTTGACCATGCGCCAGTTGCGCAGCACATATTCGTGGATTTCGGCCTTGATCCAGTGCACGGCAAAGGAGACCAGACGCACGCCGACCGTCGGGTCGAAGCGCTTGACCGCCTTCATCAGGCCGATGTTGCCTTCCTGTACCAGATCGGCCTGGGGCAGGCCGTAACCGGCATAACTCTTGGCAACATGAACGACAAAGCGCAGGTGCGACATAATCAGCTGACGAGCAGCCTCGAGATCGCCATCCTGCTGCAAACGCTCAGCCAGCTCACGCTCTTCCTCTGCGCTTAGCACCGGAATAGAATTTACTGCCTGGGTATAGCCTTCCAGACTACCTTGCGGAATCAGGGCCATGGTGCGCTGCAATGAAGTTCCCATCTGTTACCTCTTACTTTTCAATCGAATCAGTCTAACACCCTGAGAGGGTCTGTCTACCGACCGGATGCCATTCTGCGGCCTGTATCAAAGATACCGACCCAGTTTAAGACCGGGTTATCTTAGGCCTGCAGGATGAATCATGAATGAACAGTCAAAAAAAGGGGGTCACAATGAAGGACCCCCGAAAAGTAGCATGCTAAGTCCATTGTTGCGGAGCTCGCAACCTTCACATGCTTGCCAAGTCTGACGAGCAAGGCAGAGGGGCCACACTCGTATAAATGCTTCAGCTTTAATAGACTGCTTATAAATCAGAAGGTTCAACGGATCTAGCAAAGATCCGGAAGATCATTGTTATTCAGAATACTCTGACAATAGGGGCCAAGCCAGAAACGGCCCCTCTTTTACTTGATCCGCTTCTCAAAATCCAGTGATTTACTTTGATGACAAATCAATCAAGATGGTTCGATATCGCGAATGTGGCGATGGACCGAAAACCAGGAGGCGATCAACCCCAACAGGGCACCCAGCAGGATCAGGTTGATCCCGTCTACTGCCCCCATACCGACCAGCCGGAAATTACTGTTATACAAACCCGCCAGCTCCTTCACCACCCCTTCACTCCAGATCACCATCACTTCAGTGAGCCACCAGGCCAGCATGCCGCCAATGATGCCAAACCAGATACCGGTATAAAGGAAAGGGCGATGGATGAAGGAATCGGTCGCTCCAATCAGTTTAAGCACCTCGATCTCGGAGCGCTGGTTAAGGATATTAAGGCGCAGGGTGTTGCCGACGATCAGCAGCACGGCGGAGAGCAACAGCACCGCGATGCCGGTAATAGTGTGGCGCAGCAGGTTCATGATCCCCTGCAGACGGGTCAACCACTGCAGATCAAGCTTGCCTTGCTCGACCCCCACCTCGTTGTTGAGCTTGCCGAGCAACTCGGCGGCCCCTTCCGGGTTCTGCCAGCGCGGATCCGGAATGACGCTCAGCACAGGTGGCAACGGGTTGCTGTCGAGGTAATCGAGGGCATCACCAAAGCCGGAAATCTCGCGAAACTCCCGCAACGCATCGTCCCGGCTCAGATAGGTGACAGAGTCCACCTCGGGGTAGAGCAGGATCCGCTGCTGCAGATCGAGAATGCTCTGCTCCGGCAGATCCTTGCGCAGATAAAGCGAGATCTGGGAGCTGGTCTGCCAGCTTCCCTCCACCACCTCGGCATTTTTCAGCAGCACATGGAAGCAGGAGGGGAGCGCCAGACTGACGCCCAGTACCGCCAGAGTCATCAGGGAAGCAAGCGGGTTGCGCCACAGCTCCCCCAGACTGGCAAATGCCTGACGCACGTGGTCAACCCCATACATCATCAGACGGCGCAGTGGCGGTTGTTTATGTCGAACGATGGCCATCAGAGCTGCTCCCCGGCTGAATACATACGACCCGCCTTGAGGGTCAGGGTGCGATAACGCATACGGGCAATCAATCCCAGATCGTGAGTGGCGATCAACACCGATACCCCAAAATTGTTGAACTCCTGAAATAGCCGCATGATGTCCATGGAGAGCTGGGGATCCAGATTACCGGTCGGTTCATCCGCCAACAGCAGGGGTGGCTTGTTGACGATGGCACGGGCGATACCGACCCGCTGCTGCTCACCACCGGAGAGCTGGCGTGGCTGGTAACGCTCCTTGCCCAACAACCCCACCTTGTCGAGGGCTGCAGCGACCCGCTTGTTGATGTCGGCGTGGCTATAGCCATCGATCACTAGCGGCAGTGCCACGTTGTCGAACACGGTGCGATCCATCAGCAGCCGGTGATCCTGAAAGATCATCCCGATCTGGCGACGCACATAGGGGATCTGGCTGCGCTGGATATGGCTGACATCGTCGCCATGAAAGAACACCCGGCCATCGGTCGGACGCTCCATCACGCTGATCAGCTTGAGCAGGGTACTCTTGCCCGCCCCCGAGTGTCCGGTCAGAAAGGCCATCTCTCCCTTCTGCAGGTGAAAGCTGACCTTTTGCAGCGCCTGATGGCCACCGCTGTATACCTTGCTGACCTTATCAAAACGAATCATAACGGTTCCCTGATATTGACCAACCCCGGCCAGGATCGAAGTATGGCGCGCTGGCTCATCGCCGCCGGCACTGGGCCTTGATGAAATGGCTGATCCACAGCCAACCATCTTGCCACCTTTGTCGAAACGACATCCAAAAACCCAATAGTGACAAACCCCGACCAAAGTCGGGGCATGGGACACTTACTCATCGCGACCGGAGTTATTCATCACGACTAAACAGCGCTTCGATAAAGTCATTCGCCACAAAGGGACGCAGATCGTCGATCCCCTCACCCACCCCGATATAACGGATCGGGATCTGGAACTTGTCGGCCACCGCGAAGATAACCCCGCCCTTGGCAGTACCATCCAGCTTGGTCAGCGTGATCCCGTCCAGACCCACCGCCTCGCTGAACAGCTTGGCCTGGCTCAGGGCGTTCTGGCCGGTGCCTGCATCCAGGGTCAGCATAATCTCGTGGGGCGCCTCTTCATCCAGCTTCTTCATCACCCGCACCACTTTCTTGAGCTCTTCCATCAGGTTGCTCTTGTTCTGCAGGCGACCGGCGGTGTCGGCAATCAGCACATCGGCACCACGGGAGCGGGCGGCCTCGATGGCGTCATAAATGACGGAAGCGGAGTCGGCGCCGGTATGCTGGGCAATCACCGGAATGTTGTTGCGCTGACCCCATACCTGCAGCTGCTCGACCGCTGCGGCACGGAAGGTGTCACCCGCCGCCAGCATCACGCTCTTGCCTTCCGCCTGGAACTGCTTGGCCAGCTTGCCGATGGTGGTAGTCTTGCCGACCCCGTTCACACCGACCATCAGGATCACGTAAGGCTTCTTGCTGGTATCGATCACCAGTGGCTGCTCGACCTTGGCCAGCATCTCGCCCATGTCCTGCTTGAGCAGGCCGTAGAGCGCCTCGGCATCTTTGAGCTGCTTGCGATCAGCATGTTGAATCAACCCATCGATGATACGACGGGTGGTATCCACGCCAAGATCTGCCGTCAGCAGCTGGGTCTCCAGCTCTTCAAACAGTTCATCATCGATCTTCTTGCCACGGAACAGACCGATAAAACCGGAACCTATGTTCTCCTTAGTACGAACCAGACTGCGCTTGAGGCGGGCAAAAAAGCCCTCCCGCTGCGGCTTGTCCTGAGTGTCATCATCCACTGCAGCGGCCAGCGGCAGAGCAGCCAGCGCGGCGGCCTCAGCCTCCATCTCGGCTACCAGCCGCAGATCTTCCGCTCGCTGGGCCTCTTTGGCGATACGTGCCTCTTCAGCAGCCTGAGCTTCAGCGGCAATACGGGCAGCTTCGGCAGCCTGTGCTTGCGCTGCAATACGGGCAACTTCGGCGGCTTGCGCTTCTGCGGCAATACGAGCAGCTTCAGCAGCCTGGGCTTGCGCGGCAATACGAGCGGCTTCGGCGGCTTGCGCTTCTTCGGCAATACGAGCAGCTTCAGCAGCCTGTGCTTCCGCAGCAATACGGGCCTCTTCAGCAGCCTGTGCTTCAGCAACAATACGGGCAACTTCGGCGGCTTGCGCTTCTGCGGCAATACGAGCGGCTTCGGCAGCTTGCGCTTGCTCAGCAATACGAGCGGCTTCGGCAGCTTGTGCTTGCGCAGCAATACGCGCAGCTTCGGTAGCCTGCGCTTGCGCAGCAATACGAGCAGCTTCGGCAGCTTGCGCTTCAACAGCGATACGAGCGGCTTCGGCAGCACGCTCTTCTTCGGCGATCAGCGCTTCGTTGACAATCACCGGCTCCAGGTCGGAGGCACACTCCTCCACCACCAGCGGGCCATGGTCATCCAGCTCGGTCGGCAGACAGCAATCATCATGCAGAACGCTATGTTGCGCGCTGGCGGGCACTTCTGGTGCAACAGCCGGCGTGGTATCGGGAGCAGGGGTAGTAGCGACCTCGGGCTCAACGGTAACGGGGGTGGCTTGGGGTGTCTGTGGTTGGACAACCTCAGCCTCTTCTTTCTTGCGGCCGAAACCGAGCCAGGAAAACAAACCTTTTGCCATCTAAAAAATACTCACTTCGTTGGCTGACTGCTAAGATAGCCGTCCCTTGGCGGGTCGGAATAAAAATGAACCGCCTTATACTACCACTTTATTTTCTGACGATGAAACGCGATGCCCAGAGTGAAATCCAGCCGTAGCAACCCGAGCCAAAGTCCCGCCCCGCAAGGAAAATCGGGCTTTGTGAGAATCATCAGCGGCCAGTGGCGAGGTCGTAAATTGCCGGTCAAGGATGTGGAGGGGCTCAGACCCACCACGGATCGCGTCAAGGAGACCATCTTTAACTGGCTGGCCCCCCATGTCCGTGGCACCCGCTGTCTGGATCTGTTCGCCGGCAGCGGCGGGCTGGGGCTGGAGGCGCTGTCACGCTATGCCGAGCAAGTAACCCTGATCGAGATGGACAAGGGTGCCGCCGACCAGATCAAGAAGAACCTGGCCGCACTTGGTAGCAGCCAGGGCCAGGTTATCCAGTCAGATGCGGTGAGCTGGCTGCAAGGCCCTGCCACCCCCTTCGATCTGGTGTTCCTCGATCCGCCGTTTCGCCGCGAGCTGCTGCCGCAAGTTTGCGATCTGCTGGAGCAGCGCGGCTGGCTGGCAGCGGATGCCCTGATCTATCTGGAGCGGGAAAAAGAGATGGCCGATCTGGCGCTGCCTGCTAGCTGGCAGTTGCTCAAAGACAAGCAGGCCGGTCAGGTCTGCTATCAACTCTATCTGCGGGAGGTAAACAATGAAGCGAGTCTTTAATCTGCTGGCGATGGGGCTGGTACTGTTTTTCTGGTTTGGCGTACTGGTGAGCCTGATTGCCCCGCTGCCGGGCAAACTCAACGGCTTTCTGCCAGTCTGCGGCGTGATCGTCGCGCTGCTGCACTGGTTGCAGGCCAGCATGATCAAGGCAGCTTGTAAACGCTACTTCGCGGTCACCAAAGCCGAGTTTGTCACTGTGCTGATCTTTGGCGTGTTTGGCATGGTCGACATTCGTCAGCGGCTGCAAGAGATCGTCAACGCCGCCCAACGCGGCAATCTCTCCGGCAAACCATAAAAGAAAAGGGGACGGCGGTAGCCGTCCCCTAGAGTCGTGTCGTCCTGTCCTTAGAACTGCAATGCTCCCTGCAATCCCTGACGTTATCCTAATCCTTTGGAATATCCCCTTTCCAATCCGTTGGCGTGTCCTGCGGCGCTCCTGGCCTGGCAATTCATCCTGAACTGCTTCACTGTCTCCATCCTGGAGGTGTCCGTTACCACATCCTGTGGGGGTTCCTTGCGTCATCCTGACCGATAACCATCCTGGCTATCTCACTTCATCCTGAAGTATTCCTTCTCGCATCCTGCGAGGTCCTGTTCATCCAGAAGAACGAGGTTCCGTTCGTTCTGCTCTCATCCCGAGAGTGTCCTGCCGCATCCCGCGGTGTTCCTTTATTCATCCGTGACGATAATCATCCTGATTATCGAGCTCATCCTGAGGTGTCCTTGCCTGCATCCTGCAGACTATTCCATCTTTATGCGCTGCCCTGCATCCTGCCGGTCCAGCTCCGTCCTTGTGAGACCCATAGTAAGGAAATGTGCGGCTCGAACAAGAGCCACTCTCCGAGAAAGATCTGATGGCGATCCCATTCCCAAAAATGAACTTAAAAACTAAGGCTTTAAAATCAGCATCTTATTTAGTTTCACGGGAAAGCTCGATCATTCTGGCATGGCTTCACGTACGGCTTGACGCGCCAGCCTCTTACAGTAGCTATGGCAGATCTCTTACACGGCTTTCACACCCAAAAACGGGGCAGGAAAACGGTTCAATCCTGTCGTTAAGACTTAAAAATTAGTTGAATAAATATGCTTAAAAAAACAGCAAAAAAAAGAGCCGAGACCAGGCTCGACTCTTCAACATTGCCATTTTTTAATCAGCTCAAGCGGTTGGCCGGATTGAGATAGGCCTTGCGCAGCGATTCCGGCGCCAGCACCTCCAGTTCACCGCTGATGTTGTTCAACCAGCTGCGAAACTCCGGGGTGTCTTGCACTTCTGTCTCGACCACCACGCTGCGCTTGTCATAGCGGGTCATGCGCGGATTGTTGCCGGGGATCTGGTTATCCACCAGCGACTGGCTGTTGGCATCGATCCGACCGACGAAGCGGATCGGGCCGCTCACGTCCTGATAGCCCTGATCGCGGATCAGCCTTTGGATATTGAAATCCTTCGGCTGGGTGGCGCTGAAGTTGGTCAGCTCCACGCTCTTGATATGGTCGAACGGGATGCCGTAAACCTTGGGATCCAGCTCAGACAGGGTGCAGAGCAGGATCGGGCCATCCGGCTGATTGAGAATGCCGAGCGGGTTGATCCGGTCGTAGCAGAGCCACACGGTGCGCTCTTTGATCACGCGCTGGATCTCAGCGCTGAACTTGCGGCCACGCCATAGCGCATCGCGGATCAGGGTGCTACGGCGGATCTCCGGGTTGCCGGCAAACGGGCGCGGCGACTGGTGGACACTCTCCAGCCAGCGCTCGGCCAGTTCACTCTGGCTGTCGCGGATCACCTGGCTCGCCTTGTCGACCAGCGGGTTCAATTCGGTCAGTACACTCGCCGGCAACAGTTGGCTCGCCTGATCACTCCAGGTTTTCAGGGCCACCGCCAGCGAGAGCGGCATGATATTGGCAAAGTCGTTGAGGCCGTGGCGCTCGAAGCACCAGCCATGGGGTTTGCTGCGCTCGTCCGAGGTGAGGTCGAACAGTCCCATGCCGGACATCTCCTCCAGGTCCCGCTGCACGGTACGCAGACTGACGTGGATACCTTCCTCTTCCAGTTTTACCTGGAGTTGGCTGGCGGTCAGCTTGTAAGGGCGGTGCGGGATGCAACGCGCCAAGGTCAGTTGTCGTAACAGCTTCTTACTCATGGTGCATGCCTTCACTGGTTTAGCGTTGACTGTATGCTAGTCGTGACTTGCGACAGTCTATGTCGCAAGTTTTGCTGCGACAACTGTCGCCATTTTCATACAAACGTCGATATGTAATTGATTTTACATCACAAAAAAGAACAAATCGGGGTCAACCCAGGCTTAAATTAGCAAGAAAAGCATCAAATTAAAGTTCTACACGCCACTCCAATGGCAGTTAAACATTCCATGAATAAATAATTAATCAGAATATTATCTCGAAAGGGGGAGGCTAGCCTCCCCCTCCCCTGTTTACATCAGCCACGACCAGGCTGACTTGGTGATGGCCGCACCGATCATGTATCCGAACACCGCCAGCGCCGCCACACCGGCCACCAGCTTCTGACCGCGGGCCGGGCGCTTGAGTGCCATCACACCCAGACCGATATAGAGCACCAGTGCAATCAGCTTGGCCATCAGCCAGGGCTGCTGACCCGGGCTCAGCTGCAAGGTCACCGCCAGCAGCACGCCAAACAGCAGCAGGAAGGTGTCGTTGATATGAGGCAGGATCTTCAGCCACTTCTGCTGCAACCGATCGCTGCCGGCCAGTGCCAGGCGCCAGCGATAGATAAAGAGCAGCAGACTGACCAGCGCCAGCGTCATATGCAGGTGTTTGAACATGGGGTAATAGGCAATCATTTTGCTTCCTTGTCGTCGTCGGGTAGCCCGCTATTCCAGTTGTGGGCATGGATACGCTCCTGCCCCTCCTCGTCGTCTTGCAACAGATCGGAGAGGATCTCCCGGTATTGCAGGCTCTTGTTGATATAAGTGTGTTCGTCGTCCAGATAGTTGACCTGCTCGCGCAACAGCCAGTTATCGTGCTGTTTGAAGGTCTGACCCGCCCGCCAGGCCTGGTTGGCCCGAAAACCGAGCTGGGTCAGGGCTTCCACCCCCAGATCGACCGCTGAGCCCAGGGTTTCCCGGTGCACGCTCTCGACCCCGTGCCGCAGTATCTCGTGGGCATGGGGTCGATCCAGCGCTCGCGCCAGGATCTTCAGGTGCGGGAAGTGCTTCTGCACCATCTCGATCACCGCCAGCGAGGTAGCCGGATCGTTGATGGAGAGCACCAGTAGCTTCGCCTTGTGCGCCCCTGCAGCATGGAGCAGATCGATCCGGCTGGCATCGCCATAAAACACCTGATAGCCATACTTGCGCAACGTCTCTATCTGGCTGGCATCCTGCTCGAGGATGGTGGTACCGATGCCGTGACCATGCAGCAAGCGCCCCACTATCTGGCCGAAACGGCCGAAGCCCGCGATGATCACCGGATGCTCCACCAGCTCAGGTTGCTCATGCTGCGGTGCGTCGCTCTGGTTACGGTAATCGAACCAGGGCTGGATCACCCGATCATTGAGGATCAGCAGCAGCGGGGTCAACGCCATCGAGAGCGCCACCACCAATGTCAGCAGCGAGAGGGTCTCACCGGGCAGCACCCGGTTCTGGGCGGCAAACGAAAAGAGCACGAAGGCAAACTCCCCCCCTTGTGCCAGCGCCAGCGCAAAGGTCCAGCGTTGGCTCGGCGAGATGCGGATGGCAAAGCCGAGCGCCATCAGCACCAGCCATTTGAGCGCCATCAGACCAACCACCAAAGTGGGAATGAGGAAGGGGTGCTCGGCAAACAGCCCGAAGTCGATACCCGCCCCCACCGACATAAAGAACAGACCGAGCAGCAAGCCCTTGAACGGCTCTATGTCTGCCTCCAGCTCGTGGCGATATTCGCTGTCGGCCAGCACCACCCCAGCGAGGAAGGAGCCGAGAGCAGGCGAGAGCCCCACCGACTCCATCAGCACCGCGATGGCAATCACCAGCAGCAGGGCGGCGGCGACGAAGATCTCCCGCATGTGGGACTGGGCGATGGCGCGAAACACCGGCCGCATCAGGTAGTGGCCACCCAGCACGATGCCGGAGATCGCCGCGACCACCAGCAGACCATGCTGCCAACCTGCCAGCTCGGCGCTGCCATTGCTGGCCACCGGCGCGATGGCCAGCAGCGGCAGCAGCGCCAGGATCGGAATGACCGCAATATCCTGAAACAGCAGCACCGCAAAGGCGGAGCGACCACTCTCGCTCAGCATCAGCTTGCGCTCCTGCAGGCTCTGCAGAACGATGGCGGTGGAGGAGAGCGCCAGGATCAGGCCGATGGCCAGCCCCTGTTGCAGCGGCAGGCCGATGAGGTGCGCCACGCCGGTCAGCGCCGCCGTGGTAAGCAGCACCTGCAGGCCGCCGGTGCCGAGGATCGGCCCCTTCAGCTGCCACAAGAGGGCCGGACGCAATTCAAGACCGACCAGAAACAGCATCAGCACCACGCCAAACTCGGCGAAGTGCATCACGTCCTTCTGCTCCCCCACCAGCCCCAGCAGGAAGGGGCCTATGATGATCCCCGCCAGCAGATAGCCGAGCACTGAGCCCAGCCCCCAGCGTTTGGCCAGCGGCACCGCGATGACGGCGGCAGATAGGTAGATAAAGGCATCAAACAGGATCCCGTGGCCCATCAGTCAGCCCTCCGTGTGAACATCTGATCCGGCTCATGGAGTCGGCCAACAAGCTGCCAATGTGTCATCAGAGTACCTCCAGCAAGTCGCGTAGATAAGGACGCCCAGCCAACTGTTCAGGGGTCAGCTGATCGTCACGCAGGGCGCACAGCAGCTGGCGATAATCCTGACCACAGCGGCGCAGGGCGGCGGGATCCTTGATCTTGTGAAAGGAGTGCAGCACGAAGGGGGGCAGCCAGTTCATGCCACACAAGGTGGCAGCCTGTTGAAATGGCAGCAGAAAATCGAGCAGCGGTCGGCTGTTGTACCCCTCGCTGCAGTAGGACTCCGGCGCCCCGCCGGTGGTAATGGCGCTCAGCCACTGCTTGCCCTTGAGGGCGTGGGCTTCGGGGCCGTAGGCGTAGCCATACTCCAGCACCAGATCCATCCACTCTTTCATGATGGCCGGGCAGGAGTACCAGTAAAACGGGTGCTGGAAGACGATGATATCGTGCTCAGAGAGCAGCGCCTGCTCCCGCTTCACATCGATGAACATGTCGGGATAGTGCTGGTATAGGTCGTGAACCGTGACCCCCTCCAGCCCCTCAATCGCCTGCAACAGCTGCTTGTTGGCCCGCGAGCTCTGCAGCGCGGGATGGGAAAAAATAACCAGAATGCGTTTCATGACCACATCACCCGAACAAAGCCTTGCGGTGCAAGGCGCGGTAAACAGAAAAGGGGAGTCTGGGGAGCTGCATCGTAAAGGTGCACAGGAGAGCGACCTTATCAGGAAGCGCCATAGCCTGCCAACTCGGGGATCAGCTCCCGCAGCGCCGGATTGAGGGTCTGGTGGGCGGGATAGCAGAGCCCGATCCGGCGAAACATCCGCGGCCCGCTCACCGGCAGGGTACAGAGACCCGCCTCATCTTCCACCAGCCCGTCCGGCAGAAAACTGATGCCGACTCCCGCCAGCACCAGCGCCATCACCAACCCCTTGCTCTGTGCCTTAGCCACCAGATTGAGGGTAAGGCGGTCACAGGCCAGCAGGCCGATAGTCTGCTGATGGGCTTCGCAGGGCGGGCACTCAATAAAATCATAATGTTGCAGCTCGGCCAACTCGATCCTTTCGCGACTGGCAAGGGGATGGTCGACCGGCACGCAGAGCACGTAATCCTCCTCCCAGAGCGGCAGAAAGATCTCGTCCTCCCGGCGCAAGGCATCCAGCGTCAAGCGGCAGTCGGCGGGCGTGGCGTAGTCGGAGAGGGTGAGATCCAGCTGCGGCAACACACGCTGTACTTGCTGCAGCAGCCCGGCCACCCGGCGGCGACTCAAGTCCGGCATGATGGCGATATTGAGCCTCGCACGCGTCGCTTTCTGGCGAAACAGCTCTGGCAAACGGCGCGCCTCCTCCACCAGCTTGACCGCGTGAGGATAGAGATAGTGGGCCGGATCTTTCGCCACCACCCCCTTTTTGCCCCGGACAAACAGGCTGTCACCGAGCGCCTCTTCCAGCTGGCGCAGCCCCGCCGAGAGGGAGGGCTGGCTGACGTGGCAGCGCTCGGCCGCCGCCGTGATGTTCTTCTCTTCATAGATGGCGATGAAGAAACGCAGCAATCTCAAGTCCAGCATAAACCAACCATAGTTTTTTCAGATGATAACCAGCGGAAAACAATATTTATCACTTATAGATGCAGTGACTATAGTGATTGGGTTCCGTGCTGGCCAGCCACCTGTTTGCTCAAACCGACTCTTGAATCAGAAGGAAAGACCCATGTCCAAATCTCTCGTCGTGATCACCGGTGCCTCCGCCGGGATCGGTGCCGCTATCGCCCGAGCCTTCTCTGCTGCCGGTCATCCGCTGCTGCTGCTGGCCCGTCGGGTCGAGCCGATGCAGGCGCTGAATCTGCCCAATACCCTCTGCATCGGGGTCGATGTGACCGACACCGCCGCCATGAAGGCCGCCGTCCAGCAGGCAGAAGCCCAATTTGGCCCGGTGGGCTGCATGGTCAACAACGCCGGCGTCATGCTGCTGGGTCAGGCCGATGTGCAGGATCCCGCCGAGTGGCAGCAGATGCTCAACATCAACGTGATGGGGGTGCTGAACGGCGTCCATGCGGTACTGGCGGGCATGAAGGAGCGCCGCAGCGGCACCATCATCAACATCAGCTCCATCGCTGGTCGCAAGACCTTCCCGAACCATGCCGCCTACTGCGCCACCAAGTTCGCCGTGCACGCCCTGACCGAGAACATCCGGGAAGAGGTGGCCGATGTGGGTGTGCGGATGGTGACCATTGCCCCGGGTGCGGTGGAGACCGAACTGCTCAGCCACACCACTGACGAGAACATCAAGGCCGGTTACCACGACTGGAAAGATCAGATGGGCGGCGTCATTGCGCCGGAAGTGATCGCCGATGCCGTGCTCTACGCCTGGAACCAGCCTGCCAACGTCTGCGTGCGCGAGATCGTGCTGGCGGCGACCCGTCAGCAACCTTAATCCGGGCTGACTGACACCATGGGGAGGGCTTGACCCTCCCCCGGGGCACAGGGTTACCATGTGCCCCTTGTTATTTTCGAGTCATTCCATGGTTCTCACCCGTCGCCAACTCGCTCACGCCCGTCGCTGGCTCCCCTTGTGGAGTCTGGTGCTGGTGTTGATGTCGTTTGGCAGCCGGGCCGCAACCGACCTCTGTACCCTGACTACCCACTGCAGCCAGAGCGAGCGCACCCTGGAAAAAGCGATGCCCTGCGGCAGCTTTACCACCGCCCTCTCGATGACGCTGGTAAGCAGCGACAGCCTGACGGTTGCCGTGCTGGAACCGGATAGCCCCGAATTCTCCCCCCCCTCTCTCTATATGCCGGACGCCCCGTGCGAGCGGCTCGAACGTCCCCCTCGCCCCCGGATCTGAAAGCCATCCCATATCGGGCATCTTTTCTTTAAATCTGAGGTGAGTGATGTACAAACCCCTGTTACTGGCCATGCTGGCCGGTACCGTCAGCTTTTCGGCTCTCGCGGCCGAGAAGATGACCGTCTACAAATCCAAATATTGTGGCTGCTGCCAAAGCTGGAACGAGCACATGGAGCAGAATGGCTTCGAACTGGAAGTCATCGAAACCGAACAGCTCGGCGCAGTGAAGCAGCAATACGGTATCGCGCCGGAACTGGCCTCCTGCCATACCGGCGTGGTGAACGGCTATGTGATCGAGGGGCATGTACCGGCCGCCGATGTGCAGAAGCTGCTCAGGGAAAAACCGGCGATCCGTGGCCTGACCATTCCGGGCATGCCCCAGAGTGCGCCGGGCATGGATATTCCGGGCCATCCCTATGAGGTACTGAGTATCAGCAACGAGGGCGCGACCAACCGCTGGTCGAGCTACCCAGGCTGACGAAAACTGGTCATGAGAGGGCACTCCCACATCATGTGAGGCACACCTGAACGGACTTTTGCCGCTCATGGCCAGAAAGAGGGCCGCTATCGCGAGATAGCGGCTTTTTTTGATTACATTTCCTGCAATAACAAGGGATTGCTTGCAACCACCGGCAACAAGGGGCAGATTTAACGCCAATTCATGGAGCCGATGCTCAGGTCAACCAACCCTTTCCAGCGCCAAGGATGCGACATGTTTACCTTTTCCCGAGGAGTTCTGCTGCTAGCCTTTCTGACAGTTCTCCCCCCCACTTATGCCAATGAAGAGCCCGCCATGCTGACAAGCGAACATCCAATCCAGCCGCCCGTGGCCGCCAAACATCCCCATACCCTGAAAAAGCACGGGGATACCCGCACCGACAACTACTACTGGCTGCGAGACGACCAGCGTCAGGCGCCGGAAGTGCTGCAATACCTTGAGGCCGAGAACGCCTACACCGAGGCCATGCTCAAACCGACCCAGCCATTGCGCGAACAGCTTTACAAGGAGATGGTCGCCCGCATTCCTCAGCAGGATGAGTCGGTGCCCTATGTGAAGAACGGCTACCGCTACCAGACCCGCTATGAGCCGGGCAAGGAGTACGGTATCTACTCCCGCACCAAGCTCGGCGAAGAGCAGGCGAGCCTGCTGCTCGACAGCAACCAGCGGGCCGAAGGACACGAGTTCTACGCCCTCGGCGCCCTTGAGGTGAGCCGCAACAACCGCTGGCTGGCAGTGGCGGAAGATCTCCTCTCCCGTCGTCAGTACCAGATCCAGTTCCTCGATCTGGAGAGCGGCCAGTGGGCCACCGACAAGCTGGAAAACACCTCCGGCAATCTGGTGTGGGCCAACGACAACAAGACCGTCTTCTACGTGCGCAAGCACCCGCAGACCCTGCTGCCCTATCAGGTCTATCGCCACGAGCTTGGCAGCGATCCGGCCAAGGATCAGCTGGTCTACGAGGAGAAGGATGACTCCTTCTACGTCAGCCTCTACGCCACCACCTCGGAAGATTTCATCGTCATCGCCCTCTCCAGCACCACCACCGGCGAAGTGCGGCTGATCGATGCCAACGTGCCGAGTCAGCGGCCACGGCTGTTTCTGCCCCGTCAGGTGGATCACGAATACAGCCTGGATCACTACCGTGGCCGCTTCTATGTGCGCTCCAACAAGGACGGCAAGAACTTCGGCCTCTATGAGACCAAAGAGAGCCCGGTCGATCGCTGGAAGGCGGTCATTGCCCCCAATCCAGACGTGCTGCTGGAGAGCTATGCCCTGTTCAAGGATTGGCTGGTACTGGAAGAGCGCAGCAAGGGGCTGACCCGACTACGCCAGATCAACTGGCAGAGCGGCGACGAGAAGGAGATCGCCTTCGACGACCCTGCCTATGTCACCTGGCTCGCCTACAACCCCGAGCCCGATACCAGCACCCTGCGCTACGGCTACTCCTCCATGACCACCCCCTCATCCACCTATGAGCTGGATATGACGAGCGGCAAGCGCACCCTGCTCAAGCAGCAGCCGGTGGCAGGCTTCAAGGCCGACCAGTACGCCAGCGAGCGGCTCTGGGTCACCGCCCGTGACGGCGTATCGGTGCCGGTGTCGCTGGTCTATCGCAAGGACAAGTTCAAGAAAGAGCAGGCCGATGCGCCCAAGAATCCGCTGCTGGTCTATGGCTACGGCTCCTACGGCGCCAGCATGGATCCCGACTTCAGCAGCTCGCGCCTGAGCCTGCTGGACCGCGGCTTCGTCTACGCCATCGCCCATATCCGGGGTGGCGAAGAGTTGGGCCGTCACTGGTACGAAGATGGCAAACTGCTGAACAAGCAGAACACCTTTAATGACTTTATCGATGTCACCGAGGCGCTGGTCGCTCAGGGTTATGGCGCCAGGGATCAGGTCTACGCCATGGGCGGCAGTGCCGGTGGCCTGCTGATGGGGGCCGTCATCAATCAGGCGCCCGAACTCTATCGCGGTGTAGTGGCGCAGGTGCCGTTCGTCGATGTGGTCACCACCATGCTGGACGAGTCGATTCCCCTCACCACCGGGGAGTATGACGAGTGGGGCAACCCGAACCAGAAGCGCTACTACGACTACATGAAGGCTTATAGCCCCTACGATCAGGTGAAGGCGCAAGCCTACCCCAACCTGCTGGTCACCACCGGGCTGCACGACTCGCAAGTGCAGTATTGGGAGCCCGCCAAGTGGGTCGCCAAGCTGCGCGAGCTGAAGACGGATGATAACAAGTTGTTACTCAATACCGACATGGACGCCGGCCACGGCGGCAAGTCGGGCCGCTTCAAAGCCTACGAAGATATCGCGCTGGAATACGCCTTTATCCTGGATCTGGCCACCCCGGCCAACTGATCCATCATGACTCCGGCCCTTGCCACGCAAGGGCCGCATAAGACTCTCCCCATACGTTCCCCGCCCTGCTCGAAAAATTAATCTCGGATCAAGAAATTGATGATCGACATCAAACTTTTCGATATTTAACGCTGCTTTTTTGCCGTTTTGTTTGATTTATGTTGGCACAATGTGCTTAATCGAAGTCGTTATCGCTTTTTATTTGGCCCCTCAGGGGCCAAATTATCTTCTGCTGGCAGGACGCCGGTTATCTCACCGCAG
Source organism: Aeromonas sp. CU5 (assembly GCF_002586745.1). Lineage (NCBI taxonomy): Bacteria > Pseudomonadati > Pseudomonadota > Gammaproteobacteria > Aeromonadales > Aeromonadaceae > Aeromonas > Aeromonas sp. CU5. The sequence continues at coordinate 3,491,515 of NZ_CP023817.1, forward strand.
GATGATGGTGGCTTTTTTTGGGAGGGGGTAACAGCCCGACCATTCCTCGCATGAGGCCCTATCGGCAAGCCCGACGCAAAACGGGACTTGACCGCACATTCACCCGTGGAACGGGTGAGATAAATCAATGAAAAGGATGGAATAGATGAAAGGATTAACCTTGGCGTGCGCCCTGTCGGCGGCTCTGGTCGGTGTCTCATTTGGTGGTCCGGTACAAGCGCAGGAGCGCTTCGTGACCATAGGCACCGGCGGTCAGACCGGCGTCTACTACGTGGCGGGCCAGTCCATCTGCCGCTTCCTCAATCGCGGCGCAGCCGATCACCAAATCAAGTGCAATGCCCCGGCCAGTGGCGGCGGTGTTGCCAACGTCAACGGCATCCGCAGCGGTGAGTTCAACTTCGGCATCATGCAATCCGACCACCAGTTCAAGGCGATGAAAGGGCTGCCGCCGTTCCAGGCCGAAGGGGCCATGGATGACATTCGCGCCGTCTTCTCCCTGCAGAGTGAGGTATTCACCATTCTGGCTCGCCGCGATGCCAAGATCGCCAGCTTCGACGATCTGAAAGGCAAGCGGGTCAACATCGGCAACCCGGGCTCCGGCCAGCGTGACACCATGGAAGAGATCATGGCGGTCAAAGGCTGGAAGAAGGGTGACTTCGGTCTGGTCTCAGAGCTGAAGCCTGCCGAACAGGCCTCCGCCCTCGGTGACAACAACATCGACGCCATGAGCTACTTCGTCGGCCATCCGAACGGCGCCATTCAGGAAGCCTCCACCACCACAGACGCAGTACTGGTACCGGTGACCGGCGCAGATATCGACAAGCTGCTGGCCGAGAAGAGTTACTACAGCAAGGCCGAGATCCCGGGCGGCATCTACAAGGGCAGCGATAAGCCGACCCCGTCCATTGGTGGCAAAGCGGTGCTCTCCACCAGCGCCAAAACCGATCCGGAAGTGGTCTATCAGCTGGTCAAATCGGTGTTCGACAACCTGGATCGCTTCAAGCGCCTGCACCCTGCCTTTGCCGACCTGAAAGAGGCCGACATGATCAAGGTGGGTCTCTCTGCACCGCTGCATGAAGGGGCTGCCCGCTACTACAAAGAGCGCGGCTGGCTCTGATTTCTGGCCCCGGGGCCTTTGTCATTCTCTTCGACACCCGTCTGCCGCCTGATTGCGGAGGCGGGTGTCGCTCTTGTTGTACTCGCTGGCACAAGTTAACCCTATGCAAGATAACCAACTTTCTACCGAGGAACTGATCGCCCAGGATGTGGGCGCTCGTCTGCCGTTAGGCCCTCTGGGCTGGATCATCACCGCCCTGGCGCTGGCCTGGTCGCTGTTCCAGCTCTGGATCGCCTCACCACTCCCCTTCATGGTGGGGTTTGGCGTCCTCAATGACACCGAAACCCGATCCATTCACCTCACCTTTGCCCTGTTGCTGGCCTTTCTGGTGTTCCCGGCATTTCGCTCTTCGCCGCGAGATCGGGTGCCCCTCAGCGATATCGCCCTCGGCCTGATCGCCGCGGGTGCCGCCGCCTATCTGTTTGTGATGTACGAAGCGCTGGCGCTGCGTCCCGGTACCCTCGCCACCGCCGATCTGGTCACCGCCTGTATCGGTCTGCCGCTGCTGCTGGAAGCGGCGCGCCGCGCGCTGGGGCCGGCACTGGCGGTCATCGCCATCGCCTTTCTGGTCTACAGTCTGGCGGGCCCCTGGATGCCGGGGCTACTGGCCCACCGCGGGGTGAGCTTTACCGCGCTGGCCAACCACCAGTGGATCACCACCGAAGGGGTGTTCGGCATCGCCCTCGGCGTTTCCACCAGCTTCGTGTTCCTGTTCGTGCTGTTCGGCGCCCTGCTGGAGCGGGCCGGTGCCGGTCACTACTTTATCCAGCTCGCCTTCAGCCTGCTCGGCCACCTGCGCGGCGGCCCGGCCAAGGCGGCAGTGGTCGCCTCCGGCCTGACCGGTCTGATCTCCGGCTCGTCGATTGCCAACGTGGTGACCACCGGCACCTTCACCATTCCGATGATGAAGAAGGTCGGCTTCAGCGCCGAGAAAGCGGGGGCGGTCGAGGTGGCCTCCTCGGTCAACGGCCAGATCATGCCACCAGTGATGGGGGCGGCCGCCTTCCTGATGGTGGAGTATGTGGGTATCCCCTATGTGGAGATCATCAAGCACGCCTTCCTGCCTGCCACCATCTCCTATATCGCGCTGCTATATATCGTCCATCTGGAAGCGCTGAAACTGGGCATGCAGCCCATCGGTGGCCATCAGCCCAAGCCCTGGCTGCGCCGTCTGACCGGCTTTGCCTTTGGCGCCGCCCTGATCAGCGGACTGTCGCTGGCGGTCTACTATGGCCTCGGCTGGCTCAAGCCTGTGCTGGGTGACTACGCCCTGCCGGGGATCAGCCTGCTGCTGGCGCTGGCCTATCTGGGACTGCTGAAGATCGCCGCCAGCAACGAACCGCTGGCGGCGGAAGATCCCGACAAGCCGCTCACCGAACTGCCCGATACCCGTGCCGTGCTGCTCTCCGGCCTGCATTTCATGCTGCCGGTGGTGGTACTGGTGTGGTGCCTGATGGTGGAGCGCCTCTCGCCGGGACTGTCGGCCTTCTGGGGCACCGTGATGCTGGTGATCATCCTGCTGACCCAGCGCCCGCTGCTCAACTGGCTGCGCCAGGACGGCAAGCACGACTACGGCACCGTCGCTGACGGCGTAGTGGATCTGCGGGAAGGGCTGGTCGCCGGTGCCCGCAACATGATTGGTATCGGCATTGCCACCGCCACTGCGGGGATTATCGTGGGTGCGGTCTCCCAGACCGGGGTTGGTCTGGTGCTGGCGGATCTGGTGGAGTTCCTCTCCATGGGCAACCTGCTGCTGATGCTGCTGCTGACCGCCCTGCTGAGCCTTATTCTCGGCATGGGGCTGCCCACCACTGCCAACTACATAGTGGTATCCAGCCTGCTGGCGCCGGTGGTGGTGACGCTGGGGCAGCAGAATGGGCTGATCGTGCCGCTTATCGCGGTGCACCTGTTCGTCTTCTACTTCGGCATCATGGCGGATGTGACGCCGCCGGTGGGGCTGGCCTCCTTCGCGGCAGCCGCCGTCTCCAAGGGAGATCCCATCAAAACCGGGATCACCGCCTTCTACTACAGCCTGCGTACCGCGGCGCTGCCGTTCCTGTTCATCTTCAACACCGATCTGCTGCTGATCGACGTGGACTTCGCCCACGGGGTGCTGATCTTCATGGTGGCGACCATCGCCATGCTGATCTTCGCCGCCGCGACCCAGGGCTGGTTCCTGGTGAAGAGCCGCTGGTACGAGAGCGTGCTGCTGCTGCTGGTTGCCTTCACCCTGTTCCGCCCGGGTTTCTGGATGGACATGGTGCACGATCCCTATCGCGAGAGCCCGCCTGCCCAACTGGCCCAAACCATGGGTGAAGTGGAGGCGGAGAGCACCCTGCGGCTGCGGATCCTCGGTGAAGATGCGGTGGGCAAGCCACGCAAGTTCACCCTGCTGGTCGCCGTACCGGATGGGGAAAATGGCGAGGAGCGGCTGGCCAATCTGGGGCTGAGCCTCTATGAGCAGGATGGCAAGACGCTGATCGACAACGTCGCCTTTGGCAGCCCGGCCGCCACCATGGGACTGGAGTTCGATCAGGAGATCCTCACCGTCAAGGCGCCCACCGAGCGCTGGACCAAGGAGTGGATGTGGATCCCGGGCTTCCTGCTGTTCGGGGTGATCGTCTGGCTGCAGCGTCGCCGCAGCGTCAAGGCCGGTTAATCCGCCGAGCAAATGAGACAGAGGGCCGCTATTGCGGCCCTCTTTTTTATTGCCTTGCCCTCTGCGGCTTTTGCGAGAGGCGGTAGTCATGGAAAAAGCTAAACGGTGGCGAGCGGCCAAAAAAAGTGGGGTGACATGTCCATGTCACCCCCTCGCAAATAGCATGTTCCATATTGGAGTCCGGCCACGCCGGGTTTCTGTTTCACTTTCCGATAGTTCGCGACCCATCTGAAAAGTGCGCGCCAATTGCAGTTATACAAGTGGCCAGCTACCCGTTACAACCTTCGTCCACACGGCAGACAAGCCACCGTGTTTGTCCTTGCAACTGAAATATTACGCATAAAAACAAAATAAAAAACGTTTTTATGCCCATTCCATTCACATTGGAGTACAAAAAACAGCCTTATCATCACCACTAAATTGTTATAAAACAGCAAGATATATTCATGCGTGGTTATTCACCCGCAAAGGGCATCAGCAATAGCTTACAAGGCTTTGCGAGATCTCGCACAAAAAATGGCCGCCTCACAACCAGCGGCGCAGCGGCAACCAGTCGCTCAGGCGGGCTATCAGCCGCCTTGACCACCCCTCGGGTTTGCGCGGTGATCCGCCAGCCTGATCCTGCCAGCAAGCCAACCAATCTCGCAGCGCCTCGCAGATCGGCGGGCAGTGCAGATGCAGCATCAGTTCGGTATTGAGAAACAGCGAGCGGGGATCGAGGTTGAGGCTGCCAAACAGCGCCCGCTCCTCCCCCAGCAGGATCAGCTTGGCGTGCAGGCTGCCGTGGCCATGGTCAAACTCGGCGACCCGGATCCCTTGGCGCAGCAACCAGCCGAGATAACGCTGATAGGCGCCATAAACCAGTGGCACATCGGTACTGGCCAGCGAGTTGGTGAGAATGTCGATGGCGACGCAGCCGCGCCAGACGATGGCGAAATCCACGGGTGAGAATGAGGTAAGGGGTGACCAACGCCAAGCGGTGGGGATTATTTGCCAACTGGCGCCACAGCTGGCGAGCGGTGGTGGGACGGGAGATAAGCCCCTTACCTGGACGATCGAACCACACCTCGGCCCGCCCCTCATACCACTGCAGCGGCACGTCAGCCTCATCAAACAGCTCCGCTGGCAGATCGTAGACCCTTGCCACCGCCGGATCCGTCATGGTGAACAGGAAGTCGTTGACCACCTGAATTTCGGCGGGCAGCAGCTCACGGCGTAGCAGGTGGCGGATGGGGTGGCTCCAGCGGCTGTGCCAGAACTGCTCGAACCCCTGTGCCATCTGCTGGCACAGCCCCCCCTGACAGGCGAGATCGAGATCCACAAAGGGGGCCTGCGGATCCAGACCGAAGTAGCGATCGCCGATGTTACGCCCGCCAATCAGCGCCAGCTTGCCATCCACCTGCAGCAGCTTGTTGTGCATCCGGTGGTTGATGCGGCGAAAGCTGAGCAGCCCCTCCAGCAGCAGGGCCAGCGGGCGCCAGCCCCGCAGCCAGAAGGGGTTGAACAGCCGCACCTCGATCCCCGGGTAGTGAGCCACCATCTCCAGAAAGCGGTTGTCACCGGCATAGAGATCATCCACCAGCAGCTGCACCTTGACGCCACGCCGGGCGGCGTGGAGCAGCTCGCTCAGCAGCAGCTTGCCGCTGCTGTCCTCCTCCCAGCTGTAATACTGTGCCTGGATCCGCTCGCGGGCATGGCGGATCCAGTGGCAGCGCACCTTGAGTGCCAGCAGGGGAGCATCGATCAGGGCAAAGGATCCGGAGATCATGGTGTCATCCTGCTGTCATGGCCGGGTGTCATAACGCTGGCGAGCCTCGTCAGATATTCAAAAGGAGTTGCTGATGGAACTGCATGATACCCCGATGTTGCGCTATCTGGGCCAGCTCAGCCAGCCAGATCTCATCCCCGCCACAGACCCCGCCCACTGGCTCCTGCAACACAGGGACGGTGACTGGCAGTTGCCGACCGTGCAGGCAACCCTGCCGGTCAACCGGCTCAGGGCTGAGCCGCTTCGATAGCGGCGGCCTTGCCCTCGATCTGGGGCAGGCTGAAACGATAGGCCACGTAGTACTTGTAGATGGTGCCGACATAGTTGATCGGTCCCTGCCCGACTTCGTTGGCCACCAGCTGATCCACGTTGCCAAACCAGACGTTGGGATCGAGCCCCAGCTTCTCCGCCTTGCCCCGCAGCGCCTGCACCCGGTTCGGCCCCGCGTTGTAGGCGGCGAGGGCAAACAGGTGTCGGTTGAGCCGATCCAGTTTGGGATCATTGAAATAGGTATCGAGGATCAACCGCATGTAGCGGCAAGCAGCCTCCACATTGCCCTCAAGGGTGGTTAGCCTGGCACCGTTAATGCCGACCTCCCGCCCCGTGCTGGGCAGCAGCTGCATGAGGCCCACGGCCCCCTTGTGCGAGCGCACCTTGGGATTGAGGCCGGACTCCTTGTAACCGAGCGCAGCCAGCATCAGCCAGTCGAGATCGTATTGATTGGCGTACTTCTCCAGCACCTTGCGAATGGTAGCGAGGCGCCCCATGGGATCCGGGGCCAGGATATTGCTCATCTGATCGCTGTGAACCAGCAACCGCCGCAAGGTCATGTCGCTATAGAGGCTACTGCTGCTGACGCTCGCCAGATAGCCGTTGACCGCCTTGAGCAGCTCGGGGCTGTTCTTGCGCAGCGCCCAGGCGCTGGCGCCATTGCTGCGCAGCGGTACCAGCTTGTGGGCCTTGAGGCCGGAGATCATGCCCCCCAGCCAGATCCGCCCCTTGTAGCTGTCGGTCACCGTCAGGGGAATAATGCCGGCGGCCACCATCTCCAGCAGATCGCCATCTTGCAGGTATTCGGGCACCGTCTCGATATAGACGGGGGGCAGCCCCAGTTCGCGAAACAGCCAGTTGAGCTGGCGCAGACTCTCGTAGTAGCTGGAGCTGGCGCGCACCCAGACCCGACGGCCGGAGAGCTGGGTAATGCGGCTGAAGGCGGGCAGGCCCTTCTGGCTCACCACCCACTCCTCGATGGAAGAGATGAGCGGCCGAGAGAAGGCCACCTGCTCACGCCGGGTCGGGGTCACCGTCATGGTCGCCGCCACCAGATCGCCGCGCCCCTCTGCCAGATAGTCCAGCAGCTTGTCCTGACGCACCGGGATGTAGACCACCTTGAGCTTGACCTTCTCCTTGGCGAGATAGGTCTTGTTCAGCCAACGCTCGAACCCTTGCAGCTGATTGACCAGAATGCCGTACTGGGAGCCACGATCGAGAAAATAGAAGCCGCGCTCATAGACCACCAGGGCCCTGAGTTCGCGTTTTTGCAGAATACTTTCGAGGTCCCCGGGTTGGGGCAGACGCAGTGGCTTGAGTTCAGCCGCCAGCAGGGGAAAACAGCAGAGGGCCAGCAGAGCCCAGATCCAGCGCCGCATCACAATGGCTCCTGCGCTGACATCACTCCTGCTGCTTGTCGGCAGCACAGATCACGATAGAAGGTGGGATTGGGGGCAGAGATCCATCGCTGCGTCATGATGTTTACGCCTTCTGTTGGCCGACTCGCGCCGGGCAAAAACGTCTGTGGGGTAGAGTAACTATAGAACGGCGACCCACAGCAGAAGGGTCAACACGGCAGGCTGTGCTGCCGTGTTATCACATTAATCAGATAGAGCGGGCACGCAGCTCAAAAATGAGCTTTTCAGCGGTGCAGGTAAACTGCAGGCGGGCTTTCAGGATCACGCCGTTGGCGCCCTGGGTCAGTTCGCTGCTCACTTGGGCTTCGGCAGTGACCTGTTTGGCCAGTGCTTCATAGGCAGCCAGTTTGGCACGGGCATCAGCTTCGGTCGCGGCTTCAATCGCTAGCTCCATCACCTCATCACCTTCACCTATGATGGTGCCGATCTCGGCAAAACAGCCGCAGCTGTCACAGGTTTCGTTCAATTCTACTTTTTCGTCTACAGACATTTTCTACTCCTACTGCTTATTTCGGATGATTTGCGTCGTCACGCATCGCCTTGCGAAAATCTTTGATGGCGGTACCCAGATCCTCACCTGCACTGGCAAGACGTTTGCTGCCGAAAACCAGTACGACTACCAGCAAGAGGATCAACATATGCCAGATATGAATTCCACCGAGTCCCATAGGGATACTCCCTCACAAAGAGATATCTATCAGTTGTATCAAAATAGAGCGCAGGGATTGTTGGGCAAAATCAAGGCGGGCGCAAGTGAGCAAATAAATCATAACCAAAAAATAGGGCGACCCAAAGGTCGCCATATTGATTGTGCTACGTGTCCCCTCAACCGCTACATCCTGTACCAGTGGTTCATGCGAACCTGAGACCATTTGAGGATAAGATCGCCAAGATATGAAAACAAATGGTATAAATTCATCTTAGAATTGAGTGAGATTCATATCATGCTACTGGAACAACTGGGTCGCATCGACCTCAATCTGCTGATTATCCTGCAGGTGCTGCTGGAAGAGCGCAACGGCAGCAAGGCGGCACGCCGCCTTCATCTAAGCCAGTCTGCCGTCAGCAAGGCGCTCGGGCGCCTGCGTGACACTTTCGATGATCCTCTCTTTATCCGCTCAGCCTACGGACTCGAACCCACTGGTCGCGCCCTTGCGTTGCAGCAGCAGTTGCAACCCATCCTGCTATCGCTGGACAACCTGATCCAGCCGCCCGAATTCGATCCCGCCAGCTCGGAGCGGGAATTCGTCATTGCCAGCATGGACAGCGCTTTTACCCTGTTTGCACCACTGTACTTGAGCGAGCTGAAACGGCAGGCACCACGGATCCGCTTGCGCTATGAGGAGTGGACCGAAACCAGCCTGACCGAGATGAGTCAGGGGCAGGTGGATATCGCCTTCGCGGTGCGGGAGAACTGCATCAGCTCCGATTACCGGCTCGACACCCTGCCCGGCAACATCTGCCAGCGACTGCTGGCCGTCGATGATCTCACCTGTCTGGTACAGCAGCACCACCCCGCGCTGCGGGAGCCCAACTGGAATCTGGAACACTACCTCAGCTATCCCCATGTGCAGACCTACTGCGAGGGGCGGGATCGCTGGATGCTGGATCACAAGTTGGCAGAGCAGGATCTCTACCGGCGCATCGAGGCCACCGTCCCCTCCTTCGAGGCCGCACTGCGGATGGGGATGCACTCCGACATGATTGTGACCCTCTCCAAGCTCTACGCCCGCAACGCCACCCAGGTCTACCCGCTGTTGCAGCTACCGCTGCCCATCGCGCTGGACAGCATCTCCCACCTGCTGATCTGGCATCAGCGCCACAGCGAGGATCCGGGTCATCGCTGGTTGCGGGAGCTACTACTGACCCAGATCATGAGTCAGCTACAGCCAGCTTCGGGTCACTAAGTTCAGGGGATGGCGGTCACCGAAAGATAGTGGTGTACCCCATCCAGCAGCATCTGGACCGCGATCATCACCAGCAGCATGCCCATCAGCCGCTCTACCGCCGTGAGCCCTCGCTCACCAAGCAGCTTGTTGAATACCTCGTAGAACATCAGGATCACCGCGCTGGCAGCCCAGGCAATAAAGAGTGCCAGCGACCAGTCCACCATCCGGGCGGGTTCCTGATTGGCCAGTAGCATCAGGGAGGCCAGGATCGAGGGACCGGCGATCATCGGGATCGCCATCGGCACCAGGAAAGGCTCCTCACCCGCCGCCAGCCCGGTGACGCCCCCTTCACTGGGGAAGATCATCTTGATGGCGATCAGGAACAGGATGATGCCGCCGGCAATGCTGACCGCCTCCTGCCGCAGGTTGAGGAAACCGAGGATCTGCTGACCGACAAACAGGAACAGCATCATGATCGCCAGCGAGAAGAGCAGTTCGCGGATCATCACCTTGCGCCGCCGCTTGGGATCGATATGACGCAAGATAGAGAGGAACACCGGCAGGTTGCCCAGCGGATCCATGATCAGAAACAGCATGACTGCGGCAGAGAAAGTATCCATACAACGCCCTGGCTACGCCTTGAATAGGGAAAAGAGAGGGGGCGAAATATAGCAAAAGGCGAAGAATTCAGCGAGCGCCATGATGCGCTCGCAGGAGAGTCAACCGTGGTTGCAGATCTTGTCGGCGCGGGTCTGGAAGCCATCAGCCGAGTCGATGAATTTGCCGCGGGCGGCCAGAAAGTCGATCAACGCCTCCGCATCCATCTCGCTGGCGCTACAGGTATGAAACCGCGCATCGACCCCGAACCGTTCCGCCATCGCCTGCTTGAGGCTGGCGCGGCTAAATTGCCCCTCTTGCTCCAGCATCATCTCCATCACTTCATGACCATGTACCGATTGCGACATTTTCTACCCCAATAATAAATATGCAGAATGTACATTAAAGCCTGCCTCGCACCGGGAGACCTTGATATAAACCAACAAACCGCGCATTAGCTGACCAGAGGGGTGGTCAGCGCCCACGCTTTGTCGATAATGTGGCAACCCGGTGCAGGGATCGCTACACTGGCGCCCCATTTTAGCCATCGCAGACAATTTATAAGGATATTGGCGTCATGCAGTTCCATGGAGAGGCTATCAAGCCCTGGCAGATCTGGACTCGTCGTCCGCTCTGGCTCAAGACCCTGATCGGCATGTTGCTGGGGGTCGGCCTCGGGGTCGGCATTGAAGAGCAAGCCTTGCAGCTCAAGCCCATTGGCGTGTTGTTCGTCAACACTATCCAGATGCTGATGGTGCCCCTCATCTTCTGCTCGGTCATCGCTGGCCTCACCTCGCTGCTCAAGGGCAAGGCCCTGGATCGCATCGGCATCAAAGCCATCTGCCTCTACTTCTGCTCCACCGCCATCGCCATTTGCATCGGCCTGATGATGGGCTGGCTGCTGGAACCGGGCGTGGGCGCCGACATGGGCCCCTATCTGCGGCCCGGAGCGATGCTGGAGTCACCCTCGCTAGCCAACGTGCTCGGCAACCTGGTGCCAAGCAATCCGGTACAAGCGATGGTGGATGGAAAAATTCTGCAGGTGATCGTCTTTGCGGTGGCGCTGGCGGTGGCCCTCAACGCCTGTGGTCGTCGTGGCCGTCCTGCCATTCTCTTTTTCACCTCGCTGGCCGAGGGGATGTTCAAGCTGACCCAGATGGTGATGGCGCTCGCGCCCTACGGAGTCTGTGCCCTGATGGCCTGGATGACCAGCAAGTACGGCCTAGAGCTGCTACTGCCGCTGCTCAAGGTGATCGGCGCTGTCTACCTCGGTTGTCTGCTGCACGTGCTCGGCGTTTACAGCACCCTGTTGCTCCTGCTGGCACGGCTCAATCCGCTGCACTACTTCAAGAGCATCGTCGATGCCCAGGCAGTGGCCTTCACCAGCAGCTCCAGTAACAACACCCTGCCCATCACTCTGGCCTGCGCCGAGCAGCGGCTGGGTGTCTCACCCACTATTACCGCCAAGGTGCTGCCCATCGGTGCCACCATCAACATGGATGGCACAGCCCTCTATCAGGGAGTCACCGCACTGTTTGTGGCACAGGCGTTCGGGGTAGATCTGCATATGGTGGATTACCTGACCATCATCAGCATCGCCACCCTGGCCAGTATCGGCACGGCAGGCACCCCGGGTACCGGGCTAATGCTGCTGACCCTGACCCTGACGGCGGTCGGTTTGCCGCTGGAAGGAGTGGCGCTGATTGCAGGTATTGACCGGATCCTCGACATGGCGCGCACTACGGTCAACGTATCGGGGGATATTCTGGTATCTGTGCTGATCGCCCGCAGCGAGAACGAGCTGGATCTGACGACCTACCATGATGCCAGCGCAGGGGAAGATATCGAGTTCCCGCTGCGCTAGCGGAAGAGAGATCAGCTGTCGTGGGGATCGTGATGACAGCGCCAGCAGACCTCAAAGTTGGCGCCATTCTCCTCCCCGCACTGGCCACAGAGCCAGCCATTACCCTGGCGCTGCTGGTAACGCTCGATGACCCGCCCCGCCTTGCTGCGGTCTTCGCCACGCACAAGCAGGGTCACCTGCAGCATGTCTACCGGCAGGTCTCCCAGGGCGCCAAACAGTCCATCGCCATTGAGCCGCACCACCACCCCTTCCGCCTCCAGTGCCCCTTTCAGGGCGTGGGCCTCCAGGGTATGAGAAGCGCGATAAAGATTGATCCAGTTATCCATAGCTCCCCCTTACAACAACTTGTCGATGCCAAACTCGGCGCTATTTTCCATCATGAAATCGATAAATACCCGCAGCTTGCGCGGCATCAGCCGCCGTTCCGGAAACAGCAGGTAAATCGGCACCCTGGGCTGCTGCCAGTCCGGCAGCAAGATCACCAGTTCGCCACTGGCCAGCTCTTCCTGACAAAGCATAGCGGGTAGTGAAGCCAAGCCGATCCCCGCCTTCGCCGCCTCTCGGGCACAGGTAATATTATTGACCCGAAAACGGGATGGGGGGTCAACCAGCACCTCTTTGCCATCCCGGTCGAAACACCAGTGAGAAGCGAGAAAGCCACTGCTCACCGTCACCCGCTCATGGTCGGTTAAATCCTCTGGCCGGGTAATGGCCGGACTACGCGCCAGATAGTCAGGGCTGGCACAGAGCAGCCGACTCGTGCTCCAGAGTCGCCGCGCAGCCAGATTGGAGTCGCTCATGTCACCGACCCGCACCACCGCATCCAGCCCTTCGCTGATGGGATCGATCACCCGGTTGGTCAACTCCAGCTCTACCTGCAAGCCGGGATAGACCTGCAAAAATTTGGCGACCATACGCCCGATCACCAACTGCCCCGTCTCGATGGGCACTGCCAGCTTGAGGGTGCCAGTCACCTCCTGCTGGCTGGCGCTCAACATCAGCTCCGCCTCGGTCAGGGCATCGACCGCCTTGCTGCAGTGCAGGTAGTATTTCTCCCCCTCCTCGGTCAGGGTGAGCTGACGGGTAGAACGATAGAGCAGACGTACCCCGAGCCGCTGCTCCAGTTCGGCGATACGACGACTCACCATCGCCTTGGTCATCCCCAACTCCTGAGCGGCGGCGGTAAACGAACCTTTGTCGACAATACGCACCAGAATTAAGGCTGCATTGAGATCCATTGTTGCACCAGTGAAACTGTATATCTCGTGAACCAATACTAATCGAAACAGTCAGCCAGTGTTAGCCTGCCCGCCTTACGTTCAGGAATCCCGCCAAATGCGTCAACACCAAAAAATTCCCCTGCTGGCCGCCATGATACTGGTGATGATCGGTCTGCTGTTCGCCGGTTACTGGTATCTGCACGGCCGCTATTTCGAAAGTACCGACAACGCCTATCTGCAAAGTGAAGTGACCGGGATCCGATCCAAACTGCCGGGCTATATCAGCGAAGTACTGGTCACCGATAACCAGCCGGTCAAAGCAGACCAGCTAATCGCCCGTCTTGATGACCGCGAATACAAGAACAAGGTGGCAGAAGCCCAAGCCAATCTGCAACTCAATCAGGCCACCGCCGAGAATCTGGCCGCCACCCGCACCCAGCAGCTGAGCCTGATCCAGCAAGCGGAGGCCAGAGTCGCCTCCGCCAGTGCCGAGCAACTGCGTGCCCACCAGCAAGTGAACCGGATCAGCCAGCTCAACCAGCGTCACTACAGCTCGCAAGACAGTCTGGACGAGGTGCGGGCCGGTCTGCAGGTCAATCTGGCACAGGAGCAAGAGGCAAGAGCCGCTCTGCAGGCCGCCCGCGAGCGACTACTGGTACTGGATGCCGAACGCAAACAGAATCTGGCCAGGCTGGCCCTGAGCGAAGCACAACTGGAAGAGGCGAGGCTGGAGCTGACTTACACCGAACTGCGGGCGCCAGCCGATGGCATCATCGGCAAGCGCAGCTTGCGGGAGGGACTCTATGTCCAGTCCGGCATGCAGGTCGCCAGTCTGGTACCGCTACAACAGGTATGGGTCGAGGCCAACTTCAAGGAGACCCAGCTCGCCCACATGCTGCCGGGCCAAAAAGTAGAAGTTGTACTGGATGCCTACCCGGATCAGCCGGTCGAGGGGATTATCGACAGTCTCTCCCCCGCCACTGGCGCCAAGTTCGCCCTGCTGCCACCGGAGAACGCCACCGGCAACTTCACCAAAATCGTCCAGCGGGTACCGGTCAAGATCCGCATCCCCGAGCCGGGCCCGCTGGCAGGGAAGCTGCTGCCGGGTCTCTCCAGCGAGGTGATCGTGGATACCCATACTCCTGAAGCCGTGGTTGCCGCCAACTGATGGAACCCATTCCACGTCGCAACTGGATCGCGGTCATGGGGGGCCTTATCGGCGCCTTCATGGCCATCCTCGATATCCAGATCACCAATGCCTCCCTGAAGGACATTCAGGGGGCGCTCTCTGCCACCCTGAGCGAAAGCTCCTGGATCTCCACCTCCTATCTGGTGGCGGAGATGATCGCCATCCCCCTGAGCGGCTGGTTGAGCCGGGGGCTGAGCGTGCGCCGCTACCTGCTCTGGACCACCGGCGCCTTTATCGTCGCCTCCGTGCTCTGCTCGTTCAGCTGGAACCTCACCAGCATGATCATCTTCCGGGCGCTGCAAGGCTTCACCGGTGGCGCGCTGATCCCGATGGCCTTCTCCCTCATTGTTACCCTGCTGCCACTGCATAAACGAGCCACCGGCATGGCGCTGTTCGGCCTCTGTGCTACCTTCGCCCCGGCCATTGGCCCCACCCTGGGTGGCTGGCTCACCGAACAGATATCGTGGCACTACATCTTTTACATGAATGTGCCGCCGGGACTGCTGGTGATGGCGATGCTGGCCTACGGGCTGGACAAGAAACCGGTGGACTGGGCAGTGATCAAGCAAGTCGATCTGATCGGCATCGTCACTATGGCACTCGGCCTGGGCCTGCTGGAGGTGGTACTGGAGGAGGGCAACCGAGAGGACTGGTTCGGCTCGAGTTTCATCGTACGACTGGCGGTCATCTCGGCGGTGGCACTGGTGTTCTTCGTCATCAGCCAGCTTATTCGCCGTCACCCACTGGTCAATTTGCGGCTGCTGCACAACCCGCGCTTCGCGCTGGCCTGCTTCGCCTATCTGATCCTCGGGATGGCGTTGATGGGCTCCATCTATGTGCTGCCGCTCTACATGACCCAGATCCACAACTACAACGCGCTGGAAATCGGCGAGGTGCTGATGTGGATGGGACTGCCGCAACTGCTGGTGCTGCCGCTGGTGCCCAGGTTGACCCACAAGATAGACCCGCGCTATCTGGTGAGCTTCGGCTTTCTGATCTTCGCCGTCAGCTGCTTTATGAACGTCAATATGAGTGCTGACTATGCCGGGCCACAGTTAATACAAGCGTTGATCGTACGGGCACTGGGGCAACCCTTCATCATGGTGCCGCTCTCCCTGGTCGCGACCGCCAGCCTGACCCACGACGAAATCCCCTCCTCCTCGACCCTGCTCAACGTGCTGCGCAACCTCGGTGGTGCATTCGGTATCGCCATTATCGCCACCCTGCTCGACAACGATACTCGCACTCATGTGGTGCAGATCAGCAGCACCCTGGCCGCCAGCAGTATCGAGGGGCAGAGCTATCTGCTGCAGTTGGCCCAAACCATGATGGATCAGGGATCAGGCCCGGAGATCGCCCAGCAGCAGGCACAAGCCATGCTGACCAATACCATCAACCGGGAAGCAGCCATCATGGCCTACAATCAGGTGTTCTACATCATGGGGATCTTTCTGCTGATCGCCAGCGCCCTGATGTTGCTGCTCAAATCCCCGGCCCCGCGGGCGGCGGATGCAGAACCGCTGGAGGCTTGAAAAACAGCCGGGGCATAAAACAAAAAACGGGCAAACGCCCGTTTTTCTTTATCTGTTACCTGCACTCAACCACATGGCACTATCCCGCCAGTGACCCCGCAATCAGGAATTGCGCGGCAAAGTAACTGCTCATGACCCAGGCGCGGGCGTGGGGAAAGGGGCGGCGGAAACGATCAAGTGCCAGCATGCAGTCGGAGAAGAGGAACATAAGGGCACCGACCAGCGCTGCCGCAGAACCTGCGGTGAGAGAGGCGTGCCAGGCACCGGCTGCAACCCAAGCCATACCGATGATCACCAGCATGTAGCAGAAGACCGGGATCCGCATCTCCCCCAGCTTGCCCCACAAGATGCCAAACACCATGCCTGCGACCAGTAACAGCAGCAAGCCATCGACCAACTTGAGCACCAGCGGCCCCTGGGCAAAGCCGACGATATAGCAGAGGTGCGCGACAAAAAATGCGGCCAGTCCCTGAATAAAGCGATCAGTTGGCAGCATCAGCAATACATCTCCCGCTAACGAGAGGCAGAGACCGAGCAAGATCCAGGCGTGAGAACCATCGTGGTCATAACTCTGATAACCGAACGCCAGCGCAATGATCAGCAGCATGGTCAGCGGCTTGCTGATATAAAACTGGCGACTATCTGAACCGTAGGCAGCGCGGATATGCCACCAACCGGAAGCGATGATCAAGAAACTCAATAACATGCCCTGCTCCTCACCTGTTGCTCGCAGTCATACGGCAACCGTTTTTATCATGGTGCAGGGTAACAAATTCCTTGCTGCAGTGGCAGAGGTGCTTATCAAATGGGCAGACTAAGCCTAAAGTCTAATTGCCCCCTCGTGTGGTTCAGGGCATAAGAGACGGGTCTGGAGGATCACCATGGAAGAAGCTATGAAAAACTATCTGCCCGCCATCGACATCATGATGTGCCATTTGGGGATCAGCTTTGAGCAGGCTTGCGAACAGTTGGGTCTCAGCCAGCAGGAGCAACAGGCACTGGATCAGTTGCAACAGCAGAGCCAAGCCAACTAGCCCTCCCGTTATTGGACATCATGATGTGCCATCTGGGGATCAGCTTTGAGCAAGCCTGCGAACAGCTGGGTCTCAGCCAGCAGGAGCAACAGGCACTGGATCAGTTGCAACAGCAGAGCCAAGCCAACTAGCCCGTTCAAACATGCAGACCAATAGAGAAGACCGCCAACTGGCGGTCTTCTCTATTGGTCTGTGTGATACCCGGACGGTATCATGCAATGCCTGCCAGCAGGCGACTCCAGTTGCGTTTACCTGCGATGAAGCCGTCCCGCAGGGCCCGATACTCCAGTTGCAGCTTGAGGCGATCATAACGGGCCAATGCCTTGCGCTTGCGCAACTCCAGCAGCCGTTTGCGACTGGCGTAGTAGTGCTGCAATTGCTCGCTCAGTTTGTCGTACTCCTCCTGCAGCAACTCCTGCCACAGCTCGCGATCTTCCTGCTTGCGCAATCTGGCTTGCGCCCGTTTCAGTTGCATCTGCAGCCTTGCCTGCTCGATACGCTCCTCCGGCGAGGATCTGAGATCCCCCGCCAGACCGCACCATGAGGCGAGCCGGATCAGCCACTTGGTCGGATCGAACTGCCACCAGTGAATGCCGTTGCGGTAGTCATTCTCGAACAGGTGGTGAAAGTTGTGGTACCCCTCGCCAAAGGTGAAAAAGGCCAGGATGCCGTTGTCGCGAGCGGTATTGCGGTCGGTATAGGGCTGACTGCCCCAGATATGGGCCAGCGAATTGATGAAGAAGGTGGTGTGGTGAGTCATCACCGTCCGCAGCACGCCCGCCAACAACAGCATGCCGAGCAGGTCCCCGTGGATCAGGCCAAACAGCAGCGGCAGGCCCAGATTGGTCGCCAGCACCAGCGCCAGATAGTGGCGATGCTGAAACGCGACCACAGGGTTATTCTGCAGATCCCGCACATTGCTGTAATCGCCATAGCGCTCTCCCTGATGCTCCCGCAACATCCAGCCGATGTGGGAGTACCAGAAACCGCGCCCCGCGCTGTAGGGGTCTTTTTCGTTGTCATCCACATGACGATGGTGACGGCGGTGATCAGCTGACCAGTGCAGGGCCGAATTCTGCAATGCCAATGCACCTCCGATGGCAAACAACCACTGCAAAGCGGGGTGCGCCTTATAGGCCTTATGCGACCAGAGCCGGTGATAGCCTGCGGTGATGGAGAGACCACTCAGGCAGAACAACAACAGGAAACTGGCCCACTGCCAGAGATCGTAACCGTGGCTCACGCCGTACCAGGGCACGACAATCAGCGCCACTATCCCGGAGAGGGAGAACAGTAGGGTATTGGTCAAAATTATTGGGGGTCTGGCCATCTCATTGCATCCTTTCAGCGAACAGCTGTTAGCCATTTTCTATGGTGATTTCCTCACGGTCAATGGTAAAAAAGTAGGATACAAACCTGACCCCTGAGGCGCCTTCGGGTTATCATTTGGCCTCAATAAGCTGAAGGTGACTGATTTCGTGGGTATTCGCGCTCAACAAAAAGAAAAAACCCGGCGTACATTGATCGACGCTGCATTCAGCCAACTGTGCGCCAATCGGAGTTTCTCCAATCTCAGCCTGCGGGAAGTCGCTCGTGAAGCGGGTATTGCACCCACCTCTTTCTATCGCCACTTTCGTGATATGGAGGAGCTGGGCCTGACCCTGGTTGACGAAGGTGGCCTCACCCTGCGCCAACTGATGCGCCAGGCACGCCAGCGCATTGCCGGTGGCGGCAGTGTCATCAGCACCTCGGTGCAGACCTTTATGGAGTTCGTCGAGAACAACCCCAACATCTTCCGACTGCTGCTGCGGGAACGCTCCGGCACCTCGGCCGCATTTCGTCAGGCGGTGGCGCGCGAGATCCAGCACTTCATCGCCGAGCTGACCGACTATCTGGAAGCCACCACCGAAGCGCCACGGGAAGATGCCTACATCCAGGCAGAAGCCATGGTCACCATCGTATTCAGTGCCGGTGCCGATGCGCTCGACATGACCAGCGAAGAGTGCCGGGCACTCTCCGACCGCACCATTAGCCAACTGCGGATGATCGCCATGGGCGCCGAGGTGCAAAACCAGAAGCGCCGTGAAACTCACCCATGACCACAGGATGGAGAACGACATGCCTGAACAGCTTATGATCCCGAAAAAACCGCTCGCCATGGCCATGCTGATTGGCATCTGTGGTGATGCTTCTCTGACAGCACTGACCAACTCGGTCGTGCCTTTCTCCTTCTTTCCGCTGATTGCCCTCTGGCTGGCGGCCTATCAGCTGTTCCAGCACTATCGCCATGAACCCATGGTGGGCAACACCCCCATCTGCACCCTGCTCTGCTTCTTTATCGGTGCCTTCGGCCACTCCGCGCTGCTCAAGGTGCAATACCCGGAACTCGGCAGCAACTTCTTCTCCCTGATCATGATGCTGCTGCTACTGGCAGCCCTCTCCATCAAGCTGGGCCTGAGCATTGGTAGCAAAGTGAAGCCCTGATAAATCGACCAAGTGATGGCAATCACCTGATAGATAAAGAAAAAAGGCCTTCCCAACGGGAAGGCCTTTTTGTTTGCGCTGCACCTGATTAATCCGTCACGCTCGGCAATCTCGGTATCGTTAATCTCGCCAAGCGGCTCGGCTTCAAGATCGACGTCCAGATGGAGGATGGGGTGGTCAATATGGAACTGCCCTGTAGCCAACAGGCGGCAGAAGTCTGATTTGGTCGGTCATAGCACCATTCAAATGGCTGTAGATTGAGCTGATAAGGTCGCGGTATAGATACAAAAAGGAGGGGATTGCAGGCTGTTGGGCACTCTTCCGGCAGGTAAACGCCAAGTATTGACTATTTAACACACTAAAAATGACAAAGCCCGGTCGAGAGACCGGGCTTTGGTGTTCGCGCTGGTGTGCAAACAAGGGGTTCTATGGGCAAAATCTGCCCATAGCAAAAAGGCCTTCCCATTCGGGAAGGCCTTTAAAATTAGTGGCGGAGCGGACGGGACTCGAACCCGCGACCCCCGGCGTGACAGGCCGGTATTCTAACCAACTGAACTACCGCTCCGCTATTTGGTTAGCTTTTCGCTAAATCTTTTGCCGCTTATCAGAGGTGTCATCCTCTCGGCCAATGATGTGATTCTTCACATCACTGTTTAATTGGGTGCCTGGCAGTGTCCTACTCTCGCATGGCGAATGCCACACTACCATCGGCGCTACCGCGTTTCACTTCTGAGTTCGGCATGGGATCAGGTGGTTCCACGGCGCTATGGCCGCCAGGCAAATTAATTCAATCTGAGAAAGCTGACGTGAGTAATGATGTCGCTCGTGGCTTCATCACTATCACTGAATTTTTAAGTAGTTCATGCACTTGCTACAAGGCCAGAAACACTTCTTGGGTGTTGTATGGTTAAGCCTCACGGGTAATTAGTATGGGTTAGCTCAACACGTCGCCGCGCTTACACACCCCACCTATCAACGTTGTGGTCTCCAACGGCCCTTTAGGACCCTCAAGGGGTCAGGGATGACTCATCTCAGGGCTCGCTTCCCGCTTAGATGCTTTCAGCGGTTATCGATTCCGAACTTAGCTACCGGGCAGTGCCACTGGCGTGACAACCCGAACACCAGAGGTTCGTTCACTCCGGTCCTCTCGTACTAGGAGCAACTCCCTTCAATCATCCAACGCCCACGGCAGATAGGGACCGAACTGTCTCACGACGTTCTGAACCCAGCTCGCGTACCACTTTAAATGGCGAACAGCCATACCCTTGGGACCGACTTCAGCCCCAGGATGTGATGAGCCGACATCGAGGTGCCAAACACCGCCGTCGATATGAACTCTTGGGCGGTATCAGCCTGTTATCCCCGGAGTACCTTTTATCCGTTGAGCGATGGCCCTTCCATTCAGAACCACCGGATCACTATGACCTACTTTCGTACCTGCTCGACCTGTCCGTCTCGCAGTTAAGCTGGCTTATGCCATTGCACTAACCTCCTGATGTCCGACCAGGATTAGCCAACCTTCGTGCTCCTCCGTTACTCTTTGGGAGGAGACCGCCCCAGTCAAACTACCCACCAGGCACTGTCCGCGAGCCCGATTCAGGGCCCTGCGTTAGAACATCAAACATACAAGGGTGGTATTTCAAGGACGGCTCCACGACAACTAGCGTTATCGCTTCAAAGCCTCCCACCTATCCTACACATGTAGGTTCAATGTTCAGTGCCAAGCTGTAGTAAAGGTTCACGGGGTCTTTCCGTCTAGCCGCGGGTACACCGCATCTTCACGGCGAATTCGATTTCACTGAGTCTCGGGTGGAGACAGCATGGCCATGGTTACACCATTCGTGCAGGTCGGAACTTACCCGACAAGGAATTTCGCTACCTTAGGACCGTTATAGTTACGGCCGCCGTTTACCGGGGCTTCGATCAAGAGCTTCGCTTGCGCTAA
>NZ_CP023817.1:3517500-3672500 GCF_002586745.1 Aeromonas sp. CU5
CGATTACGCTAGCTACAACACCAGCACCTACGGTACGGCCACCTTCACGGATAGCGAAACGCAGGCCGTCGTCCATCGCGATCGGCGCAATCAGGGTAACAACCATTTTGATGTTGTCGCCTGGCATTACCATCTCTACGCCTTCCGGCAGTTCGATGGTACCGGTCACGTCGGTAGTACGGAAGTAGAACTGCGGACGGTAGCCCTTGAAGAACGGGGTATGACGACCACCTTCTTCTTTGGACAGTACGTACACTTCAGATTCAAACTTGGTGTGCGGCTTGATTGAGCCCGGCTTGGCCAGTACCTGACCACGCTCTACGTCTTCACGCTTCACACCACGCAGCAGTGCACCAACGTTCTCGCCTGCACGACCTTCGTCCAGCAGCTTACGGAACATTTCTACACCGGTACAGGTAGTAGTCACGGTATCTTTGATACCAACGATTTCTACAGACTCACCTACTTTAACGATACCGCGCTCTACACGACCGGTAACTACAGTACCGCGGCCAGCGATAGAGAATACGTCTTCGATTGGCATCAGGAACGGCAGGTCAATTGCACGCTCCGGCTCAGGAATGTAGGTATCCAGGTGGCCAGCCAGCTCGATGATCTTCTCTTCCCACTGCGCTTCGCCTTCCAGCGCTTTCAGCGCGGAACCACGAACTACCGGCAGGTCATCACCCGGGAAGTCATATTCGGTCAGCAGTTCACGAACTTCCATCTCGACCAGTTCGAGCAGCTCTTCGTCATCTACCATGTCGCACTTGTTCATGAACACGATCATGTACGGGATACCAACCTGGCGACCCAGCAGGATGTGCTCACGAGTCTGCGGCATCGGGCCGTCAGTCGCTGCTACTACCAGAATTGCGCCGTCCATCTGGGCAGCACCGGTGATCATGTTCTTAACGTAGTCGGCGTGGCCCGGGCAATCTACGTGTGCGTAGTGGCGGATCGGGGTGTCGTATTCTACGTGGGAGGTGTTGATGGTGATACCACGCTCACGCTCTTCCGGTGCCTTGTCGATCTGGTCGAAGGCGAAAGCTTTACCACCGTAGTGCTTGGCCAGCACACTGGTGATAGCTGCAGTCAGGGTGGTTTTACCGTGGTCAACGTGGCCGATGGTACCCACGTTTACGTGCGGTTTGTTACGCTCAAATTTTTCTTTAGACACGACGTAGTCCTTCTAGGTTAAACCCGCCTACCGTCGTAAGCGGGGAATCATAAATTACTTGGATTTGCGCTCTTCGATTACTGCTTGAGCCACGTTAGTCGGGGCATCAGAGTACTTAGCGAATTCCATTGCGTAGGAAGCACGACCTTGGGTAGCGGAACGCAGTGCAGTTGCATAACCGAACATTTCGGCCAGCGGCACCAGAGCACGTACGATCTTGCCGGACGGGCCATCTTCCATACCTTCGATCAGGCCACGACGACGGTTCAGGTCACCGATAACGTCGCCCATGTAATCTTCCGGAGTCTCGACTTCAACCTGCATAACCGGCTCAAGCAGCACTGGCTTGGCTTTCATGTAGCCAGCTTTAAATGCCAGAGATGCAGCGATCTTGAACGCCAGCTCGGAAGAGTCGACATCGTGGTAAGAACCGTAGTGCAGACGAACACCGACATCCATAACCGGATAGCCAGCCAGCGGGCCAGATTTGAGCTGCTCACGCAGACCCTTATCAACACCCGGGATGTATTCGCCTGGGATCACGCCGCCTTTGATGTCGTTAACGAACTCGTAGGCTTTACCGGCTTCCAGCGGGTACATGTCGATCACAACGTGACCGTACTGACCGCGACCACCAGACTGCTTGGCGTGCTTACCTTCGATATCCTTGACGGTTTCACGAATGGTTTCACGGTAGGCAACCTGCGGCTTACCAACGTTAGCTTCAACCTTGAACTCGCGACGCATACGGTCAACGATGATGTCCAGGTGCAGCTCGCCCATACCGGCGATGATGGTTTGGCCAGATTCTTCGTCAGTCCATACACGGAAAGACGGATCTTCTTGCGCCAGACGGCCCAGTGCCAGACCCATCTTCTCTTGGTCAGCCTTGGTTTTCGGCTCAACTGCGATAGAAATTACCGGCTCCGGGAATTCCATACGCTCGAGGATGATCGGTGATTTTTCATCACACAGGGTATCACCGGTGGTCACATCTTTCAGACCGATAGCAGCAGCGATGTCGCCAGCGCGTACTTCTTTGATCTCTTCACGCTTGTTGGCGTGCATCTGAACGATACGGCCAAAACGCTCGCGCTTGTCCTTAACGGAGTTCAGCACGGTGTCACCGGAGTTAACAACACCGGAGTAGACGCGGAAGAAGGTCAGGTTACCAACGAACGGGTCGGTAGCGATCTTGAACGCCAGAGCAGAGAACGGCTCGTCATCAGAAGCATGACGCTCGTCTTTGGTCTCGCCGTCCATTTTCAGGCCGTCGATAGCTGCTACGTCGGTCGGTGCCGGCAGATAGTCAACTACGGCATCCAGCATAGCCTGAACGCCTTTGTTCTTGAACGCAGAGCCACAGGTAACCAGGATGATCTCGTTGTTCAGAACGCGCAAACGAAGAGCTTTCTTGATTTCTTCTTCGGTCAGTTCTTCACCGCCGAGGTACTTTTCCATCAAGTCTTCAGATGCTTCAGCAGCTGCTTCAACCAGGTTCATGCGCATTTCTTGCGCCTGCTCCAGCAGTTCAGCCGGGATCTCTTCGTAATCGAAGGATACGCCCTGATCAGCTTCGCTCCAGTTGATGGCTTTCATCTTGACCAGGTCAACAACGCCCTTGAAGTTCTCTTCTGCACCGATGTTCAGTTGCAGGGGAACCGGAACGCCTTTCAGACGGGTCTTGATGTGCTCAACGCAGCGCAAATAGTTAGCACCGGTACGGTCCATCTTGTTGACGAACGCGATACGGGGAACTTTGTACTTGTTAGCCTGACGCCATACGGTTTCAGACTGTGGCTGTACGCCACCTACGGCACAGTACACCATCACGGCACCGTCCAGAACACGCATTGAACGCTCTACTTCGATAGTAAAGTCAACGTGGCCCGGGGTGTCGATGATGTTGATACGGTGCGGTTGATACTGTTTACCCATACCGGACCAGAATGCGGTGGTCGCGGCGGAGGTGATGGTAATACCACGCTCCTGTTCCTGTTCCATCCAGTCCATGGTGGCTGCGCCATCGTGAACTTCACCGATCTTGTGACTTACACCGGTGTAAAACAGAACGCGTTCGGTAGTAGTAGTTTTACCGGCGTCAATGTGAGCGGAGATACCGATGTTACGATAACGCTCAATAGGAGTTGTACGAGCCATTGTCATCCTCTTACTAAGGCGCTTCGCCCTAGGTAATGAAAGGCACGCAGAGCCATGAGGCTCTGCGTAAGCGGATTACCAGCGGAAGTGAGCGAAGGCTTTGTTCGCTTCAGCCATACGGTGAACGTCTTCACGTTTCTTGACAGACGAACCCTTGTTATCAGAGGCATCCAGCAGCTCGCCAGCCAAACGCTGAGCCATTGATTTTTCACCACGTTTACGAGCGGCGTCAACCAACCAGCGCATTGCCAGGGCATTGCGACGGACCGGACGAACTTCTACCGGTACCTGATAGGTTGCACCACCGACACGACGAGATTTAACCTCGACGGACGGACGAATGTTATCCAGAGCTTCTTCGAAGACGGCCAGGTGATCTTTGCCGCTCTTGGTGGCAATGATGTCCAGGGCGCCATATACGATGGCTTCGGAAACAGATTTCTTACCGTCAACCATTACTACGTTGACGAATTTAGCCAGCAGCTCTGATCCGAACTTGGGATCTGGCAGGATTTTACGCTGACCAACAACACGACGTCTTGGCATTTCAAATTCTCCGTAACTTCAGGGATTACCCAAAACTAGAAAGTTATCTAACTAGAAACGAATTAACGTTTGGCCTTACTTAACGGAGAACCATTAAGCTTTAGGACGCTTCACGCCATACTTGGAGCGAGCCTGCTTACGGTCTTTAACACCGGCACAGTCCAACGCACCACGAACGGTGTGATAACGAACACCTGGCAAGTCTTTTACACGACCGCCACGGATCAGAACAACAGAGTGCTCTTGCAGGTTGTGACCTTCACCACCGATGTAGGAGGTGACTTCGAAGCCGTTGGTCAGACGTACACGGCACACTTTACGCAGTGCAGAGTTAGGCTTCTTCGGGGTGGTGGTATATACACGGGTGCATACGCCACGCTTCTGAGGGCACGCTTCCAGCGCCGGCACGTTGCTCTTAACAACGAGCTTGATGCGTGGCTTGCGAACCAACTGGTTAATAGTTGCCATCAAGAGGCTCCTGATAATGACTTCATAAACGTGTGGAAAATCCTCCCCGCAGATACGGGGACGCGAAATTTTATGCCCTGTTGTCTGGGGAGTCAAGATTTATACAATTTGCGTCACAAAAGGACAATCTGGATCCGATCACAACAAAGCTAACATACTGAATTTCAATAAAAATAATATGATCACCCTCCCCAGGTGCGAGGTGATCCATTTTTCGCGATCAGCGCCACCAGACCCGCCATATCCAGCGCAATGCCGACGCCATGGTGCAGACCACGGGCCTGCAAGTCATCTTGCATCACATAAAGCGGAATGCCCGCCAGTCGTTCACACCACTTGGGGGCCGCGGCAGCAATGACCGCATCCTGCATCAGCACCAGCTCATCTTCCGGCTGAAGATAGGAGAGTGCCTCTGCCAGCGCCTGACTTTGGAAGGGAGAATTCAATATCAGATGCAACATGGAGACCTCAAAAACTGATGTGAGTCGAACATTGCGCCCAGCGCCGAGCCAATTCATGGCGCGGCAAACTGTCGATGGGGATCAGCAGATCATCCACGGTCACACCACGCTCTGCCAACGAGTCAGCACAAACATAGACCTCTTCGATGTCGTAGAGTTCCAGCATTTTGAAGGTGGGAGCGTAGTGGCGCTGCAAAATAGTGGCCGGTTGCTGCTCTTTGAGCAGCTGCAGCACGCCATCCCCAATCAGGAACAGCGCCAGTGAATCAGTCATGGCCGAAGTGGCCAACAGGGCATCCAGCCCTTCCCGACCGGCGGCATGGCCATGGGGGCCACGACTGCAGATAAAGGCGATTTTCTTGCTCATGGCTATCCCCTAGAACTGAACCAACCGATCGGCGGTGAGCGCCGCCTCGGCCAACTGGCCCAGACCGCTCAGGCAAAATGGCGCTTGCAGATTGAAGTGCGCCTGCCCTGCCCCCTTGGCCTCTTGCTCATCGAGCACACCGCGCCGCATAGCGGCGGCGACACAGACGTCGATATGGATCCCCTGCTCTTCTGCCAGCTCTCGCCACAGACGCACCAGGTCGGTCTCATCGGACGCGGGCTGATGCAAACCGTTACCGTTATGGATGCCATCCTGATAGAAAAACAGGTGAGACAAGGTATGTCCTTGCGCCAACAGCGTGCGGGCAAAGCGATAGGCAGTACTGGCCGACTGGGTGCCATAGGCTGGCCCCGTTACCAGGATGGCAAAACTCAAACTCATAGCAGGGCTCCTGTACTGACCCGGTCAATTTTACGCCAAAAATAAAAAAGCCCCTGCCAGGAGGGGCTTGATTCGATGTGTTAATCAGAGATGGGCGATGGCCTCGACCTCGACCAGCACATCTTTAGGCAGGCGGGCTACCTCAACACAGGAGCGGGCAGGTGCCGCATCGCCAAAGTAACGGGCATAGACCTGATTGAAGGCAACGAAGTTGTTCATGTCGCTCAGGAAGCAGGTGGTTTTAACCACGTTGCTGGCATCGGCACCGGCAGCGTGCAACACGGCAACCAGATTCTTCATTACCCGTTCGGCTTGCTCTTCGATACCGCCAGCCACGATCTCCATGGTGGCAGGATCGAGCGGGATCTGCCCGGAGGTGAAGATCATCTCGCCAACCTTGGTAGCCTGAACATAGGGACCAATCGCAGCAGGCGCCTTGTCGGTTGCAATCACTTCTTTAGCCATTCATCTATCCCCTTCTGGAATAAGTTACTCGTTCTCGTCTTCACCCTGCTTGCGCTGTCGGATGTAAAGATAAACGGTATGTTTTGAAATATTGAGTTTATCCGCCACCAGATTGATCGAATCTTTGATGTCGAAAATTCCCTTCTCGAACAGCTGGGTCACGATGAAACGGTTCTTGGCATTGTTGGCCACCGTGGGATCGCGGTTGATCTCGTCGATGGTGTTATCCACCGTCTGGGCAACCAGCTCTTCTACGCTGTTGGCAAAGGTCTCTGGTGACTGGCGCGCCGCCTGTTGGGGCGTCGGAAAAAATTCGGCCACAAATTCATGGAAAGGTGCATTGATGTGCAGGTTGATGCAGATCAGACCGATTACCTGCCGCTCACTGTTTCTGATAGAAATAGTGCTCGATTTCATCAAGGCGCCAGTGCGGCTACGGGCAAAATAACTCTGGGTATAATCCTGGCCCGTGCTCTCGATATCCTTGAGCATCCGCAATGCCAGATCGGTAATGGGCGCCCCCAGGGTGCGTCCGGTATTAAATCCGTTGGCGATCTTGATCACCGACTCATGCAGATTTTCCAGGGAGTGGAGGACCACTTCACAATGCTTGCCGAACAATTCGGCCAAGCCATCGATGAGCCCATCGTATGAGCGCAACAATTCCCTGTCTTCATCTGTAAAAGTGCGGCTGATCAGCTGTTCTTCGGGAAACATCGTTTCCTCGATACCGACAGTCATGTTCTACCCCTGTAATAACCATTCAACTTGCCCGAGTTTTAAATTGCGGGGCAGTAAAGTCAACTTTTTTTGATTTTTTACTCTACAACTTTGCTCTGGATCATCTTGTAAACCGCGCAGTGCCTGCCTTTGCCGAGGAATTGGCCCACCGCAGAAGAGCTCTATTATGCAAACAGTCAATTGAATGAATTGCATCAAGGTATGTCGCACCATCAATCTCTCAGGATGACTCTCGGGGCAGGGAAGACGAAAAACGAGCAAAAAAAAATCCCCAAGCGATGCTTGGGGATTTTTGTATAAGAGACGCCCCAGGAGGCGCTCTTTAAATCGCGGATGACGATTTACTCTTCGTCGAAGCTACCGGCTGCGTTCAGCAGATCCGCCAGGTTCTGTTGAGCTTCATCGGCAGTCACCTGCGGGGTACCAACAGCACGCGCTGCGGCGGCACGCTGGTTGATCCGGCTATGGTGGTAGGCAAAGCCGGTACCAGCCGGGATCAAACGACCCACGATGACGTTCTCTTTCAGGCCACGCAGTTCATCACGCTTGCCACCAACGGCAGCTTCGGTCAGAACACGGGTGGTTTCCTGGAAGGAAGCCGCAGAGATGAAGGACTCAGTGCTCAGAGATGCCTTGGTAATACCCATCAGGATATGACGGAAGGTAGCGGGGGCCTTGCCCTCGGCAACCAGTTTACGGTTGGCAATCTTCACACGAGCAACTTCAACTTGCTCACCTTCGATCAGGTCGGTATCACCAGCGCTCAAGATTTCGCACTTACGCAGCATCTGACGAACGATGACTTCGATGTGCTTGTCGTTGATCTTAACGCCTTGCAGACGGTAAACGTCCTGCACTTCGTTGGCGATGTAGTTGGCGACCGGGCTGATACCGCGCAGACGCAGGATATCGTGAGCAGACTCAGGACCGTCCGCCAGCACTTCACCCTTCTCAACTTTTTCACCTTCGAACACGTTCAGGTTACGCCACTTCGGAATCATCTCCTCGTAGACGCTGCCACCATCAGTCGGGGTGATGACCAGACGGCGCTTGCCTTTGGTCTCTTTCCCGAAGGAGATGGTACCGGAGACCTCGGCCAGAATAGCCGGTTCCTTCGGAATACGTGCTTCGAACAGATCCGCAACGCGCGGCAGACCACCGGTGATGTCCTTGGTACCACTGGATTCTTGCGGGATACGCGCTACCGCGTCACCCACACCCACGTTGGCACCATCTTCCAAGTTGACGATCGCCTTGCCCGGCAAGAAGTACTGGGCAGCTACATCGGTACCCGGAATCATCACATCTTTGCCGTTCAGGTCGACCAGTTTAACGGTCGGACGCATCTCTTTACCGGCACTCGGACGCTCGTTGACATCCAGTACGACGATAGAAGAGAGACCGGTCAGCTCGTCGGTCTGACGAGTGATGGTCACGCCATCGATCATGTGTTCGAACTGCAGACGACCTGCTACTTCGGTGATGATCGGGTGGGTGTGCGGATCCCAGTTGGCAACAGTCTCGCCAGCGTTCACAGCCTGGTTGTCCTTCACTTCCAGCACGGAACCGTAAGGCAGCTTGTGGCTTTCCTTGGTACGGCCCATGTCATCCATGATGGTCAGTTCGGTAGAACGAGAGGTGATAACCAGCTTGTCATCGCTGTTGAGAACGAACTTGGCGTTCTGCAGCTTGATGCTACCGGTGTTCTTGACCTGAATGCTGTTCTCGGCAGCAGCTCGGGATGCGGCACCACCGATGTGGAAGGTACGCATCGTCAGCTGGGTACCCGGCTCACCGATGGACTGAGCGGCGATAACACCGACTGCCTCACCTTTGTTCACCAGGTGACCACGAGCCAGATCGCGGCCGTAGCAGCGAGCACAGTTACCGAAGTCAGTTTCACAAGTAATGGCAGAACGCACCTTCACACGGTCAACAGAGTTCTGTTCCAGCAGATCACACAGCTGCTCATCGAGCAGAGTATTGCGCGCTACCAGTACTTCATCTTCAGTACCCGGCTTGATCACGTCGTCGGCAAGCACACGGCCCAGCACGCGCTCACGCAGCGGCTCGACTACGTCGCCACCTTCGATCAGCGGAGTCATCCACAGACCTTCAACGGTGCCGCAATCGTCCTCGGTGATCACCATGTCCTGTGCCACGTCAACCAGACGACGGGTCAGATAACCGGAGTTCGCGGTCTTCAGTGCGGTATCCGCCAGACCCTTACGAGCACCGTGAGTGGAGATAAAGTACTGCAGTACGTTCAGACCTTCGCGGAAGTTCGCGACGATTGGCGTCTCGATGATGGAGCCATCCGGCTTGGCCATCAGGCCACGCATACCGGCCAGCTGACGGATCTGGGCGGCGGAACCACGCGCACCAGAGTCGGCCATCATAAAGATGCTGTTGAACGAGGCTTGCTCTTCTTCTTCACCCAGCGAGTTAACATCACGCTCTTTGGACAAGTTCTCCATCATGGCCTTGGAGACGCGCTCGTTGGCGCTGGCCCAGATATCGATAACCTTGTTGTAGCGTTCGCCAGCGGTCACCAGACCGGACAGGAACTGGTCCTGGATCTCGGCAACTTCAGCTTCGGCAGCGGCGATGATGTCTTTCTTGGCATCCGGGATGACCATGTCATCGATACCAACAGAAGCACCAGACAGCGCTGCATAATGGAAACCGGTATACATCAGCTGGTCAGCGAAGATGACGGTGTCCTTCAGCCCCTGCTTGCGATAGCAGGTGTTCAGCAGACGGGAGATGAGCTTTTTGCCCAGCGCCTTGTTGGATACAGATTTGATCCAGTTCTGCGGATTGGCATCCAGATCAGCCTGCTCAGCTGCAGTCAGCACCTTCGGCTCGTCGATCAGCGCGTATTCCATGCCTTTTGGCAGGATCAGGCTCAGGATCGCACGACCAACGGTGGTGTTCTTCATCTCGGTACGCTCAACCAGTGAATCATCTTCCTGACGGAGATATTCGGTGATACGCACTTTGACGCGAGCATGCAGATCGGCCAAACCGGCGCGATATACTTTCTCGGCTTCTTTCGGGCCGGCCAGCACCATACCTTCGCCCTTGGCGTTGATACGGGCACGGGTCATGTAGTACAGACCCAAGACCACGTCCTGAGAAGGAACGATGATCGGCTCACCAGAGGCAGGCGACAGGATGTTGTTGGTAGACATCATCAGCGCACGCGCTTCAAGCTGAGCTTCGATCGTCAGCGGTACGTGGACCGCCATCTGGTCACCGTCGAAGTCCGCGTTATAGGCGGCACAAACCAGCGGATGCAGCTGGATCGCTTTACCTTCGATCAGGGTCGGTTCGAATGCCTGGATACCCAGACGGTGCAGAGTCGGTGCACGGTTCAGCAGGACCGGGTGCTCGCGGATCACTTCGTCCAGGATATCCCAAACGACAGCTTCTTCGCGCTCAACCATCTTCTTGGCAGCCTTGATCGTGGTCGCCAGACCGCGAGTTTCCAGCTTGCCATAGATGAACGGCTTGAACAGTTCCAGCGCCATCTTCTTCGGCAGACCGCACTGATGCAGACGCAGAGTCGGACCTACGGTGATAACGGAACGACCAGAGTAGTCGACGCGCTTACCCAGCAGGTTTTGACGGAAACGACCTTGCTTACCCTTGATCATATCGGCCAAGGATTTCAGCGGACGCTTATTGGAACCGGTGATGGCACGACCACGACGGCCGTTATCCAGCAGCGCATCGACGGACTCTTGCAGCATACGCTTTTCGTTGCGCACGATGATGTCCGGAGCAGCCAGGTCCAGCAGACGCTTCAAGCGGTTGTTACGGTTGATCACACGGCGGTACAGATCGTTCAGATCGGAAGTCGCGAAACGGCCGCCGTCCAGCGGTACCAGCGGACGCAGGTCCGGCGGCAGCACAGGCAGCACTGTCATGATCATCCACTCCGGCTTGTTGCCAGACTGCAGGAATGCTTCCATCAACTTCAGACGCTTGGTGGTCTTCTTGCGCTTGGTCTCGGAGTTGGTCTGATCCAGCTCCTCACGCATAGTCTTGACTTCACCTTCCAGATCGATGGCGCGCAGCAATGCCAGGATTGCTTCGGCACCCATCTTGGCGTCAAATTCGTCGCCCCACTCTTCCAGCGCATCCAGGTACTGCTCTTCAGAGAGCATCTGGCTGCGTTCGAGGTTGGTCATGCCCGGCTCGATTACTACGAAAGATTCGAAGTAGAGCACGCGTTCGATGTCGCGCAGGGTCATGTCCAGCAGCAGGCCGATACGAGACGGCAGCGACTTCAGGAACCAGATGTGGGCAGTCGGGCTGGCCAGCTCGATATGGCCCATACGCTCGCGACGGACCTTGGTCTGAGTCACTTCAACGCCGCACTTCTCACAGATCACACCACGGTGTTTCAGGCGCTTGTACTTGCCGCACAGACACTCGTAGTCCTTCACCGGTCCGAAGATACGGGCACAGAACAGACCATCACGTTCCGGCTTAAAAGTCCGGTAGTTGATGGTCTCAGGCTTTTTGACCTCACCGAATGACCAGGAGCGGATCATGTCAGGAGAGGCCAGACCGATCTTGATACTGTCAAACTCTTCGGTCTTGGTCTGAGCCTTCAAAAACTTGAGTAAGTCTTTCACGTGTTTCCCCTGTCAGGAGTCTAACCTCGGCGCCCCTACTGCCAAAGCAGCGGGGCGCCCACGTCAATTCTCGAACAATAAGAGCGAGCTCTTACTCTTCGTCCAGCTCGATGTTGATACCCAGAGAGCGGATTTCCTTCAACAATACGTTGAAAGATTCGGGCATGCCCGGCTCCATACGGTGGTCGCCATCCACGATGTTCTTATACATCTTGGTACGGCCATTCACATCGTCAGACTTGACGGTCAGCATTTCCTGCAGGGTATATGCCGCACCGTAAGCCTCCAGGGCCCACACTTCCATCTCACCGAAACGCTGACCACCGAACTGTGCCTTACCACCCAGCGGCTGCTGGGTAACCAGGCTGTAAGAACCGGTAGAACGCGCGTGCATCTTGTCGTCAACCAAGTGGTTCAACTTCAGCATGTACATGTAACCAACGGTTACTTTACGCTCGAAGCGGTTACCAGTACGGCCATCGAACAGGTCAATCTGACCGGATTCCGGCAGATCAGCCAGCTTCAGCAGTGCTTTGATTTCGCGCTCTTTGGCACCATCAAACACCGGTGTAGCAACTGGCAGACCATTACGCAGGTTACCCATCAACACACGTACGTCGTGATCAGACAGTTCAGCGATATCGACTTGCTTGGTGTCCTTCTCGCCCAGGTCATAGACCTGCTGCAGGAAGTTGCGCATCTCGTGCAGCTCGCGCTGCTCTTTGATCATGCGGTCAATCTTCTCGCCGATACCCTTGGCCGCAAGGCCCAGGTGCACTTCGAGGATCTGACCGATGTTCATACGGGATGGTACACCCAGCGGGTTCAGTACGATGTCTACCGGACGGCCAAACTCGTCATGGGGCATATCCTCGACCGGGCAGATCTTGGAGATAACACCCTTGTTACCGTGACGGCCTGCCATCTTGTCACCCGGCTGGATGCGACGCTTGACTGCCAGATAAACTTTGACGATTTTCAGTACGCCCGGCGCCAGATCATCACCCTGGATAATCTTGCGACGCTTGTTCTCGAACTTCTTGTCGAAATCAGCTTTCAGCTCGATGTGCTGTTCAGCGATCTGTTCCAGTTCGGTCTGCTTGCCTTCATCTTCGATGGCCAGTTCAAACCACTTGGAGCGATCAAGCTTGTTCAGACGATCTTCGCTGTAACCGGCGGCCAGCAGCAGGTTGCGGGAGCGGCCGAAAATGCCGTCTTCCAGGATCTTGAACTCTTCGGTCAAGTCCTTCTTCGCTTCCTTCAGCTGCATCTCTTCGATTTCTTTGGCGCGCTTGTCTTTTTCCACGCCATCGCGGGTAAAGACTTGCACGTCAACTACGGTACCGTACACACCGTTCGGCACACGCAGGGAGGAGTCCTTCACATCGGAGGCCTTCTCACCGAAGATGGCGCGCAGCAGCTTCTCTTCCGGCGTCAGCTGGGTTTCACCTTTCGGTGTAACCTTACCAACCAGAATGTCGCCACCCTTCACTTCGGCACCCACGTAGACGATACCGGACTCGTCCAGCTTGGACAGTGCGGCTTCACCCACGTTCGGGATGTCGGCAGTGATCTCTTCCGGACCCAGCTTGGTGTCACGGGAGATACAGGCCAGCTCCTGGATATGGATGGTGGTCAGGCGATCTTCCTGAACAACACGCTCATTCACCAGGATCGAGTCTTCGAAGTTGTAACCGTTCCACGGCATGAACGCGACGCGCATGTTCTGGCCCAGCGCCAGTTCACCTAGGTCGGTGGACGGACCGTCAGCCAGCACGTCACCAGCCATCACCGGCTCACCCAACATCACGCAAGGACGCTGGTTGATACAGGTGTTCTGGTTAGAACGGGTATATTTGGTCAGGCTGTAGATGTCGATACCGGCTTCGCCAGGCATCAGCTCATCTTCATTGACCTTCAGGACGATACGGGAGGCATCGACGTAGTCGATTACGCCGCCACGCTTGGCTACTACGGTTACCCCGGAGTCAACGGCCACAGCGCGTTCCATACCAGTACCTACCAGCGGCTTGTCAGCGCGCAGAGTCGGTACAGCCTGACGTTGCATGTTTGAACCCATCAATGCGCGGTTGGCGTCATCGTGTTCCAGGAACGGGATCAGAGCAGCTGCCACAGATACGATCTGCTGCGGGCTCACGTCCATATACTGGATCTGGTCGGCATTCATAAAGGTGGATTCACCTTTGTGACGGCACGGGATCAATTCATCTTTCAGACGGCCATCTTCGGTGGTCGCGGCGTTAGCCTGGGCGATCACGTACTTGCCTTCTTCAATAGCAGACAGGTAGTCCACTTCGTCGGTGATCACACCGTCAATGACCTTACGGTACGGCGTCTCGAGGAAACCATACTCGTTGGTACGAGAGTACACGGACAGAGAGTTGATCAGACCGATGTTCGGACCTTCAGGAGTCTCGATAGGGCACAGACGACCGTAGTGGGTCGGGTGTACGTCTCGGACTTCAAAGCCGGCACGCTCACGAGTCAAACCGCCCGGGCCCAGCGCAGAAATACGGCGCTTGTGGGTCACTTCGGAGAGCGGGTTGTTCTGGTCCATAAACTGGGACAGCTGGCTGGAACCAAAGAACTCTTTGACTGCGGCGGAGATCGGCTTGGCGTTGATCAGATCCTGCGGCATCAGGGTGTCCAGGTCGCCCAAGGAGAGACGCTCCTTGACCGCACGCTCGACACGCACCAAACCGACACGGAACTGGTTTTCAGCCATTTCACCGACAGAACGGATACGACGGTTACCCAAGTGGTCGATATCGTCCACTTCATCGTTACCGTTACGGATGTCGATCAGACGCTTCATGACTTCGACGATGTCGTCTTTGGTCAGAACGCCAACGCCAGTCTCGACTTCACGACCCAGACGGCGGTTGAACTTCATCCGACCTACGGTAGACAGGTCGTAACGCTCAGGAGAGAAGAACAGGTTTTCGAACAGCTGTTCTGCTGCTTCACGCGTCGGCGGCTCACCTGGACGCATCATGCGATAGATTTCGACCAGCGCTTCCAAACGGTTGGAGCTGGAGTCGACACGCAGGGTCTCGGAGATATAAGCACCGTGATCCAGTTCGTTGGTGAACAGAACCTCGAAGTGCTTGAAGCCGGCTTGGGAAAGGTTAGCAATTGCTTCCAGGCTCAACGCCTGGTTAGCGGTCGCGACCACATCACCAGTTTGCGGATGTGCGTAGTCCTTGGCTGCAACTTTGCCAACAACATACTCAACCGGTACCTCAATCTGGGTAACGGCATCTTTTTCCAACTGACGAATGTGGCGCGCAGTGACACGACGACCGGTCTCAACCACCACGGCGCCATTGGCCACGATGTCAAAGGTCGCTGTTTCGCCACGCAAACGCTCAGGCACCAAATCCATCATCAACTTGCCATCTTTTACTTCAAAACCGATGGTCTCGAAGAAGGTGGCCAGGATCTGTTCGGAAGTGAAATCCAGGGCGCGCAACATAATGGATGCTGGCAATTTACGACGACGGTCGATACGGACAAACAGGTTGTCTTTTGCATCGAACTCGAAGTCCAGCCAGGAACCACGGTAGGGAATAACGCGGGCGTTATACAGTACCTTACCGGATGAATGAGTTTTGCCTTTATCGTGGTCGAAGAAGACGCCCGGGCTGCGGTGCAGCTGGGAGACGATTACCCGTTCGGTACCATTGATAACAAAGGTGCCGTTCTCGGTCATGAGCGGAATTTCGCCCATGTACACTTCTTGTTCCTTGATGTCTTTGACGGTGCCGGCAGCTGCTTCTCGGTCGTATAGAACCATACGAAGCTTGACACGCAGCGGCGCGGAGTAGGTCACTCCACGGATCTGGCATTCTTTTACGTCAAATACCGGCTCACCCAGGCGATAGCTGACGTATTGAAGCTCAGCACTACCGGAGTAACTGGTGATCGGGAAAACGCTTCGGAAAGCGGCCTCTAGGCCATATTCACCTTCCGGGTCGGCCTCGATGAACTGCTTGAAGGAGTCCAGCTGGATGGACAACAGATAAGGCGTGTCCAGTACCTGGTCTCGCTTACCGAAGTCCTTACGAATGCGTTTTTTTTCGGTATAAGAGTAAACCATAGGGTTCCTCAGCTCGCTGATAAGTGACCCACTCTGTCCCGCGGGACAGCTCTGTCTCAACACCGTTTTGTGTTGACCCGGACGAATGGAAACGGTCCGGATTGCTGGTGCACCGAGAGTCGTAAACGGTGTGAAATGCTCTCAGTCTACAGCGCAAAAAGGCTGGTGAACAAATATTCACCAGCCCTAGCCTGTTTTATCAGGCTAATCTACATAAATGCAGATTATTTGATCTCAACAGAAGCACCAGCTTCTTCAAGCTGCTTCTTCAGAGCTTCAGCTTCATCTTTGGAGATGGCTTCTTTCAGGTTGGTCGGTGCAGCTTCTACCAGGTCCTTGGCTTCTTTCAGGCCCAGGCCGGTGGCAGCACGTACAGCTTTGATAACGGCAACTTTGTTGGCGCCAGCAGCGGTCAGTACTACGTCGAACTCGGTCTTCTCTTCTACTGCTTCAGCAGCCGGACCGGCAGCAACAGCAACAGCGGCAGAAACACCGAACTTCTCTTCCATAGCTTCGATCAGCTCAACAACTTCCATTACAGACATGGAAGCAACGGCTTCGATGATTTGGTCTTTAGTGATAGACATGACAAAAATTCCTGATGTTGAATAAACTCAAACAGCCTAAATAGGCGAGAATCAAGCAGCAGCTTGTTTCTGATCACGCACAGCAGCGATGGTACGAACCAGCTTGCCAGCAGAGGCTTCTTTCATAGTCGCCATCAACTTCGCAATTGCTTCGTTGTAGGTCGGCAGCGTGGCCAGACGATCAATTTGTGCTGCGGCGATAAACTCACCGTTAAAAGCGCCAGCCTTGATTTCGAACTTAGGGTTCGCTTTGGCAAAATCTTTGAACAGACGAGCAGCAGCGCCCGGGTGTTCGTTAGAGAATGCAATCAAGGTAGGACCAGTCAATACGTCGTTCAGGCACGCGTAATCGGTGCCTTCAACTGCACGACGCAGCAGGGTGTTACGCACTACGCGCATGTACACACCGGCTTCGCGAGCGGTTTTACGCAGGACGGTCATCTTATCAACAGTAACACCGCGAGTATCGGCGATTACTGCAGACAGAGCGCCTTTGGCAGCTTCGTTGACTTCAGCAACAATTGCCTTTTTGTCTTCGAGTCCCAATGCCATTGGCATAACTCCTGGATTGAATCTGAGTCTCATGACTCAGTACTGACACATCCCCCCTACCTTTACAACAGAGGGGAACGATGCGGTAGCAGGATTCCAGAAGAGAAAGAATCTTTCTCGCTGGGTTTCCGGCACCGTCTACGCAGGAAAAATTAAGGCGTTTAACGCCACCTGCGGTCTTGGACGGAGGTCGAAACCCCCAACCAATCAAGGCGCAAAATTATAGATTAAATTTTGCGCCTTGTAAAATCCATCAATTAGATCTTAGCTTCCAGAGTCGCTTGATCTACAGCAACACCGGCACCCATGGTGGTGGAGATGCTGACTTTCTTGATGAATACACCTTTGGCGGAAGAAGGTTTGCCTTTTTTCAGGGCAACCAGCAGAGCTTCCAAGTTTTCTTTCAGCTGACTTTCGTTGAAAGAAACCTTACCCAGAGTGGTATGGATGATACCATTCTTGTCATTACGGTAACGAACCTGACCCGCTTTAGCGTTCTTGACTGCTTCAGCAACGTTAGGAGTTACAGTACCAACTTTCGGGTTCGGCATCAGGCCGCGCGGGCCCAGGATCTGACCCAGTTGACCAACAACACGCATGGCATCCGGGGATGCGATAACGACGTCGAAGTTCATCTCGCCTTTCTTGACCAGATCGGCCAGGTCTTCCATACCTACCAGCTCAGCACCGGCTGCTTTAGCAGCTTCGGCGTTTGCGCCTTGGGTAAATACGGCAACGCGTACATCACGACCGGTACCGTGCGGCAGTACAGTAGCACCACGTACGTTCTGGTCAGATTTACGAGCGTCGATACCCAGGTTGACAGCAACGTCAACGCTTTCAACGAACTTGGCAGTAGCCAGTTCTTTCAGCAGGGCAATGGCTTCGTTGATGGAGTACTCTTTGGTACCGTCAACTTTTTCGCGAATAACGCGCATACGCTTGGAAAGTTTTGCCATTGTCTTAATCCTCCACTACCAGACCCATGGAACGAGCGGAGCCTGCGATGCAACGTACTTTTGCATCCAGATCGGCACCGGTCATATCCGGCTCTTTGGTCTTGGCGATTTCTTGCAGCTGGGCTACGGTCACCTTACCAACCTTGTCTTTGTTCGGCTTGGCAGAACCAGACTTGATACCGGCAACTTTCTTCAGCAGGAAGGACGCTGGAGGAGTCTTGGTTTCGAAGGTGAAGGAACGGTCGCTGTAAACGGTGATCACGACCGGAGTCGGTGAACCTTTTTCCAGCTTCTCTGTACGAGCGTTAAACGCCTTACAGAATTCCATGATGTTCACACCGTGCTGACCCAGAGCAGGACCAACGGGAGGGCTGGGGTTAGCACTGCCAGCCTTAACTTGCAGCTTGATATAAGCTGTGACTTTCTTAGCCATTAGAAAAATACCTCAGATATGGGTTCTAGCGCCTCGGAGACATGCTCCTGCAAACGGCTCCCCAACTAAATAAAGGGGCAGCGAATTATAGAGATATTCGCTGCCCCTGACAACAGTTGAACGTACGAAATTCAATCAGCCCTTTTCGACCTGACCAAAATCCAGCTCAACAGGAGTAGAACGACCGAAGATCAGTACAGAGACCTTCACGCGGCTCTTCTCATAATCCACCTCTTCAACGGTACCGTTGAAGTCAGCAAACGGACCATCGGCAACCCGCACCATTTCACCCGGTTCAAACAGGGTTTTCGGACGCGGCTTGTCTTGGGCATCCTGCAGACGGTTGAGGATAGCATCGGCCTCTTTATCAGAGATCGGCGCTGGACGGTCAGAAGTACCGCCAATGAAGCCCATTACACGGGGTACATTACGCACCAGGTGCCATGTGGTTTCATCCATCAACATCTGGACCAGGACATAACCCGGGAAAAATTTGCGCTCACTCTTGCGCTTCTGGCCAGCACGCATCTCGACCACTTCTTCAGTCGGGACCAGTACTTCACCGAACATGTCTTCCATGCCATGCATCTTGATATGCTCACGCAGGGATTTAGCTACACGGCCTTCATAGCCGGAGAATGCCTGCACGACATACCATCTCATACGTTGTTCACGTTGTTCAGTCATGGCTTATCCTTACACACCGGTAATCAGGTTGACCAACCATACCAAGGCACCGTCCAGTACGAACAGCAACAAACCCATCACGGCGGTCACCGCCAGCACAATCAGGGTTGTCTGAATGGCTTCCTGACGGGTTGGCCATACGACCTTGCGGACTTCCAGGCGAGACTCACGGGCAAATGCCAGTGTGTTCTTTCCCTTGGTGGTTTGCAGGGCTACTGCACCAGCAGCAGCAATGACAACGACCACACCCAGGGCGCGGACGGCAGCGATGACATCGTTGAGCAGGTAATTACCCACTACAGCGGCCGCCAGGATAATGAAAACCAGGCCCCACAGCAGGGTATCCTTGCTTCCGCCCTGGCTCTCAGAACTAACACTCATACAACCCACCTGTATCTGACGTAACCTAAGACACAAAAGCCCCGTACGAGACGAGGTATATGGCAGGGGTGGCAGGACTCGAACCCGCAACCATCGGTTTTGGAGACCGCTGTTCTACCAATTCGAACTACACCCCTACATAAGAAAGCCCCTATTATAGGGGCTTTGCTTTATTTATGTAAGCCAAAGATTAGGCGATTACGCTAGCTAC
Source organism: Aeromonas sp. CU5 (assembly GCF_002586745.1). NCBI lineage: Bacteria > Pseudomonadati > Pseudomonadota > Gammaproteobacteria > Aeromonadales > Aeromonadaceae > Aeromonas > Aeromonas sp. CU5. The sequence goes on from NZ_CP023817.1 coordinate 3,536,867, forward strand.
AACACCAGCACCTACGGTACGGCCACCTTCACGGATAGCGAAACGCAGGCCGTCGTCCATCGCGATCGGCGCAATCAGGGTAACAACCATTTTGATGTTGTCGCCTGGCATTACCATCTCTACGCCTTCCGGCAGTTCGATGGTACCGGTCACGTCGGTTGTACGGAAGTAGAACTGCGGACGGTAGCCCTTGAAGAACGGAGTATGACGACCACCTTCTTCTTTGGACAGTACGTACACTTCAGATTCAAACTTGGTGTGCGGCTTGATTGAGCCCGGCTTGGCCAGTACCTGACCACGCTCTACGTCTTCACGCTTCACGCCACGCAGCAGTGCACCAACGTTCTCGCCTGCACGACCTTCGTCCAGCAGCTTACGGAACATTTCTACACCGGTACAGGTAGTAGTCACGGTATCTTTGATACCAACGATTTCTACAGACTCACCTACTTTAACGATACCGCGCTCTACACGACCGGTAACTACAGTACCGCGGCCAGCGATAGAGAATACGTCTTCGATTGGCATCAGGAACGGCAGGTCAATTGCACGCTCCGGCTCAGGAATGTAGGTATCCAGGTGGCCAGCCAGCTCGATGATCTTCTCTTCCCACTGCGCTTCGCCTTCCAGCGCTTTCAGCGCGGAACCACGAACTACCGGCAGGTCATCACCCGGGAAGTCATATTCGGTCAGCAGTTCACGAACTTCCATCTCAACCAGTTCGAGCAGCTCTTCGTCATCTACCATGTCGCACTTGTTCATGAACACGATCATGTACGGGATACCAACCTGGCGACCCAGCAGGATGTGCTCACGAGTCTGCGGCATCGGGCCGTCAGTCGCTGCTACTACCAGAATTGCGCCGTCCATCTGGGCAGCACCGGTGATCATGTTCTTAACATAGTCGGCGTGGCCCGGGCAATCTACGTGTGCGTAGTGGCGGATCGGGGTGTCGTATTCTACGTGGGAGGTGTTGATGGTGATACCACGCTCACGCTCTTCCGGTGCCTTGTCGATCTGGTCGAAGGCGAAAGCTTTACCACCGTAGGCCTTGGCCAGTACGCTGGTGATAGCTGCAGTCAGGGTGGTTTTACCGTGGTCAACGTGGCCGATGGTACCCACGTTTACGTGCGGTTTGTTACGCTCAAATTTTTCTTTAGACATGATCGTCCCTCTAAACTAACGCTGAGTACGCGGTGGCAAGCTAACCACAGAACAGTTGATAAGATGGGTTTGAATCTGGTGGGGAAGAGAGACTGGAGCTGACAGGCAGATTCAACTGCCGACCTCAACCCGAAGGCGTGGTCAATGATATCGTTTGAGCCATATCAGCATCTTGGAGCGGGCAGCGGGAATCGAACCCGCATCATCAGCTTGGAAGGCTGAGGTAATAGCCATTATACGATGCCCGCATTTCTCTAACCCAAAGAACTCAAACCGCAGAGAAATATGGTGGAGGGAGAAGGATTCGAACCTTCGAAGGCAGAGCCGTCAGATTTACAGTCTGATCCCTTTGGCCGCTCGGGAACCCCTCCAGATGCCAGATTGTCACAACGGTAATTCTGCTTGCACCCGTTGTTTTTATCGCTTTTGCAGGGCAAATAGACGACAGACATTCAAGCGTCGCGCATTTTATTGTAAGGATTTGGGGGATGCAACCACTGAGCTGGGCAAAATATGCTTTATTGCCGGGAAAATAACAAAAAAATGGCGGCAACCCCGCCAATCCTGCCACGTCCCTTGTCGCCCCCCCCCCCTTGGTGTATGGTCGCCGTGCCCAAGAAACAGTGATGACACCATGACGAAAGAGCATAACCCCTATCTGCAATTTACCCGTGAACAATGGGCGTTATTGCGCGATTCGGTTCCCCTGACCCTGACCGAACACGATCTGCAGACCCTGCGCGGGATCAACGAGAAGGTGTCATTGCGGGAAGTGGAAGAGATCTACCTGCCCCTCTCCCGCCTGCTCAATCTCTATGTCAAAGCCAAACAGCGCCGCAGTCGGGTGCTGGAGCAGTTCCTCGGCCAGTCCCGTGGCAAGGGCACCTATATCATCAGCATTGCCGGCAGCGTGGCGGGGGGCAAAAGCACCACAGCCCGCATCTTGCAGGCGCTGCTGGAGCGCTGGCCGGAGCATCCAAGGGTGGAGCTGGTGACCACCGACGGCTTCCTCTACCCCAACAAGGTGCTGGAAGCACGCGGCCTGATGCGCCGCAAGGGGTTCCCGGAGTCCTATGACATCCGTCATCTGGTGGAGTTTGTCACCGACCTGCGCGCCGGTCACGAGAAGGTCGAGGCGCCGGTTTACTCTCACCTGATCTACGACATCATTCCCGATGAGAAGAAGGTGGTGGAGCAGCCGGATATCCTGATCCTGGAGGGGTTGAACGTGCTGCAAAGTGGCATGGATTATCCACAAGAGCCCCATCGGGTCTTTGTGTCAGATTTTGTCGACTTCTCCATCTATGTCGATGCAGAAGCCGAACTGCTGCGCACCTGGTATATCGAGCGATTCCTCAAGTTCCGCAGCGGCGCCTTCTCGGATCCCGACTCTTACTTTCATCACTATGCCAAGCTGGCCGAAAGCGAGGCAACCCAGATCGCCAACAACCTCTGGAAAGATATCAACCATCTGAACTTGCAGGAAAATATCCTGCCAACCCGCGAGCGTGCCAACCTGATCCTGACCAAGGGACAAGAGCACGCCATCGAGCAGATCAAACTGCGCAAATGATGACAGCGTTTACCGGATAACGAAGAGGGGGCCCGCAGGCCCCCTCTTCGACATTTGCCATCATCAAACCGCCTCAATAACGGTCAGTCGCCCCGGCGCAGGGAAATCTCCCCCCCCAGATAGAACTTGATCCCCTCCTCTGTCTCGAGCCGCAGGGCACCGCGATCGTCGATGCCACGGGCGATGCCGCGGATCTCCTGATCCCCCATCAACAGACGCACCGGGCGACCGGCAAAGTGATCGAGCCGGTTCCAGTCCTCGACAAAGTGCGACAACCCGTGTTGCTCGAAGTCCACCAAGGCTTGCTGCAGGTAGCAGAGCATTCGGGCAGCAAGCTGATTGCGGCCCACCAGTTCCGACTGAATATGACGTAGCTCGGACCAGACCTGATCGATTTTCTCCCCCTCGCGGGCTGGCATCGCCAGATTGAGGCCAATCCCAATCACCAGATGACAGCTGGCACCAGCACTGCCGCTCATCTCCACCAATATACCGGCCAGCTTGCGCCCCTGATAATAGAGGTCGTTCGGCCATTTGAGCTCGACACCTTGATAACCAAGGGATTCCAATGCCTGAACCACAGCCACCCCGACCGCCAGACTCAGCCCCATGGCCGCCGCCATTCCCTGCTCCAAGCGCCAGTACATGCTAAGGATCAGCTGGCAACCAAAGGGGGAGACCCATGGCTTGCCACGACGACCACGACCGGCGGTCTGGCACTCGGCCAGGCAGCTCTCGCCGGATTGCAACCGGCTTACCCGTTCCAGCAAATACTGGTTAGTAGAGTCGATCACCGGGAAGCAGTGCACCGGCGCCATGGGGGCCAGCGCCTGTAATGTCCCCTGCTCATAGAGTGCCATCGGCACCGCCAGCCGGTAGCCCTTGCCGGTCAGACTGAACAGATCCAGCCCAAGCTCCTTGAGCGCCGCCATGTGCTTGCTCACTGCCGCCCGACTGATACCAAGTTGCTCGCCCAGCTGCTCACCGGAGTGAAACTGACCGTCGCTGAGCAAGGTAATCAGGGTCTGCCTGATGGGGGTCAAGGTCATGAGAGCACCTCATCGAGCCAGGTTTCGCCCTGTGGCCCCATAAAGCGCACCTCGTGCTCCAGCACCACGCCGAACTTCTGTTCCACACTATCGCGGACATGAGCCGCCAGCGCGATCAGCTCCATGGCACTGGCGCCCCCCAGATTGACCAGCACCAGTGCCTGCTCCTGATGAACAGCGGCGCGGCCGATAGCGAACCCTTTCAGACCGCACTGATCGATGAGCCAGCCAGCGGCCAGCTTGGCCTGCCCCTCGCTCGCCGGATAGCAGGGCATCTGCGGGTAGCGCGACTTGAGATTCTCCGCCAGCGCGGCGGGCACCAGCGGATTTTTGAAGAAACTGCCAGCGTTGCCGAGCACCGCGGGATCCGGCAGCTTGGCCATGCGGGTGGCACAGACGGTATCGAAGATGGCCTGGGCCGAAGGAGAGTCACCAAGTGCCGCCAGCGGGCCATAGCCCAACACCGGCTGCCACGCCTTGGGCAGCTTGAACCCGACGGCGGTGATCAGGTGGGAATCCTGATATTCATGCTTGAAGATGCTATCGCGATAACCGAAACGGCACTCTGCCGCAGCGATCCGCTCGACCTCGCCACTATGCCAGTTGAATGCCTCGACATAGGTGCAGAAGTCAGCCAGCTCGACCCCGTAGGCACCGATGTTCTGCACCGGCGCCGCACCGACCGTACCGGGAATAAGCGCCAGATTCTCCAGCCCATACCAGCCCTGCTGCAAGCTATGGCGCACCAGCTGATGCCAATCCTCCCCCGCCGCCACATGAAGCAACCAGTGATCGCCACAATCTTCAGCTGCAATTCCCTTGAGTCGGTTGAGCACCACCAGGCCGAGAAAATCGCTGGTGAAGAGCACATTGCTGCCACCACCAAGATTCAGACGGGGGAGCAGACTCCGCTCGGGATCGCTACGCAGGGTAACCAGATCGGTAACCTGCTCCACCTCGGCCAGCCAGAGGCAGTGCGCATCGAGGGCAAGGGTGTTGAGCTTCAACAAGGAGGCGTTGGCATTCAGTTTCATCAGTCTATCCCGGCTTGGTGCAAGGGCGCAGTCTACCTCAAGTTGGTCGGTGACGAAAAACCCGAGATCTTTTCTCGCGAATAACAGTGGGTTAGAGTAGACCGCTTCAACTATTGAGGATGAACTCATGAACAACCAGTTTGCCGTCATCGGCCTGGGTCTGTTTGGCAGTGCGCTATGCGAAGAGCTGCAGCGGCAGGATGCCGAAGTGTTGGCTATCGACATCGACGAGAGCAAAACCCGGCAAATCGCCGCCCTCTGCAACCATGTGATCGTGGCGGATGCCACCGACGAGGCAACCGTTGCCGAGCTGGGACTGGCTAATTTCGACATCGTCTTCGTCGCCATCGGTGACAACCTGGAGACCAGCATCCTCACCACGCTCGTTCTGAAGGAAGCGGGGGTGAAGAAGGTGTGGGTCAAGGCGCGCGACAAGTTCCACGCCAAAATTTTGCAGAAAGTCGGTGCCGACAAGGTGATCAATCCCGAGTGGGATATGGGGCGCCGGGTCGCCCAGAGCATGCTGGATAACCGGCTGTTCGACTATCTGGAGCTGGGGCACGACATGGTGCTGACCGAGTTCGTCATCGGCCTGCCGCAAAATGGCAAGGCGCTCGGTGACCTCCACCTGTTGCAGCAGAGCGACTTCCAACTGCTCGCCATCAAGCGCGGTGAGGTGCTGCACAACGTGCTGACCGGCAAGATGGCGCTGCAACTGGGTGACATCCTGATCCTGGCAGGCAACAAACACGCCATCGACCGCTGGCTCGAAACCCTATGATCAACTGGCGCAGCAGCTACGCCTTTGCCCTTCATCGGGAGCGCGACTCCCGCTGGAGCGAGGCTCGGCTGATCCTCGGCAGCTTCCTGATCATTCTGCTGGTTGGCACCATCTTTCTGGTGCAACCCTCCAGCCACAATGGCGAGGTCACCTTCGTCAACGCCCTGTTCACCGCCACCTCAGCCATCAGCGTGACTGGTCTTGGCGTGGTGGACACCGGCACAGCCTTCACCCTGCAGGGGCAGATTTTCCTGCTGATGCTGATGGAGATCGGCGGGCTGGGTCAGATGACCATGACCCTGTTGCTGATCGCCATCTTCAGCAAGCGGGTCGGCTTGCGCCAGCAGGTACTGGCCAAGGAGGCGCTGGGACAGGAGGGCTCGGTCAATATCATCCAGCTGGTCAAACGCATCGTGCTGTTCGCCTTTATTGCCCAACTGATCGGCACCGGCATCATGGCGATCCGCTGGGTGCCGGAGCTGGGCTGGGTGCACGGCCTCTATGTCAGCTTCTTCCATGCGGTATCGGCCTTCAACAACGCCGGTTTTTCGCTGTTTGCCAACAATCTCATCGACTATAGAGACGACCCCATCATCAGTTTGACCATCGCCGGTCTGCTGATCCTGGGGGGATTGGTTTCACCGTCATCGTCGATCTGGTGCGCAACCGCAGTTGGCGCAAGCTGAAGCTGCACAGCAAGCTGATGCTGCTGATGACCCCGGCCCTGTTGCTGGTCGGTACCCTGATGTTCTGGCTGCTGGAACACAACAACCCGGGCACCCTCGGCAACGCCAGTATCGGTGGCCATCTGCTGGCGGCCTTCTTCCAGTCTGCCAGCGCCCGTACCGCCGGTTTCAATACCATAGATATCGGGCTGATGACCCCGGCGGCCCTGTTGTTCCTGATGATGCTGATGTTTATCGGGGCCGGCGCCACCTCAACCGGTGGTGGTATCAAGGTGACCACCTTCGCGGTAGTGCTGCTGGCGACCAAGGCGTTTCTGACCAAGCGGCCCCATGTCACCGCCTTTGGCCGCACCCTGTCGCCCCAGATCGTGACCCGCTCGCTGGCCATCATCATCGTCAGCACCATGGTACTGATGCTGGCGATGTTCCTGCTGATGGTGACCGAGGATCTGCCGTTCGACAAAATCATGTTCGAGACCATCTCGGCATTTGCCACCGTTGGCCTCTCGACCGGCATTACCGCCTCTCTCAGCGAGCCGGGCAAGCTGATTCTGGTGCTGGTGATGATCTGCGGCCGTCTCGGCCCGCTCACCCTGGCCTTTATGCTGGCCCGCCCGGTCGAGACCCGCATCCGTTATCCGGAAGAGAACGTCTACACCGGCTAAGTGGTGCCATGCCATTACCGCGATAAAAAGAGAGAGGGGCTTATGGCTCCTCTCTCTTTTTTCAGCTGGCGGCGCATCAGCCGATCAGCTCATCAACTAATCAGCCAGCACTCACCCTCACACGGTCAGGCCGCCTTGCTTCTGGCGGGTCGCTTGCCCGTGCTTTTGCGAGGAGCCCCACCAGCGCCGCTGCTCGCCGGACTCTTGCGCTTGGTAAAGCGCCGCTTGCTGGCACCCGGCGCCTCCTTGGGCAGGGCGCTGAAGCTGGCGCCGGAGTCCTGCCGCGCCCCCTCGATCAGGCCGTTGAGTTGCTCGGTGAGCGGCCCCATAAACTGCTGGTAACTACCGTGGCGCTCGGCAATCTGGCCGAGGTGCTGCTCCCACAGCGCCGTCATATCCGGCGTGGTGGCCGTGGCAGGCAGCGCCTGCACCAGCGCCCGCCCGGTCGGGGTCGCCTTGATGCTCTTGCCCTGACGCACCAGAAAACTGCGCCTGAACAGCAGGTCGATAATGCCCGCTCGGGTCGCTTCGGTGCCAAGACCGTCGGTATCGCGCAGGGTCTTGCGGATCTCGGGATCCTGCACATAGCGGGCGATGCCGGTCATGGCCGCCAGCAGGGTGGCATCAGTGAACGACTTGGGCGGCTGGGTCATCTTCTCCAGCAGCTCGCCCCGCTCGCACAGCAGTTGCTCCCCCTCCTTCAAGGCAGGCAAGGTGCCCGCTTTCTCTTCGTCGTCATCCTCCTCCACCCCGAGCAGTGCCTTCCAGCCCGCCTTGAGAATACGCCGCGCCTTGGCCTGAAACAGACCACCGGCGATGCGCAGCAGTACCTTGCTGTCGTTGTATTCGAACGGCGGATAGAACTGCAGCAGGTACTGGCGGGCTACCAGGCTATAGACCTTCGCCTCGTCAGCCCCCAGCGTGGCGGGGTTGCCCTGCTTCTCGGTGGGGATGATGGCGTGGTGAGCATCCACCTTGCTGTCATTCCACGCCTTGCTGCGGATCTTGCCATCAGCCTCGGCCACCGCCTTGGCCAGCGTGGGCGCCGTGGCGGCAATAGCGCCGCGCACCTGCTCGGCCCGCTTGAAGTGGTCGGTCGGCAGATAGCGGCTGTCGGAGCGCGGATAGGTGATGAGCTTGTGGCGCTCGTAGAGGCTCTGGCAGATGTCGAGCACCCGCTTGGCATCCATGCCGAACCGCTTGGCGGCATCGATCTGCAGGCTGGAGAGGTTGTAAGGCAGCGGCGCTCCCTGCTTGCGGGCCTGCTCCTCCACCGATTCGACCTGAGCCGGCTGGCCGTTGATCCGGCTCACCACCTTGTCGGCCAGCGCCCGGTTGAGCACCCGCCCCTCCTCATCCTGCCACGGCAAGCAGGCTTCCGACGGCAGCCACTTGGCGGTGAAGCGCTCGTTGCTATCGGTCAGCAGGTGGGCCAGCACCTCGTAGAAGGGTTTGGGCACGAAGGCCTCGATCTCGAGATCCCGCCGCACCACCAGCCCCAGCAGCGGGGTCTGCACCCGGCCGACCGAGAGCAGCTCGCTGCAACCGGCCTTGCGCCCGAGCAGGGTATAGGCGCGGGTCATGTTGATGCCATAGAGCCAGTCGGCCCGGCTGCGGGCCAACGCGGAGACCGCCAGCGGCACGAACTCCTTGTTGTCTCTGAGCTTGTCGAGGGCACGGCGCACCGCGGGGGGGTTGAGATCGCTGATCAGGCAGCGCTGCACCGGCTTGGTTTTCGGATAGCCGAGAAAATCGATCACCTCGTCCACCAGCAGCTGCCCTTCCCGGTCCGGGTCACCGGCGTTGACCACACAGTCCGCCTGCTTGATCAGTCGCTTGATAACGGTGAGCTGGGTTTTGGTCTTGGGCTTGGCCACCAGCTGCCACTGGGCGGGGATGATGGGGAGATGCTCCATCCGCCACTGCTTGAAGGCGGCGTCATAGGCATCGGGCTCAGCCTGTTCCAGCAGATGGCCGATACACCAGGTGACCACATCCCCCTGGGCTGTTTCGATAAAACCGTCGCCCTTCTTGTGGGGCTTGGGCAGGGCATCGGCAATGGCGCGGCCCAGCGTGGGCTTCTCGGCGATAAAGAGTCGCATCGGTGGCTACCTGCAATACTGTATATGTAGACAGTATACAACTGCCGCCGCGAAAGCCCAACTGCTCCTATTGGTCGAACGGGTGATCGTGGATGGCGGCAAACAGCCGCACCTGATTAAGCAGCGGCGCATAGTGGAAGGCATTGTCGCCATCTTCCGCCAGCAGGTAGTCGGTCAGCTGTTCGCGCACCGCCTCTTGCAGGGTCTCCAGCTGCCACGGCTTGGCAAGGTAGTAGTGCAACCCGCCGCGATTGACCGCCTCGACGGTAGCCTCCAGCCCCGCTTGCCCGGTCAGCAGCAACTTGCGGCTGGCTCTGGTCGCGGCGCGCTGGTTCAGCTCCACCAGAAAATCGACCCCCAAGGTCCCCGGCATAATGTGATCACAGAGGATCAGCGCAAGCTTGTTGCCGTCGCTCTCCCACTCCTCCACCACCGCCCGCGCCTCATCGACGCTCTCGGCAGCCTCCAGCTCGAAGTGGGAACGGAACGGGGCGAGATCGTGGATCACCGCATCCAGCACCTCCCGCTCATCGTCCACACACAGGATCAGATAGTGTTTGTTCATTGCTCCTCCTTGGCGACATGGTTTGGCACGCCGCGCGATTGATGCTGGCGACGGCTCAGGCAGCATGCTCCTTGTGGCGAGGATCGCCCCCATAACTGGCCTGCCCCATGCCGTCCAGCGGCAGACAGACCCGCATCCGGGTGTAGCGGCCCGGCTCGGAGGCCACCTCGATCCGGCCATGGTGCTGCTGAACTATCTGCAGCGAGACGCTCAGGCCAATGCCGAGGCCGAAATGGCCCTCCCGCTTGGTGGTAAAGTTGAGATCGAAGATCCGCTGCCACAGCTCGGGCTCGATGCCGCAACCGCTATCCTCGATCTCCACCATGGCCCACTCGGGATCCAGCAATCCGGTACGGATGGTGAGCCGCCCCGGGCCGCTCATGGCATCCAGACTGTTGGCGATCAGGTTGGTCCACACCTGCTGCAGGGCAACGGGGTGGCAGCGTACCAGCGGCAGCGGCTGGTACTCCTTGCAGAGCTCATGATGCTTGAGGCGGTTTTCGAAAATCATCAGGGTATCTTCCAGCCCCTCGTGCAGGTCCAGCAGCGAGGGTTCGGCCCGATCCTGCCGAGCATACTGCTTGAGGCTCTTGACCAGATCGCCGATGCGACGGGCACACACCTCGATATTGCGCAGGAAGCTGCCGGTCTGCTGGAACAGCTCCAGCCGGGAGAGCAGCGCCGCCCGTTCGGCGACGGTGCGGCTGGCAAACCAGCGCTGCCAGTTCAGCTCGTCATCCAGATTCATCTGCACCGCCAGCCGCGCCTGCTGACGATCGCCAAAACGCCCCTCCGCCTGGCGGGTCTTGTCACGGATCTCGCTGGTCGAGACCGGCTGGGTGGTCAGCGCCTGACAGAGGGTCTGATTACCCAGCCCCTTGATGGCGGCGGGCAGCTCGAGATTGACCAGATCGGGGATGGCGGCCCGCAGGGTCTTGCTGCCACGGATAATGGCCGCCACCGGGTTGTTCAGCTCGTGGGCGACCCCCGCCACCAGCTGCCCCAGCATCGCCATCTTCTCGCTCTCCACCAGTTGGGCGTGGGCGGCATCGAGGGAGTTGAGGGTCTGTTGCAACCGCATCTCGGTACGGATGCTGTTTTGCAGGCGGCGGTTGAAGTGGCGCAGCAGCAGATTGGTAAAGGAGGGGAGCAGTTCGCTGCGCGCCTGCATCACCCGGGAGAATTGCAGCTTGTCGAGCTTGATCACCTCGGCGCCGGTCAGGGTCACTGCGGTGGTAAAGGCGGGTTCGCCAGTCACGAAGGACATGCCCCCACCAGCGAGCCGGTACGGTAGTGCACCACCTCCTGATCGATCCCCTGCTCGTCCCGCTTGCGCAGCACCACCTCCCCCTTGGCGATAAACCAGAGGAAGCTGTTGGGCTCCCCCTCGCGGGTCAACACATGGCCCGGACTGTAGTGGCGGCAGACCTGCCCCTCGTCGTTGCCATCGAAAAACTGATAGAGGCCGTCGATCACCACCCGCGACAGCTCTTCATCGCTGCAACGGGTGTAATCCATAAAGCCCTGCCGATAGGCCGCCAGCTGGCGATCGACGTGGGCCCGCAGCAGCTTCTGGTTATCGAGCACGGCGGCATAGCTCAGCAGGTCAGCCTCGGGCTGAAGCAGCACAAAGTGGCTGGCCTGCTCGATCACCGCCCGGCGCATGCTGCCATCGCGCCAGGGGCGTTGCAGGTAGTAGTCGAGACGACCGAGGTTGACCGCCTCGATGATCGATTTCATCTCCGGCTGGCTGCCCAGCAGGATCTTGCGGCACGCCTCGTGACGGTTGCCGAGGCGGATCAGAAAATCGGCCCCTCGCCCATCCCCCAGATCGCTGTCACACACCACCACGGCGGGTGGTTGCCCCTTGCGATCCAGCTCGTCGAGGGCCAGCTCCGCCGACTCCTGCCCGACCACCACCACCAGCGCAAAATGGCCGAGCAGCGGGGCCAGCTCCTGTTCGAATTCGGCCAGCAGTTGCACGTTGGCGGCGACACACAGCAGCGAGAAAGGGCTCATCAGCGACACTCCGTTGTGGCTCACTGCTCACTATATCAACAAATCTTGTGGGGTTTTGCGAGGAGGCTAACAGCTGGCGTGGAAAGTGTAAAAATCGCTCAATCGGCGATTTATTGAATAAAATTCGAGTTATTAGTCAATATGGAAATAAAAGACAAAATGTGACGACAGTCAAAAATATAAACCATGATGGAGGTCAACGCCTTATCCCTGTCATTACTACTACTATTGGGCTAGTACTATGTTGGTAAAAATTGACCACAGGAAAACGCCGCCATGATTGGAAAACTGATAAGAAAAACCTGGTTCTGGCTCCTGCTGCTCGGGGCCCTGCTGGGTGTCGCGGCACTGGGTGTCACCGTGACCGTGCTGCACAAGACCAGCTCCACCGAATTCTGCGTCTCCTGCCACTCCATGCAGACTCCGCTCGCCGAGTATCAGGGCAGCATCCACTTCCAGAATCCCAAAGGGATCCGCGCCGAGTGCGCCGACTGCCACATCCCGGGCGACCCCACCTCCTACCTGTGGACCAAAGTCCGCGCCGTGAAGGATATCTATCACGAAGCGATCGGCACGCTCGACACGCCTGAGAAATACGAGGCCCACAAGCTGCGGATGGCCCAATCCGTCTGGGATGAACTGAAGGCCAACGACTCCGCCACCTGCCGCAGCTGCCACAGCTATGCGGCGATGGACATTCTGGCCCAGCGCCCCAATGCCCGTGCCGAACACCCGGTCGCCATCAAGGAGGGTCAGACCTGTATCGACTGCCACCGCGGTGTCGCCCACATCATGCCTGACATGAGCGGCCTGGCTGCCGCCGGTGCCAGCGAACTGGCGCAGGCTGCGGCCCAGACTCCGGCCAACGTCACCACCCGTTACGCCATCGCTACCACCCCGCTGTTCCTCGATGCCGCCGCCAAGACGGACGAAGGCACCCTGATGCCCTCCACCAGGGTGGAAGTGCTGGCCAATGAAAACGGCCGCGCCAAGGTACAGATAGAAGGCTGGCAACAGGATGGCGTGAGCGAAGTGTTCTACGCCGCACCGGGCAAACGGATCCTCAGCGTACTGGTCGGCGATACCGCCAAGAAAGCGCTGGTCACCGGCCAGAGCGAAACCGACAGCACCACCAACCTCACCTGGCATCAGGTCAAGCTGACCGCCTGGGTCGACCAGACCCAGCTCATCGGCGATCAGGGCAAGCTGTGGCAATACGCCTCCACCCTGATGTCCAACAACTGTACCGGCTGCCACGGCCTCACCGCGCTGGATCACTTCAATGCCAACCAGTGGATCGGCGTCATCAAGGGGATGGAATCTCGTACCTCCCTGACCCCGGAACAGGCTCGCATGCTGACCCAGTATGTCCAGAAACATGCCAGTGACATGAGCGCGGCCCACTAAGGCTGGAACAGAGGAACACCGTTATGACTTTTTTCAACGACAACAAGACCAATCTGTCCCGCCGCAACCTGCTCAAGGGCCTCGGCGCCTGCGCAGCCCTGCCCCTGCTCGGCGGTATTTTTCCCAAGAGTGCGCTGGCGCAAGCCATCAGCACCGCATTGAGCCAGTTCCCGACGCTGGTTCCCGCCCAGAAGGGCATTCTGACCGGCGCCCACTGGGGTGCGTTTGAAGCGGTCGTCGAGGATGGCCGCATGGTGCGGGTCCAGCCGGTGGCCGATGATCCGGCACCGAACGCTCTCATCGACATGGCACCGTTCCAGGTGCACGCCAAGAACCGCATCAAGTACCCCATGGTACGCAAGAGCTGGCTGGAGCACGGCCCGGGGGCCAAACCCGAGCTACGCGGCGCCGACCAGTGGGTGCGGGTGAGCTGGGACAAGGCGATTGAACTGGTGGCCGGTGAAATCCAGCGGGTCCAGACCGACTTCGGCCCGCAGGCAATCCACGCCGGTTCCTACGGCTGGAAGAGCGTCGGCATGTTCCACAACAGCCGCACCCTGCTGCACCGCCTGATGAACCTCTCCGGCGGCTTCACCGGTTATGCCGGTGACTACTCCACCGGCGCGGCCCAAGTGATCATGTCCCACGTGATGGGCTCCATCGAGGTGTACGAACAGCAGACCGCCTGGCCCAATGTGGTCGAGAATGCCGAACTGGTGGTGCTGTGGGGGGTCAACGCTCAGGTCACCCTGAAAAACAGCTGGAATATTCCGGACCACGAAGGGCAGGCTGGCTTTATGGCCCTCAAGGAGAAGGGCACCCGCATCATCAGCATCGACCCCATCTACAACGAGACTGCCAAGCTGGTCGGCGCCGAGTGGATTGCCCCGAACGCCTACACCGACGTGGCCATGATGCTGGGTGTGGCCCACACCCTCTATACCGAACAGAAACACGATCAGGCCTTCCTCGATCGCTACAGCGTCGGCTTCGACAAGTTCCTCGCCTACCTGCTGGGCAAGGATGACGGTCAGCCGAAGAGCGCCGAGTGGGCAAGCACGGTCTGCGGCGTCGATGCCAAGGTAATTCGCCAGCTGGCCCTCGACATGGCCGCCAAGCGCACCATGATCATGGCCGGTTGGGGCATGCAGCGTCAGCAGCACGGCGAACAGCCCAACTGGATGCTGGTGACCCTGGCCGCCATGCTGGGCCAGATCGGCCTGCCGGGCGGCGGCTACGGTTTCAGCTACCACTACTCCTCCGGTGGCAGCCCCACCGCCAAGGGCGGCATTCTGGCGGGTATCTCCGCCGGTAACGCACCGAAGAACAGCCCGGCACCGATCCCGGTGGCCCGCATCGCCGACTGTCTCGCCAACCCGGGCAAGACCATCGACTTCAACGGCCGCAAGGTGACCTATCCGGACATCAAGCTGGTCTACGTGGCGGGCGGTAACCCCTTCCACCACCATCAGGACACCAACAACCTGCTGCAAGCGTGGCGCAAGCCGCAGACCGTGATCGTTCACGAGCCTTACTGGACGGCCACCGCCAAGCATGCCGATATCGTGCTGCCGGTCACCACCAGCTACGAGCGCAACGATCTGGAGATGGGTGGCGACTACTCCCAGCGCTATGTGTTCCCGATGCACCAGTGCGTGCCGCCCCAGCACGAGTCCCGCAACGACTTCGATATCTTCAGCGCCATCGCCGCCAAGCTGGGTGTGCAGGAGCAGTACACCGAAGGCAAGGACGAGATGCTGTGGCTCAAGCAGATGTACGATGGCATGGCGGCGCAAGCCCGTGGTGCCCGCGTGGCGCTGCCGCCGTTCAACATGTTCTGGGAGTCCAACAACTACATCCGCTTCCCGATCCCCGAGGCAAACCGCCAGTGGATCCGTCACGCTGATTTTCGCGAAAACCCGCTGCTCAACCCGCTCGGTACCCCGTCCGGCAAGATCGAGATCTTCTCCAACACTGTGGCGGGAATGGGTTATGCCGACTGCGCCGGCCATCCCAAGTGGTATGAGCCCAAGGAGTGGGTGAAGAGCGAAGTGGCGGCGCGCTATCCGCTGTCGCTCAACACCGCCCACCCGACCCAGCGGCTGCACTCCCAGCTCGACAACACCCCGCTGCGGGACAAGTTCGCCATCGCCGACCGCGAAGCGATCATGATCCATCCGCAAGATGCCAAGGCCCGTGGCATTGCGCAGGGGGATCTGGTGCGCGCCTTCAACGAGCGCGGCCAGATTTTGGTGGGCGCCCTGCTCTCCGAAGATGTGCGTCAGGGGGTGGTGCGGATCTGCGAAGGGGCCTGGTACGACCCGGCCAAGCCGGGCGAAGCGGGTAGCATCTGCAAGAACGGCAACGTCAACTGCCTCACCTTCGACGAAGGCTCGTCCAGCCTGGCGCAGGGCAACTGCGGCCACATGGCCCAGCTGCAGATCGAGAAGTACACAGGCCCGGTGCTGGCCAACACCGCCCACGCGGTACCGGCCAACGGCTAAGGCAGTTGCAACCCAATAAAAACGGCGCCATCAAGGCGCCGTTTCTTTATCTGTCTGCCAAAGAGCACACGGTGTCGGGACGGATTTAAAAATCCCCTTCCTCCATATACTCCTGCGCGCACTCCACCAGTTGCGGCCACAGCTCTTCCGGCACCCAGGCGTCCGGGTCATCTTCATCCCCGTCGTACTGGCTCCAGAAATAGCAGCGCAGGCCGGAGGCGAACTCGTCGCTGATCTCGGCCAGCTCCGAGAGCGGCCCCAACCAGGCGATGCGACGCAGACCGGAGGCGAGATCGTTGATGGCATCCATCAGGGTGCGATCATCGAAGCTCTGCTCCACCAGCAGGGTGAAGCGCTCCCGCGCCTGCTCGGTCTGATCTTCCTCCAGCTCGCCCACCTCGGCCAGCAGGTCGACAAAATCTTCCAGCAGGAACGCGATCAGGCCATCCCTGTCTTCAAACCACTGGATCTGGGCGCCCTTGACCCCCAGCACAGAGGCATCAAATGAATCGTCAAGGTGACACAGTGCCCACGGATCGTCGGTCATGCTTCTCTTCCTCAGGCTAAAACAAATGCCATATGTTATGCCTAGCTCTCGACTCTTGCCACCTTGGGCAACGAGAGGGAGGCAGCCAGACCGCCCAGTTCGGCGCGGCCCATGATGAAACTGCCCCGATAGGCTTCTGCCAGATCGGAGACAATATTAAGACCCAGCCCGGAGCCCGGCACCTTCTCGTCGAGGCGTACTCCGCGCAGTACCGCCTTGGCGATCTGATCCTCGCTCATGCCAGGGCCATCATCCTCGATACGCAAGGTGATCCAGCCCCCCAGCTCGGCGCTGGAGATCCGCAGCTGAGTAGCCGACCATTTGAAGGCGTTTTCCAGCACGTTACCCACCATCTCGTCGAAGTCCTGCTCCTCCACCCCGACCGCCAGATTGGCGGGCACCTGCAGATCCACCACCTTGCCCGGATAGAGGCGGGAGAAGGCGCGGCAGATGTACTCCACCCGCGCCCGCACCGGCGTCGAGACCCCGAGGATTTTGGCAGCGCCGGTCACCCGCGCCTTGCCAAGGTGGTAATCGATGTGGCGCTGGATCTGGTCGAGCTGCTCGCCGATGGCGGCCTGATCTTCCGGCGGCAACTGGGCCACCTGATTGCGCATGATGCTGAGCGGTGTCTTGAGGGCGTGGGCCAGATTACCGGTGTGGGATCGCGCCCGTTGCAGCAGCTCGCCGTAATGGTGCAGCAGCCGGTTGATATCCTCCACCAGCGGCTGGATCTCCAGCGGATAGCGCAGGCGGAATCCCTCCTGATGGCCCTGATGGACATAGCCCAGCTCGCGACGCAGCAGATGTAATGGCCGCAAGCCATAGAGGATCTGGAACATAAAGCCGAGCACCAGACCGGCGGCAGCAAAGCCGAGGCCAAGGAACAGGCTGATACGGGTTTTGCTAAGGGTCAACGTCAGGGCACTGCTGTCCTTGGCCATCACCAGGGTGAACACCCGATCGGAACCAGGCAGCAGCACAGTACGGGTCATCACCAGCAAGGGCTCGCGATTGGGCCCCTTGCCGACAAACAAATCCGGATCGCCGAAGGCGGACTTGAGCCCCTCGGTTTTCAAATTGGTATCCCACAGGGAGCGAGAGCGTCCCACCACATCGTGGCCCAGCTCCAGCTGCCAGTAGTAGCCTGAATAGGGCTGGTTAAAGCGAGGGTCCGTCATCGCCTCGGTGACTACGGGCAAGCCATCATGCTGCACCTCGATCCGGGCGAGCAGATCATAAACCTGCAAACGCAGGCCGTCGGCTTCCGCCTCCTGCCAGTAGTTGCGCATCATAGTCTGCAGACTGAAGCCGGTGGCGAACAGAAACAGCCCGCACCACACCAGCGCAATGGCAAGCAGTCGCCCCCGCAGGGTTCTGACCAGCCTCATTCGTTGATCCGGTACCCGAGGCCGCGCACCGTTTCGATCAAATCGGCATGGGTCTTCTTGCGGATCCGGCCGATGAACACCTCGACGGTGTTGGAGTCGCGGTCAAAATCCTGAGCGTAGATGTGGTCGATCAGCTCGCTGCGCGACACCACCTTGCCCCTGTGCTGCATCAGGTAACCCAGCACCCGGAACTCGTGGGCGGTCAGCTTGATGGGGGTGCCTTCGTACCACACCTGCGATGCCGCCATATCGAGCCGCACCCCGCCAATCTCCAGAATGGAGCTGGCGTTGCCCGCCGCCCGCCGCACCAGTGCCTGCACCCGCGCCACCAGCTCGGCCACCTGGAACGGCTTGGTCAGGTAGTCATCAGCACCGGCGTTGAGCCCCTCGATCTTCTCGTGCAACTGGCCACGGGCGGTCAGTACCAGCACAGGGGTATCGATACCCTTGCTGCGCCACTCTTTCAGCACGCTCAGGCCATCGCGCCCCGGCAAACCGAGATCGAGAATAATGGCATCATAGGGCTCGGTCTCACCGAGAAAACCGGCGTCGTTGCCATTGTGGCAAAGATCGGTGACAAAGCCGGAGAGGCGCAGCTGTTCAGCCAACTGCCCCGCCAGCGTTTTTTCGTCTTCAACAATCAGAATTCGCATCAACAGGCTTCCAAACAGAGGTTATTCATCACCCTCGACCGATGGCTTGGGCGGCTCGAACAGCCGCTCCAGATGGTGGCCCTTGGCCCACACCAGCTCAAGGTTATCTGCCCGATAGGCAACCTTGATCACGCTATTTGCCCGATCGATAACTCGCAGTTCATAGAGCCAGATACCATCCTCTTCCCCCAGATCTACCCGCAACACCCGCACCGGCAATCTGGCCGCCACCTCCATCATTTCATGGAATGGCCGAACCCGTCCCTCATGGACAGCTTGCTGCAGCTGGGCTTCATCAGGCGTGACCGCCTGTGCCAGCACCGGCAGCAATAACCCGAGCAGAGGGAGCGCTCTATTCATGGATGATTCATCTCCAAAAACCTAACATAATGGCGTTTATAGTCTGCCAGCCATGAATCCGGAATGAATATGATCCCGCGCAGTTTCCTGCTGATCCTTTGTCTGTTGAGTGCCACAAGCTGGGCGGCCCAGAGCCGTCTCGACATGGCCAGGCTGGTCAAACTCCTGCTGGCGCAAGGGTATCACGACATTCGGGAAGTGGAGCTGGAAGGGGACAAATTCGAGGTCAAAACCCTCAATCGCCAGGATCAGAAGGTGCATCTCATCATCGATGCCTACACCGGCGAAATCAAACAACAAGAGGCCGATTAGGCCTCTTTTGCATTCCAGCGTCCCCGTAATGGGCGCAGCAGCTTCTCTCGCCTCGGCCAGAGCAGGGCACAGGCCAGCAACAGGTAGATGAGGGGCTCCCCCCAACCGCTCTTGAGCGACCACCAGTAGTGCACCGGCACCAGCAGGGAGATGGCATAGACCCAGTTGTGCAACTTCTGCCACACGGCCCCCATTCTGCGCTGCAATGCGGGCAGCGAGGTGATGCTGAGGGCGGCCAGCAGCAGCAGTGCCACCATCCCCACCACTATGTAGCTGCGCTTGACCAATTCGCCGCCAATCAGGCCCCAGTCAAACTGCAGATCCAGCCCCAGCCACGCCATGAAGTGGAGCAGCGCCCAGGCAAAACACCAGAGCCCGAGGGGGCGGCGCAGCTTGATAAGCTGCCCCTGCCGCCAGCGCTTGGCCAGCGGCGACACCAGCAGGGTGAGCAGCAGCAGGTTGAGCGCCCCCTTGCCGAGGTAGTGGATAAGCTCGGGCACCGGATCCCCGCCCAGCAGGCCCGCCGGAATGGCAAACCCCAGCCAGAGCAGAAAACCGAGGGAGCCCAGATGCACCAGCGCTCGCAAGCCGCTGATATGGGCCGGTTTCAATCTCAGTACCATTGGCGCAGATCCATCCCCTGATAGAGCGAGGCGACTTCGTCACCATAGCCGTTGAACATCAGAGTCGGCTGACGCTTGGCGCCAAACAGCCCGCCCTCGCCGATAAAGCGCTCGCTGGCCTGACTCCAGCGCGGGTGATCCACATGCGGATTGACGTTGGCGTAGAAGCCATATTCGTTGGAGGCCAACAGGTTCCAGGTAGTGGGTGGCATCTCCTCCACCAACCGGATCGAGACGATGCTCTTGATGCTCTTGAAGCCATACTTCCACGGCACTACCAAGCGGATCGGCGCGCCATTCTGGGCGGGCAGAGTCTTACCGTAGAGCCCCATCGCCAGGAAGGAGAGCGGATTCATCGCCTCGTCGATACGCAGCCCCTCCACGTAGGGATACTCGATGCCGCCCCCCAGACTCGAGGCCTGCCCCGGCAACTGTTTCGGATCAAACAGGGTCTCGAAGGCAACAAACTTGGC
The DNA here is from genome assembly GCF_002586745.1 of Aeromonas sp. CU5. NCBI lineage: Bacteria > Pseudomonadati > Pseudomonadota > Gammaproteobacteria > Aeromonadales > Aeromonadaceae > Aeromonas > Aeromonas sp. CU5. Next base: position 3,556,775 of record NZ_CP023817.1, read on the forward strand.
GCGACTGGTGGGCTCGGCGCGGCGAATGAGCTCCGCCAACGAGATGCCGTTCCAGGGCAGCACCATGGACCAGGCTTCGACGCAGCGCAGCCGGTAGATCCGCTCCTCCAGCTCGGTTTTGTTGATGAGATCCCACACGTCGAGGGTAAAGGGCTTGGCCACCTCCCCTTCCACCTTGAGGGTCCAGGGTTCGGGCTTGAGGTAATGGCCGTTACGAGCCGGGTCGGACTTGTCGGTGCCCAGCTCATAGAAGTTGTTGTAACTGGTGGCCTTCTCTTCCGGTGTCAGCACCAGATTGGCCGGGCGCTCCGCTGGCTTGCTGTTAAGCGGCTTGGTCACGGGCTTGGCAGCACTCTGGTCGCCACGCAGCAGATCGAGCACACCGGCCTGAGTGGGAAACGCCAGGGTGGCAGCGCCCAGACCCAGCCCCTTGAGAATAAGGCGGCGATCCTGATAAACGGCTTCCGGGGTGACATCCTGTTCGGTGAGGGGGTGAGCGGCACGACGCTTAATCAACATGAAAAACTCCCGGGGCTAAGTAAGGCGATATGGATAAGACCCGCCCCGGCAGATTTTAATTTCACACAAATTTACATCATGTGGTGCAGGGGTAGTGCCTTGGCCATGGTGCCGACCAGAAACAGGACTACGAACACCAGCAGGGGGACGATCACATTGGGCACCATCAGACTCACTCCATGAGCAGGACAGGGCCTCTAACTATGGTCGACCGTTTGACCGGTCACCAATGAATTTTTTTCGCGAGCGCAAGCGTATTCCCGAGTTGAAAGGGGTGATGAAGATCACACACAATTCGCCCCCCGCTTGCCGCCCCGATTGCCGGAGGTAGGCTGCCCTTTTTGCGAAGCCAACTAAAGAGTCACCCCATGAGCCCACTGATCGCCATCGCTATCACCACTGGAATTCTCTCCGCCATCTGGGGCTGGATTGCCGTCGCGTTCGGCCTTATCTCCTGGGTCGGCTTCCTCGGCTGCACCAGCTATTTCGCCTCCAGCGGTGGCTACAAGGCGCTGCTGCAGACCATCTTCTGCAACACCAGCGGCATGTTGTGGGCGCTGTTGCTGATCCATGGCGACAGCCTGTGGGGGGCGGGCGTGGCGGGTTATGTGATGACAGGTGTGGTCGCAACCCTGATGTGCGTGCAGGCCAAGCAGCAGTGGCTCGGCTACATTCCCGGCACCTTTGCCGGTTGCTGCGCCACCTTCGGCGCGGCTGGCGAGTGGCGGCTGATCCTGCCCTCCCTCATCATTGGCGCCTTGTTCGGCTATCTGATGAAAGCGAGCGGCCTCTGGCTCTCCCATAAAACCCAGAAAGCTGACGCCGCTCCGGCTGTGATTGATCCCGCCTGATTTCATTCACTCGCCAGATCATCGGCGCACCCTTGAATTCAGCTACCCGATGAAGGCGAGCGGCCTCTGGCTCTCCCATAAAACCCAGAAAGCCGACGCCGCTCCGGCTGTGGTTGATCCAGCCTGATTTCATTCACTCGCCAGATCATCGGCACACCCTTGAATTCAGCTACCCGATGAAGGCGAGCGGCCTCTGGCTCTCCCATAAAACCCAGAAAGCCGACGCCGCTCCGGCTGTGGTTGATCCAGCCTGATTTCATTCACTCGCCAGATCATCGGCACACCCTTGAATTCAACTACCCGATGAAAGCGAGCGGCCTCAGGCTCTCCCAGAAAACCAATGCCGCTCCGGCTGTGGTTGATCCCGCCTGATTTATCCCTTCGATTTGAAGTTTGCAGCTTCGATACCGTGCCGATTCAATAACTTGTAAAAATCGGTACGGTTTCTGCCCGCCATGTTGGCCGCTAGGGTCACGTTGCCCTCTGTGGTGCGCAGCAGGCGGATCAGATACTCCTTCTCGAACTCGGCCCGCGCCTCGTTGAACGAGAGCATGCCGCCGCCGCCGCCACTCAGGGCTGACTCCACCATGGAGACCCCGATCACCGGGCTGCAACAGAGGCTGGCAAGCTGCTCAACCACGTTGCAAAGCTGGCGCACGTTGCCGGGCCAGGCGGCGGCAGCCAGCATCGCCAGCGACTCCGGTGAAAAGCCCATGGCGGCGCAGTCGCTGTGACGGCTGCGGTAATCATCGAGGGCCTGCCGGGCCAGCAGGGGGATATCCTCACTGCGGGCACTGAGGGATGGCAAGGTGATGTTGGCAACGTTGAGACGGTAGAAGAGATCTTCCCGAAAGCGCCCCTCCTCCATCGCCTTGACCAGATCCTGATGGCTGGAGCTGAGCACCCGCACCTCAGGCGTGCCCTGACCGTACTCCTCCATCACCTGCAGTAATTTGGCCTGCAGGGATTCGGAAAGGCTGCCGATCTCGTCGAGAAACAGGGTCGCCCCCTTGGCCTGCTCGAACAGGCCGGAGTGGCCATCTTCGCCAAACAGCTGCAAGTCGAGTGAGGCCCACGGAATGGCGGCACAGTTGATGGTATGGATCGGCTGGTTGCGACGATGACTGGCCTGGTGCAGTGCCAGCGCCATGGCCCCCTTGCCGGAACCGGATGGTCCCATGATCAGCACCGGCACCTCCATGGTGGCAATGCTGTGAGCCTGGATCAACAGCTGTTCCAGCTGGGGATTACGGGTCAGGATCAGCGACTGCCACTCCTGCTGCTGTTTCGGCCGCGTCAGGCTCAGAGCGTGTTCAATGGTGGCGAACAACTCATCCTTGTTGATGGGTTTGGTCAAAAAGCTGAAGACCCCGGAACGGGTCGCCTGAATGGCATCGGGAATGGTACCGTGGGCGGTCATGATGATCACCGGCAAACCCAGCCACTGGGCCTGGATCCGCTCGAACAGCGCCAGCCCGTCCATGCCCCCCATCCGCAGATCGCTCAGCACCAGATCGGCCCGTTGCTGACGCAGCCGGTCGAGGGCCCCTTCTGCACTGTCGGCGGTATCCACCTCATAACCCTGACTACGCAGTCGCAAACTCATCAGTTTGAGCAGACTGACATCGTCATCCACCAACAAGATCCGGCTCATGGAATGACCTCACGGCTCTCGTTCAACTTGCGCTGGTTGAGCTGGTCGTCGATGGCGGTCAGCTGTTCGATCTGACGACGCAGTCGCTGGACCTCTTGCCGCTGATCATCCCGACGGCTGTCGCGCACCAGCAACTGCTCGCCAAGGGCGATCCAGCTGCGCAAAAAGGCCTGCGCATCGAGACCCAGCTCGGGCAGCATCTTCTTCAGGCGTGCCAGACCGGCGGTACGATTGGCCACCGATTCGGCGGGGTGGGAGTCCACCATCGCCAGACTGACCCGACTCTCCAGATCGTCGGCACCTTTCAGCCGCTGACGCTCCTGTACCCGCTGCTGGGGGTGGCTGGCCAGCAGCCAGTCAGAGTATTGCAGGCGTACCTGCATCTCTTTATTGGCAAACTCCATGCGCTTGGAAAAAGCGATATCGGAGGAATCCCGCGGCTCCTGTTGCGGCAGCAAGGTGCAACCCGCAAGCAGTCCTGCCATCAGGGCTGGAAATACCCGTTGTATCTTCATAGACCTCATTTCAACGTCAACCTGAAGCAGACATCCGCCTGCTCATCCTGTACCAGAACCAGTTCCCCCCCCAGACTATGGGCAGACTCGCGGGCGATGGAGAGGCCCATGCCTGAGCCTTTCAAAACCCCTTGCCGCACTGTGCTGCCCTGCTCGAAGGGTTCAAAAATACGTTGCTGCTCAGCCTCGGGGATCTTTGGCCCCTCGTTGGCCACTTCCAGCCAGCTCATCTGTTCGTCCTGCCCTGCCCTGATCCAGATATTACCCTCGCTGGCGCCGTAACTGACCGCATTGGAGAAGAGGTTATCGAGGATCAGTCGCAGCCGATAGGGCTCCGCCAACAGTGTCACTGCGCTGGTCGGCAAGTGTACACAGATCTGCTTGGACTCCAATGCCAGCCGGTACTCTGCAGAAAGTTCCGACAACATCGGCAGCAGGGGGACGGGCTCCAGTTCGAAGGCCTCCTGCTGGCTGAGCCGGTTGAAGTCGAGCAGCCGCTCGATCAGGGTCTGCAGACGGCGACTGCTCTCATCGAGCATCTGGCAGATCTCCAGCTGATCCGGCGTCAGCGGCCCGACCAGCTGCTCGCAGAGCAGATCCGACCCCTCCCGCAGCACTGCCAGCGGGGTCTTGAGCTCGTGAGAAACATGGCGCAGGAACTGGTACTTCTGCAGCTCCAGCGCCTTGAGTTTGTCGTGCAGCCAGAGGATCCGCTCCCCCAGCACCACCAGCTCGGCGGGGCCATCAACCGGGTCAGGATCGGGCTCGACCCCGGCCCCCAGGCTCAAAATGCGCGACTCAATCTGTCGTACCGGGTGGATGATGAGGTAAGTGAAGATAAAGACCAGCAGCAGGCTGATCACCGCCACAAAACCGCTCACCCACCAGAGCTCCCTGGTCAGCCCGTTGATGGTCACCTGCACCCAATCCATGTGTTCATCAACCCGGCTGCGGGTGACCATTTCAAGCTGCTTGTTGGCATCGTTGAACTGCTCGAGCTTGTCGCCCGCTACCGCCACCCGGGCCAGCGCGGCATCCTGCAGGCTGTCGAGCCAGGCAAGCCCCTGATCGAGCCCGCTGTAGAGCTGACCGTCGGAGATGGAGTTGCGGTGTTCTGCCAGCAACACCCGATAGCCATCGAGTTGCTGCTGATAACTGGTGAGACTGCGGCGATCCCCCAGCACCGCGAAGCGGCGCAAGGTGCGTTCGATATCGATGGCTTGCGCCGTCAGCAGGGTGGCGCGGCGGGTATCCTTGACCGCCCGCTCCATCTCGTCGCTGGTGAGCTGGCTGAGGTTGGCAAGGGCAGTGCTGTTGTGCCAGATCATGCCGCCCAGCGGCATCAATACCAGCACGAATCCCATCAATACCACCTGCAGCAGGGAGCGTGGGCGAACCTTGGTCATCATCTATTCTCTTGCATTCTCACCGGTGCGCCAGCATAGCCGCAGCGCCCCAAAAAACAAAACCGGCCAACGGGCCGGTTTGGATTATCTGGATTGTGGTGATTCACGCCAACGCGACAGAGGCCAGACAGATGGTCAGGATCATCGCCAACGCTCCCGAGGCGGTCAACAGCGCCCATTTCAGCTCCACACTCATGCAAACCTCCTTTCTGCCAATCAGTGCCGGATCACAATAGATAAGATAATGTTACGCCATAGTTAATCCGATAACCGTGAGCTGCGTATACATTTCAGATGAGCCCAACCCCGGGAAGGTGAGCATGTTCTATCTGTGTAGTATTGGTTCCAATCTTGACCCACACACCCATGTCAGCCGCGCGCTGGCCGAGCTGTTTGCGCAGGTCGGCCCCCTGCAGCTGAGTTCGGTAATCCGCACCAAGCCGGTGGGAATGCACTCCAGCCACGACTTTCTCAACTGCCTGCTGGTAGTGGAGAGCCCGCTCGATGCCGCCCGCCTCAAGCAGCACTTTGTCGCCCTCGAGGTGGCTCACGGCCGGGATCGCAGCGATCCGCTCTGCAAGGTGCACGATCGGCCGCTCGACATCGATATTCTGGCCAGCAACAGGAGCGGTGACTTTGCCACGGCAGAGGTCGATTCCTATCTGGCGGAGCTGCTGGCTGAGCTGTACGGCCATGGCGAGGTACACGACCCCAAGGTAGCACTGCAAGTAACGATCCCCGGCCCGTCGGGCAAGCTCAAGCCCGGCAAGGGCTTGCTGACCCGGCAGGTTGGGCTGGGGCCGCGGGTGCTAGGCGAGCCTTCAGAGGGTGGCCAGAGCGCGCCCGCCATCCACCTTGATGCTGGCCCCCGTCATATAACTGTTCCCCACCAGTAGCTGCACCGCCTGCCAGATGGGCTCAAGCCCCCCCTCCCGCGCCAACGGTGTTTTCGCCAACACCTGCTGGCGCCAGCTCTCGTCATGCTCGTCGAGAAACAGGATCGGCCCCGGCTCTATGGTGTTGACCCGCACCGTGGGCGCCAGCTCGCGGGCAAAGCTCATGGCCAGCGAATGGGCGCCCGCCTTGGTCGCCACATAGCTGGCAAAACGGGGGGCCGGGGCATGGATATAGATATCGGTGATGTGAATGATGCTGGCGTTGGCATTGCTTGCCAGCCGGGGCGCCAGCGCCCGGTTGAGCTGGAAGGGGGCCGCCATGTGCACCCGGTAGAACTGCTCGAACTGGGCCAGCTGCGCAGCCGGATCGGCTGCCTGCGGCTCGAAGGCCGAGGCGTTGTGGATCACTAGCGCCAGATCCTGATGGGCCGCCAGCACGTCGATCAGCTTGCCGACCTCCGCCTCGCAGGCAAAATCCGCCTGCACCAGCTCAACCCCCAGCGCCGCCAGCGTGGCCAGCTCCGGCCGCTCGCTGCGATAACTGCCGGTCACCTGCCAGCCCGCCGCCACCAGCTGTTCACAGAGATAAAATCCGAGTCGACGGCCGCAGCCCGTTACCAATGCACGCATACGATCTCCTTTCCCTTTCATGGTCTTGCATGAACGAAGCCCGCCTGCCAGAGGATCACCGCCGATGTCCGGTGCCTATCAATCCCTGCGGCACAAGCCATTGGTCGCGGGCCACCCGGCCGCGTCATAGTGGCGGCATCCCCCTCTTGCGGAGTTACCACCATGCTGAAAGTGCACCACCACATGGGTCGCCTGACCCACTCCCTCACGGCTGAGCTCGGCCTGGCCGAGGCGCTGGATCGCCTGCATCAATCCGGCCTTGGCGGCCTGCCGGTGCTGGATGAGCAGAAACGGCTGATCGGCTTTCTTTCCGAACAAGACTGCATTCCCAGCCTGCTCACCGGCAGCTACCACTGCGATACCCGCACCCAGGTGGAAGACATGATGAACCGCACGCCCCTCTCGGTCGGGCCGGATGACAGCATTCTGGAGCTGGCCCGCCAGATGGCCGATGCCAAGCCCAAAATCTACCCGGTGCTGCAACAGGGCAAGGTGATCGGCATCATCAGCCGCCGTCAGGTGATGCAGGCCCTCAACCAGCAGATGAAGGTGTGCCAGCAGACCTAGATCTGGTAACGCCCCTTGTCACCAATATCGAAGTGCAGGGGCATCCGCCACTTGGCCAGCGCCAACAAAGTCAGCAAGGCCCCGCAGACCAGCGCTACCAGCGCGGCGGCCCACTCCACTTGCAACCACTCCAGCAGCCACAACAGCGGCAGCAGCACGGGCACTAGCTTGATACCGGGAATGGCAAAGCAAAACTGCTCCTTGAACGCCAGCCCGGAGAGGGTCGCCAACGCAGCCCCTAGCACCAGCGCATCCGGCGCCCCTACCGCCGCCAGCACCAGCGCCCCCCAACCAAATCCCTGCAGGATCAGGCGAATCCGCTTGTCGTAGATATGCAGCGAGAAGCCGCAGATAGCGCTTGCCACTGCCAGCGACATCAACCATTGTGCCGACGGAAGCAGTGCCATCCCGCTCAGCAGCGCCGCACCGCGGCAAAGCAGCAACAAGGCTGCCGCACTCAAGCCAAGGCGGTAGAGCGAGACGGTCAACTTGTCGATCCCGTCCAGCGGGCTCTCGATTTCAGGATTTGCCATAAACAGTCGCTTCTAACGGATCAGGTGCCATCCAATATACTGGAATCAGGTCTTGGAATATCTTCAAACGGGCTCAGGAGACGTAGTTTGCGTGTGATCCCCCTGTTTTGGTTGCTGTTTCCACTCGGATTGCCCGCCAAAGAGCTGGTGATCTGCGGCACCATGGAGCCCCCGCTCAAGTTTCTCGATGCCGATCAGAAACCCCGTGGACTCGATATCGACATCGTCACCGCCATCTTCGACAAGCTGGAGACGCCTTTTAGGATCGAGCTGGCCGACTCCGGCGCCCGCCTCACCCGCAACGCCGAAACCGGCGCCTGCGACCTGGTGATGACCCACTCCTACAAGGCAGAGCGGGAGAGTTATCTCATCTATCCCCAGCAGGCCCATCTTCGCCACAGCTGGCACTTCTTCGTGCGCAAGGCGGACCTGTTGAAGATCCGCTACGAGACGCTGGCCGACCTCAAACCCTGGCGCATCGGGGTGACCAAGGATTTCTCCTACACCCCTGAGCTGACGGCGGCGATGACTGACCCGACCTATCAGTTTCAGGAGATCACCATGAACCAGCTGCAACTGCGCAAGCTGCTGGCTGGGCGCATCGATACCGTGCCCATGCCGCTGGTCACCGCCTTCACCCAGATCAGGGAAGAGGGGATGGAGGGCAAGGTCGACTACCTGCCCAAACCGCTCAAGAGCAGCCCCTACTTCAACACTTGGGCCCGCGCACGGGCGGATGCACAGACCCCCGCCCTGATGGCAGCCTATGATGCCGAGCTGCTGCGCATGAAGCGCAACGGCAGCCTCAAGACCCTCTACGACAAGTACGCCATCCCCTATATCGAACCCTGATCAACCGGTCAGGGCTTCACATCCCGCAGGATCGGATTCTGCAGCGAGATCAGGGTTTCGCTCGGGAGGTGGATCTCTAGGCCACTCTTTATGCAGCCCGACTCAAGGTTTCACGTCCCGCAAGATCGGATTCTGCAGCGAGATCAGGGTTTCAGTGGACTGGATCTCGTCGATGGTCTGGATCTTGTTGATCAGCACAATCTGCAGTTCATCGATGGAGCGGGTCATCACCTTCATGAAGATGCTGTAGTGACCCGTGGTGTAGTAGGCCTCCACCACCTCGTCCAGCGCCTGCAACTTGGCCAGCGCCGAGGGGTAATCCTTGGCACTCTTCAGATTGATCCCGATAAAGCAGCAGACGTCGTAACCGAGCTTCTTCGCGTTCACCTGCACCCGCGTCCCCTCAATGATCCCCGCCTGCTTCATCTTCTCCACCCGCACATGGATAGTGCCTGGGCTGACAGCCAGTTGTTTCGCCAGTTCGGCGTAAGGGATCCGCGCATTCTCCATCAGAGCGGTGAGGATGGCCTGATCGAGATTATCGATCCGGTAATTTTCCGGCATTTTTTTGCACTCCCGTTGACGATACCTCATTAAATAACGGCTTATTTTGAAGAAAAAAACACACAAAGCCTATTTCTATTATCGAATATTGAATTTAGTAGTCATTCCGTTGAAGAATCACCACATCCAACGGGGTTTGAAACAGGAATTCAGCATGAAACAGCACTACATTCGCAGCCAACAACAGATCAGCTTCGTCAAAGAGATGTTCTCCCGCCAACTCGCCCAGCAACTGGGCCTGATGGAGGTGCAAGCCCCCATTCTGAGCCGGGTCGGTGATGGCACTCAGGACAACCTTTCTGGCCACGAGAATGCAGTGCAGGTCAAAGTGAAAACCCTGCCGGAGCACAGCTACGAAGTGGTGCATTCACTGGCCAAATGGAAGCGCCAGACCCTGGGTCGCTTCGGGTTCGGCCCTGGTGAAGGGATTTACACCCACATGAAGGCACTGCGTCCGGATGAAGACAAGCTCACCCCCATCCACTCCGTCTACGTGGATCAGTGGGACTGGGAGAAGGTGATGCCGAGCGAGCGCCGCGATCTGGCCTATCTGCAGGAGACAGTCAGCGGCATCTGGGCCGCCATCAAGGCCACCGAGCGCGCGGTCTGTGCCGAGCATGAGCTGACCCCTTTCCTGCCGGCCGAGATCCAGTTCCTGCACAGCGAAGAGCTGCTGACCCGCTACCCGAACCTCGATGCCAAGGGGCGCGAACGCGCCATCGCCAAAGAGCTGGGAGCCGTGTTCCTGATCGGTATTGGTGGCGCCCTCTCCCACGGCGAGCGCCACGATGTCCGTGCCCCGGACTATGACGACTGGAGCAGCCACAGCGAGCTGGGTCTGGCGGGTCTGAACGGTGACATTCTGGTGTGGAACCCGGTGCTGAAAGACAGCTTCGAGATCTCCTCCATGGGGATCCGGGTCGACGCCGAGGCACTGCGCCGCCAGCTGGCCATCACCGGCGACGAGGATCGCCTGCAGTACGACTGGCATCAGGATCTGCTGGCAGCACGGATGCCGCAAACCATCGGCGGCGGCATCGGCCAATCCCGTCTGGCCATGCTGCTGCTGCAAAAAGAGCACATCGGGCAGGTTCAAGTCGGTGTGTGGCCATCCGAAATGAAAGCCGCCATCCCGGGCATGCTGTAAACGCGTTGATTTCATCGGTCTGGCCCGCAAGCTGTGTCACGCGGGTCAGCCCTGAAGGTGTGTGGCGGTGCGGACTGAACGAGCGCAGTCCGGACATGCTGTAAGCCGTGTGGTCATCCCTGATGACCCGCGGCGAAACCGGGGCTTGCCCCTGCGACCCGCTCAACCCACGCAAGGTCGCATCACTACATTCCTCCCGGCAATCTTCGGATTGCCGTTTTTTTATGCAGGAAACCGGTATTCGAATCCTGCGCCAATCTGGGTCTGCCGTGGTAAGCCTGCTTTGCCGGTGCCGTGACAAGCAAACAAGCACTTGCCGCCTTTTTGTCCTGTCTATTGCCGGGCTTTGTATATGCTCAAATCATATCGATGTGGAGATAGTCCCATGGTGTGGCAGCAGTCTTGGCGAAAAACGTGGCAACGAGCATGGCTCTATTGCGGGGTCATTCTATCTGTGTGTTTGGCCAGTGGATCGTGGGCAGATGAGCCACCAACCCTGACACTGCTGGCAGAAGTGTGGCCCCCCTATATGATGCTGGATGACAGGGGCGAGCCGGTGGGCGCCGATCTCGATCTGGCACGCGCCGTACTGCACCAGCTCGGTTACCGCACAGAGGTAAAGGTGCTGCCCTGGAAGCGGGTACTGCAGCAGGCCCACCTCCAGCAGGGGGATGCGGTGCTCGACATTTTCTTCGAATCCTCCCGCCAGCAGTGGCTCCACTATCCCGAAGAGCCGCTCTCTTACAGCGGCGAAGTGCTCTTCTATCCGGCGGCTCGCCCGGTGGATCTCGAGCAGATCTCCGACCTCAAGGGGCTGAGGATCGGCATTCAGGCCGACTACGCCTATAGCAAGGCATTTCTGACCGATCCCGGAGTGATCCGGATGCCGATGACCGGTGAGGGGAATGCCGTTAAACAGCTGCATCTGATGATGGCTGGCCGACTGGATGGGGTGGTACTCAACGAGCGGGTCGGGCGCTATCTGCTGCATACGCAGGGGCTGCAGGATCAGGTGCGCCATCACCTGTTCCCACTGACGGATGATAACCGCAACTTCCTCGCATTTACCCACAAGCCCGGCCACGATCAGCTGGCTATCCGCTTCTCGGAGGCACTCAAACTGTTCAAGCAGACCCCCGCCTATCAAGCGCTGCTGGCTCGCTATCACCTCTGATTGGCCACTGCGTCTGTGCGTGGCTTCACAATTTTTCGCACTTTGTTAAAAGGCGGGCATAATGGTGTGCAAAAAGGGGATGCCGCTCAACATTAGTTGATCTTGTTGATAGTAGAATCAACTGCGGTTTACTCAAAGTTACTCATATATGTCCACAGCAGCCACCACTGACCACATCAATGCGTTAACGGATGAAGAACGCCATCTGATCGCCAGTTTCGAACCGGCCGTCGAGGCGTTGGCAGCCCTGTTTGGTGCCGGCTGCGAGGTAGTGCTGCATGCCTTCGATAATCTGGATGCCTCAGTCATCAAGATTGCCAACGGCCATGTCACTGGCCGTGGCGCGGGGGCTCCCGTCACCGACTTTGCCCTCAACCGCTTGCAAGGAGAGTCCGGTAGCCAGTGGAGCAGCTACTTCAGCCGCACCCGCGAGGGGGCGTTGATGAAGTCCTCCTCCATCACCATCAGCAACCGGCTGGGCAAGCCTATCGGTATGCTCTGCGTGAACTTCAGTCTGAATACCTCCCTCGGTAGCCTGCTCGATACCTTTGCGCAGCCTGCCGCACCGGCGCAGCTCAATAACGAAACCTTTGCCAGCTCGGTGGACGATCTGGTGACCCAGGTGATTGAGAAGGTGGATCAGGACAGTTCACTCGCCAGCACGGTGCGCAATAAGGAGATAGTGACCCGGCTCTACGACATGGGGATCTTCGAGATCAAGGAGGCGGCCCAGCTGGTCGCCCGGATGCTCGGCATCTCCCGTCATACCGTCTATTTGCACATCCGCAATCACAAGGCGGACCTGAACAAGCCATAACGGCCTGCGGGCGCCATGAACATGAGAAACACTGCAATGAAAGCACAATGGACCGACTTTATTACCCTGCTCAAGCGGGAAGTGGTACCGGCCCTGGGCTGTACCGAGCCAATGTCGGTCGCGCTGGCGGCGGCCAATTGTCGCAAGCTGCTGGGGGAAACTCCGACCCGCATCAGCGTCTGGGTCAGTGGCAACCTGTTCAAGAACGGCATGGGCGTCGGGGTGCCGGGCACCGGCATGATCGGCCTGCCGGTGGCGGCGGCAGTCGGTATCACCGGCGGTAATCCCGATGCCGGGCTGGAGGTGCTCAACACCTTGACGCCAGAGCAGGTCGAAGCGGCCAAACTGCTGTTGCCCTGCATTGCGGTGGATGTGAAGGATGTGCCGGACGTGCTCTATGCCGAGGTACTGGCCGAGGTCGAAGGCCACAGCGCCCGGGTGGTGATCTGTACCGACCACACTCGCATCATTCTGATGGAAAAGGATGGCGAGGTGCTGATGGAGCAAGACAGCGCGCCCGGGGTGCAGATCCAGCCCGCCAAATCCGCCAAGCCAACCATGACCTTGCAACAGATCGTGGAGTTTGCCCTTGAAGTGCCGCTGGCCGAAATCGACTTCATCAAGGCGGCAGCCACCATGAATCAGGCACTGGCAGATGAAGGGCTGCACGGTTACGGCCTGCAGATCGGCAAGATCCTCACCGAACAGGTAGAGCGCAAGCTGCTCTCCGACGACCTGATGACCCTGGCGATGCGCCTCTCCTCCGCCGCTTCCGATGCGCGGATGGATGGCACCATGCTGCCCGCCATGTCCAACTCTGGCTCGGGCAATCAGGGCATCGCCGCCACCATGCCGGTGGTCGCCGCCGCCCGCTTCCTCAAGGCGAACGACGAGCAACTGACCCGGGCGCTTGTGATGAGCCATCTGGTGGCTATCTACATCAAGACCTATCAGAACAAGCTGTCGGCCCTCTGCGCCGCCAGTACCGCCGCCATGGGCTCCGGTGCGGCCATCACCTGGCTGCTGGGCGGTCAGTATCAACAGATCAGCCACTGCATCAACAACATGATTGGCGATGTCTCCGGCATCATCTGCGATGGCGCGGGCAGCGCCTGCTCCATGAAGGTCTCCACCTCCACCTCGGCGGCGGTGAAGTCCTCGCTGATGGCGATCAACAACCTGCATGTGCCCCAAAGCGAAGGGATCGTCTCCGATGACGTGGACGAGACTATTGCCAATTTGGGCCGCCTCTCCAAAAAGGGGATGCTGGATACCGATATCGAGATCATCAACATCATGCGAGCGAAACAGCAGAAGCGTTGAGTTCGCGCTAAGGGGGCAACAGACCCCCTTTGTCATGTCAGGACGGGTCAGGCCGTCTGACACTACGGTTGCCAGGACAAGCATGGCGCTTGTTCTTATTTCTCGGGCGTAAGCCCGCTTTTTGGGGAGTCATACCATGACATTCAGCGTTATCGGTAATCTGGCCATCCTGGCCATGTTGCTGTTCTTTCTCTACCGGTTACAGCAAAAACATGTGAGCTTCACCCGCCGGGTGTTTGCCGGTCTGGGCCTGGGTATTCTGTTCGGTGCCGCTCTGCAGCTGCTCTATGGCGCCGGTTCACCGGTCATAGTCCAGACCATCGACTATCTGGATATCGTCGGTGGCGGCTATGTGAAGCTGCTGCAGATGATCATCATCCCGCTGATCATGGTCTCCATCATCAGCGCTATCTTGAAGCTCAATGGCGGTACCGCCCTTGGCAAGATCAGCGCCATGACCATAGGCGTGCTGATCTTCACCACCGCCATTGCCGCCGGAGCGGGCATCCTGATGTCCAACCTGTTCGGCCTGACCGCCGAAGGGCTGACCTCCGGCGCAGCCGAGAGCGCCCGTGGTGCTGCGCTGCAAAGCTCCCTTGGTAGCGTCGAGAGCATGTCTTTTGCCAAGATGATGCTGGAGTTCATCCCTGCCAATCCCTTCCTCGACATGACAGGGGCGCGCAAGACCTCCACCATCGCCGTGGTGATCTTCTCCATCTTCATCGGCATCTCTGCCACCGGCATCGCTCGCAAAAAGCCGGAGATCTTCGCCAGTTTCGGTCACTTCATCGCCGTGGCTCACGCCATCGTGATGCGAATGGTGACCCTGGTGCTGCGCCTGACTCCGTTTGGCGTGCTGGCGCTGATGACCAAGGTGGTCTCTGGCTCCAACTACACCGACATCATCAACTTGCTTAGCTTCGTCATGGCCTCTTACGGTGCCATCGCTATCATGTTCGCGGTACACCTGCTGCTGGTGAGCATGGTTGGCATCAACCCGCTGCGCTTCCTCAAGAAGATCACCCCGGTGCTGGCCTTTGCCTTCACCTCGCGCACCAGCGCGGGCTCCATCCCGATGAACGTGCAGACCCAGACCAAGTCACTGGGTATTCCGGAAGGGATCGCCAACTTCGCCGCCTCCTTCGGTTCCACCATCGGCCAGAACGGTTGTGCCGGTATCTATCCGGCGATGCTGGCGGTGATGATTGCTCCGACAGTCGGGGTCAACCCGATGGATCCCGGCTTCATCATGACCCTGATCGCCATCATCACCGTCAGCTCCTTCGGGGTGGCCGGGATTGGTGGTGGTGCTACCTTTGCCGCGCTGATCGTGCTCTCCGCGCTGGACTTCCCGGTGGCGCTGGCCGGTCTGCTGATCTCCATCGAGCCGCTGATCGACATGGGCCGCACCGCACTGAACGTCTCCGGATCCATCACCGCAGGGACGGTCACCAGCCGCCTGATGGGCGAAACCGACATGCATGTGTTCAACAGCGATCACGAAGTGAGTCTGGACGGCGAAGAGTCCACCGTCTGATTTGCTGTCGGTTGATCTGTGCGTGGAAAGGGGTGACCCTTTCCCGCCATAGACCGCAGGGAGGGCATGCCCTCCCTGCGCCATTGAGAGGAAAAACTATGAGAATTCTGATCATCGGTGGCGAAGCCGCCGGTATGAGTGCGGCGGCCAAGGCGCGCCGTCTGGCCAAAGATGCCGAAATCGTGGTGTATGAGGCCTCCGAGGTGATCTCCTTCGGTGCCTGCGGCCTGCCTTACTTCGTCGGTGACGAGTTTCAGGAGCCCGGCTACATGGCCGAGTTCACCCCCGAGCAGTTCGCCGCCAAGGGGATCGAGGTCAAGATTGACCATCGGGTGCTGAGCGTCGACGCGGCTGCCCAGACCCTGCAGGTGGAGCACAACGGCGACACCTTCACCGATCGCTACGATCGGCTGATGATCGCCACCGGTGCCCGCGAAGTGATGCCCCCTATCCCCGGCTTGCAGCAGCAAGGGGTATTCGGTCTGCGCCGGATGGCCGACGGGCTGGCGCTGAAGGCCGCGGTGCAAGACAAGAACAATCGCCGCGCAGTGGTGATTGGCTCCGGCTTTATCGGGCTGGAAGTGGTCGAGGCGCTGGTCCATCAGGGCAAAGAGGTGCGCCTGATCGAGCTGGCGGATCGGGTCATCCCTGATGCGTTTGATGGCGAGATCACCCAACACATCGAAACCGAACTGCGCGAGCAGGGGGTCTCTCTCCATCTGGGTGAGCGAGTTGAAGCGCTGCTGGGGGGTGGCCGGGTCACCGGCGTGCACACCAGCCAGGGCGAGTACGAGGCCGATATCGTGGTGGTCTGCACCGGGGTCAAGCCCAATACCGAGTTTCTGGCCGATACCGGCATCGAGCGGCTCGGCAACGGCGCCATCAAGGTTGACCGTCAGGGGCGCAGCTCGCTGGCCAACGTCTGGTCGGCCGGTGACTGTGCCAGCGTCTGGCACAGCGTGAAGCAGCAGCAGGTCTATGTGCCGCTCGCCACCATCGCCAACAAGCTGGGCCGCATGGTGGGTGAGAACCTGGCCGGTGCCGAGCAGGAGTTCCCGGGCACCCTCGGCTCTGCAGCGCTCAAAGTGCTGGGGCTGGAGGCAGGCCGAACCGGTCTTTCCGAGCAGGAAGCCAAGGCGATGGGCATCGACTATCGCACCGTGGTGATCAAGGACAAGTGCCACACAAACTACTGCCCGGGTCAGTCTGACATCCACGTCAAGCTGGTCTATGAGGCGGGCAGCAAGCGGCTGCTGGGCGGCCAGATCCTCGGTCGCAAGGGGGCGGTACACCGCATCGACGCGCTGGCGGTGGCCATCACCATGGGGGTGACCACCGAGCAGCTCGGCATGCTGGACTTCGCTTATGCCCCACCCTTCTCCCGCACCTGGGATGCCCTGAACGTGGCAGGCAATGTAGCCAAATAGCCGAACAGTAATGACGGCGCATCAGCTGCGCCGTCAGCCAATTTATCCGCAGACCGCGGTAGTCTGCGAATAAATTGCAGGCATAAAAAAACCGATGCCTTGGCATCGGTTTTTTGTTACCGGTTCATTCACATTACTCAGCCACGGCCGAGGCGATTGTCCGGGTAGTTTTTTGCCAACACTTCACGGGCATTCTTGGCCAGCTGCGGCATCTTCAGGGTCTCGTAGGACTCGACCATGATCTCCAGCGCCGCCTCGGTTTCAGCGGTGTCGGGATAAGTCTCGACAATCAGCTTGGCCCGGTTGGCCGCTGCGACCAATGCATCACGCTTGACGTAGTACTTGGCCACACTCAGGTCATATCTGGCCAAGCGATTCTTCAAGCCAGTCATGCGAGCGCGCGCATCGGCGGCATAGACGCTGTTGGGATAATTCTGCAGCAGGGTCTTGAAATCCTGGAAGGCCTGACGGGCATAAGCCGGGTCTTTGTCGTCCCGATCGATTCCGAACAAGTCCTGGAAGAAATTATAATCCGCCGCCATGTTGGTCAGGCCGCGCATATAGAAGACGTAATCGATATTTTTATGCGCCGGATTAAGGCGGATAAAACGGTCGATATTGGCGATCGCCTGAGCGGTGTCATCCTGCTTGTAGTAGGCATAGATAAGGTCAAGCTGAACCTGGTTAGAGTAAGCACCGAACGGATAACGAGAGTCCAAAGCCTCAAGTAATTCAGTAGCTTGCACGTAATTACCAACATCCAGTTTGAGGCGTGCTTTCTGGTACAGGGTCTCCGGCGGTTCGTCGGGTACCTTGGGTTTGGTGCTGGAACAGCCCGTGATCAAGGTAGCGACCAAGGCGAGCGACATCAGCAGGTGAGACTTCTTTCCCATCAACAACATCCGGTCCATTTCCACGAAATTGGCAAAGTATCCGTTATGCTTGGCTAAAAGAAAAGCTAGAATACCCTGATTATTTCGAATTGATACCCCCCGCTCAAGAGACCATACATGAGCCAGCATATTGAACTGACAGGCGAATTCCAGGATCACCAATTCGGGCAGCGACTCGACCAGGCCCTGGCCGAATTGTTTCCAGACTACTCCCGCACCCGTATCAAGGAGTGGATTTTACAGGACAGAGTGACCCTGGACGGTCAGGTTGCCAACACCCCGCGCGAGAAAGTGATTGCCGGGCAACAGGTGCATGTGGATGTCGAGCTGGAAGATGACACCCGCTGGGATGCCCAGGATATCGCGCTCAACATCGTTTATGAAGATGAGCATATTCTGGTGATCGACAAACCGGCTGGACTGGTAGTTCACCCGGGTGCAGGTACACCGGATGGCACCATCCTCAATGCCCTGCTGCACCGTTACCCCAGCATTGCCGAAGTGCCCCGTGCCGGCATCGTGCACCGTCTGGATAAAGACACCACCGGTCTGATGGTAGTTGCCAAGACGGTGCCAGCCCAGACTCATCTGGTGGAAGCACTGCAGGCGCGCCAGATCACCCGTGAGTACGAAGCAATCGCCATCGGTCACATGACCGCAGGCGGCACTGTGGATGCGCCGATTGGGCGTCACCCGACCCAGCGTACCCACATGGATGTCGTGCCCAATGGCCGACCTTCCGTGACTCACTATCGGGTACATGAGAAGTTCCGTGGTCACACCCGTCTGCGTCTGCGCCTGGAAACCGGCCGTACCCACCAGATCCGTGTCCACATGGCACATATCAAGCACCCGCTGGTGGGTGACCCGGCATACGGTGGCCGTTTGCGCCTGCTGCGCAATGCTACCCCTGAACTGACCCAGATGCTGCGTAGCTTCAACCGTCAGGCGCTGCATGCCACCATGCTGCAACTGGCTCACCCCATCACGGGTGAAGTGATGCAGTGGCACTCCCCAACCCCGCAAGACATGGTGGAGCTGATGGAAGTGCTGCGTGCCGATACCCTCGTTAATCCGGATGACATCGTCTGGAGTTGATGAGCAAGGCGGGTATGCGACCGATCTTGCCGTAACCCGCCATCAAGCATGTCTGACACCCCAAACGGGGCGCCTTAACTGATGACAGCTAAGGCGCCCCGTTTTTATATCGGTGAATTGAAGGAGTCACAGATGAAATGGATCGAACCTGACTGGCCTGCTCCGGCCAACGTCAGAGCCCTGTCAACCACTCGGGATGGTGGGATAAGCGAGGGGGTTTTCGCCGGGCTGAATCTGGGTGCCCATGTGGGGGATGAGCAGGTGCGGGTCGAGGCCAATCGTGGCCACCTGCAACGGGTAGCGGCCATTCCTGCCCCCCTCAACTGGCTTAATCAGGTACATGGCACCATCGTTCATCCGGTCAGTTGCCATTATGAGCAGGCACCGGACGCCGACGCGGCTTGCGCCCATGAAGTGGAGCAGGCCTGTATCGTGATGACCGCCGACTGTCTGCCGGTGCTGTTTTGCGATCGGGCCGGTACCGTGGTCGCCGCCGCCCACGCTGGCTGGCGTGGACTGAAAGAGGGCGTGCTGGAGGCGAGTATCGCCGCCATGGCTTGCGATCCTGTCGATATCCTGGCCTGGCTTGGCCCGGCCATTGGCCCCACCGCGTTCGAAGTGGGTGGTGAGGTGCGCGATGCCTTTATGGCGGAGCAGGCCGAGGCAGCGGCAGCCTTTGTGCCCTCCCCCAACGAGGGCAAGTGGCTGGCGGATATCTACCAGCTGGCCCGGCTGAGACTGGCCCGCGCCGGGGTGAACGCCGTGTACGGCGGTGAGCACTGCACTTTCAGCAATGGCGAGCAGTTTTACTCCTATCGCCGCGATGGCCAGACCGGCCGGATGGCCTCCCTTATCTGGCTGACGGCCTGATTGCGATCCCCGTCCTTTGGCTCAAAAGGACGGGGATCCTGCCCCCTCCCCGTTTTGCAGAAAAAATAACCAGCCCTGCCCCTTGAAATAACCCGTACGGGCCGCATCTTTCTTGTCAGAAAGTTATGTTGTTTGCCGCGCAAGCGGCGTCTGCCTCAAAGGGGGAGTGCGATGCGTCTCGATCGCCTGACCAGCAAATTCCAGGTTGCTATTTCCGATGCCCAGTCACTTGCACTGGGTCGTGATCACCAATTTATCGAACCCGTCCACTTGATGACCGCACTGGTCAATCAGAACGGCGGATCAATCCGTCCACTGCTTACCCTGACCGGAATGGACATCAATACCCTGCGCTCGCGCCTTGGCGAAGAGCTGGATCGACTGCCCAAGGTCAGCGGGGTAGAGGGGGATGTTCAGCTCTCCAGCGGCCTCGGCCGCCTGCTCAACGTCTGCGACAAACTGGCCCAGCAGCGCAAGGATCAGTTCATCTCATCCGAACTGTTCGTACTGGCGGCCCTCGACGAGAAAGGCAATCTGGGTGAGCTGTTGCGCGCTCAGGGCCTGAGTAAAGAGAAGCTTGAAACTGCCATCGACAAGGTGCGAGGCGGCAGAAAAATTGAAGACGCCAATGCCGAAGAGAACCGTCAGGCGCTGGAGAAGTACACCATAGATCTGACCGAGCGGGCCGAACTCGGCAAGCTGGACCCGGTGATCGGTCGTGATGACGAGATCCGCCGCACCATTCAGGTGCTGCAACGCCGCACCAAGAACAACCCAGTGCTGATCGGTGCTCCCGGGGTCGGCAAGACCGCCATCGTGGAAGGGCTGGCCCAGCGCATCATCAACGGCGAAGTGCCGGAAGGGCTGAAGAACAAGCGGGTGCTATCCCTCGACATGGGGGCACTGGTAGCCGGTGCCAAGTATCGTGGCGAATTTGAAGAGCGGCTCAAAGCGGTGCTGAGCGATCTGGCCAAAGAGGAAGGCAACGTCATCCTCTTTATCGACGAACTGCACACCATGGTCGGCGCCGGCAAGGGCGAAGGGGCCATGGATGCCGGCAATATGCTGAAACCGGCACTGGCCCGTGGCGACCTGCACTGCGTCGGGGCCACCACGCTGGATGAGTACCGTCAGTACATCGAGAAAGATGCCGCCCTCGAGCGCCGTTTCCAGAAGGTGCTGGTGGAAGAGCCGAGCGTGGAGGACACCATCGCCATCCTGCGCGGCCTCAAAGAGCGTTACGAGCTGCACCACCATGTGCAGATCACCGACCCCGCCATTGTGGCGGCTGCCCAGCTGTCCCACCGCTACATTGCGGATCGCCAGCTGCCGGACAAGGCCATCGACCTGATCGACGAGGCGGCGGCCAGCATCCGGCTGCAGATCGACTCCAAACCGGAAGCCCTCGATCGCCTCGAGCGTCGCATCATCCAGCTGAAACTCGAACAGCAGGCGCTGATGAAGGAGGACGACGATGCCAGTCGCAAACGGCTGGATCTGATCAATCAGGAGATTGGCGAAAAAGATCGGGAATACAACGAACTGGACGAAGTGTGGAAGGCCGAGAAGGCCGCCCTTGCCGGTACCCAGCATATCAAGGCGGCACTGGAGCAAGCCCGTCAGGATCTTGAAGTAGCGCGCCGTGCTGGCGATTTGGGGCGGATGTCCGAGCTGCAATATGGCCGCATTCCAGAGCTGGAGAAACAGCTGGATCTCGCCACTCAGGCCGAGATGCAGGAGACCAGCCTGCTGCGTAACCGGGTCACCGATGTGGAGATCGCCGACGTACTGGCCCGCGCCACCGGCATTCCGGTGGCGCGGATGCTGGAAGGGGAGCGCGACAAGCTGCTGCGGATGGAAGAGCAACTGCATAGCCGGGTGATCGGGCAGGAAGAGGCGGTTGAAGCGGTTTCCAACGCCATTCGCCGCTCCCGTGCCGGACTGTCGGATCCCAACCGCCCTATCGGCTCCTTCCTGTTTTTGGGGCCAACCGGGGTGGGCAAGACCGAGCTGTGCAAGGCGCTGGCGGAGTTCCTGTTCGATACCCAGGATGCCATGGTGCGGATCGACATGTCCGAGTTCATGGAGAAACACAGCGTGGCCCGTCTGGTGGGGGCGCCTCCCGGATATGTGGGTTACGAAGAGGGCGGTTATCTGACCGAAGCGGTACGCCGTCGCCCCTACTCGGTGATCCTGCTCGACGAAGTGGAGAAAGCCCACCCGGATGTGTTCAACATCCTGTTGCAGGTGCTCGATGATGGCCGCCTGACCGATGGTCAGGGCCGCACCGTCGATTTTCGCAACACTGTGGTGATCATGACCTCGAATCTGGGTTCTGATCTGATCCAGGAGCACCACTCGGAGAAGGATTACGAGGAGATGAAGGCCCTGCTGATGGAGGTGCTGACCCGCAGCTTCCGGCCGGAATTTATCAACCGGATCGACGAGACAGTGGTGTTCCACCCCCTTGGCGAGGATCACATCAAATCCATCGCCCGGATCCAGCTCAAGAGCCTGATGGGCCGACTGGAGGCACAGGGTTACGAGGTGACGGTGAGTGAAGCGCTGCTCGACAAGCTGGTACACGCAGGGTTCGATCCTGTCTACGGAGCACGCCCGCTCAAACGGGCAATCCAGCAAAAAGTGGAGAACCCGCTGGCGCAGGCCCTGCTCTCCGGCCGCATCGTGCCCGGCAAGACCCTGGTACTCGGGGCCGACAGCAACGGCTTGACCATGACCCAGTAATCGGGTATGAAAGGCCACCCCGTCACGCCTTGCTGCTGACAAGACGCCATCACTCGGTGTGCAAGAGGTAAAAAACCCCGAAACCATGGGAATGGTTTCGGGGTTTTTATCGCCATCACTGTCGTTCGTGACTTCATTCATCCTGTCACGGCGCTCAGTACTTCGGACTCTCCCCTCTTCGCTTACTCTCGCGCTCCCTCTGCGCAGAGAGTGGCTGCTGGACTACCCCATCAACCACGCAGCGGGGATATTCAAAAAATAATGCCAGTCAGGCTAACTGACTGGCATTCACCCTTGCGGGCCGTTGTTACATCTTGCGAGTCATCTTAGGAGAGCAGCGCCCCCAGGCTCAGGCAGACCACAATCAGCACGGTCAGGATACCGAGCAGCGGAGCCACCCATTTCAGCCAGCGCACATAGGGCACCTTGGCGATAGCCAGACCACCCATGACCACGGCGGAGGTCGGGGTCACCAGGTTCACCAGACCAGAGGCTGACTGGTAAGCAGTCACCACCAGATCGCGGCCCACGTTGGCGAAGTCGGCCAGCGGCGCCATGATCGGCATGGTCAGTACGGCCAGACCAGAGGAGGACGGCACCAGGAAGGAGAGCACCAATTCCAGCACGAACATCACGTTGATGAACACCACGGTAGAAAGACCGGTCACGATCCCTTCTGCACTGTGCAAAATGGTGTGGGTGATCATGCCGTTGTCCATCACCACCACGATACCGCGGGCGATACCGATGATCAGCGCCACACCCAGCAGGTCGCGGGCACCGTCGATAAAGTTGGTGGTCAGCTCCTCTTCGCTCATGCGGGAGATGACACCGACTATGATGGCTGCGGCCAGGAACACACCGGAGATCTGCGCCATCCACCAGCCCAGCACGGCCACACCGTAGATCATCACGGCAAAGGCGGCAACGAAGATACCCAGCACGATTTTACGGGTCAGGGTGAACTCCAGCATCTGGTCGCTCTTGTTGCCGAGGAAGTGGGCACGGTTCTCTTCCCACTTGTCAGCCACCAGGGATTTGCTGGGATCGCTGCGCACCATCTTGGCATAACGCATGACGTAGGCAACACAGAGCAGCCAGCCAGCTATCAGCATGGCGACACGCAGCCAGATACCGTCGGTAAAGGATATACCGGCCGCGTTGGCGGCAATCACAGTCGCAAACGGGTTGATGGTAGAGCCCAAGGTACCGATACCGGCCCCCAGCAACACGGTTGCCGCAGCGACGACCGGGTCGAAACGGGCAGCCATCATCACCGGCACCAGCAGGGTGTAGAAGGGCAGCGACTCTTCGGCCATGCCGTAAATGGTGCCGCCTGCGGCGAACAGCGCCATCAGGATCGGGATCATCCACTCTTCACGGCCGCGCAGGCGGTCAGTAACACGTTCAATACCGGCATCAATGGCACCGGTCTTGGTCACAATGCCAAGAAAACCACCGATGATCAGGATAAAGAGGGAGACGTCGATGGCGCCTGCCTCATACGTTTCGTGGTTGTAGAGGCCATCGATAGGTGCCAGCAGCACGTCAACGATCCCCTGGGGATTCCCCTCCACCAGCTTGTAGGTACCCGCCACCGGCACTTCTTTGCCGAGGGCTTCGTTCATGGTCATCTCGTATTTGCCGGCCGGCACTATCCAGCTCAGGGCGGCCACCAGGGCGATCAGCACAAACAGTATCGTGTAGGCTGACGGGAACTTGAATTTGGTCATGGTCCAGCTTCCTTCTGTGGGTGTGGTATCCATGCAGGCTGCGGGTCGTAGGGTTAGAGGTATTATGCCGCTGTCACATGGTCGAAAAGCCGGGGGTTGCCCCCCGGCACCACTACTGCGACCTTAGTCGCCCAGCGTAGCAACCATCACTGCCTTGATGGTGTGCATCCGGTTTTCGGCCTCGTCGAACACGATGCTGTGCTCGGATTCGAACACCTCCTCGGTCACTTCCAGGCCTTTCATGCCATATTTTTCAGCCACTTCCTTGCCCATGGTGGTCTCGTCGTTATGGAACGCCGGCAGGCAGTGCATGAACTTCACGTCAGGATTCTTGGTGGCGTTGATGACATCCATATTGATCTGATAGGGGGTCATCAGTTTCACCCGCTGATCCCAGGCTTCTTTCGCTTCACCCATGGATACCCAGACGTCGGTGTAGAGGAAATCGGTGCCCAGTACACCCTCTTTCACATCTTCGGTCAGGGTGATGCGCGCGCCGGTCTCTTCGGCGATCAGGCGGCACTTGGCGACCAGATCCTCTTCCGGCCAGAAGGCTTTCGGCGCGACCAGACGAATGTCCATGCCCATCTTGGCGGCACCGACCATCAGGGAGTTACCCATGTTGTTGCGGGCATCACCCAGGTAGGCGAACTTGATTTGATCCAGACGTTTGCCCTTGCCGTGCTCCAGCATGGTCATGAAGTCGGCCAGGATCTGGGTCGGGTGGAATTCGTTGGTCAGGCCGTTCCAAACCGGGACACCGGCGTAAGCACCCAGCTCTTCCACGATCTCCTGGCCGTAGCCGCGGTATTCGATGCCGTCATACATGCGGCCCAATACACGGGCGGTGTCCTTCATGGACTCCTTGTGACCGATCTGGGAACCGCTTGGGCCGAGGTAGGAGACCTGTGCACCCTGGTCGAAGGCCGCCACTTCAAACGCACAGCGGGTGCGGGTAGAGGTCTTCTCGAAGATCAGGGCGATGTTCTTGCCGGTCAGGTGTTTACGCTCATAGCCACCGTATTTGGCTTTTTTCAGGTCGATGGCCAAGTCGATCATGTATTGGATTTCGCGTGGGGTGAAGTCCAGCAGTTTCAGGAAGTTACGGTTACGCAGATTAAAAGCCATGATGAGTTCTCTCTATATTTGTTTCAGACCAATTCGGGCAGTAGTGTTGACTACGCATTCTCAGTACAGATTCAGTAACTAGGCATGTTCAGTGCGAGTGGCGACGATATTGGTACCGGCTTCGCCCTTGAGGATGGCGAGGCCATCTTCCAGAGAACCGATCCCGACCATGCCGCCGGTCGCTTTGACAAATTCACAAGAGGCTTCGACTTTCGGTCCCATGGAGCCTGCATCGAATTTGACCCCGGCCAGCTCATCCGGGCTGGTGACCCGCAGCGGGTGCTGGGTCGGCTTGCCCCAATCCAGATAGACGGCATCGGCGTCGGTCAGGATCAGCAGGGCGTCGGCCTTGATCTGCTTGGCCAGATAGGCAGCAGACATGTCTTTGTCGATCACAGCTTCGATACCGGTCAGGCTCTGGCCATCCCAGGTCACCGGAATGCCACCACCACCGGTACAGATGATGAGGTGGCCCTGAGCGATCAGGGTTTCGATGGCATCACCTTCGATGATGCGCTGGGGCAGTGGGGACGGCACCACGCGGCGGAAGAACTTGCCATCAGCCTTGACCACCCAGTGTTTCTCTTCTGCCAGAGCGCGGGCTTCGGCTTCTTCATAGACGGGGCCGATAAATTTGGTCGGATTGGCAAACGCCGGATCCTTGGGATCAACCTGCACCTGAGTCAGCAGCGCGGTGACGTTGCGGCTCGGCATCAGATTTTTCAGCTCCTGGATCAGCATGTAGCCAATCATGCCCTGAGACTCGGCACCCAGCACATCCAGCGGATAGGGAGAGACCTTGGTGTAGGCACTGTTTTGCAGGGCCAGCAGGCCGACTTGCGGGCCGTTGCCATGCACCAGCACCACGTTGTACTCCTGAGCAATCAGGGCGATGGTCTTGGCGGCAGTGGCGATGTTCTTGCGCTGGATATCCGCCTCAAGGGGCTCACCACGACGGAGCAGTGCATTGCCACCCAGAGCGACGACGACAGTTGGTTTTTTCATAGTGGTTAATCTCGATTTTGGGTCTGTGTGGCGCCAGCCTCTGCCGGCGCCACGCCGTCTCATCAGATGCTGTCGCGTTCCATCGGGCAGCTCATGCAGCGGGCGCCGCCGCGGCCACGGCCCAGTTCATCACCCGGAATGGAGAGAACTGTGATACCGGCCTTGTCATATTTCTCGTTGGTGTAGGTGTTGCGCTCATAACCCACCACCACGCCGGGACGTACGGTCAGTACGTTGTTGGCATCGTTCCACTGCTCCCGTTCGGCCTCGAAGCTGTCACCGCCAGTAGTGATGAGCTTGAGCTGATCCACACCCAGCGCTTTCTCGATGGCAGTAACGAAGTAACCCTCTTCCTTGATGTTCATGCCGGTGGCGCCGCCCGGAGTCAGACTCCAGCACTGCAGATCTTTGCGAACCACTTCTGGATAAACGGAGAAGGTATCTATATCCATGTGAGTCATGACGGTATCCAGGTGCATGCAGCTACGGTGTTTCGGCAGCTCCATGGCGATGACCTGTTTGGCCTGACCATGTTTGAACAGGCTGCGAGCCAGATGCTCGACCCCTTGTGGCGTAGTACGCTCGGACATACCGATGAGCACAGCACCACGACCGATGACCAGTACGTCACCCCCCTCGATGGTGGCGTTGTCGTAGTCATGGTCTTCGTCACCGAAGTACTTGATGAAGTCCTGACCCGCAAACATCGGGTGCCAGCGGTAGATGGCCTTCACATGGTTGGTTTCGCGGCGACGGGCCGGCTTGGCCATCGGGTTGATGGAGACGCCACCGTAGACCCAGCAAGAGGTATCACGGGTAAAGAGGTGGTTAGGCAGCGGCTCAATGATGAAATCGGTAGGGGTGTGCATGCCCACTACCATGTTGACGCCGCGGTGGGGCATCTCGGAGTAGGTCAGGCCACCCGTCAGAATCCGGGCCAGTTCACGGTGCGGCATATCAGCCAGGAAGCAACGCACATCGTTGGCCAAAGAAGAGCCGAGGCGATAATCGGAGACCTGATGTTGCAGCAGCCAGGTTTTGGCTTCCGGCACATCCAGGGTTTCGGCCAACATATTAGTCAGCAGGAAAACTTCGACATTCTGATCGCGCAGTACCTGAGCGAATTTGTCGTGCTCCTGACCGGCACGCTCAACAGACAAGACATCATCGAACAGCAGGTCCTGGCAGTTGGAAGGGGTCAGACGCTTCAGACTGAGGTTGGGGCGGTGCAACATGACTCGGCGCAATTGGCCAACTTCAGAACCTACATTAAATTTGCTCATGATTAAATTCCGTCTAGCAGTGGTCCCTGCGAGTGATTGAATAGATTCCTTCTATTCATGCTCGTGGCTAAGGCGGGATATTCTTTATGTAGGGTATTCGGCTTATGTTCTATCCTGCCCTTGCCTTTCGAGACCGAGGTTAGACCTGCAAACCAACGCAAACTTAGACATTGATCACATTCACTCAGAACTGAATATATTCACCGCTCAATCTATGACCCCGGTAGCAAATCGCACATTTTCCAAACACTCCATGCTGAATAGCCATGCACAACCACCCTGCTATATTTCAGTTTGATTCGTTTTTTATTCATTCATGGTCAATGGCTGGATTAAACAAGAAAACAATAAAACCTTTAAAATCAATTAAATGTAAATATTTGAACAGGAGTAGTGAATATTGCCGTCTCGCTATTGAATACATCAGCATGACCAGCGGATCGGAGGAGAAATAAAAACTCATATCCCCACACTTCATTGCATAAAACTTTTCTTGTCCCAGATCATGGCAGTGATGCAATCCCCTTAGCGCCCTGCCCTGCACGCAATACTCTTCCCGATCCGATTCAACTCAATATGCACAAAGCACGCATCCAGGCAGCTAACTATCCCGGCGAATCATCACAACGCCTTTTGATACTTTTTTCATTAGTTGAATTTATTGGTCTCACCTTGCACTACCACCAACCTCGACTTAACTCAGACAGTGATCCAGATCACATATGGATGGTTCAACCAAGGAGTTGTTATGAAGATGAAGCCCATGCTGCTGCTCGCCACTTTGTTCCTGACTGCTCTACCGGGCCTCAGCCAGGCCGAAGGAGCTCCCGCCATGCCCATGGTGGTCTGCCATGTCGACAAAGCCCCGCAAATGCTGGTGCCCGACTATGTCTGCCGCTGGCATGGAGGCAGCGTGCATTACTAGTCAAAACAGCGAGAGGAGCATCACTCCTCTCGCCTTGTGATGAAGCAGGCTCCTCCTATACTGAAATCAGCAGTTTTCTCATGGATAGGGGAACGTCATGATCTTGTTGGTCGGTGGAGAGAAGGGGGGAAGTGGCAAGAGCTGCCTGGCACAAAATCTGGCGGTCTACCTCAGATCCCAATTTCAGGGGGAGGTATTGCTGGTTGATTGCGACCCGCAGCGCACCACCTCTGACTGGATTCAGGAACGCAATGACAACCCGGAGCTGCCACAAATCAACTGCGTTCAGCTCTATGGCAATATTCGCAACGACCTGCTCAGCCTGAAGAACCGCTACGACTACGTCATCGTCGATTGCGGCGGGCAAGACAACCGGGCGCTGCGCTCCACCATGGCCGTCGCCACTCACGCCCTGATCCCCCTGCGCCCCAAGCGTCGCGACCTCAAGACCCTGCCCCATATGGAAGATCTCATCACCACCTGCAAGATGGTCAATCCAACGCTCAATGCAGCCGTGGTGCTAACCCAGTGCCCGGCCCTGCCCAATCAGGTAAAACGCATTCTGGAGGCGAAGGAGGTCTGCTCCTCATTCGGTGTCGACGTGCTGAATGCCATCACCTACGGCCGCAATGTTTACGATGACAGCGAGGAAAAGGGGTTATCAGTGATGGAGATCGAGCCTGACGGCAAATCTGCCGAAGAGATCAGGACCATCGCCAAAGAGTTCCTGCAAGTGGGGGTATGAGATGGGCCTGGCTGATCTGAAAAAAAAGCACCAGTTACATCATCAAAAGAAGTTCACCGTTGACGAGTTTATCGAAGATGCGGAGTTCTACGCAAAAGGCACCCCCAAGGTGGTCAGCCTGGAACTGAACCAGCATAGGGATGAAGCCTTGTCCGCACTGGCCTTTATCGAGAGTGGTGAGCACCTTAAACCCAGCTATAAGAAGGCCACCTTCTCGATGAGCGCGGTGGCCATTGATGAACTGGGCAACCTGACCCAGCAAGATGGTATGAACAAATCCCTGCTGCTGCGCCTTTTCACTCACTACTTCTCTTCGCTCACTCCGGAAGAGCGTCAGACCATCTATGAGCGGCTCAACCAGCGCTCATAATTTCCCCATTAAACCGATCTTTTTGTGCCTCACCAATCGACTCAGAATGACCATCATCAGACCGCAAAATCTGTTTCCAAAGTAACCAAAAAGCCGCGTAAGAGATCAGCCATTCCATATGTAAGCCAACCGCCGAAAAGATCCCCGAGATAATCGGAAGATGGGATCTTAAAACATGACAACAGAACACTTAACATCATGTTTATAAATGAATAAATAGAAACGCCCTGCTTTCTAAACAGCTAATGAAAAAAACGTTTTCCAATCTAACGTTGTAGCCGGTAAGAAAATCCTTATAGTTACTCATGCACGGACGCAATGAAGTCGGTCAGGAAGACTGGCTGCCAGGGTTAGGCAAATGGACTCACCACAGGATGTGGTAAAGGACACCTCCCAGGACGGAGAAAGTGCGACGGGACAGGATGACTCGTCAGGCCAAGATGGCTAAAGGACACCCCAAAGGATTGGGAAGGGGAAACCTAAAGGAAGAGGTAAACAGTCAGGGATTGCAGGGAGCAACTTCGTTCAAGGATATGAGCGATACGACTACCGGGGGCGACGCAAGTCGCCCCCATCTTTTTATCTGCGTTTCACCGCCCCATTGCTTGCCTCAGCGCAGTGCCTTCTTGCCAGAACCTTCCAGACCCGCTGCTTAAGCAAAAATACATATGAAAGGGGCGCCACGATGACGCCCCTTTCTGTTTTCTGATCGACAAACACAACTTATATCACGCGGGAGAACTGCTGCTGGCGCGCCTTGTTGCGCAGATAGACATCGAAACACATGCAGATATTGCGGATCAACAGCTGCCCCGTTGACGAAACCTCCAGCCCAGCATCTGCCATGCGCACCAAACCATCGTCAATGAAGGTCTGCAGCAGCTTGAGATCTTCAGCGAAATACTCCTTGAAGTTCAGACCGAACATCTGCTCGACAACAGCAAAGTTAAGGCGAAAATCACAGATGAGCCGCTTGATCACCTCGCGGCGGATCAGGTCATCCTGATTGAGCGAGCAACCTTTCCACTGAGCATGGCCCAGCTCTGCAACCTGTGCGTAATAAGCCTTGAGCTCTTTCTGGTTCTGGGAATAGGCATCACCGATCATGCTGATGGAGGAGACCCCCAGCCCCAGCAGATCGCAATCACCCTGGGTGGTATAGCCCTGGAAGTTGCGGTGCAGCTTGCCCTCGCGCTGCGCCACCGCCAGCTCGTCATCAGGTTTGGCAAAATGGTCCATGCCGATAAACTGGTAACCCTGACCGGTGAGGAAGGCGATAGTATCCTGCAACATGGCCAGCTTCTCCTGCGGAGCAGGCATATCCGCCTCTTTCAACTTGCGCTGGGCAGCAAAGCGACTCGGCAGATGGGCATAGTTGAAGATGGAGAGGCGGGCAGGATCGGTTTTGAGCACCTCTTCCAGCGTATGGTGGAAGCTGGCACGATCCTGATGCGGCAAGCCATAGATAAGGTCTAGGTTGGTCGAGCGGAAACCCAGTTCGCGGGCCCGTTCCAACATGGCTTTAATAAAGTCGTTGTCCTGCTCGCGGTTGACCGCGACCTGCACATCCTTGTTGAAATCCTGCACCCCAAGGCTGATACGGTTGAAGCCGACTTCTCGCAGCACATCCAGCATGGTAATGGCGATCTCGCGCGGATCGACCTCGATACTGAACTCCCCCTCTTCGGCGAAGTGGAAGTTCTCACGCAGCATGCCCATCAGACGGCGCGTCTGTGCTTCATCCAGATAGGTGGGCGTACCGCCGCCCCAGTGCAGCTGGGTGACCAGCCGATGCTTGAAGAACGGGGCCTGCGCCTTGATCTCCTGCTCCAGGTAGTCGAGGTACTCGTCAGCCTTGTGTTGATGACGGGTAATGACCTTGTTGCAGCCGCAGTAATAGCAGAGCTTGTGACAGAAAGGGATATGCACGTAGAGCGACAGATTGCGCTCGGGATACTGGCCTGCAGCGCGGACAAAATCCGGATAGCCGAAGCTCTCGTTGAACTCCAGCGCGGTGGGATAAGAGGTGTATCGCGGGCCGCTGTAGTTATACTTTTCGATCAGGGCCTGATCCCACACAATCTGTTCTACTTGCACGCTCGCTTCCTCTCTTGTTGTTATTGACGGCTCATCGGCCTAACTGAAAATCCTTCAGTTGGGCCACATCCTTGAGGATCTGAGCCTCCAGCTCTGCCTCGTAGCCACTGCGGTCGAGATCCATCCTCATCACTTGGTTGCGCTTGAGGGCTCGCCTGGCCTCATGCGTCGGCATATCTTTCACCTTCTCATACAATCCGTACAGACCCGGGAACTCGGTTGCAAACACACGCCCACCCTTGATCTGCAACGCATCTAACAGGTTGGTCAGTCGAATGGCACCTTCGGAATAGTCACACTGTCCCTCCTGCACCGCATGGGCAATGACTCGCACACTATCCAGAATTAGCTCATTGCGGGCAGCAATCGCCTGCGACTGCATCCCTTGCTGTCGTTTGAGCCTGGCTAGCAGCATACCGGCATAGATGGCCAAGCCTGACAAAATCAGGCCGCCCAACAGGGCGGCCAGCATCCACTCACTCATCACTTTTTCTTCGGCTCAGGTTTTGGCTCAGGCTTGTAATCAACCTGAGTGAAACGATCCCACAGCTCCTCTTCGGAAGCAGGCTGTTGTGGCTCGTCGAACCCGCCATCATCATCACCATCGAACGGGAGGTCATCTTCGTCTTCATCGTTATCGATGATCCCCAGCTCATCCATCAGCACCTGATAACGGTCAACACGCTGATCAACCCAGGCCTGCTCGGCAGCTTCCAGCGTTTCACCGGCATCAAGACGATCCAGCAGATCATTCAAGCGATCATCATTTTCGATAGAGGCCAGCTCCTGCTCAGGCGTCATCGCCAGTTTCTTCTCTTTTACCGGCTTGGTCGTCGTCGGCTTTTTCTGCTTTTCATCCAGCACCAATACAACCGGCTTGCGTGAACCGATCCTTGGATCTTTGGGCTGCTTATTCGAGTTATTGTTTTGTTGCTCGGCTTGCTGACGAGAACCTGCCTTCAGGCCCTTGCGCTTGGCAGCCCGCTTACGCTCACGACCTTCCTGAGCACTGACATCAGATTCTTGGCGCTTACCGGTAGGCTTGCGAGTGGGTTGTTTAGCAGACATGAATGGCTAACTCCGAAAAATAACTGGATTGAACCCGAACCCGGGATGATCTGACCCGGTGGGATACGATGCGAGGAACAGTAAGGCTGGAACAAGAACAGGATCTCGCCCCAACTCGGCCAAAAGTGACCACTGAACACCGCAGGATCGGTATCCTCTGGGCATGTTGCTGGTATTTTGACACAGAATGGCTAATCGGGTTAATGACCCCAACGAAAAAAGGCAGCCGAAGCTGCCTTGATATGTTTATGCGAGTAGATCCCGAAGAGCAAAACAGTACGCTTTACCCTTTCTGCTTAAGACTTCTCATCACGTCATATCTTGGTGTGGTCATCCTGACCTTATGTTAAGTCGTTCCTGAATGTGCGTGTGCCTGTTTGACCCGCCTCGACCGCATCCTGCCATCGTGCCGGGGAGTCTGCATCCCGCAACCCATCCCGCTCCGGAGATGGTCACCATCCTGATCCTTCAATCCCTTGCCAGCTCATGCGAGCCCATGGCATCCCGCCACGCCTGCCATCCTCTGCTCACAACATCCCGTTGTGAAAACCGCCACCCAATCCGTGGGTGAATCCATTGAGCCTACTGTATCAACTCTATAAGGTGGCTCAATCCACTCAAAACATTCTCAATATGCCGAAAAATATCAAATTGCACATAATCAATTGATAAATAATAAATATTTCAAATTGTATGCAATTTAATGAGCCTTGGCCTGCCGCGATAATGGAAGATCTCTTACAGAACGGGGGGATTAAAGCGAGCATTATCGCCAAGCCATAAAAAACGGGGAGCCAAAGCTCCCCGTTTCAACTCAAATCGACCATATCGGCGGTATCAGTGCAGACCCGCCACATATTTAGACAAGACTTCGATATCCTGATCAGTCAGCTTCTTGGCAACGTCCCGCATCATACCATTGGGGTCGTTATCCCGCGCAGCTGCACGAAATGCGGTGAGCTGAGCTTTGATATAAGCAGGGTGCTGGCCGGACAGGCTTGGATACTTGGCCTGTTCGACACCCGAGCCTCGGGGGCCATGGCAAGCCGTACAGGCCGCCAAACCACGGCTCATATCACCGCCCATGTAGAGCGCCTTGCCGGCTTCGACCACGTCATCAGGCACGGCTATCGGGGTGACTTTCAAGCTGGAGAAGTACGCCGCCAGGTCGTCCATGTCCTGTTCCGACAAGGGCAATGCCATGGGCCCCATCACAGGTGCAACCCGGCCAATTTGACCAGAAGCGGCAGCCTTCAGTTCAACTAACTGCTTTTTGATATATGATGCATGCTGACCAGCAATTTTGGGGTACATATCAATCAGGCTGTTTCCGTCCGGTCCATGACACGCCGCACAAACGGCAGCCTTGGTTTGTCCCGCAGCGGCATCGCCCTTGGCTTGTGCCATCCCCGTTACGCCAACCATCAGAGCAAGAGTAATGACTAGGTTCTTCATGGCGTTCCAACTTTTCGTTATTAGGCTTCCAGATCCCATGCCGCTGAAGGCATGTTAAAATAAACGCGTTTAAGCGACGCTATTTTACACCATTTTACAAAAAAGTAACTCTATAACCCTCTATCTCCATGGGGAATTTACGTTGGATACACAAACTCTGAATTTCAATAAGGTGCATTTTGTGACCAGCGCACCCGACATCCGCCACCTGCCAAATGATGGGGGTGTCGAGATCGCGTTTGCCGGCCGTTCCAACGCCGGTAAGTCATCTGCATTGAACACCTTAACTAAACACAAGAACCTGGCTCGTACCAGTAAAACACCCGGTCGAACCCAGCTAATCAACCTGTTTGAACTGGAGCCGGGCAAGCGCCTGGTCGACCTGCCGGGTTACGGTTATGCGCAAGTTCCGCTAGAAATGAAGCTCAAGTGGCAAAAGTCACTGGCAGAGTATCTGCAGTGCCGTGAATCCTTGAAAGGTCTGGTGATCCTGATGGATATTCGCCACCCGCTCAAAGATACCGACATGAACATGCTGGAGTGGAGCTCCCACCGAGATCTACCTGTGATGCTGCTGCTGACCAAGGCCGACAAACTGAGTCCGGGTCCGCGCAATAATCAGGTGATCAAGGTGCGCCAAGCCGTTGCCAATCTGGGCTCACAGATCCAGGTGGCCGCCTTCTCGTCTACTACCAATATTGGTTTGGACAAGTTGGAACAAACTCTCACCGAATGGTATCTCAGCGGTGATGATCAACAACTCGCAGACGCCGATCAACACGAACCTGCCGGGGAATAATCTACTCCTCGCCATCCTTGCAATTGGCGGAGTACTCCTCCGCTGATTGAAAGGGTTTCAGATTGCCGCTTTCATTGTCATTGCGGCATCATCTCAATTCCAAAACCCAATAAAAAACAAATTAATTCATATTTTTCATATGGTTATACTTAAACTTCGCATCGAGAATTAACATAACTTGATGCTGATACCGTTTTCAATTTTGTTCTTTTAACACCACGCTAAATAACAAAAAAGCTGAAGATATGAAATTAAATTACACAATTTAAAGCGATGGATAAAAATGAGGCTGGACGACAGTGATGTCATCCAGCCTGAAACAATAAGTTCAAAAATTGAGAAGAAGCTGAATTTTGAGTACCAGACGACAGGTATCCCTCAAGCAGCAGCCTTATTCTATCAAACGCACCAGTATTTTAAAGCATTTACTCTAAACACCACCCATAAAAAAATACCCCGACGAGAACCTCACCGGGGCAGCTATTCAGCTACATTCAATTACGTGAAATAAAAGGTCTGAAAGATAGAACATCTTACCTCTGTACCCTACGCAGAGAACTGTACGACAAAGCAGCAGAAAGTGAAAGTAATTTCTGTAATTTAGTTTCACAACTCATAGGTTAAGAAAAAATCTTTTATTTTCATGCAGATAAAAAAATCCCCAGTACGAATACCGGGGAGTTATAAAGGTGACTAGCTAGCACTACCTCAACTATCTAGTTAGTCAGCACCATTTCAAAGTAGTTCCGCCACAAGACAAAAAAACTTCGAATAATCAGAGATAGATGGCGCCATCCTCAGCAAACTCTTGTTCTTCAATGAGTTTCTCTGCAGCATCCTCGATGTCAAAGCGCACACTTTCGAAGGCTCTGACGATGTCATCTTCCCTGGTCAGCACCAGGCCCGTCATTTTCTCCAGTCGCCGCTGGCTGATGTAACAATCTATCAGCGCCCCCATCTGCTGGGCGGGAAAACGCACCCGCTGTTCGCTAGCCTGCCACTCCATCAGGTCAGGAAACAAAATACTTTGGTTCATAGGATCCCCAGATTACGTTTCAACTCTCTCAATACCTGTTTAGTCCCTGGACGAATTCCACGCCACACGGTAAAGGCTTCAGCAGCCTGCTCCACCAGCATGCCGAGTCCATCCATGGCCAGCCGGGCACCATGCTGTTTGGCCCAGCTAATAAAAGGGGTCTGCGTTGCGCCGTACATCATGTCGTAGATGGCAATATCCGCATGGATAATGGCGGGGGCCAGCGGCGGTAGCTCACCCTGCAAACTGGCCGAAGTAGAGTTGATGATGAGATCGAACCGTCCTGTCAATAACTCATAGGCCTCGGCAGAGACCGTACCCAGATCGTGAAATTCGGCAGCCAGTTGTTGAGCTTTTCCGTGCGTGCGGTTGGCAATCACCAGCTCACTCGGCTTCTCGGCCAGCAGCGGAGCCAACGCACCGCGGGCCGCCCCACCAGCCCCCAGCAGCAAGATCCGGCTGCCCGCCAACGTCACTCCATGAGCTTTAAGATCCGCTACCAGTCCTGCGCCATCAGTATTGTCGCCCAGCAGTACGCCATCATCGGTCAGCTTGATGGTATTGACTGCGCCCGCCCGCGTGGCCCTCGGGCTCAACTGATCGACTAGTGCGAATGCCTGCTCCTTGAAAGGCACTGTGACATTGCACCCCTTCCCTCCCTCGGCAAAGAAGCTGTACAGGGTGTCAGCAAACTCGTCGACGGCGGGCTCGGCCAGCCCATACTCCAGCTCTTGCTGGGTTTGTCTGGCAAACAGGGTATGAATGAAGGGGGACTTGCTGTGGCGCACCGGGTGGCCAAAAACCAGATAACGATCCATCAAAGAGTTCCATCAGAGGGCAATATTCCGATTTAACGGGTTTTCGCACTCGGGAACAAGCCGAATATCAGCCAGCAAAAAGGGGCCATCATGGCCCCTTGGGTCACAGCCACTCGCGGGGCGTGAGGTAGTCGCTGTAGAGCAAGGCTTCCGGGCTGCCAGCCTCCGGCTGCCAGTCATACTCCCAACGTGCCAGCGGTGGCATCGACATCAGGATCGACTCGGTACGTCCACCGGTCTGCAACCCGAACAGGGTGCCCCGGTCATACACCAGATTGAACTCCACATAACGACCGCGGCGATAGAGCTGGAACTCCCGCTCCCGCTCGCCATAGGGCAGCGCCTTGCGTCGCTCGATGATCGGCAGGTAGGCATCGAGATAACCCCGACCTACCGCCTGCATAAAGGCGAAGCAGTCAGCAAAGGGCCAGCGATTCAGATCGTCGAAGAAGAGACCACCCACCCCCCGTGTCTCGTTGCGATGCTTGAGGAAGAAGTAGCGATCGCACCAGGATTTGAACTCGGGGTAGATCTCATCACCAAAAGGCAGGCAAAGATCACGGGAGATCTGATGCCAGTGCTGTACATCTTCGGCAAACGGGTAGAAAGGCGTCAAATCGAAACCACCGCCAAACCACCAGATCGGCTCTTCACCCTCTTTCTCGGCGATGAAGAAACGGACGTTAGCGTGGCTGGTCGGCACATAGGGGTTGTGCGGATGGATCACCAGCGACACGCCCATCGCCTCGAACTTGCGACCGGCCAGTTCGGGCCTATGTGCCGTAGCAGAGGCAGGCATGGCATCGCCATAGACATGGGAGAAATTGACGCCCCCTTGTTCGATCACAACACCGTGACGCAGCACCCGAGTACGGCCGCCACCACCACCCTCACGGCTCCAACTATCTTCCACAAAGTGTCCACCGCCGTCAGCCTGCTCCAGACCACGGCAGATCTCATCCTGCAACTGCAACAGGAAGGCCTTGACCTGGGCCACATCCGGTTTGCTCATCTTGTCTCCAGTCAGGCAGGATCTTGAACGTCCTGTCCATTTTTGTTGTGGTATCACGCCATGGTCTCATCACCATGACGGTAAATCAGCATCCCCCTCAGGAGGGGCGAATAATGGAACCAGTGCGAGCATCCTTGATTTCGGACGGATTGGCATTCCCTCCGACTTCGCCGGGCAGGATATAGGCCAGCTTGCTTGCCAGCAGCTCACCGATATCGGCCACCCGACGGGCAGGCTCCTCACCGGTCAGGTTGGCACTGGTGGAGACCAGCGGCTTGCCAAAGGCGCGGCACAACGTCTGTACCTGAGGATGGGCAGTGACTCGCACCGCCAGGGTGTCGAACTGTCCGGTCAGCCAGGCCGGTGTCGTCGCACGGGCCGGCATGATCCAGGTGAAAGGGCCGGGCCAGCTGGCCTCAACCCGTGCCAGCTGTTCGCTGGTGAGCAGGCTCAGATCGATATAATCCTGCAATTGTTCCAGGTCCGACGCGATCAGGATCAGCCCCTTCTCCACCGGGCGTTGCTTGATGGTCAGCAGCCGCTGCACCGCAACCTCGGAGTCAGGATCACAACCCAGGCCAAACACGGCCTCGGTTGCGTAGGCAATCACCCCATCCTGCTGGAGAGCGGTAACTGCGAGTTCAAATTTGTTTGGCATATAAAAATGCGGCAGTCTGGCTGCCGCCTCATCACTTGGTTGCAAATTGAATCAAGGTGGCAGCGATCATGGCGGATAGACGTGCTGGCTGGAGCGCAGGCAAAATACGTCATCTTCACTTCAGATCGCGACCGACCGACTTATTTGAGTAGTAGAGCCTGCAGGGCGGCATCTTTGGCCATTACCTCTTCGGCATTCTTCTGCCGTTCGGCACGAACCTTGACCGCCAGTTCATCATCAGCCACCGCCAGCATCTGCGCGGCCAGGTAACCTGCGTTTTTGGCACCGGCCTTGCCGATTGCCACCGTCGCCACTGGTACACCGCCCGGCATCTGCACGGTAGAGAGCAACGCATCCAGCCCCTTGAGCGGGCCGCCATCGATAGGCACGCCGATCACCGGGCGAGTGGTGATGCCAGCAACGGCACCAGCCAGATGAGCAGCCAAACCGGCAGCACAGATAAAGACCTTGCAGCCACGGGCCTCGGCATCGGTCACATACTGATGGGTTGCTGCCGGAGTACGGTGCGCAGAGGTCACTTTAACTTCTACGGTGATATCAAACGACTTGAGCACCTCAAGAGTGGTTTGCATCACCGGAAAGTCAGAATCAGAGCCCATCAAGACGGCAACAAAGGGTTTACTCATGGTGAAGATGTCCTTACTCCAAGTGGGGGATGATGTTCACCGAAAACGTTTTTATCTGCTTGCGGCGGCGCGATTATACCTGCTCACTTTGGTGGCCGCATTTCTTTTGCGGACAGACCCAGCGCAGATTTCCCCGCACTTTTTTCTCGACCATAATGCCCCAACCACACGCTGGGCACGGCATGGGGATCGGCTTGTCGTTCACCACATATTTACAATGGGGATAGCCATCACAGGAGTAAAATTGCTTGCCGTAGCGGGAGGTTCGGCTCACCAGATGATCCTTGCCACACGCGGGACAGAGGATCTGGGTATCGTCACTCTCCTGCAAGGATGCGATGTGCTGACAGGCCGGATAGTGGGTGCAGCCAACAAACAGACCGTAACGCCCCTTCTTGATCGCCAGCGGCTGTCCACAATCGGGACAAGCAGAGCCTTCGAGCACCTTTTCGATGTCGCGGCCGGATGGTGTCAGGGAGCGGATATAATCACAGGAAGGGTACGTGGAGCAGCCAAGAAACAGGCCATGCTTGCCCTGGCGCATCACCAGTTCGGCCCCGCACTGCGGGCACGGCTCGCGCTCGAAGGCATGTTCGTGGGCTGAAAAGAGGTGATGATCAATTTTTGACATGGGCCGCGCCTTGAAATCCAGATGGCCTGAATTCTACCAGCGCGGCACCGGACTGTCAGTGAATGACGCCGTCTGACTCATCAAACACCAGCTCTTCCATCTGCTGGTAGGCATTTTCACTGCCCGGTACGTTGAACAGCACCATCATAACGACCCACTTCAGGTCATCCAGCTCGATATCCGGTTTATCCAGTTCGAGCAGGCGCTCGATACAGATCTCGCGGGTTTCGGCATTCAAGACTTGAGCCTGCTCCAGGAAAAGCAGGAAACCACGGCACTCGGTGCCGAGGCGAGCCAGCTCCTGCGGGGCATAGATACGCATCGAGCCTTGCGCGCTGGCGGTGACATAGATCTCCCGCTCGCTATCGTGCAAGTTGGCCAGTCGCTCCAGCCAATTCAGTGCCTTGTCGATTTCATCTTTATCGAAACCGGCCCGAGTCAACTCATCGCTTAGCTCATCCTGCTCGACCATCACATCTGCATCGCTGTGGATGTAGGTCTCGAAAAGGTACATCAATACATCAAACATGATTCGCCCTCCTCGCTCTGACGTATCCACCGGCTACCGCCATCACTGCACCGGCCAGCTCCAGCTCTACCAACCTGCCTAATACCACTTCAACAGGAAGCTGGGCCCGCTCGGCAACGGTATCCACGCTCGTGGTCTCATAATCTACGTTATCCAACAAATCGGCATAAGGCAATTCGCTATTATGCTGTTGCTCAGATGATGCAGCCGGCCACTGCGGCCGAACGCTCCACTCAGGCAGCTCTTCCACTATATCGGCCGCACTCAGCACAAGTTTGGCCCCCTGCTGAATTAATCTGTTGCACCCTATGGCTTGGGCATTTTGCGGCGCGCCGGGCACTGCAAACACCTCGCGCCCCTGCTCCAATGCATAACGGGCGGTGATCAATGAACCGCTCTGTTCGGTCGCCTCCACCACCAGGGTTCCCAACGACAGACCACTGATAATACGGTTGCGCCGAGGAAAATGTTCAGCGAGCGGCCCCTTATCCGGCGCCAGCTCGGAGATAAGCAAACCACCATTCTCCAGAATCTGTCCTGCCAGCCCCTGATGACGCTTGGGATAGAGGCTGTCGAGACCCGAGCCCAACACTGCAAGGGTGATGCCTCCACAAGCCAGCGCTTGCTGATGGCAAACACCATCAATGCCCAGTGCCAGCCCGGAGGTAATAGCCAACCCACAGGCGACCAGCTCACCACTGAGGCGAGAGGCATTGTCTTTGCCGGCATAGGTGGGATGGCGCGTCCCGACCATCGCCAACTGAGGCAGTGACAGTGCAGTGAGATCGCCGCGACAGTAGAGCAGCAAAGGGGCGGCGGGGATTTCCCGCAACAAGGATGGATAAACCGGATGGTCTTGCGGAATAAGGAAGTGGCCGGGCAACGCGGCCCAAGCCAGGCCCTGCTCAACAACCGGCGATGGCCAGCGCAGTTGCTTAATCTGCTCTGACGACAAGCCTATGCCATGCAGTTGCGCTTCATCACTCTGGAACAGGGTATGAATGTCACCCCCAACCCGCGCCAGCAAGCGGGCAGCAGTCACCGGGCCAATACCGGCGACGGCATCCAGGGTCAGCCAGAGCGCCAGACGCTCATCTGGATAAGTCACGTCAGAAATGAGTGACCTGATAACCCGAGCTCACCATGTCATTACTCTGCATGATGAGACCGTAGCTCAGCTTGTCATAGACCTTAAACAACATGACCCGGGCAATCGCTTCGGAAGGTAGTGGTGCCTTGTTATTACTGCTGTAAAACACCCGGTTAAAGACCGACGACAGCTCCTTGTACTGCACATTGCCATTTTTGGTTACCAAAGCGGCCCCAGGGCGTTTGACATCCAGCACATCCCCAGCGACCAGTTGATCACGGGCACCCCGATTGATCAGCACTACATCAAACTTGCCCCCCCACGGGTCTTGTTTGGCAAGCCGATAATGTAACCGGGGGTAATAGCAGGCGCGGCTCGGGGCATAAATACAGCAGGCATGTTCTCCTGCGCGGGTAATGGCATCACCTTGTCACCCTGCAGCACTTCGCGCTGGTTGTGGGTCAAGGTTACTTTGGTCCGGTCGCCATCAAGACGCGCTACAGCCCGCACCACACCAGCAAAGATTGCCTCCTGGCCCAGCAGTTCACCGGTTTCACGATCCTTGTAGATCACTCCGGGGTGATAGACGCCATAGACCTGCCCCGGCGTCAGTGAACCCTGCACATAGAGGGTATCCCCCTCCAGCATGCCTATGTGTTTCTGGTCCGATCCCAGCAGATAAGGCAGAGTCTTCTGCTGCTGGCTGTCTGCCAGAATATGGTCGGTTTGCAAGAAAGGGCCGATCTCGCTGATGGGCAAGGTTGGAATAGGGTTGGCTTTGTTCTCATAGCGGTTTTTGGGGCTAAGGTGAATAACTTGCTTGCCCCCCTGCATCTCCTTGCCAAGACGGGGCTCCCCGTTGACCCAGGTCAGGTGCAGCACATCGCCGGGATAGATCCAGTGCGGG
Source organism: Aeromonas sp. CU5 (assembly GCF_002586745.1). Classification (NCBI taxonomy): domain Bacteria; kingdom Pseudomonadati; phylum Pseudomonadota; class Gammaproteobacteria; order Aeromonadales; family Aeromonadaceae; genus Aeromonas; species Aeromonas sp. CU5. The sequence goes on from NZ_CP023817.1 coordinate 3,598,729, forward strand.
TTGGCAATCTGCGGATTAATGTTCCAGAGGCGCGGCCACAGCCAGGGCTCTGCCAGATACTGGCCAGAGATATCCCACAAGGTGTCGCCTTTTTGCACCACATAACTGTCGGGATAACCCTGCTTCAGCTTCAACTGGTCGGCCAGGGCAGACTGGCCCACGGTCACCAACAAACAGGCGAAGATGGTTTGCTTCAGATACATAACACTCCCTGTTACTTCTGCACGCAAAGTGTTGCTGTTTTTTGTCGGCGTAAATGACTAGAATTACGCCAATATTTGACTGCATTTATACGAAACGAAAGAAAAAACTATGGCCATTCTAGATGTATTGCGCTTTCCCGATGAACGTCTGCGCACTGTAGCAGCCCCTGTCGAGACCTTTACTCCCGAGTTACAACACATTGTAGATGATATGTTCGAAACAATGTATGCGGAGGAAGGCATTGGCCTGGCCGCAACTCAAGTCAACATTCATCAGCGCATCATAGTGATCGATGTCTCTGAAAACCGTGAAGATCCTCTGGTATTGATCAATCCGGAGATCCTCGAGCAGAGCGGCAGCACCGGCATTGAAGAGGGTTGCCTCTCCGTCCCGGAACATCGTGCCCTGGTACCTCGCGCCGAACAGCTCACCATCAGAGCACTGGATCGTCACGGCAAGTCATTCGAACTGGCAGCGGACGATCTGCTCGCTATCTGCATCCAGCATGAGATGGATCATCTGGTCGGCAAGCTGTTTGTGGATTACTTGTCCCCACTCAAGCGCCAGCGCATTCGTCAGAAGCTGGAAAAAATGGCCCGTGAAGATCGCAAAGCCCTCTGAGGACCTGTTGCATTGAAGAAACTGAAACTGATTTTTGCCGGTACTCCCGACTTCGCCGCCCGTCACTTGGCGGCGTTGTTGTCTTCCGACCACGAGGTCGTTGCCGTTTATACCCAGCCTGACAAGCCTGCAGGTCGCGGTCAGAAGCTCACCGCCAGCTCAGTCAAAGAGCTGGCCCTGACCCACAATCTGCCGGTTTACCAACCAGCCTCCCTGCGCAAAGAAGAGGCGCAAGCCGAGTTGGCCGCCTTGGGTGCCGACCTGATGGTGGTGGTGGCCTATGGCCTGATCCTGCCCAAGGCTGTGCTTGATACCCCCCCGCTGGGCTGCATCAACGTCCATGGCTCGCTGCTGCCACGCTGGCGCGGTGCTGCGCCGATCCAGCGCGCTATCTGGGCTGGCGATGACGAAACCGGTGTCACTATTATGCAGATGGATGTGGGGCTCGATACCGGCGCCATGATCCGTAAAGTAAACTGCCCCATCTCGGCAAACGACACCTCGGCCAGCCTGTACGACAAGCTGGCGGAACTGGGCCCGCAGGCACTGGTCGATACCATCAATGCCATGGCTGCCGGTGAAACCGCCGCCGACGCGCAAGATGATGCGCTGGCCAACTACGCCGAGAAGCTCTCCAAAGAGGAGGCTCGCATCGACTGGTCAATGGACGCAGTGACGATTGAGCGTTGTATCCGTGCCTTCAACCCCTGGCCTATCAGCTGGTTTGAGGTGGCTGACCAAACCATCAAGGTATGGCAAGCAGAGGTCATCGCCAGCGAGCACGGTCAGCAACCCGGCACCCTGCTCAACGCTGACAAACAGGGGATCGACATCGCCACCGGCCAAGGCATCTTGCGCCTGCTGACCCTGCAGCCACCCGGTAAAAAAGCCATGTCGGTTGCAGATCTGCTGAACTCTCGCCGCGACTGGTTTGAACCCGGCACGCAATTGAACTGAATTGACACAAGCGGGGCCCAGGCCCCGACTTGCGCATCTAAGGTAACATTATGAAAACACGCGCACAGGCTGCTCTCGTTATTCAACAGGTGCTGGATCAGGGTCAATCTCTCTCCGCTGTTCTGCCTGCTGCCCAGGAGAAGGTTGCGCCTCGCGACCGCGCCCTCCTGCAAGAACTTTGCTATGGCACCCTGCGCTGGCTACCCCGCCTCGATGCGGCGGTGAGCGAGATGATGGACAAGCCGCTCAAGAACAAGAGCCGCATCTTTCATTACCTCATTCTGGTCGGCCTCTATCAGCTCATCTATACCCGCATTCCGGCCCACGCCGCGGTGGCCGAGACGGTCAATGCCGTCAAACTGCTTAAGGGTACCTCCCTGCGTGGCCTGATCAACGGCGTGCTGCGCAACTTCCAGCGCAGCGCTGAAGTCATCCTGCTGCGCATCGACCGGGTACCCAACATTCGCCTTGGTCATCCAGAGTGGCTGACCAAACGGCTGCGCCAGGCTTACCCTGATCAGTGGGAATTGATCATGGAGGCCAACAACCAGCGTCCGCCAATGTGGATCCGCAACAACAGCCAGCGCCAGAGCCGCGAGCAGATGCTGGCCCGCATGGCCGAAGTGGGCATCAATGCGGTAGCCGGTGAAGAGGGCGAGGATTGCATCCTGCTGGAGCGTCCTTGCGATGTGACCAAGCTGCCCGGCTTCGAGGCAGGTGACTGCTCGGTACAAGATGGTGCCGCACAGCAGGCCGCACAGCTGCTCGACCCACAACCGGGTGAGTGGGTACTCGACGCCTGCGCCGCCCCCGGTGGTAAAACCGCTCACCTGCTGGAGCGTCAGCCCAAGCTTGCCGGCGTGGTTGCCGTCGATGCTGACGAAAACCGCCTCAAACGGGTGCAAGAGAACCTGGTTCGCATCGGCCTCACTGCTCAGGTGATCCATGGCGATGCCAGCACCCCGGATCAGTGGTGGCCAGAAGGCCAGTTCGATCGCATTTTGCTGGATGCCCCCTGCTCCGCCACTGGCGTGATCCGTCGTCATCCCGACATCAAGTGGCTGCGCCGGGATCAGGACATTCGTGAGCTGGCCGAACTGCAGCGCCGCATTCTCAATGCCCTCTGGGGCAAGCTGAAAAGCGGCGGCACCTTGCTTTATGCCACCTGCTCGGTACTGCCGGAAGAGAACCGCGAGCAGATCCGCACCTTCCTTGCGGCGACCAAAGGTGCCAAATTGGTACCGCTGCACCCGCAAGATACCCCGGAGTGCCCAGGGCGCCAGTTCCTGCCGGGTGAAGCCGAGATGGATGGCTTCTACTACGCCAAACTGATCAAGCTCTGAACCTGAGATGACGCCCCTCGTTCAGGAAAGCAGCCAGACATCCGCTGGCTGCCCCTTTTACTGCACCAATGTGAGTAGACGTTCCCTATGAAAATTATCATTTTGGGAGCCGGCCAAGTCGGCGGCACCCTGGCCGAGAACCTGGCCGGGGAGAACAACGACATCACCATCGTCGATACCGACAGTGAACGCCTGCGCGAGCTGCAGGACAAGTTTGACCTGCGGGTGGTCAACGGTCACGGTGCTCACCCCAAGGTACTGCGAGAAGCGGGAGCGCAAGATGCTGACATGCTGGTAGCTGTCACCAACAGTGACGAAACCAATATGATTGCCTGTCAGGTGGCCTACACCCTGTTCAACACTCCGAACAAGGTGGCGCGGATCCGCTCCCCTGCCTATCTCAGCGAGCGGGACCGCCTGTTCCTGCCTGAATCTGTTCCGGTCGATCACCTGATCGCCCCCGAGCAACTGGTCACCGACTATGTCCGTCGCCTGATCGAATATCCGGGTGCCCTGCAAGTGGTTGATTTTGCGGGTGGTAGAGTGGGCTTAGTGGCGGTCAAGGCTTACTACGGCGGTCCGCTGGTGGGCAATGCCCTCTCCACCCTGCGCGAACATATGCCCAACATCGAGACCCGGGTAGCGGCCATTTTCCGTCAGGGGCGCCCGATCCGTCCGCAAGGCACCACCATCATCGAAGCGGATGACGAGGTGTTCTTTGTGGCGGCGGCAGGTCATATCCGCGCAGTGATGTCGGAGTTACAACGCCTCGAGAGCCCCTACCGCCGCATCATGATCGTCGGCGGTGGCAATATCGGGGCCGGTCTGGCGCGCCAGCTGGAGAAGCGTTACAGCGTCAAGCTGATCGAGCGCAACCAGAAGCGGGCAGAGCAGCTTTCCGAGCTGCTGGAAAACACCATCGTCTTCTGTGGCGATGCGTCAGACCAGGAACTGCTGGCCGAGGAGCATATCGATCAGATCGACGTCTTTATCGCGGTGACCAACGAGGACGAGGCCAACATCATGTCGGCACTGCTCGCCAAGAAGATGGGTGCCAAGAAGACCATGGTGCTGATCCAGCGCGGTGCCTACGTGGATTTGGTGCAAGGTGGCCCGATCGATATCGCCATCTCACCCCAGCAGGCCACCATCTCGGCCCTGCTGACTCACGTGCGTCGGGCAGACATCGCCAACGTCTACAGTTTGCGCCGCGGCGCTGCCGAGGCCATTGAGGCGATCGCCCATGGCGACGAGAATACCTCCAAGGTGGTCGGCAAGACTGTGGGTGAACTTAGGCTGCCACCAGGCACCACCATTGGTGCTATCGTTCGGGGAGATGAGGTGCTGATCGCCCACGATCGCACCAAAATCCAGCAGGATGACCACGTAGTCATGTTCCTGGTGGACAAGAAGTACATCCCTGAAGTGGAACGGCTGTTTCAGCCAAGTCCTTTCTTCCTGTAACGTATTGATGCGCACAGGCTGTCAAACCAGACCCGGCTCCCTGAAGGGAATTGTCCGGGTCTTTTTTAATCAACGACCAGGTTATCGAACATGATCAAGCTGCGTCCCATTATCTTCACCCTCGGGTTGGTGCTCTCCAAGCTGGCGCTCTTCATGTGGCTGCCCACCTTGCTGGCGCTGCTCACCGGCTCTGAAGGATTCATCGAATTTCTCAAATCGGTGCTGATCACTCATGGTGCCGCGCTGCTCTGCCTGCACTATGGCCGCAAGGCAGAATTTCATCTGGGGGTGCGGGAGATGTTCCTGCTCACCACCTCCGTCTGGGTAGTGGCCTGTATCTTTGGCGCCCTGCCTTTTGTCTTCATCAATCACATCGGCTTTGCGGATGCCTATTTCGAGACCATGTCAGGGGTGACCACCACCGGGTCTACGGTGCTCTCCGGGCTCGACAATATGGCCCACAGCATCCTGTTATGGCGATCTATCCTGCAGTGGCTGGGAGGCGTTGGCTTTATCGTAATGGCGGTCGCCATCCTGCCTTACCTCAACGTGGGTGGTATGAAGCTGTTCCAGACCGAGAGCTCGGATTGGTCTGACAAGAGCGCGCCACGAGCCAAGACGGTGGCCAACAACATAGTCGTGGTGTATCTGGTGCTCTCCATGCTCTGCTTCATGGCTTACTGGGCCAGCGGCATGAACATGTTCGAGGCCATCAACCACGCCATGACCACCTTGAGTACCGGTGGATACTCTACCTCCGATCAATCCATGTCCCACTTCTCCAACTCGGCGCACTGGATTGGCACCCTGTTCATGTTCCTCGGCGGCCTGCCCTTCCTGCTCTACGTGCAGAGCCTCAACCACAAGGATTACAGCCTGTTCCAGGATGCCCAGGTACGCGGCTTTTTCTGGCTGGTAGTCTGGGTGACGGCCATCATGACCTTCTATTTGTGGCAGCGGGACCTGTTCAGTTTTATGGATGCCTTGCGCATCAGCTGTTTCAACATCGTCTCGGTACTCACCACCACCGGCTTCGGTCTCGGTGACTTCGGCACCTGGGGGCCACTGGCCAGCATCGTCTTCATCGTGCTGTTGGCACTGGGCGCCTGCTCCGGCTCCACCGCGGGCGGTCTGAAGATCTTCCGGGTACAGGTGGCGTTTGCCCTGTTCAGAAAACAGATGCGCCAGCTGATGCACCCCTCTGCGGTGTTCCCGCAAAAATACAACGGCCGGACGGTCAATGACGCCATCATCCGCTCGATGATCTCCTTCGTGCTGGCCTACTTCGCCATCATTCTGGTGATTGCGGCGCTGCTGGCGGCCATCGGACTCGACCCCCTGACCTCCATCTCCAGCTCTATCACCGCCGTCGCCAACGTAGGGCCGGGTATGGGCCCTGTAGTCGGCCCCAGCACCAACTTCGCCAGCCTGCCCGACTCGGCCAAATGGCTGCTGTCGTTCGGCATGCTGCTGGGCCGACTGGAGATCCTGACGGTCGCAGTGCTGTTCTTCCCCTCCTTCTGGCGTCAGTAACGCCTCTCTGCGTACCAGCAAAAAGCCGCAGCGTTCACCCGCTGCGGCTTTTTCATATCGGGCACAGAACCATCGACCCACCGGCTGACAGCCAGCTGGCTTGAGCGCCATCGCCTGATAGCCAGACATGAAAAAACGCCCCCAAGCCAGGGGCTTGGGGGCGTTTTGCAATAAACCATTAGCAGTCGGTGACGACCATCAACAGCTCAAGCCGTTGGATTAAGCACGACCTGCGCGCTTACGATCCATCTCAGTCAGCAGCTTCTTACGAATGCGGACTGCCTTAGGAGTAACTTCTACCAGTTCATCGTTGTCGATGAACTCGAGAGCCTGTTCCAGGGTCATGCGGATCGGCGGAGTCAGCACTTGAGCTTCATCGGTACCGGAGGCACGCATGTTGGTCAGCTGCTTGCCCTTCAGGCAGTTAACTGTCAGGTCGTTGGAACGGGAGTGAATACCGATCACCTGGCCTTCGTATACTTCGGTAGCGTGACCGATAAACAGACGACCGCGGTCTTGCAGACCGAACAAGGCGAAAGTCAGAGCCTTACCGGTTGCGTTGGAGATCAGCACGCCATTCTGACGCTCGCCGATGCTGCCACCCTTGTGCGGACCGTAATGGTCGAAGCTGTGATACAGCAGACCGGTACCGGAGGTCATGGTCAGGAACTCGGTCTGGAAACCAATCAAACCACGGCTCGGGATCATGAAGTCAAGACGCACACGGCCCTTGCCATCCGGAGTCATGTTGGTCATCTCACCCTTACGCAGGCCGAGTTGCTCCATCACGGAACCCTGGTTCGCTTCTTCCACATCGACAGTGACTGTCTCATACGGTTCGTGAAGCACGCCATCGATGGTGCGCAGGATAACTTCTGGACGGGATACCGCCAGCTCGTAGCCTTCGCGACGCATGTTTTCGATCAGGATGGAGAGGTGCAGTTCACCACGACCGGATACACGGAACTTGTCCTGGTCATCAGTGTCTTCCACACGCAACGCCACGTTATGAACCAGTTCCTGGTCAAGACGCTCACGGATGTTACGGGAAGTAACGAACTTACCTTCTTTACCGGCAAACGGTGAGGTGTTGACCTGGAAGGTCATGTTCACAGTCGGCTCATCAACAGACAGAGCAGGCAAGGCTTCAACTGCGTTGTTATCACAGATGGTGTCGGAAATTTTCAGCTCACCCAGACCGGTGATAGCGATGATGTCGCCCGCTTGCGCGCTTGCAACTTCAGTACGAGCCAGGCCCAGGTAACCCAGTACCTGACCGACCTTACCAGTACGAGTCTTGCCATCAGCACCAACAACAGTAACCTGCTGGTTGCTCTTGACGCGACCACGGCTGATACGGCCGATACCGATAACACCCACGTAGGAGTTGTAATCGATCTGGGAGATCTGCATCTGGAAGCCGCCTTCAGGATCGGCATTCGGTGCTTTTACGTTATCAACGATAGCCTGGAACAGCGGCTCCATGCTGTCAGACTCAACGTCCTGATCCATGGAGGCCCAGCCGTTCAGCGCAGAGGCGTAAACAACTTTAAAGTCCAGCTGTTCATCAGTGGCTCCCAGGTTGTCAAACAGGTCAAATACCTGATCCATAACCCAATCAGGACGAGCGCCCGGACGGTCAACCTTGTTGATAACCACGATCGGCTTCAGACCCTTGGCAAAGGCTTTCTGGGTCACGAAACGGGTCTGTGGCATCGGGCCGTCAACGGCATCAACCAGCAGCAGCACGGAGTCAACCATGGACAGAACACGCTCAACCTCACCACCGAAGTCGGCGTGACCGGGGGTATCAACGATGTTGATGCGGTAGTCATTCCAGCGGATCGCGGTGTTCTTGGCGAGAATGGTAATACCACGTTCCTTTTCCAGGTCGTTGGAATCCATCAGACGCTCTTGACCATCAGTGGTACGGTCCAGGGTTCCAGACTGCTGCAGCAGCTTATCAACCAGGGTAGTTTTGCCGTGGTCTACGTGCGCAATAATCGCAATATTGCGTAAATTCTCTAACATTCTCGCCTCAATCACCGGGTAAAATTGGGCGCTAATTGTACTCTCGCCTTTGTGATCTGCCTAGCAGAATTGCAGCCCATTCACGCACAACTACAGATCTGGATCATAGACCGCCCCGACAAACCCTGCTTAGATGGGAAGTGACCGTATGATATGCACCACTTTAGAGCACCAAAACGATCCATCGTTGCACTAATTTGATGCGTGACCAGTCATGACCGCCTGATTTTGGGGCACATCTCCTGCGGGATGACGCTGAAATCAAGCTGCCACAAACTTGGCACGATACTGGCTTATGTGAATACGATGACGCATTCACCCAAAGATTTTTAACACCGGAGGTTACTTAGCATGTCAGCCCAGAACGTTTTGGCCCTGATCCAGGAACACGAAGTCAAGTTTGTTGATCTGCGCTTTACCGACACCAAGGGTAAAGAGCAGCACGTATCCATCCCTTCTCATCAGGTCAACGAAGATTTCTTTGAAGATGGCAAGATGTTCGATGGTTCCTCCATCGGCGGCTGGAAAGGTATCAACGAATCAGACATGGTACTGATGCCGGACGCAGCCTCCGCCAAGCTGGATCCCTTCACTGAAGAGACCACCCTGAACATCGTTTGTGACGTGCTCGAGCCTGCCACCATGCAGGGCTACGACCGCGACCCGCGCTCCATCGCCAAGCGTGCCGAAGATTTCCTGAAGTCCAGCGGCATCGCTGACACCGTGCTGTTCGGGCCGGAGCCGGAATTCTTCATGTTCGACAACATCACCTTCTCCAACACCATGGGCCACAGCTTCGTGAAAATCGAATCTGAAGAGGCTGCATGGAACTCCGGCACCGAGTATGAGCACGGCAACAAGGGCCACCGTCCGTTCGTAAAAGGCGGCTACTTCCCGGTTGCGCCGGTCGACTCCTCCCAGGATATCCGCGCCGCCATGTGTCTGGTGCTGGAAGAGATGGGCCAGGTCGTTGAAGCTCACCACCACGAAGTGGCCACTGCTGGTCAGAACGAGATCGCTACCCGCTTCAACACCCTGACCCTGAAGGCTGACGAAGTACAGGTACTGAAGTACGTGATCCACAACGTGGCCCACGCCTACAACAAGACCGTCACCTTCATGCCGAAACCCATGTTCGGTGACAACGGCTCCGGCATGCACTGCCACCAGTCACTGGCCAAGAACGGCGTCAACCTGTTCGCGGGCGACCTGTACGGCGGCCTGTCCGAGATGGCTCTGCACTACATCGGCGGCATCATCAAGCACGCCAAGGCTATCAACGCCTTCGCCAACCCGACCACCAACTCCTACAAGCGTCTGGTGCCGGGTTATGAAGCACCGGTCATGCTGGCCTACTCCGCTCGCAACCGCTCTGCCTCCATCCGTATCCCGGTGGTACCGAGCCCGAAAGCCCGTCGTATCGAAGTGCGCTTCCCGGATCCGGCCGCCAACCCGTACCTGGCCTTCGCAGCCCAGCTGATGGCCGGTCTGGACGGTATCATCAACAAGATCCATCCGGGCGATGCCATGGACAAGAACTTGTATGACCTGCCGCCGGAAGAAGCCGCAGAAGTGCCGACCGTTGCCGGCTCTCTGGACGAAGCGCTGTCAGCCCTGAATGCAGATCGCGAGTTCCTGACCCGTGGTGGCGTGTTCAGCGATGACTTCATCAACTCCTATCTGGAGCTGAAACAGCATGACGTTGACCGTGTGCGCATGACCCCGCACCCGCTGGAGTTCGAACTGTACTACTCCGTCTAAGTCAGAACAGTCTGCCCGTTTAAATCCGGCCAGCTTGCTTAATCGTGACCAAACCCGCCATCTGGCGGGTTTTTTCTCTGATAGGATTAAGCGAGATACCGTCAAGGAGAGATGGATGAACAACAAACATGGCGTAGGGACTCTCGCCCTCCTGTTGCTGACCTCGTTCGCTGCAAATGCAGCCAAGGTTTACTCCTGGGTCGATGGCAACGGCGTCACCCACTACACAGATGCACCACCACCGGGCAAGAGTGCCAAAGAGGTCGATCTGCGGGTCGCCCCCCTCATCGGTAGCTCGCCTCGTTCGGTACAGGTGGACAACTTCAACAGCCTGACCGGCGCCGATGCCAAGAAGGAAAAAGAAGCGGCCAAGCTGGCCATCGAACTGCTCTCCCCTGAGCAGGGCAGTACGCTGCGCGACAACACCGGCAACATCGTCTTTCAGGGCACCATCAGCCCCAAACCACCCACCCAGTACGATGTGCGCCTGACCCTGGATGGCAAAGCCGCCCCCATCGTCAGCAACAGCCTGTCGATCCGGGTAGAAAACGTCGATCGTGGCGCCCACGAGGCGCGGCTCGAGCTGCTCGCCAAAGACGGTACGATCCTTGCTAAATCCAGCTCAGTCACCTTTTACCTGCATAGAGCAAGCGTGACTCCGGCTCCCACACCCACCCCAAGGCCGACTAGGGGTGATATAGCGCACCGATGCGGGTAAACTCAATGCACCATGTCGGTGCATTACAGGTGCATAGCACCGTTTTAGGGAGAAACCTGTGCCAACCCGCTCGGACAATGCCAAGACCCTATTGGATAATTTATTTACCGCCGTGATCCTGATGGATGAGCGGCTCTGCATTCAATTCGTCAACCCGGCGGCGGAACAGCTACTTTCCCTCAGTGAACGCCGGTTGATCGGCATCGAACTGCCCCATCTGCTGGAGCATATCTCCCTCGACTTGCAGCGGCTCAAGCATTGCCTCGTTTCAGGGCAAGGCTTTACCGACAGCGAAGTGACCCTGGTAGTGGAGGGAGAACCCAGACTGGTGGAGATCAGCGTCAGCCCGCTCGCCGACCATGAGCAGCGGCTGATGGTGGTGGAGCTGCGCAAGATCGATCAGCAGAAGAAGATCAGCCAGGAGCAGCAACAACATGCCCAGCAGCAAGCCGCCAAGGAGCTGGTGCGCGGCCTGGCCCACGAGATCAAGAATCCCCTCGGCGGCCTGCGCGGCGCAGCCCAACTGCTGCAAAAAGAGCTGCCGGATCCGGCCCTGCGCGAATACACCGGCATCATCATCGAACAGGCCGACCGGCTGCGGGTACTGGTCGATCGACTGCTCGGCCCCCAGCGTCCCGGTCGCCACCAGATGCACAATGTCCATTCGGTGATGGAGCAGGTACGCCGACTGGTGGAGCTGGAGCTACCACCTTCGGTTTGCATCGAGCGGGATTACGACCCCAGCATCCCGGAATTCGAGATGGAACCGGATCAGCTGCAGCAGGCGTTTCTCAACATAGTGCGCAACGCCGCCGAAGCACTGGGCGATCAGACCGGGCTTATCCGCATCAAGACCCGCACCGCGTTCCAGATCACCATCCACGGCCAGCGTTACCGGTTGGCGGCGGAGATCAAGATCATCGACAACGGCCCCGGCATTCCCGATGCCATCCGCGACACCCTGTTCTACCCGATGATCACCGGCAAGGAGGGGGGCACCGGGCTCGGTCTCTCCATCGCCCAGAACCTGATCGACCAGCACAAGGGGCGGATTGACTGCATCAGCTGGCCGGGTCACACCGAATTCACCATCTTTCTACCGCTTCGCAAGTAAGGGAACCCCATGACCGCCAAAGTGTGGATCGTCGATGACGACAGCTCTATCCGCTGGGTGCTGGAGCGCACTCTCGGCAGCGAAGGCTTCAACTGCGAGAGCTTTGCCGATGGCGAAGCGCTGCTGCACGCCCTTGAGCTGCGCTCGCCCGATGTGATCCTCTCCGACATCCGGATGCCCGGCATCGATGGCCTCAGCCTGCTGGAGCAGATCCACCGCCGTCAGGCCGATCTGCCCATCATCATCATGACCGCCCACTCGGATCTGGATAGCGCGGTCAACGCCTACCAGCGCGGCGCCTTCGAGTACCTGCCCAAACCGTTCGACATCGACGAAGCAGTGACCCTGGTGCGCCGCGCCGAGAATCACCTCAAAGAGCAGCGCACCAAGCGCAAGGTGCGCCAGCAGGAGACCACAGCCACACCGGAGATCATCGGCGAGGCACCGGCGATGCAGGAGGTATTCCGCGCCATCGGCCGCCTGTCACGCTCCAGCATCTCGGTGCTGATCAACGGCCAGAGCGGTACCGGCAAGGAGCTGGTCGCCCATGCGCTGCACAAGCACAGCCCGCGCGCTCACAAGAACTTCATCGCCCTCAACATGGCGGCTATTCCGAAAGATCTCATCGAATCGGAGCTGTTCGGCCACGAGAAGGGGGCCTTCACCGGCGCCAACAACATCCGCCACGGCCGCTTCGAGCAGGCCGACGGCGGCACCCTGTTCCTCGACGAGATCGGCGACATGCCGCTGGATGTGCAGACCCGGCTGCTGCGGGTATTGGCCGATGGCCAGTTCTACCGGGTTGGCGGTCACCAGCCGGTGCAGGTGGATGTGCGGATCATCGCCGCTACCCACCAGAATCTGGAGAAACGGGTCGCCGATGGCGAGTTTCGCGAGGATCTGTTCCACCGCCTCAACGTCATCCGCATCCACATTCCGGCCCTCAGGGAGCGCCGCGAGGATATTCCCCAGCTGGCCCATCACTTTCTGCTGCGCGCGGCCAAAGAGCTGAACGTGGAGGCCAAGAGCCTGCACCCGGACACCCAGGCCTATATCAGCCGCCTGCCCTGGCCGGGCAATGTGCGCCAGCTGGAGAACGTCTGCCGCTGGCTCACCGTGATGGCCTCTGGTCAGGAGGTGCTGGTCGGCGATCTGCCTGCCGAGCTGCTCACCCCCATCACCAACAGTGCCGAACCGGGCCAACCGGCGATGCCCGGCTGCTGGCAACAGCAGTTGCAGGAGTGGATTGCCGCCAAGCTGGCGCTGGGGGAGACCGACATCCTGGCCGATGCCATGCCCCAGTTCGAGCGGATCATGCTGGAGACGGCGCTGGAGCACACCCATGGCCACAAGCAGGAGGCGGCGCGCCTGCTCGGTTGGGGTCGCAACACCCTGACCCGCAAGCTGAAGGAACTCGATCTCTCCTGAGTCCCGGGGAAAAACGATTCCCATCACGCCCTGACAAATCACCGCCCGCCAGAACCCCGTTTAGCCGTAAACGGGGTATCTTTTTTGAAAGCCCCGCCTAGAATGGCAGGCTTTAAAACCTGACTCGACGAGGGCGCCCCCATGATTGACAGATCTCTCCCCCTGACCGACCTGCACCGCCATCTGGACGGCAACATCCGCCCGCAAACCATCCTCGAGCTGGGTCGCCAACACAATATCCAGCTGCCCGCCTTCGAGCTGGAAGCGCTGCGCCCCCACGTGCAGATCGTCGAGAACGAGCCGAGCCTGGTTGCCTTCCTGAAGAAGCTGGACTGGGGCGTTGCCGTGCTGGCCGACTACGACGCCTGCCGCCGGGTCGCCTACGAGAACGTGGAAGATCTGCTGCGGGCCGGTATCGACTATGCCGAGCTGCGTTTCAGCCCAGCCTACATGGCAATGGTCCACAAGCTGCACCCGCAGGGCGTGGTGGAAGCCATCATCGACGGCGTGGCCGCTGGCAGCCGTGACTTCGGCATCAAGACCAACCTGATCGGCATCATGAGCCGCACCTTCGGCACCGAGCAATGCAATCAGGAGCTGGCCGCCTGTCTGGCCCTTCGCGACAAGCTGGTGGCTATCGATCTGGCCGGTGACGAACTGGGCTTCCCGGGCACCCTCTTTACCGACCACTTCCGCAAGGGGCGCGATGCAGGGCTGCATGTCACCGTACACGCCGGTGAAGCTGCTGGCCCCGAGAGCATGTGGCAAGCCATTCGCGAGCTGGGTGCCGAGCGGATCGGCCACGGCGTCAAGGCAATTGCGGATCCGGCCCTGATGGCCTATCTGGCCGAACACCGCATCGGCATCGAATCCTGCCTCACCTCCAACGTCCAGACCACCACGGTAGCGAGCCTGACCGACCACCCGATCCGCCAGTTCCTGGCTGCCGGGGTACTGGCCTGCCTCAACACCGACGATCCGGCAGTGGAAGGCATCGACCTGCCCCACGAATATGAGGTGGCCGCTCCGGCCGCTGGCATGACCGCCAGCGAGATCCGCACCGCCCAGCAGAACGGCCTGACCCTGGCCTTCCTGAGCGATAGCGAGAAAGCCGAGCTGAGCGCCCGCGCCGCCAGCCGCTGATCCACACCGGCACTGAAAATAACAACGGCCCACTTCGGTGGGCCGTTGTTATTCTACGTAGGCAAACACATGGAGCAGATCCTTCGGATCGCTATTTCTCTTTTTTGAACATAGCCCTTAGGGCGGCAATATTGGACAAAGCCCCTTCAGCTTCTTTCAAGCGTCGGCGTTGTTCTGCGAAGCGATCAAATTCCAGTTTTGCCTTCTCATCTGCTGTTTTTTTGGAGACTTTGCCCGCTCCGCTCAACACATCCCGATCGTTAAAACTCAAGAACTGATCGAGTTTCTCAGCCCAGTCCTTTAGGAATACTTGTTTGCGGCGCAGTGCTTGGTCTTCGGCAAAATCGAGCCACATGTTAACAATGCGATTGAGCTCTTTGACTTCATCTTCACGCAGATAGTTTTTGGCGACCGTGACATCCGTCTTGCGCACTTCGTCGCCTTTATAGCTGGTCAGGCCCATATCAGGCTTACTGGCATCAACACGACTGGCGATAAGTTCTGCCGCTGTCATATGCGTGCAGGCATAATGCAGTTTATTCTGGATAGTTTGAAAAAATCGGTTTGTCTCCTGGTTTGATGGCTCGTAATCAGCGGCCATGGTGAAGATCTCTTTTACCCGCAGATATACACGGCGCTCGCTGGCTCGGATATCGCGAATACGTTCCAGCATTTCATCAAAATAATCTGGTACCGCAGAATTACCTACCGGCGGGTTTTTCAGGCGTTCATCATCCATAACGAAGCCCTTAATCAGATACTCTTTTAATGTCTGGGTTGCCCATTGACGAAATTGTGTGCCACGTAGTGAACGGACTCTATATCCCACAGCCAGAATTGCATCGAGATTATAGTGGTCGATTTCACGAGATACTTGGCGGGTTCCTTCTAATCGAACCATCCGGAATTTCCGGATGGTTGCGTTTTGTACAAGTTCACCTTCATTGTAGATATTGATCAGGTGCTCATTGATGGTACGAACATCCTTGTCATAAAGTTCTGCCATCGCGGCTTGAGAAAGCCACAAGGTGTCTGATTCAAAGCGGCACTCGACACGGGTGTGACCATCCGCACTGGTAAAGAGAACCAACTCGCCTTGAGGAGCCTGAGGGATGTTATCTGCCATTCAATCAACCTCTCTGCGTTATGGGGCGTCGTTATTACACCGCTTCATTATGTCAAAAATCAGCTCGATGTAACTTGCCATCACCTATGGTGACGTTCAGCAAAATTGGGGGGATGTCACCTTCGTTCAGTAGCGTATTAACCACATCCTGTTTCACTGCTTACGGAACCACGTTGGTAGTTGAGCAGCAGCGTCATCTGGCTAACTACTCCCGATCCTGATCGCGTTCCAGCGCCCGCTCCACCAGCGGCTCGGGCAGGCTCTTGGTCACCTCCACCCCCAGTTCGCGGAAACGCTCGACCTGCGCAATCAGGTTGCCACGGCCGTTGACCAGCCGCCCCATCGCCTTGTCGTAGCTCTCCTGCGCCTTGTGCAGGCTGCCACCCATCTGCTGCATCTCCTCCACAAACAGCCGCAGCTTTTCGTAGAGGCGCCCGGCCCGTTCGGCAATCTGGCGGGCATTCTGGTTCTGCCGCTCGTAGCGCCACAGGTTCTCGATGGTGCGCAGCGCCACCATCAGGTTGGTGGGGCTCACCAGCAGGATGTTATGGTCGAGGCCGTAGCGCACCAGCGAGGGATCGGCTTCCAGCGCGGTGAAAAAGGCAGGCTCCACCGCCACGAACATCAGCACATAGTCGAGGGTACGCACCCCGGGCAGTTGCTGGTAATCCTTGCGGCCCAGCTCGCGGATATGGTTGCGCACCGAGGCGACGTGCTCCTTGAGCGCCACCGCCTTCTCCAGCTCGTCATCGCTGTTGTACCAGCGCTCGTAGGCGGTCAGCGATACCTTGGCGTCGATGATGATGTCTTTTTCCTGCGGCAGGTGGACGATCACGTCGGGCTGGTAGCGCTTGCCCTTCTCCACCTCGATATTGACCTGGGTGTGGTACTCGTGGCCCTCGCGCAGGCCGCATTCGCTGAGGATCCGCGCCAGCACCACTTCGCCCCAGTTGCCCTGCTGCTTGCTGTCGCCCTTGAGGGCGCGGGTCAGCGCCGCTGCCTCTTCGGTCATGCGGGCATTGAGCTCGGCGAGGCGCTCCAGCTCGAACTTGAGACTGTGACGCTGGGCCGTCTCCTGGGCGTGGGTCTCCCCCACCTGACGGCGAAAGCCCTCCAGCTGCTCTTTGAGCGGCGTGAGCAGCAGATCCAGGCTGTTCTGGTTCAATTCGCGGAAGTTACCGGAGTTTTGCTCGAAGATCCGGTTGGCGAGGTTCTCGAACTGCTGGCTGAGGCGCTGTTCCGCCTCCTGTTGCAGTTGCAGCTTCTCGGCGGCGGCCAGCCGCTCGCTGCGCAGGGTTGCTTCCGCATCCTTGAGGCGGGCGGTGAGCTTGATCAGCAGGGTCTGCTGCTGATCCAGCTTCTGCTGGCCCTGCATCCGCTCATCCTGCAACTCGTCGAAGCGATCTTGCAGCGCCTGATGGCGCTCCTGCACCAGCATCAGTTCCTGAGCCTGCGCCGTGGCCGCTCGCCGCCCGATCAGCCAACCAAGCCCGAGGGCCAGCACGGCGGCAGGCAGCAAGATCCCCCAGAGCCCGGGGTCGATCATTTGCGACTCCGTTGACGCAAGAAGAGCTCGAGATAACGGTTAACCAAAATCCAGAGCACCACGTAGATAAGGTAGGCGGCCAGCACCACCCACTTGTGGGTGTTGACGCCGGTGTCGAGCTCGGCGAACTCGATATCCTTGATGCGGCAATAGGCCCACATCAGCAGGGGAAAGACGTAGAGCAGGGAAGCACGCCAGAGAAATAACCACATATGTTTTCATTCAACCAGGCAAAAAGACCCGCCTAGCTTACACAAGGGCAACTGCGCTTGCGATCCTGGTGGCCGCTATTCTCTGGCCTGCTTGCCGAAACTTCGATAAAATTAACCCCTAATAGGTATCAGGGGCGCGCATGACTCACTATTTCCTCCGTTGGCTGACGCAAGGCTGGCAAGCTTCCCGCAAGCCCGCCGTAGTTTGCCATGAAGCGCGCCCGCCGTGGGCCATCGAGGAGTCCCAGTACCTCTCCCTCTGCAACCGTTGCGGCGAGTGCTTCAAGGCCTGCCCGCGCGGCCTGCTCAAGCCGGCCACCCAAGAGGAGTACGAGGGGAGCCCCATCGCCGGTACGCCGGTGCTCGATCTCGCCTGCGGCCAGTGCAGCTACTGCGGCAGTTGCGCCAGAGCTTGTCCTACCGGCGCCCTCGACCTGCAACTGGGTCGTCAGGTGCAGACCCGGGTCCAGATCGAGGAGAGCTGTCAGGCCAGACAGGGCTTCTACTGCCTGCTCTGTGAAGATGCCTGCCCCCAGCAGGCGATCAAGGCCAGCGCCGATGGCATCAACGTCAACATGGATGCCTGCAACGGCTGCGGTGCCTGCGGCCTCGCCTGCCTGCACGGCGCCATCACCCTGATCCGCCAGCCGGGCAGTCGTTAAAAACCACCTGCGCACAAAAGCAAAAGGGACCAATCAAGGTCCCTTTATCGCGTATTCGTTATTTCGCGCCCTGTCAGGCCATGGTCACGACGGGATCCTGCTCGATACCCAGCAGGTGGCAGAGACGATTAGGATCACGCACCGCATCGGCCAGTGTGTATTCACCCAGCACTTCGAGGAAAGCATTCATGGCGCGGCGCAGAATGCCCTGAATACGACAGCCACCGGAGAGACGGCAGTTCTCGCGCTTGCAGTCGACCGGACAGAGCACGTGCTCCATGTCCATCACCACATCCCGCAGATTGATGGAGACCGCTGAGCGACCCAAGCGGATGCCACCGTGCTTGCCACGTACCGTCTCGATATATCCCTTGATACCAAGCTGGTGCACAATTTTGACCACATGGTTGCGCGAGATCGCAAAGGTGTCGGCCACTTCGGTAATTGTCGACAGGCGATCCCCTGGCTGAATCGCCAGAAAGGTCAGGGTACGCAGGGCGTAGTCGGTAAATCGTGTCAGTTGCATGGTCTCACTTGCCTCTTACTACAAGCCAGGAATCAGGACGACAACATTGAGCTAAGAGGCAGGAGACAACCGGTTCGTCCCTGTTCACCAGGGGGCCTGTCTCTTAATCTGAGTTGCGGAGTGACAGGTTAAGAGCAGCACCAGCGGGTGTCGATGAAGATGCACATAAATCGACACTTTCTTTGATTGATCGCAAACTTGCCGGGTTACCCCGGCGTTTGCCCGCTTTATTGCGGGTAAATCTCCCGAACCGTCCCCCTCGCCAAGCCCCCTCGACGAACCGCTGCATAGCCCGAGCTCCAATCCTGAATCGACCGGCAGAGAGGTGGCTCAGTGGGGCTGTTTCAGCCAGTTTTTCAGGGCGACCGAGGGGATGGAGCTCTCGGAAGCGACGGCGAATGCCCCCCAGTCCACCGCGCACTGCAGGGCATCCTTGATTGCCATGCCCCGCGCCAGACCGTGGATCAGGCCACCGGCGAAGGCATCCCCCGCCCCCGTGGTATCGACCACCGAAACCGGCCGGGCAGCGACCCGGATCTGCTCATCACCATGAATAGCGACCGCCCCTGCCTTGCCCTCGGTCAGCACCAGCCATTCGAGCTGCTCCCCCGCCAGCTGGCGGGCATGTTGCCAGGGGTCGCTCACCTCCCCGAGATCGGAGCGGGAGGCCACCAGCACATGGCAAGGGCGGCGGGCCTGCCCCCCTTTGGGATACTGGGCCACCACGAAGCTCTTGCCGAGCATCTGGCGCATGTAACTGATGATGGCGGTACCGGGATAGTTCACATAGAGGCAGTCGATCCCCTCCAGCGGCAAATCGCCCGGCACATCGGGGCGCCGCGGGCGGCGCAGTATGGTGCGCTCCCCAGTGGAGTCCACCAGAATGAGCAGTTCGCCGGTCTCGCCGCCAAAACGCTCCACATGGCTGCAATCCAGCCCGTAACCGGCCGCCTGCTCCAACAGCCAGTCACCGGCCTCATCCAGTCCGATGCGAGAGGCAATAGTCACCTCGTGGCCGGCCCATACCAGCCCGATGCCGGTGTTGGCGGCGCCGCCCCCCAGCCTGCGTCCCTGATCCACATATTGCAGCCGGGCCCCCGCCACCAGCGGTTCGGAGAGGGAGAGCACATGATCACAGTTGAGATTGGCAAGCAGCAGAATGCGGGACATAGAGACCTCGGACGATGGAGATAGCCCAGAAAAGAAGGCTGAACCCCGAGTAGAGCCCAGCCTGACAGAAGAGACAACCGGCAGCGATCGGGAATCCGATCGGGATCAATAGATGGGCAACTCCACCCCGGCCAGCAGCTCGTCAATGCGCGCCTGGGTCGGCTGCTGCATCACACTCTGAATCACCTCCTTGGTGAGGTGAGGCGAGAAGGAGCTGATGAAGTCATACATGTAGTTCTGCAGCAGTATGCTCTTGCTGAAACAGATCTGCGCCGGACAGGGCTTGAACAGGTGCTCCAGATTGATGGAGACCAACCCCGGGGCATCTGTGTCGTTGGCCACCAGCGAGGAGATGATGCCGATGCCAAAGCCCAGTTCCACGTAGCGCTTGATCACCCCGGCATCCATCACCGTCATGTAGTAGCTTGGGGCGAGACCGGCGGCATGGAATACCTCGTCCTGCACCTGACGGCCTGTGGCCCCGCTCTCGTAGCTGAGGATCGGGTAGTGGCAGAGCTGCTCCAGGGTCGGCTTCTTTACCTTGGCCAGCGGGTGATCCTGCGGCACCACCAGCGAGAGGGTCCAGAGGTAGGCAGGCAGCGCGATCAGCTCCTTGTCACAGCCAATCTCGTGGGCAACGATGGAGAAATCGGAGTAACCCTTGCTGATCTGCTCCTTGCTCGCCGACATCACCGGATGGAGGTGGAACGAGATCTTGGGGTACTTCTTGGTGAAGTAGGTGACCGACTTGGGCAACAGGTAACGGGCGATGGTGTGGGTGGTGTGAATATTGAGGGTGCCCACGGTCGGGTCCAGATACTCGCGGGAGATCGCCTTGATCTTGCTCTCGATATTGAGCATCGCCTCGGCACACTTGATGATCTCTTCCCCCACCGGCGTAATGCGATGCAGGTGCTTGCCGCGGCGCTCGAAGATCCGCACCCCCAGTTCGCTCTCCAGCAGGCCAATCTGTTTGCTGACCCCGGGCTGACTGGTATAGAGCGCATCAGATGCCACTGATACATTGAGGTTGTGATCCCGGATCGCGATCAAATACTTTAACTGCTGTAGTTTCACGGCTTCACTCTCTGTGCTCAGGCGGGGTTGGCTCAGACTGGTGCGGCGATCAAGCCAGACAAACTGGCCGCCACAAAGGGCAGCCAGTGTATCACCCGATCCCGACATCGCAGCGCTTGGTCCTTCATTTTGCTACAGAATCTAGCACCCGAAGAGGGGACTGACAAACCACAAACCGGGTTCAGGCCGCGCCAGCCTGCAGCGACAAAATCCCCAAAAACTGTAGCAGCCACTGCATCATGGTCGCCGAATCAACCTCCCCCTCCAGCGAAGAGAGGCTGCTCTGGTAGCGCTCGTCGGGCAACAGGCCACGGCGCCGCTCGATCAGCGCCCGGTTGTACTCCACCGAGAACTCAGGGTGCCCCTGAATGGCAACGATGTGATCCCCCTGCAAGAACATGAAGTTGGGACAAAAATCGTTGCCCGCCAGCCGGGTTGCCCCAGGTGGCAGCAGGGCTACCTGATCCTGATGACTGGCCAGAATGCGGATCTGATCTCGCGCCGGCACCATCCAGGGTGCATCCGCCAGCATGGGGTGAACCGCCACCCCCAGCCCCCACCCCTTGGTGGACTTCACCACTTCGCCGCCCAGCGCCTGGGCGATCACCTGATGACCGAAGCAGACACCGGCCAGCTTGACGTCGGCATCGTGCGCCTGGTGGATCCACGCCCGCAGCGCCTGAATCCAGGGGATATCGCTGTAAGCATCGTGGCGAGAGCCGGTGATGAGCCAGGCATCGCACTCGTGCAGATCCTCCGGCAGTTCTCCATCGAGAGCCGACCAGACCCGAAATTCCAGTTCGGGGGCCAGGGCCGCAAAGCCCCTGATAAACATCTCGGAGTAAACGGGGCCAAAACGATCCGCCAGATCGGGATCGAGCCGGTCACAATCGAGAATTCCCAATCGCATCTGTTGTTCCTTTACAGAGTTCGCCCCCGCCAATCTACGACCGGCGGGGGCAAAAGGTTAGGCCATGAACACGCACCAGCACGTCACTTCATGGTCGGCATGGAGAACTCGGCACCACTGCGCAGGCTCTGGGGCCAGCGCGCCGTCACCGTCTTCATCCGGGTATAGAAGCGAACCCCGTCCGGCCCGTGCATATTGAGCGGCCCGAAGATGGATCGCTTCCAGCCACCAAAGCTATGAAACGCCATCGGCACCGGAATGGGAACGTTCACCCCTACCATACCGACCTGCACCCGCGCCGTGAAGTCCCGCGCGGTGTCGCCATCACAGGTAAAGATGGCGGTGCCGTTGCCGTACTCATGTTCATTGATAAGGCGCAGCGCCGTCTCGTAGTCCGGCACCCGCACGATGGCAAGCACCGGGCCGAAGATCTCCTCGCGGTAGATGCGCATCTCTGGCGTCACCTCATCAAACAGGCAACCACCGATAAAGTACCCCTCCTCGTGGTTCAGCGTGCGGCCATCGACCCGCAGCGCAGCCCCCTCGGCGACTCCCTGATCCACATAACCGCGTACCTTGGCCAGATGCTCCCGGCTAATGAGCGGCCCCATCTCGTTCTCCGGACTCTGGCCCAGCCCTGGGCCCACCCGCAGCTGTTCCACCAGCGGTGTCAACTTGGCCACCAGCGCATCGGCGGTCTCGTCACCGACTACCACCGCTACAGAAATGGCCATGCAGCGCTCGCCCGCCGCCCCATAAGCGGCCCCCATCAGGGCGGAAACCGCCTGATCGAGATCCGCATCCGGCATCACCACCATGTGGTTCTTGGCGCCGCCCAGCGCCTGCACCCGCTTGCCGTGGGCCGAGGCGGTGGCATAGATGTACTGGGCGATGGGGGTGGAGCCGACAAATGACACGGCACCGACCCGCGGATCGGTCAGCAGCACATCCACCACCTCCTTGTCACCGTTCACCACGTTGAGCACCCCGTCCGGCAGACCGGCCTCCTTGAGCAGCTCGGCCATCCGCAGGGAGAGGGAGGGATCCTTCTCGGAGGGTTTGAGGATAAAGGTGTTGCCGCAGGCGATGGCGACCGGGAACATCCAGAGCGGCACCATGGCCGGGAAGTTGAACGGGGTGATACCGGCGCAGACCCCCACCGGCTGCATCATGGAGTAGCTGTCTACTCCGCGACCAACGTTGAGGGAGTGCTCCCCCTTGAGCAGATGGGGGATGCCACAGGCAAACTCCACCACTTCCAGCCCACGGGTCAGCTCACCCTGCGCGTCGGAGAAGACCTTGCCATGCTCGCGACTAATGAGCTGGGCCAGCTCGTCCCTGTGCTGCTCCATCAACTCCTTGAAGCGGAACAAGACCCGCGCCCGCACCAACGGCGGGGTTTGCGACCAGTCGGCAAAGGCGCGCTCGGCGATGGCGATCGCCTCCTGACACTCGGCGGCGCTCGACAGCACGACACTCCCCTGCTGCTTGCCACAGGCGGGATTGAAGATGGCACCCTGGCGCTCGCTGCGACTCTCCTGCAGCTGGCCGTTGATGAAGTTGCTGACCCTGTATGTCATGTATCCTCCGTGATGACTGATGTGGTGACTGCGTTGCGCTTGCTGATGCGCGCCAACGCAAGGCCCCGCCAGTGCGGGGCCATCAAATGGGTTAGGGTTGTGCCTGCAGGACATCCTGCAGCAGGGTGAAGAGATCGTCGATCTGGCTGCGCTCGATGATGAGAGGTGGCGACAGGGCAATGATGTCGCCGGTGACGCGGACAAGCGCCCCCTTCTCGAAGCAGCGCACAAACACTTCATAAGCGCGCTTGCCCGGCGCATCCGGCATGGATTCCAGCTCGATGCCCGCCACCAGCCCGTAGTTGCGCACATCCTTCACATGCTTGCAGCCCTTCAGCGAATGGGCCGCCTCCTCCCAGTAGCCCGCCAAATCGGCGGCGCGGCTGAGCAGGTTCTCGTTGCGATAGATCTCGAGGGTCGCCAGCCCGGCGGCCGCAGCCACCGGATGGCCGGAGTAGGTGTAGCCGTGGAACAGCTCGATGGCCCCCTTGCCCGCCGCCATCATGTCGTCATAAATGTGCTTCTGCACCAGCACCGCCCCCATCGGGATAGCGCCGTTGGTGAGCCCCTTGGCACAGGTGATCATGTCGGGAATGACATCGAACTCTTGGGCGGCGAAGGGGGAGCCGAGGCGACCGAAACCGGTGATCACCTCGTCAAAAATCAGCAGGATGCCGTGTTTGGTACAGATCTCCCGCAACCGCTTGAGGTAGCCTTTGGGCGGCATCAACACGCCGGTACTGCCAGCGATGGGCTCGACGATCACCGCCGCGATATTGCTGGCATCGTGCAGGAAGACGATCTTCTCCAGCTCGTCGGCCAGCGCCACATCCTCCTCAGGCAGCCCTTTGGTGAAGGCGTTCTTGGCGATGTTGAGGGTATGCGGCAGATGATCCACCCC
The DNA here is from genome assembly GCF_002586745.1 of Aeromonas sp. CU5. Lineage (NCBI taxonomy): Bacteria > Pseudomonadati > Pseudomonadota > Gammaproteobacteria > Aeromonadales > Aeromonadaceae > Aeromonas > Aeromonas sp. CU5. Next base: position 3,622,756 of record NZ_CP023817.1, read on the forward strand.
GGTCAGCAGGGAGCCGAACCACTTGCGGTTGCCGGGAATGCCCCCCACCGAGATACCGCCAAAACCGACCCCGTGATAGCCACGCTCACGGCCAATCAGCCGGGTGCGGGTGCCCTGACCACGAGCCCGCTGCCAAGCCAGCGCGATTTTGAGCGCGGTATCGACCGATTCAGAACCGGAGTTGGTATAGAAGACGTGGCCAAACCCCTTGGGGGCAATCTCCACCAGCCGGTTGGCCAGTTCGAACGGCAGGGGGTGGCCCATCTGGAAAGTGGGGGCGAAATCGAGGTGGGAAATCTGCTGGGAGACCGCCTCGGCAATCTCGCGCCGACCATGGCCCGCGTTGCAACACCAGAGTCCGGCTGTGCCATCCAGTATCTTGCGGCCATCCTCTGAGTGATAATACATCCCCTCTGCCGACTTCAGGATGCGCGGCGCCGCCTTGAACTGCTGGTTGGCGGTGAACGGCATCCAGAACGCGGACATGTCGGAGGGCGTATTGATGTCGCTGATCGGTTTCATGGTCACCTCATCCTTAAGGTGTTTAGCAACTGTCGGCCAATGCCTATTAAATTAAACACCTGAATCCATAAAAAAGGGCTCGTTATCGCCCTGTCTGGTGCCACCCCTAGCTAGACGCATCAACAGGGTGGTATAAGATATTTAACACAATTTTAATAATAGTAAACAGTCAAGGAGTGTCTATAGATGGATATCGGTCACCGCCTCAAGGCGGTTCGCACCACGGCAGCCCTCTCCCAGCGCGAGCTGGCCAAGCGCTCCGGTGTGACCAACGGATTTATCTCCCAGATCGAGAAAAATCAGGTGAGCCCCTCTGTCTCCTCCCTGCGCAAGGTGCTGGAAGGCATCCCCATGTCGCTGGCCAGCTTCTTCACCGAAGAGACCGAAATGAGCACCGAAGTGATCTTCCGTGCCGCCGATATGCCGGATCTCGGCACTCACCCCATCAGCTACCGGCTGGTCGGGCATAGCCGTGCCAACCGCGCCATCGGCATGTTGCAGGAGGTACTGCCACCGGGAGCCGACACCGGCGACGACATGCTGAGCCACGAAGGTGAAGAATGCGGCATCGTCATCAAGGGCGAAGTTGAAGTGACCGTGGGCGAACAGATCTACCTGCTGGGCGCCGGGGATGGCTACTACTTCGACAGCCGCACCCCCCACCGTTTTCGCAATAGTGGCGAGCAGGAGTGCATGCTGATTTCAGCCAACACCCCCGCCAGTTTCTGACATTCGGACGCGCGTCGGCAGGGGGCCAATGTTTAATGAATTGTTACAAGATGGATTTACAAGCGGCAGGATGTTTAGCATATTGATACGCGGAAACTGACTTTTGCCGGTTCAAGGAGTGAACATGAGTGACCTGACCCTGGCCCAGTGGCAACACAAGGCCGCCCATCTGACCCTGCCCTCGCAAGCCTTTATCAACGGCAGCTATCGGGATGCCGTCAATGGCGCCACCTTCGATTGCATCAACCCGGCCAACGGCAAGCTGCTGACCAAGGTGGCGGCCTGCGATGCTGCCGATGCCGAACTGGCGGTGCAGGCCGCCCGTGATGCCTTCAACGACAAACGCTGGAGCGGCCTGCCGCCGAAGCAACGCAAACTGATCATGCAGCGCTTCGCCGAGCTGATGCGCCTCAACAAGCTGGAGCTGGCGCTGCTGGAGTCGCTCGACATGGGCAAACCCATCGGCGATGCCATGGGCTATGACGCCCCCGCCGCCGCCAACTGCATCGCCTGGAACGCCGAAGCGATCGACAAGATCTACGATCAGGTAGCCCCGGTGGAGGAGTCCGCCCTGGCGCTGGTGACCCGCGAAGCGCTCGGGGTGGTCGCCGCCATAGTGCCGTGGAACTTCCCGCTGGTGATGGCCTGCTGGAAGCTGGGCCCGGCGCTCGCCACCGGCAACTCGGTGATCCTCAAGCCTTCCGAAAAATCCCCTCTGACCGCCCTGCGTATCGCAGGTCTGGCCAAAGAGGCGGGCATTCCGGACGGGGTGTTCAACGTGCTGCCGGGCTTTGGCCATACCGTGGGCGAAGCGCTGGCCATGCACATAGATGTGGACTGCATCACCTTCACCGGCTCCACCAAGATCGGCAAACATCTGGTGCAGTGCTCCGGCAAATCCAACCTCAAGCGCGCCTTTATGGAGTGCGGCGGCAAAAGCCCCAACATCATACTGGCGGATGCGCCGGATCTGGACGCCGCCGCCAAGAGCGCCGCTGGCGCCATCTTCTACAACCAGGGCGAGGTGTGTACCGCCGCCTCTCGCCTGCTGGTGCAAAACAGCATCAAACCGCAATTTATGGAGCGGCTGCTGGCCCACGCCAAGGAGTGGATTTCAGCCGACCCGCTCGATCCAGCCACCCGCATCGGCGCCATGGTGGACCACATCCAGATGGAGCAGGTGCTGCGCTATATCGAGATTGGCCAGCAGGAGGGAGCCAAACTGATACTCGGCGGCAACCGCACCAACAGCGCGAGCGGCGGCTTCTATATCGAGCCCACCATCTTCGACGACGTGACCCAGCAGATGCGGATCTTCCGTGAGGAGATCTTCGGCCCGGTGCTGGCAGTGACCGGTTTCGATACCCTCGAAGAGGCCATTGCACTGGGCAACGACAGCGACTACGGGCTGGCGGCAGCGATCTGGACGGCGGATCTCAACAAGGCAGTGAAAGGCTCCCGCGCCCTGCGCGCCGGTACCGTGTTCGTCAACAACTGGGATGGTGGCGACATGACCATGCCATTCGGCGGATTCAAACAGTCCGGCAATGGCCGCGACAAGTCGCTCCATGCACTGGAAAAGTACACCGAGCTGAAAAGCACCTGGATTCAGCTGGAATAGCACGACAAAGCAGCGCTATCGGATCAAAAAGGGGGAGAAATCCCCCTTTTGCATTTTTGGCCTTCCATCACAGAGCTCAATCCTTATAATGATAAAAAAGCCAACATGTTAAATATAAAGACAAAATGCTATTTTTTCTGGGAAGCGTACTTTTTCTGGTGATCGGTTTGCCCCTGCTGTTCTTCGTGCTGGGGCACGGCGAGGCCTACGTGACCTGGGGCCCCTGGATCTCCGCCATCGCCCTGATGTTGTGGCTGTTGATGGACGTCGACAAGATCCGCCGCGGTAAAGGCTGACCGGCCAGCCACGCTTTTCCTTCTCCTCAAACTTCGTTTATTCGCTTCTTTCCCCGCAAAAGGATCGCTACACTGATTTTTTGCGATGTTTTCCCGCATCCAACGCTTCAGTAAAGGTCATCCCCATGCCGCAACAGATCCAGCGTCAGGGCGTCATCTACGCCCTGTGCGCCTATACCCTTTGGGGCATAGCCCCCATCTATTTCAAGACCCTCTCTGCCGTCCCGGCCGCCGAGATCCTGACCCACCGGATGATCTGGTCCTGCGCCTTGCTGATGGTGCTGACCCTGCTCGGTCGCCAGTGGCACAAGGTGCAGGCAGTGCTGCGCCAGCCAAAAGTGCTGCTCACTCTGGCGTTTACCTCGGTCACCGTCGGTGGCAACTGGCTGCTGTTTATCTGGGCCATCAACAACGGCCACATGCTGGATGCCAGCCTCGGCTACTACATCAACCCGCTGTTCAACGTGCTGCTGGGGATGGTGTTTCTGAGCGAGAAGCTGCGCCGCCTGCAGTGGTGGGCCGTCGCACTGGCCTTTGCCGGAGTGGCGATCCAGCTCATCGCCTTTGGCTCCCTGCCCTGGATTGCGCTGGTGCTGGCGTCGAGCTTCGCCATCTATGGTCTGGTGCGCAAAAAACTGGCCCTCGATGCCCTCACCGGTCTGCTGATCGAAACCATGATCATGCTGCCGCCAGCGGCCATCTATCTGTGGGGTTTCGCCGACAGTCCCACCAGCCATCTCACAGAAAATGATTGGCACCTCAATCTGCTGCTGATCGCCGCCGGTGCCGTCACCACGGCTCCCCTGCTCTGCTTCACTGCCGCCGCGACCCGGCTCAAGCTCTCCACCTTGGGCTTCTTTCAGTACATAGGCCCCAGTTTGATGTTCATTCTCGCGGTCACCCTCTACGGGGAAGAGTTGGCGATAGACAAGCAGCTCACCTTCGCCTGCATCTGGAGCGCGCTGGTGCTGTTTAGCCTTGATGGCCTGCGTCGAGGCAGAGCTGTGCCAAAACAGGCATAACGCCACCTACCCTGTGCCCCGGCTCATCTGCCGGGGTTCTTTTTTGTGCCACCCGCCCCCTACTGACAACTACCTCCCGCGCACCAGCGCCGACAGCCAGCTACCTGACGATCCAAAGGCCACATCCGAGTCATATCCTCCTCACAGAGAGCTATGCTATCCATGAACGGAGCCGAATGGAGGCAGCATGCTCAAGCAAATTCACGACAGATCCCTGCTTTTTGGCCAGGTTCTGGGGATCATGGTCATTATCACGCTGATCTCCATCAGCTTTTTCGGACTTTACTCGGTCCGGAGCGCAGCAGACCAGATGGGACAGGGGAAGGACGTGGTGGCCGATATTCTGCCGCCGCCCCTCTACCTCATCGAATCACAGTTGCAGGTCTACACCCTGCTCCATGCCAAACCGGAGGAGCGGGAGGCACTGCTGCAAACCCTCGCACGGCTGCAGCAAGAGTTCGAGAGCCGCAACCGCTTCTGGCAAGAGAGCAACCTGAACGACCCCCTCAGGGAGCTGCTGCTGGGGGAGCAAAAAGTGCAGGGGGAGCTGTTCTGGCAACTGCTCAACGCCCAGTTTGTCCCCGCCATCAAGGCGGGCGATCTGATGCAAGCGGGAGCGATTGCCGCGCGCCTGCACACCCTCTATAACGCCCACCGGCTGGGAGTGGATGCCACCGTCATCAGCGGCAACCAGTATGCCGCCGAACAGATGGTCCATCTCGCCAGCACCACCCAACTCTGTTACGGCCTGTTGCTGTGCGCCGCACTGCTGGGTGCCGGGCTCATCTTCTGGCTGGGACGGCCGACCCAGCAGCGACTGCTGGCCGCCGGCAAAGCCACCGCAGCCATCGCCAAAGGAGAGCTGAACCGCCCCATGCCGGAGCCGGGTCTTGATGCCATCGGTGAACTGATCCGCCAGATCGGGGCAATGCGCGACCAGCTTGCCACTCTGGTGGCGTCGCTGCAGCGCAGCGCCAGCACGCTGGATGATCGCGCCACCAACCTGACAGCCATGGCACAGCGCCATGCCGATGACAGTGAGGCACAGGTTGGGGCGGCCCAACATATCGAGCAGGCCATCGAACAGCTCACCCACGCCATCGAGCAGGCAGGTAGCCAACTGCATCAAGTGGGGGAGCAGACCCTGCAGTCCGCCACCCGCGCACAAGAAGCCACTCACGCCATTCACACCGTTGAACAGGTGATCGAGGAGCAAGCTGCGGGAGTGAAGCGGGTATCTCGCACCATTTCGGATCTGACCGGACTCTCGCAGCAAATTGCCGGGCTGGCTGGCGCTATCCACGGCATTGCGGAACAGACCAATCTACTGGCGCTCAATGCCGCCATCGAAGCGGCGCGGGCTGGCGAACAAGGGCGTGGTTTTGCCGTGGTTGCCGATGAAGTCCGCTCGCTGGCGACCCGCACCGGCAGCGCCACCACCGAGATCAACACCATCATCGGCAAGATCCAGGATGTCAGCCTGCGCGCCGCCAGCGAGATGGATGCCGAGCTGGCCCGAGTCGAACAGGCGGTCACCCACGCGATGACGGCGCGCCAGAGCGTCGCCCGGATCGGACAGAGCTGCGAGGAGATCAATCAGCGCATTGCCCAGGTCGATCAGCTAATGAGCGATGAGACCCGTCTCATTCAGGGGATTAATCATCAGGTCAGCGAGATGTCCCGGCTGGCGGCCGAGGTCAACCAGAGTGCCAGTCACGCCGCCGAAGAGGCGACCATGGTCGCCCAGCACGCCCGCATCCTGACCAAGCAGACTCGCCACTTCCATCTCGACACCACCCGCCACTGATCCCCGGTGCTGACGGGAGTCAGCGCCGCCATTTTCCTCTGCGTTAGCAAAATGGGTAGCATTGGACTCCATGAGGGAATAGGATCCGCCCCTCTAAAAAACCAACTGCAAGGATCAACTGACATGAATCGAAAATGGTCGCTCCCCATCGTGGCACTCGCGGGGGGAGCGTTACTCTGGCTTGGCAACACCTTTGGTATGAAATGGGCTCTGATGGCCCTGATCGGATTCGGCTTCGGCTTCACCCTCTCCTTCAGCCGCTTCGGCATCGTCTTCGGTTGGCGCGAAATGCTGACCAAGCGCAACAGTTACTATGTGCGGGTTCACCTGCTCACCATCGCCATCGAAATTCTGCTGTTCACCTGTTTCCTCTCCTTTAGTCACGCCCTGTTTGGCGATGCCATGGTGGGCAACGTGATGGCTATCGGCATTCCTTTCATCGTCGGAGCCTTCCTGTTCGGCATCGGCATGCAGCTGGCAGGCGTCTGCGCCACCGGTACTCTCTACTGCTGTGGCGAGGGGCAACCCCGCTTCTGGCTGGTGCTGATCTGCTACGGCATCGGCACCCTCATCAGCAACCAGTTCCGGCCTGAACTGACCGCCACCTTCTCCAGTCATGTGGTATTGGCCAAAGACCTGACCGGCAATATCTGGAGCGGCATGCTGCTCAACCTGGCGCTGGTCGCCGTGCTGTTCATGCTGTTTCGCAACAGCGAACTCAAGCGCACCGGCGAGCTCAAGCCTCTCTTCAGCGGTGGCAATCTGTTCTGGCGCGATGGCCGCTTCACCGTGCTGACCGGCGGCATCATCATCGCCCTGCTCAACTCGGCAGTGGTCGCCCTGCACGGCTCGGCCTGGACCATCACCGGCGCCGTCTATGACATGGCGCTGCGCGGCGCCTCCCTGTTTGGCCTGTTCGAGGGGAACCCGAAACTGGCCCAGCCGCTCTTTATCAACCCCATGGTCGGCATGTTCTGGCTCGGCATTCTGGGGGCCATGCTGGCGCGCTGCCTGAGCGGTGGCGGCAACTTCGCCCCGATGCGGCTCGGCAACAGTCTGGCATCCATCATTGGCGGCCTGCTGATGGGGATGGGGGCCATGTACGCCGCCTGCAACCTCGGCGGCTTCTTTGATGGCACAGCGTCTGGCAGCCTGCACGGCTGGGTCTGGATGTTGATGGCACTGGCAGGCAGCCTGATCGGCATTCGCCTGCGCCCGCTGTTTGGGCTCTGACACGCGACATCGCAAGCACACCATAGAAAACGGGAGGCCTGGCCTCCCGTTGTTGCATCTATCGATCCCGTCGCTCTGCTTATTGGACTGGCTGGGAGACCCCTTCCAGATTGATCTCCACCCGGCGATCCGGTGCCAGACAGACGATCAGCTCCTGCTTGGAGCGGCTGGCGCAGTTGCTGCCAGTGACCGGATTGGCCTTGCCACGACCTTCGACCCGCACCTTGTCGGCATACAAGCCTTTGGAGACCAGATAGCTGGCCACGCTCTGGGCCCGTTTTTCGGAGAGGGCCAGGTTGTAGTTGTCGGAGCCGATGCGGTCGGTATAACCGATGACAGTTGCGACGCCATCCTTCGGATTGGCCGCCACAATCTGGCTGAACAGGGCGTCGAGCGCCTGATTGGCCGAAGGCTTCAGAGTCGCCTTGTTGAACTCGAACAGCACATCGGAGCTCAGACTGAAGGTCTTGGGCTCAACCACCGCTACCGGAGCTGGTTCAACTGCTGGTGCTGGCGCCGGTGCGGCAACCTCACCACCTTGCTGACCGAAGCGATAGAGCATCCCGAACGAAATCAGACCGTTATCCATCTCGATACCGGAGCGATCGAGAGACGCATCGCCGAGCGGTGTGGTGTACTGATACTCCAGACGGGCAGCCCAGTCACGATCGATGGCGTATTCGGCACCCAGCGCACCAACGAATGCGGCGCCATGCTTCTTACCGGTCTCGCTGGTATTGGCAAAGCTGATCTCGCTATCCGTCCATGCATAGGCGCCGCCCAGTCGGCCATAAAGATCGAGCACATTCGTTGCCGGGAAGCTGATCTTCATGGTGGCCTGAATCATCTGGCTCTTGGCTTCGGTATTGAGGGTATTGGCGCCAGTGCCCGAGGTGGTGTCGTATTTGCCAAGCCAGTCATAACCCAGCTCGAAACCCAGGTTGGGGTTGAGCTGATAACCGGCGAACAGGCCCAGACCCAGATCATCCGTGTTCTCGCTGGTATTACCCAACGTCTGGGCAATCGACTCGGCATACTGGTTGTGGTCAACGCCATAGTAATTGGACCAACCGGCCTTGCCACCGACATACCAGGTGTTGTCCTGCGCGGCGGCCTGTACGGCCCCGGCCGCCAGCAAACCACTGACCAATACGGCAAGCATGGATTTATTCATATTTTCGCCTCTGCAATAAGTCGTTATGGGCGCCTGAGTGCGCACTCTCCCTGTGTGAAGCCGTCAGGCAGCTTCCCGCATTCCAGAGTATCTCATCCGAACGCAGCCTCAAATGACCAGCAGCTCAGGAGTGTGAAGCTGCCTGCATTATCGCGCCATCGTCGGCCAAAATGGTCTTTGCCAGCGTTCTGGCCTGCTCCAGAGCCAGCGGCTGCTGATAGCTGTGAGCCATCACAATCGCCCCCTCCAGCAGCAAGCAAAGCGCGGTCGCCTGAACCAGAGAGCATTCGAGCTGGTTCATCACCCAGCTCAGCAACGCCTGCTTGTGCGCCATCACCAGCTTGCGCACCGGATGGCGCGGCTCGGCAAACTCGGCGCTGGCGTTGATGAAGTTGCAGCCATAGAAATCGCTGCGGCCAAACCACTCTGCGAACCCATCGAACAGCCCCTGCAGGCGGGCTTCGCGTCCGGTCACGCCGGCCAGCCGCTGCTCAAGCAGGGCGAAGAACTCCCGGTCACGCGCGAGCAGCACCGCCTCAATCAAGGCATCCTTGGTCGGGAAGTGGCGATAGAGGGTGCGTTTGGTACTGCCCGCCTCGGCCCAGATGCGATCTATGCCGGTGGCATGGAAGCCATGACGGTTGAACAGACGGTAGGCCGTCGCCACCAGTTGTTGACGCTTCTCGCTCATCATTTGCCTCTTGAAGTACACCGATCTGTCTACCTAATGTGCCTAATCAGTGCTGGCAAACCAAGAGGAAAACATGATGACGAAATGGTATGGCCCGTTATGGGCAGGCGTGGGCGCTGCAATCACCATAGGCATATTGGAATGGCTCAATCTGAGCTGGCAGGTGGCGCTGATAATGGCACCTTTCGGAGCCAGCTGCGTGTTGCTGTTTTCCCTGCCCGATAGTCCGCTGGCGCGCCCCAAAAACGTGCTGGGTGGTCACCTGCTGACGGCCAGCATCGGGCTGCTCATTGGCTTGCTTCCCCTCCCCGCTGAAGTGCAGATGGCCCTGGCAACTGGGCTAGCCATCGCCCTGATGCAGGGACTGAATGTCATCCACCCTCCGGCAGGCGCCAATCCCTTGCTGATCCTGATGACAGGACAAGAGCCGGCGTTCCTGTGGCAGACGGTACTGCCCGGCACCCTGCTGCTGATGGCGCTGGCCTACGGATTTCAATGGCTCAGACGAAGGTGGCTAGCAACAGCCTGAAAAACAGAGGGAGGCCAACGCCTCCCTCTCTCTTCATCGCGCCGTCAACTGGCCAAAAATAGCCGGTAGGCGGGGTCGTCACTCACCTCTTTCCAACGGTAGCCAATCTCCCTCAGGTAGTCGTGGAATGCGACAACGTCCTCGTCCGGCAGCTCGAAGGCGCACAGCACCCGGCCGTAGTCGGCGCCATGGTTGCGGTAGTGGAACAGACTGATGTTCCAGCGACAGCCGAGGGTCTCGAGGAAGCGCATCAGGGCGCCCGGTTGCTCCGGAAACTTGAAGCTGTAGAGACGCTCGCCCAAAGGCCGGGCCGGGCGGCCGCCAATCATGTAGCGCACGTGGTTCTTGGCCAGCTCGCTCTCGGTCATGTTGACCACCGGATAGCCGTTGCCGCCGAGCTGATCGATGATCTGGCCCAGCTCCTGGTCGCCACCGGTGAGACGCACCGAGACGAACAGCGAAGCTTGAGCGGCATCCGAGTAGCGGTAGTTGAACTCGGTCACCATGCGCGGGCCGAGCTGACGGCAGAAGTCGAGGAAGGCCCCTTTGCGCTCGGGGATGGTCACCGCCAGCATGCCCTCGCGCTTTTCGCCGATCTCGCAGCGCTCCGACACATAACGCAGGCTGTGGAAGTTGACGTTGGCACCCGACAGAATGGCCGCCATCCGCCCCCCTTTCACCTGCTCCCGCTCGCTGTAGGCTTTCAGACCCGCCAGCGACAGGGCTCCCGACGGCTCGGCGATGGCGCGGCAGTCATCGAAGATGTCTTTCAGCGCGGCGCAGATCTGATCGTTGGAGACGGTCACCACCTCGTCCAGATACTGGTTGCACAGGCGGAAGGTCTCCTCGCCGATGCGCCTGACCGCCACCCCGTCGGCAAACAGCGAGACTCGCTCCAGATTGACCGGCTCGCCCGCCGCCATGGCCGCCTTGAGGCAGGCAGAGCCCTCCGCCTCCACCCCGATCACCTTCACATCCGGCAGCAGCTGTTTGATGTAAACCGCCACCCCGGCGGCCAGACCGCCACCGCCCACCGGCACGAAGACGTGGGTGAGGTGAATGTCCTGATCCAGTAGCTCCTTGCCGATGGTGCCCTGCCCGGCGATCACCTCGACATCGTCGAATGGAGGGATCAGGGTATAGCCCTCCAGTTCGGCGAGGCGGCGGCTCTCGGCATAGGCCTCGTCGAAGCTGTTGCCAAACAGCATGACGTTGCCGCCCTGACGGCGCACCGCGTCGATCTTGATGTCCGGCGTGGTGTTGGGCATCACTATGATGGCCTTGATGCCAAGCTTGGCCGCCGACAGGGCGACTCCCTGCGCATGGTTACCGGCAGAGGCGGCGATAACGCCGTGATCCTTCTGTTCCTGAGTCAGGGTGGCGATCTTGTGATAGGCACCGCGCAACTTGAAGGAGTGAACCGGTTGCAGGTCCTCCCGCTTCAGGCTGACATGGTTGCCGAGCCGCTCGGAGAGTTTTTTCAACGTTTGCAACGGGGTCACCCGCGCCGCCTCATAGACGGGGGAGAGCAACACCTTGCGCAGATAATCAGCCGCAGAGACCATGGTTTACTCCTCCAGCTTGCTGCGGTCACGCACAGCGCCCTTGTCAGCGCTGGTGGCGAGCATGGCGTAGGCGCGCAGGGCAAAGGAGACCTGACGCTGACGGTCGAGCGGCTTCCAGCCACGGGCTTCCACGGCAACACGGCGGGCGGCCAGCACGCTGTCGGCCACCTCCAGCACCATGCTGCGGGCCGGGATGTTGATGTTGATGATGTCGCCATCCTCCACCAGACCTATGGTGCCGCCGGAGGCAGCTTCTGGCGAGACGTGGCCGATAGAGAGACCCGAGGTACCGCCGGAGAAGCGGCCGTCGGTGATCAGGGCGCACTGCTTGCCCAATCCCATGGATTTCAGATAAGTGGTGGGATAGAGCATCTCCTGCATGCCCGGGCCCCCTTTTGGCCCTTCGTAGCGGATCACCACCACCTCGCCCGCTTTCACGGTGCCGTCCAAAATGCCGGCGACGGCGGTGTCCTGACTCTCGAACACCCGGGCCGGGCCGCGGAAGGTGAGGTTCTCGTCATCCACCCCGGCGGTCTTGACGATGGCGCCATCAAGGGCCAGATTGCCGGAAAGTACCGCAAGGCCCCCTTCCAGACTGTAAGCGTGCTCCAGCGAGCGGATGCACCCCCCGGCGCGATCCACATCCAGCTCGTCCCAACGGCAATTCTGGCTGAAGGCCTTGGTGGTGCGGATACCAGCTGGCCCGGCGCGGTAGAAGTCCACCACCGCCTGACTCGGCTGGCGGCTGACATCATATTCATCGAGCTGCTCGGTCAGGGAACAACCCAGCACGGTGCGGGTATCGCCGTGCACCAGACCCGCTTTTTCCAGCTGACCCAAAATGGCCACCACGCCACCGGCACGGTGCACATCTTCCATATGGTACTTCTGGGTAGAGGGCGCCACCTTGCACAGCTGCGGCACCTTGCGGGACATGCGGTCGATATCGGCCATGGTGAAGTCGACGCCGGCCTCCTGCGCCGCCGCCAGCAAATGCAGCACGGTATTGGTGGAGCCGCCCATGGCGATATCCAGCGCCATGGCGTTTTCGAACGCCGCCTTGTTGGCGATATTGCGCGGCAGCGCGCTCTCGTCATCTTGCTCATACCAGCGCTTGGCCAGGGTCACGATGCGCTGACCCGCCAGCTTGAACAGCTGCTCGCGATCGCTGTGGGTCGCCAGCATGGAGCCGTTGCCCGGCTGGGAGAGACCGAGCGCCTCGGTCAGGCAGTTCATGGAATTGGCGGTAAACATGCCGGAGCAGGAGCCGCAGGTGGGGCAAGCGCTGCGCTCGATCTGATCGCTCTGGGCATCGGAGACCTTGGGGTCAGCCCCCTGGATCATGGCATCCACCAGATCCAGCTTGATGATCTGATCCGACAGCTTGGTCTTGCCCGCTTCCATCGGGCCGCCGGAGACGAAAATAACCGGGATATTGATACGCAGGGCGGCCATCAGCATCCCCGGGGTGATCTTGTCGCAGTTGGAGATGCAGACCATGGCGTCGGCACAGTGGGCGTTGACCATGTACTCCACCGAGTCGGCGATCAGCTCCCGCGATGGCAGGGAATAAAGCATGCCGCCGTGGCCCATGGCGATGCCGTCATCCACGGCGATGGTGTTGAACTCCTTGGCAACGCCGCCCGCGGCTTCGATCTCTCGTGCCACCAGCTGGCCCAGATCCTTGAGGTGGACGTGGCCCGGTACAAACTGGGTGAAGGAGTTGACCACGGCGATGATGGGCTTGCCGAAATCCTGATCGGTCATGCCGGTGGCACGCCAGAGGGCGCGGGCCCCGGCCATGTTACGTCCGTGGGTGGTGGTGGCGGATCTCAACTTCGGCATGTCTCTACTCCCTGAATGCCCATATGGGCTCGATGCGTTATGCGGTGATGATACGAGTGGATCGGAATCGATCCTGATGAGAACTCCTCTGGGAAGCGCTCACCGGAAGCGACTCGGGGAAGCATGACGCCTCCCCTCTCTTATCAGTCGTTGACTGGCGTCAGCCAGCCCCACTTGTCTTCGGTCTGGCCGTTGAACAGGCCAAAGAAGGCGCTCTGCAGCTGCTCGGTCACCGGGCCACGACTGCCAGCGCCCACCTTCATCCGATCGACGGAGCGAACCGGGGTCACCTCGGCGGCGGTGCCGGTCATAAAGATCTCGTCCGCCACATAGAGCGCCTCACGGGGCAGCGCCTGCTCGCGCACCTCGTAACCCAGCTCTCGTGCCAGCGTCATGATGGTGTCGCGAGTGATGCCGGGCAGGATGGCGGCGGTAGCGGGCGGGGTGAACAGCACACCGTTCTTCACCAGGAACAGGTTCTCCCCCGCCCCTTCGCTCAGGTAGCCGTTCACATCCAGTGCCAGCCCTTCGGCATAGCCGTTGCGTTTGGCTTCGCGGCTGATCAGCTGGGATGACAAATAGTTGCCACCCGCCTTGGCACCGGTGGGAATGGTGTTGGGCGCGAGCCGGTTCCAGGAGGTGACGCAGACATCCACCCCGTTTTTCAGCCCCTCTTCCCCCAGATAGGCGCCCCACGGCAGGGCGGCCACCATCAGGTCGGCCTTGGCATCCAGCGGCGGATGCAGCCCCAGCCCCACGTTGCCGACAAAGGCCAGCGGGCGCAGGTAGCCGCTCTTCAGGCCGTTCTCGCGCACCACAGTGCGGCAGGCTTCATTCACTTCGGCCTCGCTGTAGGGGACGTCCATCCAGTAGATTTTGGCGGAGTCGAACAGGCGGCGGGTGTGCTCCTGCAGCCGGAAAATGCAGGTGCCCTTGGGGGTATCGTAGGCGCGCACACCCTCGAACACCGAGGAGCCGTAATGCAGGGCGTGACTCATGACGTGCACCTGGGCATCTTGCCAGGGCACCAGTGTGCCGTTAAACCAGATGTACTTGGGTTGAGAGGCAGATTGGGAAGGCTGTGACATTGGCTTTGCTCCTTAAGCTCTGATCCGGGGTTGCTGTTCCAGTGCATCGACCCGGGAAACGTCCACCAGCTTCACCAGCTGGCTCCACAACTGCTGGATGGGACGCACCGACTCGACAGTAACCGTGATCCGCAGCTGTTGGCAATCCTGCTCCATGTTCAGAGCGCAGAGAGCGAAGCCGCGGTGACGCACCACCCGCAGCACCCGCTCCATCACTTCGGGTCTGGGCTGGGCGTGGATATGCAGGGTGTGCTGTGCAAATGCTGGCTGGGCAAGGGTGTGCGGGTTCATGGGCGTTGCTCCATCATCTTGTGGTTGGCGACTCCCGGCGGAACCAGGGGCCAGACGTTTTCTTCCTCTGAAATAGCCACATGCAGCAGATAAGCGCTTTCGCTCTCAAGCAGGCGATCGAGGGCTCCAGCTATCTGCTCCTTACATGTGATGGTCTCGCCCGGAATGCCGAAAGCGGCAGCCAGGGCGACGAAATCGGGGTTGTCGGAGAGGATGGTCTCGCTGTAGCGGCCGTCGAAGAACAGCTCCTGCCACTGGCGCACCATGCCGAGGCGCTGGTTGTCCAGCAGCACCATCTTCACCTTGAGCTGGGCGCGGCGGATGGTGCCGAGCTCCTGCACGTTCATCATGAAAGAGCCGTCACCGCTCACCAGCACCACCTCGTCATCTGGACGCGACATCTTGGCGCCGATGGCGGCGGGCAGACCGAACCCCATGGTACCGAGACCGGCACTGGAAAGATGGTTGCGCGGGCTGGTGAAGCGCATGTGCTGGGCTACCCACATCTGGTGCTGACCCACGTCGCAGGCGACCACGCTGCTCTCCGGTAGCCGGGCAGAAAGCTGCTTGAGCAGCGCCGGAGCGTAAATGGCCTGCCCCGGGTGGTCGTAGCGAAACGCATATTCGCGGGCCATGGCGGCGCAGTGTTCACGCCAGGGGTCGATGGAGAGGGACATAGCAAGGGCGGGCAACACCCGCTTGAGATCCGTGGTGATACCCACCTCGGCGGCGCGGCGCTTGCCGAACTCGGCAGCGTCCACATCAAGATGGATGACCTTGGCCTCGGGGGCAAACTCCTCCAGCTTGCCGGTCACCCGATCATCGAAACGGGCGCCCACTACCAGCAGCAAGTCGCACTGCTGCACCGCGTAGTTGGCGGCCTTGGTGCCGTGCATACCGAGCATACCGAGGTAGACGGGGCTGTCGGGGTCGAGCGCGCCAATCCCCTTGAGGGTAGTGACCGCAGGCATGCCGGTGACGGCGGCAAAGTCGCGCAACTGCTGCTCGGCATTGGCCATGCCCACCCCGCCACCAACGTAGAGCACCGGGCGCTCGGCAGCGGCCAGCAGGGTACGGGCCAGCGTCAGCTCGGCCGGATTGAGGGGCTCTGGTTCCTCCACCGCAAACAGCGGGCTCTGGGTTGGCACGGCGGCGAGCTGCACATCCTTGGGAAAGTCGATGAGTACCGGACCCGGGCGCCCTTCGGTGGCGATGGCGAAAGCCTCTGCCAGTACGCGCCCCAGATCGGCGGCATCGGTCACCATGAAGGAGTGCTTGGTGCAGGAGAGGGACATGCCGAGCACATCGACCTCCTGAAACGCATCGGTGCCGATGGCGGAGCAGGGCACCTGACCGCTGATGGCCACCAGCGGCACAGAATCGAGCAGCGCCTCCGCCAGACCGGTCACCAGATTGGTGGCGCCGGGGCCGGAGGTGGCGATACAGACCCCCACCAGACCGGAGGCGCGGGCATAGCCCACCGCCGCCATGGCGGCGCCCTGCTCGTGGCGGCAGAGCTGATGGGCCAGACCACCGTCATACAGGGCATCGTAGACCGGCATGATGGCCCCGCCCGGGTAACCAAACACCTGGGTCACACCCTGTTTCTTGAGAGCCTGTACCAAAAACTGCGCGCCGTTCATGTGGAGAATCCTGTCCTTTGGTCGAAAAAAAACCCCCGAGCTATGAGGCTCGGGGGTCGCTTGTTTCGTTCTGTCCGGTGGTGGGTCTATCCCTTGTTCCGTGCAGCTAAACGAGCCCCGAGCGGTGAGATAATAATCACCACTAGGACCACAATAATGCTGACGAAACGGGAGGCCATGTTCATAGTTACAACCGGAAATCCTGTGAAATTGGGGCGGTTTGCACCGCGAATGGCTATTAGAACTAGCACGGTGATTTTTATTGGGCAAGGATTTTTTCTGTGACAACCCACTGATTTTGGCTATTCCCCAGCCGGAACTCTGGAATAAAAAACCAACAACAAGCAGTTAGTCAGAACATATATCAACTCAAGGACGGGATTTATGTCATTAGCTGTGGTTTATAGCCGTGCCAGCCTCGGGATCGCGGCCCCGCAAGTTACAGTGGAAGTTCACCTCTCCAACGGCCTGCCCGCCTTCAACATGGTCGGCCTGCCGGAAACCTCGGTGAAAGAGTCGCGGGATCGGGTGCGCAGCGCCCTGCTCAACGGCAATTTCGAGTTCCCGAGTAAACACATCACCGTCAATCTGGCCCCCGCCGATCTGCCCAAGGAGGGAGGTCGTTTCGATCTGGCCATCGCCATCGGCATTCTCGCCGCTTCCAAGCAGATACCGGCAAAATACCTGCTCGATCACGAATTTTTGGGGGAGTTGGCCCTGACCGGCGAGATCCGTCCCGTGCTCGGGGTGCTGCCCGCCGTAATCGCCTGCCGCGATGCGGGACGCACCCTGCTTGTACCGCGAGAAAATGGCCCAGAAGCCTCGCTGATCCAGGATGCCGAGGTGCGCACCGCCCACCAGTTGCTGGCCGTCACCGCCTGGCTAGCAGGCCAGTACGAACTGCCACTACCGGATCCCCAAAGCGCGGAGAGCCTGCCCGATGTACCGGATCTGCAGGATGTGATCGGCCAGTCACAGGCCAAGCGGGCGCTGGAGATCGCCGCCGCTGGCAGCCACAACCTGCTGTTCATCGGCCCGCCCGGCACCGGCAAGAGCATGCTGGCCAGCCGATTGCCCGGCATTCTGCCGCCCCTTAGCGAACAGGAGGCGCAGCAGACCGCCGCCATCCACTCCATCGGCGGCCTCACTCCGCGCGCCGGACGCTGGCACCACAGACCCTATCGCACACCCCACCACAGCGCCTCGGCGGTAGCGCTGGTTGGCGGTGGCAGCCACCCACGCCCCGGCGAAATATCGTTGGCCCACAACGGGGTGCTGTTTCTCGACGAGCTGCCCGAATTTGAGCGCAAGGTGCTCGACTCCCTGCGCGAACCGCTGGAGACGGGCCACATCACCATCAGCCGGGCCGCCCGTCAGGTGGATTTTCCCGCCCGCTTCCAGCTGGTGGGCGCCATGAATCCTAGCCCCTGCGGCCACTATGGTGACGGCCAGACCCGCTCCAGCCCGGATCAGATCCTGCGCTACCTCGGCAAACTCTCCGGCCCCTTTCTCGACCGCTTCGACCTGACGGTAGAGGTGCCGCTACTGCCCAAGGGGAGCCTGACCGGCAAGGCGGAGCGGGGAGAGTCAAGCCAGCAGATCCGCGATCGGGTACTGGCGGCGCGCGAGCGCATGCTCGGCCGCAATGGCAAACTCAACAATCTGCTGGATAGTCGCGAGATAGAGGATATTTGCCGACTATCACCGCAAGATGCCGAATTTTTGGAAAATGCGATCCAGAAGCTGGGGCTCAGCATAAGGGCCTGGCACCGCATTTTGCGGGTATCGCGCACCATCGCCGACTTGGCCGGGCAACCGGCCATCGGCAAGGAGCATCTTATCGAGGCGCTCGGTTATCGCGCCATGGATCGGCTGCTGTCGCGGCTACGTAACGGCTGAATCTGCAAGATGGCGAAACGAGGGTTTCCTGCTGCCAAACGCCCTCTGCATGGTCTAGCGCGCCGTCGGCTGATATTATGGCCACAGATCTGACCACTTGATGGCCCTTTATCGACAGCAAGACGGACCCTTACTCATGCCCAACAAGCTGACAGAGCGACTGCGCGGCAGCCTCTCCACCCTGCTCTATTTTTTCAATACCCTCTTCTGGTTTATCCCCATCTTCTTGCTGGGTTTGCTCAAGCTGCCGCTACCGTTCAAGGGGTGGCGAACCCTCTGCAACACCCTGCTGGATGGCTGTGCCAGCTGCTGGATCGGTTTCAACAATCTGATCCAGAAAACCATCATCCAGACCCCTTTCGAGGTGGTCGGAGTGGACAAAGGGCACCGGAATGAGTGGTATATGGTGATTGCCAACCATCAATCCTGGGTCGACATACTGGTATTGCAGCGGGTTTTTAACCAAAAAATCCCCTTCCTGAAGTTTTTCCTCAAGAAAGAGCTGATTTGGGTACCTTTTCTCGGGCTGGCATGGTGGGCGCTCGACTTCCCCTTCATGCGGCGATATTCCCGTAAATTTCTGGAAAAAAGGCCACATCTGAAGGGAAAGGACATAGAAACAACGCGCCAGGCCTGTGCCAAATTCCGCCACATTCCGGTGAGTGTGATGAACTTTGTCGAAGGCACCCGTTTCACCGGCAGCAAGCATCAGAAGCAGGGCTCGCCCTATCGCCACTTGCTGCTCCCGAAAGCGGGGGGCATCGCCTTCACACTGGCGGCCATGGGTGACCAGTTGCAGCAACTGGTGGATGTCACCATCGCCTATCCGGACGGCATTCCCAGCTACTGGGACTTCATGTGCGGCCGGGTCGGGCAAATCAAGGTTCAGGTCCGCTATTTGCCGATCGACCGCAAGCTGGTGGGGGATTACTTCAATGACCCCGAGTTCCAACAAGAGTTTCAACAGTGGTTGAACGGGATCTGGCACGAGAAGGACCAGACCCTGAGCCAACTGCTGGCAACCAAGGCGCAGTAAACATCCATGCTATCCCTGCTTCCCGGCCCGCTGGTGCTGATCATCAGCGCGGGCCTGACCATCCTTTTCACCGCCTTGTGCGCCAGCCTGATCCTGCTGGTGTCGCTGGCCAAGCTGCTGCTGCCTGTTCCGGCGTTTGGCCGTGCCTGCAGCCGCCTCAATAACCGCTTCATGCGCCTGTGGTTAGCCTGCAACGCGCTGGTGATCCGTCTCACGATGCGCATCGACTGGCAGGTGGAGGACAATACCCGACTGCGCAAGGATGGCTGGTATCTGATCATCAGCAACCACATGAGCTGGACCGATATCGTGGTGCTGGGTCACCTGTTCCGGGAGCGGCTGCCGGTGCCCAAGTTCTTCATGAAGCACGAGCTGATCTATATCCCGCTGCTGGGGCTTGCCTGCTGGGGGCTCGACATGCCCTTTATGCGCCGTTATTCGAGAGAGTTTCTGTTAAGAAATCCGCACCTGCGCGGCAAGGATATCGAGACCACCCGCAATGCCTGCGAGAAGTTTCGCCACATTCCCACCACCGTCATCAACTTCGTGGAAGGGACCCGCTTCACCGAGCAGAAACGGGACGCTTCCCGCTCCCGCTACCGCCATCTGATGCCGCCCAAAGCGGCGGGGCTGGCCTTTACGCTGGCGGCCATGGGGGAGCAGTTTGACAGCCTGATCAACGTCACCATCTGCTATCCGGACAACGCCGAGACCCCGTTCAAGGACTTCCTGATGGGACGGGTAAAGCGCATTCAGGTGCGAATTGAGGAGCTGCCGGTGGATGAGGCGCTGGTTGGCGACTACTTCAATGACAAGCAGTTCAAGCGCGGTTTTCAGGAGTGGCTAAACCAGCGCTGGCAGGAGAAGGACGAGGTGCTGGAGGGGTGGCAGAACAGTCAGGCGCCGCTGCCGGTTGCTGCCAAAGCCAAAGAAGAATCCAAAGAGAGCGCTGAGGCCAACTCGGCCAACTGATCTTCGGAAAAGACCGCTATGCCGTGGCGGCGCAGCAGCGCAGTGGTCTTACCCTCGCCCGTCACAGAGACCCCTTCAAAGCGGCCGTTATAGATACGGCCGCTGCCACATGAGGGGCTCCCCTCTTTCAGCAGGGCGAAGCGAATACCCTGCGCCTGACAGAGCGCGAGGGCCAGCTCGGCGCCGCGATCAAACTCGGCAGTCACATCCAGTCCGCTCGCCGTCACCACCCGCTCGCCCTGCCGCTCGGCAGGAGGGCGCGGGGTCGGCAAACCGCCAGCGACTTCGGGACAAAACGCCAGCGCCCGCCCTTCGGCACCCAGCTCACTCAGCCAGTCGCTGACAATCCCCTTGCTTTGACCGTCGTAACGCACTGGCTGACCCAGCAAACAGGCACTCACCAGCACCCGAACGGGGAGCGTGCTCACGCTTCCACCCCGTGCATCACCTGATCGAACATCACGCAGCAAGGACTCTCCAGCCGGTAGAGGATGGCGGGACGCTGTTTGCCGGTACGCTTGCGGCCGGTATCCACCAGAATGTCGGCACGATGGATCCGCTTGCGAAACGCCGCAGTGTTCATGGGGGTTTGCAGGATGATTTCGAAGGCGCGCTGCACCTCGGAGAGGGTGAACTCGGGCCCCAGCAGTTGCAGCGGCAAGGTGCTGTAGCGGCTCTTGATCCGCAGCCGCTCCAGCCCCTTGGCGATGAGCTGGACATGGTCGAAGGCGAGGCTCAGCCCCGGCAGGTTGGAGAGCGGATGCCAGCAACCGTGGATCGCTGCCACTTCCGGATCCACCAGACAGAGATAGACCAGGGTCGTGGACCAGCCGCGGGGATCCCGCTCCAGATTGCCGAGGGTGCAGACCTGCTCGCTGTAACAGTGACCGAGCCCCCACTCCGCCAGCAAGCGGCGCTGGGCGGCATCGAGATCCCGATCCAGTGCCTCGTCGATGCGCAAGCCGGGTAGCTGCCAACTGTGGGCAAAGGGGGGGCGATCACGGGTCTCGAGCAGCAGCTCGAGCCGCTCGTCATGCAACCGCAGCACCACCATATCCAGACTCATTCTCAGCATGCCGATCGCCCTGCTCGCCTTCCATTAATGTTTGGTAGATAATATCACACGAATAGTATGTGCAGGAGCCAATCATGGGAACCGTCGCCAGCCTGGATATTGATGCGCAGAAGGGCTTTACCCCTCTCTGCCCGAACGAACTGCCCGTCGTGGGCGGTGATGATATTGTGGCCGCGCTCAACGCTCAGGCCACCCTCGCCACGCTGCGGATCGGCAGCAAGGACGCTCACCCTGCCAATGCCGACTGGGCCGTCAGTGACCCCTCTGGCATGCTGCTGCCGCTGGATCTGCCCAACGCCGACCTCACCTGGCCGGTGCACTGCGTGCCGGGCAGCAAGGGCTTCGAACTGCTCGACGGCCTGCCCGCCCCCATCGACTATGACTTCTTCGTCTGGAAAGGGGTCGAGCCGGATCTGCATCCCTACGGCACCTGCTTCCACGACCTGGCCGAACGGCGCAGCACCGGACTCATCGAATTTCTGCAAGCCCGCAAGGTCGACACAGTACTGGTCGGCGGCCTCGCCACCGACTACTGCGTCAAAACCAGCGTGCTGCAACTGCGCCGCGCCGGTTTCCGGGTGATCGTCCATCTCGATGCCTGCCGTGGCATTGCTCCCGCGACGGTTGCCAGCGCCCACACCCAGATGATCGAGGCTGGTGCCGAACTGGCCCAGACCCTGATCGATGTACAACGCCTGCTGGACGCCTGATATGCCACCCATACTAACCAGCCTGCTCGACACCGATGCCTGCACGTTACATATGCGGCAGGGGAGCTCCATCGTGCTCACCAGTCTGCGAGGAGCCTGATATGCCCCCAATCCTCACCAGCCTGCTCGACACCGATGCCTACAAGCTGCATATGCAGCAGGCGGTGTTCCATCGCTATCCGGATGCCGAGGTGGTGGCCGAATTCCACAGCCGCAATGAAGAGGACCTGCTGCCCATGATGGGGCAGATCGAGGAGCAACTGCGCCTCGCTGGCTCCCTGCGACTGACCAAACCCGAGCTCGATTTTCTGGCCGAGCGCCCCTTCTTCACCCCTGACTATCTCGACCACCTGCGCCGCAAGCCGCTCGATGCCTCCCTGCTCAAGGTGTTCGAGCAGGATGGCCGCATCAATGTGCGGGTCGAAGGGGCCTGGCAGGATGTGATCCTGTGGGAGATCCCGGTGCTCGCCATCATCAGCGAGATGCGTAACCGCTTCCGCTACCCCCAGTTTGGCGTCAGCCATGCGCTGGATCGACTCGACCAGAAGCTCGACAAGCTGGAGCGGGAACTGAGTCCGGAAGAGATGAGCGAGTTCAACCTCATCGATTTTGGCACCCGCCGCCGCTTCTCCCATGGGGTGCAAGATGCGGTGGTAGGCCGGCTCAAGGAGCGGCTGCCAGCATTTCGCGGCACCAGCAACTACCTGCTGGCCCAGAAGTACCAGTTATCCGCCGTGGGCACTCAGGCCCACGAGTGGTTCCAGGCGCACCAGCAGCTCGGTTTCCCGCTGGAGCACAGCCAGCGCGCCGCCCTCACCAGCTGGCTGGACGAGTTCACCGACCATCTCGGCATCGCCCTCACCGACTGCATCACCATGGATGCCTTCCTGCGTGATTTCGATTTCGAGCTGGCCAGCCGCTATCAGGGGCTGCGCCATGACTCTGGCGATCCCGTGGTGTGGGGTGAGAAGGCCATCAGCCACTATCAGCGCCTCGGTATCGACCCCACCGACAAGACCCTGGTCTTCTCCGACGGGCTCAATCTCGACAAAGCAGTACAGCTGCTGCGTCACTTCCGCGGCCGCATCAATACCAGTTTCGGTATCGGCACCAAGCTCACCTGCGACCTGCCCGGTGTCAGCCCGATGAACATCGTCTTCAAGCTGATGGAGTGCAACGGCGGCCCGGTTGCCAAGATCTCCGACAGCCCGGGCAAGACTCTCTGTCGGGATGCGGAGTTTATCCGTAACCTCAAGCAGGCTTTCCACGTCGGGGTTTGATCTTCCAGAGCGCCAGAAAACAAAAAGCCCGCCGGTTCACACCGGCGGGCTTTTTATCGACTCAAGGGTAATCAGTCTTTCTTGGTCAGCAGGAACTGCACCAGTTTGTTGAACTGCTCTTGAGAGGTGATGGATTCAATCTTCACCATGTACTTGCCGTTCACCAGAAACGCAGGCACACCACGAATGTTGTAGCTCTGCATGTTGCGATCGAACTGGGAGACCATGCCGGAAACCGCGAAGCTGTCGACGGCACCGTCAAACTCTTCGGCCGGAACACCGTTGTCGACAAAAATTTTCTTCACATCGTCACGGCTGGTCGGATACTGGCGCTGTTGCATCTTGCTAAAGATGGCAGGAGTGACCTTGCTCTCTGCATTGAGCAAAGTGGCAACCGCGTAGGCACGCTGCATCTCTGGCCCCATCTCGCCACCCATGAAGTTCACCGGGTTCTTCTTGAGGGGCACATCTTTTGGCAAACCAGCCTGCAGTTGCTCAACGATGGGTTCAAACGTCGCGCAATGCGGGCAGAAGTAAGAGAAAAACTCCATCACTTCAGGCTTGGCAGAGGCAGTCTGCTTGACCACATCGTAGTTAACGCCTTCCTTGAATTCGGGGGCGGCGTGAACCATGGGGACCATCAGCATGGCTGCGAGGAAAAATAAAACTTTTTTCATGATGTTTCCTGTTAAGGGATCACTGTGAGGCACGCCCGGCGAACCGAAGCAGTGCCAAGCCTATTGTTTCGCCATGCTGACGTCAATGGTCAGGGCCAGAGATCGAGTCACGCTTGCCACGCAAGATCCCTTCAATTTCACCAGTTTGGCATCAGGCTCAACGGTGGTGCCTTCAGTGCCGCCAGCTGATCATGTAGGGTCGCAATCTGCTGACGCCAGTAGTGATCGGTATTGAACCAGGGAAAGTGACGGGGGAACGCGGGGTCTTCCCAGCGTCGCGCCAGCCATGCCATGTAGTGGACGATGCGCATCGCCCGCAGCGGCTCAATCAGCGCCAATTCCCGCGAATCAAACTCCATGAACTCCTCGTAGCCTGCCAGCAGGGTATCGAGCTGGATCTGCTGCTCGTGACGCTCGCCGCTCAGCATCATCCAGAGATCCTGAATGGCAGGGCCGGTACGGCAGTCATCGAGATCGACAAACATGGGGCCGTCGCGCCACAAAATGTTGCCCGGGTGGCAGTCACCATGCAGCGAGATCTGCGCCACATCCAGGGTCATGGCATCGCAGACGTGTTTGATCAGCTCGTCGAGCACCCCGAAAAATTGCTTGGCCAAGCCGCTCGGCAGCCACTCGCCAGACGCCAGCAGCTGACGCGGTTCGTGCAGCATGCTCTCGACGTCAAGCCGAACACGGTGATGAAACGGCTTGCTGGCACCAATCTGATGGATGCGGCCAAGATAGCGCCCGACCCACTCCAGCTGATCGAGATTATCCACCTCAAACTGGCGACCACCGACGCTCTGCCAGATGGCGAACGGATAGCCCTGATGCTCCAGCAGGGTTTCGCCCGCGAAGGCGATCGGGGCGGCCACCGGGATCTCTGCATCACAAAGCCGGGCAGCATACTCATGCTCTTCGAGGATCTGGGCCCGGCTCCAGCGACCAGGACGGTAGAACTTCACCACATAGCGGCGACGCTCCTCATCCTGAAACTGGTAGACCCGGTTCTCATAGCTGTTGAGTTCGATAAGGCCGGAGTCGAGCCGCAGACCGCTGAGATCGAGCGCATCCATGATGAGGTCGGGTGTGAGATCGGAATAGTTGAAACGCATGTCATCCACCATAAGAAAGGGGCGCCGTTGCGCCCCATTCTATCCGAGATAGCCAACGAATACCGCCGTTGGCCTCCTCATCTAATCTCTATCCGCAAGCTGTAGTTACAACCGGCTGATAAACTTGCTGCCCTGACGCAGGTTGCCCTTGCTGTCATCGGGCGCCGCCCCCTCCCGTTTCAGCACAAACTTGATGTCCAGCGTCGGCCGTTTCAGGTTGTAGGGGTCAACCGCCAGACTGACCGGCAGGGTGTAGATCTCGCCCGCCTTCAGGGTCACTTGGCGTGGGCCGAACCACTGATACTCGGGCAAGCCCTCCACATCCAGCTGGTAGGTCTGGGGTTGCAGGGTCTTGTTGAGGATCTTGAGGGTATAAGTGTTCTCGATCAGCCCCTCGCTGTTCTCACGGAACAGCTGGTTGCGATCCCGCAGGATATCGAGCCCCATCGGCATGATGGACATGGCGTTGTAGACAAATACCCCCAGCATCACCGCCATCACCAGCCCGTAGCCAATCAGCTTGGGCCGTGCCACATGGGTGGAGTCGTGGGCCAGCTTGTGCTCTGTGGTGTAGCTGATGAGCCCTTTCGGGTAGCCCATCCGCTCCATGGTCTGGTCGCAGGCATCGACGCAGGCGCCACAGTTGATGCACTCGTACTGCAGGCCATCGCGGATATCGATGCCGGTCGGACAGACCTGCACGCAGAGGTCGCAGTCGATACAGTCTCCCAGCCCCAGCGCCTTGTGGTCAGCCTTGCGGGAGCGGGCACCGCGGGTCTCGCCACGCTTGGTGTCATACCCGACGATGAAGGTGTCTTTGTCGAACATGGCGGACTGGAAACGGGCGTAGGGGCACATATGGATGCACATGATGGCGCGCATCCAGCCCGCGTTGCCGTAGGTGATGATGGTGAAGAAGAGCACCCAGAACAGCACCCAACCGCTGGCCTGCAGGGTGAAGAAGTCCGGCACCAGTTCAGTGACATCCTGGAAATAGGCGACGAAGGTCAGACCGGTTACCAGCGAGATGACCAGCCAGGCCAGATGCTTGACCCCCTTGCGGGCCAGCTTCTCTGCCGACCAGGGTCCGGCATCCAGCTTGCGCCGCTTGTTGGCGGGCCCTTCCAGCTTCTCTTCAAACCATATGAACATGAAGGTCCAGACCGTCTGCGGGCAGAGATAGCCGCACCAGACCCGGCCGAGGAAGGTGGTCACGAAGAAGAGGGCGAAGGCGGCAATCATGAAGAGCCAGGCGAGCAGGGTCAGATCCTGCGGCCAGATGGTGGCGCCAAAGATATGGAACTGCTGATGGCCAAGATCGAATAGCACCGCCTGACGGCCGTCATAACGCAGCCAGGGCAGCAGCACAAAGAAGGCAACGAAAAACCAGCCCATGGCCTTGCGCACCCGCTGCCATGTTCCGGTCTGGGCCCGCACATAGATACGGTTGCCGGGGTTGAATCTGTCGTCGCTGGCTTTGAACGTGTTGGGATTGTAGGTCCCGGTTACGCCCTTGTCGGTAACGTCCTTGATATCGATTTTGTCGTGGTCGGCCATTGCAAGACATCGCTCCCTTATTTGTTATGGAGCGGATTATATCTTAAACAGCATGCTAATTGTGTGGATTAGATGTATCTAACATTGGCGTTTGATCGCAATTTTCAGCAACAAAAAAGCGCATCACCCCAAGGTGATGCGCTTCCACTAAAGATTCACTTGATTCCGCGAGCCTTCAGCAGTGCCTCTTTGAAATCGGGCACATGATCCTTGGCCAGACCGGGGATCATCGCCTGCTTGTCGGATTCCCGCATCTTGAGGTGATAGATCAGCATGTCGTCGGTCAGCTCGGACAGAGGTCCTTCAAATCCCGCTTCGTTGGCCAGTTTGGCTACAAACTGCACCAGGCTGAGATCCTGTTCCTTGATCCAGGCAGGCTGCAACAACTCCAGCAGCTCTTCGATACGATGACATTGCATAGACAACCTCTTTAATCTGTCACGTTAAACTCAGGCAACCTTACCCATCAAGGCTACTTCGATTCGATCCCGCCCATTATGCTTGGCCTGATAGAGGGCCGCATCCGCTTTCTGGATCAAATCGGCGATTTTCATGCTGTTATCCGGTATCAGTGTGGCAACACCAAAACTACATGTGACCCGACCGGAGACCAGCGACTTCTGATGAGGAATATCAAGCTCCTTGAGAGCCAGCCGCACATGGTCCGCCACCTGCAACGCCCCCTGCATGCCGGTACAGGGCAGCAACAGAGCGAACTCCTCACCACCGTAACGGGCCGCCAGATCGTCCTCCCGCCGCTCCACCTCGGCCAGCAAGGCGGCCACCTGCTGCAGACAGTCATCGCCCGCTTGATGGCCATAATGGTCATTGAACTGTTTGAAGTAATCCACATCCAGCAGCACCAGTGACAAAGGCACCTTGGCCCGATGGCAGCGACGCCAGGTCAGCTCCAGACAGTCATCGAGGTGGGCGCGATTGGCGATGCCGGTCAAGCCATCGAGACGAGAGGTAAGGCGCAGATGCTCGGAGACCACCTTCAATTCGGCCGCCAGCTCGGCATTGGAAAAACGGTGATGGAGCGAGGCGATCTGATCCCGCCGCATCCGCCGCAACAGGGTTGGCAGAAAGACGAACAGATAACCCGCCAGCATGCAGGAGACGATCCGCTCCTGCTCGTTGCCATTGCCCAACTCGAACAGTATGGCTACCCCCAGCGGCAGGGTGGCGCCATAGAGGGTTCGACGGCTACCAAACAGCATGATGGCACTGCCGGTAAGAAGGAGGCTGGAGAGCATTAACATGGCGGCCCGGTAGGTATCGGGCAGCTTGTCCATGTAGAGCAGTACCCCGAGGGCCCAGATGATGGAGGTGATGGTGGCGCCGATAAAGAGCTCGCGCTCCAGCACCGGTAGCGGCGTCTGGTGCAGGCGGGATTGCCGCCAGCGCAAGTGCCAGCCCCGGCCAAGCAGCCACAGGCAAGTCCCTGCCAACCAGCCAAGTGCTTCACTGGCGGGCAGATAGTCATGAAACAGCAGACTCCAACCCAATGCCAACACCCCCAGGCAGGGGAGACTGAAGGATGCGTGGGTATAGAGCTGGGCCATGATGGCCTGCTTAACCTGGCGTGTCACACTCTGGGTCAACTGAGTACTCCCGTACAAGAGCCGAGCAGTCTACCATCAGCCCCTGACAGGCAACAATAAAGCGCCGTTTATTAAGAAGTCACTCATCAAAGGGGGGGTTCACTCAGCTGGTCAGCAAGTCTTTGTTCAGCCCTTCTCCAGCTCGTCGAGAATGGGGCATTCCGGATTCTCATCCCCGTGGCAGCAGCAGACCAACCCTTCCAGCGAGCTGAGCATTGCCTGCAGACCGCTGATTCGGGCCCGCAGATCGACGATCTTCTCCTGCGCCAGCTTCTTCACCTGGGCGCTGGTACGATGCTCGTTGCGATAGAGCGCCAGCAGCTCCTGACACTCCTCCAGATTAAAGCCGGTCTCCCGCGCCCGCTTGACGAAGCGCAGCTCCCGCAGCGATCCCTCGGTATAGCTGCGATAGCCGTTGTCGCTGCGCACTGGTGCCTTGATGAGGCCGATACTCTCGTAGTAACGGATGGTCTTGGCGGTCAGCCCCGTGGCCTTGGCAACCTTGCTGATGTTCATTTATGCCTCCTTACTGATCGGGTTGGATGCTGGCCCGTGCGCCGCCTTGGGCTGCCAGCGTTTCAATAACAGGGAATTGCTCAATACGGTGATGCTGCTCAGGGCCATGGCGGCCCCCGCCAGCTCGGGGCTGAGATAGCCCAGTGCCGCCAGCGGAATGCCGATGATATTGAACACGAAGGCCCAGAACAGATTCTGCTGGATGGTGCGCCAGGTCGCCGCCGAGATATCGATGGCATCGGCCACCAGCCGCGGGTCAGATCGCATGAGCGTGATGGAGGCGGTCTCCATCGCCACGTCGGAGCCGGAACCCATGGCGATGCCCACATCTGCCGCCGCCAGCGCCGGGGCGTCGTTCACCCCGTCCCCCACCATGGCCACCAGCCCGCGGGTTTGCGCCCGCAGCGCCTCGACCTTTTCCACCTTGCCCGCTGGCAGCACGGAGTCAAACGCCCCGTCCAGCCCCAACTGGGCAGCGATGTGAGCCACCGGCGCTGGCGCATCGCCGCTCACCAGCCAGCTGGCGATACCGCGTTGG
Organism: Aeromonas sp. CU5; assembly: GCF_002586745.1. Lineage (NCBI taxonomy): Bacteria > Pseudomonadati > Pseudomonadota > Gammaproteobacteria > Aeromonadales > Aeromonadaceae > Aeromonas > Aeromonas sp. CU5. Next base: position 3,651,791 of record NZ_CP023817.1, read on the forward strand.
CGTAGGGTGACGATGGCTTCCGCACTCTCGGGGCGCAGGGTATCGGCCAGTGCGGCGATGCCTGCCACCACGCCGTCGATGGCGACCCAGACCCGAGTTGCCCCATCGGCAGGTTGTTCATCCTGTTGCGGCTGATCAATGCCGAGCTGGGCCAGCAGGGAGCCATTACCGATGGCGACCCTGTGGTCCGCCACTTGGCCGACAATACCGGCCCCGACCCGCACCTCGACCGCTTCCGGCTGAGGCAACGCCGCCCCTTTGCCGAACGCCTCGCGCATCGCCAGCGCCAGCGGGTGTTCGCTCGCCTGCTGCAAAGCGGCGGCCAGACGCAGCTGCTCGACAGTGCCGCTCCAGCTGGCCAGCACCGGCCGACCCTGAGTGAGCGTGCCGGTTTTGTCGAAGATCAACGCCTTGATGGCGTGGGCCTTCTGCAGGGTATCCACATCCTTGATCAGAATGCCGTGACGGGCCGCTACCCCGGTGCCGGTGACAATGGCAGCCGGGGTCGCCAAGCCGAGGGCGCAGGGACAGGCGATCACCAGCACCGCCACCGCTGCCAGCAGCGCCTGACCGAAGTCATTGCTGATGGCGTACCACACCAGCAGGGTAAACAGGGCGATGGCCATCACCACTGGCACGAACACGGCGGAGACCTTGTCCACCAGCTGTTGCAGCGGCGCCTTGCCCATCTGAGCGTTCTCTACCAACGCGATGATCTTGCTGAGACTGGACTCCTCCCCCACGGTAGTGGCTTCGATCTCCAGCACGCCGGAGCGGTTGATGGCGCCGCCCAGCACCTTGTCGCCCGCACTGCGCGGCACCGGCAGGCTCTCGCCGGTGAGGATCGACTCGTCCAGCTCGCTGGCACCGCTCACGATTCTGCCGTCCACTGGCACCCGCTCCCCCACCAGCACCCGCAGCCGATCGCCGCGCAGCACCTCGTCGATGGCAACGCTCTGCCACGTATCACCGCGCCAGACTGTGGCGGTTTCCGGCCGCAGCGCCATCAGTTCGCGAATGGCGGACTGGGTGCTGCGTCTGGCCCGTGCTTCCAGCAACTTTCCGAGGGAAATCAGGGTAATGATGATGGCGCTCGCCTCGAAATAGAGCTTGCCGCTGGCGGCCATCCCCAGCGTCAGCAGCAGATAGAGGCTGTAGAAGTAGGCGGCGCTGGTACCGGTGGCCACCAGCACATCCATATTCGCCGCGCGGTTCTTGAGGGCGAGCCAGGCGCCGCGGTAGAAGCGGGCGCCGATCCAGAACTGCACCGGGGTGGCGAGCAGCAGCTCCAGCCAGGCGGGCAGATGCCAGGGGAACAACCCGGCCATGGCCAGCATCCCCACCAGCAGCGGCAGGGTGAGCAGGGCCGAGACAATGACCCGGGTTTGTGCCTGACGGGCATTGGCAGCCTCCTGCGCTTCCCGCTCCAGCAACTGCTGGCGACGGCCGCTGGCCGAACCCTGCGCCAGTTTGGCGCCAAAGCCGAGGGCCGCGATCCGCTCGCGCAATGCGGCGGGGCTCTGGGCCCCCGACACCAGCACTATGCGGGCCTGCTCGATGGAGAAGTTGACCTCGGCGGAGATAACGCCGGGCAATGCCGCCAGCATTTTGTTCAGTCGCGCCGAACAACCTGCGCAGGTCATGCCGCTGATCTGGAAAGACAGCGTTTCGCGGCCGTAGTCATAACCCTGACTAGTGATGCTGTCGAGCACCACAGGCAGACGGTCAGGGCTGGCCAGATCGATGGCCGCCTGCTCCAACGCGAAGTTGACGGTGGCCGATACCCCGTCGAGTTTGTTGAGGCTGGCCGCGATGCGGCTGGCGCAGTTGGCGCAGCTCATGCCACTGAGTGGCAATTGCAGATGAATGGGGTGTTGCTGTTGGGTCGTCATGCTGTTCCTCCCGGGAACCCGTCGGCACCAAAAAACGCCGACTGGCAAACCCTAACCTTTACTGTAAGGGCAAGCTCAAGCCACATGATCCACTTTTTGCAGATGAAAAAACGGCGCCCGTTTACTGCCAGAGAGCAAACGGGCGCCGCATTCAGCTATTGCGAGGTATGAACGGCGACTCAGATGCCGTACTGGGCGCGGTAAGCCTTCATCGCCGTCAGTTGCGCCGCCAGCTCCGGCTGTTCGGACTGCTTCTCTTCCAGATACTGGATCAGGTCACTCATCTGGATGATGGCGATGATGTGGGCGCCGTAGTCACGCTCCACTTCCTGAATGGCGGAGAGCTCGCCCTTGCCCTTCTCCTGACGGTCCAGCGCAATCAGCACGCCCGCCAGCGAGGCGCCGTTGGCCTGGATCAGATCCATGGATTCGCGGATGGCGGTGCCGGCGGTGATCACATCGTCCACCAGCATGATGCGCCCCTTGAGCGGGCTGCCCACCAGATTGCCGCCTTCGCCGTGATCCTTGGCCTCCTTGCGGTTGAAGCACCAGGGCACATCCACATCGTGCTGTTCGACCAACTGCACGGCGGTGGCGGAGGCGATGGGGATCCCCTTGTAGGCCGGGCCAAACAGCACGTCAAACTCGATGTCGGCATCCATCAGGGCGGCGGCATAGAAGCGGCCGAGACGGGCCAGATCGCGGCCGCTGTTGAACAGACCGGCGTTGAAGAAGTAGGGGCTTTTACGACCGGATTTCAGGGTGAATTCACCGAATTTGAGGACCTGTTTCTCCAGGGCGAACTCGATAAATTGACGCTGGTAGGCTTTCATTCTGGCTCCTTGCTTGGCTTGTCGTTGTCTTGTGTGGGGGTATAAAAAAACGCGGCCAATGCCGCGTTTTTAAAATCAGGAGAGTGACTGCTTCTGCAGCGCAATGATCTCGGCAATGCCGTCCTTGGCGAGCCCCAGCATCGCCAGCAGCTCCTCATGGGTGAAGGGCTCGGCCTCCGCGGTGCCCTGCACCTCAATGATGCGACCATCCTCGGTCATCACCACGTTCATGTCAGTCTCGGCGGCGGAGTCTTCAATGTACTCCAGATCGCAGATGGCTTCGCCCTGATACATGCCGACGGAGACAGCGGCGATCATCTGCTTGAGCGGGCTCTGCTTGAGCATGCCCTTCTCGACCATCCAGTTCAGCGCATCCACCAGCGCCACGCAGGCACCGGTAATGGAGGCGGTGCGGGTGCCGCCATCGGCTTGCAACACATCACAGTCAACGGTGATGGAGTGCTCGCCCAGTGCGGTCAGGTCTACCGCCGCGCGCAGGGAGCGGGCGATCAGACGGGAGATTTCCAGGGTACGGCCACTCTGCTTGCCGGAGGCCGCTTCGCGGTTCATCCGGGAGTGGGTGGAACGCGGCAGCATGCCGTATTCGGCAGTGACCCAACCCTGGCCCTTCCCTTTCAGGAAGCGCGGAACGCTGGTGTCGACGCTGGCGGTGCAGAGCACGCGAGTGTTACCGAACTCCACCAGCACTGAGCCTTCTGCATGTTTGGTGAAATTGCGGGTAATGGTAACCGGGCGAAGTTGCGCGGCACTGCGATCGCTGGGACGTGACATGGAACGGACCTCTGGGCTGGCTCAAATTGGCGGGGGATTATAAGTGATCCCGCCCCAAATATCAGCCGCTAAAACCACGGCATCGGCTGACGAGCAGGGCCGGGCTGAGTATACTGGCCGCACACTTCATCAAGCCCGGAACAATCAATGATTCACAGCATGACCGCCTACGCCCGCAAGGAATTCAAGGGCGACTGGGGCACAGCCGTTTGGGAAATTCGTTCGGTAAACCAGCGCTATCTGGAAACCTACATTCGCCTGCCGGAGCAACTGCGCAGCCTGGAGCCGGTTCTGCGTGAGCGTTTCCGCGCCAAGTTGCAACGCGGCAAGGTGGAGTGCAACCTGCGTTTCGAAGCCGCTCAAGCCGATGCAAAGCAGCTGCATATCAATGAAGAGCTGGCCAAGCTCATCATCGACAGCGCCAACTGGGTAATGAAAGAAGCGGGCCAGGGCCAGCTCAATCCGGTCGACGTGCTGCGCTGGCCGGGTGTCATGGCTGCCGCCGAGCAGGACATGGACGCGGTCGCCACCCTGCTGCTCGGCGGTTTTGACCAGACCATGGAAGATTTCCTCGCCTCCCGCGCCAGCGAGGGTGCCAACCTCAAGAACCTGATCCAGCAGCGTCTGGATGGCATTCAGGTGGAAGTGAAGAAGGTGCGCGTCCACCTGCCGCAGATCATCGAATGGCAACGCCAGAAGCTCACCGACCGTCTGGCCGAAGCCAAGGTCGAGCTGGATCCGGCCCGCATCGAGCAGGAGATCGTGATGCTGGCCCAGAAGATCGACGTGGCCGAAGAGCTGGATCGTCTGGAGATGCACATCAGCGAAACCATCAAGATCATGAAAAAGGGTGGCGCCTGTGGCCGTCGTCTCGACTTTATGATGCAGGAGTTCAACCGCGAGTCGAACACCCTCGGCTCCAAGTCCATCAACGCTGAAGTGACCCAGTCCGCCGTCGAGCTGAAAGTCCTCATCGAGCAGATGCGCGAGCAAATTCAGAACATCGAGTGATGGGTCGTTGACTCTCCGGTTGTTACCTGCAAAAGAGCCCTTGATTCCTCAAGGGCTCTTTTATTTTCCGGCCATCACGCCTGTCACCCGCCGCCAGTGAGTCAACGGGTGGGGAGCGCCCTAGCCTATCGGCATCACCAGCGCCGGTTGGTGCGGGTCGCTCAGCCGCTCGGCCAGATAATCCACCAGCAGCCGCACCTTGGGGGAGAGGTGGCGATTGTGGGGATAGAGGGCCCAGATCCCCTCCGCCGGGGCCCGCAGTTCGGGCAGCAGTTCGATCAGTTCGCCACGGGCCAGATGGTCGCTCACGTAGTAGTCCGGCAGTTGGATGATGCCGATTCCCTTGAGCGCCGCATCCAGCAAGGCGTGGCCGCTGTTGCACTGCAACAGACCGCGCACCCGCACGCTGTGGGGGCGGCCATCCAGAGTGAAGTGCCACTCGTCGCCGTTGCCCACCAGACAGGTGTGACGAGTTAGCTCGGAGAGGCTATTGGGCATGCCGTGGCGAGCGGTGTAAGCCGGTGAGGCGCAGACATAGGGCACCCGCTGCGCCAGCTTGCGCGCCACCAGCGTCGAATCCTTGAGATGACCTAGCCGCAGCGCCAGATCGTAGCCTTCGTGCACCAGATCCAGCAGCTGGTTGGTGAGGTTGAGGGTCACCTCCAGCTGGGGGAAACGCACCATGAAGTCATTCACCAGCGGGGCGATGCGGCTCTCGCCATAGGAGACGGGGGCAGTGATGCGCAGCGACCCTTGCGGTACCGCCTGATGGCGCCCCACTGCCAGCTCCGCCTCATAGAGGTTGTCGAGCAGCTGACGGCAGTGGCGATAGTAGATCTCGCCAAGCTCGGTGAGCCGCACCTGACGGGTGGTGCGCAGCAGCAGCTTGGCCTGCAGCCGATCTTCCAGCTGTGCCACCTGCCGGCTCACTTGCGCCACCGACACCCCCAGCTTGCGCGCCGCTGGGGTAAAGCCCCCCTGCTCCGCCACGCTGACAAATTCACAGATCCCTTCCCAGCCGAACATTATTACCTGTGTGTAAAAGTGATTTGATATTTGCCCTCATTATCACCAAATCGGCGGGAAACTACACTGAATGTCCGAACTCATCTCTGTTCACCCTGCTCAACAAGAAGGATGTCATTCATGGCACAGGTTCAAAGCATCAAGTGTAAAGCCGCCATCGCCTGGGGCCCGGGTCAGCCCCTCTCCATCGAAGAGATCGACGTCATGCCGCCCCAAGCGGGCGAGGTGCGGGTGCGCATCGTCGCCACCGGCGTCTGCCACACCGATGCCTTCACCCTCTCCGGTGAAGATCCGGAAGGGGTCTTCCCCTGCATTCTCGGCCATGAGGGGGGCGGCATTGTCGAGTCCATCGGCGAAGGGGTCACCAGCGTCAAGGTGGGGGATCACGTGATCCCGCTCTACACCCCCGAGTGCGGCGAGTGCAAGTTCTGCAAATCCGGCAAAACCAACCTCTGTCAGAAGATCCGCGCGACCCAGGGCAAGGGGCTGATGCCGGACGGCACCACCCGCTTCTCCAAAGATGGCCAGCCCATCTATCACTACATGGGCACCTCCACCTTCAGCGAATACACGGTACTGCCGGAGATCTCCATCGCCAAGGTGGACCCGGCCGCCCCGCTGGAAGAGGTCTGCCTGCTCGGCTGCGGCGTCACCACCGGCATCGGCGCCGTGATGAACACCGCCAAGGTGAAAGAGGGTGAGAGCGTCGCCATCTTCGGGCTGGGGGGCATCGGCCTCTCGGCGGTGATCGGGGCTCGCTTGGCCAAGGCCGGCCGCATCATCGCCATCGACATCAACGAGAGCAAGTTCGAGCTAGCCCGCAAGCTGGGTGCCACCGACTGCATCAACCCGAACGACTACGACAAACCGATTCAGGAGGTGATCGTCGAGTTGACCGATGGCGGCGTCGACTTCTCCTTCGAGTGCATCGGCAACGTCAAGGTGATGCGTGCAGCGCTGGAGTGTTGCCACAAGGGTTGGGGCGAGTCGGTCATCATCGGCGTCGCCGGAGCGGGTCAGGAGATCAGCACCCGTCCGTTCCAGCTGGTGACCGGCCGGGTCTGGCGCGGCAGCGCCTTCGGCGGGGTACGCGGTCGCAGCGAACTGCCGAGCTATGTGCAGCGCTACATGCAGGGTGAGTTCCGCCTCGATGACTTCATCACCCACACCATGGGGCTTGAGCAGATCAACGAGGCGTTCGATCTGATGCACCAAGGCAAGAGCATCCGCACCGTCATCCACTACTGAGCATGATCACCCCGCCCGCCTTCGTGGGCAGGGTGCAGGAGTCCTTCGATGAACCTGGAGATTATCAGCAGCAACAAGAGCTTCGGCGGCTGGCACAAGCGCTATCGCCACCACGCCAGCGTGCTCGGCTGCGAGATGAATTTTGCCATCTATCTGCCGCCTCAGGCCCTCACCGGCCAGAAGGTACCGGTGCTCTACTGGCTCAGCGGCCTCACCTGCACCGATGAGAACTTCATGCAGAAGGCGGGGGCCCACCGCATCGCCGCCGAGCTCGGTATCGCCTTGGTGGCGCCGGACACCAGCCCCCGCGGCGACGGCGTGGCCGACGATCCCGGTTATGACCTCGGCATGGGGGCAGGTTTTTACGTCAATGCCAGCCAGAGCCCCTGGCAGGCGCACTACCAGATGTATGACTACGTCACCCGCGAGTTGCCCGAACTCATCGAGACCCACTTCCCGGTCTCGACCCGACGCGCCATCAGCGGCCACTCCATGGGGGGTCACGGTGCGCTGATCGCCGCGTTGCGGGAACCGGGTCGCTACCGCTCGGTCTCGGCCTTCAGCCCGATCTGCCATCCAAGCCGCTGCCCCTGGGGCCAGAAGGCGCTCGGCGCCTACCTCGGCAGCAATCCCTTGCTGTGGCAGGAGTGGGATGCCTGCCAGCTGCTGCGCCACCAGCCGGTCACGCCGCTGCCGACCTTGGTGGATGTGGGGCTGGATGATCCCTTCCTCGCCGAGCAGCTGCATATCGATGCGCTGGCAGAAGCGGCCGCCAGCAAGGAGTGGCCGCTCGAGCTCAACCGCCACGAGGGCTATGACCACAGCTACTACTTCGTGGCGAGCTTTATCGAGGCGCACCTGCGCTTTCACGCCCGCCATCTCTGATCAACACAGGCCCGTGACGGGCCTGTTTCAGTCGGGATTGTGGTGATCGGGCGAGCTCAGCCTTGCTGCTGCTCGTGGTAACGGCGGGCCAGCACGGCGCAGACCATCAGCTGGATCTGGTGGAAGATCATCAGCGGCAGCACCATCACCCCGACGCTGGCGGCCGGGAACATGACGTTGGCCATCGGCACCCCGTTGGCGAGACTCTTCTTGGAGCCGCAGAAGACGATGGTGATCTCGTCCGCCTTGTTGAACCCGAGCCGACGGCTGATCCAGACGTTCCAGCAGAGTACCAGCGCCAGCAAGATGCAGCTCAGCAGCACGATACTGGCCAGATCGTACCAACTTACTTGACGCCAAATCCCCTGCACCACCGCCTCGCTGAAGGCGACATAGACCACCAGCAGGATGGAACTCTGATCCAGCTTGCCGATGAGCGGACGGTGGCTATCGACCCAGCGACCGATCAGCGGACGCGACAGGTGGCCGACCACGAACGGCAGCATCAGCTGCATCATGATGGACTGGATGGAGTGCCAGGTGTCGATCCCCTCCCCCTGCACGTGGATCATCATCCCCACCAGCACCGGCGAGAGGAAGATGCCGAGGATGCTGGAGGCCGAGGCACTGCACACCGCCGCCGACACATTGCCTCCCGCCATCGAGGTGAAGGCAATGGCCGACTGCACGGTGGCAGGCAGGGCGCAGAGATAGAGGAAGCCGAGGTAGATAGCCGGGCTCAGCCAGCTCGGTACCAGCGGGGTGAGCAGCAGCCCGAGCAGCGGAAACAGCACGAAGGTGCTGAGCATCACCACCAGATGAAGCCGCCAGTGGCCGAGGCCCGCCAGCAGGTTCTGGCGCGACAGCTTGGCGCCATGCATGAAGAACAAGAGTGCCACCGCCAGCTTGGTCAGCAGACCAAACCAGACGGCCACCTGCCCCTCGCAGGGAAAGAGGGAGGCCAGGGTGACCACAGCAATCAGCACAACAGTAAAGGGATCCAGACGCACAGGGGGGTCTCCATCAGAGCGCATCCTGCCTTCTTGGCAAAAGGTCAGGATCGGGGAGGACAAGAAACAGAGCGGGAGATGTCTGGCACCTCCCGCTAAAGCGAACCTCCAGCTTACCCCGATATCTCAGCGGCGCAAAGTTGAGTGGCGGTTAATTGTTCATCAATGCTTAACGCCTTTGCTTTGTCGAATAGCGGAAGTGGACGACCCGCGGCCAGATAGCGCCAAACCAGCGATAAATGGATAAAAAAACGGGCGACCAAGGCCGCCCGTCTCGGTTTTTTCGCTCAGCCGATCAGCGCTGGCTGGCCAGCGTGCCGTTGCCGCTTTTCTTGTCAATGCCACCCTGCTTGCGGGCCTGACGCTTCTCGAAGCGGGAGATCCACCAGTAGGCCAGCGCCGAGAAGACCGCGGTCATAAAGACGTTGATGAAGAAGGCGCGCACCAGATCCACCCCGCTCGGGAAGGCAGAAGCGCTCATGCTCACCACGAAGATGGCGATCAGCACCGACACCACCGCCATACCGAAGGTGCGTGATCCCATGCGGAAGTCGCGGGGGGTGTCGTCGTGTTTCCAGCGGAACACGAAGTAGGCCACCATGATGAAGATCGGCGGCAACATGGCGGTACCGGCGGTGAGGTTGATGGCGGTGTTCATCATCTGCTGCACCGACTCGGAGCCAAAGCCGTTGACCACCAGCATCACGAACACGAAGACAAACTGCCACCAGGCGGCGCGCACCGGCACCCCGTGCTTGTTGAGGCGGGTGGTCTTGTCGCCGTAGACCCCCTGCGGGATCTCGGAGAAGTGGATCTTCACCGGCGCCGAGGTCCACATCATCATGGAACCGAACATGGCGATGAACAGCACGATACCGACCGCGCGGCCCACCAGAGTCTCGGAAAGCCCGAAGTACTGGGCCATGCCGGTGAAGATCTCCACCATGCCGCCAGCATAGGTGAGGCTCTCGCGCGGCACGAACACGTTCACCAACAGGGAACCCAGCGCATACATGGCACCGATGAGAATACCAGCAGAGATAATCACCTTGATAAAGGACTTCTGGCCGCCCTTCACGTCATTGAGATAGGCCGCCGCGGTTTCGGCACCGCCCGCCGCCTGGAAGATCCAGCACATGATGCCGAGGGTCGCCCAGTTGATGGTGGGGGTCATGGCTGCCATGGTGATGGGTTGGGCCGCCACATGGTCACCGCCGAGGGCGGTCAGGGCACCCAACACATAGATGGCGAACAGGGCAAACACGCCGTAGGCCACCATCTCGGCAATCTTGCCGAGCCAGGTCGCCCCCTTGGTGGAGATATGGGTCGCCGCCGCAAACAGCACGATGGAGATAATCGATGTCACCATGGGCGAGAAGCTGTACTCATAACCCAGCATGGCGTAAGAGGCGTAGGCGATGACGTTGGGCAGCAACGAGATAAACCAGAACAGGTTAACGAACCAGTAGAGGAAGGAGCCCAGATAGGCCATCCGGGTACCGAGCGGTTTTTTCAGCCAGTCGTACATCCCCGACTCGGAATCTTTGTTGGCCGAGACGAACTCGGCAATGATGAAGACGAATGGCACGAAGTAGACCAGGGTCGCCAGCAGGAAAATGGGGGCGGAACTGAGCCCCAGCTCGATGTTGTTGTTGACGATGTTGCGCACGTTGAACACTGCGGCAAAGGTCATCGACAACAGGGCAAACTTGCCTATGGTGCCGCGTACTGATTCAGACATGGTGTCCTCCGGTGGATTCACGCCCCTTCGCACGGGGCGCTATGACTCTGAATGTGTTCGGCGCCTGCCTGCTGGCCGGGCCGTTTACTCTCTTGTTATTGTCAGAGGGGCCGCTCGTAGCGCCCCTTCGCACACACCGGCGCAGCTCTGCTGCCCCGGCGTTAAATCAGTCGATCGCCTAGACGATCGGGGTACCCGGCGCCATCGGCACCCGGGGCTGCAACAGCACGCTCTGGCTCTCGTCCGGGGTCTCGGCGCAGAGCAACATGCACTCGGAGCGCTCGCCGCGCATCTTGGTGGGCTTGAGGTTGGTCAGCACCACCACCTCGCTGCCCATCAGCTCCTCTTCGCTGTAGTAGGGCACCAGACTGGTGACGGTCTGCAACGGCCGCTCGCCGCCCACGTCGATCTGGACGATGTAGAGTTTGTCGGCCCCGGGGTGGCGCACCACCTCCAGCACCTTGCCCACCTTCATCTCGACCCGTTTGAATTCGACAAACTCGATCGTCTCGCTCATCCCTTTCTCCTTGTGTTCAGTTCTTGTGCTCAATGGTGCAATCGGTAACGGGTGGCCGCAGCCACCCGGTTGATCTCTCTTGGCCACGGGGGCCGGTTTGGTCAGGGTTATCGTCAGGATGCCCGGACGGAAATCTGGCTGGTCGGCTGGGCCTCTTTTACTCGCGCATCAGCACTCAGGGAGGCTTCATAGCGGTTGTACTTCCACCAGGCGAAGCCGAGGAAGATCACGATCCCGCCGACGTTGTAGAAGATGATGGTCATGATGTCGGCGCCGGTCGGGAAGGTGGAGGCGAGGAAGCCCACCGAGAAGATGGCGATCAGCACCGAGACCACGGCGATGCCGGTAGTGCGCGAACCCATCTTGAAATCCCGTGGCAGGTGATCCAGCTTCAGGCGCAGATTGAGGTAGGCCAGCATGATGAACAGCGGCGGCAGCATGGAGGCGGCAGCGGTCATGTTGATGACGGTGTTCATCAGCTCTTGCGCGGTGTTGGAGCCCAGGGTCGGGATCAGCATCAGCGGAAATACGATCAGGTACTGGATCCAGGCTGCGCGGGCAGGCACGCCGTTCTCGTTCAGCTCGACCGTCTTCTTGCCGAAGATGCCGGCCGGGATCTCGGAGAAGAAGATCTTCACCGGCGTGGCCGTCCACATCAGCAGAGAACCGAACATGGCGGTAAAGGAGACCAGACCGACGAAGCGGTTCATAAACACGGCGGGCAGACCGAAATGGGCCGCCAGCCCCTCGAACACCTGTACCGAGCCACCAGTGAAATGCAGGGTATCGCTCGGCACGAACACGTTGATCAGCAGGGAGGCGATGGAGTAGAGCACCCCGATAAAGAGCCCGGCGATGATGATCACCTTCACGAACGACTTGGAGCCCCCTTTCACGTCATTGACGTAGACAGCAACCGACTCGGCGCCACCGGCGGCCATAAAGATCCAGGTGGTGATACCGAGGAAAGCCCAGCTGAAATCGGGGATCATCGCCTCCACCGTGATGGGATCGGCCGGTTGTACACCACCGACTAACGCCACACCTGCCAGCAGAATGTAGGAGAGGGTCAGCAGCAACATCAGGGACGAGGTCACCGAGGTGATGGGGCCGAGCATCTTGGCACCGTTGGTGGAGACATAGGTGGCAAAGGCGAACAGCACCATGCTTAAGAAGGTGGTCGCCAGCGGGGTGAAAATGTATTCGTAGCCCAAAAAGGCATAGGAGGCGTAGGCGATCACCCGCGGCAGCAGCGAGGTGAAGAAGAACAGGTTCACGAACCAGTAGGTATAGGCAGAGATAAAGGCCCAGCGACCGCCGAGGGAGCTCTTCACCCAGGCATAGACACCCGCTTCGGAGTTCTTATTCAGTGACACAAATTCCGCAATGATCAGGCAGAACGGAATGAAGTAAAAAATGGTGGCCAGAAAGAACATCGGGGCCGAGGCCAGACCGATCTCGATGTTGTTGTTGATGACGTTGTTGAAGCTGAATACCGCCGCGAAGGTGAGCGACAGCAGACCAAACTTGCCTATCGTATTCCGTTTGGAATCAGACATGGTGCATCTCCAGACCTGTAGTTATCTCAGCGAAAGAGCGGGGCATGGGTTGTAGGGTGAGCCCCGCCCTTCCGGCTTTTATCAGTGCAGAACCAGCGGCTTGTTATTTGTTCTTGAAGTAGCCGCCTTCGACGGTGACCTTGATGATCACCTTGCGCACCGGCGCATCGCCAACGAACCGGTAGGCCTCGTCGTTCTCGAAGATCACCACCTCACCGTTGCCGACCTTCTGGCGCTCACGCACCTCGCCAGCCAGCCACTCGCGGTCGGTGGTGTCGTCATAGCCCTGCTCGACTCCCAGCTCGCTCTTGGCAGCCCACTCCACCGTCTCTGCCCCTTCCAGGTAGTAGTGGACGTCGAAGTAGCGACGCTGCCCCTCGAACAGGGAAGTGGCCGGGCTGGCCCCCTCCTGCAAGCGGTAGGTGAGGGAGTCACCGATGGAGTGACAGATGCCGGGCTTGAGGTTCGGCAAGTTGTTGATGGCCTCCACGCAGCGGCCCCACTTCTTGCCCTCCCGGTAGATGTTTTTGAACAGGGTCAGGTTGTCCAGGGTGATCATGCGAGGTTCCTCCCGCCGTTGATGGTGAGATCGAGCCCGGCCAGCGCAGCCGGATTGAGGTTGCCGCGAGCGATGGGCAGCAGGGTCAGGCCAAAGCTGAACGGCTCGAAGCGCACCCGCCAAGAGTCCAGCACCTCGGAGCCCCAGGAGTTGGAGCCGAGCCCCAGTACCTTGTGATCCAGATTGAGGGTGAGATAACCGCAGGGCTCCAGCTCGTTGATGTGCTGCGCCGCGTGGATATGCTCCCAGCTGTAGGGCCAGACGCTCAGGTTGATGGGGGCATCGGGCCGCACGTAGAGACCAGCGCCGTAACGGTTGGTCAGGGTCGCCCAGCGCACCTGCTGGCGGTTGCCGTTGTCCTGCGGGAAGGGGTAGTGCTCCCACATCTCGCCCACCGTGCTGTTGAAGCTGTCGATCCAGTTGCTCTGGCGACTGTCCTGATAGTTTTCGCCCGGCCCCATGCCGTAGTAGTGCACCCGGTCGAGATCCTGACGAATGCCCAGCTCGAAGCCGATCTTGGGGATGATGTCGTCATAACCGCCGTAGGGCTGACCGGACAGTGCCACGTGCAGCTGACCGTTCGGGCTCAGGGTGTAGACGTAGCGGCAACGCATGCCGAAGTCGAACACCGGCGGCGCGATCAGACTCTCTACCGTTACCTCGACCGCCTCACCCAGCTGACGCCAGCTCAGAGTGCGGAAGTGCTCCTGCATGATCTGCAGGTGATTCGGGTGCCACAGGCTCTCGTACTCCTGCTTGTGGTTGTCGATCATCGGCTTGAAGAAGGTGAGGCGCGGCGAGCGCTCAATCAGCTCGACACCATCCTGCTGCCAGCTCACCAGCTTGCCGTCGAGGCGCGAGAAGCGCAGGGTAAAGCTGCTGCCGCTCAAGGTCAGTGCGAGGCGCTCGTCGGCGATCTGCAACGCAGTGGCGTTGGGGTTGGCAAAGGGCTGCAGCTGACGAGTCGACTCTTTCAGCTGGAACTGGTACTGGCCCAGCTCGTGTTCCGCCGCGCTGTAACGGGTCGCACTGGCCTTGATGACCCGCAGCTGGACAAAGGTTTCCCGCCCATCGAGAGTGGGCAGCTCGAGTTGCAACTCGGTGATGGCACCGGGAGCCACCCCTTCCAGCCGGATTTGCTGGCTGGCCAGCAACTCGCCCTCTGCCTTCACTTCGACCAGCAGGCGGATGTCGTCGAGATTGGAGAACCAGTAGCGGTTTTCCAGCTCAAGCTTGCCGCTGGCCAGATCCAGCGCCCGCACCTTGACCGGGCAGATCACCTGCTTGTATTCGCGCAGGCCCGGCCCCGGGGTCTGATCCGGATAGATGAGGCCATCCATGCAGAAGTTGTAGTTGTTGGGGTAGTCACCGTAGTCGCCGCCGTACTTGTAGACGGGGCGGCCCTGCTCGTCCTGATCCAGAATGCCGTGATCGCACCACTCCCAGATGTAGTGACCCTGAATGTGGGGATGACGGTCAAACACCTGCTGATATTCGCTAAGACCGCCCGGGCCGTTGCCCATGGCGTGGGCGTATTCGCAGAGGATGCGCGGCTTCTCCATCGGGAATTCGCCGAAGCAGTTCATCTGGGAGACGCGGGAGTACATGGTGCTCACCACATCCACCACCTCGGCGTCGCGATCCTCTTCGTAGTGCACCAGCCGGGTCGGGTCGATCGCCTTGCAGCGGTGGTACATGGCTCTGATGTTGCAGCCGTAGCCGGACTCGTTGCCCAGCGACCAGATGATGATAGAGGGGTGGTTCTTCTGGGCGTGAACATGGCGCTCGATGCGATCCACGAACACCGGCTCCCAGAAGGGGTCGTCGGTGATGCGGCTGAGATCACCGACGTTGGCAAAACCGTGGGTCTCCACGTCAGTCTCCGCCATCACGAACAGACCGTACTGGTCGCACAGCTCGTAGAAGCGCGGGTCATTCGGGTAGTGGGCGGTACGTACCGAGTTGAGGTTGTGCTGCTTCATCAGCACGATATCGCGTTCAACACGGTCCATGCCGACCGCGCGGCTCTTGAGGTGGTCGTTGTCGTGACGGTTCACCCCGTGCAGCTTGAGGTAGTGGCCGTTGACGTAGAAAAGGCCATCTTTGACCTTGATTTCACGCACCCCGACCCGCTGCGGGATCACTTCCAGCAGCTCGCCCTGACCGTTGTAGAGGGAAAGTTGCAGCTGGTAGAGGTAAGGGTCTTCTGCGCTCCACAGATGGGGGTTGGCCATATCCAGCGTGAAGCGGCAATCACACTTGCCGTCGATGGCGAGATGGTCGAGCGAGCCGCTGGCGATCTCGCTGCCCTGATCCAGCAGCGACCAGACCAGACGGTGATCACGGGCAGCAGCCCCCAGATTTTCCAGCTGGATATCGCAGCTCAGGGTAGCGCTCTGGTTGTCATCGGCCAGCGCGGTGCGAATGAAGAAGTCCTGCACATGGGCGGCCGGTTTGCCCACCAGATAGACGTCGCGGAAGATCCCCGCCATCCACCACATGTCCTGATCTTCGATATAGGTGGAGTCGGCCCACTGCATCACCCGCACCGACAGCAGGTTCTCGCCGGTGTTGGCGTAGGCACTGATATCGAACTCGGCAGTGAGGCGGCTCCCCTTGTTAAAGCCGACGTAGTGGCCATTCACATAGACCTCGAAATAGGTCTCCACCCCGTCAAACTTGATGATCACCTGCTCGCCGTCCCAGGCCGGGCTCAGCATAAAGCTGCGCTGATAGGCACCGGTCGGGTTGTTGGTCGGCACGAAGGGCACGTCGATGGGGAAGGGAAAACCCTCGTCGGTGTACTGCAGCTGGCCATGCCCTTCCATCTGCCACATGTTTGGCACTGTGATCTGGCCCCACTCGCTCATGGGGCTGTGATAGAAAGCCTCCGGCACCTGCAGGGGGTGTGCAAAGTAGTTGAACTGCCACTGACCGCTCAAGGAGAGAAAGCGGCGGCTCAGCTCGCGCTGCATGGTGGCCGCCGCAACGCGATCAGCATAAGAGAAGAAGTAGGCGCGCGGAGCCAGCCTGTTTTCACCAACGAATTGAACGTTTTCCCAGTTATTCACATGTCCTCCCGGAACAAGGCAACTTTGACTGGGTAAACTTTAGATAAACATTTACTAAATATCAGCGAATGATTGGTAAACTTTTAACCAGATCACATCCGATGACCCACTTTGTGAGCTATCTCGGATTACTGACTTAAAGCGCACCAACCAGAACAGATATGGCACGGTTATTGATGTATTTAACTAAAATCTGATGGTAATAGACTGATTGTAAAGGGGTTTATTTGATAGGTGTGGGGAATGTAGGCGGGATTGGCTACATCATGAATGCCATGATGTAGCCAAGATAATGCAGGGTTTTAGTAAAACTAACGAGTTGTGCCACGCAGAGTCAGATGACTCGGCACTAGTACCCGCAGGGGAATGTCACGCTCGTCACGCAGCCGTTCGACCAGCAGATTGACCCCCTGGGAGCCCATCAACTCGGAGTGGATCCGCACCGTAGAGAGCGGCGGAAAGGTAAATTTGGCGGTCGGAATATCGTTAACGCTGATCAGCTCAATTTGCTGGGGAATGGCCAGTCCCTTCTCGTGGATGGCACGCAGCACCCCGATGGCGATGGAGTCGGAGGCGACGAACAGCGCCTTGGGCCAATCTCCCGCCAGCATCTCTTTTGCCAAGCGGTAGCCGGAAGCACTGGAGAAGTCGCCGCGATAGAGATCGCTCTCCTGCACTACCCCCAACCGCTGGCCATAATCCATAAAGGCCAGCTCACGCAGATCCGGGTTCTCATCCTGACCACCGATATAGCCGATGCGCTGGTGCCCCTGAGCGATAAAGTAATCGACCACTTGCTGGCTGATCAGGGCGAGATCCACATCGACCGAGTCAAACTCCTCCATGGCACGGGAATCGACAAAGACCAGCATGCTGGAGCAGGTTCGCAGCTGCGCCAGACGCTCGGCAGAGAGACTCCCCACCACCAGGATGCCATCCACTGCGGCCAGCTCGCGCCCTTCACCACAGTTGTAGAGGTGGGTCAGTTCGATATTGAGGCGGGCACTCTGGGTCTCGATGCCATAACGAATGGCGAGATAGTAGGGATCGTTAACCTCGGTACTCTGCGGGTAGGAGTAGACCACCAGAAAGTGCAGTTTGCTCTTGTGAACCCCCTTGCGGGCGCTGCTGGTCTTGTACTCCAGCCGTTCGGCAATCTCGAAGATCCGCTGCCGGGTCTCTTCCTTGACGCTCAGGCTGGGATCCTCGTTCAGTACCCGGGATACCGTGGCGAGCGACACCCCCGCCTCCTGTGCAATTTCCTTCAACGTAGCCATCAATACCTCTCTGGCAGCATCACTTGTTAATCGGTAACGGCTAAAGAGTAACGGGCAATCCCTTGATAGCCCAGCATTTTTACTAAAATGCCGGCAGCAGGGCGGATTTGGGAAAGCGCAAATGCAAAAAGGCCTCCCGAATGGGAGGCCTCTTCTAAATAGGTGCCTGACAGTGTCCTACTCTCGCATGGCGAATGCCACACTACCATCGGCGCTACCGCGTTTCACTTCTGAGTTCGGCATGGGATCAGGTGGTTCCACGGCGCTATTGCCGTCAGGCAAAAGCTTTATTACTTAATACTGGTGCTGATACCCAGAGTCGAACTGGGGACCTCATCCTTACCAAGGATGCGCTCTACCAACTGAGCCATATCAGCACACTAACCGGTAAAGAACACACTGTGTGCGTTATCTAAATCTTCTGTCCAATACAACCTGACGTTGTATTGCGACCAACCACATCGCTGTAGTTGCTTAATTAAAGCCTGGCAGTGTCCTACTCTCGCATGGCGAATGCCACACTACCATCGGCGCTACCGCGTTTCACTTCTGAGTTCGGCATGGGATCAGGTGGTTCCACGGCGCTATGGCCGCCAGGCAAATTAATTCAATCTGAGAAAGCTGACGTGAGTAATGATGTCGCTCGTGGCTTCATCACTATCACTGAATTTTTAAGTAGTTCATGCACTTGCTACAAGGCCAGAAACACTTCTTGGGTGTTGTATGGTTAAGCCTCACGGGTAATTAGTATGGGTTAGCTCAACACGTCGCCGCGCTTACACACCCCACCTATCAACGTTGTGGTCTCCAACGGCCCTTTAGGACCCTCAAGGGGTCAGGGATGACTCATCTCAGGGCTCGCTTCCCGCTTAGATGCTTTCAGCGGTTATCGATTCCGAACTTAGCTACCGGGCAGTGCCACTGGCGTGACAACCCGAACACCAGAGGTTCGTTCACTCCGGTCCTCTCGTACTAGGAGCAACTCCCTTCAATCATCCAACGCCCACGGCAGATAGGGACCGAACTGTCTCACGACGTTCTGAACCCAGCTCGCGTACCACTTTAAATGGCGAACAGCCATACCCTTGGGACCGACTTCAGCCCCAGGATGTGATGAGCCGACATCGAGGTGCCAAACACCGCCGTCGATATGAACTCTTGGGCGGTATCAGCCTGTTATCCCCGGAGTACCTTTTATCCGTTGAGCGATGGCCCTTCCATTCAGAACCACCGGATCACTATGACCTACTTTCGTACCTGCTCGACCTGTCCGTCTCGCAGTTAAGCTGGCTTATGCCATTGCACTAACCTCCTGATGTCCGACCAGGATTAGCCAACCTTCGTGCTCCTCCGTTACTCTTTGGGAGGAGACCGCCCCAGTCAAACTACCCACCAGGCACTGTCCGCGAGCCCGATTCAGGGCCCTGCGTTAGAACATCAAACATACAAGGGTGGTATTTCAAGGACGGCTCCACGACAACTAGCGTTATCGCTTCAAAGCCTCCCACCTATCCTACACATGTAGGTTCAATGTTCAGTGCCAAGCTGTAGTAAAGGTTCACGGGGTCTTTCCGTCTAGCCGCGGGTACACCGCATCTTCACGGCGAATTCGATTTCACTGAGTCTCGGGTGGAGACAGCATGGCCATGGTTACACCATTCGTGCAGGTCGGAACTTACCCGACAAGGAATTTCGCTACCTTAGGACCGTTATAGTTACGGCCGCCGTTTACCGGGGCTTCGATCAAGAGCTTCGCTTGCGCTAACCCCATCAATTAACCTTCCGGCACCGGGCAGGTGTCACACCCTATACGTCCACTTTCGTGTTTGCAGAGTGCTGTGTTTTTGATAAACAGTCCCAGCCATCTGGTCACTGCGACTCCCAACTGCTCCATCCGCAAGGGACTTCACTGTCAAGAGCGAACCTTCTCCCGAAGTTACGGTTCTATTTTGCCTAGTTCCTTCACCCGAGTTCTCTCAAGCGCCTTGGTATTCTCTACCCGACCACCTGTGTCGGTTTGGGGTACGATGACTTGTAATCTGAAGCTTAGAGGCTTTTCCTGGAAGCATGGCATCAATGGCTTCCGCACCGTAGTGCGTTCGTCTCGTGTCTCAGCGTTGTATCTCCGGATTTGCCTAGAAATACCGCCTACGCACTTTCACCAGGACAACCGTCGCCTGGCCCACCTAGCCTTCTCCGTCCCCCCATCGCAATTACAAGTCGTGCAGGAATATTAACCTGCTTCCCATCGATTACGCCTTTCGGCCTCACCTTAGGGGTCGACTCACCCTGCCCCGATTAACGTTGGACAGGAACCCTTGGTCTTCCGGCGAGGAGGTTTTTCACCCCCTTTATCGTTACTTACGTCAGCATTCGCACTTCTGATATCTCCAGCATACCTCTCGATACACCTTCGCAGACTTACAGAACGCTCCCCTACCACTCAATCATAAGATTGAATCCGCAGCTTCGGTGCCTGGTTTGAGCCCCGTTACATCTTCCGCGCAGGCCGACTCGACTAGTGAGCTATTACGCTTTCTTTAAATGATGGCTGCTTCTAAGCCAACATCCTAGCTGTCTGAGCCTTCCCACATCGTTTCCCACTTAACCAGAACTTTGGGACCTTAGCTGGCGGTCTGGGTTGTTTCCCTCTTCACGACGGACGTTAGCACCCGCCGTGTGTCTCCCGGATATTACTTACTGGTATTCGGAGTTTGCATGGAGTTGGTAAGTCGGGATGACCCCCTAGTCCAAACAGTGCTCTACCCCCAGTAGTATTCGTCCGAGGCGCTACCTAAATAGCTTTCGGGGAGAACCAGCTATCTCCGAGTTTGATTGGCCTTTCACCCCCAGCCACAGGTCATCCCCTAACTTTGCAACGTTAGTGGGTTCGGTCCTCCAGTTGATGTTACTCAACCTTCAACCTGCCCATGGCTAGATCACCCGGTTTCGGGTCTACACCTTGCAACTAGACGCCCAGTTAAGACTCGGTTTCCCTACGGCTCCCCTATACGGTTAACCTCGCTACAAAATGTAAGTCGCTGACCCATTATACAAAAGGTACGCAGTCACCCCGAAGGGCTCCCACTGCTTGTACGTACACGGTTTCAGGTTCTATTTCACTCCCCTCACAGGGGTTCTTTTCGCCTTTCCCTCACGGTACTGGTTCACTATCGGTCAGTCAGGAGTATTTAGCCTTGGAGGATGGTCCCCCCATATTCAGACAGGATGTCACGTGTCCCGCCCTACTCGATTTCACTTCAAGGTCGTTTTCATGTACGGGGCTATC
>NZ_CP023817.1:3677500-3722500 GCF_002586745.1 Aeromonas sp. CU5
GTGGTTGAGCAGCACGTTGCGATCGTATTTGAGATTCTGCCCCACCTTGAGACGGGTCGGATCTTCCAGCAGCGGTTTGAGCTTGCCCAACACCACGGCTTCGGTCAACTGTACCGGCGCCCCTAGATAGTCGTGGCCAAACGGCACATAAGCGGCTTTGCCCGGTTCTACCGCGAAGGAGACACCGACGATCCGCGCCTCCATATAGTCGAGACTGGTGGTTTCGGTATCGAAGGCAAACAGCGGTGCCGCTTTAAGCTGTGCCAGCCAATCATCAAACTCGGCCTCGTCCAGAATACAGCGGTAGTCGGTTTCGATGGCGACAACCGGAGCCGCTGCCTCGCTACTTGCCTCTTCTGATCCGACGCTCTCTTCGCCACCGGAATCCAGCTCCTTGATCAGGTTGCGCAGCTCATATTCGCGGTAGACCGCCAACAACGACTCCTTGTCGACCGGTTTGAGCAACAGCTGTTCCAGATCCTGCTCCAGCACCACATCGGTCTTGATGGTCGCCAAGGTATAAGAGAGACGAACCTGCTCTTCCTGTTCGCGGAACTTGTCGGCGAACGCCTTGGAGCCACGAAAACCCAGGGCAGCCACCTTGTCGAGGTTGGCGGCAATCTCGTCGATGCTGCCAATCCCCTGCAGCAGTGCCAGTGCGGTCTTCTCGCCGACACCGGTCATGCCGGGAATGTTATCGACCTTGTCACCCATCAGGGCCAGATAGTCGATGATGAGCTCGGGCGGTACGCCGAACTTCTCGATCACCCCTTCCCGATCGGTCTTCAGATCTTTCATGGTGTCGATCAGGGTGACATGGTCGGAGACCAGCTGCGCCATGTCCTTGTCACCAGTGCTGATCAGCACCGGCAGCTGCTTCTCGGTCGCCTGGCGGGCCAAGGTGCCAATCACATCATCCGCCTCAACCCCGTCGATCATCAAAAAGGGGAAGCCCATCGCCTTGATCATCTGATGGATGGGAGCGACCTGGCTGCGCAGGTCTTCCGGCATGCTGGGGCGATTGGCCTTGTACTCGGGATAGATGTCATCGCGGAAGGTCTTGCCCTTGGCATCAAACACCACGGCCACATGACAGTCAGGGTATTGCTTGCGCAGGCTGCGCATCATGTTGGCCATGACACGGACGGCGCCGCTCGGCAAACCGGTCGAGGTACGCAGGTCGGCCTGCTGGGAGGCAAAGAAAGCGCGGTACAGATAAGAGGAGCCGTCGACCAGAATAAGGGGATTGCTAGAGGCCATGAAATCGTCCTGCCAAAGATAAATAGCCGCTAGGATGCCACAGGGGCCCCTTCACACCAAGGGGCGTAATACCACCATAAACGGGCACTTCAAACGCCCAAGGCTGTGGATAACTCTGTGTTCAAAAATAGCCACCTGGATGTTCATCAGTGATCAAGCTGTGCACAAAAATATAAAAGCCAATATAAAACAACAGGTTGAAATCAAATAAATAGACCGCAACACCGTTAGAATGATCTCGATCAATGTGGAAAAAGATTTAAGGGAGTAGGTAAGGCAGGATCCAAAACGAAACAATCCTAGCACAGCGAGATGACTTGACCAGCGGATGGCGAGCGATAACCATACAAAAGTACAACAATCTATCTTGGCTCACATTTTCAACAACGAGGAGTTTGCCATGAAAAAAGTGGCCGTGATTTTGAGTGGCTGTGGCGTCTTTGACGGGGCCGAAATTCATGAAGCCGTCATCAGCCTACTGGCGCTGGCCCGCCAGGGAGCAGCCGTGCAGTGCTTCGCACCGAACGTAGCACAGCTTCATGTGATCAACCACCTGACCGGTGAAGTGAGCGAGGGAGAGAGCCGCAATGTGCTGGTCGAAGCGGCCCGCATCTGCCGTGGCCAGATCCGTGATGTGGCAGAGTTAGATGCACGCGACTATGACGCGCTGCTGGTGCCCGGTGGCTTTGGCGCCGCCAAGAACCTGTGCGACTTCGCCATCAAGGGGGCCGAGTGCCAAATCCAGCCCGATGTGCTGAAAGCGTGCCAAAGTTTTGCCAACGCCAACAAGCCAGCCGCCTATATCTGCATTGCACCGGCTATGATCCCGCTGATCTATGGCGCCGGAACGCTGGCGACCATCGGCCATGACGAGGGGACCGCCAACGCCATCGAGGCGATGGGCGGCAGTCACCTGAACTGCCCGGTCAACGAGTTCGTGGTGGATCAGGAACGCAAGGTGATCTCCACCCCCGCCTACATGCTGGCCAGCAATATTGTTGAAGCGGCAGACGGCATCGAGAAAACAGTCCGGCAGCTACTGGCGCTGTAATCCCCAACTCGCCAAAAACAGACGGGCCGCTCATGGAGCGGCCCGTTTTCAATTCTGCCTGATGGCAATGAATTAGATGGTTTCGCCCATCTGCTCCATTTTGCCCAGCAGGGCACGCAGACGCTCCTGCCATGCAACATGTTCGTTGCGCAGCTGATGGTTCTCGTCTTGCAGCTTGCCATTCTGCTCTTTCAGCTCGTCCAGCTCCATTTTCAGCAGGGAGATGTTATCGACGGCGGATTGTACTTTGGATTCGAGTTGCTCAAGGACTTCTAGTGACATATGCATACCTGTTTGTTCAATTGCGATGCCCCACAGAGGGCGATTCAAGCGCGTGAAGCCAGCATACCTCGACCGCATTGGCACAAACAAGCCAGTGCGCTGCAAAATGCGCCTTCCAAAGATGTATTGTCTAAATATGCGTCTATTTTTCTCGCATCCTGCGCCCGATCCGATACAAGAGCCTGATAACCAGCAAACAACCCCCTGCCAACAGGCTGGCCAAGGGTGAGATCAGTATCGATTCCACCTCATCCATACAAGGCGCTATAGGCCCCCAACAACAGGCAGGCGATAGCGTACATCATCAGCCCGTAACACAGATTCCAACGCAGGATCAGGGCAGCACTCAAGTTGTAGCGGGAAGCCAGCGCGAGGTTGGATCCGGAGAGCGGACTGGTGCCGGTGGCGAGCCCCCATCCCAGCAAGAAGCACATGCCAAGCAGACTGGGGTCTGGCGACAGCGGCCAGAGCAGCGGTGCCACGGCAGAAATAGTGATCAGCGGATGAACCCCGACAATGGCCACCAGCAAAATGAATAACAGCGTCAGGGAGGCTTCGAGCCAGCCAAAGTGGTTGAACAGCGGTAGACCGTTCCCCATATCAAACTCGACTACCGACAGCGCACTGTTAATGCCCGCCGCCAGCAAACCGGCCCCCAGAAACAGCACCAGCTGACCGCCGATGGCGGGAAAGCGCTCCACCACCTGTCGCTTGAGGGCCGCCTTGCGCCCGACCCTCGGCATAAAGAGCAACGCCAACAAAGGGGCCACCAGCGCAATCACCGCCAGAATGCCAAGCTGGGGCCAAATCTGCTTGATCAGCAGCACCAGCAACGCCAGCGTGACCGGCAAGCCCAGCGTCTGCAGTCGCAGCGGATAACCGGCAAAGTCGGCCACCCCGATCCGCTCCACCTGCCAGGCGGTCAAGCCCATCGCCAGCAAGGCAGCGAGGATCCCGAACGGCAGAATATGAGAGAGCTGCAAGCCCGGCGCATAGGTAAGCGCCACCGCCATGGCGACAAAGAAGGGTGACCAGAAGGCGGCGGCACAGAAAATCCGGCTCAGCACCATCACCTGACGCCGCTCCAGCGTCCCGTTGCGCTCCAGCCGATCGCCGATGATGAACAGCACCGAGAGGTTGATGACGGCCCCCAGCAGATTGAGGCTGGCCATAGTGCTCCACAGCCCCTTGCGCCCGGTCCAGGAGGTGGTGCCGGTCAGCAGGCCGGAGGTGGCGAGATTAAGAGTGCTCACCGCGGCAAACATGGTGAGCATATTGATGTTGGGCAGCAGCCAGTCGCCAGCAGCGAGGCTGGCCCCTCGCAACCAGGAGAAAATGAGCAGCAACAGGGCTGCACCATAAAGAGCCAGCGCTTGCCGTTTGGCGGCCCCCACCAGCCATGGCCAGGTGAGCAGTGACGCCCCCCAGGCCGCGATGGCCGCTGGCCAGGGGGATAACCCCAGATAGAGATGAAGCAGGTTGAGCAGCCACATCCCCAGGATCAGGTAACCTGACCAGCGCTTGGCCATCGAATTGTCTCGGTCAGGGGATCAGAGGCACTGATCCATATCCAGTGAAGGCTTGTCGCAATCCGGGCGGCCAACGATCTTGGCAGGCACCCCGGCTACTGTGGTGTGGGGCGGCACCGGGTTGATCACCACGCTGCCCGCGCCGATTTTGGCCCCCATGCCCACTTCGATATTGCCGAGCACCTTGGCGCCCGCCCCTATCATCACCCCTTCGCGGATCTTGGGATGGCGATCACCGCTCTCCTTGCCGGTACCGCCGAGGGTCACGCTCTGCAGGATCGAGACATCATCTTCGATCACCGCCGTTTCACCGACCACTATGCCGGTGGCATGGTCAAACATGATCCCCTTGCCGATGCGGGCGGCCGGGTGTACATCCACCCCGAACACCACCGAGATCTGGTTTTGCAAATAGAGGGCCAGCGAGCGCCGCCCCTGCCGCCACAACCAGTTGGCGACCCGATAGCCCTGCAGAGCATGGAAGCCCTTGAGATAGAGCAACGGGGTGGAGAAGAGATCGACCGCCGGATCACGCTCCTGCACGGCGCAGATGTCAGCCGCAACAGCTGCCAGCAGTTGCGGCTCACTGTGCAGGGCCAGCTCGATCACTTCGCGCAAGACGATGGCTGGCATGGTGGCACTGTCGAGCTTGTTGGCAAGCTGGAAGCTGAGAGCCGACCGCAGATTCTTGTGATTGAGAATGGTGGAGTGGAAAAAGCTGGCCAGCATGGGCTCTTCGGTCACCATGCACTGTGCTTCTTGCTGAATTTTCTGCCAGGTTTTGGCAACCAGTTCATCCATGTTGCAGCCTACTGTTGTTCGGGGTGGGGGCTCTGTTGTTCTTTTGTCAGCACCGAGATGGGGTCCATGTGGATGATGACATCCATCCGCTCGAATGCCTGGCGCACCGCCAGTTCGGCTTCATCGGCGATCTGATGGGCCTGGACCAGCGGGATCTGATCATCAAGCTCCAGATGCAACTGAACGAAGCGAGTCGGCCCGGATTGACGGGTACGCAGATCATGCACACCATGCACACCTTCTACGGCGCAGCAGAGGGCCATTATTCTCGCTTGTTCTTCGGCTGGCAACTGACGATCGAGCAGCGCCTGCACCGACTCGTAGCCGATGTGTCCTGCTCCCCACAACAGGAACAGCCCGATCAGAATGGCAAACAGGCCGTCGGCCCAGTACCACCCCTGCCCCGCCAACACCAGCGCCAGCAAGACACCGGCATTGAGCAGCAGATCTGAGCGGTAGTGCAACATGTCGGCCTTGATGGCCACGCTGTTGGTCTTGCGGATGACAAAACCCTGAAAACTGACTAGCAGCAGGGTCAGCACGATAGACCCGCCACTGACCCACAGCCCCGCCTCCAGTCGATGGATCGGAGCCTGGTTGAGCAAAGAGGAGATGCCGTGCATCACCAGCAGCAGCGCCGAGCCAGAAATGAACGCAGACTGGATCAGCCCCGCCAGCGACTCCGCCTTGCCGTGACCAAAGCGGTGCTCGTCATCGGCAGGGGCCAGCGCATAGCGGATGGCAAACAGGTTGATGATGGAGGCACTGACATCCATGAAGGAATCGGTGAGTGACGCCAACAGAGTCGATGAGTCAGTCATCAACCAGGCGATCAGTTTGCCGATAATCAGCACGGTAGCAGTGGCGACCGCAGCCATACTGGCAAAGGTAACCCAACGGGAATATTGTTGATGGCTCAAAACCGGCTTTCCTATGACGGTGAAAAACTTATTATACCCTGACCCCGACGCCAGTTTGGCGCGAAAATCTGCGGAATAACTCCAGATGAACAGAATACTCCTCGTTGATGACGACCTTGAATTGACCCAGTTGCTTACCGAAATTCTGACCCTGGAGGGATTTCAGGTCACGGTCGCAGAGGATGGTGAAGAGGGACTGCTGCGGCTGACCGAGCAGACTTTTGACCTGGTACTGCTGGATGTGATGATGCCCAGGCTAAACGGCTTTGCCATGCTGACCAAGCTGCGCAAGACCCACGACACCCCGGTGTTGATGCTGACTGCGCGCGGCGACAGCCAGGACCGAGTCAACGGTCTGGAGGCGGGGGCCGACGACTATCTGGCCAAGCCTTTTGATGATCGGGAGCTGCTGGCCCGGGTACGTGCCATCCTGCGCCGCACCCAGAGCGCCCCACCCCAGCGTGGCAACGCCTCCGACGAA
The DNA here is from genome assembly GCF_002586745.1 of Aeromonas sp. CU5. NCBI lineage: Bacteria > Pseudomonadati > Pseudomonadota > Gammaproteobacteria > Aeromonadales > Aeromonadaceae > Aeromonas > Aeromonas sp. CU5. Next base: position 3,683,825 of record NZ_CP023817.1, read on the forward strand.
GTTCACTTTATGGACATCGTGCTGCAACCCGGTCTGCAACAAGCTCGCTGCGGCGAACAGCTGCTGGAGTTGACCGCCACCGAGTTCGGCCTGCTGGAGTGCCTGCTGCGCAACCCCGGCCAGATCGTCAGCAAGAGCCACCTCTCGGAACAGGTGCTGGGCAAAAAGCTGGAGCCCTTCGATCGCGCTATCGACATGCACCTGAGTAATTTGCGCAAGAAGCTGCCAGATCGTACCGATGACCAGCCCCGCTTCAAAACCGTAAGGGGGCGCGGTTACCTGTGGCTAGAACAAGAATAGAGAGCCCCCGCTCCCTCAACAGCATTTCGACCCACATCTTCCTCTGGTTCTGGTTCATGCTGCTGGTGATGCTGGCCGCCGTGATCAGCCTGCCAACCCTGGATCCCCGCAACCAGATCCCGTTGCCGACCCATGAAGCGGCGCGGATGCAGAATAACGTGCAGGCCCTGCTCAACGCCGCCGAGCCGGATCGGGATTTCGACCTGAGCAGGGTGATGGACAAAATCGCCATGCTGCCGGTGGATAACGTCTACATCCGTGATGAGAAGGGGCAGATCCAGTCCACCGCCCATCCCCGCAAGTTCGTGGTGCGCTTTATGGTGGATGCCGATGACCCGGCCAACCCCATGTTGGGCAACGAGGATCGCAAGGCGATCGCCGGCCCCTTTCTGATGGAGCATCACGGCCACAGCTACCACGTCTATTTCGGCCTCAATGCCGAGAACCCTTACCTGTTCCTGTTCATTCAGGTGCTGGACCACCCGATCCGCATTCTGGGCATCTCTATGCTGGTCAGTACCCCGCTCTGTCTGCTGCTGGCCTGGCGGCTGACCCGCCCCATCCTGCAACTGCAAAAATCCGTCTCCCAGCTGGCGGCCGGTAATCTGGAGGTGCAGATCCCCAACCTGGGACGGGGGGACGAGATTGGCCAACTTGCAGATAACGTCAGCCGTATGGTGGAGACGCTCAAGAGCATGATCCAGAAGCAGAAACAGCTGCTTTCCGATATCTCCCACGAGCTGCGCAGCCCCCTCACCCGAATGCAGCTGGCGCAGGCGCTGATCCGCCGCAAGCAGGGGGACAGCGCCGAGCTGGCACGGATCGAATCGGAGATAGGACGGCTGGACAAGCTGATCGGCGATCTGCTGGATCTGTCGCGGGTGCAACAGCACGTAGAAGCGCCGGTGATCCATCCGCTGGCAGTGCTGCTGGAACCCATCCTCGAGGATGCCATGTTCGAGGCGAACCAGAGTGGCAAGCAGCTCAGATTGCAGCCGCTGCCTGCCGAATCAATCCAGATGTGGCCCGAGCTGCTGGCACGAGCGGTGGAGAACCCCCTGCGCAACGCCCTCAAGTATGCCCGCGAGTTCATCAAGGTAGACTGGTATCGGGAGGGGCTGGAGTGGGTGATGATCATTCGGGATGACGGTCCCGGGGTGCCTGACGAGCAGCAAGCACTGCTGTTCCAGCCCTTCTTCCGGGTCGATGATGCTCGCAACGCCAAAACCGGCGGCACCGGGCTCGGCTTGGCCATCGCCGCAGAGGCCATTCAGCGCCATGGCGGCACCATTGCGGCCAGCAACAATCATCCGACCGGGCTGACCATCACCATCCGCTTGCCCATCGCCTGATCCTTTTCATCCGGACGGGCGCTGGGTATGCTGGCGCCCCTTCTTGGCTTTACATCTCTTTGCAGGAACTCGTCATGCTCGATATCGTCCTCTACCAGCCTGAAATTCCGCCCAATACCGGCAATATCATCCGGCTCTGCGCCAATACCGGTTACCGGCTCCATCTGATCGAGCCGCTGGGATTTGAGTGGGATGACAAGCGGGTGAAGCGGGCGGGACTCGACTATCACGAGTTTGCCGAGGTGAAGCGCTGGCCAAGCTATGAAGCCTTTCTGGCAGCCGTGGCGCCCAAGCGAGTGTTCGCCTGCACCACCAAGGGCCGCACCGCGCACTCGGCAGCCCAGTATGCCCTTGGCGATGCCCTGCTGTTTGGCCCGGAGAGTCGCGGCCTGCCCATCGAGATCATCGAGAGCCTGCCATTCGAGCAGCGGCTGCGCATCCCTATGGTGCCCCAGAGCCGCAGCATGAATCTCTCTAACGCGGTGTCGGTATTCGTCTACGAGAGCTGGCGCCAGCTCGGTTACGACGGCGCCATGTAAGCGCCATCGCGGATCAGTGGCGGGCGTCGAGCAGTTGCCCGCTGCGCTCCAACCGCCAGCAGATGACCCCCAGCGACAGACCGCGCCCCACCATCAGTGCCGCCATCGCCGCCCACAAGGCGGCCACGCCCCACGACTGACAGAGCCACCAGATCGGGAAGAAGCCGCCAAATGCGGCCAGCATCATGCTGTTACGCATCTCCCGTGCCCGGGTCGCCCCGATAAACACCCCGTCCAGCAGGAAGCACCAGACCGCCAGCAGCGGCATGGCGATAAGCCAGGGGAGTTGGCGGTTCGCCTCCGCCACTACCGCCGGAATGTCAGTAATCTGACCCACCAGCCAGCCACCCAACAGGGCGAACCCCAAGGTAAATGCGGTCGCAATCAGGGCGGCCCAGCCCAGATTGAGCACGATGACCTCCCGCAGTTTCTGCCGATCCCGCAGACCGATGGCCCGCCCCACCATGGCCTCCACCGCGTAGGCAAAGCCATCGAGCCCGTAGGAGATGAGCATCAGGAAGTTGAGCAACACCGCATTGGCGGCCACCGCCACATCCCCCAGCCGCGCCCCTTGCAGGGTCATAAAGGCGAAGCAGAGCTGCAAACAGAGGGAACGCAGGAAGATATCGCGATTTAGGCCGAGCAGCCGCACCATGGGGGCAAGTTGCCGCCAGCGCTGCCAGCCATCCTGCCACACCGTCGGCGCCAGCTGCCGCAGCTGACGGCGCACCAGCCAGATCCCGGCAGCCAGCGCACAGTAGTCCGCCAGCACCGAGGCCGCCGCCACACCCCGCACCTGCCAGCCGAGCCCCAGCACAAACAGGGCATCGAGCGCCATATTGACCAGATTGGTGAGGATCAGCATCACCATGGGGCTGCGGGCATCCTGCATCCCCAGCAGCCAACCCATGATCACCAGATTGCAGAGCGCCGCCGGCGCGCTCCAGATCCGCACCTCAACATAGTGGCTGGCATAGAGCTGCACCTCTGCCGAGCCGCCACTCAGGGCGATCAGTCGGGGTAACAGGGGAAAGAGCAACAACAGCAGCGCCAAACCGAGGGCAATGGCCAACCCCAGCGCCCGCAGCAGAGTATCGAGCTGGGCGCGGCCGTTGGCAGCGCCGTGGGCCTGCGCCGTCAGCCCGGTAGTCGACATCCGCAGAAAGCCGAGTAGCCAGAAGATGAGATTGATCAGGGTCGCGCCAACCGAGACGCCCCCCAGAAACCAGGCCTGACCGAGGTGACCGATCACCCAGGTGTCCACCAGCCCCAGCAAGGGAGTGGAGATATTGGAGAAGACCATGGGCAGGGCGAGAACAAAGACCGCACGGTGACGAGAGGGATCACGCCACCATGGGGCAACCGGCGGGGTCATTTTCAGTAGCCAGCCAGCTTCATCATGCGGGAAAAATCAGACAACATGGTAGCCATCGGCACCCGGGGCACCTCACCCGGCACCACCTGCGGGCGGAACACCCCCTGCAGCTTGCCCTTGGGATTGATGAGCACGATGGAGGCGGAGTGATCGATCAGGTAATCCTTCTCACCCTGATTGGCGATGGAGTAGATCAGCCCCAGATTGCGCACGAACGGGAACAGCTTGTCGTGGGGGGCGGTGGCCGCCTTGAACTCGGGATTGAAGAAGGCGGTGTAGGTCTTGAGACGGGGAATGTCATCGCGCTGGGGGTCTGCCGAAATAAACACCACCTGACTGTTGGACGCCATCTTCTTCAGCTGGTCATACACGGAGCGCATATCTGCCAGGGTAGTGGGGCAGATATCGGGGCAGAAGGTGTAGCCGATAAACAGAAAGGTCCAGTGCCCCTTCAGGTTGGCAGGGGTGAACGGCTTGTTGTCCGCATCGGTAAAGGCGAAATCATTGATATCCCGCCCCGCAGGATAGTAGTCAGCCTGTTGCGGCTGCTCAGGCTGGGTGGCGTAGAACGCCAGGGTCAGGCAGCCTGTCAGCAGTAGAAAAAGCAGGGGATAGCGGAGCTTTATCATCACAAGAGACCCTTTAAGTTCGAGGTAGATGGCCAGCAGTGACCGGACAAGAGGGGTATTGTACCCCAGCGAGCCAGCAACGTGGGTCAACCTTGTGTCTCGCACAGTCAGGAACCGACCATTTGGCACAATTGATCGCCAGTTCAGACCATAAAAAAACCGGCCCCTCGGGTGCCGGTTAGGTGTGCGTCTGCTTGCCTCTTCTGCTCAGGGGCGAGCGTTGCGTCCCTGCTGCAACATCTTGCCGATGGCCCGCACGCCGATGGGAATGACGGGTGCCAGCAAGCCCTCTTCCCCCTGGCGATCGCCATGGCCCCGCTTGAACAGTAACACCAGACGCACCACCTTCTCCTTCGGGCATCCCAACCAGAGTGTCCAGTGTGAACCCTTGTGGTGTAACCAGAGACCATAAAACCAGGTCATCCGGCTACCTTTGACACAACGGGTGATAGACGATGCCGATGGTACAACTACCACCTCTGAATCCCATGGCGATCTTGATGCCATACCAGTCCTCCTTGACCGACAGGTCATATTGCTGCATCGGCCTGAGCGATCGTCAGGCCCGTCACGACTAGCTGCAACTCTACGAGTGGTCCCCTCTGCCCGACAGGGCTCGGGATCTCCCCACTCCCCCTTCATATCCCGTGAAGGTGTACTTCGCGATTCTCGTTGTTACCGGCCCTCCCATAACGGCTCATTGACGTTGTCCCCATGAGGAGCCGAGCCCCGTCTCGGCGACAGGGCACTGATCTGAGCATATATCTGAAATAGATGATTGGTAACCGGTCGCGCAGGACAAAAATGCCGCCGCCGACGATCTGCTTGATATGACAGGGAAAGTGCGCCAGAAACAGCACGGCCTCCCGAAGGAGGCCGTGTGGCAAACGCAGTTGGAGGGAAGAATTACATCCAGTCGGCGTTGCGGATCACTCCAACCGCCAGCCCCTCGATAGTGAGCTGCTGGCAGGAGAGATCCACCTCGATGGGGGATAGCTCTTCGTTCTCCGGCAACAACCATACCTGACTGCCCTTGCGCTGGAAGCGCTTGACGGTGACATCCTCATCGAGACGGGCGACCACCACCTGACCATTACGCACATCCTGAGTCTTGTGCACCGCCAGCAGGTCACCATCCAGAATGCCGATGTTCTTCATGCTCATTCCCTGTACCCGCAGCAGAAAATCTGCCCGCGGATGGAACAGGGAGGGATCCACCTGATAATGGCTCTCGATATGCTCCTGAGCCAGAATGGGTTCACCGGCGGCCACCTTGCCGATCAGCGGCAGGCCACTCTCTGCCAGTACCTCTTCCTCTTCGAGCAACAGGCGAATGCCGCGGGACGTGCCCGGCATGATCTCGATGACCCCTTTCTTGGCCAGGGCCTTCAGATGTTCTTCGGCCGCATTGGCCGATTTAAAACCAAGCTTCTGGGCAATCTCGGCACGAGTCGGCGGCATACCGGTCTCGCTCATGTTTACCTTGATCAGCTCCAGCACTTCGGCCTGGCGGGGGGTAAGGGGTTTCATAGCATTGGCACCTGTTTTTTTATACAGCACACTGGCAGTATATACAGTGTGCCAGCCAAGGCAAGGCACAGCTGACATTTGTCGCAACCCATCCCGCATTTATCACTGTTTTGATCTCGCTCAGCCGACTCATCGTACCTCTCGGCGACAAGGGGCTACCGATTTGCTATGCTCACGCCGCATTTTTTTGGAGAGCAGACGCACATGTCCATAGGGCAGAAGATATCCAGAGCCATCCTGCAATGGCCGGTCAGTGGCTTGGTCAATCACAAGAGCTTGCCGGAAAATCCCATCACCGAGCTCAATCTGGACCCGGACAGACCCATTGTCTATGCCCTGAAAACCAGTTCGATCACCGACCTGATGACCTTGCAGCAGTGCTGCGAGGATCTCGGTCTGCCCGGCCCCTTCACCCCGCTGGAGCTCAATGGCCAGCTGCTGCCGCGCTACGTCTGTCTGGATCGTCCGCCTCCCCTGTTCGGCAAGCGCAGCAAGCCGCTGCCGTTCTTGCAAGAGTTCCACCAGCTGCTGGATCTGCACAAGCAGGATCCCGAGCTGGATATCCAGGTGGTGCCCGTTACTCTGTTCTGGGGCCGTGCCCCGGGTCGGGAAGGGGAAGAGGCCTCCGGCCTCAACATCATCAGCAGCCTGGCGCCAAACCGGCTGAAGAAGGCGCTGATCGTAATCCTCAAGGGTCGTGAGAATCTGGTGCGCTTCTCGCCGCCGCTCTCTTTGCGCCACATGGCAGACAAACACGGCACCGATGAAGCGATCGCCCACAAGCTGGCGCGCGTGGCCCGCACCCACTTCAGTCGCCAGCAGCTGGCCGCCACCGGACCGAAACTGCCCAACCGCAATCTGCTGTTCAAGCAGCTGCTCGACTCCGGGGTGATCCAGCAAGCCATTGAAGAAGAAGCCCAGCGCGAGAACATTAGCCTCGAGAAGGCGCAAAAGCGCGCCCACGGCTACATGGATGAAATTGCCTCCGATTTCTCCTACCGGCTGATCCGCCTTGGCGAGAGCTTCCTCGGCTGGCTGTGGAACAAGCTCTATCGCGGTTTGTCGGTCAATGGTGCCGAGAAGGTACGCCAGCTGGCGCAGGAAGGGCACGAGATTGTCTATGTCCCCTGCCATCGCAGCCACATGGACTACCTGCTGCTCTCCTACGTCATCTACCACCAGGGGATGGTGCCGCCCCATATCGCGGCAGGCATCAACCTCAACTTCTGGCCAGCAGGCCCGATCTTCCGCCACGGCGGTGCCTTCTTCATTCGCCGCACCTTCAAGGGCAACCCGCTCTACAGCACGGTATTCCGCGAATACCTCAACCTGCTGTTTGCCAAGGGTTACTCGGTGGAGTTCTTCACCGAAGGGGGCCGCTCCCGTACCGGCCGTCTGCTGCCACCCAAGACAGGCATGCTGGCGATGACCCTGCAGGCGATGATGCGCGGGCTGGACAGGCCGGTCACCCTGGTGCCGGTCTATCTGGGCTACGAGCACGTGATGGAGGTGAACACCTACCACAACGAACTCAAGGGCAGCCGCAAGGAGAAGGAGAGCTTCCTGCAGGTGCTCGGGATTCTGCGCAAGCTGCGTAACTACGGCCGTGGCTTCGTCAACTTCGGTGAGCCATTGACCCTCAACAGTTACCTCAGTGAACACGTCCCGGAGTGGAAATCCCATATCGGCGAAGAGGAGCGCCCTGAGTGGATGGCGGGCACAGTCAACAATCTGGCCGAGCTATTGATGACTCGCATCAATGCCGCCGCCGCCGTCAACGGCCTGACCCTGAGTGCGCTGGCACTGCTGGCCGCCGAGCGTCATGCCCTGACCCGCGACGAGCTGCAGGCCCAGCTCAACACCTATCTGGATCTGCTCAAGGCGGTACCCTACAGCTCGCAGAGCACCATTCCGGATGAGGATGCCAAGACCCTGCTGGATCAGGCGATGGAGCTCAACAAGTTCGAGGTGAGCGAGGACAAGCTGGGGCAGATCATCAGTCTGGACCGCTATCAGGCGATCCTGCTGACCTACTACCGCAACAACATCTTGCACCTGTTCGCCATGCCATCCCTGGTGGCAGCGCTGATCGAGCGTTGCGAGGGGATCTCCCACAGCGAGATCGTGGCCCGCTGCATCGACATCTATCCGCTGCTCAAGACAGAACTGTTCCTTCATTATGAGGAAGAAGATCTACCAGCGGTGGTAGACAGCCTGCTCGATGCCCTGCAGGCCCAGCAACTGATTGAGCTGCGCGATGGCGGTTACTGGGTTAATCCGGGCAACCAGATGCGCCTGCTGCTGCTGGCAGAAAGTATTCAGGAGACCCTGCAACGCTACGCCATCGTGCTGACCCGGGTACTGGCCCAACCCCGTATCGAGGCGGAGCAGCTGGAAGCGGACGGCCTGATGATGGCAGAGCGCCTCGGCACCCTGCACGGCATCAACGCTCCCGAGTTCTTCGACCAGAAGCTGTTCAGCACCCTGATCCACACATTGCGCAAAGAGGGCTACCTCTCCCCCGAGTGCAAGCCGGATCTGGGCCGCTTCCAGGCGCTGGCCGACAACATAGTGCCGCTGCTGAGCAACAAGATCCGCCGCACCATTCAGGCAGGCAACCAGCTCTGACCTGCAACGCAAACAAAGAAGGCCGCATCATGCGGCCTTCTTTTTTCATTCCGTTTTACTCAGCGCGCTATCACGCCAGCAGGTAGTCGAGCACCAGACCGGCAAACACCAGCGCCCCCACATAATTGTTGTTGAGAAACGCCTGGAAGCAGGCTTCCCGCTGCCGCGCGCGAATAAGCCGCTGCTGATAGACAAACAGCACCGCCGCCCCCAGCAATCCCCAGTAATACCAACCACCCAGCAGCATCAGATGGCCCACCGCCAACAGCAGCAGCAGCGCCGAAAGCTGCAACGCCCCGATGATCCGCTTGTCATGACGACCAAACAGGATGGCGCTGGACTTGAGGCCGAGCCTGAGGTCGTCATCCCGATCCACCATGGCGTACTGGGTATCGTAAGCCACGGTCCAGAGCAGGTTGGCGAAGAAGAGTAGCCAAGCCACCAGCGGCAGGGCATCCGCCTGCGCCGCATAGGCCATCGGGATCGACCAGGAGAAGGCCATTCCGAGCACCAGCTGGGGGTTGGAGATAAAACGCTTCATGAAGGGGTAGCTCACCGCCAGCAGCAGGCCGACAAACGACAGGCTGATGGTGAGCGGATTCATGGTCAGCACCAGCGCAAACGAGATGATCGCCAGCACGAAAAAGAGCGCCAGCACCTCCCACGGCTTGACCCTGCCCGTGGGCAATGGCCGACCAGCGGTGCGTTTGACGTGGCCGTCAAAGTTGCGATCCGCATAGTCGTTGATAACACACCCGGCCGAGCGCATCAGAAAGACTCCGACTACAAACACGGTCAGCACCCAGAGATTGGGCAGGCCACCGGCCGCCAGCCAGAGTGCCCACAGAGTCGGCCACAGCAGCAGTAGAGTGCCTATAGGTTTATCGACGCGGGCCAACTGCATGTAGGCAAGTCCCCGCTCCTTGGTTAACAGATTCACTCCAGCTCCTTGTCACAGACGAGAGAGGGCAGAAACAGCTCGTGCACCAGCAGTGGCCACTGCCCCAGAAACAGACGGGAACGACGCCCCCAGACGATGGCTGTCGGGCAACGGGGATTGGCGGCAATCTCGAAGCGCGCCAACTGCAGGTGATCGCGGCGGGCAGGCTCATGGCCAAATATCCGCTCACCCAGCGGCTGCTCGCCAAGCTCGGCAATGCCGCTCCCTTGCAGCGCACCGTCGGCAAACAGGGTCCAACCCAGCACCGCGGGCCCCCTATCCCCGTGCAGGATCACTTCGCGGCAGGTACCGACCGGCGAAGCCGAATCCACCAGCCACTGCTCATCGGCAGTGAGGGCGACCGGGTGATTGCCCAGCCACGCCACCGAGAAGTGGCGATTGTGCTGGCGCAGGCGCCGGGTCATGGAGCCAGGCTCCAGCAGCCAGGGGCGCAAGCTGGCGGGCAACTCGCAACATTCAGGGGCCAACCAGCCGCTTAATGGCGTGAGGGGAACAGTCAACTCGGACTTCACAGCTTCACCATCCAGAGATTTCCGTGTTCAGGTTAAAATCCGGTTTATTATCCGTAAATCAATAGCGAAATGTAAGAACATCCGTGCTTGACGGCCCCGATGGCAGCATCAAAAATGGGGTATCTCTTGCTGATGAGCCATCTATATGAAGATCTTCAAAATTCTGCTGGTGTTGTTACTGAGTTGCGGCGCACTTCAGGTATATGCATCCGGGGGAGAGGAGCCGCCCGCAGAGGGAGAGGCCGCAGCGGCCGCCAAGCCGGGCTTCTTCTACCACCTGCTGGATCCGGACATCATCACCAACTACCTGAGCGATGGCAAAACCCTCGGTTACGTCAGGGTCACAGTGGAACTGATGGCTGAAAATGAGGCCGACCTCAAACTGCTGGAGCAGCATGATCCGCTGATCCGCGACACCATCATCCGCCTGATGGGCAGCAAGAGCGCCGATCAGATCAAATCTCTGGTCAGCCGCGAAGAGCTGCGCAAGGAGTGCGAGACCAAGGCCAACGAGCTGCTGGTGAAAGAGACCGGCAAGAAAGCGGTGCGCGAGCTCATCTTCACCAAGTTCCTCTACCAGTAATCCCTCCCGAAACAGTCGCTTATTGGCATATCGGCCAATAAGCGAGCTTCGCCGGTTTATTCGAAATGAAAATCGATTACAATACGCCCATCGAGTCGTAGAGGTAGTCGTTATGGGCAGTAAAACCCTGTGTGAGTGGCGCCGTCACGAGATCCCCACCGATCTCAAGGCGTTGCGCAAGATAGTGCGCAAACCCAAGTTTGTCTGCGGCAAGTGTGCCCGCAGTGCCAATGACAAGGGCTACCTCTGCCAGCCGCTGCGGTTGAAAGAGGAGTAGCCCCTTCTCAACCAGGGCGTTATTGATCGGTCCAGCCGTGACGCCCCTGATCGAATAATCTGCGCGCCTGGATATCGTTGGGGCAGACACCGCGATATTCACTGCCGGAACGGCCAGCCAGATAGAGATGCTCCGGACGGCAATACCAGGCCAGCCCCTTCTGGCGTCCCTGCTCCCATAGCTCGGCATCCACCTTCTTGCCACACTGATCCTGATGAAACGCGATCCGCTCACTGGTGAAGCCCAGTTTGCCATCCGCCTCCCCCACCTCGCTCCACACCTTCTCGCAGGGATCATCGTTCGAGACGCAGCCACCCAGCAGGGCAGCCAACAGTATGATGGTGAGTCGCATAGTCATCCTTGAGTGTCATTTGGGCAGTTCATTCTACCCAGCGGCCCGGCACTGACCAAGGGCGAACAGTCAACCTTGTGAGCGCGGCAAAAAAATCAGGCGGGCCAAAGCCCGCCTGTTCATTTAATGCTGTGGTTCACTGGTCATCGAAAGTGTCATCATCCTGCCAGCTTTCATCTTCCCATTGATCCAGCTCTTCTTCCCAGGATTCCGGATCCCACTCGTCATCAGAGGAGTCGTAATCCGGCTTGTGTCCACCCATCTTCACTCTCCTTGGATAGTTCACCCGCACTCCAATTTTATCCGGAAATGTCGGGCTCGCCAGTCAAGGTGAGATCAAAGTTTGACCAGGGTGCGGCCAGCGATCTGACCCAGCGTAATGGCCTCGGCGGCCGCGACCACCTGCTCCAGCCCAATCTCGGTGACCGCCTGTTCGAAGAAGCTGGCGGGCAGATCCCGCGCCAGTCGCTGCCACGCCAGTTGACGACGTTCAAACGGGCACAGCACCGAATCGACCCCCTGCAACCGCACATTGCGCAGGATGAAGGGCATCACGCTGGTCGGCAGATCGAAGCCGCCTGCCAGCCCGCAAGCCGCCACGGCGCCGCCGTAGTTCATCTGGGCCAGCAACTTGGCCAGTACCTGACTGCCAACGGTGTCGATGGCAGCGGCCCACAGCTGTTTCTCCAGCGGTTTAGCGGGCACCAGCAGTTCACTGCGTGGCACGATGCGACTGGCACCCAGCGCGGTCAGCATGGCGCCCTGCTCTTCCGGACGACCGGTCAGCGCCGCGACCTGATAGCCAAGGGCTGCCAGCAGCGCAACCGAGGTGGAACCCACACCGCCCGCCGCGCCGGTGACCAGCACCTCGCCGCTTTTGGGAGTAATACCCGCCTCTTCCAGCGCCAGCACGCAAAGCATGGCGGTGAGACCGGCGGTGCCGATGCACATGGCCTGCCGCTCATCCAGCCCGGCGGGCAGCGGCACCAGCCAGTCCCCCTTGACCCGCGCCTGTTCGGCCATGCCGCCCCAATGCCCTTCACCCACACCCCAGCCGGTCAACACCACCTTGTCGCCAGGCTGATAACGACTGTCGGCAGATTCGAGCACGGTACCGGCGAAGTCGATGCCGGGCACCAGCGGCCACTGGCGCACTATCTTGCCCTTGCCGGTGATGGCCAGCCCATCCTTGTAGTTGATGGAGCTGTAGGTGACCGCCACCCGCACTTCACCGTCCGGCAACTGACTCTCGGCCAGCTGGGTCAGGGTTGGAACAGTCTTGCCGTCTTGGTTTTCCAGTAACAGAGCCTTGAACATGGTTGCCTCTTTGATGACGTGTGAAATGGGGGTCAGCTGCTTTGGCGCTTTTGCAGTTGAAAATCGAGAGCCAGAGCAGTACCGCTCACGGACTCCCCGGCCAGCTGGCGCAGGATCAGCTCGGCGGCCTCCTGCCCCATGTTGCGATAGGGGATCCTGACCGAAGTGAGGGTCGGATAACAGGCCCGCGCCACATCCAGATCGTCGAATCCGGCGATGGCCAGCTTGCCGGGCACAGCGAGATGGCGCCGCTGGCACTCGAACAGCACGCCCGCCGCCAGCTCGTCGTTAACGCAGATCAGCGCGTCCAGCTCGGGCCAGCGCAGCAGAAACTCCCCCAGCATGGTGGCGCCAGTGCTGAAGCTGGGCCGCTCCGAGGTGTTGATAATGGCATCGGGGGAGAGGTAATTGTCGAGCAGCGCCTTCTGCCAGCCCTGCATCCGCTGTTGCAGCATCCACTGCTCCTGACGGGCACAGAGAAAACCGATATTGCGATAACCCCGCTCAATCAGGTGCCGGGTCAGCTGATAACCGGCATCGAAGTTGGAAACCCCCACATTCATGTCGATGGGGCTGCGGGCCATGGCCCCTACTTCCACCACCGGCAGACGAGAAGCTTTCAAGCGGGCCCGGATCGTCTCGCCGAGATCGCCGCCAAACAGCACCACCGCCGCCGGATTGTGCTGCAGGAAGCTGGTCAGCAGGCTCTCTTCCTGCTGCCTCAGGTGCTGGGCATCCCCCAACATGATCTGGTAGCCCTCATCGAGCAGGGTCTGCTGCAGACCGGCGATCATCTCGCCACAACCCGCTTCCGCCAGACTGGGGACGATCACTACGATGGTCTGGGAGGTAGCAGACGCCAGCGCCCCGGCCGCCCGGTTGGGAATGTAGCCGAGCTCTTCCACCGCAGCTTCGATACGCTCGCGCATCTTGTCGGAGACCATCTCGGGGGTACGCAGGGCGCGGGAGACCGTCATGGCTCCCACCCCGGCCAGCTGAGCCACATCATTGAGGGTCACCCGACCCGTGCTACGGCGCTTCTTTGCTTCTGACATCCATCCCATCCTTGACTTGCGGCTGCCCACTTTAAGGCAAAAGTGCGGCACTGACTATTTGCTCAGGGCCGATTCTACCCTCTTTCCCGGATCACGGGGGCAAGATGACTCCCGTTAATGGATGAAGTGATAGCGCTATCACAGTTTCATGTTAGCGCTACCTGATAGCGCTAACTTTCGCGATCACCCTCACAGTTTCCCGGCGACAAGATCGTTAGATTGGCCCCATCTTAACTAGCCGGATCACCACCATGCTGACTCAACTGCTGACCGAGGATGTCATCCGCATCGAACCTGCCGCTCGCGACTGGCGCCACGCCATCGAGCTGGCAACGGCGCCCCTGCTGGCCAATGGCACCATCGAACCCTCCTATGTGGCGGCGCTGTTTCGCTCCCATGAAGAGCTCGGCCCCTACTACGTACTGGGCCCCGGTCTGGCGATGCCGCACGCTCGCCCCGAGGATGGGGTCAACCGGCTGGGTCTGGGGCTGACCGTCATCAAGCAGGGAGTCAACTTTGATTCCGAAGGCAACGACCCGGTCCAGCTATTGGTGACCCTGGCTGCCAGCGACAGCAACTCCCATGTGGAGACCATCGCCCAGCTGGCCGAGCTGTTTATGAATGAAGAGGATGTGGCGGCCATCATTGCGGCCGACACCAAAGACGACATCTTGCGCATTCTGGCGCGCTACTGATCTGCGCCAAGGCGCACCTGACAAAGGAAGAGACGATGAAAATTCTGGTTGTATGCGGTCACGGTCTGGGCACCAGCCTGATGATGGAAATGAGCATCAAGAGCATCCTGAAAGAGCTGGCAGTCACTGCCGAAGTGGATCACCGCGATCTGGCCTCCGCCGGTAGCGAAACCGCCGAGATCTTTGTCGCCACCCGCGACATCGCCGAGCAGCTGCAATCCATGGGCGTCAATGGCCGACTGGTGACCCTCGCCAACATGGTCGACAAGGTCGCCATGAAAGAGCAGCTCTCCACCGCCCTGCGCGAACTGGGCGCCCTCTAAGCATCCTCCATGCGGCCTGCGGGCCGCATCTTCCATTGCCAGGAGCTGACCATGGAATTTTTCAATTTTCTGATGTTTGACGTGCTGTCAGAGCCCGCCGTACTGGTTGGCCTGATTGCACTTATTGGCCTGATAGCCCAGAAAAAACCGGTGACCGAGTGCATCAAGGGCACGGTCAAGACCATCATGGGTTTTGTCATTCTGGGGGCCGGTGCCACCCTGGTGATCAACTCGCTGGGTGACTTCGCCGTCATCTTCCAGCACGCCTTCGGCATCAAAGGGGTCGTGCCCAACAACGAGGCCATCGTCTCCATTGCCCAGACCTCGTTTGGCAAAGAGATGGCGATGATCATGTTCTTCGCCATGTTGGTGAATATCCTGATCGCCCGCCTCACCCCGTGGAAATTCATCTTCCTGACCGGCCACCACACCCTCTTTATGTCGATGATGGTCGCAGTGATCCTCTCCGCCGGTGGCATGAGCGGCATTCCGCTCATCGCGGTGGGCAGCCTGGTGGTTGGTGTCGCCATGGTCTTCTTCCCGGCGATTGCCCAGCCGTTCATGAGGCAGATCACCGGCTCCGATGATGTGGCACTGGGCCACTTCTCCACCTGCTCCTACGTACTCTCCGCCCTGATCGGCGCCAAATTTGGTAACAAGGCCCACAGCTGTGAAGATGTGCAGGTGCCCAAGAGCCTGCTGTTCCTGCGCGACACCCCGGTGGCCATCTCCTTCACCATGGGCATCATCTTCCTGGTGACCGCCGCCTTCGCCGGTCCCGAGTTTGTGACCAGCGTTGCCAAGGGCAAGCACTGGCTGATGTTCTCCCTGATGCAGTCCATCACCTTCGCCGCTGGCGTCTACGTCATCCTGCAGGGTGTGCGGATGGTCATCGCCGAGATCGTGCCGGCCTTCAAGGGGATCTCCGACAAGCTGGTACCGAACGCCAAACCGGCGCTCGACTGCCCCATCGTCTTCCCTTACGCCCCCAACGCCGTGCTGATCGGCTTCCTGTCCAGCTTTGCCGCCGGTCTGGTGGGGATGGCGCTGCTCTACGTGATGGGCCTGACCGTCATCATCCCGGGCGTGGTACCGCACTTCTTCGTCGGCGCGGCCGCCGGGGTATTCGGTAACGCCACCGGTGGTCGTCGTGGTGCCATTCTGGGCTCCTTCGCCAACGGCCTGCTGCTGCTCACCATCCTGCCGGTGTTCCTGCTGCCGGTGCTGGGCGACCTCGGCTTTGCCAACACCACCTTCAGCGACTCCGACTTTGGGGTACTGGGCATCCTGCTGGGGCTGATCGTTCGCTAATCCCGGCCAGAGCCAACAACAAAACGGAGCGCATCGCGCTCCATTTTTTTATGGCTGCCATCTTGTCTGCATGGCCGGGAGTCAGTCGTTTTCCAGCGCGGCGAGGCAATGCGAGAGAGTGCGCGCCAGCGCCCCCTGATTGCGCAGCACCACGGCGCGGGCCTGCTCGCCCATCTCGCGGCGGGCGCTCCCGTCGACAAACAGCTGGCTCACCCGCTCGCCCAGCTCGGCGGCATCGGCCACGATGGCGGCGCCCCCCTGAGCCACCAGCTGACGGGTGATATCGCTGAAGTTGAAGTAGGCGGGGCCAGTCAGGCAGGGCTTGCCGAGCGCCGCTGGCTCCAGCAGATTGTGGCCGCCCACCTTGACCAGACTGCCGCCGACAAAGGCCACATCGGCCGCCGCCAGCATCAGCGGCAGCTCGCCCATGGTATCGCCGAGATAAACCTTATCCTCCGCCCCCATCACGGCGTTACTGGTGCGCCGCACACAGCCGTAAGGGACACACAGCTCGGCCACCCGATCGAACCGCTCGGGATGGCGCGGCACCAGAATCAGCAGCGCAGCGGGATGGCGCTTGAGCAACAGATCGAAGGCGGCCAGCACCTGCTCGTCCTCACCCAGATGGGTGCTGGCGGCAATCCAGACTGGCCGATCCGCCCCCAGCTGCTGACGCAGGGCACGCCCTTTGGCCTGCACCTCGTCACCAAACTGGATATCGAACTTGATGGAGCCGGTCACCGCCAGCCGCTCGCGACCGATGCCAAGGCGAGCGAAGCGGTCGGCGTCATCCTGATGCTGACAGAGCAGATGGGTCAGCGGTCGGCTCAGGGCGTCGAAGGCACCGTGGAAGCGGGCGTAACGCTGACAGGATCGCTCGGAAAGGCGGGCATTGATGATGGTCACCGGCAGATGGCGCGCCTCGCAGGCGGCTAGCCAGTTTGGCCATAGCTCGGTCTCCATCACCCAGAGCGCGCGCGGCTTGAAGGTGTCGAGAAAGGCCGCCACCGCCCAGGGGTAGTCGAGCGGCGCGTAGCGATGCATCACCAGATCCCCCAGCTTGGCGGCCTGCTCAGCGCCGGTGCGAGTGGTGGTGGTGAGCAGGATCGGCAGATCGGGCCGCTCCGCCTTGAGAGCACGAATCAGCGGCGTGATGGCCAGCGTCTCCCCCACGCTCACCGCATGGATCCACAAAGGCGCATCCTGTCCGGTGGCAGGCAGTCGGCCGAGATGCTCGGCCCAGCGCTCGCCAAAACCGGGCTTGCCCTTCTTCGGCTTGTAGAGCGCCAGCAGCGCCAGCGGCAATCCCAGATGGATCAGCAGGTTGTAGAGCAGACGGTAGGGCATCTTACTGACTCTGTTCCAGCTTCTTGCAGGCATCGACCACCTGCTCCGGCGGCAAGTCAATCAGGCACTTGAGGTGGCCGAACTTGCAGGTGCGCTTGAAACAGGGGCGGCACTCGATGTCGGTGTGGACGATCTCGACCCGATCTGCCAGCGGCGGGGTATAGAGCGGCGAGGTGGAGCCATAGACGCCGACCAGTGGCCGGTTGAGGGCGGCGGCGATGTGCATCAGGCCGGAGTCGTTGGAGATGACCCGGCTGGCCAGCGCCATCAGATCGATCGCCTCGTGCAGGCTGGTCTTGCCCGCCAGCACATGGCAGTTGGGGCGGGTCAGCAGATTGACCCGATCCCGGATGGTGTTGCCGACCGGCAGATCCTTGTTGGAGCCGAAGATCCACACCTGCCACCCCTCGTCCAGATGCTGCTGGGCCACCACGGCGTAGTGCCCCTCCGGCCAGCGTTTGGCCGGGCCGAACTCGGCACCGGGACAGAGCACCAGCACCGGGCGAGCGCGATCCAGCCCCAGTCGCTCCAGCGCCTTGCTCTGGTTGATCAGATCGACGTGGAGCGCCGGGTGCGGAATGGTCGGGATATCGGCCCGGCTCTTCATCTGCGCCTTGGGATAGGCGAGCGCCAGATAGGCCTCGACCATCAGCGGGAAGGCAGACTTGTTGCTGCGCAGGTCGTTGAGCAGGCCGTAGCGGCTCTCGCCCTTCCAGCCAGTACGCACCGGAATACTGGCAAACCAGGGGATCAGCGCCGACTTCATGGAGTTGGGCTGGACGATGGCCTGATCGTACTTCTCTGCCGCCAGCTGCTTACCAAGGCGGCGGCGCGCCACCAGCTTGAAGTCACCGTGGCCAAGGGGCATGGTGATCGCCTTGTCCACCTCCGGCATCCGCTCCAGCAGGGCGCAGCACCAGGATGGCGCCATCACGTGCAGCCCACACTCCGGGTGGTTGGCCTTGATTGCCTTGTAGAGACTCTGGGACATCACCATGTCGCCGACCCAGGAGGGGCCGATCACCAATATTTTCATCACGCGTCTTCTCTCGGGACAGGCCCGACTGTTAATCATCACTGGGCGAGATTATGCCCCAAGAATGACTGGATAAATAACAGAAGATCCTTGCCAATCCCCCGAGCCACCTCATTTTTCCAGCGGTGACCTTCTGCCCACCGCGCGAGATTAGGCGCCACATGCAATGGTCGGATAAATAACAGAAGATCCTTGCTTGGCGCTGCCGCCGCCTCATTTTTCCAGCGACGGCATTCTTCCTGCCGAGCGAGATGAAACGCCAGCGAGACAGGCAAACAGCAGGCAGAAACGGGCAATGGCGGCTCTCTCTTTAGCCCGTTTTTCCGTTAGAATGGCCCATCAATACCCATTCGCCCCACCAGCCGGGCAATAACCATGAGCCCAATTTTGTGAAAAAACCGACTCTGGCTGCCGTTCTGATCGTCAAGAATGAAGCCGACAACCTGCGCAAGTGCCTCGCCTCCCTCGACGGACTGGTTGACGAGCTCGTCATTCTGGACTCCGGCAGCCAGGACGAGACACCGGCCATTGCCGCCGAGTTTGGCGCCCGTTTCTTCGTCAACGAGAAGTGGCCGGGCTTTGGCAAGCAGCGCCGACTGGCGCAGTCCCATGTGCAATCCGACTGGGTGTTGTGGCTGGATGCCGACGAGCGGCTCACCCCCGAGCTGAAAACCGCCATCGCCAACGTGATGACCAATCCGGCCAGCGATACCATCTACTCGATCCCGCGCCTTTCCTGGGTGTTTGGCCGCTTTATCCGCCACAGCGGCTGGTATCCGGATCGGGTGCTGCGCCTCTATCCCAAGGCACTCACCAGCTACAACGAAGCGCTGGTACACGAGAAGGTGGAGGTGCGGGCCAACATGAAGATCGTCAATCTCCATGGCGACCTGCTCCACTTCACCTATCGGGATCTGGAGCACTATCTGGTGAAATCCGCCGGTTATGCCCGTGCCTGGGCCGATCAGCGCACCGCTCGCGGCAAGAAGGGCTCCCTCAGTCAGGGGCTGCTCCACGCCGTCGGCTGCTTCCTCAAGATGTACCTGCTAAAAGCCGGTTTCCTCGATGGCAAGCAGGGGCTGCTGCTGGCGATCCTCTCCGCCCACTCCACCTTCGTCAAATACGCCGACCTCTGGGTGCGCCAGCAGCCACAGCAGCCGGAATAACGGCCATACGAAACAGGGCCCCGCGGGGCCCTGTTTGCATTGCTGCATACGTTATTTGCGCCAGAAAGGCGCCGCCCAGCGGGCCATCTCCGGTACCATGGCCTTGGGATCGAGCTGGCTCATATCCTCCGGGTGGTCGCTATCCTCTGGCGGGCTGAAAGCGAGATGACGCCCTTCGCTGTTGAGGGGCTTCCAGCGCAGCGGGGTGGCGGAGCGGCGCATCGGGAAGAAACCTATGGTCGGCACATCCAGCGCGCCGGCGATATGGAGCGGCCCGGTACTGCCTGCCACGAACAACGCCGCGTTGGCCAATACCTGACAGAACATCGGTAGACCATCGCTGGAGCGGTAGATCCAGCCGTTGCCGCCGTGGGCTAACAGCTCGGCAGCCAGCTGTTCGGCGATCTTCTCCTCACCCGGGCCTGCGGTCAGCACGCACTGCAGCTCTGGGCAGGCCTGATTGAGCTTGATGATGATGCGGGCATACTGCTCGATGGAGAGGTTGTTGGCCGAACCGCCGCTGCCGGCGTGCACCATCAGCCAGGGGCGGCTGGCATCGAGCTTGAGCCTGAGCGCCAGCTGTTCCCGCACCTGCAACAGGGTTGCGGAGTTGAACTGCAGAAAAGGCGTCTGGGGCTCCACCACGGCCACCTGCTGATCGGTCAGGAAACGGCGGATCAACTCCAGGTTGTACTCAGACTCCGGCTTCTGGGAGCGGGAGCGGCGCTGCACCAGTCGCTGGTTGTAGAGCACCTGCGCCAGCTTGGTCGCCGGGGCCAGCCGGTAGGGAATGTGTGCCTTCCATACCAGCATGGCGTTGCGGGAGTTGGAGAAGAGGCAGATGGACGCGTCGAACGCCGCTGCCTTGACTCGCGCCAGCAGCGCACGCTGTTGCTCCTTGTCGGCACCGACGCCCGGATCGATGATCACCTCGTCAATCCAGGGGCAGAGCCGGGCCAGCGGCGCCGTGTAGGCAGGAACCAGCGCCGTCACATGACACGCCATGGATCCTTTGAGCATGGCGAAGCTCGGCCATGCCAGCATGAAGTCACCAATCTTGTCATTGCGAACGACCAGAATACGTTTCATAAAAATCCCTTTGCTCCCTGTCACCACTGCAAGGAGGCTTGATGCGCGATGGGCGTATTCTTGCCTGATGCAGGGCTATTCTCAAGCGAAGAGACCTGCTGACATGGATTAAAACCGCCAAAATGTACCTCAGACAGCGCGCAGTGAATAAATTCTGAGGCGTCAGCTGTCGCGATAACAGCCAAATCCCCCCTATAATGCGACCAAATTTACAGGCTGCAGGACTGCAAACATGACTACCAGGGTAATTTATCCCGGGACATTTGATCCCGTGACCAATGGCCACGCTGACCTGATCGGCCGCGCCGCCAAGCTGTTTGACGAGGTGGTGGTCGGCGTTGCCAACAGCCCGAGCAAGCGCCCGCTGTTCGATCTGGCAGAGCGGGTCCAGCTTGTCCAGCAAGTGACCAGCCAGCTGCCTAACGTCAAGGTGGTGGGCTTCTCCGGCCTGCTGGTCGATTTCGCCAAGGAGCATCAGGCCAATGTGCTGATCCGCGGCCTGCGCGCCGTCTCCGACTTCGAGTACGAGTTCCAGCTGGCCAACATGAACCGCCGCCTGATGCCGGAGCTGGAGAGCGTCTTCCTCACCCCGGCGGAAGAGAACTCCTTTATCTCCTCCACCCTGGTGAAAGAGGTGGCGCTGCACGGCGGTGATATCCGCCAGTTTGTCGATCCCGTGGTGGCCAAGGCCATCGCCGCCAAGCAGAAAGGGTAAAAACTCTCCCCGGCTGGCAACAACGAACAAGGGCTACCCGTGGGTAGCCCTTGTTGCATTGGCCTCGTTATGGAGACTTCAGCCTGCTTGCCGGTTACTGGCGGGCAAACCACGCGGTCATCCCCTGCACCAACAGATCGAGCCACTCGTAGCGGCGCCGGTACATGGCCCGCTTCTTGGAGGCGATCTCCTCCAGCGGCTTGCGCGGCTGCGCTTGCAGGGCGACGAAGTTGGCGTCCACATCCCGGGCGTCGAACTCCTGCCACAGCTCGTCATAATCAGCCTGCAGGTTGGCTTTCTGCTTGCTGCTGTAGCGCTTGGCCTGGAACACGTGGGCCCGCTTGCGCACCGCCAGCACCTCTGCCGCCCCCATGCTCTGCGCCAGTTGCAGCACCAGCTGTACCAGTAGGGATTTGGGCCGCAGGCCGTGTCCCTCTTTGGTCAGCTCGCGCACCCGATCCTGAGCATTGTCGACCGCAGGCTCCGGCCCCTGCATGGAGCCGATCATCAGAATCAAACGCTCCGCACTGCCCGCCAGCGAAAAGGCGCAGCTGTAGAGGCGCTGCCCCTCGCCGTTGGCGATGGAGAGCGCCAGCTCGGCCTCGCGGCGGAAGGTGCCGTCATGGCGCAGCAGGATCCGGCAGCCGCTCTGGGGATAGTGCCCCAGCTCAATCCCCTCGCCCAGATAGAGCGGATCGATCAGCTGCGGGTAACACTCGAGGAGCAACCGATAGTGAGCTTCCAGCATCTCGGCCCGTTGACGCGCGCTGGCACAGGCGAAGCGGTAAGGACGCATCGGCTTGTCGAGCAGCTCGGGGTAGATGGCTGGCAGCGCCTTGAGCGACTCGCACTGAAACAGGCTGAAGACCCGGCTCAGCGACTTGCGATAGAGCAGGCTGCGCAGCACGAACTTGCCACGATTGAAGGTTTTTCGGTCACATCCCTCGGGGTAGAGGAAGCGGGCCATGGATTTTGCGCAATAGCGCTCCTGCCGGGATAAATATTCCCAGTCTATTGATTTAACTGTCATTTTTATATTCTCAAACCGCCTGAACGGTCGGGATATTAGTGACAGCTGTGCAAATCTTCAACAGCGTGGCAATACGCTGTTACAACTTCCCCCGGATCGGAGCAAAAAGTGCGCTCAGCGCTGGCAATGACTGCAAAAAACGGTGGTGCGCTGGCCCATTCTGATCTCGGTCAGCAGGGTGTGACAGTGGAAACAGGGCTGACCGCCACGGCCATAGACCTGCAACTGCTGCACGAAATAGCCCGGCTTGCCATCGACACTGGTGAAATCCTTGAGGGTAGTGCCCCCCTGACGAATGGCCTCGGCCAACACTCGCTTGATCTCGGCCACCAGGGTTCCCAGCCGCTCACCACTGATATTGCCCGCCGCCCGTTTGGGGTGAATGCCAGCGGCATAGAGCGCCTCATTGGCGTAGATGTTGCCCACCCCGACCACCACCTGATTGTCCATCAGGAACTGCTTGATGGCGGTGCTGCGCCCCTTGGCACGCTCGCGCAGATAGTCAGCGCTAAAGGCATCAGTCAGCGGCTCGGGCCCCAGCTTGGCCAGCAGCGCGTGGGCTTCGGCCGGTTCACGGGTCCACAGCAGGGCGCCGAAGCGGCGCGGATCGTTGAGCCGCAGCAGCTTGCCATTCTCCAGCTCGATATCCACGTGGTCGTGCTTCTCGGCCGGGGTGCCGATATCCAGCACACGCAGGCTGCCAGACATCCCCAGATGAAGGATGGCGGTGCCGAAATCGGTCTCCAGCAGCAGGTATTTGGCACGGCGACGCACCCGATGGATGGTGAGGTCCACCAGCTCCTGAATTTCACCGGGGATCGGCCAACGCAGGCGGCCATCCCGCACCACCACGCGCGTCACCTTGATGCCGGTGAGCCAGGGGGAGATCCCCTGACGGCTGACTTCAACTTCTGGCAATTCAGGCATTGGAACCTCGCAAGGAAAAGGAACTCAGGGAGCAGGACGCAACAGATCGCGATACTGCTCGGCAGTGAGGGAGAGCCAGAGACCGGATGGCAGTTGGGCGCCATATTGACCGCTGTTCTGATAGAGGCCAATCTCGACCGGATCGTTCTGGCCGGCCAGCCATACCTTGATGGTCACCGGCGTACCACGCACCGCCTCGCCGGGGGGCAGTAACCAGCTCTGCCAACGGGCCAGACGGGCAGCCAGCTGCTCACTGTTGAGCCCCAGCTCCGCCCCACTGCGCCAGCCCTGGCCGATCCGTTCAACCTGCCAGCTCGGCCCCTGCCAGGTGAGCACCACGGCCGCATCAGGCAGCAAGGGGCGCGCCCGCTTGGCGCTGTTCTCCTGCTGGGCACTCTCCATCCGGTGCAACAGGGTGATCACGATCAGCACCACCACGATGATCACGTTATTCCAGCCTTTGCGGCTCAATTTGAACATGACAATCCTCCTTTCGCTCCGGCAGTGTACTGAATTCCGCCCATAAAAAAACCCGGCACGAAGCCGGGTTTTTGGGAATGCAGCATCAAGTAATTACTTGATTTTGCCTTCCTTGTAGATCACATGCTGACGAATAACGGGATCAAACTTTTTGATCTCCATTTTTTCGGGCATGGTGCGCTTGTTCTTGGTAGTGGTATAGAAGTGACCAGTACCGGCGCTGGAGTTCAGACGAATCTTATCGCGAATACCTTTAGCCATGATCTAATTCCTTATACCTTAACACCGCTGGCGCGCAGTTCAGCCAGAACCACTTCAACGCCACGCTTGTCGATAATACGCATGCCTTTTGCGGATACGCGCAGGCTTACGAAGCGTTTTTCACCCTCAACCCAAAAACGGTGAGTGTGCAGGTTCGGCAGGAAACGACGCTTGGTAGCGTTGTTTGCGTGCGAACGGTTGTTACCAACGGCCGGACGCTTGCCGGTTACTTGACATACTCTAGACATGTCCGTCTCTCCAAATCTTACTTCAATTGCTCGAGCAAATGTCTGCCCCGCTGGCCTTCGATTGCGGGGCAAACAGAAGGCGGCATTTTATACAGCATCCATGATCAAAGATCAACTAATACGGAGCCGGAGCACAGTCATAACCAACCGCGCTCGGCAAACGAAACCGTGATGCCATCACCGATCACCAAGTGATCCAGCACTCTAATATCGATCAGGGCCAAGGCGGCCGTGATCCGATCCGTGATCTGGCGGTCGGCCCTGCTGGGCTCGGCGACGCCGGACGGGTGATTATGCGCCAGAATCACCGCAGCTGCATTATGTTTGAGCGCGATCTGCACGATTTCTCTGGGCCAGACGCTGGCCGAATCGATTGTGCCGTAAAAAAGCTCAACAAATTGAATGACTCTGTGCTGGTTATCGAGCAATAACAGCGCAAATACCTCTCGCGGCCGATCTCGCAACTGAGCCTGCAGATAATCCCGGGTTAGCTGGGGTGAGCTGAGGGCATCGCCCCGTTGCAGCTGTTCGGCCAGATGACGTCTGGCCATCTCCAACACCGCCTGCAACTGGGCATATTTGGCAGGGCCCAAGCCGTGTGCCTCGCAGAATGCCCGCTGATCCGCCCCCAGCAAACTGCGCAAAGAACCGAATTGATTCAACAGGTTGCGCGATAGATCCACCGCACTCAGGCCATTAACGCCAGTGCGCAAAAAGATCGCGAGCAGCTCGGCATCGGAGAGCGCAGCGGGCCCCTGACGCAGCAGCTTCTCTCTGGGTCGTTCATCCTCCGGCCACTCCTTAATGCTCATTTGTCTCTCCCTCATCCCTGTTGAGAGAAAACATAGCAAAAAAATTGCGCGCACCCGACCACACCCCTTGATGCCAACCCCTGTCGTCATCCATTGCCTGTGGTATCTTAGCCGACCAGTCAAAGTGAGCCGGATAGAGAAACAGCAGATGAGATTGGCCGATAAACGCATCCTGTTGGGTGTCAGTGGCGGGATCGCCGCCTACAAGAGTGCCGAGCTGGTACGTCGCCTGAAAGATCAGGGGGCCGAAGTTCGAGTGGTGATGACCCGCTCCGCCAAAGAGTTCATCACCCCGCTGACCCTGCAGGCGGTCTCCGGTCATCCGGTGGCCTACAGCCTGCTGGATCCCTCTGCCGAAGCAGGCATGGGTCATATCGAGCTGGCCAAATGGGCCGATCTGATACTGATCGCCCCCGCCAGCGCCAACCTGATGGCACGGATGGCCGCCGGCATGGCCGACGAATTACTGACCACCCTCTGTCTGGCGACCCCGGCACCCATCGCGCTGGCGCCCGCCATGAACCAGCAGATGTATCTCAACGCCGCGACCCAGGCCAACCTCAAGACCCTGGCCAGCCGCGGCATTCTACTGTGGGGGCCGGATGCCGGCAGCCAGGCCTGTGGCGACGTGGGCCCCGGCCGGATGCTGGATCCCCTCGATCTGGTGGATCGCTGCTGTCAGCAGCTGGCCGCCGAGCCGTTGCTGGCGGGCGTCAAGCTGCTGTTGACCGCCGGGCCGACCCGCGAGGCACTGGATCCGGTGCGCTACATCAGCAACCACAGCTCCGGCAAGATGGGCTTTGCCATCGCCCGTGCCGCTCGTGAAGCGGGTGCCGAGGTGACGCTGGTGAGCGGGCCGGTGACGCTGGCAACCCCTGCAGGCATTACCCGTGTCGATGTGGAGAGCGCCGAGCAGATGCATCAGGCGGTGATGAGCCGGGTCGGCGAGTGTGACCTCTTCATCGGCTGCGCCGCGGTGGCCGACTATCGCCCCGAGCAGGTGGCCAGTCAGAAGATCAAGAAGACCGGCGACAACGACCAGATGGTGGTGAAGCTGGTGAAGAATCCCGACATCATCGCGGCCGTTGGTGCCCTGGCAGACAAACCCTTCACCGTCGGATTTGCCGCCGAAACCGTGGATGTGGAACAATACGCCCTCGACAAGTTGCAGCGTAAGCGGCTGAACATGATCGCCGCCAACGATGTGTCCCGCGAGGGGCAGGGCTTCAACGCCGATGACAACGCCCTGACCGTTTTCTGGCAAGGGGGCCAGGCCCCGCTGCCGCTGGCCGACAAGCTGACGCTGGCACGTCACCTGATCGCCCTGATTGCGCGCCACTACCAGCGCTGAGCGTCCCGATAACGCAAGACTCATGACGCCCCGCCTTGCCGTACCAAGAGGGGCGCCGACACAAGATCCAACTGAACAAGCGATTCATGACAACACAAATTGAACTGAAGATTCTGGATGCCCGTATCGGTACCGAGTACCCGCTGCCCGCCTACGCCACACCGGGCTCTGCCGGTATGGACCTGCGCGCCCTGCTGGATGCGCCGCTGACCCTGGCCCCTGGCGATACCACGCTAGTGCCGACCGGTCTGGCCATTCATATTCAGGATCCGGCTCTGTGTGCCACCATCCTGCCCCGCTCCGGCCTCGGCCATAAGCACGGCATCGTGCTGGGCAACCTGGTCGGTCTGGTCGATTCCGATTACCAGGGCCAGCTGATGGTCTCGGTATGGAACCGTGGCAAAGATGAGTTCACCATGCAGCCCGGCGAGCGCATCGCCCAGCTGGTGATCATGCCGGTGGTTCAGGCCAGCTTCCAACTGGTCGATGAGTTCAATCAGAGCGAACGGGGTGAAGGCGGTTTTGGTTCTTCTGGTCGTCAATAACAGACCACACCAGCCCTTTGGGCGGTGTCTAATAATAGAACCAAGCCATTGTTTTTTTAGGGGAATCCATGGCAAGCAGTAATCAGAAACAGAGTCGGCGCGATCAGATCCTGCAAGCGCTCGCCCATATGCTGGAAACCAGTCCGGGGCAGCGCATCACCACGGCACGTCTGGCGGCCGAGGTCGGCGTATCTGAAGCAGCCCTCTATCGGCATTTTCCCAGCAAGGCGCGGATGTTCGAGGGGCTGATCGACTTTATCGAGGATTCCCTGCTGTCACGGGTCAATCTGATCATGGCGGAAGAGAAGGACACCATGGCGCGCTGCCACCACATCCTTCAGCTGCTGCTGGTGTTTGCCGAGCGCAATCCCGGCATCACCCGCATCCTCAACGGCGACGCCCTGCTGGGGGAACACGATCGGCTGCGGGATCGCATCAGTATCCTGTTCGACAAGCTGGAGACCCAGCTCAAACAGGTGCTGCGGGAGAAGCGGCTGCGCGAGGGTCAGGGCTTCCAGCTCGACGAGACCATGCTGGCCAATCTGCTGCTGGCCTACACCGAAGGCCGCATCAGTCAGTTTGTCCGCTCCGAGTTCAAGCTCAAGCCGACCGCCGGTTTCGAGGATCAGTGGCAATTTATCCGCAGCCAGTTGCTGCAGAGCTGATGGTTTTTTAGCGACATTCGGCAAAAAAGCAGGGAGGCCTTGGCCTCCCTTCTTTTTTGTGTCAGCTTTTTATGGCAAAAAAGAAGTACCAGATGCGACCCGGACTGTCGCGCTGCGGTGTTAGATTTATCCACCATAAACCTTTTAGAACCTGACAGGACATCCTATGGAACCCGAAATCATTACCGAAGCGCAGACCTGGCTGGTCAATAATCAGGGACTGCTGATCGAGTACGGCGTCAATATCGCCGCCGCCCTGCTGACCCTGCTGGTCGGCTATATCGCCGCCAACCTGCTCAGCGGTGGCGTGGTCAAAGTGATGCAAACCCGCAAGCTCGACATCACCATCACTCACTTCGTCGGCAGCATCCTCAAGTACGCCATCCTGGTGTTCGTGGTGATCGCCGCGCTGGGCCGGGTCGGGGTACAGACCGCCTCCTTCGTCGCTATTATCGGTGCCGCCGGTCTGGCCATCGGTCTGGCGCTGCAGGGCTCGCTCTCCAACTTCGCCGCTGGCTTCCTGCTGATCATCTTCCGCCCCATCAAGGCGGGTGAGTTTATCGAAGTGGCGGGCACTGCGGGTGTGGTGCAGTCCGTGCAGCTCTTTACCACTACCCTCACCTCCGCTGACAACAAGATGGTGGTAGTGCCCAACTCCGCCATTCTGAACGGCACCATCGTCAACTACTCACGGATGGATACCCGCCGCGTTGACATGACCTTCGGCATTGGCTACGGCTCTGACCTGCGCAAGGCCAAGCAGATCCTCGAGCGGCTGGTGAATGAAGAGCCGCGCATCCTGAAAGATCCGGCTGCCACCATCGCCGTCGCCGCACTGGCCGACTCCTCAGTTAATATCGTGGTACGCCCCTGGGTGAAAACCGCTGATTACTGGGGTGTCTGGTTCGACTTCCACGAGAAGGTGAAACTGGCCTTTGATGCCGAAGGCGTCGAGATCCCCTTCCCGCAGATGGTGATGCACATGCAAAAACCGCAGGCGTGATCGCGGATCTGCTGCAATACACAATGCCAGCCTTCGGGCTGGCATTGTCGTTTCTGACCCCGGCCCATGGCCATTGCAATGCATAACCAAGCCAACCGGATGAAAACAATTTCAGGCCATCGGGGTGGCCCCAATCATGAGCAAGCGCAAGATCCGCCTTGCTTTAGTGACTCATAATCCCAATGTTCTGGTTGTATGCTCCCGACAGTGACCCATTGCGGTAAAAGACAATCGGTAAAAATCTGTTACACGGGCCGCCCGATCGGCTCGCTATAATGCTCGGATAATAAGGTTTGGCGGGACCTTGCCTGCAAGGTTCAAACACAACTTGGCATTTCAGGAATCCTATGAAAAATATCAATCCAACCCAAACCCAGGCCTGGCAGGCACTGGCAGCCCACTTTGCAGCAAACAAAGAGACACAACTCAAGGATCTGTTCGCGCAGGACCCGAAGCGCTTTGACAAGTTTTCCCTCACCTTCGGCGGCGACATTCTGGTTGATTACTCAAAGAACCTGATCACCGAAGATACCCTCAAGTTGCTGGTTGATCTGGCCAAAGAGACCGATCTTCGCAGCGCGATCGATGCCATGTTCAATGGCGAGAAGATCAACATGACCGAAGGCCGCTCGGTACTGCACGTGGCCCTGCGCAACCGCTCCGACCGCCCCGTCGAGTGCGACGGCAAGGATGTGATGCCGGAAGTGAACGCCGTACTGGCCAAGATGAAGGGCTTCTGCGAGAAGGTAATCGGAGGTGAGTGGAAAGGCTACACCGGCAAGGCGATCCAGCACGTGGTCAACATCGGGATCGGTGGCTCTGATCTCGGCCCGGTAATGATTACCGAAGCACTGCGCCCCTACAAAAACCACCTGCAGATGCACTTCGTCTCCAACGTCGATGGCACCCACATCGCCGAGACCCTGAAGAAGATCGATCCGGAAACCACCCTGTTCCTGGTGGCCTCCAAGACCTTCACCACTCAGGAGACCATGACCAACGCCCTGACCGCCCGCGACTGGTTCATCAACATCGCCGGTGACAAGGCCCACGTTGCCAAGCACTTCGCTGCGCTCTCCACCAACGGCAAGGCCGTGGCCGAGTTCGGTATCGACACCAACAACATGTTCGAGTTCTGGGACTGGGTTGGCGGCCGCTACTCCTCCTGGTCTGCCATCGGCATGCCTATCGCCCTGTCGGTCGGTTTCGAACACTTCGAAGCCCTGCTGCAAGGTGCCTTCGAGATGGACATGCACTTCGCCACTGCCTCCTATGAGCAGAACGTGCCGGTGCTGCTGGCGCTGATTGGCCTGTGGTACAACAACTTCTACGGTGCCGAGTCCGAAGCCATTCTGCCGTACGACCAGTACATGCACCGCTTCCCTGCCTACTTCCAGCAGGGCAACATGGAATCCAACGGCAAGTACGTGGATCGCAACGGCAAGCCGGTTGACTACCAGACTGGCCCCATCATCTGGGGTGAGCCGGGCACCAACGGCCAGCACGCCTTCTACCAGCTGATCCATCAGGGCACCAAGCTGATCCCCTGTGACTTCCTGGCGCCAGCCATCAGCCACAACCCGATCGGTGACCACCACCCGAAACTGCTGGCCAACTTCTTCGCCCAGACCGAGGCGCTGGCCTTCGGCAAGAGCAAAGAACAGGTCGAAGCCGAGTTCCTGGCTGCTGGCAAAACCCTGGAGCAGGTCAAGGATCTGGTGCCGTTCAAGGTGTTCGAAGGCAACCGCCCGACCAACTCCATCCTGTTCAAGAGCCTGACTCCGAAAACCCTGGGTGCCCTGATCGCCATGTACGAACACAAGATCTTCGTACAGGGCGCAATCTGGAACATCTTCTCCTTCGACCAGTGGGGCGTGGAGCTGGGCAAACAGCTGGCCAACAAGATCCTGCCAGAGCTCAACACCGCCGAGGCTGTCACCAGCCACGACTGCTCCACCAACGGTCTGATCAACACCTGGAAAGCGTGGAAAGCCTGATTTATCCGGCCTTTCTGAATGCAAAAGCCCCGCTCATCTGAGCGGGGCTTTTTATTTTTCACCCTTCTCCCACTGGGAGAAGGGCTGGGGATGAGGGGGCATTAACCACCAACAGCGATGCGTTTCATGTCCTTCATGTAACCGCGCAGTACCTGACCGATCTTCTCGCATCAGGCATGGTTGCGGGTCATACCTGATTAACCGCCAACGGCGATGCGCTTCATGTCCTTCATGTAACCGCGCAGCACCTGACCAATCTTCTCGATCGGATGGTTGCGGGTCGCCTCGTTGGCAGCCAGCAGCGCCAGGTTATCCACGCTCTGCCCTTCCGCCTTGCTGGCACCCAGATCGCCCGCTTTCAGGGTCGGCATGAAGTGCTGACGCAGCAACGGCACAGCAGCGTTGGCGAACAGGTAGTTACCGTACTCGGCGGTATCGGAGATGACCACGTTCATCTCGTACAGACGCTTACGAGCAACTGTGTTGGCGATCAGCGGCAGCTCGTGCAGGGATTCGTAGTAGGCGGACTCCTCGTAGATACCGGAAGCCACCATGGTTTCGAACGCCAGCTCGACACCCGCCTTGACCATGGCCACCATCACCACGCCATGGTCGAAGTACTCCTGCTCGGCAATTTTGCCAGCGAACGCCGGGGCGTTTTCGAAGGCAGACTTGCCGGTCTCTTCACGCCAGGTGAACAGTTTGACGTCATCTTCGGCCCAGTCGGCCATCATGCCGCGAGAAAACTCACCGGCGATGATGTCGTCCATGTGCTTCTCGAACAGCGGGCGCATCAGGGTACGCAGTTGCTCGGAGAGCTCGAAGGCGCGCAGTTTCGCTGGGTTGGAGAGTCGGTCCATCATCAGGCTGATGCCACCCTGCTTCAGGGCTTCGGTGATGGTCTCCCAACCGAACTGGATCAACTTGCCGGCATAGGCCTTGTCGGTTCCTTCAGCAACCAGCTTGTCGTAGCAGAGCAGGGAACCGGCCTGCAGCATGCCGCAGAGGATAGTCTGCTCGCCCATCAGATCAGATTTCACTTCCGCCACGAAGGAGGATTCCAGCACCCCGGCACGGTCGCCGCCGGTGGCAGAGGCCCACGCCTTGGCGATGGCCATACCTTCGCCCTTGGGATCGTTCTCCGGGTGGACGGCAAGCAGAGTCGGCACACCGAAACCGCGCTTGTACTCTTCACGCACTTCGGTACCCGGGCACTTCGGCGCTACCATGACGACAGTGATGTCGGCGCGGATCTGCTGACCCTCTTCCACCACGTTGAAGCCGTGGGAGTAGCCCAGCGCGGCGCCCTGTTTCATCAGCGGCATCACGGTTTTCACGACGTCGGAGTGCTGCTTGTCCGGGGTCAGGTTCAACACCAGATCGGCGCTCGGGATCAGCTCTTCATAGGTGCCGACCGCGAAGCCGTTGTCGGTGGCCTTCTGCCAAGAAGCGCGCTTCTCGGTGATGGCGGCCTTGCGCAGGGCGTAGGAGATATCCAGCCCGGAGTCACGCATGTTCAGACCCTGGTTCAGCCCCTGGGCACCACAGCCCACAATCACCACCTTCTTGCCCTTCAGCACGTCGCAACCGTCGGCGAATTCCGCTCGCTGCATGAAACGACACTTGCCCAGTTGGGCCAACTGCTGACGCAGGTTCAAGGTGTTGAAATAGTTAGCCATGGTGATTGCTCCGTTCGATTGATTCCATGCCGGGTAGCGGCGTTGTCTGAACCACTATAGCGCGGGACACTTATTGCCTGAACTGATATATTCGAAACAGTATGTTGCAAGAATTGAAAGATGATTCTTGGCAGTTTCACCCCATGTGACTCCCCATTTCAGCAAAATTGCAGCTGACTTATCCGGGGAGGCGGTTGCCAGAGCCGAACGGTTCGGCATGAATCTATGCCCTGACTGCAGCAGGAAGTGATCAATGGACCTTCGCAATCTCGAGCTGTTTCTCCACCTCGCCGACTCCCTTCATTTCGGCAAGAGCGCCGATGCAATGGCGGTCAGCCCCTCGACCCTGAGCCGCGCCATCCAGCGACTGGAACAGGAGACCGGCTGCGTGCTGTTCGAAAGGGACAACCGCTCGGTGCGGCTCACCCCTGCCGGCGAGAAGCTGCGGGAGTTTGGCGGCGGCCTGTTGCAGGAGTGGCGTCAGCTCAAGCAGGAGCTCAAACGCAGCGACGAACCGCTGCAGGGGCGGCTACGAGTGTTCTGCTCGGTCACTGCCAGCTACTTTCTGCTGCCCGAAGTGCTGGAGCGCTTTCGCCGCCGCTACCCCCAGCTGGAGATCAAGCTGGAGACCGGCGACCCGGCGCTGGCGGTGGACAAGATCCTGGCCGATGAAGCCGATCTCGCCATCGCCGCCCGTCCCGATGCCCTGCCCGCCAAGCTGGAATTTGCCAGCCTGCAGCTGGTGCCGTTGGTCTTTATCGCGCCGCGCAACGCCCCCCAGCTGAACCAGTGGTTCCGCCAGGGGGAGCCGGACTGGGAGCAACTGCCGGTTATCCTCTCCGAGCAGGGCTTGGCCCGCAAACGCAGCGATCAGTGGTTTCGCAACAAGGGGATAGCCCCCTACATCTACGCCGAAGTGGCGGGTAACGAGGGGATCGTCGCCATGGTGGCGCTCGGCTGTGGTGTGGGGCTGGTACCGGCGGCGGTGATCGACCACAGCCCGCTCGGCGACAAGGTGCGGATCATCGACCTCAAGCCCGCCTTCAAGCCATTTGATGTGGGGATCGGGGTACTCAAGAAGCGGCTGGAGGAACCGCTGATCCGTGCCTTCTGGGATACCGCGCAGAATCAGGGGTCACTGCGCTGAAATAGGCTGATAGCGGTCGCGATAGGCCGCAGTTAGATGGCAGAGGGGTGAAAATTACGGGCGCGGATAGGCTGCTCGGTTGCCGATGCGCCAGCCAGCGCCTCCACGGTGCCCTCTCTGAAAGATGTGTGAGCGCTCTCGTGTCAAATCTCGTGTCAGAAATGACAATAGGCAAACCCGACAGGTCATCGCAGACTGGGCGTTCATCAACAAACGCCAAGGCGCAGGGAGGAGAGCCATGAAACAGCATCTGGTAGAGATCAAGGGTTCAACCCTGTTTGACGAGTATCTGCAAAGCATGGGGTGCCCAGCACGGCGCTGGACCGGGAGCAGGATATCTATCTGCAGGAACGCCACCTCGGCGCCATTCGTCGGGTGCAAGGCGAACTACGCTTTTATCTGCGGGCCAATGCCCTGAACAAACGGTGATCAGGATCCGGTCACAGAACCCGCAGCAAAGGCGTATTAGACTGGTATCTTCCCCCTTTTGTCGGGAGTGCCCATGAACGCAAGCGGTCTGGATCGGCTGTTCAAACCCCAATCAATCGCCGTGATCGGCGCCTCGACCGACCCGCTCAAGGCAGGTCATGTGATCGTGCGCCACCTGCTGGCGGGCCAGTTCAAAGGGCCCATCCTTCCTGTCACCCCGCGCAATAAGGCCATCGCCGGCGTGCTGGCCTATCCCGATATCGCCAGCCTGCCGCTGACCCCGGATCTCGCCATCATCTGCACAAGGCGGGAGCGGGTCTTGCCACTGCTGGAAGCGCTCGGCCAAAAAGGCACGGGAGCGGCCATCATACTGGCCGCCGACTTTTCCCCCGAGGAGCGACTGGAGCTGAAACGGGTCTGCCAGCAATATGGCATTCGCCTGCTCGGCCCCAACAGCATGGGGATGCTGCTGCCCGGCCAGGGGATCAACGCCAGCTTTTCACCCATTGCCGCCAAACCGGGACAGGTCGCCTTTCTGTCGCAATCCGCCGCCGTCAGCACCACCATTCTGGATTGGGCCAAACAGCATGAGCTGGGCTTCTCCGCCTTCATCTCCCTGGGTGATCACTGCGACATCGACTTCGGCCAGCTGCTGGATCAGCTCTCCCGCGACAGCGTCACCCGCGCCATCTTGATCTACATGGACAAGCTGCACGACGCCCGCCACTTTCTCTCGGCGGCGCGGGCAGCCTCGCGCAACAAGCCGATCCTGGTGCTTAAAAGCGGGCGCCACGATCCGGCCCACGGTCTCGACAATGTCTATGATGCCGCCATCCGTCGCGCCGGCATGCTGCGGGTACGGGATACCCACGAACTGTTTGCCGCGGTGGAAACCCTCAGCCACTCCATGACCCTCAAGGGAGAGCGACTCGCCATCATCTCCAACGGCCGCGGACTGGCCAATATGGCGGTGGATGTGCTGCTGGAGCGGGGCGGCAAGCTGGCTCGCCCGCCACTCGATATCGGCAGCGATGCCACCATCACCACCTATCAGGAGGCACTGGACAACGTGTTGCAGGAAGATGGCATCGACGCCATCCTGATCATCCACGCCCCCTCGCTCACGGCACCGAGCGCGCCGCTGGCCAGCCATCTTATTGCCCATCTGAAACAGCATCCCAGAGCGCGCCGTTTCAACATCCTCACCAACTGGGCGGGCGAATACTCGGCGCAGGAGGGGCGCAAACTCTTTACCGAAGCGGGCATCCCGACCTACCGCACGCCGGAAAGCGCCATGGCCGCCTTCATGCACATGGTGGAATACCGCCGCAACCAGAAGCAGTTGATGGAGACACCGGCATCCCTGCATGGCAACCAGCTCAATGTAGATCTGTGCCAGCAGCTGATCCGCCAAGCGCAGGAGCGCAAACAGCTAAGATTGGATACCCATCTGGTGCACCCGATTTTACAAGCCGCCGGTCTCTCGACCCTGCCAACCTGGATCGTCACCGACGCTATCGAGGCGACCCTCACTGCCGAGCAGATCGGCTATCCGGTGGCGGTAAAACTGCGCTCGCCCGATATCCTGCACAAGTCTGCCGTACACGGGGTAGTGCTCAACCTGCGCACCTCGGCCGAAGTGGCGCAAGCGGCAGATGCCATTCTGGATCGGGTCAGACAACATGATCCGGGCGCCCGTATCGAAGGCTTGCTGGTGCAGCGGATGGCTCGCCGCAGCGGCGGCCTGGAGTTACGGGTACGTATCCAGCAAGACGCCATCTTTGGCCCCGTCATCCTACTGGGCGAGTCGGGCGCCGAACCGCAGGAGATGGTCGCAGCGCTACCGCCGCTCAATCAGGCGCTAGCTCGTTACCAGATCATCGGTGCACTCAAAAGCCGCAAAATCCGTGAACAGGCCACGCCGGAGCGACTGGATATCGATGCCCTCAGTCAGGTGCTCTGCCAGCTCTCCGAGCTATTGCTCGCCTTTCCGGAGATTCAGGAGCTGGACCTGCACCCGCTACAAGCGTGCGGTGCCGAAATGGTGGTACTGGATGCCAGCCTTACGCTGGCTGACCCCGCCATCCCGACCAGCAACCGACTGGCGATCCGCCCCTATCCAACCGAACTGGAGGAGGGAGCATGGCTTAAAGATCAGCGCCATATCCTGCTGCGCCCGATCCGGCCGGAAGATGAACCTGCTCACAAGCAGTTCGTTCTGCAAGTCTCTGATGAAGACAGGTACAAGCGCTTCTTTGCCGACGTGGGCGAACTCGGCCATGAAGAGCTGGCTCGCATGACCCAGATCGATTACGACCGAGAGATGGCCTTTGTGGCGGTCGGGCAGGATGGCGAACTGCAGGATCAGATCCTCGGTGTGGTTCGCGCTATCTCGACCCCAGACCTGAGCGATGCCGAGTTTGCCATTCTGGTGCGATCGGACTTGAAAGGGGTGGGCCTCGGCAAATTGATGATGGAAAAGATCATCCGTTATGCCAAAGAGCAGGGGATTGGCCAGTTATCCGGCATGACCATGCCCAGCAATCGAGGCATGGTCAACCTCGCCAAGCGGCTTGGCTTCAAGATCGATGTCCAGATGGAGGATGGGGTGGTCAATATGGAACTTCTCTGTAGCCAACAGGCGGCAGAAGTCTAATTTGGTCGACCATAGCCTCACTCAAGTGGTTGATAATCGACCGAAAAGGGCCGGAATATAGATAAAAAATGGCGGGAATGACAGGTTTTTTAGCCCTATTCCGACAGGTAAACGCCAAGCATTGACTGTTTAACACACTAAAAATGACAAAGCCCGGTCGAGAGACCGGGCTTTGGTGCTCACTCTGGTGTGCAAACATGGGCTTCAATGGGCAAAATCCGTCCATAGCAAAAAGGCCTTCCCAATCGGGAAGGCCTTTAAAATTAGTGGCGGAGCGGACGGGACTCGAACCCGCGACCCCCGGCGTGACAGGCCGGTATTCTAACCAACTGAACTACCGCTCCGCTATTTGGTTAGCTTTTCGCTAAATCTTTTGCCGCTTATCAGAGGTGTCATCCTCTCGGCCAATGATGTGATTCTTCACATCACTGTTTAATTGGGTGCCTGGCAGTGTCCTACTCTCGCATGGCGAATGCCACACTACCATCGGCGCTACCGCGTTTCACTTCTGAGTTCGGCATGGGATCAGGTGGTTCCACGGCGCTATGGCCGCCAGGCAAATTAATTCAATCTGAGAAAGCTGACGTGAGTAATGATGTCGCTCATGGCTTCATCACTATCACTGAATTAGTTAGTAGTTCACTTGGTATTTGCTACAAGTCTCAGAACACTTCTTGGGTGTTGTATGGTTAAGCCTCACGGGTAATTAGTATGGGTTAGCTCAACACGTCGCCGCGCTTACACACCCCACCTATCAACGTTGTGGTCTCCAACGGCCCTTTAGGACCCTCAAGGGGTCAGGGATGACTCATCTCAGGGCTCGCTTCCCGCTTAGATGCTTTCAGCGGTTATCGATTCCGAACTTAGCTACCGGGCAGTGCCACTGGCGTGACAACCCGAACACCAGAGGTTCGTTCACTCCGGTCCTCTCGTACTAGGAGCAACTCCCTTCAATCATCCAACGCCCACGGCAGATAGGGACCGAACTGTCTCACGACGTTCTGAACCCAGCTCGCGTACCACTTTAAATGGCGAACAGCCATACCCTTGGGACCGACTTCAGCCCCAGGATGTGATGAGCCGACATCGAGGTGCCAAACACCGCCGTCGATATGAACTCTTGGGCGGTATCAGCCTGTTATCCCCGGAGTACCTTTTATCCGTTGAGCGATGGCCCTTCCATTCAGAACCACCGGATCACTATGACCTACTTTCGTACCTGCTCGACCTGTCCGTCTCGCAGTTAAGCTGGCTTATGCCATTGCACTAACCTCCTGATGTCCGACCAGGATTAGCCAACCTTCGTGCTCCTCCGTTACTCTTTGGGAGGAGACCGCCCCAGTCAAACTACCCACCAGGCACTGTCCGCGAGCCCGATTCAGGGCCCTGCGTTAGAACATCAAACATACAAGGGTGGTATTTCAAGGACGGCTCCACGACAACTAGCGTTATCGCTTCAAAGCCTCCCACCTATCCTACACATGTAGGTTCAATGTTCAGTGCCAAGCTGTAGTAAAGGTTCACGGGGTCTTTCCGTCTAGCCGCGGGTACACCGCATCTTCACGGCGAATTCGATTTCACTGAGTCTCGGGTGGAGACAGCATGGCCATGGTTACACCATTCGTGCAGGTCGGAACTTACCCGACAAGGAATTTCGCTACCTTAGGACCGTTATAGTTACGGCCGCCGTTTACCGGGGCTTCGATCAAGAGCTTCGCTTGCGCTAACCCCATCAATTAACCTTCCGGCACCGGGCAGGTGTCACACCCTATACGTCCACTTTCGTGTTTGCAGAGTGCTGTGTTTTTGATAAACAGTCCCAGCCATCTGGTCACTGCGACTCCCAACTGCTCCATCCGCAAGGGACTTCACTGTCAAGAGCGAACCTTCTCCCGAAGTTACGGTTCTATTTTGCCTAGTTCCTTCACCCGAGTTCTCTCAAGCGCCTTGGTATTCTCTACCCGACCACCTGTGTCGGTTTGGGGTACGATGACTTGTAATCTGAAGCTTAGAGGCTTTTCCTGGAAGCATGGCATCAATGGCTTCCGCACCGTAGTGCGTTCGTCTCGTGTCTCAGCGTTGTATCTCCGGATTTGCCTAGAAATACCGCCTACGCACTTTCACCAGGACAACCGTCGCCTGGCCCACCTAGCCTTCTCCGTCCCCCCATCGCAATTACAAGTCGTGCAGGAATATTAACCTGCTTCCCATCGATTACGCCTTTCGGCCTCACCTTAGGGGTCGACTCACCCTGCCCCGATTAACGTTGGACAGGAACCCTTGGTCTTCCGGCGAGGAGGTTTTTCACCCCCTTTATCGTTACTTACGTCAGCATTCGCACTTCTGATATCTCC
>NZ_CP023817.1:3727500-3800000 GCF_002586745.1 Aeromonas sp. CU5
AAGTTCACGCTGGCCAGCAGCAGGAACACCACAGTAATCAGGTTGATGACCGGACTGTTGAAGAAACCGATGCTGGCATCGTGGGTGGAGAAGCCACCGACCGACAGGGTCGAGAACGAATGGCACACCGCATCGAACAGCGTCATCCCGGCGAGCCAATAGGCCAGCGCACAGAGCGCGGTCAGCAACAGATAGATGAACCAGAGCGCCTTGGCCGTTTCGGCGATACGCGGCGTCACCTTGGTATCCTTCACCGGCCCCGGGATCTCGGCACGGTAGAGCTGCATGCCACCAATCCCGAGTAGTGGCAGAATGGCCACCGCCAGTACGATGATCCCCATCCCCCCCAGCCACTGCAGCAGC
Source organism: Aeromonas sp. CU5 (assembly GCF_002586745.1). Taxonomy (NCBI): domain Bacteria; kingdom Pseudomonadati; phylum Pseudomonadota; class Gammaproteobacteria; order Aeromonadales; family Aeromonadaceae; genus Aeromonas; species Aeromonas sp. CU5. The sequence continues at coordinate 3,727,864 of NZ_CP023817.1, forward strand.
TGGCGGTAAAACAGAAACGCCTTGGGCAGATTATCGAGCCCGGTAAGTACCGTCGCCCCCGTGGTAGTCAGGCCGGAAAAAGATTCGAAGAAGGCTTCTGAGACCGACATGTCCGGCACGTCGCTCATGATGAAAGGCACAGCCCCCACACTGCCCAGCACGGTCCAGAACAGCACCACAATGAGGAAGCCCTCTTTCGAGCGCATCTCCTTCTTGTGATAGCGGTTGGGAAACCAGAGCACCACGCCGAGCAGCAGGGCGATCAGAAAAGAGCTGACGAACTCGGCACCACCCCCATCCCGATAGCCGAAGGCCACCAGCGCAGGCAACAGCATGGTCGAGCTGAACAGCGCAACCAGCAGGCCAACAATGCGAATGATGCTCAGAATGTGCATTACAGCTCCCTTTTCCCTATTAAAGAGCGATGGATTCTAGCCATCTAAGGGACTGAGGGATACCCGTCCATGAGTCCGGTCGGTCAATTCACGGTCAATCTGAGCCCAAACAGAGGATTCCCATGCCACCCGCAAGGTGACCTGCTGACCGTAATCGGCCGCCAGCAATTCGCCATTGTGGCTGCTGATCAGCGACTCGACTGTCCCCATGTCACCGTAATCGCAGTGAATGAGAGAGGGAGTACGCGGCACCTTGAGCAGGGTGGTCAGCTGCTTGAGGGCCGCACCGACACCGCCTCCATAGGCTTTGACCAGTCCACCGGTGCCAAGCTGGATACCGCCGTAGTAACGCACCACCACGGCGCAGATTTCACCGTTCCCCGACCCCATCAGCTGGGCCAGGATCGGCTTGCCCGCCGTGCCAGACGGTTCGCCATCGTCGCTGAAGCCATAGACCTGACTATCTTGCGGCGCGCCAGCCACAAAGGCCCAGCAGTGATGGCGAGCGGTCGGATGTTGACGCTTGATCTCGTTGACCCACCCCTTGGCCGCCTCGACGGTAGGGGTGTGGGCAATCAGGGTAATGAAGCGGCTCTTCTTTATCTCTTCGGTCAATTCCAGCGGGGCGGCCGGAATGGAGTACGCTACCGCCATCAGAGCCCTGCTTGTCTGGTCATGTTCTCCACCCCGTTGGCGTGCAGCACTATGTTGTCCTCGATGCGGATGCCGCCAAACGGCCGCAGTGCCTCCACCTTGTTCCAGTTGACCCGTTTGCCCTGTTCGCCCTGACGCAGCGGCTCCAGCAGGCTGTCGATGAAGTAGAGCCCCGGCTCGATGGTGAACACCTGATCCACCTCCATCACCCGGGTGCAGCGCAGATAGGGGAACAGCTCGGGGGCCGCCAGGTGGGTGCCGCGCTCATCCTGCATGAAACCACCCGCATCGTGCACCTGCAGACCGAGGAAGTGGCCGAGGCCATGAGGGAAGAAGACGTTGGTCACCCCGGTGTGGATCATCTCGTCCACCGACATGTCCACCAGCTCGGTGGTCTGCAGCAGGCGCGCCAGCTTGTGATGCATCTGCAGGTGCAGCTCGCTATAGCGGCGACCCGGTTTGATCTCCTTGATGATCTCCTGCTGCTGCTCGTCGAGGGCAGCAATCAGATCGGCAAACTCGCCACGACGCCACGCCCAGGTACGGGTGATGTCGGAGGCATAACCGTGAAAATCGACGCCGGCATCGATCAGGAAGGAGTGGCGCTCCGCATCCGGCACCCGCAAGGCAGACAAATGGGTGTAGTGAAGGATGGCCGCGTTGCGGTTGATGGCGACGATATTGCCGTAGGGCGCCTCATTGGCCCCCTGCCCGACCGCCTTCATATAGGCCAGATTGATCTCAAACTCGCTCGCCCCTGCCATAAAGGAGTCCTTGGCGGCAATATGGCCGCGCACGCCGATGCGGGTCGCCTCGCGCAAGCACTCCAGCTCGTAGGGGGTCTTGTAGGCGCGGTGATAGTGCAGGTAGTTGAGCACAGCTTCCGGATTGGGCTGGGTCAGCCCCAGCAGCTCGGCCACTTCCAGATGACCGCCCAGATAGGCCCACTCCTGCTTGTTGGCAGGCAGATGATCGGCCACCTGCTCCGGTCGGGTCAGGAAACGGATATCGAAGAACTCGACCCAGAAGGCATTGGGCAGATCCGCCACCTTGTGCCAGAAATCCACTGGACGATAGAACAGCAGTACCGGTTTGTTCACCCCGTCCACCAGCAGCCAGCAGTGGGGATTGTCCAGCACCGGCAACCAGGCCTTGAAGTGCGGGTTTACCTTGAACGGGTAATCCTGATCATCGAGGAAGATGCGGTGGGTCTGGCCGGAGTGGATGGCCAGTCCGCTGAGCCCCTGTTGTTGCAGAATGTCGCGGGTGCGCTGCTGCAAGGTATCGAGGTGCTGGGCAAAAAGTTGGCTGTAGCTGCTCATGGCGTCCTGCTCCGAGGTGAATGTGATAGCAGCATAACACCAAGCTCGGGGCGGCTCGACCCGTCAAGCTGCCGCTTCGTGAGGTAACGCATGCGTTACAAAGTGTTTGTTATCAACAGAAAACCAATCATTAACAAATCAAAAACAATTCAATACACTGCCGCTAGATACATGACGTCAGGGATTACTCATGGACAACCTCTGCCTGTGGCAACCGGATCCGCTCGGGATGCAGCAATCCAACCTCTATCGCTTTATGGCGGAGGTGAACCGTTTCCACGGCTTGCAGTTGCAGAACTATCCGCAGCTTTACCAATGGTCGGTGGAGAAGACCACCCGTTTCTGGCCGCTGGTATGGCAGCACTGCGGCGTCAAAGGCGAGCTCGGCAACATAGTGGCGGAGAACCGTCAGGATATGCAGCGCACCCGCTGGTTCCCCGACAGCCGCCTCAACTTCGCCGAGAACCTGCTGCGCCGTCAGGACGAGAGTCCGGCCATCATATCCCGCATCGAAGGGAGCCCAAGCCGCACTCTGAGCTGGCGTGAATTGAGTGATCAGGTGGCCCGGCTGGCTCAGTGGCTGCGCCATCAGGGCATAGGTCGTGGCGATGTGGTTGCCGCCTATCTGCCCAATATTCCGGAAACCGTGGTTGCCATGCTGGCCACCAGCAGCCTCGGGGCGATCTGGACCTCCACCAGCCCCGACTTCGGCGAAGCCAGCGTGGTGGAACGCTTCGGCCAGACCCGTCCCCGGGTGCTGTTTGCGGTGGATGGCTATCGCTACAACGGCAAGGGGATCGACATTCAGCAGAAGGTCGCCAGCGTGGTGAGCCAGTTAGGCAGCATAGAGCAGACGGTGATGATCCCCCTGCTCGGCAACCCGCTGCAACTTGGCCACGACTGGCAGCAATTGCTGGCGAGCCAGCACGGTGCCCAGCTCGCCTTCGAACCGATGGCCTTCAACGATCCGCTCTACATCCTCTACTCCTCCGGCACCACCGGCAAACCCAAGTGCATCGTGCACGGCATTGGCGGCACCCTGCTGCAACACCTGAAAGAGCACCAACTGCACTGCGATATCAAACCGGGGGAACGGATCTTCTACTTCACCACCTGTGGCTGGATGATGTGGAACTGGCTGGTGAGCGCCCTCGCCTCCGGCGCCACCCTGGTGCTCTACGATGGCTCGCCGTTTTATCCGGACGGCAAGGTGCTGTGGGATCTGGCCCGCGATGAGCAGGTCAGCTTGTTCGGCACCTCGGCCAAGTATCTCGATGCGCTGCACAAACAGGGTTATGCCCCCATCAACACTCACGACTTGCCGCACTTGCGGCTGATCTGCAGCACCGGATCTGTGTTGTCGCCGGAGGGGTTCGACTACGTCTACCAGCATATCAAGCAGGATGTGCAGCTCAGCTCCATCTCCGGCGGCACCGACATCTGCTCCTGCTTCGTCATCGGCAACCCGCTCAGCCCTGTCTATCGCGGCGAGAGTCAGGGGCGTGGCCTCGGCCTCGCGGTGCAGGTATTCAACGAGGCGGGCCAGCCGGTGCAGGGCGAAAAGGGCGAGCTGGTCTGCACCAAGCCGTTCCCGGCCCAGCCGGTGGGCTTCTGGGGGGATGAGAGCGGCGACAAGTACCACGCAGCCTACTTCGAGCGGTTCGACAATATCTGGTGCCACGGCGACTGGATCGAGCTGACCCCGACCGGCGGCATTCTGTTCTACGGCCGCTCCGACGCCACCCTCAATCCGGGCGGCGTGCGCATCGGCACCAGCGAGATCTACCGCTATGTCGAGCAACTCGACGAGGTGGAAGAGAGCATCGTTATCGGCCAGCTGTGGCAGCAGGACGAGCGGGTGGTGCTGTTCGTCAAGCTCAAGGCGGGCTGCAAGCTGGACGAGCCGCTGCGCGAGCGGATCCGCCAGCAAATAAAGCAACATTGCACCGCCCGCCACGTGCCCGCCCGCATCCTGCAGGTAGATGCCATCCCCCGAACCAAGTCCGGCAAGATCGTCGAACTGGCGGTGCGCGAAGTGGTACACAACCGGCCCGTCAACAATACCCATGCCCTCGCCGATCCCGAGGTGCTGAACCAGTATCGCAACCGGCCAGAACTGGCCAGTTGATAACAAACTCAAATCCATCCGAGGCGCCGCAAGGCGCCTCTCTTTTGCCCGTTTTGTGATGAGGAGCTTTTACTCGATAACTGTTAAACAAATGTTTTAAATAGGTGTTGAAAATGTCTCCTTTTGGATCAATAGTGAGCCTCGCCCCCTGCAGGGGATAAAGGAGCAACACCCCCCACTGAGTGGGAACAAGGAGACACTCTCATGATCTACCAAGGCGAAACCCTGTCGGTCAGCTACCTCGAAAACGGCATTGCCGAACTGAGGTTTGATGCCCCGGGTTCAGTCAACAAGCTGGATCGCGCTACCCTGCTCTCCCTGAGCGAAGCGATCGCCGCATTACAACAAGAACGTGAACTAAAAGGTCTGATCCTCACCTCCGGCAAAGACGCCTTTATCGTCGGCGCCGATATTACCGAATTCCTGGAACTGTTCGATCTGCCGCAAGAAGATCTGCTCGGCTGGCTGAAAAAGGCCAACGACATCTTCAACGCCATCGAAGATCTGCCGGTTCCGACCCTCTGTGCCATCAAGGGCCACGCCCTGGGCGGCGGCTGTGAAACCATTCTCTCCACCGACTTCCGTCTGGCTGACACCACTGCCAAGATTGGCCTGCCCGAGACCAAACTCGGCATCATGCCGGGCTTTGGCGGCACCGTCCGTCTGCCGCGAGTAATCGGCGCCGACAACGCGCTGGAGTGGATCACCACCGGCAAGGATTACCGTGCCGATGATGCCCTCAAGGTGGGCGCCATCGATGCCGTGGTCGCCCCCGACGCGCTGCACAGCGCTGCGCTGCAGATGATGAAAGACGCCATCGCGGGCAAGCTGGACTGGCAGAGCCGTCGCGCCGCCAAAAAAGCGCCGCTGCGCCTCTCCAAACTGGAAGCCATGATGAGCTTCACCACCGCTGCGGGCATGGTTGCCGCCGTGGCGGGCAAACACTATCCGGCGCCGATGACTGCGGTGAAAACCGTCGAAGCGGCTGCTGGCATGGGCCGTGACGAGGCTCTGGTGGTCGAGGCACAGGGCTTTATCAAGCTGGCCAAGACCGATGTCGCCAAAGCGCTGGTCGGTATCTTCCTGAACGATCAGCACATCAAGGCGCTGGCCAAGAAGGCTGCCAAGCAGGCGAGCAAGGCCACTGGCCACGCCGCCGTACTGGGTGCCGGCATCATGGGCGGCGGCATCGCCTACCAGTCTGCCAGCAAGGGCATTCCGGCGGTGATGAAGGATATCAACGAGAAGGCACTGGCACTTGGCATGGGCGAAGCCACCAAGCTGCTCAACGGCCAGCTCGAGAAGGGCCGCATCGACGGCATCAAGATGGGCCAGGTACTCTCTGCCATCACCCCGACCCTCAGCTATGACAACGTCAAGCATGTTGATCTGGTGGTCGAAGCCGTGGTCGAGAATCCCAAGGTGAAGGCCGCCGTACTGGGCGAAGTGGAAGGGATCATTGGCGAAGACGCCGTGCTCGCCAGCAACACCTCCACCATTCCCATCTCCCTGCTGGCCAAGGGGCTGAAGCGCCCGCAGAACTTCTGCGGCATGCACTTCTTCAACCCGGTACACCGCATGCCACTGGTGGAGATCATCCGCGGCGAGCAGACTTCCGATGAAACCATCAACCGCGTGGTGGCCTATGCCGCCGCCATGGGCAAGTCCCCGGTGGTGGTCAACGACTGCCCTGGCTTCTTCGTCAACCGGGTGCTGTTCCCCTACTTCTTCGGCTTCAACAAGCTGGTTGCCGATGGTGCCGACTTCGCCGCCGTCGACAAGGTGATGGAGAAGGAGTTCGGCTGGCCGATGGGCCCCGCCTACCTGCTGGACGTGGTCGGCATCGACACAGGTCACCATGCCGGTGATGTGATGGCGCAGGGTTTCCCGGCACGCATGAGCAAGGAAGGTCGCACCGCCATCGACGTGATGTATGAGGTGAGCCGCTTCGGTCAGAAGAATGGCAAGGGTTTCTACTCTTACGAGCAAGACAAGAAGGGCAAGCCGAAGAAGGTGGCCGACGCCGCTGCCTACGAGCTGCTGGCCCCCATTGCCAAGCCGAAGCAGGACTTTGACAAGGAAGCCATCATAGCTCGCATGATGATCCCGATGATCAATGAAGTGGTGCTCTGTCTGGAAGAGGGCATTGTTGCCACCCCAGCCGAAGCCGACATCGCACTGGTCTACGGTCTGGGCTTCCCTCCCTTCCGCGGCGGCGTATTCCGCTATCTGGACACCATTGGTCTGGATCGTTACGTGGCCATGGCCGACCAGTATGCCGATTTGGGCCCGCTCTACCGCGTCAGCGACAAGCTGCGTGAGATGGCCGCCCTGGGCAAAACCTTCTACTGATTGCGGAAAGGAGATCCATTCATGAAAGACGTAGTCATTGTCGACTGTATCCGGACCCCCATGGGCCGGTCCAAGGGCGGCGCCTTCCGCAACGTGCGTGCAGAAGATCTGTCCGCGCACCTGATGAAATCCATCCTGCTGCGCAACCCCAACCTCGACCCGAACGAGATCGAGGATATCTACTGGGGCTGCGTCCAGCAGACTCTGGAGCAGGGCTTCAACATCGCCCGTAACGCCTCACTGCTGGCTGGTATTCCGAAGCAGGTGGGGGCGGTCACCGTCAACCGCCTGTGCGGATCAAGCATGCAGGCGCTGCATGACGCTTCCCGCGCCATTCAGGTAGGTGATGGGGACATCTTCATCATCGGCGGCGTCGAGCACATGGGCCACGTGCCCATGAGCCACGGCGTCGACTTCCACCCCGGCATGGCCAAGTCGGTGGCGAAAGCCTCCGGCATGATGGGGCTGACCGCCGAAATGCTCGGCAAGCTGCACGGTATCAGCCGCCAGCAGCAGGACGAATTTGCCGCCCGCTCCCATCGCCGTTCCTATGCTGCGACCGTGGAAGGGCGCTTCGCCAAGGAGATCGTCGGGCTGGAAGGCCATGACGCCAGCGGCGCCCGCTTCTTCTACGACTACGACGAAGTGATCCGCCCGGAGACCACGGTCGAAACCCTGAGCCAGCTGCGCCCGGTGTTTGACCCGGTCAACGGCACCGTCACTGCCGGCACCTCATCAGCCCTGTCTGACGGCGCCGCCGCCATGCTGGTGATGAGTGCGGATCGCGCCAAGGCCCTTGGCCTCACGCCCCGTGCCAAGGTACGCGCCATGGCGATCGCCGGTTGTGATGCCGCCATCATGGGCTACGGCCCGGTGCCGGCGACCCAGAAAGCGCTCAAGCGTGCCGGTCTGACCGTCGGTGATATCGACCTGTTCGAGCTGAATGAGGCGTTTGCCGCCCAGTCGCTGCCCTGCGTCAAGGATTTGGGTCTGCAGGATCTGGTGGACGAGAAGGTAAACCTGAACGGCGGCGCCATTGCGCTGGGCCACCCGCTCGGCTGCTCTGGTGCGCGTATCTCCACCACCCTCATCAATCTGATGGAGGAGAAGGACGCCACCCTGGGGGTTGCCACCATGTGTATCGGTCTGGGTCAGGGCATCGCCACCGTGTTTGAACGGGTGTGATAACCAGCCGGATCGACGGGATGCATGACTGAGTGTTGTCCCTTTTCGGGGTCAGTCTGACTGGCCCCTTTTCAAGTCTGTGACGAGAGCCACACGGGGTGATCGTCAGTAGTCAGAAGTTATCTGTTGGCCGTCCCGTTTGGGTCGGCCTTTTTTCGTTTTAACCTTATCAATAGCCTGTTATTGCCTTAAACCTCACATTAGATGGGGGGCTTGCTTGCTTTTTACTCCCCCGACAGGTTCAATCTGCACAAAAAAATGGGTGGATGCACATACATATGTCAATGAGCAAACAACTGCTGATCGTCGATGACGACCAAGAGATCCGCGAGCTGCTCAATGAGTACCTGACCCGGGCGGGCTTTCAGGTATTGACGGCCGCCGGTGGCAACGAGATGCGCCAGCAACTCGCCCAGCACAGCCCGGACCTGATTATTCTGGACATCATGATGCCCGGCGAGGACGGTTTTACCCTCTGCCAGCAGATCCGTCGTGACTCCCAGGTGCCCATTATCATGCTGACCGCCGCCTCCGACGAAGCGGATCGGGTGATCGGCCTCGAACTGGGCGCCGACGACTATATTGCCAAGCCGTTCAGCCCCCGTGAACTGCAGGCCCGCATCAAGGCACTGCTGCGCCGCGCCGAATTCCGCCAGCCGGAAAAAGAGAAAGAGCCGAGCCGCCGCCTGCGTTTTGCCGAGTGGACCCTCGACACCCTGAGCCACCAGCTGACCCATGACGATGGCAGCCTGCTGGATCTCTCCGGCAGCGATGCCATGCTGCTCGGCATGTTCCTGCAGCAGCCCGGGCTGGTGCTGGATCGGGATACCATCTCCGATGCCACCCGCGGTCGCGAGAGCCTGCCGATGGAGCGCGGCATCGACGTGCAGATCAGCCGTCTGCGCCAGAAGCTGGGCGATAACGGCAAGAGTCCGCGCATCATCAAGACCATTCGCGGCAGCGGTTACATGCTGATTGCCGAGGTGCACGAGCTGCCATGAGCCACAAGTGGTCCTGGGGGGCGCTGGTGCCCCGCTCCCTGCTGTCACGGATGATCCTGCTGCTGTTGCTGGCCATCCTGCTCTCCCAGACCATTTTGACCGGCATCTGGATGCAGCAGATCCAGAAGCGGGAGCTGGAGGGGATGATCAGCACCACCCGCAACCTGGCGCTCTCCGCCGCCTCCACCGTCAACTTCTTCAAATCCCTGCCGCTGCAGTATCGCCATATCGCGCTGGACCAGCTGCGCAACATGGGCGGCAGCCGCTTCTTCGTCTCGCTCAACGAGGAAGAGATCCACATCAACGCCATCCCCGACAGCGAACGCAAGACGCTGGTGCTGCAGGAGGTGCAGGGGGTGCTGACCCGCAAGCTCTCCGATGCCATGGCGATCAAGGTGGATTTCTCCCGACCCGACGACCTTCACGTCTTCAACAATGACACCCTGCTGGCAGATCTCCCCTCCTCCTGGGCTCGCTACACCCTGTCGCTGGAACCGCTCAACCCGCCGGTACTGGTGACCCAGATCGAAATTGAAAAGGGGGAGTGGCTCTATCTGGCGGCCCTGCTGCCCGCCCCCTACATGACCCTCGACGATACCGTGATGCCGAGCAATCAGGTGCGCTTTATCGCCCTGATGACAGTGTTCCTCTGCTTCTTCACCTTTATGCTGGTGCGCTGGCAGACCCGCCCGCTGCGCCGTCTCGCCAAGGCGGCGGTCAATCTGGGCAAAGATATCGACCAGCCTTCGCTGAAAGAGGAGGGGGCGTCGGAGATCGTGGCGGCCACCCGCGCCTTCAACATCATGCAGCACCGCATTCGCCGTTATATCGATGATAGGGAGCGGCTGTTCAGCTCCATCTCCCACGACCTCAAGACCCCCATCACCCGGCTGCGGCTGCGGGTCGAGCTGCTCGACGACGAGGTGCAGATCGGCAAGTTCAACAAGGATCTCGACGAGCTGGAGCTGATGGTGAAAGGGGCGCTGCAGACGGTAAAAGAGACCGACATCCACGAGAATATCGAGGAGATCGACATCAACGCCCTGCTGGAGCAGATGGCGGAGTCGATGAACCTGCACGACGAGCGACTGACTATCGAGGGGCACTGCAAGTGGCCCTATCGCGGCAAGCTGCTGGCGCTCAAACGCTGCATCGGCAATCTGGTGGATAACGGCATCAAGTACGGCCAGCGGGTGCGCATCATCATCATGGATGACGCGGAAATGTTGATCCTGTTCATCATGGACGAAGGTCCCGGCCTGCCGGAAGATCAGTTCGAACGCATCTTCGAACCCTACTACCGGCTCAGCACCGATCAGGCGGGAACCGGCCTTGGCCTTGGCATCGCCCGCAATATTTCCCACGCCCATGGCGGCGATCTGGTGCTGGAAAATCGTCCGCAAGGCGGCCTGCAGGCCACCCTCTCTCTCCCAAGGTAGTTGCCCATGAAGTGGTTCCCGATCTCCCTGCTTGCTCTGCTCTGTGGCTCTGCCTCCGCCTCCCAGGTGGAGGTGCTGCACTGGTGGACCTCCGGTGGTGAAGCGAAAGCGGTGGAAGAGCTCAAATCCGAATGGGCTGCCCAAGGCAATCAGTGGAATGATTTCGCGGTGCAAGGGGGCGGCGGCAAGAGCGCCATGACGGTACTGAAAAGCCGGGCGCTGGCAGCCAACCCGCCGGAGGCTGCGCACCTCAAGGGTTACGAGCTCAAGGAGTGGGCCGGTCTCGGTTTCTTGCGCGATTTGAGCCCGATGGCCGAGCACCTCGGCTGGTATGCCAAAATGCCCCCCATGGTGCGGGCGACCCTCAGCCAACATGACGCCCTGATGGCGGTGCCGACCGGTATCCATCGGGTCAACTGGCTGTGGCTCAATCGCAAGGTGTTCGAGCAACAAAAGCTGACGCCACCCGATGACTGGGCCCAGTTCATCACGGTCGCCGAGCAGCTTAAAAAACGGGGCATCACGCCGCTCGCCATCGGCAACGAACCCTGGCAGCTGGCGGTGCTGTTTGAAACGGTGGCGCTCGGTGAGGGCGGTAAAGAGTTCTACCGTAAAGCGTTCCTCGAACAGGACAGCGCCACCCTGACCGGCCCCGACATGGTGCGGGTACTGACCCGCTTCCACCAGCTACGTGCCTACGTACCGCAAAAATACGCCGGTTTGAAGTGGCATCAGGCCACCAATCTGCTGGAGAGCGGTGGTGCCGCCATGCAGTTGATGGGGGACTGGGTGAAGGGGGAGCTGAGCGCGGGGAACTACCGGCCGGGCGAGGATATCGCCTGCCTGCCGAGCCCGGGCAGCGCCGGGCTGTTCAGCTACAACCTCGACTCCATCGCCATGTTCAAGCAGCGGGATCCGGCCCAGCTGCAAGCCCAGGGCGACCTGGCCCAGCTGCTGATGACGCCGAAATTCCAGCAGGAGTTCAATCGGGTGAAGGGGTCAATTCCGGCGCTGACCAACCCTGATATGAGCAAGTTTGACCGCTGCGCCATCCACTCCTATCAGGATTTCCTGCAAGCGGAAAAGCAGGACAACCTGCTACCCAGCATGGCAGAGGGGATGGCCACCCCGACCAATATGCGTCAGGCCATCTTTGACGTGCTCGGTAACTTCTTCAATGACACCAAAGGCGACCCGCAACAGACGGCGCTGCAACTGGAACGGGCCATGCGTTCGACCCGCTGATCTGGACAAATTGCCAAACGGCAGAAATGACAAAGGCGGAATTGCTCCGCCTTTGTTGTTGAATCGTCATCCGATTCAGGATTGATCGTTTTCGTCCTCATCCTCGTCATAGTAATCGCTGAGCTCGATCCAGAGCCCCAATCCGACCATCACCATGGAGCCGAACCAGGTACCGGTATTCCCGATCGGGCTGCCCATCACTATCATGGCGAAAGACAAGAACCCCATGCCTGCGTAGGCCTGTAATCTGCCGTAGGAAACCTGCATATTCACCTCCTTGTTGAATATGGTGCAATTTTTATATTACTCGTCCGGCGCACACTGGATAGGGTTAAATAACATTTTGGTTACATATGCTGGTTGGCAGGGCGTTTATTTGATTATTTTTTAGCCCTGAGTATCATTGGCAGCCGAATAGGTTGAAGGTTGATAATAGATGAGTGATTTATTCTGCGACGCAACCCATGAGTTGGACGCAATCGGGCTTCGTTGCCCGGAACCCGTAATGATGGTTCGCAAGAAAGTGCGGCTGATGGCGGATGGCGAGACCCTGCTGGTCAGCGCCGACGACCCTTCAACCACCCGCGACATCCCCAGTTTCTGCCGCTTTATGGATCACACCCTGATCGCCAGCGAGATAGAGCAGGCCCCTTACCGCTATCTGATCCGCAAGGGTCAATAAGCCCCAGTACCGGAGCAATCCATGACAACCATTACCCGAATCGGCACCACCCAGCGTTGGTCAGATGTGGTCATCCACAATGGCACCCTCTATGTGGTAGAAGTCCCTGTCAGTGAAGAGGCGGATATCCACCAGCAGACCCGCGAAGTGCTGACCAGCCTGCAGCGCCTGCTGGAAGCCAACGGCTCCGGCGTCGACAAGATCCTGATGGCCAACATCTATCTCAAGGACATTGGCGATATCACCGCCTTCAACGAACAGTGGGACAGCTGGATCCCGGCTGGCACCGCACCGGTGCGCGCCTGCGTACAGGCCCGCCTCGCCCATGAAGGCTACAAGGTAGAGGTGCAGCTGACTGCGGCTGTCTAAACGAAGCAGGATGCCTGACGCCAACACAGCCCCCGTGCGCGCCTGCGTACAGGCCCGCCTCGCCCACGAAGGCTACAAGGTAGAGGTGCAGCTGACTGCCGCGGTCTAAGAGGCGGTTCTCCCCCTCATTCCCAACCCTTCTCCTGCAAGGGGAAAAGGGAGCAGCCATTGCTCGCAACGGCATAAATGAAAAGGCCCCACCATCGCTGGCGGGGCCTTTTCGTTACCACAAACCGGACGACTTAGGCGGTCGGGGTCAGGGTAATGGTGACGCGACGGTTTTGCGCCTTGCCGTCAGCGGTGCTGTTAGAAGCAATCGGCTGATCCGGGCCAACGCCACGGGTAGAGATGCGGCTGCCTGATACGCCCTGGCCAATCAGCTGGGCGGCAACGGCGTCGGCACGATCGCGAGAGAGCTTCATGTTCAGATCGCGGGAACCTGAGCTGTCGGTGTGACCAACCACGTTCAGGCGGGTCTTGTCGAACTCGGCAACCACCATGGCCACGCCGGAGAGGGTATTGGCACCGGCCGCTTTCAACTGGGAGCTGGAGCTGTCGAAGGTCACGCTGTTCGGCATATTGAGGATCAGTTCGTCACCATTACGGGTGACACTGACGCCGGTGCCCTGCAACTTCTCGCGCAGCTTGGCTTCCTGCACATCCATGTAATAACCGATACCACCACCCAATGCAGCACCTGCGGCCACGCCGGTCCAGATACCCTTCTTGCGATCGCCCTTGCTGGAAGACATGGCACCCACTGCAGCACCGGTCGCGGCACCCGCCAGTGAACCCCACACAGCCTTGGAGGTTTGCTGTTCACCGGTATACGGGTTGGTAGTGCAACCACTCAGCGCCACAGCCAATGCAACCGCCGGAACAATCATCTTGAAATGCATGTAAGAACCTCTGAAAAAACGACTCAAAACGGGAAGGCGCGCATTCTACCCCAGAGGCGCGCCAAGGTGTGACGTCAGGGGATGAATTGCACCTTCTTCTGGTGGATGACCGCCATTATGTCAAACCGCACTGGATATGAGCTGAACACCAGACAATCCCATATAACCCGACTCCCTGTCACAAACGGCAGCGAGCTGGCTGACGCCATTGACTACTATTGAAAGCACTATCAATAGGTCTCTGAGGGCTCTCCATGTTTGCACTGCTTCGCAACCTCTCGATCCGCCATCTGCTGTTGGGCGCGAGCCTGGTTATCCTGTTTACCATGGTGCTGGGGGGCATCTGGCGCAGCACCCTGACTGATCGGCTCGGGCAACTGCCAGAACAGTTGATTACCAGCGCCAACCGGCAAATTACCCTGCAGGAGCTGCGCTATCACACCACCCAGGTGCAGCAATTTCTGACCGATGCTGCCGTCTCGGGCGAGCAGGACTCCATCGCCGCGGCGGAACAGCACGCGCAGGCCGCCCGCCAGTTGCTCGGCACCCTGCCACAGCTGCAAAGCGCCCTCACCCCTCTGCTCACCCGCCAGCTCGAGGTGGGCAAACAGATGGTCGATGCCTACCTCAAGGGGGAGCGCGAAGCGGGCAACCGCCTGATGAAGCAGCCGGGAGAGGGCTTTGACGCGATAACCGGTAGCATCGCCACTCAGGTGGAAGGGGCGCTGGAGCAGCAACAACAACAGCTGATGCGCCAGGAGCGGGAGATCGCCACCCAAAGCAGTGCCCTGCAAAGCCAGGATCTGCTGCTGTTGGTGGTCAGCCTGACCATCATCATGCTGATGTTGCTGCTGATCCATCTCAAGACGGTGCGCCCGCTGCAACAACTGATGACCCAGCTGGTCGAGCTGGCCAATCACAGCCACAACCTCACCTTCCGGCTACGCAGCCGCGGGCAGGACGAGTTCGCCTACCTCGCCACCGTCTTCAACCGCTTCCTCGACAATATCGACAGCCTGATCGGCTCGGTGCAGCAGGTCTCCCACAAGACCCACGACAAGATGGCACTGCTGATGGAGCACTCCGGCAGCACCCTCAGCAGCATGCAGCAGGCCCAGCAAAGTACTGATCTGCTGGCGACCGCCATCAACGAAATGACCGCCACGGTGCACAATATCGAGCACAACACCGAGCAGGCCAGCCAGGATACCCTGCTCACCCAGCAGCAAGCCCACGATGGTCAGCAGCAGGTGAGCCAGACCATCACCCTGATCCGTCAGGTGGCCACCCATATCGAGCAATCAGCCGGTGAGGTGACCCGGCTGGATCAGGAGAGCAGCCAGATCGGCAACATACTGCAGGTAATCAGCACCATCTCGGAGCAGACCAACCTGCTGGCCCTCAATGCCGCCATCGAAGCCGCCCGCGCCGGCGAACAGGGACGCGGCTTTGCGGTAGTCGCCGACGAGGTACGCAAGCTGGCCACCCGCACTCAAGCCGCCACCATCGATATCCAGCAGCGGATTGAAGCGCTGCAGCACAACACCCGCCACGCAGTGACCACCATGCACACCACCCGCAACGTCAGCGAGCAGGCTGTCAATCAGGCTGCTGGCACCGGTGAAACCCTCGACGCCATCGTCGCCGCCATCACCCGGGTGGCTGATATGAACCACCAGATCGCCACCGCCGCCGAACAACAGGCGCAGGTCGCCGAAGAGACCAACCGCAACGTCATGCAGGTTGCCCATATTGCCCGTGAATGTCTGGATCTGGCCCGCGAGAGCCGCACCCATACCCGGGATCTCAATCAGGCCAACGAGGAGATCGGCCTTATCAGCGATCAGTTCGAAGTGAACCAGCAGGATCTCAGTGGCCACGAGCACGATCTGCTGCACTGGAACGAAGCCTTTATGGTGCGGGTGGCCAGCGTGGATCAGCAGCATCAGGGGTTGTTCGAGGCGATGAACCGCTTCTATCACGCGGTACGGGACAACAGCCCGGCTCAGCAGCGCAAGCAGCGTCTCGACGAGCTGCTGAAACTGGCGACCCAGCACTTTGCCGACGAAGAGCGTAGCATGGAGCGGGCCCGCTATCCCCAGTTGCAGCGCCACAAGCAGGAGCACACCAAGCTGCTGACCGAGCTGGATACCCTGATCCGGCGCGAAGATACCGACGAGCAGGAGCTCAACATGGAGCTGATCATCTTTCTGAAGAACTGGCTGCTCAACCACATCTTCAAGGTGGACAAGCAGTACAGCGAATGCCTGATCAAGGCGGGGGTAGAGTAAGCCGCCGCCCGGCAGCCAGATGCCAAAAGGCTCCCATCATCGGGAGCCTTTTTCATGTCACACTGTTTTGCTGCCAACGGTTGGCCACATCGGGCGCCGCTACCATGAAGCGAGGATCAGCGGCGGCGGATATCCCGCGCCTCTTCACGTACGTCCTGCTTGAACTGGCGCTTGTCCTGACGGCAGTCGACGTTGTTCAGGTACTCTTCCTGACGGCAATCCTGCTTGGTATCGCGGGCTTGCGGGCGGCCATCCTGACGCACATCACGGGCATCGTGGCGGGCATCCTGATGACCGTTGTAGCTATCCTGACGAACGTCACGCGCGTCGCTACGACCATCCTGACGAATATCGCGCGCCTCTTTGACAGCCAGTGCAGGCAGTGAGGTCAACAGGGTGGCACAAGCCAGGATCAGGGCACGACAAGTGCGTCCGCGAACAGTGATGAAAGACATGAATGACTCCTTAAGTTGGGAGCGAGATTCTGAACGCCCATCACTGTATACCGACTGAACCGGATGCAACAAAGAGGCTTAGAGTGGCGTCTTTTGACACTCTTTGTGGCAAGGACAGCTGACCAGATGATCGTTCACCATTCCCACCGCCTGCATAAAGGCGTAACAGATGGTGCTGCCGACGAAGTTGAAGCCGAGCTTCTTGAGCGCCTTCGCCATGGCATCCGACTCCGGTGAGGTGGCCGGAATATCGCCGTTGCCCTGACGCTGGTTGACCATGGGAGCACCGCCGACAAAGGTCCACAGGTAATCGGCAAAGTCGATGCCCTGCTCCTGCAACGCCAGATAAGCGCGGGCATTTTTGATGATCGACTGCACCTTGAGCCGGTTGCGGATAATGCCGGTGTCCTGCATCAGCCGCTCCACATCCTGCTCGTCGAACCGGGCGATCAGCACCGGATCAAAGTCGGCATAGGCACGGTAATAGCTCCCGGTGCGCTTGAGGATGGTGAGCCACGACAAGCCAGCCTGCTGACCGTCGAGACAGAGCTTGGCAAACAGTTCGAGGGGGTCATAAACCGGCCGACCCCACTGCTGGTCATGGTACGCAATATATTCCGCATCACGGGTCACCCAGGCACAACGCAGTTCCATCTCATTCATCTTTGGCTATCTCCTCTCTTCTCACTGATACCCGATATCCTCCCACCCCGTGGGCAGATCATCCCGTGAACATCCGGCGCCAACCCGCCGCTAACCCGCCATAACGGGGCGCCATCTCGCGAATCCCCAGCAATTTCGCCTATTATCCGACCATGCCAGACGGTATACTCCCTCGGTTCACATTCAGCAAATCTTGCTCTGATTTTCACTTCGCGCGAAAAAAAATTATGCAAAAATTCGATGTCAAAACCTTTCAGGGCCTGATCCTGCAGCTGCAGGACTACTGGTCCCGCCAGGGCTGTACCATTATTCAGCCGTTGGATATGGAAGTGGGTGCCGGTACTTCCCACCCCATGACCTGTCTGCGCGCACTGGGCCCTGAGCCCATCGCCTGCGCTTACGTGCAACCGTCCCGCCGTCCGACCGACGGCCGCTACGGTGAAAACCCGAACCGCCTGCAGCATTACTACCAGTTTCAGGTGATCATCAAGCCTTCCCCCGACAACATTCAAGAGCTCTACCTCGGCTCGCTGCAAGAGTTGGGTCTGGATCCGCAAATCCACGACATCCGCTTTGTGGAAGACAACTGGGAAAACCCGACGCTGGGTGCCTGGGGTCTGGGTTGGGAAGTGTGGCTCAACGGCATGGAAGTGACTCAGTTCACCTACTTCCAGCAGGTTGGCGGCCTCGAGTGCAAGCCGGTTACCGGCGAGATCACCTACGGTCTCGAGCGTCTGGCCATGTACATTCAGGGCGTAGACAGCGTCTACGATCTGGTCTGGTCTGACGGCCCGCTGGGCAAGACCACCTACGGCGACGTGTTCCACCAGAACGAAGTGGAGCAATCCACCTACAACTTCGAACACGCCGATGTAGATTTCCTGTTCCACTGCTTCGAGCAGTACGAGAAGGAAGCCCAACACCTGCTGGCACTGGAAAAACCGCTGCCGCTGCCTGCCTACGAGCGCATCCTCAAGGCCGCTCACTCCTTCAACCTGCTGGATGCCCGCAAGGCCATCTCGGTCACCGAGCGTCAGCGCTACATCCTGCGCATTCGCACCCTGACCAAGGCCGTGGCCGAGGCCTACTACGCCTCCCGCGAAGCGCTGGGTTTCCCCATGTGCAAGCGCAGCGACGAAGAGCGCCAGCGTCGTGACAGCAACGAGCAGCAAGGTTAAGGAACGGACATGGCACAACATACATTTCTGGTAGAGATCGGTACTGCTGAGCTGCCGCCCAAAGCCCTGCGCTCCCTGGCCGAAGCCTTTGCCGACAACCTCAAAAGCGAACTGACCAAGGCCGATCTGGCCTTCGCCGCTGTCGAGTGGTTTGCCTCACCGCGCCGTCTGGCGCTCAAGGTGAGCGAGCTGGCTGGCGAACAGCCAAGCAAGAGCGTCGAGAAGCGCGGCCCGGCCGTCTCTCAGGCGTTCGATGCTGAAGGCAAGCCGACCAAGGCTGCCGAAGGCTGGGCCCGTGGCAACGGCATCACAGTTGCTCAGGCTGAGCGTCTGGTCACCGACAAGGGTGAATGGCTGGTTCACACCGCCAAGGTCGAAGGCCGTCCGGCTAAAGAGCTGCTGGGCGAACTGGTTGCTGCTGCACTGGCCAAGCTGCCCATCCCGAAAATGATGCGCTGGGGCGACAAGACCATCCAGTTCGTGCGTCCGGTGTTCACCGTGACCCTGCTGCTGGATGGGGATCTGGTTCCCGCCACCATTCTGGGTATCGACTCTGCCCGCACCATTCGTGGTCACCGCTTTATGGGCGAGCCCGAGTTCACCATCGACAACGCCAGCCAGTACCCGCAGATCCTGCTGGAAAAAGGCCTAGTGGTTGCCGACTTCATGGCGCGCAAGGCCAAGATCAAGGCTGACGCCGAAGCGGCCGCTGCCGCCTTCGGTGGCATTGCCGATCTGGACGACGCCCTGCTGGAAGAGGTCACCGCACTGGTCGAGTGGCCGGTGGTGCTGACCGCCAACTTCGAAGAGAAGTTCCTGGCCGTTCCGGCCGAAGCGCTGGTTCACACCATGAAGGGTGACCAGAAGTACTTCCCGGTCTACGACAAGAACGGCAAGCTGCTGCCGAAGTTCATCTTCGTCACCAACATCGAGTCGAAAGACCCGAGCCAGATCATCAGCGGCAACGAGAAAGTGGTTCGCCCCCGTCTCTCTGACGCCGAGTTCTTCTTCAAGACTGACCTCAAGCAGACCCTGGCCTCCCGCCTGCCGCGCCTTGAAACCGTGCTGTTCCAGCAACAGCTGGGCACCGTCAAGGCCAAGGTCGAGCGCATCGAAACCGTCGCCGGCTTTATCGCCGAGCGTATCGGCGCCAACGTGGCTCAGGCCAAGCGTGCCGGTCTGCTCTCCAAGTGTGACCTGATGACCAACATGGTCGGCGAGTTCGCCAGCACCCAGGGTGTCATGGGGATGCACTACGCCCGTCACGATGGCGAAGACGAAGTGGTGGCCGTGGCCCTCAACGAGCAGTACATGCCGCGCTTCGCCGGTGATGCCCTGCCGTCCGCTCTGGAAGCCTGCGCCGTCGCGCTGGCCGACAAGTTCGACACCCTGGCCGGTATCTTCGGCATCGGCATGCTGCCGAAGGGTGACAAAGACCCGTTCGCCCTGCGTCGCGCCGCCATCGGTGCCCTGCGCATCATGACCGAGAAGCAGCTGGATCTGGATCTGGTTGAACTGGTTGAAGAAGCGGTACGCGTCTACGGCGACAAGCTGACCAACCAAACCGTCGTCACCGACGTGGTCGACTTTATGCTGGGCCGCTTCCGCGCCGCCTATCAGGACGAAGGCATCGGTGCCGACGTGGTGCTGGCCGTACTGGCCCGCCGCCCAACCCGTCCCCTCGACTTCGATCGTCGCGTCAAGGCTGTCAGCCACTTCCGCACCCTGGATGCCGCACTGGCACTGGCTGCCGCCAACAAGCGAGTGAGCAACATTCTGGCCAAGGTCGAAGGCGAGTTGCCGACTGCCGTCAAACCGGAACTGCTGGTCGATACCGCCGAGAAGGCGCTGGCCACCCAGGTTGCTGCCTTACAAGGCGAACTGGCCCCGCTGTTCGCTGCCGGTGACTATCAGGCTGCCCTCACCCGTCTGGCCGCCCTGCGCGAGCCGGTCGATACCTTCTTCAACGAAGTCATGGTGATGGCCGACGACGAGGCCCTCAAGGCCAACCGTCTGGCACTGCTGAACAACCTGCGCAACCTGTTCCTGCAAGTCGCGGATATCTCCCTGCTGCAGTGATTCTGGTTGAGTCAGTGATATAAAAAACGGCGCCGTGAAGGCGCCGTTTTTGTTAGAAATAATAATTCAAAATGGAATTTCATCATTTAACCTCTCAACCTCTACAAAATATATTATCTGAGATGCTGTAACACCGAGAATATATTCAGCCACCTCTAATGTAGCAACGCCACCTTCCGCTCCACCATGCCCCACTCCATTTCCACCGCTGCGATAGGCATAAATCCCTTCTATTGTTTTTACCAATGCTTTGGGTATTTCATATTCATTAGTTTTCAAAAACCATTTTGCCAAGTCACCTAAAGTTGCAGCTTTAGATGCGGGAAATAATGCTTTCCCGGCCGCCTCGACTGCGCAAACAGCCTCTTTCACGCAATTCTCATAATCAGGAGTAGTAGGATTTCTGAAAAAATTAAGAGCTTTTGTATAGTGTTTTCTTGACTCATTTAACCTACTATCACCCATGACAACATGTGCTCTAGTTACTTTATCTTCGGTATGCCTGCGACCGCGGCGTCTCACAACACCATCAGAAAACTCAAATGCCAAATTCTCCTCAAGAATAAGACGCTCAACTTCACTTGCTATATATATTTGAACATCTCTTTTTTCTTTGACTAACTCTACATTTACATAACCCTGAAAAACATCCTGAGCTAGGTACTCATATATTCTTTCACAAAAATCAAATGCCTTATCCCACGCCAAAGAAAATAAAAGTTCCTCCACGTCAGATTTTGCTTTCTCAATGTCTCTGACTAATGAGCTATCATATAAAACAGGTTGAACTCTAGATATCCTTTGCAACTCCCTAGCTATAGTTGGCCAGCTTGGTATATATCCTTTATCTTCCAGATCGTAAAGCATATGAAGAACAGCCACCTTGGCACTATCGGGAAAAGAATTATCTATATGTTGATATGCCCCACGATTTCTAGCTGAAAATGGTGCTTTTGTTTCTGTCACAACAATCACCTTCCTATATTGCACGCTGAATATTAAGTCCATTCGTCTGACAACAGAATAATCTGTTTTATCATAAAGTTAACTCTTTTATGATTGGTTATTGACGCTCGTTGTTTGATTAGATGGTAAGAATCTGTAGGTTCGATTAGCCGTCAGGCGTAATCGGACGTTCGCGTAAATTGATTCTCCCGCCATAAAGGCCAGCCGCATTTCCCCTCCGGCGGGCCGCCCCTGTTCCACGGCAACAACCGCAATCAAAGCCTCTCGTTCGTCCGATTACGCTGCGCTAATCGAACCTACATGAGGCGGTGAGATATGGTGCATGCCGGTCGGAAATCCGGGGCGCCCACCTTTCTACACCAGCAATAACCTGGCTGATGACAGACATCGTCACCAACCCACTCAACCGGGGTTCATTGCTCGCTAGATGCTGGCGGAGGATGCCCGCCGTACCAGCAGCGGGGTTTCGCCGCTGATGCGGGCCACGTCGAGCTTGAGCTGGTCAATGCGTGACGGGTCCTGTTCGCACAGATAGAGGACGTAGTGGGGCTCGCCATCGCGGTTCTTTTTCACCGCCTCAAAGGTGACGTTCTGCTGGCGCGCCCAGCGGCGCCACTTCTCGACGTTATCCGCCTGTTTGTAGACGCCGATCTTCAGCTTGGCTGGCTTCTGGCCAGGAGCAGCTACCGGCAGCGGGATGGTGGTCTCGCGCTGCGGAAAGGCCAGCTCCATGGCATAGAGGGGGTCGGGCTGATCCATGGCGGCCACGCCAAACTCAGCCAGTGGCTGCGGCTCGTTGACCACCAGAGGAAGTGCCGCAAGGTGCAAGCGGGCAATAAAAACCAGCGAGGCCACCAGCGCCAGGCTGGTACAGATCAGCGCCCCGACCAGCTTGTTGCTGGCGCGAGCAGGCAGTGGCTGCGTAACCGGCACCACCACAATCGGCGGAGCTGACAGTGAAGTGGTGCCTGATTGAAACGAGGGGAGCGGCAGCTCAGCAAGCACAGGCGCGATGGGCGGCTCGCAGGGTGCCTCACGCGCAGGCTCGGCAGGCGGCACAGTCTCAGGTTCGTCAGACGGCATCTGCGGGATCTGGCGTTCAGGCATGGACAGCAGGGATTTGTTGGTCGGTTTCACTCTTTCGATTCCACATTCGGCAACTGGCGCAGGGTTGTCAGCGGCAGGTGCCAAATCCGGCCACCAGCTCGGCGCTGGCAGCCATTATCCCGCCCCCCCTTGTACCGGAGCTTAAGGAGCGGTCGATTTTCGCGCGGCCGGTGCTGCGCAAACCTCCTGCTCCATTGCGCCAGACGACAAGCGGGCCAACCTGTGCCACTGCTATGATGCTGACTCCTGTTCATCAACGACCGAGATATCATGAAACGCAAAACCATGGCCCTACTGGTGGGCACCCATCTGCTGGTCGCGGCGGCAGGCTTTGCCGCCGGTGTCTATACCCTGCCAATCCTGATCGCACCCTCTGCCCCCAGCAGTGAGCAGGTTGCGGCCAGCCAGCAACAAGCCAGATACCACGGCACCTTTCGCCGGGATCTGAAAGAGAGCGACCGGCTGCACTGGGGCGAAGGCCAGGTGAGCATAGGGCCAGATGCCATCAGCCTGATGGGCAAGCTGGCGCCGGGGCCCGATTACCAGCTCTATCTGTCGCCGGAATTTGTCGAAACCGAAGCGGACTTTGCCCGCCTGAAGCCACAAATGGTGCGGGTCGGGCCGGTGAAAACCTTCGACAACTTTATCGTGCCGCTCCCCGCCAATATCGATCCGGCCCGCTACGACAGCGTGATCGTCTGGTGCGAAACCTTCGGCCAATTCATCACAGCCGCCCGCTATCGGCAGTAGATGCCATGCCCGCTTCCCGCCGTCATGAGCCAGCCGATCAAAGAGGAGGTTTCTTCTCCCGCGACACTCCAATACAAAAGGCGCCAACAGGTGCCTTTTGATGATCGGTAGCGGCGAGCCGCACCGACCCCATTGCACGGAACACCTTACTCCACCGGCGCCATCAGGTGCTGGTAGGGGGTGCCAGACCACATGATATAGGGTATCGAGGTGTCAGGAGCGGCACCTTTCGGGTACTGATCGTAGAAGGCGTCATCCGCCCCGACAACCATCACGTGGGGCCCGGTCTGCAACCAGTGATTGCTGGTGGTGGGCTGGGTGGCGTAAGGATCTGTGTTGCTGGCATCGGTGCCACCCTTGAGCATGTACATAAAGCCGATCTTGCCTTTGGGCGGGGTCTGATGGCCGATCCAGGCGTGAGCCCAGGCCATCGCCGCCGCATCCATGCACATGGGGTCCGGCCCCGGCGTGGCCGGGTTGTCGGGCATGCAGGTAAAACCGTTGCTGCCTTCCCGCAGGGTACGCATCTTGCCATCGGCGCCCATGGCGACAATGGTGGCGCCGGCACCGACCCTGGTGGGGGCCGCCGCCATGGCGCTGGTGATCATCGCCTCGTCCGTCATCGCCGCAGCGCCGGCCATCTCTTCGGCCTGCACCAGGCCGGCCAGGGTGATGGCCGCGAGTGCTCCAAGGGTGGACATGTGCTTGCACATAACGTCTGTCTCCCGGTTGATTGGATAGATCACGCGCGGCCTGACTACCATGGCGGCCGTGCTGCCGGGCAGCAGCTGTCTGGTGGGGGACGGAGTGATCGGAAGGTGGCGCCATGGGGTCGCAGCCCGGGGGCGTGCGGTGGGCCGCCGACGTCATCTGTCTGACTATAGTCCCTCCAGCTCCCTGCGCCGGATGGCGCAAAAAACAAGGCGCCACCCGGGCGCCTTGTCATAGGGTGAGGACAAAAAACTAGCCCATGTAGACCGGCAGCAGACCCGCCATGTTGAGCAGATGGAAGAGGGCGGTCAGCACACCGAACAGCAAGACGCCCACTATCATCGGCATGCCGCCCGGCGCGCGGAAGCCATCGCCTTTGCCGCCTTGCTCGCCCTTGCCGGTACGCACCTTCCAGGCCAGCAGCGCGGGTATGATGCAGGTCCACAGGGTGGCCACGGCGCCGGCGTAGCCGATGGCCATCAGGAAGCCGAACGGGAACAGCAGGGAGAGCAGCAGCGGCGGCAGGAAGGTGGCCGCCCACGACTTGGCGCGGCCACCGCGGCCGTTGTCGAACTTGAACAGATCCGCCAGATAGTCGAACACCCCCAGACCCACACCGATAAAGGAGGAGAGGATGGCGGCCATGGAGAAGAGGTTGAGGGCGCTGGAGACGGCCTCCGACTCTATCACCGAGGCCAGCGCCTTGAGCAGCACATCGACGTTGCCGCCCTGGGCCACCACGGGTCCGAACTCGCTGCGCGGCAGGTTGCCGAACACGCTCACCAGCCAGATGAGGTAGAACAGCAGCGCTATGGCGGTGCCGCCGAGGATGGCGTAACGGGCGCGGCGCTCTTCACCGTAGTAGGCGCGCATGGACGACACCGAATGGTGATAGCCGAACGAGGTGAGCGCCACCGGCAGCATGGCCAGGGCATAGGGGGCATAGCTGGCGTGCTGGCTCAGGGTATCGAACAGCAGGGTCGGCTTGATGTTGAGCGACAGGCCCGAGATGCAGAACACGAAGCTCAGCCCCATGGCGATGACCAGCACCACTGAGATGCGATCCACCGCCCGGGTCGAGTGCCACACCAGGCCGGAGAAGCCCAGGGTGAACAGGATGGATCCCCAGTGGCTGCCGATGCCGGTCATGCCATCTATGATGAGGCCGGCCGAGGTGATGTAGGCGTAGAGCAGTATGCCGCCGACAAAGTAGACGGTGAGGTTGTTGAGGACGTTGACCTTGTCCCCCAGCAGTTCGCGGGTGACGGTATCGAACGACACGCGCAGCGGATAGCCCTGATAGGACTCCAGCAGCATCCAGCCGGAAACCGTCATCACCACCATGGTCAGGGTGATGGCCAGCACCGACCAGATGGTCCAGGCGCCCGCCCCGGCACTCGGCAAGCCCAGCATGCCGGCCCCTACACAGACGCCGGCAATGATGCATGCCCCGCCCACCAAAGATGGTTTCTGTCCCATTTACTTCTCCAAAGACGATTGTGGATCTGGTCGCGACCGCGGACCGTTGCATTTGCTACGCCGGTTGTCATGGTAGATCGCGCTCATCTATGTGCCGGCGCCCAGTGCTTGTTGCTTCGAAAGCGAAGCAAGGCGGTTAAGGCGGGCTGCCGGCCCGACACGGCAGCAGGGCCGCCATGTCGGGCAGGGACTTTACCCTGCTACCCCTCAGGTATCAAATGCGGGTGTATCTTCAGAGCGCCCGGCGGCCCCTCAACAGGCAGCCTGCAACTGGCGCATCGGCACTCAATGAGCCAGTTGGGGCAACAGCTGCAGCAGCTGGGCGCGATCCGCCAGCGGCGTCTGGCTGACCCAGATACCCAGCAGGCCGTAGGAGAGCAGCGGCAATATCAACAACAGCAGGCAGAGCAGACCCAGCAGCCAGCGGGGCTCAAGCCTGCGCGCCTTGCTGCCAAGGTGCAGCGCATCGGCCCGCTTGGGGCAGGCGGCGACGCAGCTCAGGCAGCTGGTGCACTCCAGGCTGCGTACCGCGATCAGCTGGTGCACCTGGATGCGGGAGGGACAGGCCCGGCTGCACTTGTCGCAGTCATGGCCAGCACTTCGCAGGCAGCGCGCCGGATCCCGGCGAATGCGCAGCGGTGTCAGCAGGCCGAGTAAAGACAGCCAGGCGCCGTAGGGGCAGAGGTAGCGGCAGAACCCTTGCCGGAAGGTGGCGGTGAGCAGCAGCACCCAACCGAGGCAGAGGCCCGAGATCAGGGTCAGGTTGAAGAAGAAGGCCCCCATCTTCATGTCCGCCGCCTGATGGTAGGGGCTGGTGAAGTAGCCGGGCAGGGCGGCTCCTGGCACCGCGATCAGCACGATAAACAGCAGGAAAGCCAGCACCAGGAATTTCTGGGAACGCAGCACGGCATCGAGCCAGCGCGGCGGCGTCCACTCCCCCACTATCCATCGGCTGCGCAGGCCGTGCAGCCACTCGCCCACCAGCCCGAGCGGGCAGAACCAGGCGCAGAAGGCCCGCCCCAGCAGCAGGGCCGACAGGCAGAGCACCAGTACCGTGATGGTCGCCGCCGGATGATGGGGATCCACTATGCCCTGACTGAGCCAGGCCCGCAGCCCGAGCCCGCCGGCGATGGGCAGGAAGCCGTCCACCACGTCCGGGCGCATCAGCCAGGGGGTCTCCCCCTGCCCCAGCTGCCAGATATGGATGCCGTACTGCACAGTCACCAGCCCCCAGCAGAGCAGCAGCAGCTGGCGTGTGCGCGCCCGCAACCACTGGCTGTCGAGCGTCTCGAGGGCGGGCAGCGGCCGCCGGTGGTGCCAGAGGGCAAGCGCGACGACCACCAGCCCCAGCGCGAACCAAAGCAGGCTGTCCGCCGCCACCAGCCAGATCAGGCCCAGCAGGCCGAGGGCAAGACGCCACTGCCAACCGGTGCGCGCCTGCCACCCCAACAGGGCCAGATAGACCAGGCCAGCCACCATGGTCATCGCTTCAATCAGGCTCATGCATCTCCCTCATAGCACTCATTCGGATAAGGGGGCAGGATAACGAACATCTGAGTTGATTATTTTGATCTGCATGGGCAGAGGGGGACATTCGCGCCCAATGCCCCCTGGCCAGGGTTGAACCTTATGCCTTGCGGCTGTTGAACAGCGGCTGGTCCGACGAACCCTGCTCGGCCCAGAAGTGGATGTTGAAGCGGGCATCCTCCGACAGCTCGACCCTGTGCCAGTACTGGGGCGGGCTGGTGGCAAACTGGCCGGCATGGATCACCAGGCTTATCTCAGGCTCCTCGGCCTGCTCGTTGGCAAAGCCGTGGTAGGTGACGGTTCCCTCCATCACGCAGAGCTGACCGAAGACGCCGGCTGCCGTGTTGTGATGGGTGAGCAGGGCTGCGGGTACGCTCTGGCGGGTGAAGAAGGGGGTGGAGCGACGCACTACCCAGTGAGACGGAATCAGTTGCATGGCCATATCAGTTCTCCTCGAGTGGCCGGGTCACCCCGGCCGGTGCAATGAAAGGGGTTAACGGGGCAGCTGACGCAGCAGCGGGAAGGCGGCACTCATCTGATCGCCCCCCACCACGAAGCCGCACAGCTCGCCATCCTCGCCGTGCGCCTCGGCCACCATGCCGTGGCTGTTCCAGCGGCACTGCCAGGCGAGATCCTCGCCCTTGGTGCGGCCCGCCAGCTGCAAGGGGTAACGCGGCGTCTTCACCTTCACCAGCATGGGCGGCAGGGTCAGCGGGATCGGCGTGCCAAGCAGGGTGCGCGCCAGCGCATTGGCCCCCAGCACTATGGGTTGCAGGAAGGGCAGCAGCTGGCCCCGCCACTGCACGCAATCACCCAGTGCGAAGATATGGGGATCGCTGGTCTGCAAGTTGTCGTCGACCAGGATGCCGCGCTCCACCTCCAGCCCGGCCCCCCGGGCCAGGGCCAGATTCGGCCGCAGGCCGATCGCGGCGATCACCAGATCCTGCTCGCTGGTGCGGCCATCGGTCAGGGTCACCCGCCAGCCGTCGCCGGGCTGGGCATCTATCCTGGCGATGCCCAGCCCGAATTGCAGGCTGACCCCCTGACTGCGCAGCGCCTGTTGCAGCGGAGGGGTCAGGGCGGCCGGCAACAGGGCGCTGAGCGGGCTGTCGGCCAGATCCAGCAGGATGACCTCGCGACCATCGCTCGCCATGTCCATCGCCAGCTCGCAGCCTATGAGGCCGGCCCCCAGCACCAGGATGCGGCGGGCCTGCTGGATTAGCCCCTCGGCGGCGGCGTACTCCTGCTGGCTGTTGAGGGTCACCAGATGCTCGCTGCCCGGCATCTCGGGGCGCGCCGCGCTGGCGCCGGTGGCCAGCACCAGCTGGCCATAGGGGAAGCTGCCCTGCTCGGTCAGCACCAGCCGCCGGACGGGATCTATGCCAAGCACGGGGCAATGGGGCAGCAGCGCGATGCGCTGCTGCTCGGCAAAGTCGCTGCCGCTCTGCCGGGTCATGGCCGCGGCAGCGCAGCCCCGGCTTACCACATGGCTCAAGTCCGGCTTGTTGTACTCGTCGCCGCTGTCGGCCGTGATGAGGCGGATGGGCTGTTCACCATCCAGCTTGCGCAGGCTCTTGACCAGCTGCTGGGCGGCGAAGCCGCTGCCGATCACCACTATTTCCCGGCTGATGCCGGCCTCATTCAGGGTTGCAGCGTTCATACACAGGCCTCCACGGCGCAGGGTTCGAATACCTCCTTGCCGATGCCGCAGCCGGGGCAGAGGAAGCTGTCAGGCACCTGGGCCCAGGGAGTGCCCGGTGCCACCAGCTGATCCGGCTCGCCCAGTGCCGGGTCATAGACCCACTGGCAGACGACGCAGAGCATGCTCTGCTCATCGTCCAGCGTGCTGGCGGCCGGGGTGGCGACACGCGCCACCGGCACCTCGATCACGGGCGCCGTCACTGCGGCGTTATTTGTGATGATCGGGCGGGGTGCCTCGAGTGGGTGCAGCGCCCACTGGCGGGCGAGCTGGCGGCCGTGCTCGCGGCATTCGGCCAGGGCCGAACCATCCGGGCGCCACTTGGCCTTGAGGGAGATGCTGATGTCGAAACCCGCATCCATCAGCCGGGTCTGGATCCGGTCCACGGCGCCACCGGTCCAGCCGTAGCTGCCGAAGGCCGAGGCACGTTTGTTACGGAACCGCAGGCCGGTGATCTCCTCCAGCATGCCCGCCACCTTGGGCATCATGACGTTGTTCATGGTGGAGGAGCCCACCAGAATGCCCTTGGAGCGGAACACCTGGGTCAGGATCTCGTTCTTGTCGTGGCGGGCCACGTTGAAGATCTTCACCGCCACGCCCGGGTCCACCTCGTGGATGCCCTGGGCGATGGCGTCGGCCATCATGCGGGTGTTGTTGGACATGGAGTCGTAGAACAATGTGATGCGGTCTTCCTGATAGTGGTCGGCCCACTCCAGGTATTTCAGGATGATCTGGGTGGGGTCCTCGCGCCAGACGATGCCGTGGGAGGTGGCCACCATGCTCACCGGCAGGTTGAAGCCCAGCACTTCCTTGATCTTGGCGGTCACCAGCGGGCTGAAGGGGGTCAGTATGTTGGCGTAGTAGCGCTGGCACTGCTCCATCAGCTCAACCTGATCCACCTCGTCGTTGAACAGGTGCTCGTCGCAGTAGTGCTGGCCGAAGGCGTCGTTGGAGAAGAGCACGGCGTCCTCAGTCATGTAGGTCATCATGCTGTCTGGCCAGTGCAGCATGGGGGTCTCGATAAACACCAGCTGCTTGCCGTTGCCTATGTCCAGGCTGTCCCCTGTCTTGACCGGGTGGAAGTTCCACTCCGGGTGGTGATGGTGGCCTGTGATGGAGTCGATGGCGTTGTGGGTGCAGTAGATGGGGGTGCCTGGGATCCGGGCCATCAGCTCGGTCAGGGCGCCGGCGTGATCCTCCTCGGCGTGGTTGATCACCACGAAGTCGATGGAAGCGAGATCGATCTCCGCCGCCAGGTTCTGCACGAACTCGCGGCTGAACTTGTGATCGACGGTATCGATCAGCACGTTCTTCCCTTCGCGGATGAGATAGCTGTTGTAGCTGGTGCCCTTGTGGGTCTTGTACTCGGTGCCGTGGAAGTCGCGTACCTCCCAGTCCCGTTGGCCGACCCAGTGAATGTTATTTTTGACGTGAATGCTCATCAAGTTGTTCCTCAGAATGCAATAGCGAATGTGCGACTAAACGGACTATTGCAGTTGACGTGCCAACTCATAACTTATTGTTTTTACTAGACACACACATAGAGTGTTGTCATTTAGACAGCCACTCTTTATAGTCAAAACCACAAACACACTGTCATTTGGACAATCACCGTGATCTCGACCGACAGCCTGGCGCGCATCGCCCTCGACCTGCAACTCGGCATCTCCCATCAGGACAGGTTCCACCGCCTGATCCAGAGCGTGCGCAGCCTGCTGCACTCGGACGCCTCGGCCCTGCTGCGCTACGAGGGGGGCCAGTTCATCCCGCTGGCCATCGACGGCCTGATGCAGGACGTGCTGGGGCGCCGCTTCGCGCTGGCGGACCATCCGCGCATGGAGGCCATAGCCCGGGCCGGCGACGTGGTGCGCTTCCCCGCCGACAGCAACCTGCCCGACCCCTATGACGGCCTGATCCCGGATCACGACGACTTCAGGGTGCACGCCTGCGTCGGCCTGCCACTGTTTTCGGATCAGACGCTGATCGGCGCCCTGACCATAGACGGCATGAATCCGACCCAGTTCGACGGCATCAGCGACGAGGAGCTGCGGCTGGTGGGCGCCCTGGCCGCCGCCGCCCTCAGCAACGCCCTGCTGCTGGAACGCCTCGCCCGCCAGAGCAGCGAACCCCTCGCCCCCTCCAGCCAGAATGGGCCGGGCCAGCCCGAGATGATAGGCCGCTCCCCCGCCATGGAGCGGCTGCGCCATGAGATAGCCGTGGTGGCGAGCTCGGAGCTGAACGTGCTGATCCTGGGGGAGACGGGGGTCGGCAAGGAGCTGATCGCCAAGGCGGTGCATCAGGGTTCACCCCGCGCCAGCGCGCCCCTGGTCTATCTCAACTGCGCCGCCCTGCCGGAATCGGTGGCGGAGAGCGAGCTGTTCGGCCACGTGAAGGGGGCCTTCACCGGCGCCATTCACAACCGGGCGGGCAAGTTCGAGCTGGCCGACAAGGGCACCCTGTTCCTGGACGAGATCGGCGAGCTCTCCCTGCCGCTGCAGGCCAAGCTGCTGCGGGTGCTGCAATACGGCGATCTGCAGCGCATCGGTGATGACACCCCGCTCAAGGTGAACGTGCGCATCCTGGCCGCCACCAACCGGGATCTGAAACAGGCGGTGGTCGAGGGGCAGTTTCGAAGCGATCTCTACCACCGGCTGAGCGTCTTCCCGATCCATGCCCCCGCCCTGCGGGAGCGACCGGACGACATACCCCTGCTTGCCGGTTATTTTTGCGAACGCTGCCGGGTCAGCCTGGGGCTGGAGCGGTTGCGCATCCAGCCCAGGGCGCTGCAACTGCTCGCCAGCTACGACTGGCCGGGCAATGTGCGGGAGCTGGAGCACGCCATCCACAGGGCCGCCGTGCTGGCGCGGGCCGAGCAGGGCAGTCAGGCCCCCGCGCTGGATTGCCACCACTTCAACCTGGCGGCCACCGGCGCCCCCTCATCCAGTCGCATCCCTGTGGAACAGGCGGTGCAGCCAATGGCAGGCATGGGGCTGCGCACGGCCACAGATGCCTTCCAGCTCCAGCTGATCGAGCAGACCCTGGCGGCCCAGCAGGGCAACTGGGCCGCCACCGCCCGTGTCCTGGAGCTCGACAGCGGCAACCTGCACCGCCTAGCCAGACGGCTCGGGCTCAAGGCCTGATGCAAAGACTTGACCCCCATAAACAAAAACCCCCTCGGTGACGAGGGGGTTTTTCGTGGTGCCGACTATCGCCGTGCAATACAGCGTGGCGGTCAGCGCAGGGATTTGACCGAGCAGCGGACGATAAGCTCGGGCTCTACCGTCATTGACTCGACATCCAGCTCTTTGTTGCGGATCCGGCTGACCAGATGCTTGACCGCCAACAGACCGAGTTCGGCCTTGGGATGACGGATGGTGGTCAGCGGCGGGCTGGAGAAGCGGGCCATCGCCACATCGTCGTAGCCGATCACAGAGATGTCATCAGGCACCTTGACCCCGGCTTCCCAAGCGGCACAGATAGCCCCGATTGCCATCGGATCGTCGAACGCGAACACCGCGGTCGGCCGGGGCTGCAAGGCCAGGATACGCTGCATGGCATCGAAGCCGCTCTGGCTCTCGTAATCCCCTTCAAAGATCTGTTCATCTTTGAGGGTCAGACCGTGCTCGCCCAAGGCGTCGCGCACCCCGTCCAGTCGCTGCTGGGTGGTCTCTTTAGAGACCTGACCAGTGATACAGACGATATCGGTGTGCCCCAGTTCCAGCAGATGGCGAACAGCCATGCCGGCACCGATGCGAGCGTTATCGTTGATCACGTTGGCGAAATCGCACTCCGTACCCCAATCCAGCACCACCTGTGGCACATGTTTGTGGATGCGCAACATATCGCGCAACGGAGTATCAATATCAGTACCCAATACCAGCAGGCCATCCACCCGTTTTTCCATCAGCATTCTCAAGTAATGCTGCTGGCGGGGCGGCTGGTTTTCGGTGTTGCAGAGGATCAGGCTGTAGCCTTGTTCGAAGCAGTACGCTTCGACCCCTTGCACCACTTCGGCAAAGAAGGGGTTTACGCTGGTGGTCACCAGCATGCCAATGGTCTTGGTCGAATTGATTTTTAGACTGCGCGCTACCGAGTTGGGCGCGTAGTTGAGTTCTGCCACCGCCTCAATCACTTTCTGGGTCGCGTCTTCGCTGACCCGCCGAGTGTGGTTGAGCACATGTGAGACGGTGGAGATGGATACGCCTGCGCGAGAGGCGACATCCTTGATAGTGGCCATCTCAGTCTCCTGACTGTCAAAGGCGGAACATTAGCAGATTTCCCGAATAAAGGCTTGGTTTTAACGGGCTCGGCCACGGAATTGTCAATGCTGGCTAATCTATGCGCCCATTTGTATTTGCGCAAATTAATTGTGGTCAAAATGGGAGCGCCATCAGGGTAAATTATCACCAGATTAATCCTCTGGCGTTTAACGAACCAGCAACTGGTTGCCAAGATGTTAAGTGTCTAAATCGATATTAAATTCTAAACCAACAAAAATAACGGTTCATTAGTTTCAAAACACCCCCATCCAACCCCCTCTGGTTAGTATCTTTAACAGCTTGTTATTGTCCCGTGAGGAATGATAGAACCTTATCTACTGCCGGACATGTGGGATCAAGATCCGGAACAAGGTACGGAAATGAAATAATTCACTGATTAAGGGACGAATCAATGCATAAGTTGAGCAAAATAACAGTAAGCGCAGCGGTTTCTTTGGCTCTGTTTGGATCGATTTCCATCGCCAATGCAGCAGACACCATCAAGATCGGTATCGCCGGTCCGGTCACTGGTCCGGTCGCTCAATACGGCGACATGCAGTTCACCGGCGGCAAGATGGCGGTAGAGCAGATCAACAAGGCTGGCGGCATCGCTGGCAAGCAGATTGAGGCGATCGTCTATGACGATGCCTGCGACCCCAAGCAAGCGGTGGCAGTCGCCAACAAGGTGGTGAACGACGGCGTCAAGTTCGTGGTGGGTCACCTCTGTTCCGACAACACCCTGCCCGCCTCCGACATCTATGAAGACGAGGGGATCCTGATGATTACCCCCGCCTCCACCAACCCCAAGATCACCGAGCGCGGTTACCAGCTGACCTTGCGTACCATTGGTCTGGATAGCGATCAGGGCCCGACCGCCGCCAAATACATCATCGAGCAGGTCAAGCCCCAGCGCGTCGCTGTTATCCACGACAAGAAGCAGTACGGCGAAGGGATCGCCTCCAGCGTCAAGGCCTCGCTCGACAAGGCGGGCGTCAAAGTGGTGGCCTTTGAAGGGATCACCGCCGGTGACAAGGACTTCTCCGCCCTGATCGCCAAGCTGCAGAAAGAGAACGTCGATTTCGTCTATTACGGCGGTTATCACCCGGAGTTGGGGCTGATCCTGCGCCAATCTGCCGAGAAGGGGCTGAAAGCCAAGTTTATGGGCCCGGAAGGGGTGGGTAACAAGGATATCTCCGCCATCGGCGGCCCGGCGTCCGAAGGACTGCTGGTCACCCTGCCGAACAAGTACGATCTGGTCCCTGCCAACGCCCCGCTGGTTGCGGCATTCAAGGCCAAGGGTCAGGACTCTTCCGGTCCGTTCGTCTGGACTACCTATGCTGCGGTGCAAACCCTGGCAGCCGGTATCGCCAAAGCGGGTGAAGATGACCCGGCCGCCGTTGCAGCCGCCATCAAGGCAACCCCGATCGATACCGTGATGGGCAACCTGAACTGGGCACCGAACGG
Organism: Aeromonas sp. CU5; assembly: GCF_002586745.1. Classification (NCBI taxonomy): domain Bacteria; kingdom Pseudomonadati; phylum Pseudomonadota; class Gammaproteobacteria; order Aeromonadales; family Aeromonadaceae; genus Aeromonas; species Aeromonas sp. CU5. The sequence goes on from NZ_CP023817.1 coordinate 3,762,163, forward strand.
TGACCTGAAAGGCTTCGAATTCGGGGTGTTCCAGTGGCACGCTGACGGTACCTCCAGCCAAGTCAAATAATCTGCCGATTTGGGGGTGAGCCTCACTCACCCCCTCCTCTCTTTGCGGGCAAGTACAGGGAACGCAGTATGTCCGAACACCTCCTTTATCTGGTTCAGCAGCTGCTGAACGGATTAACCATAGGCAGCACCTATGCGTTGATCGCCATCGGCTACACCATGGTCTATGGCATCATCGGCATGATCAACTTCGCCCACGGCGAGGTTTACATGATCGGCTCCTATGTCGCTTTCATGGTGATGGCGGGGCTCATGATGATGGGCATCGACAGCACCTTTCTACTGCTGGGGGGCGCCTTCCTGGTCAGTATCGTCATCACCGGCACCTATGGCTGGAGCATCGAGCGGGTCGCCTATCGGCCGCTGCGCGGTGGTAACCGGCTGATCCCCCTCATCTCCGCTATCGGCATGTCGATCTTCTTGCAGAACATGATGCGGATGGCCCAAGGCTCGCGGGATATCGCCATGCCCACCCTGATCTCCGGTGGTTGGACCCTGGGGGGCGAGGATGGTTTTCAGGCCAGCCTCTCTTACATGCAGCTGATCATCTTCGTGGTGACCTTCATCACCATGCTGGCGCTGACCCAGTTCATCAACCGCTCCCGCATGGGCCGCGCCTGCCGCGCCTGTTCAGAAGATATCAAGATGGCCAACCTGCTGGGGATCGACACCCACGTGGTCATCTCCATCACCTTCGTGCTGGGGGCCGCGCTGGCCGCCATCGCCGGGGTGCTGCTCGGCATGTATTACGGCGTCATCAACCCCTACCTCGGCTTTATGGCCGGCCTGAAAGCCTTCACGGCGGCGGTATTGGGTGGCATCGGCAGCATTCCGGGCGCCGTACTCGGTGGCCTGCTGCTGGGGGTGGTTGAAGCGCTCACCGCCGGTTATCTCAGCACCGAATACAAGGATGTGATGGCGTTTGCCCTGCTTATCTTTGTGCTGCTGTTTATGCCCACCGGCATTCTGGGTCGCCCGGAGGTAGAAAAAGTATGATGAAACATCCATTCACTCATGCAGATACCACCACTCAGATACTGCTCTCTCTGCCCAGCAGCGGCACCCGGGGTCGCCTGCAACGTTCGGAGGTGAAGGCATGAAAAGCCAATTCATCCACGCCAGCATCGCCAGTCTGGTGTTACTGGTGCTCTCCTTCTGGCTGCTCGGCTTTCGTTTTGAGTCAGAGGGGGGTCAATTACTGATCGTCAGTCGCCTCGATGTATCGCTGGCCTGGTTGCTGGGCGGCGCCACCCTGGTGTTCTGGTTCCAGCTGATGCGCGGCCAGATCAGTCGGCTGTTCCACTCCTCCATCAGTGGCTTCTCGGTCGGCTTCACCAAGCTGGTGCTGCCAAGTCAGGAAGAGGCGCCTCGGCTCTATAACACCACTGCTGTGCTGGTGCTGCTGTTTGCGGTGCTCTGGCCCTTTATGGCCTCGCGCGGTGCAATCGATCTGGCTACCCTCACCCTGATTTACATCATGCTGGGGCTGGGGCTGAACGTAGTGGTCGGCCTCGCCGGTCTGCTCGATCTCGGCTATGTCGGCTTCTATGCGGTCGGCGCTTACAGCTATGCCCTGCTCAACACCTATTTCGGTCTGAGCTTTTGGGAGTGCCTGCCTATCGCCGGGATGATGGCCGCCACCTTCGGCTTCCTGCTGGGTTTTCCGGTGCTGCGGCTACGGGGGGATTATCTGGCCATCGTCACCCTGGGCTTTGGCGAGATCATCCGTATCCTGCTCAACAATATGACCTCCCTGACCGGCGGCCCGAACGGGATCTCCGGCATCCCGAAACCGACCCTGGCCGGGTTGGAGTTCAACCGCACCGTCAAGGATGGCGGCTGGGAGACTTTCCACGAATTTTTTGGCATCACCTATAACGCCAACCACAAGGTGATCTTTCTCTACCTGATGGCGCTGCTGCTGGTAGTGGCGACCCTGTTCGTCATCAACCGCTTGCTGCGGATGCCGCTCGGCCGCGCCTGGGAAGCGCTGCGGGAAGACGAGATCGCCTGCAAATCACTGGGGCTCAACCCCACCATCATCAAGCTGACCGCCTTCACCATAGGCGCCACCTTTGCCGGTTTCGCCGGTAGCTTCTTCGCCTCGCGGCAGGGCTTTATCAGCCCGGAATCCTTCGTCTTTATCGAGTCGGCCATAGTGCTCGCTATCGTCGTGCTGGGGGGCATGGGCTCCCAGATCGGGGTGGTGCTGGCCGCCATCGTGATGACGGTGCTGCCGGAGCTGGCCCGTGAATTCAACGAGTACCGCATGCTGATGTTCGGCCTGTTGATGGTGTTCATGATGATCTGGCGGCCACAAGGATTGCTGCCGATGACCCGTCCGCATCTGGAGTTGAAGAAATGAGTACACATCAGAAGTTGTTAGAAGTCTCTGATCTGTCGATGCGCTTTGGGGGCCTGTTGGCAGTCAACGGGGTCAAACTGGATATCGACAAGGGCGAGGTGATCTCCATCATCGGCCCTAACGGCGCGGGCAAGACCACCATCTTCAACTGCCTGACCGGCTTCTACAGCCCAAGCGGCGGCACCATCCGCTACAAGGGTGAGGAGATCCAGGGGCTGCCCGGCCACCTCATCGCTCGCAAGGGGATAGTGCGAACCTTCCAGCATGTGCGGCTGTTCAAGGAGATGACGGCGGTGGAGAACCTGCTGGTCGCCCAGCACCAGCACCTCAACACTAACTTTATCGCCGGTCTGTTCAAGACCCCTGCCTTTCGCCGGGCGGAGCAAGAGGGGCTGGAGCGAGCCGCGTTCTGGCTGGAGAAGGTGGGGCTCACGGATCTTGCCAACCGCGCCGCAGGCAATCTGGCCTACGGTCAGCAGCGCCGCCTCGAGATCGCCCGCTGCATGGCAGCCCGGCCCGAGCTGCTGATGCTGGATGAACCGGCTGCAGGCCTGAACCCGAAAGAGACCGACGAGCTGGATGAATTGATCACCTCTTTGCGGGACGAATTCGGCGTCTCTGTGCTGCTGATCGAGCACGATATGAAGCTGGTGATGGGCATCTCCAACCGCATCTTCGTGGTCAATCAGGGCACACCGCTGGCCCACGGCAAGCCGGATGAGATCCGCAACAATCCGGCAGTGATCAAGGCCTATCTGGGCGAGTCGTAAGGAAAACAAGATGTTAGAACTTCGCAACGTATCGACCCACTACGGCAAAATTCAGGCGCTGCACGATGTCAGCGTCGAGGTAAAAGAGGGGGAGATCGTCACCCTGATCGGTGCCAACGGCGCTGGCAAGACTACCTTGCTGATGACCCTCTGTGGTGAACCCAAGCCCAGCAGCGGCTCCATCTGGTTTGAAGGTGAACAGATCAGCTCCCTCACCACCGCCCGCATCATGCGCAAGGATATCGCCGTGGTGCCGGAAGGGCGCCGCATCTTCGCCCGCCTGACGGTGGAGGAGAACCTGTTGATGGGGGCCTTCTTTGTCGACAAGGCCGAACAGCCCGCCCTGCTGGATCAGGTGTTCACCCTGTTCCCGCGGCTGCACGAACGGCTGCAACAGCGGGCGGGCACCATGTCCGGCGGCGAGCAACAGATGCTGGCCATCGGCCGCGCCCTGATGAGCAAGCCGCGCCTGCTGCTGCTGGATGAACCCTCGCTGGGGCTGGCCCCCATCATCATCCAGCAGATCTTCGACACCATAGAGCAGCTGCGCCAGAAGGGGATGACCATCTTCCTGGTGGAGCAGAACGCCAACCAGGCGCTCAAGCTGGCCGATCGCGGCTATGTGCTGGAGAACGGCCACGTGGTGTTGCAAGACACGGGCGCCGCCCTGCTGGCCAACCCGGCGGTACGGCAGGCTTATCTCGGTGGCTGAGCCTGGAACGGCGCTGACATAACGACAAGGGAGCCGCTGGCTCCCTTATCTTTTGTGGGGTTAGTTTGCGCCCCTGCTTGCGGTACACTGACCGGCAATCAACCTATTCGCAGGACATTTCAATGGACCAGTTTGCCCATATCAGTGCCCATGATGCTCACCAAAAACTGAGCGCCGGTGATGCTCGACTGGTGGATATTCGCGACCCGCAATCGTTCGAAACGGCCCATGCGGTCGGCGCTTATCACCTCACCAACGGCTCCCTGGTGCGCTTCATGAATGAAGTGGATTTCGATACCCCGGTCATCGTGATGTGCTATCACGGCAACAGCAGTCAGGGAGCCGCCCAGTATCTGCTGCAACAGGGCTATGACGAGGTCTACAGCATGGATGGCGGCTTCGAGGCGTGGCGCCGGGAGTTTCCCATCGAGGCAGGCGAGGCATGATCCAGCTGCTGGTGCTCGACAACGCCCGTATGGCGCAGGCGCTGGTGGACTATCTGGCGACCCTGGGCATCTCCTGCGAACTGACCCAGTCAGAGCTGGGGGTCACCATCTGGCTGGCAGACGAGCAGCGCCTCGCCCAAGCCCAGCTGGAGGTGAAGCGTTTCCTGACTGAACCAAACCACCCGCGCTATATGGAAGCCTCCTGGCAGTCTGGCCAAGCCAATGCCCGCATTGACTACAGCAAGGGGATGATGGATCCGGTCACCGATTTTCTCCATCAAGCAGGGCCACTGACCCTGGTAGTGATCATCGCCTGTCTGGCCATCTACGGGATCGATGCCATCGGCCTGCCAATCTTCAACGAGCTGGCGTTCCACCCGACCTTGACCCAATTCACCGACTGGCAGGCATGGCGCTATTTCACCCCCGCCCTGATCCACTTCTCGGTGCTCCATCTGGTGTTCAACTTGCTGTGGTGGTGGTATCTGGGAGGCCAGATCGAACAACGCCTTGGTAGCGGCAAGCTGCTGATCTTGCTGCTGATCGGGGCGGCCTTGCCCAATATCGCCGAGTTCTTCGTCAGCGGCCCGCTGTTTGGCGGCCTCTCCGGCGTGGTCTATGCCCTGCTCGGCTACTGCTGGCTGCGCAGCAAGCTGCAACCGGCCTGCGGCCTCACTCTGCCACCGGCACTGATGGGCTTTATGCTGTTCTGGCTGGTGCTCGGTTTCTTCGACATGCTCGGTGCCAAAACCGCCAATATGGCTCATCTGGTCGGCCTGCTGGTCGGCCTGCTGCAAGGCTGGCTGGATAGAAATCACCAACCTGCCTGAGATGTGCAAGCTGCCTGCAGAAACAACAACGCCGCCCCAAAGGGCGGCGTTTTTTTACGCGCCGGGCAGTTACTGCTTGATCAGGGTGTCGTCGCTCACCTTGACCACCGCACCGCCACTCATAAAGAAGCTGGCGAACTGGGTCTGGATCTCGGTGGTGACCGCGCCAGCCTGATCGAAGTTCTCGTCAGGGGCCAGCAGCGAGCTATGGCCCCCTTTCAGGAAGCGTGCAGCATGGTGACCTGCCGGGATCACGCCAGAACCCTTCAGCTCTTGCAAACCCAGCACCCGGAACAGCGGCTCGGTCCCACCCAGCGGCGCGAAGGCGATGCTGTTGGGGATCACCTGATCCGGCAAGCTGAGCGCACCATCGCCAACAATTTCGGTGGCGAACAGCGGGAAGCTCTTGGCGACGCCACTGCCCAGATTGATCGGGTCGGCAGAGTCCAGCACTGACTGGGCGGCAAAGGTATAGCTCTGCAACGAGCTCGCCGCACCCGCCTGAGTGGCCGCATCCAGACTGGGCAGGAACTCGTTGACGAAGCAGTTAGCGGCAGCCGTTTTGCAGTTCGGTGCATAGGCGGTAAAGCCCGCTTTCAGCTCCGGACTGCCCGAGGTGAGTACGCTCATCTTGATGGTCGGCCCGAAGCTCGGCGAGTTGAGCAGCAGCGGCGCTATGCCGCCACCCGGCATCGCCAGACCGCCGGTATCAAACTTGAACAGGGCATCAGCCTGGGCACTGCCGGTGGTTTGGTTGGCTACTGCCAGCAGATTGGCTCCGGCAATGGCCCCCAGCGAGTGGCCGAGGAAATGCACCTTCAGACCGGCACCGCCCAGTTGGCCACCCAGCCCCCTGGCATTGGCCAGGCCGACTGCCAGTCGCAGCCCCAGCAGATCGGCCACGCTCTGTTTCAGGTTGTCCCGCGCCACCGTCAGATACCCCAGATTCAGGTAAGGAGTCGGGTTTTCGGAGGTGGTGACGGTATCTTTGCTGCCACTCAGGGCATAACCACGCTCACCGTGCAGCGGATGATCGATCACCACCACAGCGACACTTTTACTGGCACTCAAACCTGCGCCAATCTGCCCCAGCGCCAGCGCATAGGCGTTCTCCTTGATGGAGGTGACCCCGTGCTGATAGATGATCACATCGGTGACATTGGCCAGTGGCCCGGCGGCAAAGATCCGCAGCGGTACCGATTGCACTTCGGTCAGGGTCGGCAGCGGGTTGAAGCGGCCGATATTGCGCTCGGCATCCAGCGGCTTGCCGCCAGAGGTGATAGTCACTCCGATCAGTTTGCTCGCCTCGGTCAGCAGTGCACTCTGACGGCTCGGGTCGGCCATCATCTCACCCAGCAGCGCCGGATCCACCCCCGCCCCGACCAATCCACCGATCACCTCGGTATCGCCCGCTTTCAGGGCGTTGGCGATGGCATAGAGGCTGGGAATAGCACCGTGCCAGGATTGGGTCTTGGCCTTGTCCCAGGAACCGGCTATCGCTGGGGTTGAGAGGAAGTAAGGGAGCTTGACGGTTCCGCTATATACGCTAGTGATGCCCGCAAGCCCTGTCAGACCCGCTGCAGCAATACCCGCTTTAATCGCCTGCTTGGTTTTAGCTGGAAGCAAAAGCTCCGACACCCCATCAAGAGCATCCATAAATAAAGGGGCTGTCGGGCTCCAGCTAGCCACATAGGTACCTGGCAGGCTGGTATTGCCTTTGGCATCCTGTTTCCACAGCGATGCGGCATCCAGGCTCGGGCTCTTCAGCACGGCAGCGGCGGCACTCTTCACCGCCAGCAGCACATCAGGACCAGATTGGGTGGCAAACCAGTCGGAGAAGATCACCCGATCGCTGGTAATCCCGGTGGCCGCCTTGAACAACCCCTCCTGCAGTGTAATCAGGCTGCTGATAGTCTGCTCCTGCGTGGTCGTGCCTGCGGTCGATTTGAAGTTGCTGTAATCGCCCCCCGCCTTGAGCGGCGTGCCACGACTGTCCTTGAGGGAGTCGGTCGCCACGATCATGTAGTAAGAGGAGGGATTGAGCGGCTTGAGCGGTACCAGATTGAGTTTGCCGCCGCCATTGCTCACCACAAAGTCGGTGCCATAGGTCAGAGGCTTGTTGTTCTTCACTCCGACGGGTCGCTGAGTTACCGGATCCAGCACCAGCTCCAGCAGATAGAGTGGCGCAACGGCAGATGCGTACTCGCTGGCTGCCGGTGCAGGCACAGATACGCCGGTCACGGTTGCCGGTACCAACTGGACAGGCTGCGTCGTTGACCAGCCATCCAGGGTAGAGAGGGCAGACACCGGATTGGCGAGATCCTGCGTCTCTGTTGAAAACTTCAGGGTACCGTCGCTGGCACGGGGAGCCAGCACGCTCGGGCGAATCCCGTTGGCGCCACTCAGGGCATAGTCGAGGGAGCTGGTGGTATCTCCCTTGTTGTCATCCCCACCACATCCGGCCAGCAGGGCGCTGAGCACAGCGGCATAAATTAGCTTCTTCTTCATTTTTTGTTCTCTTTATAGGTTGTTGTCCATCACAAGCCAACGAAGCATTCACCGCTTCGACCGCACAAAGTTAACATAAAACCAACAATCGACGAGACTCATGTTGGTCATCTTTCGCTCAGGTTTGTGGCGAAAATCAAGGTTTTACGTCAACAAGGGGGCGCAAGGGTAACAACAGCGGAGGATTAACCAGACCCGACCAGCCAGCAGCCATCGTCACGACTAAAAAGCCGCCGCGATCTCGGCAAAGTGAGGGAATTGTCGGTAGAATGTCCGCCAACGCTTAAGGAGGACATCATGATCGACCCGAAGAAACTGGAAGAGATCGCCAAGCAGGTACACAACTCCCTGCCGCCCGGCATTCGTAGCATGGGTGAAGAGGCCGAGAAGAAGATGCGTCAGGTACTGCAAGCCCAGCTGGGCAAGCTGGATCTGGTCAGCCGCGAAGAGTTCGACGTGCAGACCAAGGTGCTGCTGCGTACCCGGGAAAAACTGGCCGCCCTCGAAACCAAGCTGGCTCAGCTCGAACAGCAGTTCGGCGCCAAAGGCGAATAACAAAAACCCCAGCTCGGCTGGGGTTTTTGTTATGTGATGGTCAGCCGAATGGCTCAATCAAGCATGTAGCAGATGCCAGGCCCGTTTTCCCCGAGCCTTGGCTTCATACATGGCCCTGTCCGCCACATCCAGCACCTCTCTTAACGACAATTCGGCCTCCCATAGAGCAATGCCTATGCTCATCCCGACCCGGAGCGGGCAATCGGGTTGCGGCACATAACGCTGTATCTCGCTGATCAGGACATCGGCCAACTGGGCCGAGGTGTGACTCGATACCTCATGATGCAGATGGACCACAAATTCGTCGCCACCGTAGCGACCACAAAGTGCCGACGCCGGCATGATGCGCCGCAACCACTGCGCGATCTGCTGCAGCACCCGGTCGCCACAGGCGTGACCCAGCTGGTCATTGATCCCTTTAAAATCATCCAGATCGATAAACAGCAAAGCCCTTGGCCCCTGCGGCTTTAACTGCTTGAAGGCCTTGCCAAATCCCTGCCGGTTGAGCAACCCGGTCAGGGCATCGCTGTTGGCGCGCTCTGCCAGCTGTAGCTCATACGCCTTGCGCTGGGTGATATCGATGTGGGAACCCATGATCCGCAGCGGCTTTCCGTCACCATCCCAATCGACGACTCGCCCCCGATCCCACAGCCAGGTAATCTCGCCCTCCGGGCTGACGGTGCGATATTCGGCTTCATAGCAGGGAGTCAGCCCCTGCAGGTGGTTATGGTAGTGGGTCAGGGTGTGGCTACGATCATCAGGATGGAGCTTGGCGCTCCACAGATCGAAATGAGGGGCCATATCTCCGGCCTGGAAGTTCTGCAGATTGAATACCCGCAGCTCACCGGTGGGAATGGAGCCCTGCCAGAGGCAGATACCGGTGCCATCGAGGGCGGCATTGAGCTTCTCTTGCAGCAGGTCATTTTCATGCTTCAGGGCAGCTATTTCAGCCTGCAAACGGGCACGTTCACCACCATGAAGAGACGGGTTTGGCATCGCGGCCCATTCAGCACGACGGGCCTCACCCGCGACATCCTCTGCCGATACCCGGCCCTCTTCATTCAACGCTACCCCTCCTTGTGCTATCACTTCGGATATCCTTATCCAGCCTGCTGATCATCACCGACCAAGATGCCACCAGCCACGCCCAATTAGTAGCCATTCATCTCAAAAATGACGAAAAATCATGGGATAACACTGCGATCATCGCGCCACGCCCGCTCACGATAACAACCCCGAAAAAACAACAGCCCCCGGTCACACCGGGGGCTGCATCAGCCAACCCTGCTGTTGGTCAGATAAATTCGTAGGCATCACCGAAGATGCGCTCCGGCTCGGCACCGAGGATCTTGAACTCCTCCCGCGCCGCACCCGCCATCTCGAAACGACCGGCCACATAGATGTCGTAGTCGTGCAGACTGACGAAGTCATCCATGATCGCCTTGTGCACCAGCCCGCTCTTACCAGTCCAGTCAGCCTCCGGCTCCTGCACCACCGGGATGAAGGTGAGCGGTGCGTAGTCACGCTCCCACTGCTGCATCTGTTCCAGCTCGTAGAGCCAGTGAGCCTGACGCACACCCCAGTAGAAGAACACCGGGCGCTTGCTGCCTTTGTCGATCAGATATTCCAGAATGGAGCGGGCGTAAGAGAAGCCAGTGCCACCCGCCATCAGGATCAGCGGACGGGGGGACTCATCACGCAGGAACGCCTTGCCAGCCGGCAATTCGACCTCGATCTCGCCCTGCTCGCGCATCCGGGCCAACACCTGACCGGCGTAGGCATTTTCGGGAGTGGCACCAATTTGCAGCTCCAGCACACCCGGGCGGGTCGGCGAGTTGGCGATGGAGAAGGGGCGCTTGTCCGAATCGCTCATCACCACCAGCAGATACTGGCCCGGCTTGAAGCTGATCTCTTGCTGCGGCGTCAGTGCCACATGCCAGATGGTGTCGACATATTCGCGCAGTTCCTCTACGCGGCATTTGATACGTTGCATTCTTGTCCTTGTGGCGGGCTCGCTCGGCCCGCTTCGCTCATTGTTTCACTATGGAATGACGACCAGCAGCCCTGGTCCCGTCAGTCGAGAATACTCAAATCAGTGCGGATCGCATCACTTTTTGCAGCAAATGCCGCAAAGTGGCCATCTTTGGCTCAGCTGAGGATATTTAGCTCATCCCAAATGGTATCGATCTTCTGCTTCACAGCTTCGTCCTGCACTATGGGCTGACCCCACTCACGACTGGTCTCACCCGGCCACTTGTTGGTGGCATCCAGCCCCATTTTGGAGCCGAGCCCGGAGACCGGTGAGGCGAAATCCAGGTAGTCGATCGGGGTGTTTTCGATCAGGGTGGTGTCCCGTGCCGGGTCCATTCGGGTGGTGATGGCCCAAATCACATCGTTCCAGTCGCGGGCATTGATGTCGTCATCGCAGACAATCACGAACTTGGTGTACATGAACTGGCGCAGGAAGGACCAGACCCCCAGCATCACTCGCTTGGCATGGCCCGGGTAGCGCTTCTTGATGGTGACCACCGCCATCCGGTAGGAGCACCCTTCCGGTGGCAGATAGAAGTCCACAATCTCGGGGAACTGCTTCTGCAGCAGCGGCACGAACACCTCGTTCAGCGCCAGCCCCAGCACTGCGGGCTCATCGGGCGGACGGCCGGTGTAGGTACTGTGATAGATGGCATCCCGCCGCTTGGTCATATGGGTAATGGTAAAGACCGGGAACTCGTCCACCTCGTTGTAGTAACCGGTATGATCGCCATAAGGCCCTTCCGGCGCCATTTCACCCGGTTCCAGATAGCCTTCCAGCACGATCTCTGCGCTGGCGGGCACCTCCAGATCACAACTTATCGCTTTCACCACTTCGGTACGGCTACCGCGCAGCAGACCGGCAAAAGCATACTCGGAGAGGGTATCCGGCACCGGCGTCACTGCGCCGAGAATGGTCGCCGGATCGGCACCGAGCGCCACCACCACCGGGAATCGCTCACCCGGATGGGCCTCTTGCCATTCGCGAAAATCGATGGCGCCGCCGCGGTGATCGAGCCAACGCATGATCAGCTTGTTCTTGCCGATCTTCTGCTGGCGGTAGATACCGAGGTTCTGTCGCTTCTTGTAGGGACCACGGGTAATGGTAAGGCCCCAGGTAACCAGCGGCGCCACATCGCCAGGCCAGCAATGCTGGATCGGGATCTGGTCGAGATCGACCGCATCCCCCTCCTGCACCACCTGCTGGCAGGGGGCAGAAGAGAGCCGCTTGGTCGGCATGTTGAGTACCTGCTTGAAGATCGGCAGCTTCTCCATCAGCTCCTTGAGACCACGGGGCGGTTCAGGCTCCTTGAGATAAGAGAGCCAAACCCCGACCTGACGCAGGGCACCCACATTCGGCTGGCCCATGCCCATGGCAACCCGATCCGGGGTACCGAACAGGTTGGTCAGCACCGGCATGGTGTAGCCTTTGGGATTTTCGAACAGCAGCGCCGGGCCACCCGCACGCAGGGTGCGATCGCTGATCTCGGTCATCTCCAGATAGGGGTCTATCTCGCGAGTGATGCGCTTGAGTTGTCCGTTTTGTTCCAGCTGCGCGATGAAATCACGCAAATCCTTGTATTTCATGCAAGTTCCCAACCGGGTTCAGGAGGTTGTGCATTATAACCCTGGCCGCACATCGGTTGTACCCGTATCGGGTAACAGGCTCGGGGCGATGGGAGGGGGGTCACGTTGCCCCAGACGCCTGACCAGTGCAGAGAGCAACAGCGGCTCGTCCACTTCCATCAATAAACCCGCCACCAGCGCACCGTATTGGCGGTTGGAGAGTTCCGCCAGCAGATAGCTTTGGGCCTGCTGCGGCAAGGGAGATAGCGCGCTCAACTGGCGCAGGGCGGGCTCTTTCAAATCCGGGTTAACACTGGCCGCAATCAACAGATCACTGGCTGCCGCGCCTTGATGGAAGTGACTGATGGTGGACAGTGCCATCAACGCATCCTGATCCGCCGGCTGGCGCCACAATCGGGCATAGAGTGCTGGCTCGCCGGTACGTTCCAGCAGATAGCGCAACAACTGGTTGTCGGGCAGATAGATATTCTGACCCGCCAGCTGGCTGGCCTCCCGACCCCAGATCGACGGCGGCACTTGGGCAAGGGCCAGCAACAGGGCTTGCTGCTGCATGGCAAGGTCGGGGTTACGGCTGTAGTAAATGGATTTGAGCGCAAAGCTCCCCTGGGCAAGCTGCTGGTGATAGCTCACCACCAGCCGCTGGAGTTGCCATTGACCAAGCAACTGGCGGGCGCGGGCGGAAAAATCGTAGGCGGGTTGCTGCACCAGAAAACCGTCTACCTGCTGCTCCAGTAGCCACTCGGGGGCCTTGTCGGCCTGAGCCTCGACCCACTGTTGCAACTCGGGGGACGCAGGGGCGGTAAGCGGAATATCCCGCAGCAGTTGCAACAGCAGAAACTCCCGCTGCTCGCGGCTCAAGGTTGCCAGCAGGGTGTCGATGGCAGCAAATTGCCCCTGTTGCAGACGGCTCGCCAGATAGCGCTGGTGCGTTTGCAGAGTCTCAACGGTCGCCGGCAATGAGGGCGATGCCACTTGGGCATGGAGCGGCATTGCGAACAGCAACCCAAGCCAGAACCAAAAAATGGGTTTCATGACGTCTCTATCCTTGTGACATCGGGATTTCATACTACTAGGGCGACCGGAAAACAGATAAACAAAAACCGCGACCAGGGCCGCGGTTTCGTCATTTTGTGACCGGACTTACTTCTGCTGGCGCCGCATGGCGTCAAAGAACTCGTCGTTGGTCTTGGTGCCTGCCAACTTGTCGATCAGGAACTCGATGCTATCGATCTCGCCCATGGGGTGAATGATCTTGCGCAGGATCCACATCTTCTGCAGCTCGTCAGGCGCTGTCAGCAGCTCTTCCTTACGGGTGCCAGAACGGGTGATGTCGATGGCCGGGTAGATGCGCTTCTCGGCAATCTTGCGCGAGAGGTGCAGTTCCATGTTACCGGTACCCTTGAACTCTTCGTAGATAACCTCGTCCATTTTGGATCCGGTATCCACCAGCGCGGTCGCGATGATGGTCAGGCTACCGCCCTCTTCCACATTACGCGCGGCGCCGAAGAAGCGCTTGGGACGGTGCAGGGCGTTGGCATCCACACCACCGGTCAGTACCTTGCCCGATGACGGGATGACGGTGTTGTAGGCGCGCGCCAGACGGGTGATGGAGTCCAGCAGGATCACCACGTCCTTCTTGTGCTCGACCAGACGCTTGGCCTTTTCGATCACCATATCGGCAACCTGAACGTGGCGGGAAGCAGGCTCGTCAAAGGTAGAAGCGATCACTTCACCCTTCACCATGCGCTGCATCTCGGTCACTTCTTCCGGACGCTCGTCGATCAGCAGGACGATCAGTTCACAGTCCGGGTGGTTGTAGGCGATGCTCTGGGCGATGTTCTGCAGCAGCATGGTCTTACCGGCCTTGGGCGGTGCCACGATCAGACCACGCTGGCCTTTACCGATGGGGGATGCCAAATCCAGTACACGGGCAGTGATGTCTTCGGTAGAACCGTTACCCCGTTCCATGCGCAGACGTTCGTTGGCATGCAGCGGCGTCAGGTTTTCAAACAGGATCTTGTTGCGGACGTTTTCCGGACGGTCATAGTTGACCTCGTTGACCTTGAGCAGTGCGAAATAACGTTCGCCCTCTTTCGGTGGTCGGATTTTGCCGGAAACGGTATCGCCAGTACGCAGGTTGAAGCGGCGAATTTGGCTCGGGGAGACGTAGATATCGTCCGGGCCAGCCAGATAGGAGCCATCTGCACTACGCAGGAAGCCAAAACCATCGGTCAGGATTTCCAGCACACCGTCGCCAAAGATATCCTCACCACCCTTGGCGTGCGCCTTGAGGATCGCGAAAATAATATCTTTCTTGTGCGCCCGAGCCAGATTTTCCAACCCCATGGATTCGCCAAGCTTGACCAGCTCGGACACAGGAGTGTTCTTTAATTCAGTCAGATTCATAGTGGTGAAAGTCTGTAAGCAAGGATTGAAATGGGAGGAGACAGTCTGCTGGATTGGTGCTGTTCAGATTTGACTTGCCAGCCGACTTTTGCAAAAGCGGGTCTGACAAAAAGGTTAGCAAACGAGCGATAAATTAGCACTAATCGGGATGAGCGTCTAGGTGATAAAACAGAAGGAGCGCATTATTGCAATGCGCTCCCCTTAGGTTATTACAGGTTGCCGTCCAGAAACTCTTTCAACTGAGTCTTGGACAGTGCACCGACCTTGGTCGCTGCCACTTCGCCATTCTTGAACAGCAAGAGGGTCGGGATACCACGAATGCCGTACTTGGGCGGAGTATCAGAGTTATGGTCGATGTTCAGTTTGGCCACGGTCACGCGACCTTCGTACTCTTGGGCAACTTCTTCCAGGATCGGGGCAATCATCTTGCACGGACCACACCATTCGGCCCAGAAGTCGACCAGGACGGCGCCATCGGCTTTGATTACATCTGCCTCGAAGCTGGCATCGCTCAGCTGAACAATCTTGTCACTCATCTCCAACTCCAGTCAGTAAATAAGGCTTTATTGATACGTCAACAAAGGCAATAGTTGCCCTATTTGAAATGATCCTGTTTATTAATGCAAGCCTAACCTGATAACCTACCGCCATGAGCAAAACACACTTAACGACCGAAAAATTCGCCCAAATGGGCCTCGAACCCGAAGTTCTGGCTGGTCTGGAATCAAAGGGATTTCACTATTGCACCCCCATCCAGGCACTGTCTCTGCCACTGCTGGTAGAAGGTCATGACCTCGCCGGTCAGGCTCAGACAGGAACCGGCAAGACCATCGCCTTCCTGGCCGCCACCTTCAACTATTTGCTGACTCACCCACTGACCACTCCCCGTCTGGTTAATCAACCCAGAGCCATCATCATGGCACCCACCCGGGAACTGGCAGTACAGATTTACAACGATGCCGACAGCATCGCTGCCTCTACCGGCCTGAAACTCGGCCTCGCCTACGGTGGCGAAGGTTACGACAAGCAGTTGGCCGTGCTGGAGCAGGGCGTTGACATCCTGATCGGCACCACTGGTCGCATCATCGACTACTTCAAGTCCAAGGTGATCGATCTGAGCAATATTCAGGTCGTGGTACTGGACGAAGCGGATCGCATGTTCGATCTGGGCTTCATCAAGGACATCCGCTTCCTGTTCCGCCGCATGCCTGCCCCGACCGAGCGTCTAAGCATGCTGTTCTCCGCGACCCTCTCCCTGCGCGTGCAGGAGCTGGCCTACGAGCACATGAACCACCCGGAACATGTGCAGGTAGAGCCGGAGCAGATGACAGGAGTACGCATTCAGGAAGAGCTGTTCTACCCCTCCAATGAAGACAAGATGCTGCTGTTGCTCTCTCTGATGGAAGAGGAGTGGCCAGAAAAAGCCATCGTGTTCGCCAACACCAAGCATATCTGTGAAGACGTGCAGGCGTGGCTGGAGAATGACGGCCACCGCGCAGGTCTGTTGACTGGCGACGTGCCGCAGAAGAAGCGGATGAAGATCCTGGAAGACTTCACCAAAGGGACGCTGGACATCCTGGTCGCTACCGACGTGGCTGCCCGTGGTCTGCACATCCCTGACGTGACCCACGTCTTCAACTATGACCTGCCCGACGACGCCGAAGACTATGTGCACCGTATCGGTCGTACCGGTCGTGCCGGCAAGAGCGGCCACTCCATCAGCCTGGCCTGTGAAGACTATGCCTTCAACCTGCCAGCCATCGAGGAGTACATCCACCACGCTATCCCGGTCAGCAAATATGATCGTGAAGCACTGCTGGATGATGTGACTGCGCCGAAACGTGTTGTTCGCAACCGCCAGCCGGTCAACCGCAACATGCGTGACCGTCAGGGTGGCAGCAACAACAGCAACAACCGTCGTCGTCCGCCGCGCAAGAGCTAAAGGACAGGCCCAGTTGCACAACTCGCCGCTCTATGCCGCCATCGACCTCGGCTCCAACAGCTTTCATATGCTGGTGGTGCGCGAGGTCGCCGGTGCCCTGCGCACCGTCACCAAGGTCAAGCGCAAGGTTCGCCTCGCTGCCGGGCTCGATCCGGAATTTCACCTCAGCCGTGCCGCCATGGAGCGGGGCTGGGACTGTCTGCGACTGTTCTCCGAGCAGTTGCAGGATATTCCGGCCGACAACATCCGGGTGGTAGGCACCGCAACCCTGCGCCTTGCCACCAACGTCGACGAGTTCCTCAGCGAAGCGGAACGGTTACTCAACCACAACATCGAGATTATCTCGGGTGAGGAAGAGGCCAAAACCATCTACGAAGGGGTCTCCTGGACCTCTGCCGGAGAGGGCAATCGGCTGGTGATCGACATTGGCGGAGCCAGTACCGAACTGGTGATTGGCGAGCATAGTGAAGCGAAACTGCTCAACAGCCTGCACATGGGCTGTGTCACCTGGCTCAACAACCACTTCGGTGATGGCGAGCTGAGTGCCACGCGTTTCGAGCAGGCTATTGCCGCCGCCAAAGCGGTGCTGGAGAAGGTGTCGGAAGATTACCGTACCCTCGGCTGGCGCACCTGCGTCGGCGCCTCTGGCACAGTGCAGGCGCTGCAAGAGATCATGCTGGCACAAGGAAAGAGCGAGCGGGTTACCCTGCCGAAATTGCAGGAGCTGATGGGTCAGGCCATCGCCTGTGGCAAGCTGGATCGGTTGCAGCTGGAAGGGCTGGCGGCCGAACGGCTGACTGTGTTCCCCTCCGGCCTCGCCATCCTGATCGCCATCTTTGAAACCCTGAATATCGAGAGCATGACCCTGGCGGGTGGTGCTCTGCGTGAAGGCTTGATTTACGGTCTGCTGGGCAACAATCACGACTGTGATGCCAGGGATCGCACCGCCGACAGCCTGATCAGCCGCTATCAGCTGGATAAAGAGCACGCCGAGCGGGTGCGCGATACCGCCGTCGAAGCATTCACCCAGCTGCAACCGGGCTGGCGTCTATCCAAACGTTATGGCCGCCCCATCCTTCGTTATGCCGCTTTGCTGCACGAACTGGGCCTCTGTATCGAGTACAAGAAGGCACCGCAACACGCTGCCTACATCATCGACAACATCGATATGCCGGGTTTTACCCCTGCACAAAAGAAGCTGTTGTCGGCCCTGCTGTTCAACCAGCGGGACGAATTCAAGCTGGAAACCCTGGAAAAACAGGGCGCAGTCACCGCTCGTCAGGCGATCCGGCTGGCCCGCATCCTGCGCATATCGCTGATCCTCTGCATGCGCCGCACCCAGGGCACGGTTCCCAGCTTCACCCTGCAGGCCGAAGAAGAGTCACTGACCCTGACCCTGCCCAAGGGCTGGATGGATGAACACTATTTGCGTGCCAGCGAGCTGCGCCTGGAAGTGGAACGCCAGCAAAAGATGGGCTGGCCAACCCGCCTGCAGGAAGCCTGAACCAGCAACTTGCCTGCTTTGGAGTCGATCATGCCGGATTATCAACCCATCAGCTGCGATCTCTACGACTGGCTCGAAATTGCCGCCAGCTGGCAACTGCCGGTGACTCTCACCAGTCGCGATGGTCGTCAGCGGGATGACAAGATCCGCACCATAGAGGCCTGTGAAGGGGTCGAATATCTGCTGCTACACAGTGGAGAACGGCTCAGTCTGGCAGAGCTGGCAACCCTGCGCCTGAACTGGCAAGGGGAAGAGAAGCTGATCCGCTTCGCTCCAACCAACTGAATCAATTAAAAAAGGAGGGCCAACATGACGTTGGCCCTCCTTTTTTGTATCCGCGACTCACACCGGCCGTTAACCTGCCGCCAATGCCGCCATCACGTAGACATCGAAGCGGTTACCCTTGGTCTCGATGGCCATGCTGGGTTTATGTTCATTGAGCCAGCCAGCATAGGCCGGGCGCTTTACCACCACCCGCTTGTTCGCCATCTTGAGCGCCGCCGGCAGCAGGGCATCCGCATCAAGATCCGGCCCCACCAGCGACTGGAACACCCGCATCTCTTTTTTCACCAGCGCCGACTTCTGCTTGTGGGGGAACATGGGATCGAGATAGATGACATCAGGCCGCTCGGTCAACGCCAGCAGGTTGTCCACCGCCGGGCCTTGCAGCAGTTGCATCCGCTCGCTGACCCAGGGGCCAATCTCGGGATCCTGCGCCGCCCGCATCAATCCATCCTGCAACAGGGCAGCCACCACAGGGCTACGCTCGATCAGGGTCACCTTGCAGCCGAGGGAGGCGAGCACGAAGGCATCACGCCCCAGTCCCGCGGTGGCATCCACCACGGTCGGAGTGGCTCCAGCCTTGAGCCCCACCGCCTTGGCGATAGACTGGCCACGGCCGCCGCCAAACTTGCGCCTGTGAGCCACAGCCCCTTCCACAAAATCCACATAGACGGCACCCAGCTTGGGTTCATCCAGCTTGCGCAGTTCCAGCCGCTCTTCAGTCAGTACCAGTGCAAACGGGGCCACAAACTCCACATCGGCAAGGCGTAGACGCAGGGCGTCGAGCTCGCCATCACGGGCGGGTACTTCACTGAAAACCTGAATATGGGGCATAGGAGGCAGACTCATGGCACGTACAGAAGCGGCCATGATAACAGAAGCAGTGGATCAGCTCACGACAGTGAGGTTCATCCCCTGACGGTTGAGGGCGAGGTAATCGGTCAGGTCGTCATAGGCCAGCGGGCGGCTGAGCAGGTAGCCCTGAGTGAAGGCACACCCCTTCTGACAAAGGAAGTTGAGCTGCTCACGGGTTTCCACCCCTTCGATCACCACCTCCATGCCGAGGTTGTGCACTATGTTGATGATGCCATCCAGCAGCAGTCGATCCTGCTCGTTGAAGGGGATATGGCGCACGAAAGAGCGGTCGATCTTGACCAGATCCACCGGGAAGGTACGCAAGTAGTTGAGCGCCGAGTAGCCGGTGCCGAAATCATCAATGGCCAGCAGGCATCCCGCAGCACGCAACGCATCGATCCGCACCCTGTGCTGATCGCTACTCTCCATCAGCAAGGATTCGGTAATTTCGATCACGATGTCGGCAGGATCAAGCCCGTAGTGCTCAATCACCTTGAGCCACTCGCTCGCCTCCGGATCTATGGTCTGGAACTCCAGGGTCGAGCGGTTGATCGACATCTGCATCTGCGGGAAACCGGATTGCTGCAAGCGTGCCAAATCCCGGCACGACTGCCACAACACCAGCGCCCCCAGCCCCTGAATCAGGCCCGCCTCTTCCGCCAGCGGAATGAACTCGGCGGGGGAGACCTGTCCCCATTGGGGGTGATACCAGCGCACCAGCGCTTCCAGCTTGGCGACCCGTCCACTGCGGTTATCCCAGATGGGCTGGTAAGCCATGGTCAACTGCTCCAGCTTGATCGCTTCGGCCAAATCCTGCTGCATCTGGTGGCGCTGGCGCACCTCTTCCCGCATGGTCGCGCAGTAGGCGCCGAGCAACCGTCCCTGCCGCTTGGCTGCAAAAAGCGCCTGCTCGGCGTTGCGTAGCAGCTCGTCGCTCTCGCTACCATCTACCGGACAAAGGGTCATGCCGATGGTCGCAGTGACATAGAGCTGCTGGTTGGCCAGCATAAAGGGACGGGCAAAGCTGCCGATCACCTGCTTGGCAAACACCTCCGCCTGACGGCGGGTGACGATACCGGGCACCAGAAAGGCGAACTCGTCACCGCCGATACGGGCCACCATATCTTCGGTACGCACCCGACTCACCAGTCGATCCGATACCTCCCGCAACAGGGCATCACCGGCCTGGTGATCCATGCTGTTGTTGACCGCCTTGAAGTTATTAAGATCGAGCACCATCAGGGAAAAGCGTTCGCCCCGCTCGCAAAAACGGGTCAAGCAGCGGCTAAACAACCAGCGGTTGGGCAGGCTGGTGAGAGTGTCATAGTTTGCCTGGGCGGCGATCTTCTGCTCAGCCTGCTTGGTTTGGGAAAGATCGCTGAAAATGGCGATATATTGCTGTATTTTTCCCGCTTCACGCAGGGTACTTATCATCAACTGCTGCGGATAGAGCTTGCCGTTCTTGCGCTTGTTCCACACCTCGCCGCGCCACACCCCCACCCGCTCCAGCGCATGGTACATGTCGGCATAGAAGGTCTGATCGTGTAGCCCGGATTTGAGGATACTGGGACGCTGGCCACGGGCCTCGTCACCACTGTAACCAGTGATCTGCTCGAATGCCGGGTTGACCGAAATGATGCGGCTATCGGCATCACACACCAGAATGGCCTCGGAGAGGTTGTCATAGACCCGGTGCGAAAGTTTAAGCTGTTCAGCATGACGCTTGAGAGGATCGATATTCTCCAGCAGCACCATCAGGTAGTCCGGCTGCTGTTGCTCGTCATTGATGAGGGTAACCGTGACCCGCCCCCACAGGATCTCCCCCCCCTTGCGCAGGTAGCGCTTCTCCAGCGTAAAACGACTGCACTCACCGCGGTGAATTTGCTGGTAGCACTCGAGACTGCGTTGCCAATCCTCGGGGTGATTGATGTCAGAGATGGATCGCTGCAGCAGCTCGTCGAGGGAATAACCCAACATCTTTTCAATGGCCGGATTGGCCCAGAGGATCCGGCCAGTGAGATCGAGCTTGCCGATCCCCACCGGAGCCTCAAAAAGCATGCTCTGCAAAACATGGGGGGCATCCGGCACAGGCTGCGGCAGCTGTCGCTGCAACAGCAACGCCAGCTCGCGACCCGCCAGTGGCCCCAGCAGCCTGAGCAAGCCCATCACCCGGCCCATATCAGTCTGGGGCTGGCGATAGAGCAAACTGCAGACACCTATGGTCTCGCCGTCAGCATTCTTGAGGGCAATCCCGACATACGCCCGGGCTTGCCACTGCCGGGCAAGTGGCATCTCGGGGAAGAGCTGTAGCAGACGATCACTGAACCAGGCTTCCCCCTCCTGCCAGGTAATGGCATCAGGAGAGTCAGTCAGTGGCAGCGTCAGGATATCGGGGTCAAGGGAGGAGGGATAGGCCGCCTGCACCGTTAAGCAGGTGTCATTGAGTGCCCCGCTGGAGATCAGGACGACATCAGCCATCACAGCAGCGGCGATTTCACTCACAAAAGTATCGAAATATCCCCGCCCGCTCGAATGAGCCAGACTGGAGATGATTTGATAGACGGAATCGAGAGCTCGCCTCATGGCAAGTGGCTTTCTCACCTTGACTGATTAGAACACGACTCTACTGAAGAGCCGCAGGCAGTGCAAATATGCAATCAGCAAGATATTAAAAAGCCTTGAAAAAAGGGACCATAAGGTCCCTTTTTGTCGCACCCGTCACAAATTGACCCTACAAGGTCACAAATATGTACCTGCTTGAAGCTCACCCCGCCGCTGGAGGGGAGATATCACGCAGCGATCCCGCTGTGGCGCAGCAGGGCATCCACCTTGGGCTCGCGGCCACGGAAGGCACGGAACAGCTCCATTGGCTCTTTCGAGCCGCCCTTCTCCAGAATGTGCTTCAGGAAGGATTGGCCGGTGACCGGATTGAAAATCCCCTCCTCCTCGAAGCGGGAGAAGGCGTCAGCAGAGAGCACTTCAGCCCACTTGTAGCTGTAGTAACCCGCCGCATAGCCACCTGCAAAAATGTGGGAGAAGCTGTGCTGGAAGCGGTTGAACTCGGGTGGCGTCATCACGGCCACCTGACTGCGCACTTCGGCCAGCAGGCTCGGGATCTGATCCGGGTTGGCCGGGTCAAATGTCTGATGCAACCGGAAGTCAAACAGAGAAAACTCCAGCTGGCGCAGCATCTGCATCGCCGCCTGGAAGTTGCGGGCCGTCAGCATCTTCTCCAGCAGATCGGCAGGCAGCGGCTCGCCGGTCTCATGATGGCCAGAGATGAAGGCCAGCGCCTCGGACTCCCAGCACCAGTTTTCGAGGAACTGGCTCGGCAGCTCCACCGCATCCCAGGCCACGCCATTGATACCGGCGACACCGGCCACGTCGATGCGGGTCAGCATATGGTGAATACCGTGACCGAACTCGTGGAACAGGGTGACCACTTCGTTGTGGGTAAACAGTGCCGGTTTGCCATCCACCGGGCCGTTGAAGTTGCAGGTCAGGTAGGCCACCGGCTTTTGCAGCGAGCCATCCTGACGGTAGCGACGACCCAGGCAGACATCCATCCAGGCACCGCCCTGCTTGTGTTCGCGGGCGTAAAGATCGAGGTAGAAGCTGCCACGCAGCTCGTCTTCGGCATCGAAGATGTCGTAGAAGCGCACGTCCGGGTGCCAGGTATCGATGCCGAGGCGCTCGCGCACCTTCATGCCAAACACCCGCTTCACCACTTCAAACAGCCCCTTCACCACCTTGCTGGCGGGGAAGTAGGGGCGCAGTTGCTCGTCGGAGATGGAGAATTTGTGCTGCTTGAGCTTCTCGGCGTAATAAGCGAGATCCCAGGCGGCCAGCTCGCCCTGACCATGTTGCTCGGTGGCGAAGGCGCGGATCTCCTCCAGCTCGGCTTTGCCTTGCGGTAGGGATTTGGCCGCCAGATCGGTGAGGAAGCTCACCACCTGTTCGGTCTTGTCCGCCATCTTGGTCGCCAGCGACAGCTCGGCATAGTTGGCAAAACCAAGCAACTGGGCCAATTCGCGGCGCAAGGTGAGCAGCTCGCTCATGATGGCGGAGTTATCCCACTTGCCCGCATTGGGGCCCTGATCCGAGGCGCGAGTGGTGAAGGCCTGATACATCTCGGCACGCAGTTCGCGGTTGTCCGAATACATCATCACCGGCAGATAGGAAGGGATATCCAGGGTGAACAGCCACCCCTCCTTGCCCTTGAGCTCGGCCATCTGACGGGCAGCGGCCCGCACGCTGTCGGGCAGACCGGCCAGTTCGGCTTCCTCGGTCACCGGCTTGTGCCAGCCCTGGGTGGCATCCAGCACATTGTTGCTGAAGCGGGAGGCCAGCTCGGAGAGGCGGGCCTGAATTTCGCCGTAACGCTGCTGCACCTCGGCAGGCAGACCGATACCGGAGAGGCGGAAGTCGCGCAGGGTATTGAGGATTTCCTTGCGCTGGGCACCGCTCAGCAGCGGGAAGTCATCGCTTTGGGAGAGGCCAAGATAGGCTTGATAGAGCCCTTCATGCTGGCCGACATAAGTCTGGAACTCAGAGAGCAGCGGCAGGCAGGCATCATGTGCCACTCGTAGCGCTTCGCTGTTAAGGACGGAATTAAGGTGGCTGACCGGTGACCAGATCCGAGCCAGACGGTCATTGACCTCTTCCAGCGGGGCAATCAGGCTATCCCAGGTGTGGGTTTCATTCTGGGCCAGCACATCGCTGATCTTCTGCTTGCAGTCAGCGATCGCCTGCACCACGGCAGGTTGCACCTGCTCTGGCTGGATCTGGCTGAAAGGGGGCAGTGCATCCATTGTCAGCAAAGGGTTATTCATCCCGGTTACCTCTTGTTAGGTCTTGAACAGACCGCTTTATCAGCTCTGTATGGTTTTCTAACATGTGGGCAACCCATGCAATAATCAAGCTGGAATCACACTCCAGCCCCCTTTTTGCCATCCGTCTCACAACCGGAGTGCCGCGAGCCAGCCGGGGGCCACCTCGCGTCAGCTAATGACACAGCCCGCAGCCCTTGTTCCCCATCATTCCCGCGCTCCTGCTAGGCATGCCACCGGTGGTGATCATCAGGATAAATCCCTCACCAGCCCTGTGGTTATCAGGCTTTCCCGCTCTTCGAACATCCTGTTATTTAAGCAACGCCCCTCTGGAACACCTTGAATTATTAACTTTTTCCAAAATGTGACATACAGGAGAGCGCGTTGATTAATTTATCTTCCCCCTCCTACCATATGCGGCTAATTTAGGGGGCCACTTGATTGTCTGTACCACACAGAGGTCGGGTGAAAAAGGCAAAGTGGTTCGAAAGGCCACCACGCAAAGCCACCGGTCTAAGGGATTTTCCTATGACAGCGGAGCTGCCCCCGAAGCCCATCCCCTGATGGGCCTCCTTTTGCAACGTACGGAGCAACAATGAACAAGTTCAAACTCTCCCTGCTGGGCTGCCTGATCGGCGCTACCAGCCCCATGCTGCACGCCGCCAGCGCAGGCCAGAACATGGTCAACCCGCAATCTGGTGTGGTGGTCGGCTACTGGCACAACTGGTGCGGCGGCGCTGGCTACAAGGGTGGCGTCGCCCCCTGCGTCAAGCTGGATCAGGTCAACCCGCAATACAATGTGGTCGATGTCTCCTTCATGAAGGTTTATGGCGGCAACCCGATCCCGACCTTCAAGCTGGATACCGGCACCGGTATGAATGAAAGCCAGTTCATCGAACAGATCGCTGAGCTGAACCGTCAGGGCCGTGCCGTACTGCTGGCACTGGGTGGCGCCGATGCCCACATCGAGCTGCGCACCGGTCAGGAGCAAGCCTTCGCCGATGAAATCATTCGTCTGGTGGAGACCTATGGTTTTGACGGTCTGGACATCGATCTGGAGCAAACCGCAGTCACCGCTGCCAACAACCAGACCGTGATCCCGGCCGCCCTGCGCATCGTCAAAGATCACTATCGTGCTCAGGGGAAAAACTTCCTTATCACCATGGCACCCGAGTTCCCCTACCTGACCGCCAACGGCCTCTACACCCCCTATCTGCGGGCGCTGGAAGGTTACTATGACTGGATCAACCCCCAGTTCTACAACCAGGGTGGCGACGGTATCTGGATCGACGGCTTCGGCTGGATTGCCCAGAACAACGATGCCCTGAAAGAAGAGTTCATCTACTACATGGCGGACTCGCTGATCAACGGCACCCGTGGCTACTACAAGATCCCCCACGACAAGCTGGTATTCGGCATCCCGACCAACATCGACGCCGCCGCCACCGGCTACGTCACCAATCCGCAAGATCTGTTCGATGCCTTCAACAAGCTGAAGAACCAGGGCCAGCCCCTGCGCGGCTTGATGACCTGGTCCATCAACTGGGACATGGGTCGTAACGCCGCCGGTCAGGCCTACAACGAATCCTTCATCAAGAGCTACGGCCCCTTCATCCACGAGCAGGAGATCACTCCGCCGATCGACAACGGCAAGCCGGTGTTCAGCGGCGTGAGCGATACCCGCATCAAGCAGGGCACCGCCTTTGATCCCATGGCCGGTGTCACCGCCAACGACAAGGAAGATGGCGACCTGACTGGCCAGATCCTGGTGGAAGGTTCGGTAGACAACCAGCGCATCGGTCTCTACCCCCTCACCTACAAGGTGAGCGATCGTGACAACAACGTCACCGAACAGCTGCGTAGCGTCGAAGTCTATAGCATGAAGCCGGTATTCAGCGGCGTCACCGACACCACGCTGGAGCTGGGTACCTCCTTCGATCCGATGACTGGTGTCAGTGCGAATGATGAAGAAGATGGTGACCTGACTGCCCAGATCAAGGTCAGCGGCAGCGTCGACAGCAACAAGGTCGGTCGCTACACCCTCACCTATCAGGTGACCGACAGTGCCGGTCAGCTGGTGACCCAGCAGCGCAACGTGACCGTCAAGGAGCAGGGCGCTATCTGTGAAAACAGCTGGGATGCCAAGAAGGTCTACGTGGGCGGCGACATCGTCAGCCACAACGGCAAGAACTGGCTGGCTGGCTGGTGGACCCAGAACGAAGAGCCGGGTACCACAGGTGACTGGGGTGTCTGGAAAGCGCAGGGTGACAGCGACTGTGACGGTGGCAACAAGCCGCCGGTGATCGACAGCAGCGACTTCACCGTCGGCGCCATGGCCAGCGAGTACACCATAGTCAACGGTCAGGTCAGCATCCGTTTCAACGTGACCACCGCCAACCCGGTGCAGATCACTGCGACCCTGGAGCAGAACGGCCGTAGCCACGGCACAACCAGCAGCAAGGTGAATGGCACCAGCGCCCTGGTACTGCAAGGCAGCAACGTCACTGACGGCAGCTATGAAGTGGTCATCAGCGGTCTGGCTGACGGCCAGAAGCCGGTAGTACAGCGCTTCCCGGTCACCCTGGCTGAAGAGAGCGACAACGGCGGCAACGATGGCGACTACCCGGCCTATGCCCCCAACACCAGCTATCAGGCCGGTGATCGGGTCAGCAACGCCGGTGGCAACTTCGAGTGCAAACCCTGGCCGTACAGCGGCTGGTGTGGTGGCTCTACCAGCCACTATGCACCGGGTACCGGCTCTGCCTGGAGCGACGCCTGGACCAAGCTGTAATCAACAGGTCATAACCAAGAGGGAGCCGCTGGCTCCCTCAGCCACTCGCATCAACCGCGATTGGCACCGCCCGGAGTGATGTCCGGGCTACATTCATAACGAAAGAGGGGAGCCATCGGCTCCCCTCTTTTTTATCCGTCTTTATCCGTCACGTCTGCTTAACGGGCATCTTCCTTCAGCCACTGCGCCACGCGCTTGGCGAAGTAGGTGAGGATGCCGTCAGCCCCGGCCCGCTTGAAGCAGAGCAGAGACTCCATGATGCACTCCTTCTCTTTCAGCCAGCCGTTCTGGATCGCCGCCATGTGCATGGCGTACTCGCCACTCACCTGATAGGCGAAGGTCGGCACGCCGAACTGATCCTTCACCTGACGGATCACGTCCAGATAGGGCATGCCCGGCTTGACCATCACGCTGTCAGCCCCTTCCTGAATATCCAGCGCCACTTCGTGCAGGGCTTCGTTGCTGTTGGCCGGATCCATCTGGTAGGTGGCCTTGTTGCTCTTGCCGAGGTTGCCGGCAGAGCCGACCGCATCGCGGAACGGGCCGTAGTAGCAGGAGGCGTACTTGGCGGAGTAGGCCATGATCTGGGTGTTGATGAAGCCGTTCTCTTCCAGCGCGGCGCGGATGGCACCGATGCGGCCATCCATCATGTCGGACGGCGCTACTATATCGACCCCGGCCTCGGCGTGGGAGAGCGCCTGCTTGATCAGGATCTCGGTGGTGATGTCGTTCAGCACATAACCTTCGTCATCGATGATGCCATCCTGACCGTGGGTGGTGAACGGATCGAGCGCCACGTCGGTGATCACCCCCAGCTCCGGGAAGCGGGCCTTGAGGGCGCGTACGGTGCGCTGGGCCAGCCCGTTCGGGCTGTAGGCCTCTTCCGCCAGCAGGCTCTTGCTCTCCAGCGGCGTCACCGGGAACAGGGCGATGGCTGGTACGCCCAGCTCTACCAGTTCGGCGGCCTCTTCCAGCAGCAGGTCGATGGAGAGGCGATCCACCCCCGGCATGGAGGGAACAGCTTCCCGACGGTTCTCCCCCTCCAGCACGAACACCGGATAGATGAGATCGTTGACGGTCAGTACGTTTTCGCGCACCAGACGACGGCTGAAATCATGTTTGCGCACTCGGCGCAGGCGGCGGCCCGGAAAGGCGCCCGGAAGAGTTGTAGCCATGAATCACTCCTGGAGAGGAAGTTGGAAGAACGCGGCGGAGGTGGCCCGGGTGTGGGCCAGCAAGGCCTCGGGCGCTTCACCACGACAGGCCGCCACCACCTGGGCGATGTGCGGCAAAAAAGCGGGTTCGTTGCGTTTCGGGCGGGGTTTGAGATCCCGCGGCACCAGATAGGGGGCGTCGGTCTCGATCATCAGCCGACCAGCCGGAATGCGGGCCACCTGCTCACGCAGCAGCTGACCGCGTCGCTCGTCGCAAAGCCAGCCGGTCACCCCGATATGCAACCCCAGCGCCAGACACTCGTCCAGCTCCTCGTCGGAGCCAGTGAAGCAGTGCAGCACGGCCCCCGGCAGCCTGGGCAACCAGGGACGGAGGATCTCGATGAAACGGGCGTGCGCATCACGACAATGCAGAAACACCGGCATCCCGAGCTCGGCCGCCAGCGCCAGCTGGGCGTCGAACACCGCATCCTGCACCGGACGGGGGGAGAAATCGCGGTTGTAGTCGAGGCCACACTCGCCGATAGCCACCACCTGCGGCAGCGCCGCCAGCTCGCGCAAGGCGGGCAGGGTCGCCTCATCGACGCTCGATGCATCATGGGGATGTACCCCGGCGGTGGAGAAGCAGTAGCCCGACCAGCGAGCGGCCAACTCGGCGCTGTCGCGGCTGCCAGCCAGATCGGTACCGGTGAGGATCAGGGCCTCTACCCCGGCGGCGCGGGCACGGGCCACCAGTTCAGGCTGCTCACCGGCGAACTGGCTGCTGGTCAGGTTTAAACCGATATCGATCATGGGATGAGACGTTCCGAACAAAAGGAATACATATCAGGTATTTGAAAACCATCTACTCGATGGGCCAACACCATACGCCTCGAACGGGAGCATGAAAAGAGGAAGGGAGCCTCAGCTCCCCTCGTTCTGCTATTCCTGCGGACTTCGTCATCCTCTCGCCGTCCGGCAAATAGGTGACGAACAGAGCCTCAGCTCTCCACATCCGGTTGTTCCTGTTGCTCTTCATCCTCTTTCTTCACATAGAAGCGGGCGAAGAACAGACCTACCTCCCACAGCGCCCACATCGGGATGGCGAGCAGGGTCTGGGAGAAGACATCAGGCGGCGTCAGCAGCATGCCGACCACAAACACCCCGACGATGACGTAGGGGCGCTTCTCCTTCAGGTTTTGCGGCGTGGTCACGCCGGTCCAGCACAGCAGTATGGTGGCCACCGGAATTTCGAACGCCACCCCGAACGCGAAGAACAAGGTCAGTACGAAGTCCAGATAGCTGGCGATGTCGGTCGCCACCGTCACTCCGACCGGGGCGGTACTGGTGAAGAAACCGAACACCAGCGGGAACACCACGTAGTAGGCAAACGCCATCCCTGCATAGAACAGCAGGGCGGTCGAGACCACCAACGGCATAATCAAACGCCGCTCATGCTGGTACAGGCCGGGAGCTATAAAGGCCCAGGCCTGATAGAGCAGATAGGGGATCGCCACGAAGAAGGAGACCACCAGAGTCAGCTTGATCGGCGTCAGGAAGGGGGTCGCCACATCCGTCGCGATCATGCTGGTCCCTTCCGGCAGCTGGCTGAGCAGCGGCTGGGCCACGAAGTCGTAGATGTTGTTGGAGAAGTAGATCAGTGCGATAAACACGATCAGGATGGCGGAGATGGATCGCAGCAAGCGGGTTCTCAGCTCAACCAGATGACTGATCAGGGGTTGTTCGGCCTGACTCATGGCTTCACCTCCCCTTTCACTGCTGATTCGCCGACTGGCACAAGTTCGCTCTCCCGCTGGCTGTTGACCGGCGGTACGTCGCGGCTCAACTGCACCGCAGGCTCCACCGGTGTGGCAGGTTCAACCTGGGCGACCGGCTCGGCGCGTGGCGGACGGATCTCGTTCTCCACCTGATAGGGGCGATTGACCGACTGGGCCGCCGCCTTGAGCTGTTCGATAGACTCCTGCAGCTCGGGACTCAAGTTGCTCATCTGCAGCTGTTCCGCCTTCTTCAGATCGTTGTGCAGCTCTTGCAACTTGAGCTCCTGTTCCAGCTCGGACTTGACCGAATTCGCAGTCGAACGAATGAGGCGGATCCAGTGGGTAGCCGTGCGGATGGCAACTGGCAGCCGTTCGGGCCCCAGCACCACCAACGCCACCACACCGATGACGACCAGCTCCCAAAAACCGATATCAAACATGGCTTAGGCCTGATCTTTGTCTTTCTGCTTGGCAGCATCGCCACTCTGACTAGCCGCTTCGTTCAGCTGTTTCGGGGGAAACTCGGCATCTTTCTGCTCGGCCTTGGCATCGGCCGGATCGTCGGAGAGTGCTTTCTTGAACCCTTTGACCGCGGCCCCCAGATCACCGCCAATCCCGCGCAGTTTCTTGGTACCGAACAGCAGCACGACGATGACTGCGATGATCAACAATTGCCAAATACTGATACCACCCATGACTTTCTCTCCAGAGCAGGCGCCTGATGGCGCGGTTTTTGTTTAATTGGAACGGGTTCGCAACCAGCCAACCAGCCAGCAGAGGGCTGCTCCGGCGAGACTGATTTGTCCCCACTCAATATGTTGTTTTTGGGTCAGCAAGAATACACCCGCCAATAGCAGGCTGGCTCCAACCCCTAAGAGGTAGCGGGCCTGCCCTTGCCGACGGCTGTGACGGCGGAATTCGTCAAACATCTGGTCGAAATGACGCTGTTGATGACGGGTCTGGCGCAGGGTCTCATAGACCAGCTCAGGCAATTCAGGCAGCTTCTCCGCCCAGAATGGCGCCTTCTCCTTGATGGCGTTCCACACCGCTTTCGGCCCGACCTGCTCGTGCATCCAGTTTTCCAGATAGGGCTTGGCGGTCTGCCACAAATCGAGCTGCGGGTAGAGCTGACGCCCCAACCCTTCCACATAGAGCAATGTCTTCTGCAACAGCACCAGCTGCGGCTGCACCGTCATATGGAAGCGGCGAGCGGTGTTGAACAGGTTGAGCAGCACGTGGCCGAACGAAATTTCGGACAGTGGCTTCTCGAAGATAGGCTCCAGCACGGTGCGGATGGCGAACTCGAACTCGTCCACCTTGGTGTCTGCCGGTACCCAGCCCGACTCCACATGCAGCTCCGCCACCCGGCGATAGTCGCGGTTGAAGAAGGCGAGGAAGTTCTCCGCCAGATAGCGTTTGTCTTCCCGATTGAGGGTGCCGACGATACCGCAGTCGATACCGATCCAGAGCGGGTTTTCCGGGTGCTCGTAGGAGACGAAAATGTTACCGGGGTGCATGTCGGCGTGAAAGAAGCTGTCGCGGAACACCTGGGTGAAGAAGACCTCCACCCCGCGCTCGGCCAGCAGCTTCATATTGGTGCCGTTGGCTTCCAGCGCCTCAATATCGGAGACCGGAATGCCATAGATGCGCTCCATCACCAGCACCTGCTCGCGGCAGAGATCGGTTATGATTTCAGGCACATAGAGCGCCTCGGAGCCGGTGAAGTTGCGCCGCAGCTGGATAGCGTTGGCCGCTTCGCGCATCAGGTTGAGCTCGTCGAGGATGGTCTTGCGATACTCCTCCACCACCTCGATGGGGCGCAGCCGCGCGCTCTGGGGCGCGAAACGGGCCACCAGACGGGCCAGCGCCTGCATCAGCCGCAGGTCGGCCTCGATGACCGGCTCGATGTCGGGACGGATCACCTTGATAACAATCTCGCGGCCACTCTCCTTCAGACGGGCGGTATGCACCTGGGCGATGGAGGCCGACGCCAGTGGCGTCTCGTCGAAGTCGTCAAACAGGGTCTCGATGGGGCAACCCAGGCTCAGCTCGATCTGCTGGCGCGCCGCCTGACCACAGAAGGGGGGCACCCTGTCCTGCAGCAGGGCCAGTTCTTCGGCGATATCCGGCGGCAACAGGTCGCGGCGGGTCGAGAGCATCTGGCCAAACTTGATGAAGATGGGGCCAAGGGCCTCGAAGGCGAGACGGATGCGGGCACCACGGCTGAGTTCCGGTTGCTTGTTCTTGAGCCAGAACAGGGAGCGACGGGCCAGACGACCCGGCCAGGGTTGATAGCGGGCGGGCACCAGTTCGTCGATGCCCTGCTCCAGCAGGATGGTGATGATGCGATAGAGGCGTTTGAACTCCTTCGGGGTCATCAGGTCACCTGCTGTTCGAAGCGGGCCAGCCGCAGTTCAACGGCCTTGAGCTGCTGGGCCAGCACCTCGACGTCATCGTTAAAACTCGCCACTTCCAGCGGGCCGGGTGCGAGGCGGGCCTCTTCGGTCAGATATTCCGCCAGCTGGCTGCGGGTGCGACACAGCTCGCGGCCGACCAGACGGCGCGCCTGACGGGCACCACTGAACAGGGTGTGGGCCAGCACGTCACCGGTATAGCGCGACAACTCCTCCTCCCAGTCGATATCCAGCTCGCCCAACAGCACGCTGAATGCCTGTACCAGCTGGGGATCGCCGCTCAGATCCAGCTTCTCCTCGCGGATATAGCGGGTCAGGGCGGACGGGTCTTTCAGCAGACCGAGGGCGGTCAGCGACAGACTGAGCACCGCATCGGCCTCCCCTTCATGCTGGGCCAGCACATCCAGTCGACGCTCGGAGAAGACAAACCAGAGCGGCTTGAGTTCACGCAGCTCCAGCTTGAGCACCTTGCCCACCAGTTTGCGCAGCCGCTCCGGGCTCTGTTTGTCCAGCGCCAGCAACTGGTTGAGGCTGGTTTCGATCACCGCGGTGACCATGGCATCCATCGGCATAGGCAACCTTAAAACTTGTAACCGCGGTGCAGGGCGACCACACCCTGAGTCAGGTTGTAGAACTCCACCTGCTCGAACCCGACATTTTCCATCATGCCCGCCAGGGTCTGCTGATCCGGGTGCATACGGATGGATTCCGCCAGATACTTGTAGCTTTCACCGTCGTTAGCCACCAGTTCGCCCATTTTAGGCAGCAGTTTGAAGGAGTAGAGGTCGTAGAGCTTGGCGATCACTTCGCTGACCGGCTTGGAGAACTCCAGCACCAGCAGACGGCCACCCGGCTTGAGCACCCGGAACATGGAGGCGAGCGCCTTGTCCTTGTCGGTGACGTTGCGCAGGCCGAAGCCGATGGTGATGACGTCGAAGTGGTTATCTGGGAAGGGGAGCGCCTCGGCGTTGGCCTGCACGTAGGAGACGTTGTTGGCGACCCCCAGATTGCGCAGCTTGTCGCGACCCACTTTCAGCATGGAGTCGTTGATATCCGCCAGCACCACCTGACCGGTCTCGCCGACGATGCGGGAGAACTTGGCGGTCAAGTCACCGGTGCCACCGGCCAGATCCAGCACCTTCTGGCCCTTGCGCACACCGGAGCAGTCGATGGTGAAGCGCTTCCACAGGCGGTGGATGCCGAACGACATCAGATCGTTCATCAGATCATACTTGGCTGCCACCGAATGGAAGACACCAGCTACCAGAGTTTCCTTCTCGGTCGCGGCCACGGTTGTAAAGCCAAAATGCGTTGTCGTTGCTTGTTCTGACATCCCTTAAACACCCATAGAGCAAAGAATGGCCGCCAGTTTACCAGAGCCAAAGGCGTGCGGACACCTTAAACCCGGCTCGCAACCAACTGCATGCCCAGCACCACCATGGCCAGACAGAGGAAGAGATTGAGCGCAATGTTGAGCAGTGCTTTCAGATAAGCTCCGTGTTGAGCCAGCACCACCGTATCGAGGGCAAAGGAAGAGAAGGTGGTCAGGGCACCGAGGATCCCGACCATCAACAGGGGCTTCATCGGGTGCTCCACGATATGACCGTGGCTGATGAGGGCATAAGCTATCCCCATGATGAAAGAGCCCACCACATTGACCACCAGAGTCCCGTAAGGGAAGTGGCGGCCCAGCAGCAAAGCCATCAATTCGGCAATCCCAAAACGAAGGGAGGCACCAATAGCCCCCCCTGCTGCAACGTAGAACCAGGTTTGCATGTTGTCACTCCCTCAGGGTCAGGCCGCCATTATGTCGCAATGGCGGCCCTTGTGCCCAGAGGCGGAACTAATCGTCATCCAGCCTGATTGAAAACTCAGCGCCGGAAATCGATCGGCTCGGGATGACCCAGCACGATTTCGGTCTGGGCCGGACGGGTCTGGGCAATCACCTTGCCGTGACGGATTGAATAGCGCACCGGCACCTGACGACGCACCGCATCAAAACCGTTGTCGGCGGGCAGGATCAACAGGTTGGCCGGTTTGCCCACCTCGATGCCATAGCGATCCTGCACGTTCAAGGTGCGGGCGCTGTGGCTGCTGATCAGCTTCAGACCGTCGTTGATCTGCTCGTAACCCATGATCTGGCAGACATGGAGCCCCATGTGCAGCACCTGCAACATGTTGGCAGTACCCATGGGATACCAGGGATCGAACACGTCGTCGTGACCGAAGCAGACATTGATGTTGGCCTCCAGCATCTCCTTCACCCGGGTGATGCCGCGGCGCTTGGGATAGGTGTCGAAGCGCCCCTGCAGGTGAATGTTCACCAGCGGATTGGCCACGAAGTTAAGGTCCGCCATCTTGAGCAACCGGAACAAGCGCGAAGCATAAGCCCCGTTATAGGAGTGCATGGCGGTAGTGTGGCTGGCGGTGACTCTATGGCCAATACCGCGCTCGTAGGCCAGGGTTGCCAGCGTCTCGATAAAACGGGACTGCTCGTCATCGATTTCGTCGCAGTGCACATCCACCAGAACCTGATACTTCTCGGCAAGATCGAAGATGTAGTGCAGACTTTCGACCCCATATTCCCGGGTAAACTCGAAATGGGGGATCGCACCGATCACATCAGCCCCCAGCTTGAGCGCCTCCTCCAGCAATGCCTTGCCGTTGGGGTAGGAGAGGACCCCCTCCTGCGGGAAAGCGACAATTTGCAGCTCCACCCACTCCTTCATCTCCTCCCGCACTTCCAGCATCGCCTTCAGGGCCACCAGATTGGGGTCGGAGACATCGACGTGAGTGCGCACAAACTGGATGCCGTTGGCGATCTGCCACTTCAGCGTCTGGATGGCGCGCTGTTTAACATCTTCATGGGTCAGCAGCGCCTTGCGCTCGGCCCAGCGCTCGATCCCCTCGAACAGGGTGCCGGAGAGATTCCAGCTCGGCTCGCCCGCCGTCTGGGTGGTATCGAGGTGAATGTGGGGTTCGATAAAGGGAGCGATGGCCAGACCGCCCTCCCCGTCCAGCACCCGACCAGCCACGGCATGTTCGTCATGGGGCTCGATGGCGGTAATAACCCCATCCTGGCAGCGGATCTGCCACAACCCTTCCCGATCGGCAAAACGAATATGTTGAATCAGCATTTGCTAGCTTCCTGTACCAGAACCGGCCGCTGGGTGAGGCGAACCAGAATGAAATAAGTGAAGGCGGCACCCAATACCGCGTTGAGTGGCACTATGCCCGGCAGCCACTTGCCGACAGCCACCCCGACTGCCGTGGCGACCAGCGCCTGCCAGCGCACCGTCTCGAACTGTTGATCGGCAAACTGACGGTAACGCTCACGATTGAGCAGGAAATCCATGATGATAATGCCACCGATCGGCGGAATTGCCGTACTCAAAAAGGCCAGCCAGCCGACAAAGTTGTTGTAGAGCCAGAGGGCGCAAGCCGTGCCGATAAGGCCGTTGATCACACTGAGCGGCTTGCTCTTGAGACCGGTAATGTTGGCAAAACCAAGGCCGGAGGCGTAGAGGGCATTGTCGTTGGTGGTCCAGATATTGAGGCCCAGCACCAGAATGGCGGGGATCAGCAGCCCCTGCATCAGCATCACTTCCGAGATATCGGCCTGCCCGGTCACCGCCGCACCGGCTGCGCCGAAGACGAACATCAGAGTGTTGCCCAAAAAAAACGCCACCATGGTAATCATGACGGCGCCCCAGGGTTTGCGACCAAATCGAACAAAGTCGGCGGTCAGGGTTCCTGCACTGATAAAGGAACCGACCACCATGGTCAGCGCCGTGGTGAACTCGATGGGATTGGTCGGTTGCACCTGCTGCAGCGCCGCCATGCCACCGGTCGAGGTCACCGCCAGCCAGACCGAGTAGCCACCGAGCAGGGCGATAGCCGGTACAGCCACAAAGCTCAGCACCATCAGGGCGGAGATCCCGAAGTAGACGGTCACCGTCATCAGAATACCCGAAATGGCGATCAGCCAGTTCACATCAATGCCGGTCGCCTTCTGTACCGGCAGCGCAAACATCGCCACGCCGACGCCGAACCAGCCGATCTGAGTACCGCCGAGCAGCAGCGAAGGCAGCCAGGAACCTTTCACCCCAAAGGAGTAACGAGCCAGCAGATGGGTAGAGAGACCGGTTGAAGCACCGATATAACCGAGACAAGCAGTGTAGATCCCCAGCAACAAGTTGCCGAGCAATACCGCCATGATGAAGTCGTCAAACACCAGCCCAGTACCGAGCGCCCCGCCGGTCCACATGCTGGCAGAGAAGAAGGTCAGGCCAAGCATCACCAGCATCAACGACAGCACACCTTTGCGCCCTTTGGCGGGAACCGCCCCCAAACAGTATTCGTTATCCTGCGCCATGCTCTCTCTCCACGTAATAGGCAAAACGCGCCGGATTTTACATATAAAACGTTTTACATCAATCAAACCACGATGAATATCGCGAAATTAATGGGTTTTGTGGTCAAACGAGCCACAAAAATGGGGAGTAATGGAGAAGTATGAAACCCTGCGAAATGGCGATCAGCAGAGGATATGGTGACTTTTTACCGAGAGACAAATGCAAAAAAGCCTCCCTTTTCAGGGAGGCTTTTGCTTTCATGGTGCTGATACCCAGAGTCGAACTGGGGACCTCATCCTTACCAAGGATGCGCTCTACCAACTGAGCCATATCAGCACACTAACCGGTAAAGAACACACTGTGTGCGTTATCTAAATCTTCTGTCCAATACAACCTGACGTTGTATTGCGACCAACCACATCGCTGTAGTTGCTTAATTAAAGCCTGGCAGTGTCCTACTCTCGCATGGCGAATGCCACACTACCATCGGCGCTACCGCGTTTCACTTCTGAGTTCGGCATGGGATCAGGTGGTTCCACGGCGCTATGGCCGCCAGGCAAATTCTTAATCTAGAAAGCTGACGTGAGTAATGATGTCGCTCGTGGCTTCATCACTATCACTGAATTAGTTAGTAGTTCACTTGGTATTTGCTACAAGTCTCAGAACACTTCTTGGGTGTTGTATGGTTAAGCCTCACGGGTAATTAGTATGGGTTAGCTCAACACGTCGCCGCGCTTACACACCCCACCTATCAACGTTGTGGTCTCCAACGGCCCTTTAGGACCCTCAAGGGGTCAGGGATGACTCATCTCAGGGCTCGCTTCCCGCTTAGATGCTTTCAGCGGTTATCGATTCCGAACTTAGCTACCGGGCAGTGCCACTGGCGTGACAACCCGAACACCAGAGGTTCGTTCACTCCGGTCCTCTCGTACTAGGAGCAACTCCCTTCAATCATCCAACGCCCACGGCAGATAGGGACCGAACTGTCTCACGACGTTCTGAACCCAGCTCGCGTACCACTTTAAATGGCGAACAGCCATACCCTTGGGACCGACTTCAGCCCCAGGATGTGATGAGCCGACATCGAGGTGCCAAACACCGCCGTCGATATGAACTCTTGGGCGGTATCAGCCTGTTATCCCCGGAGTACCTTTTATCCGTTGAGCGATGGCCCTTCCATTCAGAACCACCGGATCACTATGACCTACTTTCGTACCTGCTCGACCTGTCCGTCTCGCAGTTAAGCTGGCTTATGCCATTGCACTAACCTCCTGATGTCCGACCAGGATTAGCCAACCTTCGTGCTCCTCCGTTACTCTTTGGGAGGAGACCGCCCCAGTCAAACTACCCACCAGGCACTGTCCGCGAGCCCGATTCAGGGCCCTGCGTTAGAACATCAAACATACAAGGGTGGTATTTCAAGGACGGCTCCACGACAACTAGCGTTATCGCTTCAAAGCCTCCCACCTATCCTACACATGTAGGTTCAATGTTCAGTGCCAAGCTGTAGTAAAGGTTCACGGGGTCTTTCCGTCTAGCCGCGGGTACACCGCATCTTCACGGCGAATTCGATTTCACTGAGTCTCGGGTGGAGACAGCATGGCCATGGTTACACCATTCGTGCAGGTCGGAACTTACCCGACAAGGAATTTCGCTAC
>NZ_CP023817.1:3805000-3907500 GCF_002586745.1 Aeromonas sp. CU5
GGCTGCCTGATCGGCCGCAACACCATAACGTTGCTGAGCGGTAAGGGCAGAGAGACGAATAATAGCGGCCTGCTTCTGCCAACCCTTCTTCAGCAACTGTTCGCTCTGGCTGGCGGCGTCACCGTACTGCTTGTTGTGGTAATAGAGGCCGGCCAGACGCAGGCGCAGCCCATCGTCTTGCTTGAGCGCCAGCGCCGCCTTGTAACTGGCGATGGCACCGGACCAGTTGGATTGCTGGGCCTGAATATCGCCGCGCAGTCGCAGCAGCTGAAGCTGTTGCTGCTCGGGCCACTCTTTATAGGCAAGGGCTTGTTCGACGTAACGGCTCGCCTGAGCGGTCTGTTGCAGATTGGCCGCCAGCGAGGCTTGCAGCTGGGCCAGCCAGGCACGCTCGGCATCGCTATTTGGTTTGAGGCCGGACGCCTTGCTCTGGGCCTGTTGCCACTGGCCGGACTGATAGTGCTTCATCACGGGTTCAAGCTGGCGAGAGAAGTGAGGGCTGACCTCCATCGCCAAACAGGCTTGGCTGACCAGGGCCAGCAGACAGATCCAGATCCGCAACATTGTTATGACTCCAGTTTGAATTTGAGCGTGATGACCTGCACCAGCTTGTCGCTGGCGCCCGGCCTTGGCTGATAGCGCCACTTGTTGATCGCCTGAATGGCCGCCCGCTCGAACTGACGCTTGGGCTTGGCCTCAACGACCTCTACATCCTGTACTCGTCCTTCCGCATCTACGCTAAAGCGCAGGGTCACGGCGCCTTCGATCCCCGCCTGCTGAGCACGATAGGGGTAGACCGGCTCGATCCGTTGCAACGGCATCAGCATGTCACCAACGCCAATGCCAGTTCCCTGCTGCTGGCCGTGGTAGTTGCCACTCAGTACTGGAGTGGTGCTGGTCGCCACACCGGGGGCATAAACCTGCACTGCACTGAGGCTGGAAACCAGATCCAGACTTGGTTGCGCCGGCGAAAGCGGCGCAGTAGCTGGCATTGGCAGAGGCGTTGCCGCCAGCGCGGCAGGGGGCTCGGGCAAGGGTTCGGGTTCCTGCGGCACCGGGCGCTCGCGCACCTGCACCTCGGTCACCTCGTTCTGCATATTGATGACTATGGATTTTTGCTCACTCGCCACCTTCTCGCCTCGGGGCGGTTCAACCAGCGTAGCCATAAACAGCAGGATGCCCAGACTGAGGGCGATCCCCAGCCCCAGGCTCATCAGCTTGTATTTCATTTCGGCGCCACCGCCACGGCGATATTGGCGATACCCGCCGCCTTGGCCTCATCCATCACCCGCACTACCTTGCCGTGGGGCACCCGCTCGTCGGCCTGGATCACCAGACTGGCATCGGGCTGCTCCGCCAGCAGACGGGCGATGGTGGCCTGTACCCGCTCCACATCGATCTGCTTGCGGTCGAGGAAGATCTGACCCTGAGCCCCGATCGCCAGCATGATGCTGGAAGATTTCTGCGCCTTGGCCTGACTGGCCTGAGGTCTGTGTACCTCGAGCCCGGCTTCGCGCACGAAGGAGGTGGTGACAATAAAGAAGATCAGCATGATGAACACGATATCCAGCATGGGGGTCATGTCGATCTGCACTTCGTCACGCTGGCGCTTGGATTGCCGTCTCATTGCATTACCTTCTCTTCTCGCAGGCCGTCCCGGGTCTTGGCCAGCGCACGCTTGGCCTGACTCTCGAGCCGGCTGAGTAACAACACGCCGGAGAGCGCCACCACCATGCCTGCCATGGTGGGGATGGTGGCGCGGGAGATCCCGCCCGCCATGCTCTCCGGGTTAAAGCGGTTGGCCGCAGCCAACGCATCGAATACGCCGATCATGCCGGTCACTGTGCCCAGCAACCCCAGCATGGGGCAGAGCACCACCAGGGTGCGGATGAAGATCAGATGACGGTTCAGTTCCAGCTCCGCCTGCGCCAGCCAGCGACTGCGGATCGCGCGAGCGTGCCAGCTATGGCGCTCGCGGCGAGCCTGCCAGCGGCCGAGCAGCTGTTGCTGCAGCGGGGCAAACCCCAGATTGAGGTAGAGCAGCCGCTCGATCATCAAAATCCACATCAGCACCAGCAGGGCCAGAATGACCCAGAGCACCGGGCCGCCACGGCCCATGAAGCTCTGCAGCTGTTGCCAGATGTCGAGCATCATGCTGCTCGCTCCATCCCGCCGTTATTGCGCTCGGCACGCTCGGCCAGAATGCCGGCCACCTGCTGCTCCAGCACATTGGAGAGCTCGGTGAAGCGGGACTGCAGCAGGCTGTGGGCCAGGATCAGCGGAATGGCCGCTACCAGACCCTGTACCGTGGTGACCAGCGCCATGGAGATGCCGCCCGCCATGATCTTGGGATCGCCGGTACCAAACTGGGTGATGGCCTGGAAGGTGCCGATCATCCCGGTCACGGTACCGAGCAGACCAAGCATGGGGGCGATGGCTGCGATCACCTTGACCATGCCAATGCCGCGCTCCATCCGAGGGGTCTCCTGCAGGATCGCCTCATCAAGACGCAGCTCTAGGGTCTCCATGCTCAGCTCGGGGTGTTTGTCCGCCACCGTCAGCACCCGACCGAGGGCGTTGTCGGCATGATATTCGCCGCTCTTGAGCTGGCGACGCACCAGCGTGAGTTCGCGGGAGAGGCTCCACAGCCGTACCGCCGCAATTCCCAGACCGATAGCAGCCAGCAGCACGATAATGGCGCCAACCTGACCACCTTGCTGTACCTGCTGCCAGAAGGTGGGTGCCTGTGCCAGCATCGCCAGCAAAGTGCCATGAGAAGGATCCAGCGGCAGCGCTTCCCCTTCCTGACCCTGATAAGCGGCGACAGCAGAGAGCACGCTGCCGGATAGACCCAGTACCGGGCTCAAACCTTCGGCGGTCGGCTGCAGGAAGCCGTCTCTCCCCAGCATGGCAAAGCTGCCTACCCGGGTCAGCGACTGCTCGCTGGCAGCCCCCTGGGCATCGAGCACCTTGCCGCTGAACTGGGTAATCCGGCCCGATTCGCGGATCTCTTGCAACAGGGTAGCGGGCAACAGAGCGAGGGCGGCGCGATCCGGCACCTGTTTATCCTGTGCCATGGTTTTCAGCGGAGCGAGGCGCTCCGGGTACTGGCCCTCGACTGCGGATTCGCTCAGCAGCTTGACCGCATCGCTGGCGCCCTGACGGGTGACCGCGAAGATCTCGTTCATGTCGCCGGAGGCTTGCTCCCACTGGGCGTTGAGCTCCACCAGCTGCTTTTCATTGCTGGCGAACTTGCCAGCCAGCTCCTTGCTCAGGCGCTGGGCCTCAGCCAGTCTGGTGCGGGCACTACCGAGCTCCTTGGCAACGGTCGCCAAATCTTGCTGAGCCTGCTGTTCGCGAGCCTGTTCCTGCTGCTGCCACTCATCATTGGCGATAGCGGCGTTGGTACCGCAGGAGAGGGCAATAAGGAGGGGAAACCACTTCATGGTGACTCTCATGATTGGGCCTCCTGACTGCGGCTGACAGAGAGGGGGACATTGAGCAACTGGGGAACTTTCTTGTCGGCGGCCACATCCAGCGCCTCGGCGATGGGGGAGAGCCACCCGCTGTCGAGGGCTTGCCACTGCTTTGCCTCGGCGGACCAGCGCCATGCCTGACTGCGATCGGCTGTCATCGCCAGCAGGGAGACCCGACCCAGCGCCAGTACATCGACCCGACGCGGGGCACCGTCCAGCTCCAGCTCGGCGGAATAGTTGTCCATCCGGCTGCCGTATTCGGCTTCGATCTGATATGCCTGCAGCAGCTGACGGAATTTTTCCGCCTCGCTCACGTCCGCGCGGGCCAGCGTCGCTTTCAACTGTTCAACCCGCGCCAGACGATCTTCCTTACGCAGCGGGATGTCGTTTTGCACCAGCTGTTCCAGATCTGCCTGCATCTGCAGCATCAGCGGGATCAAGCCCTGACGGGTCTCTTGCACCGCATCCAGCTGCTGACTCAGCTTGCCCAGCTCATTTTGCTGATCGGCCACCAGAGATTGCATGTAGCGGTTGTAGGCTTCGAGATCGCGCAGTTGCAGCTGGGCATTTTGCAGCTCCAGTCGTGCGGCAACGGCGGCATCGGCGGCTTTTTCCACCCGCTGCTGGGAGGCTTTCCCGGCAGCTATGCTGTTGTTGAGGGCGGGAGCAACCAGCTCATCCCCGATGGCAGCAAAGTGGACTAACAGTGGCAGCAGGGCCATACCCCATAAATTGTTCATTGAAACGCATCTTATTAATGATAACTATTATCATTATCTCAAATGCAGCGCAGACTGGCAACGAGAGGATTTCCTTGGCCTTTATGCACAAAAACAGGATAATTTTTAAGCAGGCACGGAATAAGTGGCGCCAATAGCCACCACACAAATATAAATAACGAGAAAAATCTTTTCGATCAGTGTGATAGAGATCGAAAAAGGAGAAAGTAATGCTCAACGATGCGATCTGGGAACATATAGACAAGTTCACCAAGGCAACTAAAACCAGCGATATCCAACAGCTGCTGGAAGGCTTCAGTCATCAAATGGGCTTTGATTACTTTCGTCTGCTGATTATTTTTCCCATCAGCATGCAGAAATCCCATGTAGCGCTGTTCAATAACTGCCCGGTGGCT
Organism: Aeromonas sp. CU5; assembly: GCF_002586745.1. Lineage (NCBI taxonomy): Bacteria > Pseudomonadati > Pseudomonadota > Gammaproteobacteria > Aeromonadales > Aeromonadaceae > Aeromonas > Aeromonas sp. CU5. The sequence continues at coordinate 3,809,612 of NZ_CP023817.1, forward strand.
TGGTTTGACGCCTACAGCGAGAATCAGTATCTGACTCAGGATCCAGTGGTCTATCTGGGGCTGAAACAGACCCAGCCGATCTTCTGGAACAAGCTCGACTGCGACTCACCCTGGCTACCCAGCGCCAGCCGCGACGTGATGAATCTGGCGGCCGATTTCGGAGTGCGCAATGGCGTCTCCTTTCCGCTGCACACCCCGCAGGGGGAGCACGGCATCCTGTCATTCATCACCAAGGACAAATCCAACTCCGACCTGATGTTTGAAAATGTCCCGCTGCTGTCGTTTTGCGCCAGCTACATCTTCAACTCCGCGCTGCAACTGATCAAAAGCAGACCGGATATGATGAAATACCTGACCGAACTGTCGGATCGGGAGAAGGAGTGCCTGTTCTGGGCCAGTGAGGGCAAGACCTCCTGGGAGATCGCCACCATCCTCGGTATCAGTGAGCGGACGGTCAACTTTCACCTGACCCAGGTGACCAACAAGACCGACTCGAAAAACCGCAGTCAGGCCATCGCCAAAGGGATCACCAGCGGCATCATAGTGCCCTCCCTCGACGAGGTAACCATCACCAACCTGCGGCTGTCGTAACCCTCAGCCGAAACAAAAAGAGCCGCAATTGCGGCTCTTTTTCATTTCAGAAAGTTACTTATCAGATAGTGACTTACTCAACGGTCACCGATTTTGCCAGGTTGCGCGGCTGGTCGACGTCGGTGCCCTTGATCAGGGCTACGTGGTAGGAGAGCAGCTGCAACGGCACGGTATAGACGATGGGGGCGATCACCTCTTCCACATGGTTGAGGTTCATGACCCGCATAGTCTCGTCGCTCTTGAAGCCGGTATCAGCATCGGCGAACACGTAGAGGATACCGCCACGGGCGCGCACCTCTTCCACGTTGGACTTGAGCTTCTCCAGCAGATCGTTGTTCGGTGCCACCACAATGATGGGCATCTCGGCATCGATCAGCGCCAGCGGGCCGTGCTTCAGCTCGCCAGCGGCGTAGGCTTCAGCGTGGATGTAGGAGATCTCTTTGAGCTTGAGCGCCCCCTCCATGGCGATGGGGTACTGGCTGCCACGGCCGAGAAACAGGCTGTGCTGCTTGTCGGCAAACTCTTCGGCCAGGGTTTCGATATCCTTGGCCAGCGCCAGGCTCTCTTTAATTCGCAGCGGCAGGGCTTGCAGCGCCTTGACCAGCTCGGCTTCGGCGGCCGCACTCAGGTGACCACGGCAGTGACCGACCGAGGCCACCAGCATCAGCAGACCAGCCAGCTGGGTGGTGAACGCCTTGGTGGAGGCCACGCCGATTTCGGCACCGGCGCGGGTCATGAAAGCCAGATCCGATTCACGCACCAGCGAGGAGCCCGGCACGTTGCAGATGGCCAGCGAGCTCATGTAGCCGGACTCCTTGGCCAGACGCAGTGCCGCCAGGGTATCGGCGGTCTCGCCACTCTGGGAGAGGGTCACCAGCAGGCTGTTGGGGCGCACTACCGATTTGCGATAGCGGAACTCGGAGGCGATCTCCACATCGCAGGAGACGCCAGCGATCTCTTCGAACCAGTAGCGGGCCACCATGCCGGAGTGATAGGAGGTGCCACAGGCGACGATCTGGATGTGCTCGACCTTATCGAAGATGGCACGGGCACCGTTGCCGAACGATTCGACCACCACGTGATCGCTGCCCAGACGCCCTTCCAGGGTGTTGGTGATCGCTTTGGGTTGCTCGTGGATCTCTTTGAGCATGTAGTGGCGGTATTCGCCCTTGTCACCGGCATCGTGAGAGAGTTCGGACTCTTTCTCTTCACGCACCACGGCGTTGCCGTTGGTATCGAAGATATGCACGTCGCGGCGGGTCACTTCGGCCACATCACCCTCTTCCAGGAAGATGAAACGGCGGGTCACCGGCAGCAGCGCCATCTGGTCAGAGGCAATGAAGTTCTCGCCGATGCCACGGCCGATCACCAGCGGTGAGCCGGAGCGGGCCACCACCACGCGGCTGTCATCACGGCTGTCCATCACGACTGTGCCGTAGGCTCCGCGCAGCTGCTTCACTGCAACTTGCATGGCCACCAGCAGACTGGGGGCGGATTTCAGCTCGTGATGCACCAGATGGGCAATCACCTCGGTGTCGGTGTCGGAGCTGAACACATAACCCAGCCCTTGCAGCTCGGCCCGCAGCTCTTCGTGGTTCTCGATGATGCCGTTGTGCACCACCACGATATGCTCGGAGACGTGGGGGTGGGCGTTGCGCTCGGAGGGCTCGCCGTGGGTAGCCCAGCGGGTATGGGCGATGCCGGTACCACCATGGACGGACTGCTCGTCGAGCGCCTTGGCAAGCTCGGCCACCTTGCCCAGACGGCGAACCCGCTGCAGCGGCTGGTTGGCGCTGAACACGGCCACACCGGCAGAGTCATAACCGCGGTACTCCAGACGGCGCAGGCCCTCTACCAGAATTTCAGCCACATCACGTTGGGCTACAGCCCCGACGATGCCACACATACACTTCTCCTTGAGATGCAAAAACGTTGATTCGGTTATGTTCCGTGCTCTATATCAGCAGGCGAGCGGGGCACAGATAAGCTGGATGCCCTGAGCCTGAATATGTTCTCTGGCTTCGCTGGCCAAACCATCATCGGTGATGACGGTCTGAATGCTGGACCAGGGCAGTTCGAGATTGGGGATCTTGCGGCCGATCTTTTCCGACTCGACCATCACAATCACCTCCCGCGACACCTCGGCCATCACCCGCGACAGGCCCACCAGCTCGTTAAAGGTAGTGGTGCCACGCTCCGGGTCGATGCCATCGGCACCGATAAAAAGCTGGTCGAAGTCGTAAGATCGCAACACCTGTTCCGCCACCTGACCCTGGAAGGATTCGGAGTGAGGGTCCCAAGTGCCACCGGTCATTAACAGGGTAGGCTCATTTTCCAGCTCGCGCAGGGCACCGGCCACATTGAGGGAGTTGGTCATCACGATGAGGCCGCGCTTGTTGCCCAGCATGGGGATCATGGCGCTGGTAGTACTACCGCTATCGATGATGATGCGATTGTGATCGCGGATCCGCTCGGCTGCGGCTCGGGCAATGGCTAACTTTCGGTTCGAAACTTGTTCGGGATTGGCCTCGACCACCATCTCGCTGGGTAAGGGTACGGCGCCACCGTAACGGCGCAGCAGCAGGCCGCCGGTCTCCAGTACCGCCAGATCTTTACGGATGGTCACTTCAGAGGTAGCAAAGTGTTTGGCGAGGGCGTCGACACTCACTTCACCCTGCTCTTGTACCAGAGTCACTATGGTGTGGCGGCGTTGTTGAGTATTACGTTTGGTCATTTTTAAGTTTCGATTCGAAAGAACATCGAAATATTAGCCCCTTTTTCGGAAAAATAAAACAGCAAATAGGATCCGATTTGGTTCGATGCCAGAATGGGGGGCCAATTTGCGACGAGGATGCCATGCAAAAGAGAGTCATCTGGCTGGTGGAGGATGAGGCCAGCATCGCCGACACCCTGATTTACGCCCTGCAAACCGACGGGTTTGAGGTGGAGTGGTTCATGCTGGGCCAACAACTGCTGACACGACTGGAACAGGCGCGACCCGACTTCCTGATCCTCGATGTGGGGCTGCCCGACATCAGCGGCTTCGAACTCTGCAAGCAGGTGAGGGCGCTGACCGACATTCCCCTGATGTTCCTCACCGCCCGCAGCGAGGAGATAGACCGGCTGATCGGGCTGGAGATAGGGGCCGACGACTATGTGGCCAAACCCTTCTCGCCACGGGAAGTGTGCGCCCGGGTGCGGGTCATCCTGCGCCGCAGCCAACCCGTCGCCCCCCAGCCCAGCGCCCTGCTGGTACTGGATGAAGAGCGGGCCCGCATCCATTTTCGCGGCCAGCCACTGGCCCTCACCCGTTACGAATATCTGCTGCTCAAGACCCTGATGCAGGCGCCGGGGCGGGTCTACTCCCGTCAGCAGCTGATGGATCTGGTGTGGCAGGATGCGGAGGAGAGCCTGGATCGCACCGTCGATACCCATATCAAGACCATCCGCGCCAAGCTGCGCGAGCATGATCCCGAGGCCAACCTGATCCTCACCCACCGCGGGTTGGGCTACAGCCTGGAGCTGGCATGAGACTCGGGCTGCAACTGCTGTGCGGGCTGCTGCTGATCTTCGCGCTGGCCGCCTGGTTCGTGCTGGAGATCTTCGTCGAGGAGATCAAACCCGGGGTGCGCAGCGCCACCGAGGATACTCTGGTGGATATGACCCAGCTGCTGGCACCGCTGGCGCTCGATGATCTGCAAGAGGGAAATATGATGAACGGGCGACTGGCCAGCGCCTTCGCCCGCCTCAACCAGAATCCCATCAATGCGATGATCGACGGCCACCTCAAGCAGCAGGCGGAGTACCGCATCTATGTGACCGACCGGCAAGGCATGGTGATTTACGACTCGGACGGTACAGATCTGGGCAAGGACTATTCACGCTGGAACGATGTCTACCGCACCCTGCGCGGCCAATATGGCGCCCGCAGCACCCGCACCGATCCCGATGATGCCACCAGCTCGACCATGTATGTGGCGGCCCCGCTGCGGGAAGGGGCCGAAATCATCGGCTCCCTCACCGTCGCCAAACCCAATCGCACCCTGATGCCCGCCATCGAGCGGGGGGAACAGCAGCTGCTGCGAGCCGGCGGCCAGATGCTGCTCATCTCGCTGCTGATCGGCAGCCTGCTGGTGTGGTGGCTCAACCGCGCCATTGGCAAACTGGTGCACTACGCCGACTCTGTCAGCAAGGGGGAGGCGGCAACCCTGCCACGGCTGCACACCGTCGAACTGGATCGGCTCGGCCGCTCGCTGGAGACTATGCGCCACCAGCTCGATGGCAAGAGCTACATCGAGGACTACGTCCATAGCCTGACCCACGAGTTGAAGAGCCCGCTGGCCGCCATTCGCGGGGCAGGGGAACTCCTGGCCGAAACCCCGCCCCCCGAGGTGGCCAAACGGTTTATCGGCAACATCAATCTGGAAACCGCCCGCATGCAGCAGCTGATCGAGCGAATGTTGCAACTGGCGCGGCTGGAGTCGGGGCAGGGGCTGGATCGCCAGTCGGTGGAGCCGGCGAAACTGGGCAAGCGCACCCTCGATGCTCGCCAGATCATCGCCCAACGCCGTCAGGTAATGCTGACGGCCGAACTGGCCAGTGCGCCGAAACAGAAGTGGGATCCGCTGCTGGTGGAGCAGGCCATCGGCAACCTGCTGGATAACGCCATCGACTTCTCTCCCGCCAACGGGCAGGTCACCCTGAGCGGCAGCCTGCAAGAAGAGGGTTACTGTTTTCGGGTCACCGACAGCGGCCCCGGCATTCCCGACTACGCCTTGCCACGCATCTTCGAGCGCTTCTACTCGCTGCCGCGCCCGGACAAAGGCAAGAGCAGTGGTCTGGGGCTCAGCTTCGCCCATGAAGTGGCCCACCAGCATGGCGGCCGCCTGACCCTTGCCAACCGACCGGAAGGGGGCGCGCTGGCTGAACTCTGGCTGCCGTTCGCCTAGCCACCTCCCCACAACTTCACATTCCCCACACAAAGCGGCGTTAAACTGCCGCCTTATCTTATTGATTAGCCTCATCCATTTGCTCAAGGAAATGCTATGTCCCGCCTGCTTCTCTCCAGCCTGCTGGCTACCGGTCTGCTCGTAGCCCTGCCAGCCTCCGCCGCCAGCGGCTGCTTTCTCTATGCTGACGGCAACGGCCAGACCCTCTCCCGCGAAGGGGACTGCTCCAGCCAGCTGCCGCCCGCGTCCACCTTCAAGATCCCGTTGGCGCTGATGGGTTACGACAGCGGTTTTCTGGTGGATGAAGAGCATCCGGCGCTGCCCTACAAGCCGAGCTACGATGGCTGGCTGCCCGCCTGGCGCGAAACCACCACCCCGCGCCGCTGGGAAACCTACTCGGTGGTCTGGTTCTCCCAGCAGATCACCGAATGGCTGGGGATGGAGCGCTTCCAGCAATACGTCGACCGCTTCGACTACGGCAACCGGGATCTTTCCGGCAATCCGGGCAAGCATGACGGCCTGACCCAGGCCTGGCTCAGCTCCAGCCTCGCCATCAGCCCGGAGGAGCAGGCCCGCTTCCTCGGCAAGATGCTCAGTGGCAAACTGCCGGTCTCGGCGCAAACCCTGCAGTACACCGCCAATATCCTCAAAGTGAGCGAGATCGACGGCTGGCAGATCCACGGCAAGACCGGCATGGGCTACCCGAAGAAGCTGGATGGCAGCCTCAACCGCGATCAGCAGATCGGCTGGTTCGTCGGCTGGGCCAGCAAACCGGGCAAGCAGCTGATCTTCGTTCATACCGTGGTGCAGAAACCCGGCAAGCAGTTCGCCTCCCTCAAGGCGAAAGAAGAGGTGCTGGCCGCCTTGCCCGGAAAATTGAAGACCCTGTAATTCCCCCAGAAACCGGCGCAATGCCGGTTTTTTTATCCCCCTTCACCACCACTTCACACAAGCCCATCACCCCTTCACGTCGCACAGACAAACTCGCTCCATCCAACAAGGAGACGTGTCATGGTCAAACAGATATTCACCCACAAGATCTTTCTGCTGCTGTTGCTCAGCCTGCTGTTGATGGTACCAGTGCAATCCATCATGGAGCTGAACCGGGAGCGTCAGGCTTACCGCAGTCAGGCCATTCACAGCATCATGGCCAGCAGCAGCGGCCCGCAGCGACTGATGGGGCCCATCCTGGTGCAGCCCTATACCCGCTCGGTAACAGTTGAACAGGAGGGAAAACGCTTCGTCCGTCAGGAGCAGATCTACCGTTACCTGCTGCCGGAGCAACTGGATATCAAGGCCAACATGGAGGTGACCCCGCGCAAGCTGGGCATCTATCAGGCGCAGGTCTACCAGACCCGGCTCACCCTCTCGGGCCGCCTGCCCACCCGACAGAGTCTGCTGGATAACGCGACCTCACCGCTTGATGAAGCGGCCGAGCTGGTGGCGGGTAAACCCTACCTCAGTCTGGTGCTCTCCGATGCCCGCGGTATCAACAGCGTCCCCGAGTTGCAGCTCGGCACCCAGCGGATCCCGTTTGCCCCCGGCGCCCGCCTTGGTGACGCACTGGCGGGTATCCATGCCCCGCTCGACAGCCTGCCCCAACAGGATGGCACCTTTCATCTGGAGCTCAATCTGCAGGGGATGAACGCCCTCGACATAGTACCGCTGGGCAAGGAGAGCACCCTGCTGCTGGCGGGCAACTGGCCCCATCCCAACTTTATCGGCGACTTTCTGCCGGGCAGTCGCACCCTGAACTCGCAAGGGTTTGAGGCCAACTGGCAAACCAGCTGGTTCGCCAGCGACATGGAGACTCGCTTTAACCGGATGATGAACGGGGGCGATAGTAATCTCTCCACCTTCAGCGTCAGTCTGGTGCAGCCGGTGGATCACTATCAGCTCAATGAGCGGGCAGCCAAATATGCCCTGCTGTTTATCGGCCTCACCTTTATCAGCTTCTTCATGTTCGAGCTGCTCAAGGGGCTGCGGGTCCACCCGATCCAGTACGCGCTGGTGGGCATAGGACTGGCCATTTTCTATCTGGTACTGCTGGCACTGACCGAGCACCTCGGCTTTGGTTGGGCCTATCTGGTGGCCGCGCTGGCCAGCGTACTGCTCAACGGCTTCTATCTGAGCCATGTGTTGGGCGGCCCGAAACAGGGGATCGGCTTCGCGGCGCTGCTCGGGCTGGTCTATGCCATCCTCTACAGCCTGCTGCAGGCCGAAGAGATCGCCTTGCTGCTCGGCGCCCTGCTGCTGTTCGCCACCCTGGCTCTGATCATGCTGCTGACCCGCAAGCTCGACTGGTATCAGGTGATGGACTCCAGCACCCCCGTCACCACATGGGCAGCTCCCCAACCATCGAGCAGTGACACCAGCCATAAGTCATAAGCCAAAAAAAACCGGCGCCATCAGGCGCCGGTTCTATTTTATTGATCGGGCATCACTTCTTCTTGACCGGGCGAGCCCAGTTTTTGATGTGACGCTGGGGCACCCGGGTGATCACCAGCTCATTCTCGGCCACATCCTTGGTAATGGTGGAACCCGCCCCCAGAGTCGCCCCCTTGCCGATGCGCACCGGTGCCACCAGCTGGGTATCGGAACCGACGAACACATCATCTTCGATGATGGTCTGGAACTTGTTCACGCCGTCGTAGTTGCAGGTGATGGTACCGGCACCGATATTCACCTTGGCACCCACCTCGGCATCACCCAGATAGGTAAGGTGACCACACTTGGAACCAACCCCCAGCCGGGATTTCTTCATCTCGACGAAGTTGCCGACGTGGGCATCCTGCTCCAGCACGGCCCCCGGACGCAGACGGGCAAACGGGCCGACCGAGCACTGATCGGCAATCTGGGCACCTTCGATGACGGAGTAGGGCTTCACCTCGGTGTGATCGCCAATGACGCAATCCTTCAGCACTGCACCGGCACCGATGCGGACGTGGTTGCCGAGAGTTACCTTGCCTTCGATGATGACGTTGACGTCGATCACCACCTCTTCACCGATCTCAAGAGTACCGCGCAGATCGAAGCGAGCCGGATCGATCAGGGTGACACCGGCGATCATCAGCTTCTCGGCCTGCATCTGCTGATAGCTGCGCTCAAGGGCAGCCAGCTGCACCCGGTTGTTGGCCCCTTCCACCTCGGCAGCATGATCCGGATGTACCGCTGCAATCGGGCAGCCATCGCCGTGCGCCATGGCGATCACGTCGGTCAGATAGAACTCGCCCTGAGCATTCTTGTTGTCCAGACGCGACAGCCAGCTGCGCAGCTGACCGCCGTTGGCCACCAGCACGCCGGTGTTCACTTCGCGGATAGTCAGTTGCTCGGCGTTGGCATCTTTCTGTTCGACGATACCGACCACCTGACCGTTTTCACGGACGATGCGGCCATAGCCGGTGGGGTTGTCCAGCACCACAGTCAGCAGCGCCATGCCATCGCTTGCCTTGGCAGCCAGCAGTCGTTGCAGGGTCTCTGGCTGGATCAGCGGGGTATCGCCGTACAGCACCAGCACGTCGTCTTCATCCTTCCAGAACGGGATGGCCTGGGCGACGGCGTGACCGGTACCCAGCTGCTGCGCCTGCAGCACCCAGTTCACGTCGGCGGCTACGATCCGCTCTTGCAGCAGCTCGGCACCGTGGCCATAAACCAGATGCAGCTGCTCGGCACCGACCTGACGGGCGGTATCGATCACATGGGAAACCATGGGTTTGTTGGCTACCGGGTGCAGCACCTTGGGCAGAACGGAACGCATACGGGTACCTTTACCCGCAGCCAGGATCACGACGTTGAGGGACATAAATTGGCCTTTGGAACATGAGAAATACTCGGCGGAGTCTATCGAACGGGTAAAAAAAAAGCGACCCGAAGGTCGCTTTTTACATCACCGTTATTAGCGGTAATTCTTTTTGACGATATCGATAACCCGCAATTGGGCCATCGCCTTGGCCAGCTCGGTGGCGGCCTGGGCGTAGTCGATATCACCATGGGAGCTGTGGATCCGCTCTTCGGCTGCGCGCTTGGCTTCCTGGGCTTTCGCCTCATCCAAGTCGTCAGCACGAATCGCGGTGTCCGCCAGCACGGTCACGGATTCAGGCTGTACTTCCAGCATACCGCCGGAGATGTACAGCACCTCTTCAGTTCCGTTCTGCTTCACCAAGCGGACCAGGCCCGGCTTGATGGCAGTCAGCAACGGAGCATGACCGTGGCGGAGACCCAACTCACCTTCGGAGCCTGATACCTGAGCAGTTTGCACGCGACCGGAAAACAGTTTTCCTTCGGCGCTCACCACATCCAGGTGAAAGGAGATCATCTCTGCCATGGGCCCTCCTGTCGAGGCTTACAGTTTCTTGGATTTCTCGACGACTTCGTCGATACCGCCAACCATGTAGAACGCCTGCTCGGGCAGATCGTCATACTCGCCTTTCAGGATGCCCTGGAAACCACGGATGGTCTCTTTCAGCGGCACGTATTTACCCGGAGAACCGGTAAACACTTCTGCTACGAAGAACGGCTGGGACAGGAAACGCTCGATCTTACGGGCACGGGCTACGGTCAGTTTGTCTTCTTCTGACAGTTCATCCATACCCAGGATGGCGATGATGTCCTTCAGCTCTTTGTAGCGCTGCAGTACGGTCTGAACGCCACGAGCGGTCTCGTAGTGCTCTTTGCCAACTACCAGCGGATCCAGCTGACGAGAGGTAGAGTCCAGCGGGTCAACGGCCGGGTAGATACCCAGTGCCGCGATCTGACGGGACAGTACAACGGTCGCATCCAGGTGGGCGAAGGTGGTCGCCGGAGACGGGTCAGTCAAGTCATCCGCAGGGACGTAAACGGCCTGAACGGAGGTGATGGAACCAGTCTTGGTGGAGGTGATACGTTCTTGCAGAACACCCATCTCCTCGGCCAGAGTCGGCTGGTAACCTACTGCGGAAGGCATACGGCCCAGCAGTGCGGATACTTCAGTACCGGCCAGGGTGTAACGGTAGATGTTGTCCACGAAGAACAGCACGTCACGACCTTCGTCACGGAACTTCTCGGCCATGGTCAGGCCGGTCAGCGCCACGCGCAGACGGTTTCCGGGCGGCTCGTTCATCTGACCGTAAACCAGAGATACTTTGTCCAGTACGTTGGACTCCATCATCTCGTGGTAGAAGTCGTTACCCTCACGGGTACGCTCACCTACACCGGCGAATACAGAGTAACCACTGTGTTCGATCGCGATGTTACGGATCAGCTCCATCATGTTTACGGTTTTGCCTACACCGGCACCACCGAACAGACCCACTTTACCACCCTTGGCGAACGGGCATACCAGGTCGATAACCTTGATGCCGGTCTCCAGCAGATCGTTGCTGTTGGACTGATCTTCGTAGCTGGGAGCAGCGCGGTGGATAGACCAACGCTCTTCTTCACCGATCGGACCTTTTTCGTCGATTGGCTCGCCCAGTACGTTCATGATCCGACCCAGAGTCGATACACCGACCGGCACCTGGATGGATTTACCGCTATTCATTACTTCCAACCCACGACGCAGACCGTCGGAGGAGCCCATAGTGATGCAACGAACGACGCCGCCACCGATCTGCTGCTGAACTTCCAGCACCAGACCCTGACCTTGACCTTCGCTGACGACTGTCACTGCATCGTACACCTGGGGCACGGCATTCTGCGGGAACTCGATGTCCACCACAGCGCCGATGATTTGGACGATGAAACCGTTACTCATGTCAAATCCTCTAAACCTTTGATAACCCTTGCCTTACACCGCAGCAGCACCGGATACGATCTCTGTAAGTTCCTGGGTAATACTGGCCTGACGGGCCTTGTTGTACACCAGTTGCAGATCGTTAATCAGGTTGCCGGCGTTGTCAGTCGCGGCTTGCATGGCAACCATTCGGGCTGCCTGTTCACTTGCCAAGTTTTCCACTACCCCCTGGTACACCTGGGACTCGACGTAGCGAATCAGCAGGGTATCCAGCAGTTGCTTGGGATCCGGCTCATAGAGGTAATCCCAGTGGTGTTTCTTGGCGAGCTTGCTGTCTTCAGTTATGGGCAAAGGCAGCAGTTGATCGACTCGTGGTTGCTGCACCATGGTGTTGACGAACTTGTTGTACACCAGATACAGCTTGTCAATCTCACCGTTGTCGTAAGCCTTCAGCATGACCTTGACTGAACCAATCAGGTCATTGACGCTCGGGTTATCGCCCAGTCCTGCGACATGAGCTTTCACCTTGGCGCCGTGCCGTTCAAAGAAGTTGGAGGCCTTGTTACCGATCAATGCCAGGTCAACCTTGGCACCTTTCGCGCTCCATTGCTTCATATCATTGAGGGCAGCCTTGAACAGGTTAATGTTCAGACCACCACACAGGCCACGGTCGGTGGAGACGACGATGTAACCCACTCGCTTGACCTCACGTTCGATGAGGTAGGGATGCTTGTATTCCAAGTTCCCCTGAGCGATATGGCCGATCACCTTGCGCATGGTTTCAGCGTACGGACGGCTGGCAGACATGCGTTCCTGCGCACGGCGCATTTTGCTTGCTGCCACCATTTCCATAGCGCCGGTGATCTTCTGAGTGTTTTTCACACTCCCGATCTTGTTACGTATCTCTTTTGCGCCGGCCATCTCTTACTCTCCATCAGGTGGCAGCTCGCGCTGCCACACACGCTTACCAGGTCTGGGTTGCCTTGAAGTCATCCAGCAACGCAGTCAGCTTGCCAACGATCGCGTCGTTGTAATCGGCCTTGGCATTGATTTCAGCCATCAGCGAACCATGCTGGGTATTGGCGTAAGAGAGCAGAGCGGCTTCGAAGTCGACGATCTTGTTCAGCTCGACATCGGAGAGATAGCCTTTCTCGGCGGCGAACAGCACCAGCGACTGCTGGGCAACGCTCATCGGAGAGTACTGCTTCTGCTTCATCAGCTCGGTCACTTTCACACCGTGATCCAGCTGCTTGCGAGTCGCCTCGTCCAGATCGGAAGAGAACTGGGCGAATGCCGCCAGTTCACGATACTGGGCCAATGCGGTACGGATACCACCGGACAGCTTCTTGACGATCTTGGTCTGAGCAGCACCACCTACACGGGATACGGAGATACCCGGGTCAACAGCCGGACGAATACCGGAGTTGAACAGCTGTGAAGTCAGGAAGATCTGACCATCGGTGATGGAGATCACGTTGGTCGGAACGAACGCAGATACGTCACCAGCCTGGGTTTCAATGATTGGCAGGGCGGTCAGAGAACCGGTCTGGCCTTTCACGGCACCATTGGTGAACTTCTCTACATACTCGGCGTTAACGCGAGCAGCACGCTCCAGCAGACGGGAGTGCAGATAGAAAACGTCGCCCGGGTAAGCTTCACGTCCTGGCGGACGGCGCAGCAGCAGGGAGATTTGGCGATAAGCTACGGCCTGTTTGGACAGGTCATCATAGATGATCAGCGCGTCTTCACCGCGGTCACGGAAGTACTCACCCATGGAGCAACCGGCATACGGAGCCAGGTACTGCAGAGCAGCAGCTTCGGAGGCAGAGGCAACCACCACTATGGTGTTGGCCAAGGCACCGTGCTCTTCCAGCTTGCGCACCACGTTGGCGATGGTGGAGGCCTTCTGGCCAATCGCAACGTAGACACACTTAATGCCGGAATCTTTCTGGTTGATGATGGTGTCGATCGCGATGGCGGTCTTACCAACCTGACGGTCACCGATGATCAGCTCACGCTGGCCACGACCAATCGGGATCATGGCATCGATGGCTTTCAGGCCGGTCTGGACCGGCTGGTCAACAGACTTACGCTCGATAACGCCCGGTGCGATCACTTCGATCGGCGAGAAGCCGTCGTTGTCGATCGGACCTTTACCGTCGATCGGCTGACCCAGGGTGTTCAACACCCGGCCCAACAGACCACGACCTACCGGCACTTCCAGAATACGGCCAGTACCTTTTACTTTCATTCCTTCTGACAGACCGTCATAGGAACCCATGATCACCGCACCGACGGAGTCACGCTCCAGGTTCAATGCCAGAGCGAAGCGGTTGCCCGGCAGCTCGATCATCTCACCCTGCATGGCATCGGCCAGGCCGTGAATACGAATGATACCGTCGCTCACAGAGACGATAGTACCTTCGTTACGCGCTTCGCTTTTGACATCAAACTGCGCAATGCGCTGCTTGATCAGCTCGGCGATTTCAGTGGAATTCAGTTGCATGCTCTAATACCCCAATCAAGATTGCAGCGCGTCAGCCATGCGATCCAGCTTACCGCGGACTGTGCCGTCGATTACCAGATCACCGGCCTTGATGAGCACCCCGGCCATCAAGGACGCATCCATGCTGCAATTCAGCTTCACTTTGCGCGCGAGACGTTGTTCCAGAGAAGCCTGAATATTGGCTTTCTGCTGGTCGGTCAGTTCGATCGCCGAAATCACGTCAGCCTGAACTTCTTTATCCAGTTCAGCCTTGAACGCTAAAAATTCAGCAACGACCGCCGGCAGCACACCCAAGCGACCATTCTCGGCCATCACCCTGATCAGGTTCTGGCCATGCTCGTCGAGTTGCTCACCGCAGATACCGACAAACAGCGTTGCCAGTTCTTCGGCAGCCACAGAGCCGTTTACCAGGTTGTGCATGGTTTCGTTTTCCGCTACTTGCGCAGCGAAACCGAGCATACCCAGCCACTGGTCAACCGCCTTGTGCTCAACGGCAAACTCGAAAGCAGCCTTGGCGTAGGGGCGAGCGATTGTAGTCAGTTCAGACATAGCCCCGTTCCCGTTACAGTTCTGCTACCAGTTTGTCGACGATGTCGCTGTTGGCAGCCTGGTCGATTTGACGCGCCAGGATCTTCTCTGCACCAGCAATGGCAAGAGCAGCAACCTGCTTACGCAGTTCTTCTTTGGCACGATGACGTTCAGCTTCGATCTCGGCACGGCCCTGAGCCAGGATTTTTTCCCGCTCAGTCTGAGCACCTACGGCAGCTTCATCAATGATCTGGGCTTTACGTTTGTTAGCCTGTTCAATGATTTCAGCAGCCTGCAGCTTGGCTTCTTTCAGCTGATCGGTGGCGTTGGCCTTGGCCAAATCCAGATCTTTCTTGGCACGTTCGGCAGAAGAGAGACCGTCAGCAATAGCTTTCTGACGGGTTTCGATGGCAGCAATCAACGGCGGCCATACGTACTTCATGCAAAACACAACGAAGAAGAAAAAAGCAATTGCTTGGCCGAGGAGGGTGGCGTTGATATTCACAGCCGATGTCCTCTTAAGTTAGTTAATGGGTTATGCCTGGATGAGTCGCAACGACTTAGCCAGCAACCGCAAACATCACGTACAGACCCAGACCAACGGCGATCATCGGGATCGCATCCACCAGACCCATTACGATGAAGAACTGGGTACGCAGAACCGGGATCAGGTCAGGTTGACGCGCAGCACCTTCCAGGAACTTACCACCCAGGATACCGATACCGATGGAAGCACCGATAGCAGCCAGACCCATCATCATTGCCGCAGCGATGTACAGCAGGTCCATGTTCAAGTTTTCCATGAGGATCTCCAGTTATTTAGATGTAATTGATTGTATAAAAAGGATTATTTGAGTTGCATCAATTATGGTCTTCCTGCGCCATCGACAGATAGACGATGGTCAGAACCATGAAAATGAATGCCTGCAAAGTGATGATCAGGATGTGGAAAATTGCCCAAGGCACGGACAGGATCCACTGTGACCACCAGGGTAACAAACCCGCAATCAGGATAAAGATCAGTTCGCCAGCATACATGTTGCCGAACAGTCGAAGACCCAGAGAAACAGGTTTGGAAATCAGCGTAACAGTTTCCAGGATGAAGTTAACCGGGATGGCAGCCGGGTGGTTGAAAGGCTGAAGCGTCAGCTCCTTCACAAACCCACTGATACCCTTTACCTTGATGCTGTAGTACAGGATCAAGAAGAACACGCCCAAAGCCATGGACATGGTGATGTTAACGTCAGCGGAGGGAACCACACGCAGATAGGGGACACCCATCAATTGTGCAGCGTGAGGGATAAAGTCAACGGGGATCAGATCCATGAAGTTCATCAGGAAGATCCACACAAACACTGTCAGTCCCAAAGGTGCGATGACCTTGTTGCGACCGTGAAAGATGTCTTTGACGTTACCATTCACAAACTCGACCAGCATCTCCACAAAGCACTGCAGCTTACCTGGTACACCACTGGTAGCATTGACTGCTACACGGCGGAACAACAGGATAAACAGGGCGCCTAGCACGACGGAAAATATCATTGAGTCGATATTGACCGTCCAGAACCCGGACCCGACTTGAAGGTGGGTCAGGTGGTGGGAGATATATCCCTGAGGAGTCAGGACTTCTCCGGTTGCAGACATGAGTTTTCCTAATAGTGGTTGTTAAGCGTGAATGAGACCATCCACTGTACAACGAGGGCGAGGATATAAGTGGCAAAAAACGAGACGGTAACGACCTCGACTCCCGCACCGAACAGCAGGGCAAACAGGCCCGCCGTCGAAATGAGCTTAATCCCAGCCCCACCATAAAAGTCCCGCAAAACCAGGCCTACACTCTCGGCTGTCACCTTGCGGCGCAACACCCAGACAGTAAACAAGGCTTGAGGAACCCAGTACATCCCCCCTCCGTAGAGGGCGGAATAACCGGCGCTGGCACCAGTCAGGTAAAACCAGACGGCACTCATCGCCAGGATCAGGATGAGCTGACAAACGAGCATAACCAAGGCCAGTGTCAAACCTTCCAAGGCTAATTTCTGCTTCACCAACCGACCCCTGAACATTACAGAACTGTAAAAAATCGGGATCCGAAGACCCCATGTTAACAGCTCTTAAAGCCGGTCAAATTATACCCTTGAGGGCAGCTATTGCAATATGACAAAAATCCTTATTTTTTGCGGCCTTCCGCAGAGAATTAAGGTTACGTTCATATCAAAAGTAATGGATGTTTTATTACTACAAAAAGCGTAAAAATCACGATTCCGACACGCCAAAATAGCCCAATATGCGGTCCAAATCGGACAAGTTCTCGTAACTTATTACTAACTTACCGCTATCCCGCTTGCCAGGCTGAAGCTGTACCTGATAGCCAATTTTTTCTGCCAACTGACGTTCCAGATAACCAATTTGGGGATCCGTGACCAGTTCCAGCTTGGCTTTGGCCGGTTCGAGTGCCTTTTTCACAAGTTTTTCGGTATCCCGTACAGTCAGTCCCTTCTGGGCAACCAGCTTGGCGAGATCGGACTGAGCCTGACCACTGAGCGTCAGGAGAGCACGGGCATGACCCATATCGAGGTCACCGTGCTCAACGAAGCGCTTCACGTCATCGTTGAGCTGGTTGAGGCGCAGCAGGTTGGTCACTGTCGTACGCGACTTGCCCACCGCCTCGGCCACCTGCTGGTGGGTGAGTTCGAATTCGGTCAGCAATCTTTGTAAAGCGACTGCCTCTTCGATGGCATTGAGATCTTCCCGCTGAATATTTTCAATCAACGCAATGACCACCGCAGCCTCATCAGGGACATCCTTGACGATGCACGGCACTACGTCGAGACGGGCCAGCTGGGAAGCGCGCCAACGCCGCTCACCAGCAATAATTTCGAAGGACTGTTCGCCGAGCGGGCGCACGACGATGGGCTGAATAACCCCCTGAGTACGGATCGAGTTGGCAAGCTCTTCCAATGCGTCCTGGGACATGTCCTTGCGGGGCTGGTACTTGCCTGACTGCAACCACTCCACCGGCAGTTTGCGCAGTTCGCCCTGATTGGTAGGGGCCATGGCCTGCTCGGTGCGCTGATCGCTCATCACCTGTTTTTGGCGGGCAGCCGTACTGGTACTGAGCAGGGCGTCCAGCCCTTTGCCCAGTCCGCGTTTCTTTGGCGTCATATGCTCTCTCGGTCTGCGATGGGCAGCTGACACTCTTGCTCCTGGCGACGGAGGATCTCGCCAGCCAGCGCCAGATAGGCCTTGGCGCCCACCGATGATTTGTCGTAGTGCATGGCCGGGGCGCCAAAACTCGGGGCCTCCGCCAGTCTAACGTTGCGGGGAATGATGGTGCGGTAGACCTTGTCGCCGAAGTGCTGTTTAAGCTGATCGGACACATCATTGGCCAACCGGTTGCGATGATCGAACATGGTGCGCAGCACCCCTTCGATCTTGAGCTGCGGATTGACCACCGCAGCCAGCTTGCTGATGGTGTCGACCAGGGCGGTGAGCCCTTCCAGCGCATAATATTCGCACTGCATCGGTACCAGCACAGAATCGGCGGCAGCCATGGCGTTCACGGTCAGCATGTTGAGAGAGGGGGGGCAGTCGATGAAGATGTAGTCGTATTTGTCCCGCACCGAGGCCAACGCATTGCGCAGGCGGATCTCGCGAGCAAAGAACTCCATCAAACGAATTTCTGCCGCGGTCACGTCGGCGTTGGCGGCAATCAGGTGATAACCACCGGAGGTTTCACGAATGATCACCTCAGCAACGGGGGCATCTTCGATCAGCAGTTCATAGGCAGTGCGCTCGACATCGTATTTATCGACACCACTGCCCATGGTGGCATTGCCCTGCGGATCCAGATCAATCACCAGCACCTTGCGCCGGGTGGCAGCCATGGAGGCGGCCAGATTCACACAGGTGGTGGTTTTACCCACACCACCCTTCTGGTTGGCTATGGCGATGACTTTTCCCACACTATCCCCTAAATAAAACTGCGACCCTATTCGGGCTGGATATGTTTGAATTCCAGCAGATGACGTTCGCCTTCCAGCTCCGGCACCCGCAACTCATGGCAGGCAACCAGACGGATATTGGCAGGCAACTGGGCAAGCTCCTGCTCGGGATATTGCCCCTTGAGCGCCAGGAAGCAACCCTGCTCGGATGGCAGATGATGACACCAGCTCAACATGTCCTCCAGCGAGGCAAAGGCCCGACTCAGTACCCCATCAAACCCGATGTCCGGTTGATACTCTTCAACCCGAGATTTGACTGGCGTGACATTGGTCAGACCCAGCTCCTGGATCACCTGACGGATAAAGTTGATCCGCTTGCCCAGGCTGTCGAGCAACACGAACTGCTTGTCCGGATTGATGATCGCCAACGGCAAGCCTGGCAAGCCAGGGCCGGTCCCCACGTCGATGAAGCGCTCACCGTGCAAGTGGGGACTCACCACCAGGCTGTCGAGGATGTGCTTGACCAGCATGGCGTCCGGTTCACGGACCGAGGTGAGATTGTAAGCCTTGTTCCACTTGTGCAGCAACTCGACTAGCTGCACCAGTTGGTTCTTTTGAGTATCAGTGATAACAATTTCGGCCTGCTTGAGCAGGCCGTTCAATCTTTCCAGCATGTTTTCCAACGGTAAGAATCCTCAGGCGGTTTTGCGCAGCAGGCCGTGTTTTTTCAAGTGAACCAGCAGAATGGAGATGGCCGCCGGGGTAATGCCGGAGATCCGCGAGGCCTGACCAATGGTCTGTGGCTTGGTATCGCTGAGCTTGGCTTTCACCTCGTTGGAGAGGCCGTTCACCTGGTGATAGTCCATATCCTGCGGCAGCAGGGTGTTCTCGTTACGTAGCTGCTTGGCTACTTCATCATGCTGACGCTCGATGTAACCTGCATATTTTATCTGGATTTCAACTTGTTCTGCGGCGGCATGATCGGTCACCGAGGGGCCAACCCCTTCGATGGCCATCAGCGCATCATAGGTCACCTCGGGGCGACGCAGCAGCTCTTCCAGACTCTGTTCACGGCTTAGCGGGGTAGTAACCAGCGCATTCACCGCCGCAAGTGACGGGTGTTGCGGGTGGATCCAGGTCGATCGCAGACGCTGACGTTCCAGCTCAACCTGTTCCATCTTGGTGTTGAATTTGCTCCAGCGCTCATCATCCACCAGACCCAGTTCGCGACCGACGGTAGTCAAACGGACATCCGCGTTATCTTCCCGCAGCAGCAGGCGATATTCGGCGCGGCTGGTGAACATGCGGTAAGGCTCGCGGGTACCCAGGGTGGAGAGATCGTCCATCATCACCCCCATATAGGCCTGATCCCGGCGGGGATGCCAAGGATCCTTGTCCTGGGCACGCAATGCGGCATTCAAGCCAGCCATCAGACCTTGCGCAGCAGCTTCTTCGTAACCGGTGGTACCGTTGATCTGGCCCGCGAAGAACAGGTTTGGAATGCACTTGCTCTCCATGTTGGCCTTGAGATCCCGCGGATCGAAGAAATCATATTCGATCGCGTAGCCAGGACGAGTGATGTGAGCATTTTCAAAACCACGAACGGAGCGAATGATCTGCACCTGCACATCAAACGGCAGGCTGGTGGATACCCCGTTCGGATAGAGTTCGTGAGTGGTCAGCCCTTCTGGCTCAACGAAAATCTGGTGTGCCGTCTTGTCGGCAAAACGGGTGATCTTGTCCTCGATCGACGGGCAGTAGCGTGGGCCGATCCCCTCGATCACCCCGGCGTACATCGGGCTGCGATCCAGGTTGTTGCGGATCACCTCGTGGGTACGCTCGTTGGTGTGGGTGACGTAGCAGGGCACCTGACGTGGGTGCTGGCTGGCATTACCGATAAACGAGAAGACCGGACGAGGATCATCGCCATGCTGGGCCTGCATCAGCGAGAAATCGACGCTACGGGCATCAATCCGCGGTGGTGTACCGGTTTTAAGGCGATCGATGCGCAGCGGCAGTTCACGCAAGCGTTGAGCCAGCGCGATCGAGGGAGGATCCCCGGCACGACCGCCTTTGTAATTTTGCATCCCGATGTGGATCAAACCGTTCAGGAAGGTGCCAACCGTCAGTACGACTGTCTTGCCGCTGATGCGGATCCCGCTTTGGGTCACCACGCCTGCTACACGATCCCCGTCCATGATCAGATCATCGCAGGCTTGCTGGAAGATCTTCAGGTTCGGATAGTTCTCCAGCATATCCCGGACAACCGCCTTGTAGAGCAGACGATCCGCTTGAGCGCGGGTAGCTCGTACTGCTGGCCCCTTGGAGGAGTTGAGAGTACGGAACTGGATCCCGGCAAGATCGGTGGCACGCGCCATGATCCCGCCGAGTGCGTCAACTTCCCTGACCAGGTGTCCCTTGCCGATCCCGCCGATCGCCGGATTACAGGACATATGCCCCAGCGTATCGATATTGTGGGTCAGCAGCAGGGTATTCATGCCCATTCGGGCTGCCGCTGTTGCTGCTTCGGTTCCTGCATGACCGCCACCGACGACGATCACATCAAATTGTTCATGGTATTGCATTGGGATCACCTTGATCTGCACGCCTGAAGATCATTATTTGCCTGGGCTAAAGGGCGAAACATTCTATCTGTTTCGCGCCCTGAGGGGAACGTCTACTTAACGTTCAGTAAGAAGGGAGGATCCGGTAATTAGATCTTAAGGATCTTTAGATCGATCTTTTATTGGATCTACTATTAGGATCCACCCTTTCTGTTGATAAGCGCTTTTTGATCATAAAGATCATTAATTTAAGAGCGATCCTAGCTTGTGGAAAAGCTTGGATCCTGGCTCGGTGAACAGGGGGATAACCAGCACTTTTATACACAGGGCAGTTGGCCGTTGGATCTCATACATGGATAACTATAGGTTTTGCAGAGCTTTACACTGTAGTTATGCACAATCACCCTGGGCGTTGTGGGTAACCATGTAGAACAACTCATTCGGATCAATCTGTTAATAACCCAGTGGATAGTTGATCTGGGGATAAGTGGGAAGATCAAGTATTTTTTCAGGATCTTCCACCCCTTGATCAGGCGATCATCGCCATCCAGTCGCTGATCCACACTTCGGCGGCATCTTCCGGGATCTCGTGCTGGGTCACATCGATATCGAGCCGCTGGCCGATCCGGCTGGCACCGCACTCGGCCAGTAGCTGATCCAGCGTTTTGCCACCCTGGCAAAAGGTGTCATAACTGCTGTCTCCCAGAGCGATCACGCCATATTTCAGTGAGTTAAGATCTGGATGCTGCTCGGCAAGATCCTTGGCGAAGGGTTGCAGATTGTCGGGAACATCGCCGGCACCGTGGGTAGAGGTGACCACCAGCAGGATGGATCCCGCATCATCCAGTACCTCGGCAAGCTTGGCCGGGTTGTGGATCCGGGTCTGGTGGCCAGCCTGTTCCAGCAGGTTGGCGACGTGGTCTGCGACATATTCGGCAGCGCCCAGCATAGAGCCGACGACGATATTGAGTTTGGCCATGGAATGGATCCTGATTTCAGACAAAGAAACGCAAAGCCGGATTCTACCGCCAAAGGGTGTGGATAAATATGGATAAAGCTTGGGGATAATGGCTCTAGTCAGGTAATGCCGCCGGATCCATCCAGCCGATCTTTTTTCTGCTTCTTATATTCCCCTTCATTTTTTTCTCCGCAAATGGCTCTCCTTATGACTCCCATCCCCCGTAAAATCCAGCCAATGATGCAGATAGATAACAATGCAGATGCAAATGATTAGCAATTATTGAATCGATTCGATCACGGCTCCTGTAGTAGGATTGCGCTGCTTTATTCGCCCATGGAACAGGGTGATGTCGTTAAAAACGACCAAAAATAACAATTAAAACAACATAACTCATTGATAGACGAGACTTTAATATGATTGCGCAAAAATACACTACAGGACCCGGCAAGAAGGGCGCCTTCGGCGTGCTTTCACTCTCCGGTTTGCTCGTCTCCCTGCCGCTGATGGCCGAACAGGCCGCCGCTGAGCTGCCCAAAGCCAGCGAAACCATGGTGGTGACCGGTACTGCCATGAAGGTGGAAGTGCCGATGGCCGAGACCCCTCGCGCCGTCTCCGTGGTTAACCGGGAGGAGCTGGATCAGCACGCCGTGTTGCAGCTGGATGAAGCGATTCGCTACCGTTCCGGCGTATTGACCGGCCTCTATGGCTCCGACAACAACACCGACTGGTTCAAGGTGCGTGGCTTTGATGCCGCCTCTTATCTGGATGGCAACCGGCTGTTTGGCACCGGCTATTATGTCTGGACTCCGGAACCGTTCGGTCTGGAGAGTGTGGAAGTGCTGAAGGGGCCAGCCTCGATCCTTTACGGTGAGGCGCCTCCGGGCGGGGTGATCAATGCCATCAGCAAGCGACCGACCGCCACGCCGCAAGGGCAGGTGGATCTGCAACTTGGCAGCCGGGATCATCGTCAGGTCGGGGTGGATGTATCTGACGCGCTTTCCGACAACAGCCGCTACCGCATGGTTGCTCTTTATAAAGAGCGTGATGGCGTGCTCACCGGCACCTATAACGATCGGGTCTATCTGGCGCCCAGCGTCACCTTCGATCTTTCGGATCGTACCAGCCTGACCCTGCTGGCCAGTTTCCTGCACGACGAAGGGGTCCCGACCAACGGCTTCTTCCCGGTCTATGGCACCCTGAACACCTCGGGTGGCCAGATCGATCCCTCCACCAACCTGAGCCAGCCGGATTACGATCGCAATCGAAATACCCAGATCTCCACCGGTTACGAGTTGGCCCACCAGCTCAACCAGACCTGGGAGTTCAAGCAGAACGTCCGCTTCAACTACAACGATCTGCTGCTGCGCCAGACCTATATCTTCCCGACCTATGAAGGCACGACCGCCTACCGCGGTCTGGTTTACCGCGATGGCAATACCAAGAGTGCCACCATGGATAACCTGATGGTGGGCTACTGGAACACCGACAGCACCGAGCAAACCTTGTTGCTGGGGGTGGATCTGCAGCGCCATGTCAATGAAGGTGTCGAGGCCGACAATTACGCCATGGGCTCCATCAATACCATGAACCCGGATTACAGCGGCTTCCCCGGTTTTGACGATTCGACTGCTACTCACCAGAAGAGCGCCAAGGGCCAGAGCGGCCTCTATGCCCAGCACCAGATCCGCTGGGACGACCGCTGGTTGCTGACTGGCGGTGGCCGTTTCGACTATGTGGAGACCCACAACACCAATACCAGCAAGGACGAGCGCCAGTACGATCACGAGCTCTCCCTCTCGGGCAGCCTGATGTATCTGGCTGACAACGGCCTCTCTCCCTACTTTGCCTATGCCGAGTCGTTCGAGGTGCTGCCGGGGATCGATCCTAACACCCGAAACTCCTACAAGCCGCTCAAGGGCAAGCTCTACGAGACCGGCGTGAAGTATGCGCCTGCCTTCCTCGACGGTTACATCAATCTGGCGCTGTTCGATCTGGCCCAGACCAACTCGCTGGTCTCTACCGGTTCCGGCCAGCAGACCCAGGCGGGTGAAGTGACCTCTCAGGGGGTTGAGCTGGAAGGGAGCGTGCAGGTGACAGATGCGCTGCGTCTGACCGCTGCTTATACCTACACCGATGCCAAAACCAACGACACCGGCAGTGGCGATCGCCGTGCCAGCCTGATCCCGCGCCACCAGGCCTCCTTCTGGGGTAACTACAAGGTGCAGCAAGGGGTGGCTTCGGGTCTGGAGCTGGGTACCGGTGTGCGTTATATCGGTTCCAGCGTGGGTATTGGCGCCGTGAATGCGGACTATACCCCCATCTACGGCTCTGCCGAGGTGCCAGCCCATACCGTCTGGGATGCGATGATCGGGTATGACTTTGCCAAGAACTGGCGTGCCCAGCTCAACGTCAACAACCTGCTGGGTGAAACCTACGTGGCCAGTTGTGACTATTACTGCTACTACGGCGAGCCGCGCAGCGTAGTGGGCAGCATCAACTACCGCTGGTAACAGAGGGCGGGCGAGGGCCTTGGCCTTCGCCCCCTTTTCCCCGTTCATTGATCTGAACATTTCTCTGCATAGCGGCCTGTCATGGAACTCTTGTCTCTGGTTTATCGCCAATATCGTTGGCCCTTTATCGCCATTACCCTGCTCAGTCTGCTCAGTGCCGTCAGCGGGATTGGCGTCATTGCTTTTATTAATCAGTCTCTTATCGAATCTATAGGTGATCCGCTGCCGATCCTCGGTCAGCTGGTCGGCCTGATAGTGCTGCTGCTGGTGATCACGCTCGGCTCTCAGCTGGCCCTGACCACTATCGGTCACCATTTTGTCTACCGGTTACGTAGCCGTCTGCTCAAGCAACTGCTGGATACCGATGTCGCCCGCATCCGCCAGATTGGTCAGGGGCCGCTGCTGGCCTCTCTCTCCAGCGATATCGGCCAGATCACCATCGCCTTCGTGCGTCTGCCGGAGCTGGTGCAGGGGCTGGTGCTCACGCTGGGTTCTGCCCTTTACCTCGGCTGGCTCTCTCCTGCGTTGCTCGGGGTTACCGCGCTCTGGGTTACCGTCACTATGGTGGTGGGCTGGCTGCTGGTGAACCGTGTTTATCGCCATCTCTCCCAAATGCGTCAGGCCGAAGATCGGCTCTATCAGAACTATCAGGCCATCATCGCCGGCAGCAAGGAGCTGGCACTCAACCGCGAGCGGGCCCACTTCGTCTACCACCAGCTCTATGAGCAGAATGCCCGTGACTACCGCCAGCAGATCATCCGCGCCGACACCTATCACCTGAGCGCGGTGAACTGGTCGAATATCATGATGCTGGGGGCCATCGGCCTGGTTTTCTTTCTGGCCAACGGCCTTGGCTGGGCCAACACCAATGTGGCGGCTACCTTTGCGCTGACCTTGCTGTTCCTGCGCACCCCGCTGTTGCAGGGGATTGGCGCCCTGCCGACCCTGCTTGCCGCTCAGGTGGCGTTCGACAAGATCGCCGCCCTCAATCTGGCAGAGCCGGACGCGGACTTTCCGCTGCCGCCCGCCATCCGCCCCTGGCAGCGTATCGAGCTGGAGCGGGTGAGCTTTCACTATCAGGGGGAGGGCGGCTTTGCCGTCGGCCCCATCGATCTGGTCATCGGAAAAGGTGAGCAGATATTCATCATCGGCGGCAATGGATCCGGCAAGTCGACGCTGGCCATGCTGCTGACCGGCCTCTATCAGCCGGTATCGGGCCGGATCCTGCTGGATGGCGAGCCGATCACCGATCGCAACGGCTATCTGGCGCTCTTCTCCGCCATCTTCACCGACTATCACCTGTTCCAGCACCTGCTGGGGCCGGAACCCAAGGATGAGCTGGTCGCCGAGTGGCTGGAGCGGCTGCAGATGGGCAGCAAGCTCACCATCGAGGATGGCTTTATTGCCGATATAGAACTCTCTCAGGGGCAGCGCAAGCGGGTTGCTCTGCTGCTGGCGCTAGCCGAGCAGCGCGAGGTGATGCTGTTTGACGAGTGGGCCGCAGATCAGGATCCCCAGTTCCGCCGCATCTTCTATCAGCTGCTGTTGCCACGCCTCAGGGAGATGGGCAAGACGGTGATCGCCATCAGCCACGACGATCACTACTTCCCGCTGGCCGATCGCCTGCTGGAGATGCGTCAGGGCCAGCTCACTGAACTGATCGGCGTGCGCCGTGCCGCAGTGAGCCGCGATGCGATCGCCCATCTGGATTGCGAGGTGCCGGCTTGATGCCGGCACCGATGAGACTGGCGGCAAGCCAGCACAGGAATTGCTTATGTTCGAGATGAAATCAGCCAGCTTCACGGTCAATGACCGCACGCTGCTGCACCCCACCGACCTGCGTTTCGAGCAGGGACAGGTCTATGGCCTCATCGGCCACAATGGTTCCGGCAAATCTACCCTGCTCAAGCTGCTGGCTCGCCAGCAACCCCTGAGCGACGGCGAGATCCTGTTCGATGGCAAACCGCTGCCCGACTGGGGCAACCGGGAGTTTGCCCGTCAGGTAGCCTATCTGCCCCAGCATCTGCCGAGCGCCGAGAATCTGCTCGGGCGGGAGCTGGTGGAGATGGGCCGCTACCCCTGGCGCGGCCTGTTGGGCCGGATGGGGGCGGAGGATCACCTTCAGGTCGATCGGGCCATCGCCCTTACCCATACCGAACGCTTTGCCGATCGGCTGGTGGATACCCTCTCCGGCGGCGAGCGGGGGCGGGTCTGGCTGGCGATGCTGCTGGCCCAGGAGAGCCGCTTCATCCTGCTGGACGAGCCGCTGGCCGCGCTGGATGTGGCCCATCAGGTGGAGGTGCTCACGCTCGTCAAGCAGTTGAGCCGTCAGCTAAACCTTGGGGTCATCATCGTCATTCACGACATCAATATGGCCTCCCGCTTCTGTGATCGGT
Source organism: Aeromonas sp. CU5 (assembly GCF_002586745.1). Lineage (NCBI taxonomy): Bacteria > Pseudomonadati > Pseudomonadota > Gammaproteobacteria > Aeromonadales > Aeromonadaceae > Aeromonas > Aeromonas sp. CU5. The sequence goes on from NZ_CP023817.1 coordinate 3,836,268, forward strand.
TGGTGGCGCTCCACTCTGGCCGCCTGCTCATCCACGGCGAACCTGAGGGGATCATGACCAGCGAGACCCTGAACGCCATTTATGGCATCCCGATGGAGGTCATTCGCCACCCGGCTCATGCTCATCCCATCGCCATCGTCTGACCGGGGGGCTCTCTTGAACCGTTTATTGAAGAAGATGGCACCCTGCCTTATTAGCCTGCTGCCACTTGCGGCGCAGGCCGACACATCCCCGATCGCTTCTGTGCCGCTACCCCGTATCGCTACCGTCGACTGGACCATAGCCGAGACCCTGCTGGCACTCGGGGTGACACCGCTGGCTGTGGGGGATGCTGGTCCCTATCAGGCATGGGTCGGCGAGCCACGGCTGCCCGCCGGGGTGGTGGATATCGGCCTGCGCACCCAGCCCAACCGCGAGCTGCTGGCGGAGCTCAAACCCGATCGCATCCTCATCTCGCCGCTAGCGGCTCCGCTGGCACCAACTCTTTCCCGCATTGCACCGGTGAGCACTATTGCCCTCTATGATGGGCAAACCGATCTGTGGCAGCGGCTGCACGATGTGACCCTGACCCTCGCCCGTATGGTGGGCAAAACCTCCGAGGGCGAACGGCTGCTGGCCGGGCTGGATCAGGAACTGGCCAGTATGAAGGCCAGATTGCCTGCGGATCTGCCGCCCCTGCTGGTGGTGCAGTTTATCGATGAGCGCCATGTGCGGGTGTTTGGTCGCCACAGCCTGTTCGATGCGGTGATGACGCGGCTCGGGCTGCGCAATGGCTGGCAGAATCAGACCAATGACTGGGGTTTCTCGGTGGTCAGCATCGAGCAGTTTATGACCTTGCCAACCGCGCGGCTGGTGGTGGTCGATCCCATCCCGGTCGGAGTGAGCGAACGGCTGCAGGAGCCTGGGCTGTGGCAGCATCTGCCGCTGGTACGCCAAGCCCCCGTGCTGCATCTGCCTGCGGTCTGGAGTTTTGGCGGCGTATTGGCCGCCCGCCGTTTCGCCAGTCTGCTCAGCGATGCATTGCTGCAAGATGTCGAGCGTATGGAGGCGAGCCGATGAAGCGACTGCTCACATCGCCGCTGCTGCGGCCGGTCTCGATCCTGCTGGGGTTGACCCTCTCGCTCGCGTGTTGGGAGCTGGCTCGCCAGCTGCCCGGTGCGCTCTGGTGGCAGAGCCTCTTCGCCCCCAATCTGGATGATGTCAGCCAAGCGGTGGTGCATTTCAGCTGGCTGCCCCGTTTGGTGGTCACCCTGCTGGCTGGAGCTGCACTCGGGCTGGCGGGTACCCTGATGCAGCAGGTGCTGCGCAACCCGCTCGCGTCACCCACCACGCTTGGGGTGGCCTCCGGTGCCCAACTGGCATTGATGATGGTGACCCTGTTTGCCCCCTCCTGGCTGCTGTTGGGGCGGGAGTGGATCGCCATGGCCGGTGGCAGCCTTGCAATGGCGCTGGTGTTCGCCCTGGCCTGGCGTCGTCAGCTCAATCCGGTGGTCATCGTCTTTGCCGGGCTGGTGATCAACCTCTATCTGGCGGCCATCAGCATGGGGCTCTTGCTGTTCTTTCAGGAGGAGCTGAAAGGCTTGCTGGTGTGGGGCAGTGGCTCTTTGGTGCAGAACAGCTGGAGCGGGGTGAGTTACCTGTTGCCTCGCCTGCTGGCAGCCGCTGCGCTGGCCGCTGTGCTGGTACGCCCGCTTGCAGTGCTGGAGTTGGATGATGCCAGCGCCCGTAGTCTGGGTGTATCCCTTCAGCATCTGCGTTTTGCCGGACTCGGGCTGGCGGTATTTGTCACCGCTTGCGTGGTGAGCGTGGTCGGGCTGATCGGCTTTATCGGGCTGGCCGCCCCCGCCATGGTGCGGCTGCTCGGGATCCGCCAGCTTGGCCAACGGCTATTGTGGGCACCGATCCTCGGCGCCCTGCTGCTGGCGGCCACCGATCTGCTGCTGCAGAGCCTGAGCCGCTTCTGGCCAGTCTTGATCCCCACCGGCGCCATGACCGCCCTGCTGGGCGCGCCGCTGCTGCTCTGGCTTATTCCGCGCCTTGGCATCAAGTCGGGTGCGCCGAAGGCAAACTCCGCTCTGCTGGTGGCCCGCCATCCGGCTCCGGCTCGCCTTGTCGGCCTGTTGCTGGTTGGGCTGCTGCTGGCCATGGTCGCCTCCCTGCTGTTTGGTCAGGGGATGACGGGCTGGAGCTGGCCAAGCTGGCTCCGCTGGCAGGCCCAGCTGGAGTGGCGGCTGCCGCGCGCACTAGCGGCGGGAGCGGCCGGTGTGCTGCTGGCGCTGGCGGGTACCCTGTTGCAGCGCGTCAGCAACAACCCGATGGCGAGCCCGGAGCTGCTGGGGGTGAGTGGCGGCACCTTTATGGGGGTGATTACCACAGCGCTGCTGCTGCCCGCGTTGCCCCTGCCGCTGATGCTGGCCGGTGGCTTGCTCGGTGCCTTCGGCTGCCTGTTGCTGCTGGTGGTAGTCAATCGCAAGCACGGCTTCCAGCCGGAGCGGATCCTGCTCTCAGGTATTGCCATCACGGCACTGTTTGAGCCGCTGCAGGCCATCGCGCTGGCCAACGGTGACATGCGGGTGCAGCAACTGCTCTCCTGGATGTCCGGTTCCACCTATTACGTCACCCTGCCGGTGGCCTATGGGTTGGTGGGGCTGGTGCTGTTGATGCTGGCCGCCTGCCTGCTTGTCAGCCGCTGGCTCGATCTGCTGCCGATGGGAGCTGCGATGGCGACCGCGCTGGGCATTCGCCTCAACCGTGCCCAGCTCGCCATCCTGCTGCTGGTGGCCGTGCTCACTGCCAGTGCCACCCTAGTGGTGGGGCCGCTCTCGTTCGTCGGTCTGCTGGCGCCACACATGGCCAAGCTGATGGGGCTGGTGCGGGCACGCTGGCACCTGCTCGGGGCTGCCGCTTCCGGCGCCCTGTTGATGGTATCGGCGGACTGGGTCGGCCAGCAGGTCCTCTTCCCGAAGGAGGTGCCGGTCGGTCTGGTCTCCACCCTGTTAGGTGGCGCTTACTTCATGTGGTGTCTGCGCCGTCTCTAGGTGTGCGGACAAAAAACAGACAACAAAAAGCCCGGGTTCATCCCGGGCTTTTTGTTGTCTGCCGAACCGACTTACTTGCCGATGCAGAAGCTGGAGAAGATGCGGCCCAGCAGATCGTCGGAGCTGAATTCGCCGGTGATCTCGGAGAGGGACTCCTGCGCGAGGCGCAGCTCTTCGGCCACCAGTTCCCCGGCGACATAGATTTCCAGCTGGTCTTTGGCGATCAGTAGCCGCTCGGCGGCGCGCTCCAGCGCATCCAGATGGCGGCGGCGGGCCATAAAGCCCCCCTCGGTATTGCCCTGGAAGCCCATGCAGGCTTTCAGGTGCTCACGCAGGGCGGGCAGCCCCAGCTCGGTCTTGGCGGAGATGCGGTAGACGGCGTGACCTAGCTCCTGACTCGGTGCCAGCTCCTCGCCAGTCAGGTCGGCCTTGTTGCGAATGACGGTGAGGCCGATGTTTTTTGGCAACCGATCAACAAATTCCGGCCAAATCTCCCGCGGGTCGATGGCGTCAGTGGTAGTGCCATCCACCATAAACAGCACGCGATCGGCTTGTTCTATCTCTGCCCAGGCGCGCTCTATGCCGATCTTTTCCACCTGATCTTGCGTGTCGCGCAGACCGGCGGTGTCGATGATGTGCAGCGGCATACCATCGAGGTGGATGTGTTCGCGCAGCACGTCGCGGGTGGTACCGGCGATCTCGGTGACAATGGCGGACTCGCGGCCTGCCAGGGCGTTGAGCAGGCTCGATTTACCGGCGTTAGGGCGACCGGCGATCACCACCTTCATCCCTTCCCGCAGCAGGGCGCCCTGCTTGGCTTCCCCGCGTACCCCATCCAGCTCGGCCATGATGGCGTAGAGATCGCCCGCAACCTTGCCGTCGGAGAGGAAGTCGATCTCCTCATCGGGAAAGTCGATGGCCGCTTCCACATAGATGCGCAGCCGGATCAGGCTCTCGACCAGCAATTGAATTTTGCTGGAGAACTGCCCCTGCAGGGAGTGCATGGCGCTGCGTGCGGCCTGTTCGCTGGAGGCTTCGATCAGGTCGGCGATGGCCTCGGCCTGGGCCAGATCCAGCTTGTCATTGATGAAGGCGCGTTCGCTGAACTCGCCGGGACGGGCAGGGCGAATGCCATCGATCTGCAGAATGCGGCGGATCAGCATGTCCATGATGACGGGACCCCCGTGCCCCTGCAGCTCCAGCACATCCTCGCCGGTGAAGCTGTTGGGGGCTTTGAACAGCAGGGCGATGCCCTGATCCAGTACCTGGCCTTGCTCATCCTTGAACGGCAGATATTCGGCGTAGCGCACCCGCGGGAGCTTGCCGAGCATTATCTCGGCGACCTGTTCGGCGGCGGGGCCGGAGACCCGGACTATGCCAACGCCGCCACGGCCTGGCGCGGTGGCTTGGGCCACGATCGTATCTGTTGTCATCTTGCTTGGCTCGTTTGTTCGCTGATAGGAAAACGTAGTGGGAGACATTGTAATAAAAAAGGCGGCCCGAAGGCCGCCTCTTTTGTCATCACGGGAAGATTAGCTGCGCATCAATTGCGAGTGTGCAGGCCTTTCTTCTCCAGCTGACGATAGATGATGGTCTGCTGGGTAATGGAGATGACGTTGCTCACCAACCAGTACAGAGTCAGGCCAGCCGGGAACCAGAGAAACATGAAAGTGAAGATGATCGGCATGAACTGCATCACTTTCTGTTGCATCGGATCGGTGACAGTGGTCGGGCTCATCTTCTGCAGATACCACATGGAGGCACCCATGAGGATTGGCAGCACGAAGAAGGGGTCCTTCACTGACAAGTCAGAGATCCACAGGGCAAACGGCGCATGGCGCAGCTCGACGGATTCCATCAAGGCCCAGTAGAGGGCGATGAAGATCGGCATCTGTACCAGGATCGGCAGACAGCCACCCAGCGGGTTGACCTTCTCCTTCTTGTACAGCTCCATCATGCCTTGAGACATCTTCTGGCGATCTTCGCCGAAGCGCTCACGCAGGGCTGCAATCTTGGGCTGCAGCATGCGCATCTTGGCCATGGAGGTGTACTGGGCTTTGGTCAGCGGGAACATGATACCGCGCACCAGCATGGTCAGCATGATGATGGCCACACCCCAGTTCTGGACGAAGCCGTGGAACACGGTCAGCAGCCAGTGCAGTGGCTGGGCGATGAACCACAGCCAGCCGTAGTCGACGGTCAGGTCGAGGTGGTTAGCCACCTTGGCCATCTGGTCTTGCAGCTTGGGACCGACCCACAGCTTGCTGGTCACTTCGGCCTGTTGGCCAGCGGCCACGTCTACCAAGGGCGCTTTATAGCCAATGATGGCCTGGCCTGTGCCAGGGGTCACGCGGCTGTAGAAGCTGTTGGTATCGTCGGCATTGGGTGCCCAGGCGGAGACGAAGTAGTGTTGCAGCATGGCGACCCAACCACCCTTGGTGGTCTTGTTCAGGTCGGCATCCTTCATTTCGTCGAAGGTGTATTTCTTGTAGCGAGTCTCTTCGCTGGAGAAAGCACCACCACGGTAAGCACTCGCTACCATGGCATGACCTTCCTGGTCTTTCGGGGTTGCTACGGTCTGCTTCAGCTGACCATAGAACTGCACCTGAACCGGCTCGGCAGATTTGTTGTCGATTTTGTAATCAACACCAATGGCATAGTCGCCACGCTTGAGCACGAATTCTTTAGTGAAGAGCACGCCCTTGCTGTCGGTCCAGGTCATCGGTACGACGACTTGATCCTGACCATCGGCCAGCTGATAGCTGGTCTGGGCGGCGTCATAGGTAGGACGGCCCTGAGGTTGACTGTCAGGACCATCACGACCCACCAGGCCGCTTTGGGCGACATAGAGGCGATCAGGCACATTGGTCAGCAGCACGAATGACGGCTCTTTACCTTCTTCCAGCTTGTGGGCCAGCAGTTCGGCAGAGACGATATCGCCACCCTGGGTATCCAGGGTCAGTTTGAGCACGTCAGAGGAGACGGTGATCAGCTTGCGTGCGGCAGTCGCGTTGGCTTGCTCGGAAACCTGAGGAATGTCACCGGTTTGACCGGCTTCAGGTACGAAATGTTCGGTTTGGGCCACGGTAATCGGGGCCGGCTTCGGAGCCTTGTCGGACTCCCACTGTTGCCAGAGCAAAAAGCTCACGAACAGCAAACCGATCAGAAGTAGATTGCGTTGTGATTCCATAGTCTTCAGTTTCTTCGCTTTGGTTGCGGAACCGGGTCATAACCACCCTCGGATAAGGGGTGGCATTTTAATAGACGTTTGCTAGCTAGCCAAACGCCTTTTATGAAACCGTGAAGTCGGATGGCTTCTATCGCAAATTGGGAACAAGTTGGAGTAAAACGGCAGCGCGGCCCGAGCAGAGGGCTAATGATTAGCTGATACAGGCGTATCAGTTTGATAGCTACCCATTGCAACGGCGTGACAGAGTGCGCCATAGCTTTTCCAGTAACTTGAACAGTTCCTCGTTATCCATCTCTTTCACACCAGCCTTGGCGATCACCACGATATCGATAGCGGGCAGCTTATGTTGTTGGAGGCGGAAACTTTCCCGGACCACCCGTTTGACACGGTTACGCCAGACGGCACGCTTGAGTGCTTTTTTGGGCACAGCGAGACCAAGACGAGAGTGTTCGAGTGAATTGGGGCAGGCGAGAAGCGTAATTTGCGGGGAAGCAGCCCGGACAGGCTCAGCGAAAACGCGTTTGAAGTGTTCGGGAGTTAACAGACGTAACTCCCGAGAGAAGGTGTGCTGGGTAGGCATTAGACTACCAGGCGGGCACGACCCTTGGCACGACGAGCGGCCAGAACTTTACGACCGTTGGCAGTTGCCATGCGGGCGCGGAAACCGTGAGAGCGCTTGCGCTTCAGGTTGGACGGTTGAAAAGTACGTTTCATGATTCGATTCCGTATTTCTGTACAGTTTTGATGTCACACTTAGCCGACGCGCCAGCTATAGCGTGTGACGACTAGCAAAAGAGGCCGAATTCTAAACAGAGTTCGGCTTTTAGTCAATCCGCCGTTCCCTCTCATCCTGCGATGGTCTTGAAAGGCCACTGCCGAGTGTAAGGATCCAGAGGATCGAGGGCTCCGGATTATACTGGCAACCCGGGGTTAAACAAGGGATCCTTCAATAAAAAAGGTGGTCAAGCTGCGAAAGCGGGGGCTATTTCAGAACTTTTCGCAAGAACTCCCGGGTGCGGGGATCCTTGGGATCAACCAATATCTGATCTGGCGGCCCCTGTTCGACGATCCTCCCCCCTTCCATGAAGATCACTCGATCAGCAATATCGCGAGCAAATTCAATCTCATGGGTCACCACCACCATGGTCTGGTGTCGACGAGCCAATGCTTTCATCAGCCCCAGCACCTCGTCTACCCACTCGGGGTCTAGGGCGGAGGTGGGCTCATCGAACAGAATCACTTTGGAGTGGGCGGCCATGGCGCGGCCAATGCCGACCCGTTGTTGTTGACCGCCGGACAGTGACGCCGGATAGGCATCCTGCTTGTCGGCAAGACCTATCTCTTTGAGGATGCCGAGCGCGGTGGCGCGTGCTTCTGCCTTCGGTTGCTTCCAGACGGTGATCAGCCCTTCGGCAATGTTGTCCAGCGCCGTCTTGTTGGCAAACAGGGCGTAGTTCTGGAACACGAAGGAGGTGCGCTTGCGCAACTCGATTGCCTGTTGCTCGCTGGCTTTGGCCAGATTCAGCGCAAGGTCGTCGATGGCCAGGGTGCCCGCATCCGGGGTCTCCAGCAGGTTCAGGCAGCGCAGCAGGGTCGATTTGCCGGTGCCGGAGGGGCCGATGATGACGACAATTTCCCCTTTTTTCACCTCCAGATCGATGCTGTTAAGTACCTGATTGCCGTTATAAGCCTTGGTGAGGCCGGTGAGTTTGATCATCGCTGACCTCCGTTAGTAGGCCCTATTCAGGCGAACTTCCAGCAGATGCTGCAAGCGGGTAAAGATAATAACAACCCCCCAGTAGACCAGCGCCACCGCCATAAAGCTCTCGAAGAACTTGAAGGAGGAGGAGGCCTCCATCTGTGCCTTGCCCATGATCTCGGCCACCCCCAGGGTGAATGCCAGTGAGGTGCTCTTGATCATGTCGATGAAGTAGTTCATCAGCGATGGGGTGGCGATACGTGCTGCTTGTGGCAGGATGATCCGCTGCATCGCCTGATAGCGACTCATGCCGATACTGAGCGCCGCTTCCATCTGACTTTTGTGAATGCCGAGGATGGCGGCCCGGATCGACTCGGCCATGTAGGCGGCGAAGTGCAGGGTCAGGCCGACGATAGCGGCAGTAAAGGCATCCATCCCCACGAAGATTGGGAACAGCTGCGGTAGCCCGTAATAGAGCAGGAATAGCTGGACCAGCAGCGGTGTACCCCGAAAGAACGAGATATAGAGCATTGCCAGCCAGTGAATGACGGGGATGCGAAACACCCGCACTATCGCCAGAGCCAGCGACAGCACGAGTGCCAGCACGAATCCCCACAGTGCCATCTCCATCGTGGTGCCCAGATACTTGAGCAGGATGGGAAACAGCCCCAGCGTGTATTCGAGATCAAATTCCATCATTTATTTGTCGGTGATGTCGGAGGCGAACCATTTTTCGGAGATCTGACGCAGGGAGCCATCCTTACGCATGGCGGTCAGGGCACCGTCGACCTTGTTTAGCACAGCCTGTTTCTCCGGGGTTTTCAGGAAGGGCAGGGCGTTCTCGATGGTTTCGAACGGTGCGCCGGCCTGTTGCAGTGGCAGCTTGGATTCCTTGATCAACTGGGCGGTGGAGACGCGGTCCATCACGAAGGCATCGATACGGCCCAGCGCGACATCTTGTTCGAAGTTGGAATCATAGGTACGGATATCGATTTTCTTGGCTGGATCGTTCTTGCGCAGCAGCTCTTCGAAGTTGGAACCCAGGTTAACGGCAACCTTCTTGCCAGCCAGATCCTGAATGCCGTGGATGGTGCTGTTGCCCTTGCGAACCACTATCTGGGCGCCGTCATAGACGTAGGGTTGGGAGAAGGCGTATTTGGCCTTGCGCTCGTCAGTGATAGTGATCTGGTTGGAGATGGTGTCGATGCGACCGGTTTCCAGCATGCCGAACAGGCCAGAGAAGCTGGCGGTCACGAATTCGACCTTGTAACCGGTACGCTCACCGATCTGGTTCCACATATCCACCTCAAAGCCCTGCAGCTTGTCCTGCTTGACGAAGGTGAACGGAAAATACTTGCCGGACATGCCGACCTTGATGGTCTCCTGGGCTATCGCTTGACCAGACAGGGTGGCCAGCAGGATGGCTGCGCCGGAAATCAGTTTGATGGATCTGCTCATGGTGTTTCTCGCTCTCAATGTCTTGTATTTGTAGTTGTAATCACTACGTTGCAACGCATGCTATTGGAATAAAACCTAATTAATAAATGACATTTAGTTATATTAAATAACGAGAAGAGATGGGGGCGATCCGCCAATCTGGATAGTGGATCAAGCTGTGGGTAACTTTGGGGATGAAATCTGATCCAAAGCCGTGGGATCCTTGAAAGTCAAGGATCTTATTTGCTGGATCCACCGGGCGATGGCTGGAGATCAGATCGCTAAAAACGTAGAATAGCCGGTCTTTAGTTAATCAATCGACAGGAGCTTAGAGTGACTGCTTCGCTATGGCAGCAGTGCCTAAACCGGCTGCAAGATGAGTTGCCCTCGGCAGAATTCAGCATGTGGATCCGGCCGCTTCAAGCGGAGTTGAGTGACAATACTCTGACCCTGTATGCACCGAATCGCTTTGTTCTGGACTGGGTACGAGACAAGTATCTCATCCGGGTTAATGGCATCATCAATGAACTCTATGGGGTCGACGGCCCCGCCCTGCGTTTTGATATAGGCAATCGTCCTCATCCTGTCCCTGTCGCCAGAGCGCCAGTACAGGGTGCCGCGCCTGTGAATAACTTGCAGAAGAGCTGGGAACGCAAGGCTGAAACCAAGCCCGAGCCGAACCACAAGAGCAACACCAACGTGAACTATACCTTCGAGAATTTCGTCGAGGGTAAGTCTAACCAGTTGGCGCGTGCGGCTGCCCGTCAGGTAGCGGACAATCCGGGTGGTGCATACAACCCGCTGTTCCTCTATGGCGGTACTGGTCTGGGTAAAACCCACCTGTTGCACGCGGTTGGTAATGCGATCAAAGAGGGCAAAAAAGATGCAAAAGTCATCTATATGCACTCCGAGCGGTTTGTTCAGGACATGGTAAAAGCGCTGCAAAATAACGCCATTGAAGAGTTCAAGCGTTATTACCGCAGTGTCGACGCCTTGCTCATCGATGACATCCAGTTCTTCGCCAACAAGGAGCGCTCCCAGGAGGAGTTCTTCCATACTTTCAATGCGTTGCTTGAAGGTAATCAGCAGATCATCCTGACCTCGGATCGCTATCCGAAGGAGATCAACGGTGTTGAGGATCGTCTCAAGTCCCGCTTTGGCTGGGGCCTGACTGTAGCGATCGAACCACCGGAGCTGGAGACCCGCGTCGCGATCCTGATGCGCAAGGCGGACGAGAACCAGGTCCATTTGCCGGATGAAGTGGCGTTCTTTATCGCCAAACGTCTGCGATCCAACGTCCGTGAACTGGAAGGCGCCCTCAACCGGGTGATCGCCAACGCCAACTTTACCGGCCGTGCCATCAATATCGATTTCGTGCGCGAAGCGCTGCGTGATCTGCTGGCACTGCAGGAGAAGCTGGTCACCATCGACAATATTCAAAAGACGGTGGCGGAGTATTACAAGATCAAGCTGGCGGATCTGCTCTCCAAGCGTCGTTCCCGCTCGGTTGCCCGCCCACGCCAGTTGGCGATGGCGCTGGCCAAAGAGCTGACCAACCACAGTTTGCCGGAGATAGGTGATGCCTTTGGTGGCCGTGACCATACTACCGTTCTTCATGCCTGCCGCAAGATTGAGCAGCTGAAGGAGGAGAGTCACGACATCAAGGAGGACTATTCCAACCTGATCCGTACTCTTTCGTCCTGATAACAGCACGGAGTGGACAGATGCAGTGTGAATATTCCAACCTGATCCGAACCCTTTCCTCCCAATAACAACGGAGAGCACAGATGCAGCTCGAAATTAGCCGTGAGGCCCTGTTACGTCCTCTGCAACTGGTGTCCGGTGCTCTGGGTGGCCGACCGACCCTGCCGATCCTCGGCAACGTGCTGCTTGATGTCAGCAACGGTCTGCTGTCGTTGACCGGGACCGACCTCGAAGTTGAGATGATCGGTCAGGTCTATCTCAATAGTGACAGCCAGGATGGCCGCACCACGGTGCCAGCGCGCAAGCTGCTGGATATCTGCCGTGGTTTGCCAGAAGGTGCCGAGATCCGCTTCAATACCGAAGGTGAGCGCCTGATCATCCGATCAGGTCGTTCCCGCTTCAACCTCTCGACCCTGCCAGCGACCGAGTATCCGAACATCGAGGATTGGGAATCCGTGCTCGAGTTCGATATCAGCCAGCTGGAACTGAAAAAGCTGATCGACGCCACCCAGTTCTCCATGGCCAGTCAGGATGTGCGTTATTACCTGAATGGCATGTTGTTCGAGAGCGAGGGGCACGGTTTGCGTACCGTGGCAACCGACGGTCACCGTCTGGCCACTTGCCGCCGTGAGGTGGTTGCAGAATCGCTACCCGATCATCAAGTTATCCTGCCCCGTAAAGGGGTGCTGGAGCTGGTGCGCTTGCTGGAAGCTGACGACAAGCCGGTACGGCTGCAGATCGGCCGCAGCAATCTGCGTGCTGCCCTCGATGGCTTCATCTTTACCTCCAAGCTGGTGGATGGTCGCTTCCCTGACTGGCGCCGGGTTATTCCGCGCAACAGTGACAAAGCCTTGATCGCCGGTCGTGAGGATCTGCGCCAGGCGTTTGCCCGTGCAGCAATCCTCTCTAACGAGAAATTCCGTGGGGTGCGTCTCAATCTGCAGGAAAACCTGCTGCGTATCACCGCCAACAACCCGGAACAGGAAGAAGCCGAAGAGCTGCTTGACGTACAATATGCCGCTGGCGAGATGGAGATCGGCTTTAACGTCTCTTATGTGCTCGACGTGCTGAATACGTTAAAATGTGACCAAATCCGGATTAGCCTGAGCGATTCGATCAGCAGTGCCATTATTGAGGATTTTGAACATCAGGATGCTCAGTACGTGGTGATGCCGATGCGGATCTAGTCGTGTCTCTGGTCAAACTCCAGCTCAGCGACTTTCGCAATATCCAGCAAGCCAGTCTCAAGCTGTCGCCCGGCCTCAATATACTGGTCGGGCGCAATGGCAGCGGCAAGACCAGCGTGCTGGAAGCTATCCACTACCTTGGCTTGGGGCGTTCCTTTCGCACTCATTTGACCGGACGGGTTATCCGTCAGGGGGAGCGAGCCTTCACCCTGTTTGCCCAGTGCGAACTGGAGGGGCGTCAGGTTCCCATTGGCCTTGCCAAGGACAAGAGTGGCGAGACCCAACTCAAGATTGCCGGTACTCAGGCGCAACGTCTGGCCGACCTTGCCGAGTTGTTGCCGGTGCAGTTGATCCATCCCGATGGCTTCAACCTGCTGACTGGCGGGCCTCAAGCCCGTCGTGCCTGGCTCGATTGGGGCGTCTTCCATCAGGAACCGACCTTTTTTTCCCTCTGGGGACGAGTTCGGCGGCTGTTGAAACAGCGCAATGCGCTGCTGCGCCAGAGCACCCAGTATCGCCAGCTGGCGTTCTGGGATCAGGAGCTGGTGCGGCTCGGGGGTGAACTGGCCGAGTTTCGCGCCAGTTATTGTCAGGCCATTACGCCCCTGATCAAGGAGATGACGGCGGATTTTCTGCCGGAATTCGATATCAGTCTCGGTTTTTATCGGGGCTGGGAGAAAGATACTCCCCTCAATGAGTTGCTGGAGGCGGGGTTTGAGCGGGATCGGGCGCTGGGCTATACCGGCGTCGGGCCACAGAAGGCCGATGTCCGCCTCAAGGCGAGCGGGGTGCCCGCTCAAGATATTTTGTCCCGGGGTCAACTGAAGTTGCTGGTCTGCGCCATGCGCTTGGCTCAAGGGCTCTATTTGAATCAACATAGCAGCCGTGGCTGTATTTTTTTAATTGACGATTTTGCCTCTGAACTGGATGTCGACAAGCGCCGCTTGCTGGCCGCAAGGCTGAAGCAGTGTGCGTCCCAGGTGTTTATCACCGCCATCGACACCGGTCAGCTCGCAGACATGATGGATGCGAATGACTGCAAGTTGTTCCACGTGGAACAAGGCAAGGTCTCCGAAACGTTAGAGAAGGCAGAGAGTAAGCTATGACTGAGAATACTTACGACTCCTCGAATATCAAGGTACTGAAGGGCCTGGATGCGGTCCGCAAGCGCCCGGGGATGTATATCGGCGATACGGATGATGGCTCGGGTCTGCACCACATGGTGTTCGAAGTGGTCGATAACTCCATTGACGAAGCGCTCGCTGGTTACTGCACCGATATTTTGGTCAAGATCCATTCCGATGGTTCTGTCTCTGTGCGTGACAATGGCCGGGGCATCCCGGTAGACATGCATGAAGAGGAGGGCCGTTCCGCCGCCGAAGTTATCATGACCGTGCTGCACGCTGGCGGTAAGTTCGATGACAACTCTTATAAAGTATCCGGTGGCCTGCACGGTGTGGGTATCTCCGTGGTTAACGCCCTCTCTGACAAGCTGTTGCTGACCATTCGTCGTAACGGTCATGTTTACGAGCAGACCTATCACCTGGGTGAGCCGCAGGCGCCACTCAAGCAGATCGGTGACAGCTCAGGTACGGGTACCGAGGTACGCTTCTGGCCGAGCCCGACCATCTTTACCGATACCCTGTATCACTACGAAATCCTGGCCAAGCGCCTGCGTGAGCTCTCCTTCCTCAACTCCGGTGTCTCCATTCGTCTGCATGACGAGCGTGATGGCCGTGAGGTGCATTTCTGCTACGAGGGCGGCATCAAGGCGTTCGTTGAATACCTGAACCAGAACAAGACCCCGATCCATCCGAAGGTATTTCACTTCACCACCGAGCACGATGGTATTGGCGTGGAAGTGGCGATGCAGTGGAACGACGCCTATCAGGAAGGGGTCTACTGCTTCACCAACAACATTCCGCAGCGGGATGGTGGTACTCACCTGGTGGGCTTCCGTACCGCGCTGACCCGTACTCTGAACACCTATATGGACAAAGAGGACTACAGCAAGAAGGCCAAGTCTGCCGCCAGTGGCGACGACGTACGTGAAGGTCTGATTGCCGTTATCTCCGTCAAGGTGCCGGACCCCAAGTTCTCCTCCCAGACCAAGGACAAGCTGGTTTCGTCCGAAGTGAAGACTGCAGTTGAGCAGGCGATGGGCGAGAAACTGGGTGAATTTCTGCTGGAAAACCCGAGCGATGCCAAGATCGTGGTCAACAAGATCATCGATGCGGCCCGTGCCCGTGAAGCGGCCCGCAAGGCTCGCGAACTTACTCGCCGCAAAGGTGCGCTGGATATCGCTGGCCTGCCCGGCAAACTGGCTGACTGTCAGGAGAAAGACCCGGCTCTTTCCGAACTCTACATAGTGGAAGGAGACTCTGCTGGCGGTTCCGCCAAGCAGGGTCGCAACCGTAAAAACCAGGCCATCCTGCCGCTCAAGGGCAAGATCCTGAACGTAGAGAAGGCCCGTTTCGACAAGATGATCTCCTCGCAAGAGGTGGGCACCCTGATCACCGCACTGGGCTGCGGTATCGGTCGCGACGAGTACAACCCGGACAAGCTGCGCTACCATAACATCATCATCATGACCGATGCGGACGTCGATGGTGCTCACATCCGTACCCTGCTGCTGACCTTCTTCTATCGCCAGATGCCGGAAATCATCGAGCGTGGTTACGTCTTTATCGCCCAGCCGCCGCTCTACAAGGTCAAGAAGGGCAAGCAGGAGCAGTATCTGAAAGATGAAGATGCGCTGCTGCAGTATCAGACCTCAATGGCGCTTGATGGTGCAACCCTGCACGTCAACGAGTCGGCCCCGGCTATCGGTGGCGAGGCGCTGGAGCGTCTGGTCAACCAGCACCGCGCGGTCTCTCATCTGATCACTCGCATGTCCCGTCGTGCCCCGATTGCCGTACTGACCCAGCTGATTTATCAGCCTGAGTTGCACGAAGCACTGCTGGCCAACGAGAGCGATCTGCTGGCCTGGTGCCAGAGCATGGAAGCCGTGCTCAACGAGAGCAATCACGGTATCCAGTACCAGATCCAGGTTCGCCGCGACGAAGAGCGCAGTCTGTTCGTGCCGCACGCCGTGGTACGTCAGCACGGTGTTGATCGTGAATACCCGATCAGCTACGAATTCCTGCAATCTTCCGAGTACCGTCAACTGGTTTCGCTGGGTAAAGAGATCGCCAACCTGATTGAGGATGGTGGTTTTATCAAGCGCGGCGAGAAGGTCAAGCCGGTTGCCAACTTCGTGGAAGCGGTCGACTGGCTGATGAGCGAAGGCAAGCGCGGCATCTACATCCAGCGCTATAAAGGGCTGGGTGAGATGAACCCGGACCAGCTGTGGGAAACCACCATGGATCCGGAAGCCCGTCGCATGCTGCGCGTCACCATCGACGACGCCGTCGGTGCTGACCAGCTCTTCTCCACCCTGATGGGTGATGCCGTTGAGCCCCGTCGTGACTTTATCGAGACCAACGCCCTGCGCGTAGCCAACCTCGACGTCTAATCGACGCAGTCAGACAGATAGTAAAAAGCCGCTCCTTGTGAGCGGCTTTTTTGTTTTTGGGGGAATTGAAAGCATGTTCCACGTGAAACGTGGAGCCTGATTATGTTGCCCGACTACCACGAAAAGAGCGTCGCCACTCGCTGGGGGAGATGGCAAAGCGGGCACGGAAGTGATTGCGCAGGGAGGTGGCACTCTTGAAGCCAACCAGCTCGGCAATGCGATCGATGGAATGGCCGCTTACCTCCAGCAGCTCCTGACTGCGCCTGAGCCGCTCCGCCAGCAGCCATTCACCCACCGAGAGGCCGGTTGCCTGATGAAAACGGCGGGTAAAGGTGCGTCGACTCATCAGGGTGTGATCTGCCAGAGTGTCCAGGGTGTGAGGCTCTGCCAGATGGGCTCGCAGGTGGTCGAGCAACTGGTTCATCCGGGCATCGCGGGTGGAGGCGGGCACCGGCTGCTCGATGAATTGGGCCTGACCCCCTTCCCGGTGGGGTGGGATCACCAGCCGCCGCGCCACCTTGTTGGCGATGGCTGAGCCGTGGTACTGGCGTACCAGATAGAGGCAGCAGTCCAGTCCGGCGGCGGTGCCTGCCGAGGTGACCAGCCCTTCGTCATCCACATAGAGGGCGTTGGTATCGAGCTGCACGCAGGGAAAGCGGCGGCAGAAATCCTGTTCGTACTCCCAGTGGGTGGAAGCCTTGCGACCACTGAGCAGTCCGGCGTAGGCGAGCACATAGGTGCCGAGACAGAGTCCGACCAGTCGGGCACCTCTGGCTCTGGCGGCAATCAGGGCATCGAGCAGCGCTGCGGGTGGTCGTGCAGCCGGGTCGTGCCAGAAGGGAATAATGATGATCTCCGCCTCGGCCAGCACCTCCAGCCCATGGGGAGCCTGAATGGTGAAGCCTTGAGCCGAGCGTGAATGATGGTTGCCATCACCGCAGCAGATCTTGAGCTCGAACAGCGGCTGGCCCGGCAGGATATCGCCGAAGATGAGGCAGGGGACGGCGCAGTGAAAAGGGCTGAAGTGATCGAAGGTCACCACGGCAACGATCGGGGTGGGCATTATGTTGGCTCCTCTCTGCGCGCAGGACTCTCATCATAAGCGTTCGGCAGTGAAAGCCGAAGGGCCATGTCTGGCATGGCCCTCTTGTGGATCACAGCGATATCGCCTCGCCATCTTGTGGCACCTGTACCCGATCCACCATGCCCCGTTCCGTCAGATAGTCGCGTAGCTCCTGGCGTGACAGCAGGGCGTGGTTGACCGCCTCCATATGACTGGCGATCAGCGTGGCTTGCGGTGCGGCCTGATAAACGGCGGCGACATCTTCCTTGCCCATGATGATGGAACCGAGCCCGGGCACCTGTGCATCGCCGCAGTTGAGGATGACGACCTCGGGCTGATGCTGTTGCAGGGCTTGCTCGACCCGGGGATGCCAGATGGTATCACCGGCCAGATAGAGGCTCTGTTCATCGGGGTGGGAGAAGACCACGCCGCACACCTCTCCCATGCGCTCGCCCAGCACCGCCATCAGCTGATCGTTGCCATGCTGACCACTGGTCTGCTGCAGGCGAATGCCGGCAAATTCGGGCTGTTCGCTCAGCAGGCGCACATCCTCAAAACCACTGGCACGAATGGCATCGGCATCTTTCTGATGTTGTACCAAGAGCGGCAGATGCTTGGGGATCAGGGCTCTGGCGGCGTCATCCCAGTGGTCAGGATGATCGTGGGTGACGATAACGGCATCCACATCGACCAGCTCATCGATCGATAGCGGCAGCTCGACCAGCGGATTGCGCAGCTGGCTGTTGGCGGTGCCCTCAAAGCCGGGGAAGGCTCCCTTGGCCGAGAGCATGGGATCTATCAGAAAGCGGGTGCCGGCATAGTCGAGCAGCAGGGTGGCGTTGCGAACCTGGGTAATTTTCATGGGGTGGCTCCATGTTGGCTGGTGGATATGCAACCAATTATGGGGTGCGGAGCGAGTTGCCATCAGTGGCCCACGGGTCGATTATCATCACTATTGGGCCAATAGGGTGATAAGTGCGACCATTTAAAAAATTTGAAAAAATCCCCTTGAAAGGAAAAAGTGAGCCCCTATATAGGTAACAAGGCCGGAACGCTCGACAGAGGTTTCGACCAGGCGCCCGTCCATAAGGAGGGCAAACAATCCGTTATCGCTCACAAGAGGGTAATACTATGCGTTCTATCGACTTTTCTCCGCTCTATCGTTCTGCCATTGGTTTCGATCGTCTGGCCAATCTCATTGAATCTGCGGCCAGCAATGGCAATGCCGGTTATCCCCCCTACAACATCGAGCAGCTGGGTGACAGCGACTACCGCATCAGCATGGCGGTGGCGGGTTTTACCCAGGAAGAGCTGGAGCTGAGCTTCCAGGAAAATCTGCTGACGGTGAAGGGCAACAAGCAGGCCGACACCGGGCGCAACTATCTCTATCAGGGGATCGCCGAACGTGGTTTCGAGCGCCGCTTCCAGCTGGCCGACTATGTGCGGGTGAAAGGGGCCGACCTGAAAAACGGCTTGCTGCACATCGAGCTGGTGCGTGAAGTCCCCGAGGCGATGAAGCCGCGCAAGATTGAGATCAACGGCTGATAGCCTGAATTCACTGTGATTTTAAAATTTCCCGGGTGCCGATGACGGGCCTGTGGAGAGTTGAACCTGTTGCTTATTAGAAGGATAGGATTATGCGTAACCTCGATTTTTCTCATCTCTATTCCAACGCCGTCGGCTTCGAGCGGATGGCCCGTGAGCTGGAAGGTCTGTTCGAGCAGAAGACCGCCGCTTACCCCCCGTACAACATTGAAAAGCGCGATCAGGATGGCTATCGCATCACAGTCGCCGTGGCTGGCTTCGAGCGCGAAGAGCTGGAGCTGGAGACCGAAAACGGCACCCTTAAGGTGAAGGGGCGCAAGGCCGCGGCCGGTGAGCGTCAGTTCCTCCATCAGGGGATTGCCGAGCGTGACTTCGAGCTCGCCTTCAAGCTGAGCCAGCATGTGGAGGTGCAGGGCGCCAAGCTGGAGCATGGTCTGCTGACCATCGATCTGGCCCGCGAACTGCCGGAGGCGCTCAAGCCCCGCGCTATCCCCATCGGTAAACCCGAGCAACTGGCGTTGCCCGGTTAAGCAAACCGGATCGCGATAAACAACAAAGGCCTGCATCTGCAGGCCTTTGTTGTTTTTGTATCGCCGGATTGGATTAACCAGCGTAGAGGGCGTTTATCTCGTCGGCCAGAATGGCGATGCCGCGGCGCACCAGCTCCTCGCTCTGGGAGTAGTTGAGGCGGATGCACTCCTGAGTGTGGCGCCACTCGGGGTCATCGATGCCGGGGAAGAAGTAGTGCCCCGGCACGATCAGCAGGTTCTTCGCCTTCAGTCGCTCATAGAGTTCCTGACAGTGGATCGGCAAGCCTTCAAACCAGAGCCAGAGGAAGAGAGCACCTTCCGGCTTGTGGATATGGAAGCGCGGGTCGGGGATCGCTTCGCGCAGCAGTTGTACCGCCAGCTCGGCCTTTTGCTGATAGAAGGGTTTCACCACCTGTTCGCTGAGAGTGATGATATCGCCGCTCTCGATCATCGGGATGGTGATGGCGGGTCCCAGACTGCCCGGCGCCAGATTGATGATGCCGCTCAGGTTGGTGATGGCCTGAATGATCTTCTCGTCGGCGATGACGATGCCGCAGCGGGTGCCCGGCAATCCCAGCTTGGAGAGGCTCATGCAGAGGATAGTGTTGGCGTTCCAGAACGGTTTGGCTTCGCTGAAGATGATGCCCGGGAAGGGGACGCCGTAGGCGTTGTCGATCAGCAGCGGAATGCCCTTGTCGCGGGCGATCTGATCGAGGTGTTCGATCTCTTCGTCGGTCAGCACATTACCGGTGGGGTTGGTCGGGCGAGAGACACAGATCACCCCGATGTCGTCACCCACCTGCAGGCTCTCGAAATCCACGTGGTATTTGAACTGGCCATCAGGCAGTTTCTCGATGGTGGGCTTGTAGGCCACGAAGTAGTCGTCCGCCAGCGCCGAGTCGGCATAGCCGATGTATTCGGGAGCGAGCGGGAACAGCACCTTCTTCTTGCGGCCATCGGCAAATTCGCCGGCCAGCAGGTTGAACAGATAGAAAAAGGCATTCTGGCTGCCGTTGGTCAGGGCGATATTGCGGGACGTGATATCCCATCCCAGCTCCTTGCTGAGCAGGGCGGCCAGCGCCTTGGTGAACCTGTCTTTGCCCTGGGGGCCGTCGTAGTTGGCCATCGCTTTGACCAGCTCGCCGTTGTCGAGCAGGCTCTTGGCCTCGGCCTGAAAGCGTTCCAGCATGGCGGGGATGGGGGCAGGATTGCCGCCCCCCAGCATGATGGCGTCCGGATTGGTCAGCCCCTGATTGAGGTCATCCATGAGTTGGGTAATACCGGCGTGGCGAGTGAACTTCTCGCCGAACAAGGAAAATTCCATTCGGTGACAGATCCAGAGTCAGTTACGAAGATGTAGCACCATAGCTCAGTTTAAAAGCGGGTGTCGATCAAAATAACGGGACGTTCCACGTGGAACATGGTGCAAAAATTAAGCGTGGTTAAAAGTACCAACTGTTGGTTTAAAAATGACCGAGCAGGATGCATTTTGCGACTCAATTTGGTATCGAAAGATGGTGAATTTAAACAAAATCATCATGTTATGTGATTTGTGAAGAGTGGCACAACAATTGGAATAGCTATCTGGTCATCTCAACCATACCGGAGCAAACCAGATGAAAAGCCTGATCGCCACCCTGATTGTGAGTGCCCTGAGCCTGAACGTGATGGCCAACGAGAACCCGCGGCCCGAGCAGGAGAGTGCCCAGCTGGAGCAGGATGTACAGAGCGAGCTGCAACAGGCATCCCATGCCGTGGTGCAGGATGCGCTGTACAACCTCAAGCCGCTGGCGCTGGATACCCTGGTGGTGGAGGCGAGTCAGGCGGTGGCGACTCACCCCGAGAGCTGAGATAGCGCAGGGGAGTCTGCCCCGTATGTTGTTTGAAGAAGCTGATGAAGGCGCTGTCGCTGGAGAACTCCAGCGCAGCGGCAATCCGGCTGATGGGCTCGCTTTCTGCCAGCAACTCCATGGCGCGCAACAGCCGCCACTGCTGACGCCACGCCTGATAGCTCATGCCGGTCTCCCGCATGAAGATGCGGCCAATGGTCTTGTCACTGGCACCTACCCGTTCGGCCAGCCGGTTGAGCCGATCGGGCAGGGCATCTCCCCGTTTCAACTGCTGTAGCCAGTCGCTCAGTCTGGGATCGGTCGGCAGCGGCAACTGCCACGACTCCCGTGGCGCCAGCCCCAACTCCTCCATAAACAGTCCTACCGTCCGTTGCTGCTGCTCTTGCGGTTTATCCCACTGCCAGATCGCCATCCGTTCGATTAGTTCGTGCAGCAGCGGATTGACCGCCAGCACCTCCACCGTGCTGGGCAACTCGGGGTGCGGCTGGAAGTAGAGGGATCGGTAGGCAACGACACCGCGCATCAAGATCCGGTGGGAAGTGCCTGCTGGCAGCCAGGCGGCGCGGGTGGGCGGCAGCAGGCAGACCCGACCTTCCAGCTCCATGGTCATGCAGCCAGATTGGGCGAACAGCAGCTGATGGCGCTGATGCTGATGCAAACCCGAGTCGTGCCAGCCGAGGGCGGAAGCAATGCCGATCACGCTGCCCGTCAGCTGGTCGGGGTCAAAAGGGTGATCGGGAAGAATAAAGGCCATATGTCCGATTTTTGATGTTTATAGTCCTGCTTATTGTAATCGGACAATCGGCATCTCTCTAGAATGGCGACCTCTTATGAAGGAGGTTTGTCATGAACAACAAGTTGCCACCGCTCTGGCTGGTGGTGGGATTGATGATGTTTCCCCAGATCGTGGAGACTATCTACAGCCCGGTGCTGACCCACATCGCCAGCCAGTTTCAGGTGAGCGAGGGGCAGGCATCCCAGACCCTGTCGGTCTATTTTCTGGCGTTTGCGGTGGGGGTGGTCTGCTGGGGACGGCTCTGCGATCTGATCGGGCGGCGCCCCGCCATGCTGGCAGGTCTGCTCACCTATGGCGTCGGCACCCTGCTGGCACTGCTGGCTGATCAGTTTGAAACCCTGTTGCTGGCCCGGGTTATCTCGGCCTTTGGTGCCGCGGTGGGATCCGTGGTGACCCAGACCATGCTGCGCGACAGCTATCAGAGTAGCGATCTGGCGCGGGTCTTCTCGGTGATGGGCATAGCACTCTCACTCAGCCCGGTGCTGGGGCTGCTCAGTGGCGGCCAGCTGGCGAGCTGGTTTGGCTATCTCGGGGTGTTCAGTGGTTTGCTGGTGCTGGCGGTTGGCTTGCTACTGGTGGCCTGCTGGCAACTGCCGGAAACCCGCCCGGCCACCACCCAGCGAGTCCCGCTTTGGCCGCTGGCGTGCCGGATGATGAAGGATGGCGGGCTCTGGCGCAGTGCCGTGCTGGTCGCGCTGTTCAACACCATGCTGTTTGGCTACTACAGTCTGGCCCCCTTCCTGTTTTCCGGATTGGGATTGAGCACCAGCGAGTTTGGTTACTCGGGGATCTTGTTGGCGCTGGCGACCCTGCTCGGCAGCCTGCTCAACAAGCATCTGCTGGGGAGAGGGTGGCTGCCGTCCTCTCTGGTCAGGCTGGCTTGCGTTCTGGCGCTGGTTGCCGGGCTGCTGGTCTGGGCGAGTCAGACCAACCTCTGGTTCCTGTTGCCCATGATGGGGATTGTGGTGGCCTATGGGGTGGCGATCCCCAATGTGCTGAGCCAGGCGCTGTTGGCCTATCGCGAAGTGGCAGGCAGTGCTGGCGCCCTGTTCGGGCTTGGCTACTACCTGCTGCTCAGTCTGGGGTTGGCGGTGGCGGCCGGATTGCAGGATCTCGGCCTGTTGCTCAGTGGCTGCGGTCTATTGGCACTGATTTGCTGCGGGCGTCGTTCCACGTGAAACATCAGTTGCCGACAAAGCGGTAGCCGATACCAGATTCGGTCTCGATAAGCGTCGGTTGCTGGGGGTTATCCCCTAGCTTTTTGCGCAGGCTGGCGATGACGATGCGCAGGTAGTGGGTGTCCTCCTTGTGGCTCGGTCCCCAGATGTCGTTGAGCAGCTGGGTCTGCATCACCAGCTTGCCGGGGTGGCACACCAGCGCCTGCAGCAGGGCGAACTCCTTGCGGGAGAGGGGGATCTCCTCCTCCTTCATGGTCACCTTGTGGCTGCTGATATCCAGCGTCAGGCCGCATTGAGGGAAGTGGCGTCGCTCGCCGCTGCTGACGCCGGCCCGCTGGCGCAAGAGCACGCGGATGCGGGCCATCATCTCGCCGATGCCGAACGGCTTGCTCATGTAGTCGTTGGCTCCCGCATCCAGCAGCCGCACCTTCTCCTGCTCCGAATCGCGGGCCGACAGCACCAGCACCGGATTGGGGTGGTGCTCGCGAATGGCCTGCAACACCTGAATGCCATCGCCGTCCGGCAGGCCGAGATCGAGGATCACCAGGTCGGGGTTGAGGTGGCGATACTGCTCCAGCCCTTCATTGACCCCTACCGCCTCACTCACCTGATGCCCCTCGGCAATCAGGCTGATCCGCAGAAAGCGACGGATCGCCGCTTCATCATCTATGACCAGAATGTGCGCCATCGAACCTCCAGAGGCGAATGGTGGGAGGGGCTGAGTGACAGGAGTGTGCTCCCGATCGGGCGGTCAGCCATCAGACCTCCGGTGAATTGAGGGCTAGCGGCAGGGAGATGCGCATGCAGGTGCCGTTGCCATTGGGGCCGGAGAAGGCCCAAATCTTGCCGCCGTGGGCCTCTATCATAGCGCGGGAAATGGCGAGGCCAAGCCCGGTGCCACGGCTGCCGCAATCGCCCACCGGCTGGGTGTAGAAGAGATTGAAGATCTTCTCCCGATCCGACTCGGCGATACCGACCCCGATATCGATGATGTCGATGATGAGATCGGGCTCGGCCAGCATCACCTTGAACTCGATGGGGGTGCCAGCCGGTGAGTAGCGGGAGGCGTTGTCGAGGATATTGACCAGCACCTGCTCGATCAGGGCGCCGTGCACATAGAGTTGAGGCACATGCTGATCGAAATGGATCAGTAGCTTGTGCTGGCGCCAGGAGGAGTCGAGCCGCTTGCGGGCGCTCTCCACCAGATCCGCCAGATCGACCCAGTCCCGTTTCAGCTGGAAGTCGGGGGAGCCGATGCGGGTCATATCCAGCAGATTCTGCACGTAGCTGTGGAGGCGGCGCGCCTCCTCCTGCACCGAATGGAGCAGTTCGTTGCGATCATCGGCTGGGATCCGGTCACCATATTCCAGCAGGGTACTGCCAGCCCCCATGATGGTGGCCAGCGGGGTCTTCAAATCGTGGGAGACCGAGGAGAGCAGGGCCGCCCGCATCCGATCGGTCTCGGCCTGCAGCTGGCTGTCGGCCAGCCGTTCGTTGAGATCGATCCGCGCCAGTGCCGCACGAATGTCGGTGAGCAGCGCCTGTAACTGGTGTTCGGCGGAGGAGGAGAGCGGATTGCTGAGGTTGATGCCGATCACCAGATCGTCGCTGAGGTGGTGATACTGGGCCTCGGCGGCATTGAGGGTCGCGGTATGGGCACCGGCGCTCTGCTTCTGGGCCAGACACCAGTCGATGGCCGCCTTATCGGTTTGCCCAGGTCTGTGCTTCTCGTTGCCGAGCCGATCGTTGAACTCTTTGTCGATCACCACGGTCGGCTGACCGAGCGCCAGCGAAATGGCCTGGGCGCCTTGTCTGAGCACCTCCTCCGGGCTGCTGGCAGTGGCCAGCCCCTGACTGAGGGAGAGCAATGCATTGCCCAGCTGCTGGGTCTCGCGCAGGCCGATCAGCTGTTGCCGCTGGCGGGAGGCGAGCCGTCCCGCCGTCATGCCGACGATAAGCAGCACAAACAGGGTGAGCAGGTCGCTGTGGTTGGCGACGCTCAGGGAGAAGTAGGGGGCGGTAAAGAGCAGATTGTGGGCGATAAAGCCCAGCACCGCCGCCAGCGTCGCGGGCACCAGACTGGTGGTGAGGGCGGTCGCCAGCACCCCCAGTACGAACAGCAGCGGCAGAGCGGCGGGCGGCAGCCAGTAGGAGAGCCCCCAGGCGGCGGCTGAGGTGATGCCCATGATCACCACCGCCAGCAGGCTGTGGTGGATATCCTTCGGCGTCGGGGCGTGCATCCCCACTTTGGGCTTGTGTTTCTCGGTATCGACCAGAGTGATTTCGAGCCCCTGCGCCTGCTTGAGCAGGTGTTGCACCAGCGAGCGGCGCCACGGCGCCTTGTGGGGTTTGCCGAGCAGCAGCTGGGAGACCTGCTGCTGTTCGGCGGTCTCCAACAGGGTGTTGGCGACCGCCGGGCTGGAGAGGGTCAGCACCTTGGCGCCGAGGTGGGAGGCGAGCGCCAGCGCCTGCTCCACGTCGGCAGAGCGGCGGCCATTGCTGTCTATATGCACCACCAGCCAGGGCAGTTGGCGACGCTGGGCAAAGCGGTGGCCATAGCGCACCAGTGCCGAACCGTGCTGATCGCCGAGGCAGACCATCAGCTTGCCCCGCAGCGGCAAGGTGGTCTTGCCTGCCGCCTGCCACTGCAGCTGCAGATCGCCCTCCACATGGCTGGCGGCGGTCTGCATCGCCAGCTCCCGCAATGCGGTGAGGTTGTTGAGGGAGAAGAAGGATTGCAGCGCTGCCTTGGCCTGATGGGGCACATAGACCTTCCCCTCCCGCAGGCGGTCGAGCAGCTCTTTGGGGGGGAGGTCGATCAGGATAATACTGTCAGCTTCAAGCAGCACTTGGTCGGGCAAGGTCTCTTTCACTCTGACCCCGGTCAGTTGCCACACCAGATCGTTGAGACTCTCAAGATGCTGCACGTTGAGGGTGGTGTAGACGTCAATGCCAGCGTTCAGCAGCTCCTCCACATCCTGCCAGCGCTTCTCGTGGCGGCTGCCGGGAGCGTTGCTGTGGGCCAGCTCATCCACCACGGCGATGGCCGGTTTGCGGGCGAGCAGGCCGTCGAGATCCATCTCCTCCAGTCGCTGCTGGCGGTGCATGTGGATCTTGCGTGGCTGGATGGCGAGCTTGTCGAGCAGGGCCAGGGTCTCCTGACGGCCGTGGGTTTCCACCACGCCGATCAGGATATCGATCTCCTCTTTGGCCTGCTCCCGCACCGCTTGCAGCATGGCGTAGGTCTTGCCTACGCCGGGAGCGGCCCCGAGAAACACCTTCAGCCTGCCCTTGTTCTCCTGTTCCAGGCTCGCCAGCAGGGCGTCGGCCCGAACTTCATCACGCATCCCCATGCTCCTGTTTCAGGCTCACCAGCAGGATGTCAGCTCTTACCACATCAGCCATTGTTATCCCTATCGAGCCAACCGCCCGTTGCGAAAATCGAGGTCATCACCAAACCGGATGGGGCGCCATCAGGCGCCCTTTTGATGATCCAGTTGCAGATTCAGCTGGAGAATGTTGACCACCTGCGGGCCAAGGATACCAGCTTGTGTGGCTGACTTGACCTGCTCCGTCAGTTGGGCGGGATCCAGCCCACGTTGTTTGGCGACGCGGTCCACCTGAGCCAGCACCGCATCCAGCGGCAGATGGGGGTCGAGGCCGGAAGCGGAGCGGGTCAGCATGGCGGGAGAGTTGGTTTTTTCCGCCGTCTTGGCCGCCTGTTCGGCAAACTCTGCACGCAGTGGCGAGCTCATCCCCAGATTGCTGGCGCTGCCGCCTATGGTGTTGAAGTCGCTGGCGGAGGGACGGGGATGGAAGTAGTCAGCCCGCTCGAATTTCTGCCCCAGCAGGGCGCTACCGATCAGTTGCTGCTTGCTGTCGGTGAGCTGGCTGCCGTTGGCCTGCCAGGGGAACAGCAGTTGGGCCAGCCCGGTGACCGCCAGCGGGTAGGCTACCCCCAGCAGCAGGGTCAGGGTCAACAGGGTTCTGATTGCTATCATGATTCTCTTGCTCCAAAAGGATGGCTGGGGATGCGGGTCTGTCCCGCATCCCGGTTATGCCGTTACACCAGACCGAGGCCGGTGATGACCAGATCGATCACTTTGATTCCTATAAAGGGCACCAGCAGGCCACCGACACCGTAGATCAGCAGGTTGCGGCGCAGCAAACTGGCGGCTGACCCCTTCAGGTTGACGCCGCGCAGGGCCAGCGGTACCAGCGCCACGATGATCAGGGCGTTGAAGATGATGGCCGACAGGATGGCGCTCTGCGGGCTGCCCAGTTGCATCAGGTTCAGCGCGCCCAACTGCGGGTAGGCGGCGATAAACAGGGCTGGCAGAATGGCAAAGTATTTGGCCACGTCGTTGGCGATGGAGAAGGTGGTCAGGGCGCCACGGGTCACCAGCAGTTGCTTGCCGACCAGCACCACGTCCAGCAGCTTGGTGGGGTTGGAGTCGAGATCCACCAGGTTGCCCGCCTCCTTGGCGGCCTGGGTCCCCTCGTTCATGGCCAGACCCACATCAGCCTGTGCCAGCGCAGGTGCATCGTTGGCACCGTCACCGCACATGGCGACCAGACGGCCATCTGCCTGCTCCTGACGGATATAGGCCAGCTTCTTCTCCGGCGTCGCTTCGGCGATGAAGTCATCCACCCCGGCTTCTGCAGCGATAGCGGCGGCGGTTTTCGGGTTGTCACCGGTGATCATCACGGTACGGATCCCCATATGGCGCAGGATCTGGAAGCGAGCCTTGATGCCGGGTTTGATGATGTCCTTGAGGTAGACCACCCCCAGCAACTGCTCATGGGTACAGACCAGCAGCGGAGTACCACCCTGGCGGGCGATGTTGTCGACTGACTTGAGCACCAGCTCCGGCACCGCTTTGCGGTCGAGGGAGAGGTAGTTGAGTACCGCATCCACCGCGCCTTTGCGATATTGATGACCATTGCGATCCAGCCCGCTCAGGCGGGTTTCGGCGCTGAAGGGGATCACCTTGTCATCATCCAACTGGCTTGGCTTGGCCATGCTCTTGCCAGCCAGGGTCAGGATGGATTTTCCTTCGGGGGTGTTGTCACCCAGCGAGGCCAGCATGGCGGCTTGTGCCAGCAGGGACGGATCGACACCGGGTGCCGGGATCAGCTCGTCAGCCATCCGGTTGCCGAAGGTGATGGTGCCGGTCTTGTCCAGCAGCAGGGTGCGCACGTCACCGGCTGCTTCGACGGCACGGCCAGACTTGGCGATGACGTTCAACTTCACCAGTCGATCCATGCCGGCAATGCCGATGGCGGAGAGCAGACCGCCGATGGTAGTCGGGATCAGGGTGATGAAGAGGGCGATCAGGTAGAGGCGCGGTACCTGGGTGCCGTTGTAGTCGAGGAACCAGGGCAGGGTAGCCACCACCAGCAGGAAGATCAGGGTTAGTCCCACCAGCAGGGCGTCGAGCGCCATCTCGTTGGGGGTCTTCTGACGTTTGGCCCCTTCTACCAGTGCGATCATCCGATCCAGCGTACTCTCGCCCGGATTGTTGCTGACGCGCACCCAAATCTCGTCGGAGACGACCGTGGTGTTGCCGGTCACACCGCTGCGGTCGGTGCCCGACTCACGGATGACGGGGGCGGATTCACCGGTGATGGCGGCTTCGTTGACCGAGGCGATACCGGCGATCACCTCGCCGTCAGCCGGGATCATCTCGCCGCTGCGTACCAGCACCAGATCCCCCTTCATCAGGCTGGTGGCAGCTACCCACTCGCCCTGACCATCTTTGGCATCGGTCACCCGACGGGCCTTGAGCTGGCTCATGCCCGCTTTCAGGCTGTCAGCTCTCGCCTTGCCGCGCCCTTCGGCCAGGGTTTCTGCGAAGTTGGCAAACCAGAGGGTCAGCCAGAGCCAGGCGGTCAGCTGCCAGGCCAGCGAGGGAGCCACACCCGAGAAGGGTTGCCCCAGCAGGGACTCCACGGTTGCCATGACTGCGGCCAGCCAGAGGGTGAACAGGATGGGGCTGCCAAACAGCGCCTTGGGATTGAAGCGGTAGAGGGCCTCAACCATGGCCTGGATGATCTGTGATTTCTGTTTCTTGCCCTTCACCTGAATGGTGTCGGAACTCATTGCAGTGGACTTGCTCATTGGAAAGCTCCCAGCATCAGATAGTTGGCCATTGGCATCCGGATGGTGATCGACAGGGTCAGGTTCATCAGAATGCCCCTCCGATCAGGCTCAGGTGTTCGGCCACCGGGCCCAGTGCCAGCACCGGCAGGAAGGAGAGACCACCTATCAGCAGGACGGTAATGATCAACAGGGTAATGAACAGCGGGCCGCTGATGGGGAAGTCCCCTTCGCTCGTCTCCTGACGGGGCGCGCGGGCCAGCTGACCTGCAATGGCCAGTACCGGAATGATGTAGCCGAAGCGACCGAGCAGCATGGCCAGACCGATGGCGATGCACTGCCAGTTGTCACCAGCGGCAAAGCCGGCGAAGGCGGAGCCGTTGTTGCCGGCAGCCGAGGCGTAGGCATAGATGAGCCGTGACAGACCGTGCGGGCCATCATGACCGATGATGGTGCTGGCATCTGGCATCAACAGAGTGATACCTCCGATCACCAAAACACCCACCGGCATCACCAGCATGCTGGCGACCACCCACTTCATCTCGGTGATGCCGAGGCGTTTGCCCAGATAGGTCGGGGTACGCCCCACCATCAGGCCGCACAGGAACACGGTTAGCAGCACGAACAGCATCATGCCGTAGATACCGGCACCCACGCCGCCGAACACCACTTCACCCAGCAGCATGTTGATCATGGCGACCATGCCGGAGAGCGGGGCAAAGCTGTCGTGCATGGCGTTGACCGAGCCGTTGGAAGCGGCAGTGGTCGCCACTTCCCAGATGCTGGAGAGCACCGGGCCGAAGCGGCTCTCCTTGCCTTCCCAGTTGCCTGCCATATTGCTGGCGTCAGTGGTGAGGTGGGCAAGGGCCTGGTCCAGCTTCAGCTCCTGAGTGATGGAGACGAAGAGCCCCAGCACCAGCATGAGGGTCATGGCGCCGAGAATGGCACGGCTGTGGGCCATGTCTTTCACGTAGCGGCCCAAAGTAAAGACCATGGCGGCGGCGATGGTGAGCAGGGTGACCATCTCCAGCCAGTTGGAGAGGGCGGTCGGGTTCTCGAACGGATGTGCCGAGTTGATGCCGAAGAAGCCGCCGCCGTTAGAGCCAAGCTGCTTGATGGCGATCTGCGAGGCCGCCGGGCCGAGCGGCAGCAGCTGCTCCTGACCTTCCAAACCGTGGAACGGCAGATAGGCGGAGAGGCTTTGCGGCACCCCTTGCCACACCAGCACCAGCGCCATAATCAGCGCGATTGGCAGCAGCACGTAGAGGCAGAAACGCACCAGATCCTGCCAGAAGTTGCCAAGGTTGATGGTCTGCTGGCGGGCGATACCGCGGAACAGCGCGACTGCAACGGCGGCGCCAGTGGCGGCGGAGACGAAGTTCTGGGTGGTCAGGCCCACCATCTGGCTGAAGTAGGAGAGGCTGGCCTCACCGGAATAGGCTTGCCAGTTGGTGTTGGTCATAAAGCTGACCGCGGTGTTGAAGGCGAGTTGCCAACTCAGACCCGGCAGTTGTTGCGGGTTGAGGGGCAGCAACCCCTGCGCCATCAGGATCAGGAACAGCAGACCGAAACCGGCGCCGTTGAAGGCCAGCAGACTGAGGGCGTAGGACTTCCAGTCCTGCTCCCGTCCATCGGTGCCGCAACAGGCCAGGGTTGCCTGCTCGACAGGGGCCAACCAGCGAGTTTTTCCCTCAAATACCCGGTACATGTAATTGCCAAGCAGCGGTGCTGGCAGCAGAACCAGCAGCACGAAAGCCACCGGATAGATTATTTCTTGCCACATATCAGTTTCCTCACTCGTGACTGCGCGTTAGTGCGCGCAGCAGATAGACCATCAAGGCGAGGACGAGCAGCAGATATAGCCAATTCATATCGACTCCATTGAGATAATTTGCGCCGAGAGTCGATGTAAATCCCTATCGACCTCGTTGGTGTAATTGACGCTGAAAGGGTATGTAAAACAGGCGTAAAGGCGCCATAAAGCGCCATGTGGCAGGCGTAAAATCGGCGTAAAGAACGGCGGTTTTGCGAGAGAAATGGCGAGGAGAGATCAAAAAACCCGGCCTGAGCCGGGTTTGGGTGAAGGGGGGATATCGCTGAGCGGATGGTTATCTGCCTGCAGCATCCGCCTTTAGCGCATAGTCACGAACTCTTCGGCACTGGTCGGATGGATAGCGACGCAGTTGTCGAAGTCTGCTTTGGTGGCCCCCATCTTCATGGCGACGCCGAAGCCCTGCAGGATTTCGTCCATCGCAAAGCCTATACCGTGCAGACCGACTACCTTCTCTTCCGGGCCGACACAGACCAGCTTCATCCGGGTGGGCTGGCGATGCTGGGTCAGCGCCGAGTACATGGCGGTGAACTGGCTGCGGTAGACCTTCACCTGATCTTCACCGTATTCGGCGATGGCTTCCGGTTCGGTCAGGCCGATGGTGCCGATGGGCGGGTGGCTGAACACCACGGTCGGCACCAGATCGTAGTTGAGGTGCTCGTTCGGCTTGTTGTTGAACAGCCGCTCACTGAGGCGACGGCCCGCAGCAACGGCCACCGGGGTGAGCTGGATGCGACCCGTGTTGTCACCCACTGCATAGATGTTGGCGACGGCGGTGTTCTGGAACTTGTCGGTCGGGATAAAGCCCTTCTCGTCCAGCGCGATGCCTGCGGCAGCCAGATTGAGGTTGTCGGTGGCAGGTGCGCGGCCGATGGCCCAGATCAGGCAGTCGACGGTGAGGTGGCGACCATCTTCCAGTTGGAGGGTCAGGCTGTTGTCGGCGTTCTTGAGCACGGCTTTGGGAATGGCGTGGGTGTGCAGCTTGGGCCCTTCATGCGCCATGATTTCGACCAGTGTCTCGTGGATCATGGGATCGAAGTTGCGCAGCGGGGCGTGCTTGCGCACCACCAGATGGGTCTCGGAGCCGAGCGCCTGCATCACGCCCGCGATCTCGACTGCGATGTAGCCCGCACCAACCACAGCAACCCGCTTGGGTTGGCTTTGCAGGTCAAAGAAACCGTCGGAGTCGATACCCAGCTCGGCACCCGGGATCGCCGGAATTTCCGGGCGGCCACCGGTGGCGATCAGGATGTGATCGGCGGTGTAGTGCTCGCCATTGACCTCGATGGTGTTGCTGCTGACGAAGCGGGCGAAGCCCTTGATCACCGTAATCTGGTTCTTGCCCAGCACGTTCTGATAGGACTGGTGAATGCGGCCGATGTAGGCCTGGCGGGACTCGACCAGCTTGGCCCAGTTGAAGTGGTTGAGGGTGGTGTCAAAGCCGTAGTCGGCGCCATATTTCAGGGCATCGGCGATTTGGCCGGCATACCACATGGCCTTCTTCGGTACGCAGCCGACGTTGACGCAGGTTCCACCCAACTCTTTGGCTTCAATCAGGGCAACTTTTTTACCGTACATGGCAGCCCGGTTGGCAGAGGCGATACCGCCGCTGCCGCCGCCGATGGCGATATAGTCAAAATGCTGTGCCATTGCGAGGTTCTCCGCTCATTAAGAATGCAATCACAGCATGATGGGGATAAAGCCGCTGGCTCACAAGAGCCAGCGTTCAGTTATGTTGGATCGGCAGGCGAATATGGAACTGGGCACCATTGCCCGGCTCGCTGATGCAGTTGATGCGGCCACGGAGCAGTTGCACTACCAGATTGTAAATGATGTGGGTGCCTAGCCCGCTGCCACCCTGACCCCGCTTGGAGGTGACGAAGGGGTCGAAGATGCGCGGCAGTATCTCCGGTGGTATGCCACGGCCATTGTCCGAATAGTCGATCAGCAGGTCTTCTCCCTGTTGCTCCACCTTGATGGTGATTTTTTTTGGTTTGTCCCAGTTGTCGAAACCGTGGTTGATGGAGTTGAGGATCAGGTTGGAGTAGATCTGGGTAAAACTGCCGGGGAAAGAGAAGGTCGACAGCTTGGGATCGCACTGGATATCCACTTCGCACTGGCTCTTCTTCAGTTTGTGGCCGAGGGAGACCACCACCTGATGAAGGTTGTCGGCGAGACTGAAGTTGTAGCGTGCTTCAGATGACTGATCGACGGCCACCTGCTTGAAGCTGGCGATAAGCTCCGAGGCGCGGCGCAGGTTGCTCTGCAGCAGTTGCATTGACTCATCGAGGTTGACGGTGAACTCGGTGAGATAGGAGCGTGACAATTGCTTGGAGTCGATGTGTGACTTGAAGTCAGCGACCCGCTCCTGCAGGTAGGAGGAGGCGGTCACGCTGATGCCGATCGGGGTGTTGATCTCGTGCGCCACCCCGGCCACCAGTGAACCGAGAGAGGCCATTTTCTCCGACTCCACCAGGGTTTGTTGGGCCTGTTTCAGGTCATCGTACGCCTTGCCCAGCTGGTTGTTGGCTTCGCTCAAACTGCGGGTACGCTCCACCACTTTGCCTTCCAGCTGTTCGTTGAGCTGGATAATCTCCCGCTCGACCTTTTTCAGCTGGGTGATGTCGTAGCCAAACCCGATCTGGTACTTGAGATTGGGGCCATCGTAGAAGGGAACGAAGGTCCACTGCAGCACCAGCTCGTGTGCCTGCTGGTCATGCATGATGACCTCTTTGTCCGATAGCGAGCCATCTGCTGACAAGATGTCGGTAATCTCTGCCCGCTTGTTCGGACTAACAAACAGATCCAGCCAGTTGTGCTGCAACAGCTCCTGCTGGTGGTAGCCGGTCAGCAGGATGGCTGCCGGGTTGATGCTGGCGATGGTCAGGTTCGGCTCCATGCAACAGATGATCATGTTGGCGGAGTTGATCAGCGTGGCGGAGAAATCCCGCTCCTGTTGAAGTTGTTCGACCGCTTGATGGCGGGCAACCAGTTCGTCACGCAGTCGGGTGCGCATCTGGTTGAGGGTCGAGACCAGGGTATCCAGCTCATCCATTTTTTGGCGTGGTTGTGGTCGCCCTTCCAGCTCAAGTTCCATATCGAGGCGGTCGAGATTGAATTTCTGGGCATAGTTGGCAATGCGATTGATGTGTCTGACCACCAGGTAGTAAATGATGATCAGGATACAAAATGAGACCACTAGGGTCTTGATGGTCTGGCTGACCATGATCAGCACCGATTTTTCGATCAAGCGCTGGTAGATCTGCTCAAGAGAGGCCGCGACGAACAGTTTTCCGACGATTTCCCCCTGATAGGTGAGGTTAAATTCGCGGGAGATATCGTAGCTTTCCCGCTCGACCCCCTGGGTCAGCAGCGGCACTTCGGAGTTGCCGAGCATCTCCTTGACCATCACGAACTGCATGTTGGGCAGGTTCATGATCCCTTCGATCTGCACCTTGACCTGCTCTTCATCAAGGTTCCACAAACTGGCGGCGATGGGTTGCAGAAAGGAGGCTTCGATTTGGCCGATGCTGTCTTCGATAACGGCGACATCCTTGCGGTAATCCCAAGCGAGCTGCAGAGCCGTGATGATCAGCGCCAGTACGGTACTGCACACCAGAATGTAGGAGAGCAGGCGATATGAGAGTCCGTTACGGCCCACGGCCTTGGCGGTCTTGGAGAAGAGTCCTGACATGGCGTCCTTGCGGTCTGGATAGTGTTTTTTTTAGTTTAACTGCTTCATGCACTTATGTCGTCTTTCCTGAGCTCCATAAAAAAGGCCCCTGGTCGGGGCCTTGATATGCTGTTGATGGTCAGTGTCCGCCGTTTGCCTTGGGCGGAATGGTCTCATCAAATACCGGCAAGGGTTTGTGCTCGGAAGCCAGATAGGTGTAGATCACCGGCAGCACAAACAGGGTAAACAGGGTACCGATGGCCAGACCTGCCACGATGACGATACCGATACTGAACCGCTGTGCTGCCCCTGCGCCTGAGGCATAGAGCAGCGGGATCAGACCGGCAATCATGGCGGCTGTAGTCATCAGAATTGGCCGCAACCGCACCTTGGCGGCTTGCATCACGGCTTCCATCCGGTTCATGCCGCGCAGCAGCTGCTCTTCCTTCGCTACTTCACAGATCAGGATGCCGTGCTTGGTAATCAGGCCCACCAGGGTGATGAGGCCCACCTGCGAGTAGATGTTCATGGTCGCCAATCCCCATGCCAGGGCAATCAATGCCCCGCTAATGGCGAGTGGCACTGAGACCATGATGACCAAGGGGTCGCGTACTGATTCGAACTGGATCGCCAGCACCAGGAAGATGATGGCCAGTGCCAGCGCGAAGGTGGCATAGAGCGCATTACCTTCGGTGACGAACTGACGGGCTTCACCCATGAAGTCGTAACGATAGCCTTGCGGCAGCTTCTCGTCGGCGACGGTCTGGAACCAGCTGATCGCATCACCCATGGCCACACCCGGTGCCGGAACGGCGCCGATGGTGGCGGAGTTCAGCTGGTTGAAGTGGGGCAGGGCACGGGGCTCGCCAACCACTTCAATGCTGATCAGGCTGCCGAGCGGGATCGACTTGCCGTCTGCGGCCCGCACGTAGTAGCCCTTGATGGATTCCGGATTGAGACGGTACTTGCGCTCGACCTGCGGGATCACCTCGTAGGAGCGGCCATCCAGGTCGATACGGTTGACGTAACCGTCCGCCATCATGGTGCCCATGGTGATGCCGATGTCTTGCATGGTGATGCCATAGGCACCCGCCTTGTCCTTGTCGATTTTGATCTTCATGGTGGCGGAGTCGTAGTTCAGATCGAGATCCGAATAGACGAACTGACCGTTACCCTGAGCGGCAGCCAGAATCTCACCGGCCACCAGGAACAGGCTTTCGAAGCTGTTCGGGGTGGTGATGACGAACTGGATCGGCAGACCACCGGAGGCCCCCGGCAGTTCCGGGAACTGGAAGGTGGTGACAGCCATACCCGGGATGTCTTTCACCAGATTGGCGACCCGATCCAGCACCTCTTTCTGGCTCGCTTCACGTTGACTCCAGGGCACCATGGAGGCGATACCGAACGCCTGGTTGGCGTTGAACACCCCCGAGAAGACCTGGGAGAAGGCGATCTCTGGCTGGTCGTCGAGGATCTTGTTCACATCCGCCATGGTGTTTTCGATGTAGTCCAGGTTGGCGTTGGACGGTGCGGTACCCAGCACGGCCATTACCCCCTTGTCCTCTGACGGTGCCAGTTCGCTCGGGATGAACTTGAACAGCAACGGCAGGCTGCCGAATACGATGATGGCGAACACCACGATGACGATGCGCTTTTTCATCACCGCGTGCAGCATGCTGTCGTAGCGTTCGGTCATCCGCTCCAGCAGGTGGTGGACTGTGCTCTCGAACTTGCCCGGTGTTTCGTTAGCCTTGAGCATCTTGGAACACATCATCGGTGACAGGGTCAGGGCGATGATTCCCGAGACGAACACGGCGCCAGCCAGGGTCAGGGCAAACTCCTTGAACAGGGAGCCGGTGATGCCCCCCATCAGGGCGATTGGCGCGTATACCGCCGCCAGGGTGACCGTCATGGCGATGACCGGCACTGCGATCTCGCGAGTACCGATAATGGCCGCCCGGAATGGCTCTTCTCCCTGTTTGATATGACGGTCGACGTTCTCCAGCACCACGATGGCGTCATCCACCACCAGACCGATCGCCAGCACCATCGCCAGCAGGGTCATCAGGTTTATCGAGAAGCCAAACATATCCATCATCATCACCACGCCGATCAGACTGAGGGGAATAGTGATGATCGGGATGATGACCGCACGGAACGAGCCGAGGAACAGGGTTATCACCACCAGTACGATGGCAGCGGCCTCGAGGATGGTCTTGATGACCTCGTGGATGGACTCGTTGATCGCCACGGTGGAGTCATACATCACGTTGAGATGCATGGTGGTCGGCATATTGCGCTCAAGACTCGGCAGCAACGCCAGCACATCGTGGGCGATGGTGATGGGGTTGGCTGTCGGGGCGGCGTTGACCGCCATGACCACCGCTTCGCGGCCGTTGGCACTGGCGCGGTAGATGTCGTGGCTCTTCTCCAGGCTCACCTTGGCGATGTCGGAGAGGCGGATCACCTTGCCGTCACGGGTTGCCACCACCAGACGTTTCAGCTCGTCGACATCCTTGACTTGGGTCTCGGCGTTGCCGTTGAACAGGGAGAAGTAACCGGTCGCCTGACCTGTGGCTGACTGATAGTTGTTGCTGTTGAGCACCGTCATCACATCGCTGGCGGTCAGGTTGAAGGCCGCCATCTTGGCCGGATCCAGCCATACCCGCAGGGCAAATTCGACACCGCCGTAGAGGTCAACCTTGGAGACCCCGCCCACGGTAAAGAGCTGCGGCTTGATAACCCGCTCCAGATAGTCAGTGATCTGGCTGGAGTTGAGCTCCGGGCTGGTGAAGCCGAGGTAGAGCACCGCCGTGGTGGAACCGGTGGAGGAGGTGACCGAGGGGTCTTCCGCCTCTTTCGGCAACTGGGAGCGCACCGAGTTAACCTTCGCCAGAATGTCGGACAGTGCAGCGTTGGGGTCGGTGTTGAGCTTCATGTACGCGGTTACGGTTGAGCTACCCAGCTGGCTGGAGGAGGTCATGAAGTCGATGTTGTCGGCTTGCGCGACCGCCTGCTCCAGCGGCTGGGTGATGAACCCCTGGATCAGATCAGAACTGGCACCATAGTAGCCAGTGCTGACGGTGATCACCGTGTTGGTGACTTCGGGGTATTCCCGGACCTGCATCTTGAAGATGGCCTGAAAGCCCAGCAGGGCGATCAGGAAGCTGAGCGAGATCGCCAGCACCGGCCGTTTTATAAATATGTCAGTAAATCGCATCGCAGATCTCCGCGCTTACAGCATCGGGGTTTGTGCCGGGACGGCCAGAGCATCGTTCTCGACCACATGCACCTTGGTGTCGTTGCTCAGGCGAACCTGGCCCGACAGTACGATCTGGTCACCGGCCTGGATGCCAGAGAGCACATGCACGTCATTGCCGCGTCGTTCACCCGCCTTGACCACGACCTGCTTGGCTCGCAGCACTTTCACCTTGTTACCCTCTTTATCGGTCTCTTCGCCTTGTTTGAGGACGTAGACATTCTGACCGTAAAGGGTGAAGGAGATGGCGGTTTGCGGGATAACCATCTGATCTTTCACCGTTGGCAAAATGATGCTGGCACGGGCGAACATACCGGAACGAAGTTGGCCTTCGTTATTCGGGATATCAGCCTGCACCTGGATCAAGCCGCTCTGGTAGTTAACGGCTGGCTCGATGGCAGTAATGTGGCCGTCAAACTGGGTTTGCGGATAGGCATCCACATTAATCTTGACGATCTGGTTCAGGGTGATTTTGGAGATGTCGGTCTGGGGCACGGTGAAGCGCAAGCGCATCATGCTGGTATCTTCCAGTCGCACGATATCGGTACCCGGTTGCAGGTACTGACCGAGGAAGACGTTGCGCAGGCCGACCATACCACTGAACGGGGCGCGGACTTCACGACGGGTAATCGTGGCTTTGAGGCTCTCGATATCCGCTTCCAGTGAACGGAAAGATGCCTCGGCGTCATCCAGCTGCTCTTTGGAGATAGAGCTGGTCTTGTAAAGATTCAGGAAGCGATCGAACTTGGCCTTGGCTGCGGGCAGCTTGGCTTGGGACGCGCGCAGATTGGCTTTTTCTACGCTGGAGTCCAGGCTCAGCAACAGCTGTTCAGCTTTAACCCGTGTGCCCGACTCAAAGGTGATGGCATCAATGGTACCGGCTAGCTCGGTAGACAGAGTGACCCCCTGGTTTGGCTCGATGAAGCCGATTGCCTCTATGGTCGGTACCCAGTCTTGCGCCTTGGTCACCATGGCGGTGACAGGGAATTCGGGTTCTGGCCGGTTGGCCATGTATTGGGCAATCATCTTTTGTTTGAACAAATTGAAACCGATGACGCTGCCAAACAAGGCAATCGCAATCAGCAGCATAATGGCCATCCACTTTTTCATGAACAGGCTCCTGAGGTAGACGTGATGGGGGGTAAAATGGCGTTCCAGCTGGCCAGAATCGCAGTTTCCAACTGCGCTTCGGTCAGCGTGATGTGATGAACCCTGCATTGCAGGGCCAGATGCATGACACTGTCCAGGCTCAACACCTGGAGTGCTCGTATCGGTAAATCAATAAACAGTCCTTGTTCAACGCCCTGTTCAAAAAATCGGTCCAGAGGCTCCCATGCGGCGAGGATGACAGGATTGGTCTCCAATTCTGCCCCTAGCGGAGAGCTCTCGTACTGCAATTTGCACTTGATAGCGTTGGGTTCGTTAACAAAAATGGCATGAATATTTAGCCATAGTTGGCGAAATTGTTGAAATACAACTTTATCGACATCTACATCAGCCATGACCATGGGGACACACTGCAAGATGGTGTGCTGATGGAGCTGCCGAACCAGATCATCCTTGTCGGCGAAGTAGCGATAGATGGTGCCGGTGGCAACGTTGGCCTTTTTGGCAACTTCTGCAATCGACAGACCATGAAAGCCCCGTTCACCCAGCACTTCATGGGCAGCATTGAAGATGCACTCTTTTTTATCTGGACTCATCTGCGCAATTTTCGGTTGAATGAACGTTCATTCATTTTAGGCTGGCATAAAACCAAGTCAAGGTAGCAAGCCAAGATGACACAAAAGATCAGCGCACATTCTGCCGTTTGGTGTATTTATGGAGGGGAACTGCGATAAAAGCATACGATATGCTGCAAAAAACAACGGTCAGCACGATAAAGGAAAAAAAATGTAGACTAGACATCGTTCATCATCAATAATGTGCCCCGTTCGACAGCGTAGCGCCCGTAGCTCAGCTGGATAGAGCGCTGCCCTCCGGAGGCAGAGGTCACAGGTTCGAATCCTGTCGGGCGCACCATTAAAAGTGCGCCGGTTAAACGGGCGTGTTGTGGAACGAAAACAGCTGTGGTGGCTGTAGCTCAGTTGGTAGAGTCCCGGATTGTGATTCCGGTTGTCGTGGGTTCGAGCCCCATCAGCCACCCCATTTTACAGCTTGTCAGGTATGCGAAGGTGGCGGAATTGGTAGACGCGCTAGCTTCAGGTGTTAGTGCCCCCCGGGTGTGAGGGTTCGAGTCCCTCTCTTCGCACCATACTTGCTGTATGATGAAGATGACTTAAGTTGTTGTTTTTAGACTTTAAAAGTAGTAAACTGTTTCGCAAGAAATAGCCTCGGTGATTAGCGCAGTCCGGTAGCGCATCTGGTTTGGGACCAGAGGGTCAAAGGTTCGAATCCTTTATCACCGACCACATTTAGAAAAACCCCGCTTCGGCGGGGTTTTTTGCTTTCTGGTATTTGCGATCCTCGCCTCTATTAACCCGCTGTTACGTCTGTTTACACTCTCTTCGGGCAAGATGTCTGCCCTTTCAGTTATGCTGCAGCCTAGAGTCACTGACAACCGGATGTCATCGGCCCATTTCAGGCGTGTTTCCCATGTATAACAAAATTTCTTTTTCTTGCACTCCCGCCATGCTGGCAGCCTTGCTGCTGGGTGGCTGTACCATCAAGCCGCCATCAACCGATATGATGATGGGCTCCATTGCGTCACAACCGCAGGAGGATCGCGCCCGCTCTCCCTTGCTGACCAGTGGCGATTTTTGCGTTGCGGTGTCACAGCAGAAGATGCTGGCACAACCCTGCAGCGGCAAAGACGATCAATTGTTCGAGTGGGATCTGGGTGAGCTGCGCCTGCAGGATCTCTGCCTGCAGGCCAAAAGCGACAGCGAGCTGATGTTGGCCCCCTGTGATGGGCGGGCGCAATGGGAGTGGCAGAAGGACAGGCTGTTCAACAGCAAGGTCTCCCGCTGCCTCGATGTGGCCGGGCGACGCCATATGCCCGGCACTCCGCTGCGACTGGCCGAATGCTACGGCGGGGCCAACCAGAGCTTCAGTTGGCAGCAACCCAATCCCTGGCTGGAGACCCTGAAAAAACAAAGCCTCACATGGTGAGGCTTTGTGGAATCTGATGTGGATATGGAGAGGGTCAGGCTACGCTGACGTTCTCCAGCTCGAACAATTTTTCCAGATAGACGGCGACGCCATCTTCATCGGAGGTGAGGGTCTGCTCATATTCCGGCAGTGCCACTTTCAGGCGGTCATGGGCATTGCCCATCACGATGCCGCGTCCCACCATGGTCAGCATCTCGAAGTCGTTCATGCCATCGCCAAAGGCGATCGCCTCTGACATGTCGAAACCGTTCTGCTCCAGCACGGCACGTACCGCGTTGCCCTTGTGAACCCCGGCGTGCATCACTTCGAGGCAATCCGGCAGGGAGAAGGTGACGTTGAGCTGGTCGCCGTAACGCTGGTTGAGGTGCGCCTCGATCTTCAGCAGCTTCTCGTGGTCGCCGATGTAGAACACCTT
The DNA here is from genome assembly GCF_002586745.1 of Aeromonas sp. CU5. Taxonomy (NCBI): domain Bacteria; kingdom Pseudomonadati; phylum Pseudomonadota; class Gammaproteobacteria; order Aeromonadales; family Aeromonadaceae; genus Aeromonas; species Aeromonas sp. CU5. The sequence continues at coordinate 3,877,388 of NZ_CP023817.1, forward strand.
GTTGATCTTCTCTTTCGGTTCCTTGGTCAGGTCATCGACCAGACGGTAGGTGAACCCTGACTCGTCATGGAACTGCAGCAACCATGGCAGCTCTTCTTCCACCACCCAATCATCACCCTGATAGACATTGAGGTGGATAGAGGGGTCGCGTTCCAGTGCAATCAGTTCGGCGGCGATTTCGGTTGGCAGCGGCTGGTTGAAAATCAGCTGATCCTGTTTGTCATGGACCACGGCGCCATTGGAGGTAATGAGGTAGATGTCCATCCCCAGCGCATCGCGGAAGCTGCGTACATCAACGTGGTGACGACCGGTGGCAACTACAAACTTTACACCTTGTGCTACCAGGCGGTGCAGGGTATCCCGGGTGCGGGAAGAGATCTGGTGCTGCTTGTTGAGCAGAGTGCCATCGAGATCGGATACAACTACCTTGAACATCATTACCTCGGCATCAATTGAAAACAGGGGCAGTTTACCTTAGCCCGCACTGTCACCCCATTTATTTAGGGTTACAAAAAATAGCCAGCTCAGAAGCGGGCGAAAAATTCGGCCATGGCGGTCAGGGCGGGTTGGCGCTTGTCATCGGATTCGATAAACAGTTCGTGCCAGGCCCCCTCGATGCGCAGCGGTTTGCCCCCTTCGCATTTGGCAATAGTGCAGAAGCGATCCTGCGCGGCATTGTCCACCACGCTGTCGTTGCCAGCCTGCAGTACCAGCAGCGGGGTCTTGATGGCACCTGCATCGGCGATGGCGGCATCGGCACCGGTGATCCCCTGATAAATCCAGTGGGCGGTAGCGCCCCCCAACTTGATCTGCGGGTGCTGCTCATAGATTTGGCGGAAGGCCTGATAGCGGGACTGGCTGTGAGTCAGCTCGTTATCGGCAAAGCCGTGATCCTGATAGGCACCCTGACCGGGGCCGTAGGGAGGCTCGCCGATCCAGCCGCCGACCGTGCCTATGGTGCTCGCCAAGCCCTTGGCCAGCCACTTGGGCAGACCGCCGAGGTTGATGCCCAGCATGGGTGAGGAGAGCACGGCCGCCTTGATATCATCGGGCCAGCGTTCCAGATAGCGGGCCGAGATGGCGCCACCCATGGAGTGGGCCAGCAGGAACAGCTTGGCGGGCTGGTCCGCCATGATTATCTGGTCGTGAAACTGCTTGAGATCGAGCACATAATCGTCGAAATTGTCGACATATCCCTTCTGTTGGTCATCCAGCATTCGCTCTGACATCCCCTGACCGCGATGGTCGATGAGATAGAGGCTGTAGCCCTGACGCCAGAGATCCCACGCCAACTCTTGATACTTGAGGTAGCTTTCGACCCGGCCATTGACGATCAGGATGGCGCGATCGACCTTGGCTTGCCGCAGCGCGGCATAGCGGATGGTCACCCCATCCTTGCCCTTGAACTCCCCTTCAACCGCATGCTGGCGCCAGAAGTTGGGCAGGGTTTGCTGGTAGAGGGTAGGCACATCGGCTTCGCTGGTGAGCGAATAGGTATTGGTCACGGCAAGGGCTCCGGCAGAAAACAGGGTCAGGGCCAACAGGGAAAGAGAGAGGGGTTTCATCAGGCACACTCCAGTTGCCATTGGTGATAAAGGGCGGCGATATCCCCCGAGCAGAGCAGCGCCATGCTAGCTTGCAAGCGGGGCAGGGGCCAGTCCCACCACCGCATCTCTTGCAGCATGATGATCTGTTCATCGTTGAAGCGACGGCGGATCGGTTGGGCCGGGTTGCCGCCCATGATGGTGTAAGGGGCCACATCCTTGGTCACCACGGCGCGGGTGGCGATGACGGCGCCATCACCTATGGTGATGCCGGGCATGATCATCGCTTCCGAGCCGATCCAGACATCGTTGCCAATCCGGGTGTCCCCCTTGCGCAGAAAGCCGCTGCGAGCCCCTTCGCCAAAGGTGTCGGGATTGAACGGGAAGGTGGAGACCCAATCCAGCCGATGGCCCTGATTGCCTGCCAGCATGAAGGTAGCCCCTGAGCCGATAGAGCAGAACTTGCCGATGATCAGCCGATCCACCTCGCCCCACAGGCCGCTCTCCCAGGTGTCGCGGGTCGAGCCATCGCCGAGCAGGTAGCGGACGCAGTGATCCTCGAACGGCTTGCCGTGGTAGTAGCCGGAGTAGTAGCTGTAGTCGCCGGCCTCTATGTTCGGGTTGGTCAGGTGATCCCGGATGATGCGGGACTCCAGCCAGCTGCCAAAAGGGTTCTCCATCACTCCTCCTGCGGATCGTCCTGCTCGCTCTGCTGCGCCCAACCTTTGCGGGTCAACTGCATCCGTTGCCACCACTCTTCGTCCGCCACAATTTCACCGGCCGGGCCGAGTTGGGGGTAGGGCATCTCTTTCTCTTTGCAGAGCTGGGCATAGATGGGATAACCCCCCTCGAACAGTATGCTGTTCTGCTCTTCCAGACTTAGCGGGCAGCCGCGCTGATAGCAACCGGCCAGCTCGCGCTGGCGCTGGGCCTCGTAGAGGATGGCGGCAGCTGCCACCGAGACGTTGAGGGACTGCACCATACCGACCATGGGGATGACGATATGGTGATCGGCCAGCGCCAGCGCCTCTTCACCTATGCCGTGCTTCTCCTGACCCACCAGAATGGCGGTCGGTTTGGTGTAGTCGATGGCGCGAAAATCGACCGAGCTGTCAGAGAGGTGGGTCGCCAGGATCTGCATGCCGGAGGCTTTCAGCTCGGCAACGGCGCTGCCGATATCCGGGTGCAGTTTTACATCCACCCAGTTCTGGCTGCCGCGGGCTGTGCCCTTGCGCTTGTGGATCCAGGTTTTGGGCCAGACGGCGTGTACCCGGTGGATGCCGATGGCATCAGCGGTACGCACGATGGCGGCCAGATTGTGAGGTTTGTGGACCTCTTCCATGCAGACGGTCAAATCGAGCTGGCGCTGGGCCAGCATGTCGGAGATTCGTTTAAAGCGTTCAGGGGTCATATCAATGTCTATTCGGTGAGGTTTGTGCACTCTTCTCGTGCATGCAGACGGTTAAAGCGAGTTGACACTGGGCCTGCATGACGATGGTGGGCGGCAGCATGCCGGGCAATGGTTGTTGCTATAAAAGCAGCAGGCGGCTTGCGCCGCCTGTGTTCAGTTCTTCTGTCGGCTCACCTTGAGCACGTTGGGCATTACGCGGATCTTGCGCATGATATTGGCTAAATGGATCCGGCCTTTAGTGGTGATGAGCAGGCTGACCAGATAGATCCGGCCATCCTTCTCTTCGGTACTGATGGCGTGAATATTGGCGCCGGTGGCGGCAATCACGTTAGCCAGCTCCGCCAGCGCACCCTGATGATTGACGATCTCGACACTGATGCCGCTACGGAACTCCTGTTCCTGATCCTTGTCAATTTCCCACTGCACCGGCAGGTACTTGTCCGGTTCTTTGCTGTAGCCCTTGATGTTGCGGCAAGACTCCTGGTGGATCACCAGCCCCTTGCCCGGACTGATATGGGCAATGATGGCATCTCCCGGGATCGGGCGGCAGCAGTTGGCGAAGGTGACCAGCATGCCGTCGGCACCCTTGATCGGCATCTTCTTGCTGCTGGACTTGGGTTGTTCGTCAGGCGGCAGCTCATCACCCAGCATGCGACGGGCCACCATGACACTCATGGCATTGCCCAGACCCACATCGGCCAGTAACCCCTGCAGGTTCTCGTGTTTGGTATCTGCCAGCACCTGTTTGATGCGCGGTTCGGAAATATCTTCGATATTTTTGGCGCCGAGCGCATGGTTGAGCAGGCGGCGACCCAGCACCACCGACTCTTCGGTACGCAGATTTTTGAGGAACTGGCGGATCTTGGAACGTGCCTTGGTGGTCACCACGAAGTTGAGCCAGGCTGCATTGGGGCGGGCGCCCGGCGCCGTGATGATCTCTACTGTCTGGCCAGAATGCAGCGGGCTGCTCAGGGAGTAGGGGTGTCTATCGACCCGCGCACCAACGCAGGCGTGACCGATATCGGTGTGTACCGTATAGGCAAAGTCCACTGCAGTTGCGCCGGTGGGCAGCTCCATGATCCGCCCTTCCGGGGTAAAGACGTAGATTTCATCAGGGAAGAGGTCGGTTTTAACCCCCTCGATAAACTCAAAGGAGCTGCCAGCGCTCTGCTGCAGTTCCAGCAGGCTCTGCATCCAGCGCTGGGCGCGGATCTGTGCCGTGGTGCCGGAGCTGTCGCCATCCTGTTTGTAGGTCCAGTGAGCGGCAACACCCTTATCGGCCATCTGATCCATAAATTCGGTGCGGATCTGTACCTCCACCGGCACCCCGTGGGGGCCTACCAGCGAGGTATGCAGCGACTGGTAGCCGTTGGTTTTGGGGATGGCGATGTAATCTTTGAAGCGGCCGGGGCGCGGCTTGTAGAGGCTGTGCATCTGCCCCAGCACCCGGTAACAGGTATCTATGTCCTTCACCTTGACCCGAAAGGCGTAGATATCCATTACCTCATGAAATTGCAGCTCTTTTTTCTCCATCTTGTTGTAGATGGAGAACAGGTTTTTCTCGCGACCGCTGACCTGATGCTCGATCACCGCTTCGTGCAGACGACCACTGATTTCGCTCTGGATAGCGTCGATGATTTCGCGACGGTTGCCGCGAGCCCGCCGTACCGATTCCCGCAACACCCGCGATCGCATCGGGTAGAGTGCCTCGAAGCCCAGCTCTTCCAGCTCGTTCTTCATGGTGTGAATGCCGAGGCGGTTGGCGATGGGGGCGAAGATTTCGAGGGTTTCCCGGGCGATGCGGCGGCGCTTGTCCGGACGCAACGAACCCAGGGTGCGCATGTTGTGGGTGCGGTCGGCCAGCTTGATCAGGATGACCCGGATATCCTGGGTCATCGCCATCACCATCTTGCGAAAGTTCTCGGCCTGAGCCTCTTTGCGATCGCGAAATTTCAGCTTGTCGAGCTTGGAGACCCCGGCCACCAGCTCGGCAACAGCGCTGCCAAATTGCTCGGCCAGGTCGACCTTGGTCACCGAGGTGTCTTCGATGACATCATGCAGCACGGCGGCTATCAGGGTTTCATGGTCGAGACGCATGTCGCCCAGGATACGGGCTACGGCAACGGGATGGGTGATATAGGGTTCGCCACTGGAGCGCATCTGGCCCTGGTGCGCGTCACGGGCCACCACATAGGCTTGCTTGAGCTTCTCGACCTGCTCTGGCGGCAGATAGGAACTGGCTATTTCTTTAAGGTTTTCAAATAAATACAAGACAGTCCCCGCAGCGGTGAAACGGCAATTCGTGGAATTGAGGTATAGCCCTGAGTTTGCGAGGTTTTCGAGCGGTTGTAAATGGGGATGAACAGTCGGCACCCGGGCGGGTGCCAACCGGAGAAATTACTTAACCGCGACCTTCGGCGATGGCAGCAACGGCAGCCAGCTCGGCGGCTTCCTGCTCTTGCTGTTCGTAGCGGTCCTGGGTATCCATCACTTGATTGTTTACCAGACCCAGTTCGATCTCACGCAGGGCGATCACAGTCGGCTTGTCGTTCTCTTCGTCGACCAGGGGATCTTTGCCTTGTACCGCGATTTGACGAGCGCGGCGGGCGGCGACCAGCACCAGGTCAAAACGGTTACCTACCTGTTTTACAGCATCTTCTACAGTAACGCGTGCCATGCAGGACTCCAGTGTTTGGGCTTTCTGTATTTAGAAAAGCAGTGTTTAAAAATGACGCAAAAGTTTACTTGTTTTTGGCTTACTCTGCCAGTAGCTGTTGCAGCAAGTTTTTTTGAGCCTGTTGCTGGTTATGCATTTCCAGCCGTTGGCACTCAATAATGGACCCGAGCTGGAACAGCGCTTGCTCGAAGTCTTCATTGATAATGACATAGTCATACTCGTCGTAGTGCACCATTTCGGCAATGGCTTTCGCCATCCGGCCGGCGATCACCTCGCTGCTGTCCTGACCGCGCCCAATCAGGCGGCGCTCCAGCTCTTCACGGCTGGGTGGCAAAATAAAGATGGATTTGGTCGGCATCAGTTCGCGGATCTGGCGGGCACCCTGCCAGTCGATATCGAGGAATACGTCGATCCCTTTGGCCAGACAAGCTTCGATGGCGGCGCGGGAGGTGCCGTAGTAGTTGCCGAACACTTCGGCCCACTCCAGAAAATCACCGCGCTCGATCAGTGCCTTGAACTCTTCCACCTGCACAAAGTGGTAGTGCACCCCGTGCTCTTCGCCCGGGCGAGTGGCGCGAGTGGTATGGGAAACTGACAGCTGCATCTTGCCTGCGGCGTTAGGTTTGGTCAGCAAGGCATTGAGCAGGCTGGATTTACCCGCGCCGCTCGGAGAAGAGATGATATAGAGAGTGCCTTGTTGCGCCATGTTATTACCTTTAATCGAAACCGCTGTTTTGGTTGTAGCAGAGGCCGCCGTCTTGTGCCCGAAAGGGAGACAGCCAAACGCAAAACGCGGAAAATTCTTGAATTAGGGGGATGTAAAGGCGGCGAATTTTACCAGAATACGGCGAATAAAAAAACGGCCGGAATCATATTCCAGCCGATCAAAGTATTCGTAGCTTGCTGCGGGAGCGTAACCCACATCAGCCAGCATTGTGCCTGTGGGGATGGGCGGGGGCCATCAGGTTATCCCTGCCTGATGGCTCGGAATTCCCGAGTTGCCCTGTCAGTGCTGCGAGTGCGGTAGCTGACGATCGGCGCAAAGCCGGTCGAACGCGGCGATCACTTGCTCGGGGGTGATCTTGCTCATGGCTTCCGGGTCTTTGAGGCGAGTACGCCAGCTCAGTTCGGCCAGCGGCTTGCCGGTCTCCTGCTCGACCAGCTGCTGATAGACGCTGACCACGTAGTCGCGGCACAGGTAAGGGCCGGTGCGAGCCGGATTGTGGTGGGCATAGAGGCCGATCACTGGCGTGCCGACCAGGGTCGCCATGTGGGTGGGGCCGGTATCGGGTGCCAGCACCAGACTCGCCTCGCCAATCAGTGTCAGCAACTGCTTGAGGTTGGTCTGCCCGACCAAATCGGCCGGTTTGCTGTGGCTCAGCTGCTGGATCTCGGCAGCCAGATCCCGCTCCAGTTTGGCTGGCCCGCCACAGAGATAGACCTGAAAGCCCTTGCTGGCGGCGTGATCCGCCAGCGCGGCATAGCCTGCTGCAGTCCAGTTCTTGAACGCTTTGCTGGCGGCGGCGCAGATCAACAGGGTCGGTTTGCCGCCAATCTTCTCCTTTGCCCATGCCAGATGTTCGGCACTGATGGGCAGTTGCCAGTCCGGAGTCAGATCCTTGATGCCAAGCTCTTTGGCGAAGGCGAGGAAACCGTCCAGCACGTGGGGGGAGGCGGGGGATGGCACCTTGTGGTTGGTAAATAGCCACTGACCGTCGTTGGCCCGCTCCTTGTCAAAGCCGAGTTTGATGTTGGCCCGGATGCCGAGGGTGGCAATGCTGGCGCGCATGGCGGCCTGCAGGTGGAGCAGGGCATCAAATTTGCGCCCCTTGAGGGTCTGCCAGAGATCGCGATAGCCGCGCCACCCCTTGCTCTTGTCGAAGGGGATCACCTCGACGCCGGGCAGATCGGCAAACAGGGTTGCCTCGATTTTGCCGGTGATCCAGGTGATGCGGGTTTGTGGCCACTCCCGCTGGATGACGCGCACCAGCGCCAGTGCGTGGCAGCAATCTCCGATGGCGGAGAGCCGCAGGATGCAGATGGAGGAGGGTGGCGTTTGAAATAGCGGCATGTTGTGGCGCACGGCTGGCAAAAAGGGTGGATGGCATTATGCAAACTCCCCTGCGGATTGTAAAATTGCGCGCATGCCAGAGTGGCAGCCTCATCGCGCAAGCGATCAATGACCCACCGAGCGGGATCTTCATAATGCGAATACAGACCGAACACAACCAGATCTGCTGGTATGCCGAAGGGGCCTTTCGCGACCCTTCTCCCCAGTTATTCGATCCTGCCTGGTGGCAGAACAACCGGCAGGTGGTGGGTACCGCCATTGGTCGGGGGGTGACCTGGTTCGTCAAGGATGAGTCCCGCCATCTGGTGCTGCGCCACTACTATCGCGGCGGCATGGTGGGCAAGGTGGTGCGGGATCGCTTCTGGTTCGAAGGGGTTGAGTCGAGCCGCGCCATGGCCGAATACACCCTGCTGGCCAGGTTGTGCGAACTGGGGCTGCCAGTGCCGCGTCCGTTTGGTGCCCGCATGGTCAAACAGGGCCCCTTCTATCGGGCCGATATCCTGATCGAGCGGATTCGCGGTGCCAAGGATATGGTGGCCCTGCTCAAACAGGGGCCTGTGGTGGCCGAGGTATGGCACAAGATTGGCCAGACGGTGCGCCAGTTGCACGATGCCGGGGTCTATCATGCCGATCTTAACAGCCACAACCTGCTGCTCGATAAAGAGAACAAGGTGTGGGTCATCGACTTTGATAAAGGAGCCATCCGTTCGCCTGGCGAGTGGCAGAAGGCCAATCTGGAACGGTTGCAGCGCTCCTTTAATAAAGAGGCCCAATTGCATACCAGCTTCCACTTCGTTCCGGATAACTGGCAGACCCTGATGAACGGGTATCACACAAAAGCGATCTGACCCTGTTGCTCGGCGTGAGAGCCAATGTTACTTATTGAGCAGGTATTCAGATCCTGTTTCGAGGCGCCCCATGGAAATGCTCAAGACACCCCAAGTCGATGTGACTGCCCGGCTTGATCCGGGCCTGCTCGCTGATGCGATGGCGCTGCTGGAGGCGGGGATCTGGACCTGGTCCGCACCACAGGGACTGCGCCGTGATCCCTCTTGCTTGCGGTTGTTGGGGCTGGGGGAGCATTGGCCTGACGAGCTTGGCTGGCTGGATCGGGTCCATCCCGACGATCTCTCCCGGCTGGAAGACTCCCTGCTCGCCTGCCAGAGCGGCAGCAGCAGTGGCCTGCGCCTCGAATACCGCATTCTCCATCATCATGGCCACTATATCCGGCTGGAAGAGCGCATCCGCCGTGACGAACGGGGCCATCTGCTGGGGGTAGTCCGTCATCTCGAGCCTGCGGTGGTGCTGGTGGAAGAGCGGCATGGCACTGATCCCCTGACCGGTCTGGAGAGTCGCGGCCGCTTCGAGCAACTGCTGGAGGAGCGGCTGGCAACCGAGAGTGGCAGCTTCAGCCTGCTGCAGTTCTCCATCGACCACATGGCCAAAATCCAGTTGCTGTTTGGCGAGGCAACCTGCGATGCCATGATCGCCAAGCTGGCGCGCATTGTGCGTCACGAGCTGCGGCGAGAAGATCCCTTCGCCCGCTGGGATGAGGGCGGTTTTATCCTGATGCTCTCCCAAACCGAGCGGATGAGTGGACTGGAGATAGCCGAACGGCTACGGCTGGAGATTGCCGACGCCAGCCTGCTGACCCAGCGGCCGGTTACCGTCAGCATCGGGCTGGTGCAGAGCCAGCCCGGTGAGCAGCTTGACCACCTGTTGGCTCGGCTGGCCACCTGTCACGGTCAGGCCAGACGGGAGCGCAACGCCGTGGTCGGCTGACAACGGGTCAGTGCTGGTTGACCTTGTGACGCTGGCAGACCCAAAGGGAGGCCAGCATCAGCAGGCCGCCAATAGCCAGCCGGGTCAGATCGGTATCCTTACCCCAGAGCAGCAGATTGACCAGCAAGCCAGCCGGAATGAGCGCATTGTTCATGATGGCCAGCACCCCGCTGCTGACCAGCGTTGCTCCCTTGTTCCACAGGAAGTAGCCGAGGCCGGAGGCACCCACCCCCAGCCACAGTAGAATGCCCCACTGAAGCCCAGAGGTCGGATATTGCGGCTTGCCCAGCAGCCACCAGGCGGGCAGGGCCACCACCAGCGCCCCCAGATAGAAACAGCCAAACACCGCCAGTTGCGGCGGTTGCTCCGCCTCTCGTGCCAGCAGTACCTTGTAGCCCACTTGGCCCATGGCGAAACAGAGGTTGGCACCCTGTACCACCAGAAATCCCAGCACATAGCTTTCGGTCAGGCCGTCGAAGCGGATAACGGCGGCCCCGAGCACCGCTAGCAGGGCGCCCCACAGATAGGTGGGCTTGAAGCGCCCTTCCAGCAGATCATGGAGCAGGGTGACGTAGATGGGGGTGAAGATGGTAAAGACCAGCACTTCCGGCACCGTCAGCAGCAGGAAGGAGTGGTAATAGAAGAGATACATGATGCCGAGCTGGATGGCGCCGAGGGCCATCAGCTTGGCCACTAGGTCGGGGCGCAGCCAGCGGCGGCGCAGGAAGGGGAGAAACACCAGACTGGCGAGGGCGATGCGGGTCAGCACCGAGAAGTAGGCATCCACCTGGCCAGCGAGGTAGACCCCGATCAGGCTGAAGGAGAATGACCAGAGCAGGGTGACCCCTATCAAGTAGTTCATGTGTTTGATTTGTCATCAGTTGTCAATTTTAAGGGGGCTATGATGGCCGAGATGGAAGCGGCAATCCAGCGTTTATGGGTGCGATTGCCACAGGTCGGAGCATTTGCCTTTACCGCCAGCAATGGCGAGGGGTCGGCGACCGACTGGAATGGTCGCGGTGAGGGAACCGTGCTGGTGACCGATCACCATGGCGGTTGGCTGTTTAGCGAGCAGGGCCGCTACACCACGCCCCACGGAAGGGAGCTCGCCATGCACAACCGCTTCTGGTGGCAACGCAGTGGGCGGGGGATCCGCCTCGCTCATCTGCGTTATGAGCAGCCGGTGGCGCTGTTCGAGCTGCTGCCGCAAGGGGATGGCCGCTGGCTGACCGCCGAGCCCCATCTGTGCGGGGCGGATCACTACAGCGCCGAGCTGACCGAGATCGACGACGGTTTTCTGCTGAGCTGGCAGATCACCGGGCCGCGCAAGAACGAGCGGCTCAGTTATCGCTATCTGGTTTGACTCTCAAGTAGATCTATCTGTTTGTCTATTCGAATAGACTGGTTTGTCATCTTGGCTGCGTGTGTAAGGTTCGCGATTTGTTACTTTTCAGTCACTCAGCGATAGCGTTGATCAATATTGCAATGGCCAATACCGCCAAGGCAAAGCACAGGTTGTGTACCGGTGGGTTGGTGGCCAGAGTATCCAGAATATGAAGCAGTAGTAGAGCAGTACGCATGTGAATTTCCTATCGAGAAGTGGGTTCTATTTATCAATACCCAGTTCTTTAAAGATTCACTGTTGGTGAGAAATCACAGTTAGCTCAGCCCCCATCAAAACCGTTGATAACAGGTAACGGTCTTCTCCTGATCTCGAACATAAAAAAACCGGCGCAGAGCGCCGGTAGCGGGAGACAATCGGAGGTTTTTTAAAAAGGTCCCCAAACAGGAGCGATACGCTCTCTTCACACACTCAGATCTTGCATTCAGGCATGGATGGCATAGCTCAGCATGGCTTGCAGCTTGCTATCGAACAGCCAGGGCAGCAGAACCATCAGCAGCCCCAGCATGCCAGCCAGTCGCTGGCGATATTGCCAGCCAGCAATCACGACCAGACCACCGCACAGTGTGGTCAGGATGCCTGACACAGTGAGCTCTCGCGCTGCATGCGGCGCTGCTGCGCCCACTGGTTCATGGCAACCGAGCCAAGGATCAGCGCCAGTGCGACACCGGTAGTGGGATGGATCTGCTCACCGAGGAACATGGCACCCAGCATCACGCCGAACAGCGGCACCAGATAGTTGCTGAAAGAAGCAAAGGTCGGGCCCGCTTTCTGGATTAGCGCCATATAGAGGAAGTAAACCAGACCGGTACAGAGGGTACCCAGCACGGTAATCGCGCTCAGAGCCTGGCTGCTTGGCATGGTCAGCTGGCTCAGATCGGTCAGGAAGGGAGCGGCCAGCAGCAGTTGGATGGCAGAGGAGATCAGGATGTTGCGGGCAACGACCACGGGGTGATCTTTGGCGAAGCGCTTGATCATCAGCAGGCCGATGGCAAAGCAGCTGGCGCCGAACAGGATGGCAATGGCACCGAGCAGACCGGCGTTCATACCTTGGGAGAGCTTCGGCCAGAACAGGATGAGCACGCCAGCAAAACCGATGATCACCGAGAGCAGGCCGCTTTTGGTAATTCTTTCGCCAGAAATAAACAGGGGGGCAGCCAGAATGGTCACAAACGGGATGCAACCCATGACCACGGCGGCGATGGCGCTGTCTACGTATTGTTGGCCCCAGGCGACCATGATGAAGGGGATAGTGGCATCCAGCAGGGCGATCAGCATATAAGTGCGCCACGGGGTGTGCTCACTCTTGAGACGCATGAACAGGCAGAGCAGCCCCAGGGTCAGGCTACCGCACAAGGCACGACCGGCAGCCACCATGATGGGGGGCAGTTCGGCAACGGCCTGATGCATGAAAATGAACTGGGAACCCCACAGCAGGCCAATGGCCAGCAATAACAGATAGCTACGCATGTTAATCTCCGATGTATTGAGCTGTGCATTCTAGGGAATCTGCTAGTATGGCGAAAATGAATTGTTGGCATCCTACTATGGTGAATATCGATGGATAGCTCACTCGCCCGCCTCGACCTCAATCTGCTCGCCGTATTCGACATGCTGATGCAGGAGCGTAACGTCACTCGTGCCGCTGATCGGCTGCATCTCTCTCAATCCACCGTCAGCCACGCGCTGGGGCGGTTGCGAGTAGCGCTGGATGATCCGCTGTTTGTGATGAGTCGGCGCGAGATGATGCCGACCGAGCGGGCCAAAGCGTTGGCCGGGCCGGTACGGCAGGCATTGGCGATGCTGGAGCAGGGGCTGCGACAGGCCAAGGGGTTTGATCCCGCCACCGCGCGGCGGATTTTTCGTATCGCCACCCCGGGCTCGGTGGAGCATGGGGTGGTGCCGGTGCTGGTGGATTGGCTCCATCGACTCGCGCCCCACTGCCGGTTGGAGGTGTGTGACTTGGCCGACAGCGACTACGAGCGGGAGCTGGAGAAGGGGGAACTGGATCTGGTGATCGGTTTCGCCGGTGCCAACCACCTTTCGCCTCGCTTGTGGCGGGAGGATTGGTTCAACAATCCGCTGGTCTGCCTGTCTCCGCTCGGTAGCGAGCTGCCCGATGTGCTGGGGCCTGCCGAGCTGGTCAGCCGCCCCCACATCCACACCTCCAGCTGGGGCCATAGCCAAGCGATGGTTGAGCTCTGGCTGGCCCGCTTCGGGGTGGCGCGGGAGCTGGGGGTCAGATTACCGAGTTTTATGGCGGTGCCGCCACTGATGGCCAGTGGTCGCTATCTGGTGGTGGTGCCCGAGATGATCGGGCGCCTGTTCTGCCGCTACTATCCGCTACGGATGCATCAGCTAAATCCCGCCATCCCCATCATCTACCTGATGGCGGGGCACCCGCTCACCGCCCACGACGAGGCGATCGGCTGGTTCAAGAGTCTGCTGCACCAGCTGGTGTTCGACCTCTACGGAGCTGATGCTCTGGGCTCACCGGCTCAACGCAGTCTGGCGAAGTAGTCCAGCCCCATGGCGCTTTTCACCTCCGCCAATACCTCATCGGTGATGACGCGGGCCTGCTCGGTGCCCTGATAGAGCAGTGCCAGCAGTTTGTCCTTGTCGGCGATGGCGGCCTGACGGCGCTCCCGCATCGGTGCCAGCAGGGTTTGCAGGCAGTCGTTGAGCACCTGTTTGCAGCGCATGTCGCCCAGTCCGCCGCGCTGGTAGTGGGTCTTCATCTCGGCCACCAGCGCCTTGTCGGGGTGGAAGGCATCCAGATAGGCGAACACCGTATTCCCCTCCACCTGACCCGGATCGCTTACCCTGAGGTGGTTGGGGTCGGTATACATGGCGAATACCGCCTGTTTGACCTCTTCCGCCGACATGCCGAGTTCGATGGTGTTGCCGAGGGATTTGGACATCTTGGCCTTGCCGTCGATGCCGGGCAGGCGGCCGGTGTCGCTCAGGATCGGCTGGCATTCGGTCAGCACCTCTTTGCCCACCAGTGAGTTGAAGCGGCGCACGATCTCGTTGGTCTGCTCCAGCATCGGCAACTGATCTTCCCCAACCGGTACATGGCTGGCGCGAAAGGCGGTGATGTCGGCGGCCTGACTGACCGGATAGACCAGAAAACCGGCCGGTAGCGTGCGCTCGAACCCTTTCTGCTGGATCTCCGCCTTGACCGTGGGATTGCGCTCCAGCCGGGCGACGCTGACCAGATTGAGGTAGTAGCAGGTGAGTTCGGCGAGGGCGGGCAGGGCGCTTTGCAGGCAGAAGGTGGTTTTGGCCGGGTCGAGGCCGACCGCCAGATAGTCGGCCATCACCTCCAGCACGTTGTCGGTCACCTTGGCCGGGTTGTGGCCGTTGTCGGTCAGCGCCTGCAAGTCGGCGATCATCACGAATTGACGGTAGTGGTGCTGGGCTTCGACGCGCTGGCGCAGGGAGCCGACATAGTGGCCGATGTGCAGTTTGCCGGTGGGACGATCGCCAGTCAGGATAATGGGGTTGTGCATGTCACTCTCTCCAGTTGGGTGAGCCGGGAGGCGACAAAGGGATAAAAACAGTTGACCGCCTCTCGGCGGTCACGGTGTTTTCTTTGGGAAATCTTGAATAGAAACGCGGTGCCGCCTGTTTAGGAGCAGCACCACCAGTAGTTGTGATTGAATGCGGTCATATTCATAGCAAATCAAACTACGCCGGTTTCATTACTTCTGCAAGGGGACGACCAGCAGATCGCACGGCACCGTATTCATCAGCTGACGGGCACTGGAGGTGAGCAGGCTCCAGAAGCTCTGGCGATGGCCGCACACCAGCAGGTCGATTTCATACTCCTTGACCGCCTGATTGACCCGCTCGCTGAGATCGCCACAGATCACCAGCTTCTTCTCGATGGGGTAGTCCACCGAGGCTAGAAATGCCTCCAGCTTCTCTTTCGCTTCAGCGATCACCTGATCCTGCACGTTGTCGATGTCGATATCGATCATCTCGGTGTAGAGATCCTTGAGGTCTACATCGACATGGATAACCGACAGCTTGGCGCCGTTGGAGCGAGCTCTGTCCACCGCCTTGTCGATCACCTTGCGGTTATCTTCAGAGAGGTCGATCGCAGCCAGAATATGCTTGTAATAGGTTGTTCCACTCATGGGGGTTCTCCTTACCGATCCTTCAGCCCACTATACCCATCTCTGCTGAAACTAAAATGGTGTATCAGGCACAGTTTTGGGATTTAAATGAGTTTAATTTCGTGTGCCACAGGGTGAGCCACTCAGTTATTGACCATTGTTTGCCTATAAATTAAACAAGAGTTTGAAGCAGGTCACACCCCCTGGCTTGCCGATCAGGGGGGAGAAGCATAGGATGGCCCCGTGCTTCGCAATGAACACAAAACAACAAAAAGCATCTGAATACCGCTTTGGGGAGCCACGTGCTCCCTTTTGTTTTTCTGCCTCATTTCCTGCCGCTTTTCTGACTGATGCGATCCGGCATCAAGTTAATCTCCCGCGATTTGGTTATGCTGTAGCCAGTTTCTTTGGCGGCCTCCCCATGATCATTCACCCGCAGATTCAGGTGTGGTGCGGGTTTGCCCGCAACGGTCGCCCCTCATATCGCCTTGATGCCTTGGAGATTCATTCATGATTATTCACCCACAGATCAAGGGCTGTGTTGCCCGTAACTGTCACCCCATCGGCTGTCGCGCCGCCGTGCAGCAGCAGATCGAACGGATTAAGGCGGCTGGCCCGTTCAACGGGCCCAAGCGGGTGCTGGTACTGGGTGCCTCATCTGGATTCGGGCTGGCATCGCGCATTGCGCTGGCCTTTGGGGCCGGTGCCGATACCATCGGCATCTCCTTCGAGCGCGGTCCCTCCGACAAGGGGCAGGGCAGCGCAGGTTGGTACAACAACATCTGGTTTCGGCAGGCGGCGGAGCAAGAGGGCCGTATCGCCATCAACCTGATCGGTGATGCCTTCTCCGATGGCATGCGCCAGCAGGCCATCGACACCATCCGCCAGCAGCTGGGGCAGGTGGATCTGGTGATCTACTCGCTGGCGAGCGGCATTCGGGTGCTGCCGGATGGCACGCAAGTGCGTTCGGTACTCAAGACCACCGGTCAGTCGTTCAGCGGTTGGGGGCTGGATCTGGAGCAGGATACCCTGGTGCAGCAGTCGCTGGCCCCCGCCACCCCGGAGGAGATCCGCGACACCGTCACCGTGATGGGGGGCGAGGATTGGCAGCTCTGGCTGCAGGCGTTGCAGCAGGCCGATTGTCTGGCCGCTGGCGTCCAGACCGTGGCCTACTCCTATATCGGCCCCGAATCCACCTATCCCCTCTATCGGGATGGCACCATCGGTTATGCCAAGGAGCATTTGCACGCCACCGCCGAGACCATCAACCTGCAACTGGCGGAAGTAGGCGGTCACGCCTGGGTATCGGTCTGCAAGGCGCTGGTGACCAAGGCGAGCGCCTATATTCCGGTGCTGCCGGTCTATCTGGGCTTGCTGATGGGGGTGATGAAGGAGCGCGGCGTCCATGAGGGTTGTATCGAGCAGATGCAGCGACTGTTTGCCGCCAAGATGTATGGGCCCAATGGGGTGGTAGCCGATGGCAACCGGTTGATCCGGATGGATGACCACGAGCTGGACCCGGCCACTCAGGCCGCCGTCTCGGCGCTCTGGCCCAAGGTGACGCCGGAGAATTTCCACGCTCTGGGGGACTTTGCCGGATTGCGGCAGGATTTCATGCAGCTCAACGGCTTCGAGCTGCCGGGGGTCGATTACGCTGCGCCGGTGGATGTCGCCTCCCTTGGCGAGCTGACCCCCTGAGCTGAAAGAAACGGGATCTCCCTCTCGTTGATGGGTTGATTCGAAGCCGGAGTGTGGCGACAATCGATACCACATCACTGAGGAGAAACAAGATGCTGGCCCAAGCCATGATCGAAAAGTTGAACGAGCAGATTAACCTGGAGTTCTACTCCTCCAATCTCTATCTGCAAATGAGTGCCTGGTGTGAAGACAAGGGTTTCGAAGGTGCTGCCACCTTCCTGCGCCAGCACGCGGTTGAGGAGCGCCAGCACATGGAGCGCCTGTTCACCTACGTGAGCGAGACCGGTGCCATGCCGCGTCTGGGTGCTATCGATGCCCCTCCCTATGAGTTCAAGTCGCTGGGTGACGTGTTCCGCTCTACCCTGGAGCACGAGTACCACATCACCAAGTGCATCAATGGTCTGGCCCACGTGGCCTTCACCACCCAGGACTACTCCACCTTCAACTTCCTGCAGTGGTATGTGGCCGAGCAGCACGAAGAGGAGAAGCTGTTCAAGAGCATCGTCGACCGTCTGGGTCTGGTGGGTGAAGATGGCAAAGGCCTCTACTTCATCGACAAAGAGCTGGCCGAACTGGCCAAGGGCGCCCCTGCCAGCATCATGGACAGCAACGCCTGATAGTCGTGGACACTTAGTGTTCAGCCAGTACAATAACGGCCCTTTTAAGGGCCGTTGTTTATTCTGATGCGAAACCAACGTTGTGTTCTGCCAGAGGCAATCGCGGTTCTGGCCAGGTGCCGTTTTTCTTTTGATAAGTGAGTGATGATGAAGCAGGTCGATGTGGTGGTGATTGGGGCCGGTGCGGCCGGATTGATGTGTGCGGCGCAGGCGGGCTACCGTGGCCGCTCCGTGCTGGTGCTCGACAACGCCAAGAAGCCGGGCCGCAAGATCCTCATCAGTGGCGGTGGCCGCTGCAACTTCACCAACCATCAGGCGGGCGCCCACGCCTACCTCTGCGCCAACCCTCATTTCAGCAAGTCGGCGCTGGCCCGCTACACCCAGCAGGATTTCATCGATCTGGTGGACCGCCACGGGGTCAACTATCACGAGCGCACCCTGGGGCAGCTGTTCTGCCTCGAGAGTGCCAAGGAGATCGTCGATGTGCTGCTCACCGAGTGCGACTGGGCCGGGGTGACCCTGCAGTTCCAGACCGAGATCCTCACTGTCAGCAAACAGGATGAGGGCTTCGTGCTGACCACCAGCAAGGGTGAGATCGGCTGCCACTCGCTGGTGGTGGCGACCGGCGGTCTCTCCATGCCCAAGCTGGGCGCTACCCCCTACGGCTTCAAGCTGGCGGAGCAGTTCGGCCTCAACGTGCTGCCGACCCGCGCCGGTCTGGTGCCCTTTACCCTCCATCAGGCGGAGAAAGAGGCGTTCGCCGATCTGGCGGGCATCAGCCTGCCGGTGGCGGTGACCGCCGAGGATGGCACCCGCTTCAAAGAGGCGATGCTGTTCACCCATCGCGGCCTCTCCGGCCCCGTCATCCTGCAGATCTCCTCCTACTGGCATGCCGGCGAGAAGATCCACATCAACCTGCTGCCGGAGCTGGATATTCCGGCCGCCCTGCGGGAGTGGGCGCAGGCGCACCCCGCGCAGGAGCTGAAAACCGTGTTGGGGCGCGAGCTGCCCAAGCGCCTGGTCGACAAGCTGCTGGAGCTGGGTCAGCTGGTCAGCAAGCCGATGCGCCAGTACAACGAGCGGGAGCTGGAGGCTGTAGCTAACCTGCTGGGTGACTGGCAGATCCTGCCCAACGGCACCGAGGGGTACCGCACCGCCGAAGTGACCCTGGGTGGCGTCGATACCAACGAGCTCTCCTCCAAAACCATGGAGGCGCGCAAGGTGCCCGGCCTCTACTTCATTGGCGAAGTGGTGGATGTGACCGGCTGGCTCGGTGGCTACAACTTCCAGTGGGCCTGGTCCTCCGGCTGGGTGGCCGGTCAGTACTGTTGATGTCACAGGGGCTGGTTTATCCGGCCCCGGTTTATTGGATGGGGTTATGGTGATCGGTCGGGTTGCCGCAAGGGGGCGCAGATGCTTGAGAATCAGATGATGTTGTTGGCGGTGTTCGAACGGGCGGCGCTGATGCTGATGACCCTCTTCTTTCTGACCCGCACCCGGCCGTTCCAGCGGCTGTTCCAGAAGCGGGATCACACCCCGGCCGAGCTGGTGCTGGTGGCCTCCATCTTCGGCCTGTTTGCGGTGTTCAGTACCTACACCGGCATTCCGGTGGAGGGGGCGCTGATCAACGTGCGGATCATTGCCATCATCTCCGGTGGCATCCTGTTTGGCCCCTGGGTCGGCATTCCGGCCGGGGTCATCTCCGGTCTGCACCGCTACCTCATCGACATGGATGGTCACACCTCGATCCCTTGCCTCATCGCCAGTATTATCGCCGGTCTGCTCGCCACCTGGCTGCACCTGCGCTGCCGCAAGTCGCGGCTCTGGCTCTATGGCATTCTGGCGGGGATGCTGTGCGAAGGGCTGACCATGCTGCTGATCTGGCAGCTGACCGAGCCCCACTCGGTGGGGGTGGAGATCGTCAGCCACATCGCCTATCCGATGATCGCCGGGGCGCTCTGCATCGGCCTTATCATCAAGCTGGTGCAGGATCTGGATGACGAGAAGGAGCTAATTGCCGCCAAGCAGGCCAAGCTGGCGCTGGATATCGCCAACAAGACGCTGCCCTTCTTCCAGAACATCGATCGCCACTCTCTCAGTCAGGTGTGTGATGTGATCCGGCGCGACATCAGCGCCGATGCGGTGGCCATCACAGATACCCATGATGTGCTGGCTTATGTCGGGGTGGGCAAGGATTATTACGAGCTGGACGAGCACCACGCCATCAGCGGCATGACCCAGCAGGCGGTGCTGCTCGACCAGATCATCATCAACAACGATCTGCGCCAGTATCACCTCTCCGATTTCCACTCGGTCATCATTATTCCGCTGCGGGAAAACGGCTCGGTGAGCGGCACCCTCAAGATCTACTACCGCCGCACCCACAGCATCACTAGCTCGCTGCGAGAGATGGCGGTGGGTCTCTCCCAGCTCATCTCCACCCAGATGGAGGTGTCGCGCATCGAGCAGCTCAAGGAGATGACCCGCAAGGCGGAGTTCACCGCGCTGCAGAGCAAGATCAACCCGCACTTTCTGTTCAATGCCCTCAATGCCATCTCGTCACTGATCCGCATCCGGCCCCAGCAGGCGCGCCAGCTGATCGCCAATCTGGCGGACTACCTGCGCTACAACCTCAACAAGGGGGATGAGCTGATCGATATTCAGGAGGAGCTGCAGCAGGTGCGCGACTACGTGGCCATCGAGCAGGCCCGCTTTGGCGACAAGCTGGAGGTGGTGTTCGAGGTGGACGATGTGCACATTCAGGTGCCGAGCCTGCTGTTGCAGCCGCTGGTGGAAAACGCCATCCTGCACGGCATCCAGCCCCGCAGCGCGCCGGGTCGGGTCACCATCGAGGTAAAACAGTTGGCGGGAGGTATTCGGGTATCGGTGCGGGATACCGGTTACGGCATCAGTCAGGCGGTGATCGACGGGGTGGCCGCCGGTCGGGTGGAGAGCCGCAGCATCGGTCTGATGAACGTGCATCAGCGGGTCAAGTTGCTCTATGGCGACGGCCTGCACCTCAAGCGGCTGGAGCCGGGTACCGAAGTGAGTTTCTATCTGCCGGATCAGGAGTCGATGCCATGCTGAGTGCCATCATGGTTGAGGATAAGTGTGTGCCGCGAGAGGTGTTGTCATGCTGAAAGCCATCATAGTGGAAGACGAGTATCTGGCCCGCGAGGAGCTGATCTATCTGGTGAATCAGCACAGCACCATCGAGATAGTGGCGAGCTTCGAGGATGGGCTGGAGGCGTTCAAATACCTGCAGGATCACGAAGTGGACGTGGTGTTTCTCGATATCCAGATCCCCTCCATCGACGGTCTGCTGCTGGCCAAGAACCTGCATAAGTCGAGCCATCCGCCCCACATCGTCTTCGTCACCGCCTACAAGGAGTTTGCGGTGGAGGCGTTCGAGCTGGAGGCGTTCGACTACATCCTCAAGCCTTACAACGAACCGCGCATCATCAATCTGCTGCAAAAGCTCGAGCATGCGGGCAAGTCGCAGCCAGCCACTACGGGGGAGGCGAGCGGTGATGGGAATAGCCCGCACAATCGCACCGTCAATCTGGTGAAGGGGGAGCGCATCATCGTCACCCCCTGCGAGCAGATCTACTACGCAGAAGCCGACGAGAAGCTCACCTATGTCTATACCCGCGATGATCGCTATGTGATGACCATGACCATTAGCGAGTTTGTCAGCCGCTTGCCGGCCGAGGGGTTCTTTCGCTGCCACCGCTCCTACTGCGTCAACATCAACAAGATCCGCGAAATAGTCCCCTGGTTTAACAGCACCTATCTCATCCGGCTCCATGATTTGCCGTTCGAGGTGCCGGTCAGCCGCAGCAACATCAAGGCGTTCCGTCAGCTGATGCGGCTCTGATTGTCATTCATTCCCGCCGATCTGCATTTCATGCCTTAATCGATCGGCGCGAGCTGCGTCTTGCCTATAGTGGCCTCAATTTCCTGAAGGCCATCGACCGAGACGCATCATGACCAAAGAGATGAATCGCACCCGCTACCTGACACTGATCGGTACCATCATCACCCAGTTCGCACTGGGTTCTGTCTACACCTGGAGCCTGTTCAACGCCCAGCTCTCCGACAAGCTGGACGAGCCGGTGAGTCAGGTGGCCTTCGCCTTTGGCCTGCTCAGCCTCTCGCTGGCAGTCGCCTCCTCCATGGCGGGCAAGCTGCAGGAGCGATTCGGGGTGCGTAACGTGACCCTGGGTGCTGGCGTGCTGCTCGGCATCGGCTTCTTCCTCACCGCCCATGCCAGCAATCTGGCGATGCTCTACCTCTGCGCGGGCATTCTGGTCGGTTTTGCCGACGGTACCGGCTACCTGATGACCCTCTCCAACTGCGTGAAGTGGTTTCCGGAGCGCAAGGGGCTGATCTCTGCCTGCTCCATCGGGGCCTATGGCCTCGGCAGCCTCGGTTTCAAATACATCAACCTGCTGCTGCTCTCCAGCGCGGGTCTTGAGACCACCTTCCAGCTGTGGGGGCTGATCGCCATGTCCATGGTGCTGGTGGGTGGCATGCTGATGAAGGATGCGCCCAAGCAGGCCGCCTCTTTGCAACAGAGCGAGAGTCGTGACTTCACTCTGGCCGAGGCGATGCGCAAGCCGCAGTACTGGATGCTGGCGCTGATGTTCCTCACCGCCTGTATGAGCGGCCTCTACGTCATCGGTGTCGCCAAAGACATCGGCGAAAGCATGGTCGGTCTGTCGACTGCGGTGGCGGCCAATGCCGTCGCCATCATCGCCATGGCCAACCTGGGTGGCCGTCTGGTGCTGGGGATCCTCTCCGACAAGATGTCCCGCATCCGGGTCATCACCATCGCCCAGCTGATCACCCTGGCGGGCATGGTGCTGCTGCTGTTCGTACCGCTCAACGCCAACCTGTTCTTCGTGGCGGTCGCCTGTGTGGCATTCAGCTTCGGCGGCACCATCACCGTTTATCCCTCGCTGGTGAGCGACTTCTTCGGTCTCAACAACCTGACCAAGAACTACGGTGTCATCTATCTGGGCTTTGGTCTGGGCAGCATCATCGGCTCCATCGTGGCCTCCCTGTTTGGCGGCTTTATGGCGACCTTCAACCTGATCCTGGTGTTGCTGGTGGTGGCGCTGGTGCTCTCCCTCACCATCCGCCTGCCGGCGCCGGTAGCGGTGGAGCGGGCCTGATCAGCCTCCCTGCCACAGCAAGCAAAAACGAAGACCCGGGCCATGCCCGGGTCTTTGCATTTCCGATGGTCGATCAGCTTGGCGCTAGCCCCAGCAGCTGGCGGGCCTGACGGCAGGTCTCCTCCACCGTTGACCACTCATCACCGGTTACTGTGATATGGCCCATCTTGCGGCCGGGGCGGGGGTCGCCCTTGCCGTAGAGGTGCAGATGCAGACCGGGCAGCGCCAGCAGGGCGGCCCAGTCGGGTGCGCCGTTTTGCCAGAGATCCCCCAGCAGGTTGATTAACAGGGCGGGGCGCACGGCGATCTGCTCTGGCAGCGGCAGATCGCACAGGGCCCGCACCTGCAACTCGAACTGGCTGCATGGGGCGTTGTCGAGGCTGGGGTGGCCCGAGTTGTGGGGACGGGGCGCCAGCTCGTTGACCAATAGTCGCCCCTCCACCAGAAAGAACTCCACCGTCAGCACACCCACGTAATCGAGGGCGGCGATCAGCCGCTCGGCTATCCCTTTGGCTTTACTCTCCAGCGCCTGCACATTGGCCGGGGAGCGGGTCTGATCGAGAATGCCGCCGCTGTGCCAGTTCTGCACCAGCGGCAGGGCGCTGATGGTACCGTTTGGACTGCGGGCCAGGGTCAGGGCAAACTCCCCCTCCAGCGCCAGCCGTTGCTCCAGCACGCAGGGCACGCCGCTGGCGGTCAGCGCGCTCGCCAGCTCATCCAGATTACTCACCTGCCACTGTCCCTTGCCGTCGTACCCCTCGCGGGCAGTCTTGAGAATGGCGGGGAACAGCGCGCTGGCCTGTGCGGGAATAGGCTCTTCTGGCAATAGCGCCAGATGGGGGGCGACCGGGATATTGGCCCCGCGCAGCAAGGCTTTCTCCTCACGGCGATCCTGACAGATGCGCACCGCGCTGGCGGCCGGACGCACCGGCTGGTACTGCTCCAGCAGGGCCAGGGTGGTGGCGGGCACGTTCTCGAACTCGCAGCTGATGGCCTCGCAGCGGCTGGCCAGATCGTGCAGGGCGGCGGTGTCGTCATAGGGGGCGACAATATGGTGATCGGCGGCGGCACCGGCGATGCTGGCCGGGTCAGGATCCAGTACCACCACCTTGTAGCCGAGGCGGTGGGCGGCCATCACGAAGTAGCGGCCAAGCTGACCGCCGCCGAGCATGCCGAGGGTGGCGGGGGGCACTATCATGTCGGCTCCTCCAGTTGCAGCGCCAGCACCCGAGCTCGCTCGTGGGTGCGGAAGTCGTCGAGCTGCTGCCGGTAGCGGGGGGCGTCGTCATCCCGCGCGACCGAGAGCAGGGAGACCGCGAACAGGGCGGCATTGGCGGCCCCCGCCTCGCCGATGGCGAAGGTGGCGACCGGCACGCCTTTAGGCATCTGCACGATGGAGAGCAGGGAGTCCATCCCCTTGAGGTGGCGGGAAGGGATGGGCACCCCCAGCACCGGCAGCGTGGTCTTGGCGGCAACCATGCCCGGCAGGTGGGCGGCGCCACCGGCCCCAGCGATGATGGCGCGCAGGCCACGATCGCGGGCACTGGCGGCATACTCGAACAGCAGATCCGGGGTGCGATGGGCCGAGACTACGCGCGCTTCGTAGGGTACGCCGTGCTCCTTGAGGATGCGGGCGGCAGCCTGCAGCACGGGCCAGTCGGAGTCGGAGCCCATCACCAGGCCGATCAGCGGAGGGGTGTTCATGTGTATTGGCTCCTTGCTGTTAAACGTTTGCTTTAAGTGAACAAAAAGAGCCGGCAAGCCGGCTCAGAATTTCTCGGGCCGCACGATTTCGACCGGTTGCAGAAAGGCGATCATGGCGTAGTCGGGGTAGTAACGACTCTGCAGGTGGGCCAGCAGCCGCTCCGCCTGCTCCCGGCTGCAGATCGCCTCCAGCCGGATATTGCCGCTCTCACTCCAGCTGGCGTTGCGCTCGCCGTGATCACCCCGGCCCCGGGCATCGGTGATGGTGTAGCCGCGCAGTCCCTCGCGGGTGAGAGTGCGCAGCAGGGTGGGCTCCAGATTGGCTTCCGTGATGACGGTGAGCAGGGTGCGGGTCTCGGTCTGCATGTGGCTACTCCGTAAAGTGGTGGGCCCAGCTGTGGTAGAGCGGGATCCCCAGCATGATGTTGAACGGGAAGGTGACCCCCAGCACGGCGCTGAGGGACAAACCGGGGTTGGCCTGGGGCAGGGCGATGCGCATGGTGGTCGGCACGGCAATATAGGAGGCGCTGGCCGCCAGGGTGGCCAACAGGGTCAGGCCGCCGAGTGAGAGCCCTATGATTTGGCCAACCGCCAGTCCCAGTAAGGCAGAGGCTAGCGGCATCAACAGCGCGAAGCCGAGCAGGAAGAAGCCATGTTTGCGCAGGTCCTGACACTTGCGGGCGACGATCAGCCCCATCTCCAGCAGGAACAGCGCCAGCGCCCCCTTGAACAGGTCGACAAACAGCGGTTTGAGCGGGGCAACGCCATCCGGGCCAGCCAGATAACCGATGGCCATGCCGCCAATGAGCAGTGTGACTCCCTTGCCGAGGAAGGTCTCGTGGGCCAGCATGCGCCATTGAGTCTGGCGACTGACCCCACGAGCCAACACGATTCCCACCAGAATGGCCGGGATCTCCATCACCGCGAGGAAGATGGAGAGCTGTGATTCAAAACTGATGCCGCGCTCGGTCAGCCAGTTCACCCCGACCGCAAAGGTGGCGACGCTGACCGAGCCGTAATGGGCGGCAGTGGCGGCGGCATCCACCCGGTTCATCTTGATCCGCAGCAGCGCAAAGCCAGCCAGGGTCTGCACCACCCCGAGCAGGATAACCAGCGCCAGCTGTGGTAGCAGGGGTAACAAGGGTTGTTGGGCCAGACCGACGCCGCCCTTGAGGCCAATGGCCAGCAGCAGGAAAAGGGAGAGGGTATCGTAGAGCGCGGGCGGTAGTTTCAGTTCTGATCGCACCAGACCGGCCAACAGACCAAACAGAAAGAACAAAACAACAACGTCCAGCATGAGGGCTCGCGGGTTGGAGTGGAGATAATGGTTGCATGCTAGAGCCCGCGATGTTTCGATAAAATCAGATTCTGACTGATGGTTGTTCGGTAAAAACTGATAGGGAACGACATGCTCAACTACAAACAGCTCTACTACTTCTGGCATGTGGCGCGCAGTGGCAGCGTGACGCAGGCGGCGCAACAGCTGCATCTCACGCCGCAGACTATCAGCGGTCAGGTCGCCGAGCTGGAGAGCTCCCTCGGGGTGGCGCTGTTCAACCGGGTGGGGCGCCGCCTCGAACTGACGGCTGCTGGACGGCAAGCGCAGGAGCAGGCGGGGGCGATTTTTTCGCTCGGCGCCGAGCTGGAACACTCCCTGCGCCACGCCAGTCAGGAGCTGACCATGCAGGTGGGGATCGCTGACTCGGTGCCCCGAGCGTTGGCGTTCGAGCTGCTGGCCCCGGCGATGGCGCTGGCGATACCGCTGCGGTTGATATGCCACGAAGAACGGGCCGAGTTGCTGTTCAGCGAACTGGCCCGTCACAAGCTCGACATGGTGCTGATCGATCGTCCGCTCCCAGCCGACAGCAATCTGCGCGGTTATAACCACGAACTGGGACGCAGCCCGCTGGCGCTGTTTGCCACACCCGAGCTGGCAGTGCGGGCGCGGGCTGGTTTTCCCGCCTCGCTGGAGGGGTTGCCGCTGCTTATCCCCGGCGACAAATCGGCCACCCACGACCGGTTGCTGGCGTGGTATCGCCAGCAGGGCATTCATCCCCATCTGGTGGGGCAGTTTGACGACTCGACTCTGATGAAGTCATTCGGCAAGGCGGGGATGGGGATCTTTCCCGCGCCACTGGCCATGGCCGACGAGATTGTGCGTCTCTACGGGGTAGAACGCATTGCTACCCTGCCCGAGGTGACGCTTTCCTACTATCTAGTCTCGGCGGGGCGCCATCTCTCCCATCCCGGAGTGCAGGCGGTGATGGCGGGGGCACAGCAGCGGCTGGCAGCGCTGGGTGGCCATACATAGAAATCTGGATGGCTATACATCTAGCCTTGCTCTGCCTATAATCCCCCCGCTTTGGCGCATCATGCTTAATAGGGAATCCGGTGAAAATCCGGAGCTGGCGCGCAGCGGTAAGGGGGAGCGAAGCGACATCAGGGCACTGCCGTCAGGTGGGAAGCCGTCGCCGTAGGTTATTAGCCCCCGAGCCCGAAGACCTGCCAAAGTTCGTATTTCGTGCCGAGAGAAACCGGCCACGAAGTAGATACTTACGCGAACTTAAGGATCTCTCATGTCCAAGACATTACTGGTGGCGGCTGCCCTGTTGCCGACGGCGGCGTTTGCCCAAACCACCATCCCCATCAATCCAACTCTGGTGATCACCGCCAATCGCGTGGAACAACCGGTCAGCTCGGTGCTGGCTCCCGTGGTAGTGATTGATCGCGCCGAGATTGAAGCCCGCCAGATAGACAATTTGCCGGATCTGCTAAAAACCCTGCCGGGTGTCCAGGTTACAACGCTGGGCGGGAGAGGTCATCAAAGCAGCCTTTTCATCCGCGGTACCAACTCCAACCACTCGTTGCTACTGATTAATGGCCGCCCCATCGCCGCCATGGTGGCGGGCACGCCCGATCTTAGCCAAATCCCGCTCGGCAATATTGAGCGCATCGAGTATATCCGTGGCCCACGAGCGGCGGTGTATGGTTCCGATGCTATTGGCGGAGTCATCAACCTCATCACCAAAACATCCGCCAAGAATGGCAGCGAGACACATCTGAAGGGCGGTGCTGGCAGTAATGGCTATGGTCAGGGCGAGCTAAGAACGGTTCAGTCATTGGGCCAAAAAACCGATATGAATATGATG
This sequence comes from Aeromonas sp. CU5, assembly GCF_002586745.1. Classification (NCBI taxonomy): domain Bacteria; kingdom Pseudomonadati; phylum Pseudomonadota; class Gammaproteobacteria; order Aeromonadales; family Aeromonadaceae; genus Aeromonas; species Aeromonas sp. CU5. Next base: position 3,904,741 of record NZ_CP023817.1, read on the forward strand.
ATCGGCTATGCGCGTACCGATGGTTATGATATCAGGGCACAAGATGGCTATACCCCTATACAGCTTGATCGGGATGGGTTTGCTGGTTTGAATGGCCAGATTGGTTTGAATCACAGCTTCAACGATGCTTGGAGTGCCGACATTAACGCGCAGGGTTATAACAATCTCACTGACGTGGATGGTGGTGAAGACTGGAACGAGCCTGGTGTCCCGTCCTCAGATAAAAGTCGGGTGCAGGCCTTTCAATATGATGGTGGCCTTAAGTTCCAGAGTAACGCTTTGACCAGCCGACTGGAGGCCAGCTACGGTGAGAACACGCTGAAAAACTGGCAGGAGAGTAAGGGGGAAGATAGTGGCCAGCCCATTCATACGGGTTTGACTCGCTTTTCTTGGATCAACAGCTGGAGCGGCATCAAAGGGGTCAATCTGACAGGTGGTGCTGACTGGCAGCGTGAGGAGATGAAATCAGACTCCCGTAGCAATGACACAACCTTTAACGCTCCTGATCGTGACAATACAGGGTTGTTTGCCGTGGGGAGCTATCGTTGGCAGGCTCTGTTGTGGGAGCTTTCCGGTCGTACCGATGACAACACCCAATATGGCCGCCACAACACCTGGTCTGCCGCCAGCGGACTGGATATCGATGAGAACCACAATGTACGACTGAGCTATGGCACCGGCTTCAAGGCTCCGACCTTCCTCGACCTCTACTATCCCAATTATGAGAATCCGAATCTGAAACCGGAAGAGAGCAAGAACTTGGAGCTGGATTTCTCCGGTCGTTATACCGGTTGGGACTGGTCGGCAAACCTCTACCGCAACCAAATCGAAAACCTGATTCAGTGCCAAAAGGGTTATATCACTTGTACCAAGGGCAATACTGATGCCGACATTGAAGGTATCGAGCTGGCTCTTGGGCTGGAGACGGGAGTCGTGCATCATAATTTCAGCTATGACTACACCCGCGCCAAGGATAAAAATGCCAATGATCAGCAACTCTTGCGTCGAGCGAAACACAAAGGTGCCTGGCTGACCAGTTTCACGACAGGTCAAATGACCTGGAGTACAGAGGTGCTATATGTTGGTGAAAGACTCGATGTAGGCAATGTTGAGTTGAGCCCGTATACCCTTGTGAACTTGGGTGCTACCTACGCCGCTACTAATCAGCTGACATTGGGCGGTCGCATCGATAATTTGTTTGATCGCAATTACGAAGTCGCTAAAGGCTATGCATCACCGGGTACCGAGTTCAAAGTGACAGCCGACTATCGCTTCTGATGCTTTATTTGGTTCATCTTTGAAAAACCCAGGCCCTGCCATATGCGGGGCCTTTTCTATTGGGCACAGGCGGGAGTATGATCGCCGCCTTGCACCAAAGGGGAGGTCAAGTGGCCAATATTCTCGTGTTTGATTCCGGTATGGGTGGCTTGACCATCTATCGCGAGATCCGCCGCGCGCTGCCGGCACACCACTATTTCTACTGTTTCGATAACGCCAACTTCCCCTATGGTGAGCTAAGCGAACCGGCCCTGATTGCCGCTTGTTCCCGATTGGTCACTACCATGGTGTCCCGTCATCATATTGATCTGGTGGTCATTGCCTGCAATACCGCTAGCACTATCTGCCTGCCAGCACTGCGCGCGGCACTGGATATTCCGGTGGTGGGGGTGGTGCCAGCCATCAAACCGGCCGCGGCCCAGACCCGCAATGGCTGTATCGGTCTGTTGGCCACGCCGGGCACGGTGAGTCGCGACTATACCCAAGAACTGATCGCCCAGTTTGCTCCCGGCAAGCGGGTGCTGCTCAAGGGCACCACCGAGCTGGTAATAGAAGCCGAACACAAGCTGGCGGGCCTGCCGGTCAATATGGTGTTGCTGCGCGAGGTATTGGCCGACTGGCTGGAGGGGGAAGAGAAGCCGGATACGCTGGTGCTTGGTTGCACCCATTTCCCGCTACTCAATGAAGAGATTGGGCAACTGATGCCGCAATGTCAGCTGATCGACTCGGGCAGTGCTGTTGCCAAACGGGTGGCCTGGTTGCTGAGCAATGGAACGCATGCCGCCGCGCAGCCTGTACATATAGAAGAGGTGATCGCCAGGGCTTATTGTACCCGGCTGGATGGGGATGCCCAAAAACTGACAGCCCCCTTGCAAGCATGGGGGCTGTCATCACTGGAAGAGGTGAGGTACTGACGAGTGGTTAGACGTCAGCTTCGCTACCTTCCCTTTCCTCTTTATCACGTTTGTCATTCGCTTCACGTACCTTGAGGGTGCGCTGCTGGTACTCTTTATCATTCAAAGCGGCAATCGCTCTGGCGGCATCGGCGGCGGGCATCTCCACGAAACCGAAACCTCTGCGCTTGCCGGTGGCCTTGTCCTTCATCAACCGCACGGATATCACTTGGCCCTGTTCGGCAAACAATTCGCGCACCGCAATCTCGTTGGCGCGATAGGGCAGGTTGCCTACATATAAGGTGCAAGTCTCCTGACTGGTGATCGATTCAGCGGCATCAGCTTGGGTTCGCTTCAGGAACAGCGGGACCACAAAACCGCCGATGGCCAGACCTGCAGCAAAAATCACTTCTGCTTTTAAAGAGAAGTGCAGGGCCTGGGCGACCAGGTAACCAACCACTGCCAATATCAGAGCAAGGATTGCGGCCTGCATATATACGGGAAACTTGGATAAATTCATCTTAAAAGACCTTTTGTAAATGAAAGCAAAAAAGGTGCAACACTATATTCACCTCCATGGTAACCAGCT
>NZ_CP023817.1:3910000-4085000 GCF_002586745.1 Aeromonas sp. CU5
AAAGTAGTTCTCAAACATTTGTTACAAGTGCTTTGGAAACTTCTTGGCGAAAACCAAAATTTATTTTGGTCCTTGTTGTACGACAACAAGTCGCGTTGTTTCGACGACACTTCTTGGGGTTGTATGGTTAAGTGACTAAGCGTACATGGTGGATGCCTTGGCAGTCAGAGGCGATGAAGGACGTACTAACCTGCGATAAGCTGTGAGAAGTCGGTAAGAGACGCTATTACTCACAGATTTCCGAATGGGGAAACCCACCCAGCATAAGCTGGGTATCGTTAAGTGAATACATAGCTTAACGAGGCGAACCGGGAGAACTGAAACATCTAAGTACCCCGAGGAAAAGAAATCAACCGAGATTCCCTTAGTAGCGGCGAGCGAACGGGGATTAGCCCTTAAGTTTCTTGGAAGTTAGTGGAATGGTCCTGGAAAGGCCAGCGATACAGGGTGATAGCCCCGTACATGAAAACGACCTTGAAGTGAAATCGAGTAGGGCGGGACACGTGACATCCTGTCTGAATATGGGGGGACCATCCTCCAAGGCTAAATACTCCTGACTGACCGATAGTGAACCAGTACCGTGAGGGAAAGGCGAAAAGAACCCCTGTGAGGGGAGTGAAATAGAACCTGAAACCGTGTACGTACAAGCAGTGGGAGCCCTTCGGGGTGACTGCGTACCTTTTGTATAATGGGTCAGCGACTTACATTTTGTAGCGAGGTTAACCGTATAGGGGAGCCGTAGGGAAACCGAGTCTTAACTGGGCGTCTAGTTGCAAGGTGTAGACCCGAAACCGGGTGATCTAGCCATGGGCAGGTTGAAGGTTGAGTAACATCAACTGGAGGACCGAACCCACTAACGTTGCAAAGTTAGGGGATGACCTGTGGCTGGGGGTGAAAGGCCAATCAAACTCGGAGATAGCTGGTTCTCCCCGAAAGCTATTTAGGTAGCGCCTCGGACGAATACTACTGGGGGTAGAGCACTGTTTGGACTAGGGGGTCATCCCGACTTACCAACTCCATGCAAACTCCGAATACCAGTAAGTAATATCCGGGAGACACACGGCGGGTGCTAACGTCCGTCGTGAAGAGGGAAACAACCCAGACCGCCAGCTAAGGTCCCAAAGTTCTGGTTAAGTGGGAAACGATGTGGGAAGGCTCAGACAGCTAGGATGTTGGCTTAGAAGCAGCCATCATTTAAAGAAAGCGTAATAGCTCACTAGTCGAGTCGGCCTGCGCGGAAGATGTAACGGGGCTCAAACCAGGCACCGAAGCTGCGGATTCAATCTTATGATTGAGTGGTAGGGGAGCGTTCTGTAAGTCTGCGAAGGTGTATCGAGAGGTATGCTGGAGATATCAGAAGTGCGAATGCTGACGTAAGTAACGATAAAGGGGGTGAAAAACCTCCTCGCCGGAAGACCAAGGGTTCCTGTCCAACGTTAATCGGGGCAGGGTGAGTCGACCCCTAAGGTGAGGCCGAAAGGCGTAATCGATGGGAAGCAGGTTAATATTCCTGCACGACTTGTAATTGCGATGGGGGGACGGAGAAGGCTAGGTGGGCCAGGCGACGGTTGTCCTGGTGAAAGTGCGTAGGCGGTATTTCTAGGCAAATCCGGAGATACAACGCTGAGACACGAGACGAACGCACTACGGTGCGGAAGCCATTGATGCCATGCTTCCAGGAAAAGCCTCTAAGCTTCAGATTACAAGTCATCGTACCCCAAACCGACACAGGTGGTCGGGTAGAGAATACCAAGGCGCTTGAGAGAACTCGGGTGAAGGAACTAGGCAAAATAGAACCGTAACTTCGGGAGAAGGTTCGCTCTTGACAGTGAAGTCCCTTGCGGATGGAGCAGTTGGGAGTCGCAGTGACCAGATGGCTGGGACTGTTTATCAAAAACACAGCACTCTGCAAACACGAAAGTGGACGTATAGGGTGTGACACCTGCCCGGTGCCGGAAGGTTAATTGATGGGGTTAGCGCAAGCGAAGCTCTTGATCGAAGCCCCGGTAAACGGCGGCCGTAACTATAACGGTCCTAAGGTAGCGAAATTCCTTGTCGGGTAAGTTCCGACCTGCACGAATGGTGTAACCATGGCCATGCTGTCTCCACCCGAGACTCAGTGAAATCGAATTCGCCGTGAAGATGCGGTGTACCCGCGGCTAGACGGAAAGACCCCGTGAACCTTTACTACAGCTTGGCACTGAACATTGAACCTACATGTGTAGGATAGGTGGGAGGCTTTGAAGCGATAACGCTAGTTGTCGTGGAGCCGTCCTTGAAATACCACCCTTGTATGTTTGATGTTCTAACGCAGGGCCCTGAATCGGGCTCGCGGACAGTGCCTGGTGGGTAGTTTGACTGGGGCGGTCTCCTCCCAAAGAGTAACGGAGGAGCACGAAGGTTGGCTAATCCTGGTCGGACATCAGGAGGTTAGTGCAATGGCATAAGCCAGCTTAACTGCGAGACGGACAGGTCGAGCAGGTACGAAAGTAGGTCATAGTGATCCGGTGGTTCTGAATGGAAGGGCCATCGCTCAACGGATAAAAGGTACTCCGGGGATAACAGGCTGATACCGCCCAAGAGTTCATATCGACGGCGGTGTTTGGCACCTCGATGTCGGCTCATCACATCCTGGGGCTGAAGTCGGTCCCAAGGGTATGGCTGTTCGCCATTTAAAGTGGTACGCGAGCTGGGTTCAGAACGTCGTGAGACAGTTCGGTCCCTATCTGCCGTGGGCGTTGGATGATTGAAGGGAGTTGCTCCTAGTACGAGAGGACCGGAGTGAACGAACCTCTGGTGTTCGGGTTGTCACGCCAGTGGCACTGCCCGGTAGCTAAGTTCGGAATCGATAACCGCTGAAAGCATCTAAGCGGGAAGCGAGCCCTGAGATGAGTCATCCCTGACCCCTTGAGGGTCCTAAAGGGCCGTTGGAGACCACAACGTTGATAGGTGGGGTGTGTAAGCGCGGCGACGTGTTGAGCTAACCCATACTAATTACCCGTGAGGCTTAACCATACAACACCCAAGAAGTGTTTCTGGCCTTGTAGCAAGTGCATGAACTACTTAAAAATTCAGTGATAGTGATGAAGCCACGAGCGACATCATTACTCACGTCAGCTTTCTCAGATTGAATTAATTTGCCTGGCGGCCATAGCGCCGTGGAACCACCTGATCCCATGCCGAACTCAGAAGTGAAACGCGGTAGCGCCGATGGTAGTGTGGCATTCGCCATGCGAGAGTAGGACACTGCCAGGCACCAAATACAAGAAACCCCGCTCGATGAGCGGGGTTTTTTATTGGCTGAAATTCAGTAAATCGCCTGATAATTGACCTTTTATTCCCTCTTCTTTGCCGTTTTCTCTGTTTTTCCTCCTCTATTTTCTCCGGATCTGTCATCGCCGCTGGCTTTAGTTGTCGTTATAATGGCCGCCCTCAAGCAAGGTGGTGGTATGAAAGCAGAATATCTACAGCGATTCGGGGGCATTGCCCGTCTTTATGGTCAGAACGCCCTGCGTTCCTTTAGCCAGGCCAAGGTCTGTGTGGTGGGGATCGGCGGTGTTGGCTCCTGGGCGGCGGAGGCGCTGGCCCGTACCGGTATCAACCAGATCACCCTGATCGACATGGACGATATCTGCATCACTAACACCAATCGCCAGATCCACGCCATGCAGGGGACGGTTGGTCGCCTCAAGACAGAGGTGATGGCCGAGCGTATTCGCGCCATCAATCCGGATTGCGAAGTGATCGAGGTGGACGATTTCGTGACTGCCGACAATCTGGCCGAGCATATCAAGCAGGAGTTTGACTATGTGGTCGATGCCATCGACTCAGTCAAGGCCAAGGTGGCGCTGATTGCCTTCTGCAAGCGCAACAAGATCCCGGTGATTGTGGCGGGTGGTGCTGGCGGGCAGATGGATCCGACCCAAATCAAGGTGGCCGATCTGGCCAAGACCATTCAGGATCCGTTGGCGGCCAAGGTGCGCTCTGACCTGCGCCGGTTGCACAACTTCAGCAAGAATCCGGCGCGCAGGTTTGCGGTGGAGTGTGTCTTCTCAACCGAGCAGCTGAGCTATCCGGATGGCAATGGTGGCACCTGTCAGGCCAAGGCGGCCAGCGATGGCACCATGAAGATGGATTGCGCCTCCGGCTTTGGCGCCGTGACGCCGGTGACGGCAACCTTTGGGCTGGTTGCCGCGTCCCGGGTATTGAAGAAGATTGCCGAGCGGGGTGCCCGCGCTGAGAAAGAGGCCGGGAATGAAGCAGCAGGGTCGATTAGCGAAGCGTAATCGACCACTGAACAAGGCGGGTTAGACCGCCTGCTCCCGGATCGCCAGCACGATCGCTCTGAGCCCGTTACCCCGTGACGGGCTCAAGTGTTTCTCAAGCCCCAGTTCGGTAAAATAGCCTTCCACATCAAAGGCCTGGATCGCCGCTGTGGATTGGTGGTTGAGTGCTGCCAGCACGATGACGATCAGCCCGCGTACGATGCGGGCATCAGAATCACAGGCAAAGTGCCAGCAACCGTCCTCACTTTTTTCTCCCTTCAGCCAGGCCTGGCTTTCACACCCCTTGAGGCGGAATTCTTCCTGCTGCCATGCGCTGGGTAGCGCTGGCAGCTGCTTGCCGAGCTGGATGATGAGCCGATACTGGTTCTCCCAGCCGTGGGCGGCGGCAAACTGCTGGCTGATGTTGTCGGCGTTGGGCTCAAGGCCAATCTTGGTATAGCTTGCGAGGTCACTCATTCGGTTGTCTGCCTTAGAAGAAGTCACTGAGTTTGTGCAGGGCGGCCAGCAGGGCGTCGACATCGTCCCGATTGTTGTAGCAGGCCAGCGAGGCGCGCATGGTGCCGCCGATCCCGAGCGATTCCATCAGTGGCATGGCGCAGTGATGGCCGACTCGCAGGGCGATCCCCTGCATATCGAGCAGGGTGGCGGCATCTTGCGGGTGGATATCCTCCAGCAGGAAGGAGACCGCACCGGCGCGTTGGCCGGGTTCGCCGACCAGACGCAGCCCCGGCACCTGTTGCAGGCCAGCGACTAGATAGTCGGTCAGGGCCTGCTCATGCTGGTCGAGCCATTGCCGGTCTTGCGCCATCACAAAGTCGATGGCGGCGGCGAGGCCGATAGCGCCAGCAATATGGGGAGTGCCCGCCTCGAACTTGAAGGGCAGGGCATTGAAGGTGGTGCCGCTGAAACTGACCCGATCGATCATCTCGCCACCTGCTTGCCAGGGCGGCATCCGCTCCAGCAGTTCGGTGCGGCCCCACAACACGCCGATACCAGTCGGGCCATAGAGTTTGTGGCCGGAGAAAGCGTAGAAGTCGCAGCCAATGGCTTGCACATCCACCTCGAGATGGGCCACCGCTTGGGCGCCATCGATCAGTGTTACGGCGCCAACTGCTTTGGCGGCCGCCACCATCCGGGCGACCGGATTGACAGTGCCGAGGGCATTGGAGACGTGGGCTACGCTCACCAGCCGGGTGCGTGGCCCCAGCATGGCGTGATAGGCGGCCAGATCGAGATCGCCCCGCTCATCGAGGGGGATAACCCGGATCAGGGCGCCGGTACGATGGGCGACCAGTTGCCACGGGACTATGTTGGCGTGGTGCTCCAGCGTGCTGAGGATAATTTCGTCCCCCGCCTTGAGCTCGCTCATCCCCCAGCTCTGGGCCACCAGATTGATCGCCTCCGTGGTGCCGCGGGTCCAGATCACCTCTTGGCTGCGGGGCGCATTGATAAAGCGGGCGACCGTTTCGCGGGCGGCCTCGAAGGCGCGGGTAGCTCGGCTACTCAGGGCGTGGGCGGCGCGGTGCACGTTGGCGTTGTCGGCCCGATAGTAGTGAGCGATGGCATCCAGTACCGATTGCGGCTTCTGAGTGGTGGCGGCGTTGTCCAGATAGACCAGAGGGTGGCCGTTTACCTCCTGCGCCAAGGCCGGAAACTGGCTGCGCAGTCGGTCATGCTGTTGCTGATTCATGCTCCCCTCATCATCTGGAAAAAGTCATCATCTCGAAAGGTCGGCCATGATCCTGAAAATAGCGCCCGAACACAAGGCGCGATGAGCCCGATTGGCGGTTGTCTGCCGTGCAGCAGGTACGGCTCGTCGGGTGATTTCTGGTACAATGCCGCCCCTCATCATAAGCCAAGAGATCCGGCCCATGAAGCTCAACCCCAATCAGAACGAAGCGGTCAAGTATGTTTCCGGCCCTTGCCTGGTGCTGGCGGGTGCCGGATCGGGCAAGACCCGCGTCATCACCAACAAGATTGCCTATCTGGTGCAGCAGTGCGGCTACAACGCGCGCAATATCGCTGCGGTCACCTTTACCAACAAGGCGGCACGGGAGATGAAGGAGCGGGTCGGTCAGACTCTGGGGCGCAAGGAGGCGCGGGGGCTGATGGTCTCCACCTTCCATACCCTGGGTCTCGATATCATTCGCCGTGAGCACAAGAGTTTGAATCTCAAGGCGAACTTCTCTCTGTTCGACGACACCGACCAGCTGGCGCTGCTCAAGGAGCTCACCGAAGACGAGCTCGACAACGACAAGGACAAGCTCTCGGCCCTTATCAGCCAGATCTCCAACTGGAAGAACGACCTTATCCTGCCTGCCCGTGCCATGCGCATCGCTCGTGGGCCGGAAGAGGTGCTGATGGCGCAGCTTTACGAGCGTTATCACCGTCAGATGGTGGCCTATAACGCGCTGGATTTTGACGATCTCATCGTGATGCCGACCCTATTGCTCAAGAGTAATCAGGAGGTGCGCGAGCGCTGGCAGAACAAGATCCGTTACCTGCTGGTTGATGAGTATCAGGATACCAATACCAGCCAGTACGAACTGGTGAAGCAGATCGTCGGTGAGCGATCCCGCTTTACCGTGGTGGGTGATGATGACCAGTCCATCTACTCCTGGCGTGGTGCCAAGCCGCAGAATCTGGTGCTGTTGAGCGAAGATTTCCCCAGCCTCAAGCTGATCAAGCTGGAGCAGAACTACCGTTCCAAGCGACGTATCCTCAAGTGCGCCAACATCCTGATCGCCAACAATCCTCATGTCTATGACAAGGCGCTCTTCTCCGAGCTGGATGAGGGGGTGAAGCTCAAGGTGCTGTTCGCCAAGAACGAAGAGCACGAGGCGGAGCGGATCGCCGCCGAGATGATGGGCCACAAGTTTATGAACCGCACCCGGTTCAAGGATTACGCCATCCTCTATCGGGGCAACCATCAGTCGCGCATTTTCGAGAAGGCGCTGATGACCAACCGCATTCCCTACCGCATCTCCGGTGGCACCTCGTTTTTCTCCCGCACCGAGATCAAGGACATCATGGCCTACCTCAAGCTGCTGGTGAACGCGGATGAGGACACCGCTTTCCTGCGGGTGGTCAACTTGCCACGCCGCGAGATTGGCCCCACTACCCTTGAGAAGCTTGGTCAGTATGCCAACCAGCGCGGCAAGAGTCTGTTTGCCGCCAGTTTCGAGCTGGGGCTGGAGCAGCACCTCTCTGGGCGTGGCCTTGTGGCACTGCAGGCGTTCACCAACTGGCTGGTTCGCCTTGGCGATCTGGCGCTGCGTGGCAATCCGGTGGAGGCGGTGCGGGACATGATCAAGGAGATCCACTACGAAGAGTGGCTCTACGAGACCTCCCCCAGCCCGAAAGCGGCCGAGATGCGGATGCAGAACGTCTCCACCCTCTATCGCTGGATCACCGAGATGCTGGAAGGGGATGAGCTGGAGGAGTCGATGACGCTGGCTCAGGTGGTCACTCGCCTCACCCTGCGTGACATGATGGAGCGCAACGAGGGGGAGGACGATGCGGATCAGGTGCAGTTGATGACCCTGCACGCATCCAAGGGGCTGGAGTTCCCCTATGTCTATATGGTGGGGATGGAGGAGGGCTTGTTGCCCCACCAGACCAGCATCGATGAAGACAATGTGGAGGAGGAGCGCCGTCTCGCCTACGTGGGCATCACCCGGGCCCAGACCGAGCTGACCTTCACCCTCTGCAAGGAGCGGCGCCAGTTTGGCGAGTCGGTACGGCCAGAGCCGAGTCGCTTCCTGCTGGAGCTACCGCAGGATGATCTGGAGTGGGAAAATCAGAAGAAGGTGACGGCCGAGGAGCGCCAGCAGAAAGGACAAGTGGGCATTGCCAATCTGCGGGCGATGTTCAAGAAGGACTAAAGCGATGGGCTGGCCGGGGCAAGCAGCGGCACTATGTCGGCTCCGGGCATAGGGGGGGAGATGTATCGCCCTTGTCCCATCTGGCAGCCGATGTCGATCAGCTTCTGCAACTGTTGCTGGTTCTCGATCCCCTCGACCACCAGGGTGTAATTAAGATCCTGGCAGATATCCCGCATGGCGCGGATCAACGCCAAATCTTTGGGTGACTGCAGCATGCGTTGGGTAAAACTGTCATCCACCTTGATGTAATCCACCGGAAAGTGAAACAGGGCATTGAGGGATGAGAAGCCGGTGCCAAAATCATCCAGGCTGATCTGGATGCCCTTGGCTCGCAAGTCATGCAAGGACGCGAGCGCATCGGAATCCTGTCGTGACAATTCCCGCTCGTTGAATTCAAAAATCAGGTAGTTGGGGGCAACCCCCACCTCCTCAATGATGGCCATCAGCCGCATGATATGGTCGTGGTTGGCGAGGTGCTTGCCCGAGAGGTTGATGGCGACCTTGAACTTGCTTTGTCCCGAGAACGGCAACCAGTTTTTTAACTGTTGGCAGGTTCGCCGCAGGATCTGGTAATCCAGCTCGAGAATGAGACCACACTGCTCCGCCAGCGGAATAAAATCAAAGGCATCTTTCAGTACTCCCTCCTCGGTCAACCAGCGCGCCATTACCTCCAGCCCGGTCAGGTGACTGTCTTGCAGCCGGATCACCGGTTGGTAGTAGGGGACGATTCGCCCCTCTCGCAACGCTCTGGCCAGCATCTCCTCCGGCGAGTTCCAGTTCTGGTTAATACAATCTTCCGAGTAGTTGACGATCCTGCTGCGGCCATTGCGCTTGGCCTGATACATGGCCAGATCGGCTTGATGGAGCAGTTGGCTGATATCCGTGGTTTGCTCGGATACGCTCGATACCCCGAGACTGACGGTAATATTCAGCTCGTTACCTAACAGCCGGAACGGATAGGAGAGGCGGCTGATAATGCGGTTGAGCACCGGGCTGATGTCATCCTCGTGTTTGCTGCTATCCAGATAAATCACGAATTCATCCCCACCCAGTCTAGCCACCAGATCATTTTGCCGGATACAGGTCTGCAGCCGGCGGCTGACCTCTTTCAGTAGCTGATCGCCGGCACTGTGGCCCAGGGTGTCATTGATCTGCTTGAAGTGGTCCACATCGATAAAAATCACCGTAAACCCTGGCGATTTGTAGCGATTGTAGTGGGTCATGGCTTGATTGAGATGGTTCATCAACAGCGCCCGGTTGGGTAGCTGGGTCAAGGGATCGTGGAGTGCATCGAATTGCAGCCGTCGCTCCAGCTCTTGATGCTGCTTGAGCTGCTTTTGCAATCTGAGGTTGGTCTGGCGCAGCTGTTGCAGCCGCTGGTTGATCGAGTCCTCGGTATTGATGTCGTTGAGCTGCTGGCGGATCCGTCTCAGCTCCAGCAGCAGGGTGAGCTGGCCGCGCAAGAAATCGAGGAACAGCTTGTCATCGGTCTCCAGCGGTTGAGCCGTGCTGATGATGAAGTGGCCGAAATACTGCTGCTGCAGTCGTAGCGGCATACTGTGCCAGTGTCGTGATTCCCTGTTTACCTCGATATTGCTGGTGCTGTGACATAAACCACTTATGAGTTCATCACTCTGGTAAGGGTGTGCCGGATAAATTTTCTCCAGCTTCTGGCTATTGAGCCTGACCAGCAGCATGTCTTCGATGGCCAGCATCTGGCGCAGTACTGCCTCTAGCTGGGAAAACAGCGCCTGACCTGGCAGGGTGTTGGCTAACCGTATGATGCGACTGATGCTCTCAATCTTCTTTTTCCAGTTAGGATCTTTACGGAACAAGGGAGAAGGGAGTTCAGCGAGATGATAGTCCGCTTGGGTTTCGGTCAGCCGTTTGGCCAGACACTCCAGCAGCAGGCGCAGGGTCGGCAGATCTGTTGGTGCGCCGCGCGCCAGTAGCCACTGTATCTGGCCATGCTCGATGGGGAAGACACACCACCCCTCAGCCTCATCCAGCTGGGTGAGCTGATCGGCGATGCGAGATTGCTCCCTGCCCAGTTGCTGTTTGAAGGTGTCGCTCACCTTGTGGGCGTAGATCCAGTTCAAGCCGGTATCGGAGAGGCCCAGCATGCCGAAATGTTGCAGCGGGCAGAGTTGATCAATTTGCTGGATAAGTGCGTCGTAATCCCCAGCCGTGGCCGTTTGCTGCGCCGGGAAGTCCATAATGGCAGAGACCAACGCCAACAGAGGAGTTGAGTAATGGGGTTCGATGGATTGGGACGACATGTGCAACTCCCGATATGTCTACCTTACAAGAGTAGTCGGAAGCCGATAGATTGAAAGGGCCGCAATTGCGGCCCTTTCAAATACTTACAGCTTATCGATCATGTAGTGAATGGCGTTTTCTATCTCTTCATCACTACAGGTCGCGCAGGTGCCGCGTGGCGGCATCATGCCGGACTTGCCGGTGAAGCCTTCAATGGCATGTTTTTTGAGTGTCGCAATACCCTGGGCGATGCGAGGTTCCCAGGCTGCCTTGTCACCCCGTTTGGGGGCACCAGCGGCACCGGTGGCATGACAGGCAAAACAGGCTCCATTATATACAGCTTCGCCGTCGCGGGGGCCGGAAGGTGTGGTGGCAACAGCAGTCGCACTTGCCCCGACAATACCTTCCAGATCCTTGGCGGTATAGACCTGACCGATTGGTTTGACCCGCTCGGCAATGGCTTCCGGCGACATCTCTGCGGACGCAAGCACGGCTCCAGACAGGCTGGCGGCCGTCATCCCGACAGCCAGCAAATAGCTCAGTTTTTTCAACACGCTCATATACTCCCAGCAGTCTTTTATTATCCCTGTAAACGACGGGATTATAACCGAATAGTTACGGCCTTTTAAACGCTTGTGTGTGAACTGTTAAACACTCTGCGTACAAAGTCTTGTCCGATATCACGCCAATTCGGGTAGTGGAGATAAAAAGAAACCCGGCATTCGCCGGGTTTCGGGTAACCAAAGGCTGAAATGGGCTATTTGTCCCAGCTCAGGATCACCTTGCCGGAGTGGCCGGAGCGCATCGCATCGAACCCCTGCTGGAATTCGTCGATGTGGAATCTGTGGGTAATGATGGGGGAGAGATCCAGCCCGGACTGGATCAGGCTGGCCATCTTGTACCAGGTCTCGAACATCTCGCGGCCATAGATCCCTTTGATAAACAGCCCCTTGAAGATCACTTTGTTCCAGTCGATGGCCATGGTGGAAGGGGGGATGCCGAGCATGGCGATCTTGCCGCCGTGGTTCATCTTGTCGAGCATCTCCTGGAAGGCGCTCGGCACGCCGGACATCTCCAGCCCCACGTCGAACCCTTCGGTCATGCCCAGCTCGCTCATCACGTCAGCGAGCTTCTCTTTGCTGACGTTGACCGCGCGGGTGGCGCCCATCTTGCGGGCCAGCTCCAGCCGGTATTCGTTGACGTCAGTGATCACCACGTGACGCGCACCAACATGACGGCAGACCGCGGCAGCCATGATGCCGATGGGGCCAGCCCCGGTGATGAGCACATCCTCACCCACCAGATCGAAGGAGAGGGCTGTGTGCACCGCATTGCCGAACGGGTCGAAGATGGCTGCCAGCTCGTCCGGGATGTTGTCCGGCAGCTTGAAGGCGTTGAATGCGGGGATCACCAGATACTCGGCAAAGGCGCCCGGGCGGTTGACGCCAACACCAATGGTGTTGCGGCACAGGTGAGTGCGCCCGGCGCGGCAGTTGCGGCAGTGACCGCAGGTGATGTGCCCTTCGCCGGAGACCCGATCGCCGATGGCGAAGCCCCGCACCTCCTGACCGATGGCGACGACTTCCCCAACATATTCGTGGCCGACCACCATGGGTACCGGAATGGTCTTCTGGGACCACTCGTCCCAGTTGTAGATGTGGATATCGGTGCCGCAGATGGCGGTTTTGCGGATCTTGATCAGCAGGTCGTTGTGGCCGAGCTCGGGAGCAGGCACATCCGTCATCCAGATGCCGACCTCTTTGTGCAGTTTGGAGAGTGCTTTCATGGTTGTTCCTTCAATATGAATGCAGAAAAAAGGGGCTGCAGCCCCTTGATTCAAATCAGATAACGCCGAGTTCACGGCCGATGCGGATGAAGGCGTCGATCGCCTTGTCCAGCTGCTCGCGGGTGTGGGCGGCAGACATCTGGGTGCGAATGCGTGCCTGACCCTTGGGCACGACCGGGAAGGAGAAGCCCACCACATAGATACCGGCAGCCAGCATGCGGCTCGCCATCTCGGAGGCCAGTTTGGCATCCCCCAGCATCACCGGAATGATGGCATGATCGGCACCTGCCAGGGTGAAACCGGCGGCGCTCATCCGCTCGCGGAAATAACGGCTGTTCTCTTTCAGGCGGGCGCGCAGGTCGTGACCTTCAGCCAGCATGTCGATCACCTTGATGGTGGCGGCGACGATGGAGGGGGCCAGCGAGTTGGAGAAGAGGTAAGGGCGGGAGCGCTGACGCAGCCAGTCGATCACCTCTTTTTTGCCGGAGGTATAGCCACCGGACGCGCCGCCGAGCGCCTTGCCCAGGGTGCCGGTGATGATGTCGACCCGATCCAGCACGCCGCAATATTCGTGGGTGCCACGACCGTTTTCACCGATAAAGCCGACGGCGTGGGAGTCATCCACCATTACCAGCGCATCGTATTTGTCCGCCAGATCGCAGATGGATTTGAGATCGGCGATGACGCCATCCATGGAGAAGACGCCGTCGGTGGCGATCAGCTTGAAGCGGGCACCGTCGGCATCCGCCTGTTTGAGCTGGGCTTCCAGCTCGGCCATGTCGTTGTTGGCGTAGCGATAGCGCTTGGCCTTGCACAGCCGCACGCCGTCGATGATGGAGGCGTGGTTGAGGGCATCGGAGATGATGGCATCTTCGGCGCCGAACAGGGTCTCGAACAGACCGCCGTTGGCATCGAAGCAGGAGGAGTAGAGGATGGTGTCCTCGGTGCCGAGGAAGACGGACATCTTCTGCTCCAGCGCTTTGTGCTGGTCCTGGGTGCCACAGATGAAGCGCACCGAAGCCATGCCGAAGCCGTGGCTGTCGAGCCCCTGATGGGCGGCGGCGATCAGATCCGGGTGGTTGGCCAGCCCCAGATAGTTGTTGGCACAGAAGTTCAGTACCTGCTCACCGCCGACGGCGATGCTGGCCTGCTGGGCGGAGGTGATGATGCGCTCCTGCTTGTACAACCCTTCCGCTTGCACCTGGTTCAGTTGCTCGGTCAGGTGACGATAGAATCCGTTAGACATCCTCGATCCTTATTGGCTATTTCAGCTGCGTATCAACAGAGGGCAACATTTTACTGCAATCTGTTGCGGCTAATTCAAATGATTGTGCTGATATTCAACAAATGTGAAACAGATCTCACCCAGCTGTTTGGGCCTGCTGACGGTAATGCAGTTCCAGCTGCTGGATCTGTTCGGCCACTTGGGGTTGCACATAGGGGCGCAGCAGGAATAGCACCTTCAACACCCCCTGATAGAGCAGGGGTTTGGTGATGCGGGTGTTGGGCGCCTGGGCAATCTGGAACGGAATCCAGCAGGTCACCACCATCTTGATGGTCTGGCCCAGATCCGGCAGGTCTTCGTCGCTGACATCGATAATACCCCCTTCGCGCAAACTTCTGAGCAGGGCGACCACTGATGCTCGCATCTGCTCCTGAGCCTTGAGGTACTTCTGTTGCAACGGCTCGTCACGGCTGAGGATGTCCGGCAGGTTGGCGTAGAAGAAGCGGAACTGCCACATCAGATAGAAGATGGCATCCAGATAGCCCATCAGATCCTGCAGGGTGATTTCACGGTTGCGGGTCGGGACGAAGCTCTCGCTCAGATGGCGGGCATACTGGTCGAAGATGGAGTGGATGATGTCTTCTTTATTGCGGAAGTGGTAATAGAGGTTGCCCGGGCTGATGCCCATGTGCGCTGCAATATGGTTGGTGGTGATGTTGCGCTCACCCTGATCGTTGAACAGCTCGGTCGCGCTGTGAATGATCCTGTCTCTGGTTTTCATCACTCATTCCTCCAGCGGGTTTCGTCTGGGGGCGATTTTAACAAGGTCGAATCCCCAGACCGCCCGTGATAAACTTTTCGGCAATTTCAAATTGGCTCACTATACACAGCTTTAACAAGCAGTCACATGTAGCCATCAACGTACGAGAGGCAAACTCCATGATCGTAGTAACTGGCGGTGCTGGCTTTATCGGCAGCAATCTGGTCAAGCAGCTGAACGCTCAAGGACGGACCGATATCGTGGTCATCGATGACCTGACCGACGGCACCAAGTTCGTCAACCTAGTCGATCTGACCATCGCTGACTACATGGATAAGGAAGAGTTTCAGCACCGTATAGTGTCTGGTGACGATTTCGAAGAGTGGGATGGCATCGAGGTGATCTTCCATGAAGGCGCCTGCTCTGCCACCACCGAGTGGAACGGCAAGTTCATCATGGAGGTCAACTACGAGTACTCCAAGGATCTGTTCCACTACTGCATCGAGCGTGAAATTCCGTTTATCTACGCCTCTTCTGCAGCGACCTACGGTGGCCGCAACGACAACTTCATCGAAGATCCCAAGTTCGAACAGCCGCTCAACGTCTACGGTTACTCCAAGCAGCTGTTTGACCAGTACGTGCGCCGCTGGATGCCGGAGATCAACTCTCAGGTAGTCGGCCTCAAGTACTTCAACGTCTACGGCCCGCGCGAGCAGCACAAAGGTTCCATGGCTTCTGTCGCGTTCCACCTCAATACCCAGGTGAAGAAGGGTGAGAATCCCAAGCTGTTTGAAGGTTGCGATGGCTTCCCGAACGGTGGCCAGATGCGTGACTTCATCTATATTGACGACGTCTGCAAGGTAAACCTCTGGTTCTGGCAGAACCCGCAGTACTCCGGCATCTTCAACTGCGGTACTGGCCGTGCCGAGCCGTTCCAGAACGTGGCCGAAGCGGTGATCAAGCATCATCAGAAGGGTGCCATCGAGTACATCCCCTTCCCGGATCACCTCAAGGGTCGCTACCAGAGCTTCACCCAGGCTGACATGACCAAGCTGCGCAGCGTGGGTTATGACGCCGAGTTCAAAACTGTTGCCGAAGGGGTAGCGGATTACATGGCCTGGCTCAACCGCTAACGGGTGAGCACAACGCGGCAGTTTGAGCGCAAAACCGGAAGTGGGCACTCGCCTGCTTCCGGTTTCTGGTGTCTGTGGCTGCTTGCCGTTCCTCTTTTCTCTACCGGGTAACCGCGCGATGAATGTATTGATGGCACTCTCCCAGCTCGAGGTAACGGGCGCTGAGGTCTATGCCACCACGGTCGGCAATGAACTGACCCGGCGTGGTCACAACGTTTTTTACGTTTCAGATACCTTGACCAAACCGACCCTTGGTCCCGTCTTCAAGCTGAGATTCAACAAGCGCAGCATCCTGCGCCGCTTCTGGCACGTCTTTTACCTTATCTATCTCATCAAGAAGCACCATATCCAGTTGGTACATGCTCACTCTCGCGCTTCCGGCTGGAGCAGTTATGTGGCCTGCAAGCTGACTGGCACCCCGATGATCACCACGGTGCATGGTCGCCAGCCGGTACACGCGTCCCGCAAGGCGTTCCATGCTCTCGGCTATCGGGCAGTTGCCGTTTGTGAAGATATTGCCCATCAGATTGTCGACAATCTGGGGGTTGATCCCGCCATCGTGCAGGTGCTGCGCAATGGTATCGAAACCGACAAATTCCAACCTGTGCCTGCGCCGGACAACCCCAAGCCGGTGATCGCCATCATTGGTCGCCTGAGCGGCCCCAAAGGGGAGCTCTGTTACCGCCTGCTCGACGAAGTGCTTGATCTTGATGCTTGTCGGGTGCGGATTGTCAGCGGTACCAAGGTGCCGGAGCGCTTTGCCCGTTTCGAAGGCCGTGCCGAGTTTGTTGGTTATGTCGATGATGTGCCTGCTCTGCTGGCGGGTAGCGATTTGGTGATCGGCGCCGGTCGGGTGGCGATGGAAGCACTGATCTGCGGTCGCCCCGCCTTTGCCATCGGTGAGGCAAAGGCAATCGGTCTGGTGACGGAACAGAATCTGGATGAGGCGCTGGCCAGCAACTTCGGTGATATTGGTCCCAAGGATCTGGCCATTGATTTTGCGGCCCTGAAGGGAGAGATCGAGCCCGCCTTGGCCAGCAAGGTGGTGCCGGAAGCCATTCGCCAACGCATTCAGGATGAGTATGGCTTGCAGGGTGTGGTATCCGGTCTGGAATCCATCTATCAGGATGCGGTGGTGGAAACCCTGCGCCGTGAAATGCCGGTCATCATGTACCACCGCTTTATCGAGCAAGATAGCGAGAAAGGGGTGCACGGCACCTGGATGCCGATCGCCATGTTCGAGAAGCATCTGCGCCTGATGAAGTGGCTCGGCTATGAAACTCTGACCTTCCGTGATTTGGCGGACAAAGGCTTTATCCACCGTCTGCAATACGGCAAGAAGTACCTGATGATCACCGCCGATGACGGTTATCAGGACAACCTGACCCGCATGCTGCCATTGCTGGAAAAATATGGTTACAAAGCTGTGGTGTACGTGGTCACCGGTGAAGGCTATAACCGTTGGGATGTGGAGCATCCGACCAATCCGGATACCAAGGTTTCATTGATGAGTGGTGAGCAGGTCAAGGCGCTGGCCGCCAGCGGTCATGTGGAGATTGGTGGTCATACCCTGACCCATCCCCGTCTTAGTCAGCTTTCACCCGAGCAACAAGCCCATGAAATTCAGGAGAATAAACGCCAACTGGAGGCCCTGCTTGGCCATCCGCTGCTCTCATTCGCCTACCCTTACGGTGATATGAACGACAGCGCCAAGGAGCAGGCTATTGCCGCCGGGTATCGTTTTGCCGTCGCTACCAACAGTGGCCCCAAAGCGATGCATCAGGACCCTTTCCAGATCCGCCGGATTGCCATCTTCCCCCGCACGGATGTGTTCGGGTTATGGCGTAAAATCCGCGGGAATTATGTTTTTAGAAAGTGAGAAAAGAAAAAGAATGATGGTCTTAGTGAATAAAGAGAGGTTTGTACCTCTTGTGGTGCAAACCTCGGCTTTTTTGTTTGGCGCGCTTGCTCTTACTGTTCCAAGTGGATACTCATATGGCCCGGCGTTGCTGGCAATAGTGAGTCTTTTTGTCTTTTGGCGTAAAGAGTACCTCTCTGCCATGGAGAAAGAACATAAAATAATTGCATCATTGCTTTTATCATATTTCGTTCTTTTTTTTATATCTGTTATTGTCGATGGTAGTTCATTTAGCCAATTAGATAGACCAAGTCGGGCATTAATGGCTGCTCTAGTGATCCCTACACTTGCTAAACATAAAGTTAAGTTGGAAGTTTTACTTTGTGGGTTCGCTTGTGGTGCGTTAATAGCAGCCGGTATCGCAATTTACGATAAATTCTATCTCGGATATGAGCGAGCATTCGATTTTTATTCAATGCCTATACAGTCCGGAAACATTAGCATGTCACTTGGCCTTTTTTGTCTATGTGGCTATTTTTGGTATCGAGCTAATAATGCTAAGTATTTTTCTTACCTTTATATGCTAGGTGCAATTTCTGGTTTTACTGGGAGCTTCTTATCCGGGGCCAGAGGTGGTTGGGTATTGCTTCCAGTCGTGATTATTTCGATATTAATGCTGTATAGAAAAATTATTACAAATAATGAAAAAAAGGGATTGTTGTTTTTGTTTGCAATTGTTATGGCTATGGTGCTGACACCTCAAACAGGTATGTTGAAAAGATTTGATGCTGCGAAAACTGATATAGAACAGTACATCGATGGTACTAACTTGGATACATCTCTTGGCATTCGTTTTCAATTGTGGGGAAGCGCTTGGGATTCATTTAAGGAGAGGCCATTTTTCGGGTGGGGACAAAATGGGTTACGTGAGTCACAGAAACAACAATTAAAAGAAAATAAAATTACTAATTTCATATATAACTTCAACTATCACGCCCATAACCAATATCTTGAAGAGATGGCAAAACGTGGAATTATAGGGTTGTTAGTACTGCTTGCCATGCTGTGTGTTCCTATCCTCTTGGTGAGGAAAAGGTTCTCGATTATGGCACAAGAGTCGCTTGCATATAATGGAGGTGTTCTCGTTATTGTCACTTGTTTGACAACAGCTGACTATCATCTTAGCCAAGCCTATTTTTCTCATAATTCAGGGATCTCGTTTTTTGTCTTCTCTTTAGTGTTGGCACTATCAGTTTCAATTAATAATGAGAATCAACAATGAAGATATATGTTGTTAGTCTGGAACGTTCCAGTGAGCGTAGAGAGCGAATCACAAAGCATTTGTCTGGTTTAGGCATTGCATTTGAGTTTTTCTCTGCAGTCGATGGGCGAGCAGAGCAAACACCAGGATATGATGATGAGCAGAGAATAAAAGAGAAGGGGCACTCGCTGACTCTGGGTGAAAGAGGCTGTTTTGCCAGTCATAGGGCATTGTGGGGAAAATGTATTTTATTAAAAGAACCTATGTTAATTCTAGAAGATGATGTGGATTTTTCTGATGCGTTTATAAATTGTCTCAAAGGCCTTGACGAAGTTGTATCACGCTATAGTTATGTGCGATTAGGGCGAGGGCCGCTCAAAACAATGCCAATATTTGGTGCGTATTATTCTATGCAACATCTTAGTGGAGTAGGGGGGCACTCACTCGTCAAGTATTTGAGAGGGCCGAGTTGCTGTCATGGATACGCGCTGTCCCCTTCTGCTGCGGAAAAATTTCTAAGTTACTCAGAGTCATGGTGGTGGCCAGTGGATGACTATATGGATAGTGAACATATTCATGGTGTTTGTGACTATGGTATTGAGCCACCGATCGTATTGCAAACAGACCTACCATCTGAAATTGGATATTCTGAACGAGAAAATAAAGGAAAACGCTCTCTGTTTTCGAGAGCGAGAAAAGAAGTGTTTCGTTTTCGCAGCGATTTATTAAGCTATTTATTCAATGTTGCTATCTATATTAAAAATTCGCGACGTTGACTATGTTTTAACTAAAAATGGTGGTTTAAATGTAAATCACCATTTTCTATAGAGACATAAAAGTAGTGATTGTTTCTTTTTTGGAGAACGTTTTATATAAGCTGCCATTTATAATAGCACGGTAGTCATCCATATCAGAAATAGCCAGAGCTAGTTTATGAACATCATCTAAAGGAACTAAATATTTCTCTATATCAGAGGTGATAATCTCAGCAGGCCCAGACGGACAATCCACGCTGATCACTGGCGTATGGCAGATGAGTGCTTCAATGAGTACTGTTGGCAGCCCTTCAGCATCTGATGTCAGGATAAGTGCTTGGGCAGCTTTGATATAGGGATAGGGATTCTTCTGAAAATCGATAATTTTCACCTTGCTGGCAAGGTTCATCTCCTCGATCATGGCTTCAATTCTCGGACGCCGCTCCCCTTTGCCCATCAGGACGAGTGGCGTATCAACGCCACTTAGCTGATATGCCTGCAAGAGACGATCGTGGCGTTTTCGCTCTTCGAAGGTGCCGACATGGATAAAGTACTTGTCGAATGGCTTGCTGAAAGGCTCATTGGCCAACGCCTGAATTTTCTCGATATCAAACGGATTATAGATAATCTGACACGATTTGGGGGTGGCTTTTACATTGTGCAAAATATCATCTGCTATGCCACGAGATACGCAGATCAGTTTTTTGCCATTATAAAAGCGTTTGAATTTTTCATATCCTTTGGCGTTGTTTTTGGCAAAACCGGTGACATTACCGTGGATCCAGTAATAGATATTCAGTGTTTCAGGCAGGTGTCTGGTAATTTTGTCACATGAACATGAGATAATTACGTCAGGTGAGATCTCTTTTATTTTTTTGAGGATCAGCGACGCTTGTATTTTTTCAACCGCAACATTGGATATAGCTTTGGTCAGTTTTGTGACAACACCAAGATTAACCGGATGAATATTGTCAGGCAGCGTATGGTCTATTTTTTCCCGCAAGGTATATAACGTTACCTCGGCGCCGGCATCTTTTAGTAATGATGCGGTATTAAGCAGAACCTTTTCTGCACCACCACCATACAAGTCTTCAACAATGAATAGAAACTTTTTAACTGGTGGGGTCATAACTGCTCCGCAGGTCTCATAACTGTCTGGTAAATATACTAAAAATGTGAATCGTAAACGAGAAAAATCAGGTGGTAACTGTTAAAGTCGTTAGCAATTTTTTCAAATAGGTGTGGATCAATGATTGGTCTTAGTGGGCGATACCATAACGCATTATTCGCGGCCTGTATATTTGCCGGGCTGCTGCTCTCCTGGTTGTTTTCCGATCACCAACTCCTCACCGGCGATCAGACCCAGATGCTCTACAAGGGTTACCTGGGGGCTTATGAGGGGGTCTGGCTTAGTTATGGCAATGCGGCGAGTGCGGTGGGCAATGTGCCGGGGAGTCTGTCGGCCTGGCTGATTGGCGGGCCCTTGCTGCTGTGGGATTCACCTTATGCCCCCATGCTGCTGCTGCTGGCAATGCGGTTGGTTGGCTTCCTGCTGTTTGATGCGGTGATCCGGCAGGTGTTTGATGACCGTGTATTGAATGGCAATGTATTGAATAGCAATGTGGTGCGGTTGCTGTTTCTGGTGCTCTGTTGGCTCAACCCCTGGTTCCAGTACGAGAGTCTGCTCTACAACCCCTCTTATCTGTTCCTCTTCTCTGCCATGCACTGCTGGTCGGCCTGGCATATGCGCGAGCGGGCCTCCTTCTGGCACATGATCGTGCATCTGCTGGCCATCGGCATGGCGATGCAGTTGCACTACTCCTGGCCGCTGCTGGCGGTGATGTCTACCTACCTCTTCTGGCGCCGCATTCTCAAGGTGAGCTGGAGCGGGGTGGTGGTGGCTGCCCTGTTGATTGGTGCCTCTCTTATCCCTTACGTACTGGAGGCTATGAGTAACACAGCGATCACTCAGCAAGGCGATCCCGAAGCGCGCCAGCGCTATATCGGCTGGGGGCTGGTGCATGTCTATCCGGTGCTGAAATCGGTGCTCTACTGGCTGCGATACGGCTCCTGGCTGTTTGCCAGCAAGCTGGTCAACGACACCCAGTTCATCTGGCTGGCAGGTCATGAGTATCTGCAGCTGGCGGCGGTCTGGCTGTGGCGGGTGGTGATCTACGGGGTGGGCTCGGCGACCGTGCTGCTGGCAGCCAAGGCCAACTGGCAGCTGTGGCGCGATCTCAAGCCACGCTTGCTGCGCAGTGATCGTACCGCAGTGGATGGCGAGAGTTGGCTTGGTCTTTATGCGCTGGCGGCAGTGCTAGCGGTACTGGTGAGTGCGGCGCTTTCGCCCATCACCTTCAACTACTGGCACCTGATGCTGATTTTCCCCTACGCCCTGTTCCCGACCCTGCTGCTGCTGGTGCGCTGGAGCCGCTGTTACCCGCAGTGGGTCGGCAAGGGGCTGCTGGCTGCAACCCTGTTCTGCACAGCAGTGAACCTGATTGCGGCGTGCGACAGCACCAAGTTCTCCTATCAGGCGGACTACAAGACCCAAGTGCTGGAGTATCTGCAAGAGATGAAGCTGCAACCCGGGCAGTGAGTCATCCACAGCCAGCCCCCCGATCTTGGGGGGCTGGCTGTCAGTCACTATTCGAAACGATCCATATGGGCGAAGTTTTTGGCTTCGGCAACCCAACCCTCACGCCCTTGCTGGTCCCGAATTTTTACCCACCACTGGTTCTGCGGTGACGGGCCGTATCTGACCTCTTTGCGCGCATAGTCGTAATCGAGGATGTAGGTTTTACCCTTGTACCAGAACAGGCCATTGCCTTCGCCCAGCCAGCCGAGGAGATAAAGTTTTTCCCCTGCCTTCATGTCAAACAGCGGCCCTTCCCCCTCCTTGCTGTAGCCCAGTTTGGCTGGCCTGAGTATCTCGACGATCCCCGGTTTTTCGGTAATGACGACACCGGTCAGCCCCTCTACCTGCTGGCCGCGGGGCAGCCGGAACAGCTCCTTGGCAGTAGAAGATGGTTCGGCTCTGACGATCACCTCTTGCTTGGTGGTCCACGTCTGATAGGTGCAACCTTCAAACGGGCAGCGACCCCAGTCGTAATAGGGTAGGCGCGGCTTTTCATCAGAACTTACGGTCGTGGCGAACAACGACAACAACAGCAAAAACAGTCTCATGAATCTACCTGTCCGGCGGGGCGATCACCCGTCGGTTTGATGAATGGGGCAACACTATATCTCAAGACCTAAAAATCCATCAGAGCAGCGGCTTTATTGATTTTTACCGCAATAAAACGGGTGATCGGTGGTAGTGGAAATAGGGGTCACAAGAGGCTGCTAAACGGTGCGAGGAGATAGCCCGCCCCTTTGCCTTGTGCCATGCTGATGGCTATCAGGGTATCGGGTCGACACTTATGGGCATCTCTCGTTCGGGTATGCGTTTGTTATTACTGCTATCGGCACTTCTTCTCCCATTTATGACCATCAGCCAAGCCGTGGCGGCCAATGCGCCACTGCGGGGATGCGTCTTCCAGCTGGCGCCGCTGGTCACCATTGATCAGCAGGGCAAGGTCTCCGGGCCGGTTATCGACTACTTTCGCCGCCACATCGAACCCGTGATCGGGCACACCATCGAGTGGCAGGGGCTCAATGTGGCGCGGCTGCTCAGCAACCTCGAGAGCGGTGAGTGCGATCTGACCCCGTTGCTGAGTTACAGTCCGGAGCGAGCTCGCCACTTCCGCTATATTGACCCCCACCTGTTGCTGCTGCGGCCGGTGTTGGTGGTACTGGTGCCATCGCGACTTCATTCGGTCGAGCGGCAGGAAGATCTCTACGGCACCACCATCGGCTGGTCGAGTCAGGCGATCGTGCCGCCGCTGTTGCAGCATCCGCAGATCCATATCGACACCCTCTCCCAGCTCAGCTGGGAGCATGGCAACATGCAGAAGTTACTGCGCGGGCGGATTGATGCCGCACTCTTCTCCAACGATATTTCCGCCAACCATTTTCGCGCCAAACTCCCTGCGGCGACCCGCCTCATCTACCTGCCGGTCACCCCGCTGCAGGTGCATATCGTGCTGACCAAGTCGCTGGGGGATGCCAACCCCGAGCTGGTGCAGCGCATGCGTCAGGTGGTGGAGCGGGTGCCGCTCGCCTCGCTGGTGGAGTCGACCCCGCGGCTGTGGGGGCGTTGAGAGGGGGGGCGTGCAATAATCTACAAGCCCAAGGCCCGCTGCTGGTGTATCTATAACCCATGAATACCACAGATTCCCTCATCCGCTACTGGCAATCCCCGCACCTGCCGGGGGTCGAGCTGTCGCACTCCCACCACCGGGCGTTCAGCTACGGCCGCCATGTCCATCTCGACTACCATATCGGGCTGGTGCAGCGGGGTGGCCAGAAGTTTATCCACAAGGGGAACAGTCACCATCTGGTGCGCGGGGTGCTCTCTACCGTCAACCCGGATGAGGTGCACGATGGCCTCAGTCTGCTGCCGGAAGGGTACGAGGTGCGGGTCTTCGCCATCGATCCGCAGCAGCTGGCGCTCTGGCTGCCGGAGCAGTCGGAACCCTTCTTCGATAAGGGATTGCAGAGCCGCCCAGACCTCTATCAGGGCTTTGCCCAACTGCACGGCTATCTCGACAACCCCCAGGCCGATGGCCTGCTGATCGAGAGCCAGCTGCTCGCCCTGCTGGGGGAGCTGTTGCATCTGGCCCCCGAGGTGCACCAGCTGGCGGATCCCCAGTTGCGATTCCTGCGCGACTACCTGATGGCCGCCCTCGATGAGCCACACTCGCTGGAAGAGCTGGCGGGGCTGCTCGGGCTCGATCGCTTCGCTTTTTTACGCCAGTTCAAGAAGCGCAGCGGCATGACTCCCTACGCCTGGCTGAAACGGCTGCGGCTGGAGCAGGGCAAGCGGCTGCTGGCGAGCGGGATGGCGGTGAGCGAAGTAGCGCTGGCGGTCGGCTTCTTCGATCAGAGTCACTTCCACCACGGCTTTCGCCAGGCATTCGGTCTGACGCCCGCCGAATTTCGTGCCCAGATGCAATTTTTTACAAGCCGCGCCCCCCGCTGATCCGCCATGCTGGTTCTCCGTCGTTAAAACGAGAGTTGTTATGCTGACCAGTCTGTTCGTTACCCTCGGCCTGATGCACCTGATTGCACTGGCTAGCCCCGGCCCCGATTTCGCCCTGATCCTGCGCACCAGCCTGCACCGGCCGACCGCCCTTGGCGCGGCGCTGGGCATCTCGCTGGCGATCATGGTGCACGCCACCCTGAGCCTGACCGGGATCAGCATGCTGATCGCCAGCCGCCCGCTGCTGTTTATGGTGATCAAGTGCTGCGGTGCCCTCTATCTGGGCTGGTTGGGGTGGGGCGCCTTGATGGCGGCTCGCCAGCAGAGCAGCACAGTGGTGGCCAGCGCCGCCAACGAGCTGCGCGGCTGGGGCAGGGGTGTGCGCACTGGCCTCGCCACCAATCTGCTCAACCCCAAAGCGCTGGTGTTTTTTATCGGTCTGCTGGCCGCCATGGTGACGCCAGAGGTGGATGGGGTAACCCGCGGCCTGCTGGTGGGCGAGCTCTTCATCATCTCCCTCTGCTGGTTCGGGTTGCTGGCGTGGAGCCTCTCCACTGATCGCGCCCAGCGCCTGCTGCTGCGGGTGCAGCGGCCGCTCAATGTGGTGACCGGCGTGCTGTTTGCGCTGGTCAGCCTCTCCATTCTGGTGAGCATGGGGGCCGATCTGGTGGCCTGATAAGTCGGCGCATGGGCCTATACTCCAGCAAGGTTTACCTGTCAGGAGTGTTCGGCCATGCGTCTACTGCCTCTTTGCTGGTTGTTGGGGATGACCCCGGCGTTGGCGGCCCCGGTTCAGCTCAAATTGCTTGAATGGGGCTATTTGCCAGCGGGTTATGAACAACAGTTTGCCGACTACGCCAAAGCCCATGGGGTGGAGGCGACGGTCAGCCGGATCGAGCCGCTGCTGACCGATTTTGACAGCGTCTACCGCGCCCTGCGCACCCGCAGCGCCGATGTGGTGCTGCCGACCAGCTACTTCTACAAGGCCCATCACCAGCCGCTGTTCAAGCTGTTGCTCCCCATCGATTTCAGCCGCCTGCAGCACTACCCCGAGGTGAAGCCCGCCCTCAAGAACACCGAATATGACAAGCAGGGGGAGCGTAACTACTCGGTGCCCTTCTCCTACGCCATGTTCAGCCTCGCTTACGACAGCAAACAGGTGCCGCAAGCGCCCACCAGTTGGCAGGTGCTCGCCAACAGCTCGCCGCCGGGCCAGTTTGCCGAGTTCTGCGACCAGTTCGAACCGCTGCTGTTTTCGGTGCTGCTCTCCCTCGGCAAGTCGCCCGCCCTGTTTGCCAGCGGCGAGATGCTGGCCGACAAAAAGTTGCAGCAGGAGGTGGAGCAGCAGCTCTCGAAGCGGCTGCAAGCCAGTCGCGGCTTCTGGTTCAATCAGGCCAACCGCTGTGAGGATCTGCGCCAGCAGAAGTTTGCCACCACCTGGGGGCTGGAGCTGGTGGCGTGCAACAAGCAGAACGATCAGCAGTGGCGGATCGCCATGGTGCAGGAGGGGGCCATCTATGCCCTCGATGCGCTCTCCATCGCCCGTCATGTTGGCGATGATCCCGCACGGCTCAAGGCCGCCTACCTGCTGGTGGATTTTCTGCTGAGCGCGCCGCTGCAACGCCAGATGCTGGTGGGCACGCCCACCATCTCGGCCAGTAATATCGCCTCCCGGCCGCCCCTCAGCCCGCAGGAGCAGGCGGTGCTGCCGGATCGCCCGCTGCCGGAGTTTGACGAGCGGCTGCTGGTGCCCGCGCTGCCCGCCCATATCAAGAATCGCTACAAACGGATGGTGCAGCAGGCGATCGTCGCCAGCGGCAAAGAGGGGTTGGTTAAGCAGTGCCCCTGGGATCTGGATAACTGATGGGTGGGCCTGTCGCTTGTCCGGCGGCAGGCCCGTTTACGCAAGATGGCTGATGATCGGTCATCGCCCGTTCTGAGACATTTCCCCGTTCAACTCACGCCGCCTGCGGGCCCGCATCGTTTGAAAAAACAGAACGCCCACCGCAGCCCCAAGTAGCCGGATTAAACAACCGAACCCTCGCCAGATTGCCGTTCGCTCCTTGGCTGACCCTGTACAAAAGAGCCGCAATTGTGACAACTTGGATGTGAGCTGAACAATCTTGATCTGTCCCTTGTGGGAAGGTGGTGAATGGGTTATTTCTCTGTGAGATTGGCGGTATCCAGCACGGGTTCTCCAGCCATGTGGTGCGAAATCCACAGCAAAAACAAACAGTAAAATGCAGGAGCAAATATGAAAAAGGTCGTGATGGTTGCCGTGGCTGCGGTCCTTCTGGGTGGCTGCGCCGTCAAAAATCAGGTCTCCTACAGCTTGCAGTCACTGCAAACTGTTCCCTTCAGCGCCTTCCAGCCGAACGAGAGCAACCCCAACCAGCGGGTCTACAAGGAGCCGGGTACTGACCTGCGCCAATACAATGAGGTGCTGCTCGATCCGCTGCAGTTTATCCGCCAAGAGAATGGCCAGTGGTATTTGCTGACCGCCAACGAACAGAACCAGATTGGCCGCTACTACCACGACAAGTTTCAGAGCGAGCTGATCAAGCACGGCGTCAAGATCGCTACCGCCCCCGGCCCTAAGGTCATGCGGATCCAGGCCGCCGTCACCAACTTCGACCTGACCCGTCCCGACCCCAAACTGCGGGATCTGCTGCCCGCCAAGATCGCCATCAACGTCACCCGCGAAGTGATTGGCAAGGAGCCCTATCTGCTCAAGGTGGGCAGCATGGCCCAGCTGCTCGACTCCCAGAGCGGCAAGCTGCTGGTACGGGTGATGGATGCCCGCGAGAGCCCGGACACCACCCACAAGGATGAGCCCATCACCGCCGAGGAGATGGAGAAGATGATCGACCAGTGGGCGGCCAATCGTGCCAAACAGCTGGCGGACAATATCGGAAAATAAGAGCGGTAAATAAGAGTGGAAAATAACCGCGGGAAATAAGCATCGGCAAACAGGTGTCGACAAGATCGAGAGAGGGAGCCAGCGGCTCCCTCTTTGTTGTCTGCATTTTTGCCCGCGCAACTGCCGGTCGCATGGCCGCTCAGCCCTTGCGGGATGGGCAATCGCCCTGCCGCCGAGTCCGCCATCTCGCCGTCAGCGGGGAAACCGGCTGCCGATTTCTGCTTTTCTCCGCCGCATTCTGGCAGTTAGGATGACCCCTCCCGTGACCGCATCCTCATAGAAAAGGAATCACTATGAATCGTCACCCCAACATCAAACACTGGCGCGAGCTGCAAGAACCGGAGCCGGGATGTTACCCCGGCAGCGAGGAGCGGATGTCCCTCGGCAGCGCGCTGGGCAGGCACTTCGGCTTTAGCCGCATTGGCATTCACTACGAGCTGGTGGCGCCCGGCCACCGCACCAGCTGGCCCCATGCCGAAGAGACCGAAGACGAGTTCGTCCACGTGCTGGAAGGGACGCCGGATGTCTGGCTCGACGGCGAGCTCTATCGGCTGCAACCGGGGGATTCGGTGGGTTTCAAGGCCGGTAACGGGCTGGCCCACACCGTTATCAACAACACGGATGAGCCGGTGCGGCTGCTCTGCGTGGGGGATAGGGATCGCGCCGACAACCGCATCCACTATGCCCTGCACCCCGAGTACAACCGCCAGATCGGCAAACGTCATTGGGGCGATGTGCCCCGGCGCGACATGGGCGATCACGATGGTCTGCCCGACCGGCTGCGCGATAGCAACGGCCCGTTCTGAGCGCCCCTCACAGTATAAGGAATCATGATGACCCGCCACCCCTGCATCAAACACTGGCGCGAGCTGCAAGAGCAGACGCCGCGCTACTACTCCGGTAGTCAGGAGCCCCTTTCTCGCGGCTGCGCCCTCGGCAAACACTTTGGCTTTAGCCGCATCGGCATTCACCACGAGATCGTCGAACCCGGCCACCGTACCAGCTGGCCCCACGCCGAAAAGACCGAGGACGAGTTCGTCCACGTATTGGAAGGGACGCCGGATGTCTGGCTCGATGGCGTGCTCTATCGGCTGCAACCGGGCGACTCGGTGGGCTTCAAGGCCGGTGACGGGCTGTCCCACGCCTTTATCAACAACACCGAAGAGACTGTCCGCCTGCTCTGCATCGGCGATACCGATCGGGAGGACAACCGCATCCACTACGCCGTGCACCCCGAACGCAATATCACCCTCGGCAAGCTGCACTGGGATGACGTCCCCGAGCGCGAGCTGGGGGATCATGACGGCCTGCCCGACAAGCTGCGCGAGAGCAACGGCCCCTTCTAGGGCGCTTGCCCTTCTGCGCACCAGCCCTGCACCACCCGATATAAAAAAGCCTGCCGCGTGGCAGGCTGTTGCTATCTGTTCGCCCCAAGCGGGCGGCGCTTATTGCAGGTTGAGCCCGCCCAGATAGTCGCGCTTGCCGAGATCGACCCCGGCCTGACGCAGCAGAGCGTAGGTCATGGTGAGGTGGAAGTAGAAGTTGGGGATGCCGTACTCATGGACGCAGGTATGGCCATCCATCCCCTTGCCACCCGCCCAGTGGGGCACGTAGCGGGCGCTGGCATACTGGCTGTAGTCCGCCTCCAGCTTGCTTTGCAGATAGGTGATGGTCTTGCCGATATGGACGCGCAGATCCGCCATGGTCTTGGGGTCATCCCCCAGCACCGGCAGCTCGCTGTGGCTGGCGGTGGCGACCACGGAGCGGGCCGAATCGCAGCAGATCAGCACCTGCTTGGCCAACGGCAGCATGTCAACGATCAGCCGCTCGCCGAAGAAGTTCTCCACGTTGAACTGCTTCGCCGCAGCGTGGGCTTCGGCCTTGGCCAGACAGTGGTCGAGGTTGGTCAGCATCTTGATAAACTGGGCGGTAATGTCGCGATTCATAAGCACTCTCCATCTTGTTGAAACAACGGCCCGCTTGCGTGGCCACAGTGAATGAGACTGGCTAATCGGCCACCAATATACTCCAACCGCTGCCGGGTTCGAGCCCGCCGCGACGAAAAGGGCAGGGGAGGCGCACTGCGCGCGACAACTGCTGGCCAACCGGCCATGCTCGCTTTTTGAACCTGCGAGTCCCTCATTACCCCTTTTTTGATCTGTGACATACATCACCCTTTTTCAGGGGCGTAGGCTGAATGCCGTTGTCCTGGATACTCGCCTGTGCATCCGCATTCGCCAGGACCCTAGAAAAGGAGAATGACATGAAGATCTATGACCGTAACCGCAATGTGCTGAACCTGGGTCAGCGCGTGATGATTGCCGCCACTGGCGCAGTCGATTTTCTGAAAGAGGCCCACACCGACCACATGACCCCATATCAGGCGGAGCATGAGAAGTGCGTGCTGCTGGCAAACACTCAAGAGCGTTATGCGCCCATCGAGTTGATTAGACTAGGCTGATCCCTTCCCCTGTCACCCTACTCTTTACAATTCACCCGGCCGCCGCGCCCCATCTGGCGGCCGGGTTTCTGATCTCCCCCCTTCATCCCACCAAATGCTGAAAAATTGAGCCGAGTCACACCCCGAACGATTTGAGCGATTGTCAGCCAGCAAAGCCTCATGCGAACCTTTACACCCCGTTACCCCACTAAAAAATAACGACTATGTTCAGGCAAATAATGATGAGTGCCGCCTTGCTGTCGGCGGCGCTGCTTTCCGGTTGTGCTTCCGTACCCATGGCCGATGCCACCGCAGACGCCCAAGCCAAGCAGTTTGTGGCGCCCAAGGTTGCGGCCAACCTCTATATCTATCGCAACGAGACCTTCGGCACGGCTGTCAAAATGCCGGTGTTGGTGGATGGTTCTGCCGTAGGCGATACCGTGGCCCACAGCTATATCCTCAAGCAGGTGACGCCGGGCAGCCACACCATCACCTCAAAGTCGGAGAACGATGCCACCCTGACCCTCAGCACCGAGGCAGGTAAAAACTACTACGTCTGGCAAGAGGTCAAGATGGGCCTGCTGATGGCCCGCTCCAAGCTGAGTCAGGTCAGTGAAGAGGAGGGTAAGCAAGGGGTGATGGAGAGCAAGCTGGTCAAGTAATCAGATACCTTCGCCTGACAAAGAGGGCGTAGCATCAACAGTTACGCCTCTATCAGAAAGGTGGGCCCCAGATTTTTCTAAATATATATGGGCTAACGCTTCATTAAAAATACTATTTCTGTTATTTTTTAATTTATTTTATTTAGGGGATAGCATGGCAAGCAGTTTTGGTATTTGGGCTACTGGCTCAGAGAATGCAGCAAAAATAAATCAAGTTCATATTAACTTGTGGACAACAGCATCTCCTAAAATAAGATGTATTGATATAGGGATAAACTTCTCAATTATTGATGAAGATAATGCAGAGCATCTCAATATAAACATTCCTTTTAAAGTACACAAAAGTGGTATTGAAGATCTTAGTACCAAAATGGTAAATAGCCAGGATTTACTAACTGCTATATTCAATGATTACGTGGATTTGCTCGAGAATTTAAAAACAAAGCACTCTAGAATTCGCTTCTCGAGTGGTGATGAGATATACCTTCATCTTAATATAGACTTTAATGCCACTTTGTCTGGATATGATAGGCGAGTTTTTGTAGATGATACTCCCCATAATTACACTAATATCAAATTTGATCTTAAATCATGTTTGGATGGTCTTGCGAAATCAAAAAAGATAGGAGGTGAAAAAAATACAGATAATATCAAGATCGATCTTAAATCATTTTTTTGGGGACAGCCAAAATTAAACGAAATGGAGAATAAAAAACATAAAGAGCATTACATTCGATTCAGAATTCCTTTAGATGAAATAGCTTATGGGAGTATGATTCATACGATCAAAGGTAATGACTGGTTTCTAAAACCATTCAAAGAACAGCTTGATGTGGTAGATTTTAGGATTAATGAGATAAGAGTGTTGCCTAAGGAAATAAAAACTAGTGTTGCTGCGACATGCTCAACACCTCAAAAATATCATTTGTTTATAATTAGAGATGAAAGTGATGAGTATCAATTATCTCATTCAGGAAGTAGTTATAAAAAATGCAGGATATTAGAGGCTGAAACATGGAGGAAATATTTTGAGCAAGAAGATGTTTCAGTTTATGAATCAAAGTCGACGTGGGTCTATAAATTCATAAATTATATATCAAAGAATTGCGGGCTCCATAAGGATCCATTGCCATTTACTCAGCCAACAATGATTTATCATTGGTCAAAAGATACATCTAAAGACAGTCAAAATAAAATCACTGATTTTATTGCTGTGGCTAAATTTAAGTCAATTAAGCATAAATGGTATACGGTTATTAACTACATTATCGTAATTATGCTTATTAGTATATTAAGCTGCTTCTGTTATGATCTACTCAAAGTAAATATACCTCGTTTACTGGAAATGACTACACCGGCGACTACATCGACCCCCAAAGACACCAATTGAGCATATTTTTTTTAATAAACAATGGTTTTTTGCTCATGTACATAGCTTTCATGTCGATATATACTATAACTGGTATTAATCTGAGGTGTAGTGATGAAACAAATTGAAAGACTGACGAAGTCTGATTTTAACCGAGAGGGAGTTCAGGTTCCCTCCTCGGTTAAAAATGTTGGTCTCGATTTAATGGACACTCCATCGGATTTTAATAGCAGAGAGATAAAACATCTTTTGCGAAAACCAAGTGAGTTATATAAAAACTTTGACAATTGGTATTGTAAATCCTCTCGAGATGCTCTGAAGTCAAATTTTTTCTTTGATGAAGGATTAAGGGGGGGGGCACTAAGTATTTGAAAGAAAGAAATAACATTCCAGGAATGGAACGTTATTTTTTAGTTTTATCTATTGATGATATCCCGGCAGGAATATCAATTCTTAAAAATACGTGTAATGAGAAAAAGATTTCAACATTTACGCTTGAGGAAAAATATAAAAACGCAGGTTTGGCTAGTTACCTAATGTCTCATTCTCTTAAGTTGTTGGGGAAAAATGATGTGTCGATAACGGTCAATGAAGACGTACTGGATGAGCTATATCCCTTTTTGACTAAAAAGGGATTTGTAGTCGATAAAAAGGTATTTGGAGAATACTGGAAAAATAAAAATGAATATCATTTCTTAAAGTTAAAATAAAAGTTAGTCAATATACATATATGATTGAGGTGGTCTTTTTACTCCAAGCTCAGATAATTTAAATCCACCCATTTCGTATTTTTTCAATGCACCCACTTTAATCGCATAACCGATATCTACTCCAGTGAAATAGGAGTTGAAGTAACTTTCTGAAATTCCGGCATCTTGGCTTGTTTTAAACCATATTGCACTTGGTATATCAGATATTATATTTTCAATAGTGAACTCACCAATTACTTTCCCGACAGGCTTGGTAGCGTAAACAACAATAGTCTTCACATCTTTCCTTTTGAAAATTTTACGCCTAAATTCATATGCTTTTTTTCCTGAGAAAATTGCATTTGCATACTCTGGTTTAATTGACATAAGAACTCGCATATATACCTCACAAGGACGGTTAATAATTATAGCTGTCTATAATGCTTCAAATCTGGCATAGGCCATCACCAGCCCCTTGGCGCCTACGTCGTTGAACGGGATCCGTCCCGGCTCTGCTGGCCGAGCTTGATACCGCTGGCGCCCAAGATCGCACCACCTCGTTCTGACCAAAGTGATAATACAGGATACCCCAAACTCAAATGTAAGCAGGGTATTGATCTCCCTCCAACCCGCTGAAGGGCGGGCGAAACCCTGTCGAGGGCTTTGACCTCGTGTCCTGCACGGCGTCAGCCGTGCTAGGCACACAATTTACCCATGACTCAAACGTCCCGATTACGCTGTGCCTTACAGCGCTTCCAATCTGGCGTAGGCCGTCACCAGCCACTTGGCGCCGACCTCGTCGAACTGGATCTGCACCCGGCTCTGCTGGCCGACCCCTTCGAAGTTGAGTACCACCCCTTCGCCGAATTTCGGATGGAGCACCCGCTGGCCGAGCTTGATGCCGCTGGCGTCGAAGCTCTGCTGCACCTCGTTCTGGCTAAAGCGGCCGTACTGGGTGGGGCGGCTGACCTGGGTGCGCAGCCGGATCTCTTCCAGACACTCGGCGGGGATCTCGCGGATAAAGCGGCTCACGCTGTGCTGCATTTCGCGGCCATAGATGCGGCGGCTCTCGGCATAACAGATGTAGAGCTTCTCCATGGCGCGGGTCATGCCGACGTAACAGAGGCGGCGCTCCTCTTCCAGGCGGCCCGACTCCTCGGTGGATTGCGGGCTGGGGAACATCCCTTCCTCGACGCCGACCAGCAGCACCAGCGGGAACTCCAGCCCCTTGGCGCTGTGCAGGGTCATCAGCTGCACCGCGTCGGCGTATTCGTCCGCCTGACTCTCGCCGGATTCCAGCGCCGCATGGGCGAGGAAGGCGGAGAGATCGCTCATATCCTCCAGCTCGTCCGGGCGCTTGTATTGACGGCAGGCGGTGACCAGTTCGTCCAGGTTTTCTACCCGCGCCTGGGATTTCTCGCCTTTTTCCGCCAGATACATCGCCTTGAGGCCGGAGTTCTGGATGGCGATATCTGCCTGCTGGTGCAGCGGCAGCAGGCCGACCAGCTCTTCCAGTGCGTCGATCAGATCGACAAAGCCGCGCACCGCGTTGCCGGCACGACCGGTCAGCACTTTGTCGTTGAGCAGCCCCTTGGCTGATTGCCACAGGTTGAGCCCCTGATCCCGGGCGTTGCCGCGCAGGATCTCGAGGGTGCGATCGCCGATGCCACGGGTCGGGGTGTTGACCACCCGCTCGAAGCTGGCGTCGTCGCCACGGTTGTTGATCAACCGCAGGTAGGCCATGGCGTCTTTAATTTCTTGCCGTTCGAAGAAGCGCAGGCCGCCGTAGATACGGTAGGGCATGGCGTCCTGCATCAGCGCCTCTTCCAGCACCCGTGACTGGGCGTTGGAGCGATAGAGAATGGCGCAGTCGGCGAGCAAGCCGCCTTTTTCCTTCCAATCCTTGAGGCGGCCGACCGCGAAACGGGCTTCGTCCACCTCGTTAAAGGCGGCGTAGAGGGAAATCGGGTCGCCCTCGGCCCCCTCGGTCCACAGCTCCTTGCCAAGCCGGTCCGAGTTGTTGGCGATGACGCTGTTGGCGGCTTTGAGGATATTGGCGGTGGAGCGGTAGTTCTGCTCGAGGCGGATGGTCTCGGCCCCCTGATAGTCGGTCAGGAAGCGCTGGATGTTCTCGATCTTAGCGCCGCGCCAGCCGTAGATGGACTGGTCATCGTCACCGACGATCATCACCTTGCCGCTGTTGCCCGCCAGCATCCGCAGCCAGGCGTACTGGATGCCGTTGGTATCCTGAAACTCGTCCACCAGGATGTTCTGGAAGCGGTCGCGGTAGTGCTCAAGGATGTGCGGCCGGTTGAGCCATAGCTCGTGGGCGCGCAGCAGCAGTTCGGCAAAATCCACCAGACCGGAGCGATCGCAGGTCTCCTGATAGGTCTGGTAAATCTTTTGATAGGTGCGGGTGACGGGGTCGCCGTAAAGATCGATGTCGCCGGGGCGCAAACCCTCGTCCTTCTTGCCGTTGATGTAGCTCATCACGGCGCGCGGGGCCCAGTGCTTCTCATCGAGGTTGAGCGCCTTGATGACGCGGCGGATCAGCCGGTACTGGTCGTCGGAGTCGAGGATCTGGAAATCCTGCGGTAGCCCCGCATCCAGATGGTGGGCCCGCAGCAAACGGTGGGCGATGCCGTGGAAGGTGCCGATCCACATGCCGCGCACGCCGTCGCCGATCACTTTCTCGACCCGGCCACGCATCTCTGCCGCAGCCTTGTTGGTAAAGGTCACCGCGATGATGGAGAAGGGTGAACAGCGTTCCACCTGCATCAGCCAGGCAATGCGGTGCACCAGCACCCGGGTCTTGCCCGAACCGGCACCGGCCAGCACCAGCAGATTGCTACGAGGGGCCGCAACGGCATCTCTTTGTTTGTCGTTGAGCCCGTCGAGCAGGGTTGAAACGTCCATCACCACTCCTGTTTATTTATACAGGCGGGGATTATACGGAAGTTCCGTCGATCCTGAAATGCATGATTCCTGAGGTGGCACTGGTTGCTGTTTTTGATAGTGGCGTTTTCGGATCAGCCGTTGTTCACCTGTTGGGGTGAGCGTGAGGTCTTCTCCTGCCAGTTCATGGGTGGCTATCTGATAACTCATCTCGGCTGCGACCACGTTACCTTCGGGAAGCGTGCCGTGAACTCGATAGAGGCGCAGTTTCATTTCGTTCAGATAGGCTTTTTCAAAATAGAGCGAGCAGTCGCCCAGCAGTAATACACCCTGCTCGTAGTGTGATCGCTGGTTATTGACAGCGCGCATGGAGAATAGGCTGAGCAGCGAGAGTTTTTTGGGAAGGAGTTCACGATGAAATTCGCGGGCGTAAATACGATAAACAAGCATCCCTTGCTCATCGTATACAGCGTTCGAATAGTCACGGTAGTGTTCTGTGACTCCGAGCGCCAAGGCGCCCGGAGTGAAGCTGATGAGCATTGTGGCAAGCAGTACCACAATGCTCGGGCTGTTGAGGTTACTGAAGCGCAGCACAATCTACGACATCAGATTGGCCATTCTCGGTACGGCGGCATTCCAGGAAGACCTTGCCGAAGGTAGAGCCTTCACGGGGTTTCAGAGTGACTTCGGTATGGTAGGGAACAACCGGAGCGCGAGTGACGTGCATGATGTAGCTTGCCGTTTGATCGAACTCGTTTTGGATGAAGTCTGAGGTGTATTCAACTTTGAAACTCAGTTGCGGCATGATCCAGAAGCGATAAGTGTCTGCCCAGATATCTTCCACATCGGCATTGCTCAAACCGCACACCGGATAGCCCATCATTTTGGAGTACTCCTCGGAGTA
Organism: Aeromonas sp. CU5; assembly: GCF_002586745.1. Lineage (NCBI taxonomy): Bacteria > Pseudomonadati > Pseudomonadota > Gammaproteobacteria > Aeromonadales > Aeromonadaceae > Aeromonas > Aeromonas sp. CU5. Next base: position 3,946,170 of record NZ_CP023817.1, read on the forward strand.
GGCTCCCATGCCATGCTCGCAGGTTCCTGCACCAACGATAACATCGACGTCATTACGATCCAGCCCTTCGCTGAAGAAGGGATTCAAATCCAGTTTGACGGAGATGCCGTTACCATTGGTTGAGTCGATAGTGACGCTCGCTTGTTGAGCATTCAGGTGTTTATCCAGTGCTTCAGCCAGCTTGAGGGTGTTCTTGGCCTCTTCTGCATCGAGACGCAGAGATGTCAGGGCATTCCCCAGATTGGCAGTCAGCTTGGCGGCTTCAGCCAGTTGGGTGCGCGCCAGCTTGAGACGGTCGGCCTGATTGATTACGAAGAATTGGGGGTCTTGCCAGAGCAGAGCTGGATTCACATCAGCATCACTGTACTCTGCGGTGATGTGTGTATTCGGAAGGGAATATTTCCAGCTATCTTGATCCCCTTGGTATCCTGGGTAGGCATGATCACCGTAGAAGTGAGCAATACCGGTCTCTTCAAAAGCAAAAATAGGCAGAGTCAACTCTTCTGACTTGGGCAACAGATGGCGATCATCGCCATATTGGTATGCGGCCATGATATTCAGACCAGAAGCCATAGCAGTGGCGCTGGCGCGCAGTGCCCTGACCTGATCGTAGGAGAGGGTCAGTTCATCATTATCGCCGTAGGTTGCCTTGTACTCCGGGTTAACAATGTTGCCCAGACTGTTGGCAGTCTCCTGCATCTTGACGGCATATTTTGCCAGCAGTTCTGCCACATCCTTGGTATTGCCAGTGGCCTCTTTGGCGGTCAGGCGAGCATGGTTAATTACAGCATCCAGCACTTTTGCCAGCATGGTGGTATAACCTTGCCCAACCTGTGACGGTTCAACATCGAAGCGCTTGCTGACGATTGGGTCATTGGTCACTTCCATCATGGCGATAATTGCCAGCATGATCTGGCGATCGGCCTTGCCTGGCTCATCAGCCTCGGTGCTTAAGCGATCTTTATATCCGCGCAGCGTATTTTCGAAGTTAGCCTGTTCCCAATGCTTGTTCTGTTCGACAAGGTCGCGAAGAACCCAGTCCACTGCAGCTGATTTACCATTGGCTTTGGCCAGCGAGGCATTCATATGTGCTGCGGCTGCTGTTGTATCAATCGCTTTTTTGTCGATCTGTGCCAGTTTCAGGGCTTCATTCAGACTGGTGTTAAACTCGTCATCGCTGCCAAAACGAAGAGTGTTGCCTAGCTTGACCACATCCTCTGCTTTCAGAGTAATCCCGTTGCTTGCATCACCGTCAGCATCCATAGTTTGCAGCAGTGCGGCGATACGAATGGCGCGACCTTTGTCACCCTTCTCGGCGATGGTGTATGGGGTTACCAGGGTCTGACCCTTTTTAAGCTGGGTTTCTCCAAGCGGGATTGAGCCCAGTTTGAAGGCGCAGGTGTCACCGTCATTAAAGAGGAACTGGCCATCTTTATCGGTGAGCGAGCTGTAGCTACCGCAGGTGTAGTTCAAACCGGCTACCGCACTATCAATAAAGGTGGCGGTCAATGCAGGTTTGGTGGCGTTTCCACCATTTCCACTGTTATTGCCATTATCGGTGCTGGCACCGTCGCCACCACCGCCACAACCTGCCAGCGCCAAGCTGGATAACGCCGTCACAACCGATAAAGCCAGAATATTTTTTTTCATTTTTATTTTCCTGAAACAACGATGCATATGTCACCGGCACCTGGCTGAGGAAGTCAGAATAGGTGGCATGAAGTGATGCAAAAGAAGCCCAATTGATGTTTTTGTTAGTTTCATTTGAGGTCTATGCGGCGGGCATCATACAGGGGCTCATATGGTTTTCAACTTGATCTGGATCTCGAGTTCACATGAATTGTGAGCTTGCTCAACAAAGTGGCGTTGAGTGGGCATTGTTGGTAAGCGAATGTTGACTGGAGCGTATTCGAGAAAGGGGCTGTGAGCTTTGGTCGTTTCCAGCTGTAGCCAACCCTTGCTCGCGCGGTTTGTGGGGATTTTGCGAGCCGGATCACGGGCTGGCAGGGGGGGCGGATGAATAAAAGGGGAAAACGGTTTACAGTAAGTTGCTGAACAATAAGTGAAATGTCGTTTGGGTCTTTTTGTTGGTAGCATAAAAAACTAAAAAGTAGCTAAAAAACAACTCCTTATAAGGTTATTTGCTTATAATTCAAACCGTTAACGCAAACGTTTTTCCCTTATCATTTGCTTGACCCGCATCGGGGCTGACTTAGAGTAACCCTGCGTGCTAGATAGCCTGTTTTAACAGGCAAGCAAGTTCCCTCACTTAATAACAATCAAGGATACGATCGTGACTAAAGTGCTCAAGCTGGCCACTGTGGCCGCCCTCACTCTGACTGCCCTCTCTGTTCAGGCTGCCGCCGAGCCAGCCGTGATTTATGACACCGCGGGCAAGTATGACAAGTCATTCAACGAAGCCGTGTTCCGTAACGGCGTCGAGCTCTTCAACAAGGACAAAGGGGTCAAGATCAAAGAGTTTGAACCCCAGAACGAAGCCCAGCGCGAGCAGGGTCTGCGTCGTCTGGCCAGCCGTGGCAACACGCCGATCGTGGCGGTCGGTTTCAACATGGGTTCTGCGGTAGAGAAAGTGGCTGGCGAGTTCCCGAACATCCAGTTCGCCATCATCGACATGGTGGTCGACAAGCCGAACGTGCAGTCACTGATCTTTAAGGAGCATGAAGGTTCCTTCCTGGTGGGTGCGCTGGCGGCCATCGCCTCCAAGAGTGGCAAGGTTGGCTTCGTGGGCGGTATGGATATCCCGTTGATCCGCAAATTCCAGTGCGGTTACGAGCAGGGTGCCAAATACGTCAATCCGAAGATCGACGTGCTGCAAAACATGACCGGCTCTACCCCGGCGGCGTTTGCTGACCCGGCCAAGGGTGCCGAGCTGGCCAAGTCCCAGTTCGCCAAGGGTGTTGATGTGGTGTACGCCTCTGCTGGCGGTACCGGCATCGGTGTTTACCAGGCTGCCAAAGACGAAGGCAAACTGGCCATCGGCGTAGACTCCAACCAGAACCACCTGCAACCGGGCACCATGCTGACCTCCATGGTCAAGTCGGTCGGTCTGGCCGCATACAAAACCTGGGATGACGCTGCCAAAGGCCAGTGGAAGCCGGGTATCCAGAACCTCGGTCTGGCCGAGGGCGGTGTGGATTGGGCACTGGATCAGTACAACGAGAAGCTGATCACCCCGGAAATGAAAGCCAAGGTGGATGCCATCAAGGCCGACATCATTTCAGGCAAGATCAAAGTTCATGACTACATGAGCGATAACACCTGCAAATACTAATTAGATAGTTGCTACGACTCTCAACGCACGACCGGCCCGCACGGGCCGGTTTTTAGTCTTCTTTCATGAAACGCAGGGCTGCATCATGGACCAGACAGATCGCTATGCCATCGAATTAAGAGGTATCGATAAGCGGTTCGGCGAAGTGTACGCCAACAAGCTGATCGACCTTAAGGTTCGCAAAGGCAGTATCCACGGCATTGTCGGCGAAAATGGCGCCGGTAAATCCACCCTGATGAGCATCATTTATGGTTTCTACCATGCCGACAAAGGCGAGATGCTGATCGACGGGAAACCGTTCAAACCCCATGGCTCACAAGATGCGATTGCCGCAGGCGTGGGCATGGTGCACCAGCACTTTATGCTGGTGAACAACTTCACTGTTTTGGAAAACGTCATCCTCGGCGCTGAGAACGGCTGGCACCTTCAGCAGAGCGTGGCGTCGGCCGAAAAATTGCTGGGCGAACTGGCGCGCGATTATGGCCTCGACGTGCCGCTGCACGAGAAGGTCGAAGATCTGCCGGTTGGCTTGCAACAGCGGGTCGAAATTCTCAAGGCGCTCTATCGTGGTGCCCGCATCCTGATCCTCGACGAGCCGACCGGGGTACTGACCCCGCAAGAGGCGGATCACCTGTTCGAGGTGCTGAAAAAACTGCGGGACCAGGGGGCGACCATCATCCTCATCACCCACAAGCTGCGGGAGATCCTGGCCATTACCGATCAGGTCTCTATCATGCGCCGGGGCGAGATGGTGGCCCACGTTGCCACCAAGGATACCGACAAGGAACAACTTGCCGAGCTGATGGTGGGTCGCAAGGTGCGGCTCAAGGTCGATAAAGGGCCAACCCAACCGGGGGAGGCCAAGCTCAAGGTCGAGGGGCTCAGTTACTTCGACGCCAGCAAGGTGGAGCGGGTCAAATCGGTCAGCTTCGAGGTGCGGGCCGGTGAAGTGGTCGGCATCGCTGGCGTGTCTGGCAACGGCCAGTCCGAGTTGCTCAGCCTGCTTGGCGGCATCATCAAGCCGAGCAAGGGTAGCTTCACCATCAGCAGCCAGAGCGGGATCAACAAGGTGAGTGCAGAGCATCCGGCAGATCCCGAGCAGGTGCGCAATTACGGCCTTGGCCATGTGCCGGAAGATCGCCACAAGATGGGGCTGATCAACCGCTTCGAGGCGAAAGAGGCCTTTATCCTCGGTTATCACCGTCGCCCGCAGTACAACCGGGGATGGCTGCAGAACAAGGAGGCGATCCAGCAGGATTGCCAGGCCAAGATGGAGAAGTGGGACGTGCGCCCGCCCCATCCTGATCACAAGACCGCCAACTTCTCCGGTGGTAACCAGCAGAAGCTGGTGATCGCCCGTGAAGTGGAGCAGAACCCGGATGTGCTGTTGATCGGCCAGCCGACTCGCGGGGTCGACATCGGTGCCATCGAGTATATCCACCAGCAGATCATCGCCATGCGCGACAAGGGCAAGGCGGTGCTGCTGGTCTCGGTGGAGCTGGACGAGATCATGAGCCTCTCTGACCGGATTCTGGTGATTGCCGATGGTCGCATCGTCGGCGAGCTGGATGGTGCCAAGGCTGATGAGCGCACCATCGGTTTGATGATGGCGAACATAGTTCCCGACGAGGTGGCTGCCAGTCAGCCCCAAGGAGCTAAGCCATGAGCATCACTTCCATTTGTAGCCAGCCCGGTCTGATGATGGTCAATACACCAGTGCCTGACCAGATTGCCAAGGAGGCCCACTGATGAGCCAAGTTCGTATTCCTGCCTGGGTCTCCGTGGGCGTCTTGTCTGCGGTCAACATCCTGCTGGCCTTCCTGGTGTCGGCCATTCTGTTCTACTACCTCGACATCAACCCGATCGATGCCGCCAAGATCATGTGGTACGGCGCGTTCGGCACGGGTGAAGGGGTCGGTTTCACCCTCTACTACGCAACCGGCTTTATCTTTACCGGTCTGTCGGTGGCGGTCGCCTTCCACGCCGGTCTGTTCAATATCGGTGGTGAAGGTCAGGCCTATATCGGCGGCCTCGGGGTCGGTCTGGTCTGCCTGATCCTCGGCGATGTGTTGCCGTTCGCCTTGCTGTTGCCGCTCTCCATCATTGCCGGTGGTCTGTTCGGTGCGGCCTGGGCCTTTATTCCGGCCTGGCTGCAAGCCAAACGCGGTAGCCACATCGTGATCACCACCATCATGTTCAACTTCATCGCCGCCTCGCTGATGGCCTATCTGCTGGTGGAGGTGTTCAAGCCGCCCGGCTCGATGGCGACCGAGAGCAAGGTGTTTGCCGAGGCTAGCTGGCTGCCCAAGATGAGTTCGCTGGCAAGCACCTTCGGCATGGAGATGCCCAACAGCCCGCTCAACATCAGTTTTATCTGGGCGCTGATTTGCGCGGCACTGGTGTGGGTCTTTATCTGGCACACCCGCTGGGGTTACGAGATCCGCTCGGTTGGGGCCAGCCAAAGTGCCTCCGCCTATGCCGGTATTTCCTATCCCAAGGTGGTGATCCTGGCCATGGTTATCTCCGGCATGCTGTCGGGCTTCTTCGCCCTCAACGTGCTGCAGGGTGAGCTGCACCAGATCAAACTCAACTTCGTGGAAGGGTTCGGCTTCACCGGTATCGCGGTGGCGCTGATGGGGCGCAACCATCCGGTCGGCGTCATCATCGCCAGCCTGCTGTTCGGTTTCCTCTATCAGGGGGGCGCCGAGCTCAGCTTCGAGTTCGGGGTTGACCGCAACATAGTGGTGGTATTGCAGGGGCTGGTGATCCTGTTCTGTGGCGCCCTTGAGCACATGATGCGTCCGCGCATCGAGCAGCTCTATCTGGCGTTTGCCAACCGTTCAGCCGTGCAAGCCAAGGGAGTCTGATCATGTTTGAAATTCTGATCCTGATGCTGGATGCCACCATTCGTACCGCGCCGCCGCTCATTCTCGCCGCCATGGCGGGCATGTTCTGCGAGCGCTCCGGGGTGGTCAACATCGCGCTGGAAGGCAAACTGCTGGCGGCGGCGTTCGCCAGTGGTGCGGCGGCTGCGGTCTCCGGTTCTGCCTGGGTGGGTCTGGGTGCCGGGGTGGGCGTCTCCATCCTGTTTGCCCTGATGCACGGTTTTGCCACCATCACCCACCGTGGTGATCAGGTGGTGAGCGGCATGGCCATCAACATTCTGGCGGCCGGTCTGACCGTTACTCTGGGCCGTTATTGGTTCGATCAGGGTGGCCAGACCCCGGCGCTTTCCGGTGATGCTCGGTTCGCCCCTATCGAGTTCCCCTATGCCAAGGAGCTCTATGATGTGCCGGTGATCGGCCAGCTCTACAGCGAGCTGCTCAGTGGCCACTCCCTGCTGGAGTATGTGGCGTTTGCCTGCGTACCGCTGGCCTGGTGGGTGATGTTCCGCACCCGCTTCGGGTTGCGGCTGCGGGCGGTGGGCGAGGCTCCGGCAGCGGTCGATACTGCCGGTATCTCGGTGGTGCGGATGCGCTACACAGCGCTGATCATCGGCGGCTTGCTGGCGGGTATCGGCGGCACCTATCTGGCGGTGGCCCAGACGGCGCAGTTCATCCCCAACATGAGTGCGGGCAAGGGCTTTATGGCGCTGGCGGCACTGGTGTTTGGCAAGTGGCGACCCTGGAGTGCCTTGGCTGCCTGTCTGCTGTTTGGTTTCCTTGATGCCGTCGCCATCCGGCTGCAGGGGGTGACTATCGGTGACTTCACTATTCCGGTACAGGCCATCGAGGCGTTGCCTTACATCCTGACGGTGTTCCTGCTGGCGGGCTTTATCGGCCGTGCAGTGGCGCCCAAGGCGCTCGGCACCCCTTATGTGAAGGAGCGGGAGTAGCGCCCTTTATCGCGATATTCCCGACCACACAGATAGCAGCAGGCCCACTTCGGTGGGCCTGTTTTTTTATGATGGAGAGGTGGCTTGTTACAGCAGGAACAGGGTCGCCAGCCCGAGGAAGATAAAGAAGCCGCCGGTGTCGGTGATGGCGGTGATCATCACGCTGGCCCCTACCGCCGGGTCGCGGCCAAGGCGGGTCATGGTCATGGGGATGATAACCCCCATCAGGGCCGCCACCAGCAGGTTGAGTACCATGGCCAGGGTCATGACGCCCCCGAGTGCAGGGTCCTGATACAGCAAGAAAGTCACGAGTCCCATAATGCCACCCCACACCAGACCGTTAATCAGGGCCACCCCCAGCTCGCGCACTAACAGGAAAGAGAGGTTGCCCGCCTGAATGTGCTGCAGTGCCAGCGCTCGCACTATCATGGTGATGGTCTGGTTGCCGGTGTTACCGCCGATCCCGGCGACGATGGGCATCAGGGCCGCCAATGCTACCAGCTGCGAAATGGTGTGCTCGAACATGCCGATCACCCGCGAGGCAACAAACGCGGTGCAGAGGTTCAGGGCCAGCCAGGCCCAGCGGGTTTTGACCGCCTTGCCAACCGGGGCGAACACGTCTTCATCCTCGCTGATACCCCCCATCCGGCGCAGGTCGGTATCGCTCTCTTCATAGACCAGATCGACCACCTCTTCGACAGTGATACGGCCCATCAGCTTGCCCTTGCCATCCACCACGGCGGCAGAGAGCAGGTCATCCCGCTCGAAGGTGCGGGCGGCTGCTTCGTCGTTGTCTTCCGGATCAAAGGTGACCGGATCTTGCGTCATGACCTCCTTGACCAGAGTGGCGGGCTTGTTGAGCAGCACAGTGGTCAGGGGCAGCTCCCCCAGCAGGTGGTTGCGGCGGTCGATGACGAACAGCTTGTCAGTGTTGGCGGGGATCTTGCGACGAAGTCGCAGATAGCGCTGCACCGTGGCCAGACTCACCTCGGGGCGGATGGTGATGATCTCGAAGTCCATCATGGCGCCAACGGTATGTTTACCGTAGCGGATCACCTCCCGTACCTGATCCCGTTCTGCGGGGGCCATGTAGGTGAGCAGCCGTCCCATCAGGTTGCGCGGCAGGTATTGGCCGAGATAGATCTGGTCATCGATATCCAGAGTGCGCAGGGCGTGCAGCAGCTCCTTGTCACTCATGCCGCTGATCAGGCTGTCCCAGACGGTTTCGGATGCTTCTACCAATATCTGGCCACGGCGTGCCTCATCCACCAGTGCCCACAGGGCATGGCGCTCATCGGGCGGCAGTGACTCCAGCGCATCGGCGACGTCGGCTGCCGGCAAGTTGTTGGCCAGCCCGCTCAATTCGCTGGTCTGGTCCCGCTGCTCGGCATCTTGTTCGACCTGCGGGTCGAGCAAGCTATCGGTGAGGGCGTCGTCAGTCAGTAGCAGGCTAAGGATGCGGGATCTGTCTTCCGCGCGCTGCCGGGCGCTGTTCTTGATGGGAAGAGACATGGATGAATTCCTGAAAGAGTGGCCAAGGGCGCAATGCCCATAGGATACCAGACTTAAAACAGCTGGTTATGACCGTGATAGGAGAAGAGGGAGGTAAAAGTGAGGCCACCTGCTGGTGGCCTCATGATCGTTTGCCGAGAATCCCTCAGGCGAGGGCTCGCTGAAGCTGTGGCGCCTCGCCAAACCAGGCGAGCTGGTCGGCCAAAGTCACCACCGAGCCCACCATGATCAGCGCGGGGCTTTCGACCCCCACCGCCAGCGTGGGCAGCTCATCGAGGGTGCCGCGAATGACCCGCTGACAGGGTTGGGTGCCGCGCTCGATCAACGCTACCGGGGTATTGCCCTGCTTGCCGTGAGCCAGCAGCTGTTCGCGGATGGTGGCGCAAGATGAGAGCCCCATATAGAACACCAGTGTCTGTTTGTCTTTGGCCAGCAGCGGCCAGTCGAGATCCCGGGCGCCACCCTTGCCGTGGGCGGTGACGAAGCGCACGCTCTGGGCGTGATCGCGGTGGGTCAGCGGAATGCCAGCGTAGGCGGCGCAGCCACTGGCTGCGGTGATCCCCGGCACCACCTGAAAACCGATGCCAGTACCAACCAGCGTCTCCAGCTCCTCGCCGCCACGGCCGAAGATAAAGGGGTCGCCCCCTTTCAGCCGCACCACCCGTTGCCCCTTCTTCGCTTCCTCCAGCAAGAGCTGGTTGATCCCCTCCTGCGGCACGCAGTGGTTGCCCGCCTGCTTGCCGACGAAGATGCGTTTGGCATCCCGGCGCACCAGTGCCATCACCTCGTCAGAGACCAGCCGGTCATAGACCACCACGTCCGCCTGCTGCATCTGGCGCAGGGCGTGCAGGGTGAGCAGACCCGGATCGCCGGGGCCTGCTCCCACCAGCACCACTTCGCCAGCGGTGTGGCTTTCGTCGGCAAACAGGTTGTCGGCCAGCTGGTGGGCAGAGGCGCTATCGCCCCGCGCCAGCGCCTGCCCGAGCCGGTCAGCCCCGAGCAGCCGCTCCCAGAAGCGGCGCCGCTCTCCCATGGTGGCGAAGCGGGCCTTGACCCGATCCCGCAGGCTGCCGGCAAAGGTCGCCACGGCCCCCAGATGTTGCGGCAGCAGGGCTTCGAGTTTTTCCCGCAGCAGCCGGGCCAGCACCGGGGCCTTGCCGCCGGAGGAGATGGCCACCATCAGCGGCGAGCGGTCGATGATCGACGGCATGATGAAGCTGGAGCGTTTCGGGTCATCCACCACGTTGGCAAAGATCCGCGCCTGGTTGGCGCTCTGGTAGACCAGCGCATTCACCTCACGCCGATCGGTGGCGGCCACCACCAGCCACTTGCCCGCCAGTTGCGCTGGTGCAAATTCACCGGCTAGCCACTCGATGCTTCCGTTGGCAGCCAGTTCCGCCAGCTCGGGGTCGAGTTCGGGCGCTACGACGGTGAGGCGGGCACCGGCATCCAGCAGCAGGCGCGCCTTGCGCTCTGCCACTTCGCCGCCGCCGACCAGCAGCACGGGTTTGTTGTCGAGTCGGCAAAAGATGGGCAAGTAGTCCATGGGGCCTCCGGATCAGGCGGTTTGGGTCTGGCTGGCGGTGCTGGTGGTGTCGGTCACTGCCACCGGGCGCTCAGCTTTCGGGGTGGCATACCAGTAACCGAGGCCCATAAAGAGGACGCCGGAGACGGTGTTGCCCAGGGTCACCCACAGCAGGTTGTGGCCGATGCCGCCCAGGGTGTAGGCATCGGAATGGGCTCCAAACCAGGAGAGGGCAAACAGGGTCATGTTGGCGATGGAGTGCTCGTAGCCGGAGGCGATAAAGGCCAGCAGGCACCACCAGATGGCGATGAAGCGGGCGGCCCCTTCGGTGCGCAGCGCCATCCAGATGGCGAGGCAGACCAGCCAGTTGCAGAGGATCCCCTTCATAAACAGGGTCAGGGCCGGTGCCTGAGTCTTGGCCAGCGCCACCTTGTGAGCCAGGCTGCCCGCATCCGGCAGCAGGCTGCCACCGTAGGAGTAGATGAGCGCCACCACGATGGAGCCAATCAGGTTGCCCGCCCAGGTCTGCGGCAGGATGCGCAGCAGGTCGGCCATGGTTATCTTGCCGCTTTTCACCCCGAAGGTGAGGAACATGGTGTGGCCGGTGTAGAGCTCGGAGCCGGCGATGATCACCAGGGTCAGGGCGATACCAAAGGTGGCCCCCATCACCAGCGGCCGGATGGCGGGATCAACCAGATTGCCGAGGGTGAAGATGAGGATGATGCCGAGGCCCACATAGGCCCCCGCCATGGCGGAGCTGAGCCAGAAGCCGAGCTTGTCGCTGCGCTCGAAGCGGTTGATGCGGGCCGCATTGGCGGCGCACTTGTTAATGGTTTCCGTGTACATCTTGTGAGTCCTTGAAAGGGCTGCCCTCTGGCAGCCCGAAAGAGAGTGAAATCGGCTTTAGACGGCGACCCAGACCTGCTGGTCGCGCACTTCAACGGGATAGCTTTGAACTGACATCGCAGGATTGTCGACGCAGTGGCCATCGCTCAGGCGAAAGCGCTGCTTCTTGAGCGGGCTGGCGACCCAGAGTTCGCCGTCGTGTTCGCAGATCAGGCCCCGCGACAGCACGTTGGCGGCGAAGAAGGGATCCCGGTTGTCGATGGCGAACACCTCGGCGGCCGCGCTCGGGCGAAACAGGGCGATCTGGCGCCCCTCGATCAGAGCGCAGACACCGGTTCCCGGCAGGATGTCGTTGAGTTGGCAGGCTAATTTCATCGCTTAATCTCCACCTCGAGTGGGATGAACTGGCTATCGAGCAGAGCGCAAACGTCCATGCAGCCCAGCAGGGTGTCGTTGAATTGGCAGGCAAGTTTCATCATTTGGTCTCCACCTCGATCTGGTAGACGGGGATGCGCTCGGCCGGAGTGGCGGGTCTGTGCTGGTCGCGCTCGGCAACGAACTGAACGTCCGGATCGCGCTTGTCGCTGTTGATGAAGTGGCTGAAGCGCTTGAGCGCTTCCTCTTCGTTGAGGGTGCGCGACCATTCGCACTCGTAGCTGTCGATGAGGGTCTGGATATCGCGCTCGAGCGTGTCGGCCAGCCCCAGCTTGTCGTCGACGATCACCTCGCGCAGGTAGTCGACGCCCCCTTCCAGATTGCCGAGCCAGACCGAGGTGCGCTGCAGTTTGTCGGCGCTGGTGACGTAGAACATCATGAAACGGTCGATCAGCTTGATGAGGGTTTCGCGGTCGAGATCGGAGGCCAGCAGGTCGGCGTGGCGCGGCTTCATGCCGCCGTTGCCGCCCACATAGAGGTTCCAGCCCGCGTCGGTAGCGATGATGCCGACATCTTTGCCCTGTGCTTCCGCACATTCGCGGGTACAGCCGGAGACGCCGAACTTCATCTTGTGCGGGGTGCGAATGCCCTTGTAGCGGTTCTCGAGGAAGACCCCGAGGCCGACGCTGTCCTGCACGCCGAAGCGGCACCAGGTGCTGCCGACGCAGGTCTTGGCCATGCGCAGCGCCTTGGCGTAGGCCTGACCGGTCTCGAAACCGGCTGCCAGCAGCTTGCGCCAGATGGCGGGCAGATCATCCTTCTGGGCCCCGAACAGGCCGATGCGCTGGGCGCCGGTGATCTTGGTGTAGAGCTGGTAGTCGCGGGCCACTTCAGCCACCGCCAGCAGCCCTTCCGGGGTCACTTCGCCACCGGCCATGCGCGGGATGACGGAGTAGCTACCGTCCTTCTGCATGTTGCCGAGGAAGATGTCGTTGGTGTCCTGCAGCGGGGTGTTGCGCGGACTCAGCACATGCTCGTTCCAGCAGGAGGCGAGGATGGAGCCGACGGTCGGTTTGCACACCTCGCAGCCATAGCCCTGACCGTGCTTGGCCAGCAGTTCGTCGAAGCTCTTGATCCCCTCCACCTTGACCAGATGGAACAGCTCCTGACGGGAGTGGGGGAAGTGGGCGCAGAGGTGGTTGTTGACCTCGATGCCCTGCTTCACCAGTTCGGCGTTGAGCACCTGACTGATGAGCGGCACGCAGCCGCCGCAGCCGGTACCGGCCTTGGTGTGCTGCTTGATGGCGGCCAGGGTGGTGTGACCCTCGGCCACCGCCTTGGCGATGTCCCCCTTGGAGACGTCGAAGCAGGAGCAGATCTGGGCGCTCTCCGGCAGGGCATCCACCCCCAGCGTCGGCTTGGCACCGGCGTAGGCGGGCAGGATCAGGGTGTCCGGGTGGCTCGGCAGCGGCAGGGCATTGAGCATCATCTGCAGCAGGTTGCCGTAATCTTCCACGTCACCCACCAGCACGGCGCCGAGCAGGCGGCTGTTGTCTTCGCTCACCACGATCTTCTTGTAAACGCCTGCCTGATCGTCCTGGAACACATAGCTGTGGCTGCCCGGGGTGCGGCCGTGGGCATCACCGATGGAGCCGACGGAGACGCCGAGCAGCTTGAGCTTGGCGCTCATGTCCGCCCCCTCGAAGCGGCTGTCGCCGCCGAGCAGATGGTCGACGGTGATCTGGGCCATCTTGTAACCGGGCGCCACCAGCCCGAAGAAGCGGCCCTGCCAGGCGGCGCACTCACCGATGGCGTAGATATCGGGATCAGAGGTGAGGCAGTGATCGTCGATGACGATGCCGCCGCGCTCGGCGATGGCGAGATCGCCGTAGCGGCCCAATGTGTCTTGAGGGCGGATGCCGGTGGAGAAGACCACCACGTCCACTTCCAGCTGGCTGCCGTCGGCAAAGGCGAGGCGGTGTTTCGCCTGTTCACCGCCATGCATCAGGATCTCGCTGGTGCTCTTGCTGGTGTGCACCTGCACGCCCATGGATTCGATCTTGCGGCGCAGCAGCTGGCCGCCCTGACCGTCGAGCTGCTCGGCCATCAGCACCGGAGCAAACTCCACCACGTGGGTCTCGAGGCCCAGCGCCTTGAGGGCACCGGCGGCTTCGAGGCCAAGCAGGCCGCCCCCGATCACCACCCCGCTCTTGCCGCTCCTGGCGGCGCTGCGGATGGCTTTCAGATCCTCGATGGTGCGATAGACGAAGCACTCGTGGTGCTGGCTGCCCGCAATGGAGGGCACCCAGGGGTAGGAACCGGTGGCCAGCACCAGCTTGTCATATCCGACCACGGTGCCCTTGTTGGAGTACACTTCGCGGTTGGCCCTGTCGATTGTTTTCACCGCTTCGCCGAGCAGCAGGCGGACGCCGTGCTTGTCGTAGAAACCGGGTTTGACGAGGGAGAGATCTTCGCTGGTGTGATGGGAGAAGTAGGAGGAGAGATGGACGCGATCGTAGGCGGGACGGGGTTCTGCACCGAAGACGGTGATCTCGTAGCGGCCCGGGTCGGCCCGCTCGATCAGCTCTTCGATGAAGCGGTGCCCCACCATGCCGTTGCCCACAACGACCAGTCTGACTTTGCTCATGATTGCCTCTAGTTTGGAGTAATAAAACATCATTCTGGGGCTAGGCTACCCAGTCGGCTGGGGCGGGCAATTGATGCAAATCAAGTGTCTATTTATATATCTCGTCAGAGGTAATCCCTTGAGATTAATAGTTATATCTAAGTAGGTAGACCAGTGGTGCAGTGGATCTGGCAGGTTTTCGGGGTAGTTAAAGAAGGGAGTGGGATGGGGGGAGATGAAAAAAAACGCCTCCACAAGGGAGGCGTTCGACCAGCGGGGTGTTGAGCAGGTTTACAGGATGTAGCGGCTCAGGTCTTCGTCTTCGATCAAGGCGCCGAGGTGGGCGTTGACGTAGTCGGTGTCGATGACGAAGGTCGCACCAGATTGCTCGGAGGCATCATAAGAGATGTCTTCCATCAGCCGCTCCATCACGGTGTGCAGGCGGCGGGCACCGATGTTTTCGGTGCGCTCGTTGACCTGCCAGGCCGCTTCAGCCAGTCGGCGGATGCCCTCTTTGGTGAACTCGATATTGACCCCTTCGGTGCCCATCAACGCCTTGCTCTGGGCGGTCAGGGAGGCGTTCGGCTCGGTCAGGATCCGCTCGAAATCATTGGTGGTCAGCGCTGTCAGCTCGACCCGGATCGGCAGACGACCCTGCAGTTCGGGGATCAAATCTGACGGCTTGGCGATCTGGAAGGCGCCGGAGGCGATAAACAGAATGTGGTCGGTCTTGACCATGCCGTGTTTGGTGTTGACGGTGCAACCTTCGACCAGCGGCAGCAGGTCGCGCTGTACCCCTTCACGGGAGACGTCAGGGCCTGAGCTTTCGCCCCGCTTGCAGACCTTGTCGATCTCGTCGAGGAACACGATGCCGTTGTTCTCGACGGCGGCGATCGCTTTTTGCTTCAGCTCTTCCGGGTTAACCAGCTTGGCCGCTTCCTCTTCGATCAGCGCCTTCATGGCCTCTTTGACCTTGATCTTCTGCTTTTTCTTCTGGCTCTGGCCGAGGTTCTGGAACAGCCCCTGCAGCTGGTTGGCCATCTCTTCCATCCCCGGCGGGGTCATAATTTCGACCCCCATCGGGCTGGCGGAGAGCTCCAGCTCAATCTCTTTGTCAGCCAGCTGACCTTCCCGCAGTTTCTTGCGGAAGATCTGGCGAGTGTTGGAGTTGTCGGCTTTCTCCTCCTCACCCCAGGTATTGCGCGGGTTGGGCAGCAGGGCGTCGAGGATGCGCTCTTCGGCGGCTTCCTCGGCACGGAATTTCATCTTCTCCATCTCGGTCTCGCGCACCAGCTTGATGGCGACATCGGTCAGATCGCGGATGATGCTGTCCACTTCCTTGCCGACATAGCCCACTTCGGTGAACTTGGTCGCTTCCACCTTGATGAAGGGGGCGTTGGCCAGCTTGGCCAGACGGCGGGCGATCTCGGTCTTGCCGACCCCGGTCGGGCCGATCATCAGGATGTTTTTCGGGGTCACTTCATGGCGCATCTCTTCATCGAGTTGCATCCGGCGCCAGCGGTTACGCAGGGCAACAGCGACGGCACGCTTGGCATCGGCCTGGCCAATGATGTGACGATCCAGCTCGTGGACGATTTCTCTTGGAGTCATCTCGGACATGATAGGGTTCCTGTATCCGGGGCGGGCAGGGCCCACCCCTTGAAGAATGTGGTCGTTGGCTCGCGCCGTTATTTGGCCGACTTATTTAGCTAAATAATCCAGCACTTCAATGGTGTGGTTGCCATTGGTGAAGACGCAGATATCACCGGCGATCTTGAGCGACTTCTCGACGATGCTCCTGGCATCCAGCTCGGTGTTTTCCAGCAGGGCGATGGCGGCGGATTGGGCGAAGTTGCCGCCGCTGCCGATGGCGATGAGATCGTGCTCCGGCTGCACCACGTCACCGTTGCCGGTGATGATGAAAGATTTGTGTTCGTCGGCCACGGCCAACAGCGCCTCGAGGCGGCGCAGGGCGCGATCGGTGCGCCAATCTTTGGCCAGCGCCACGGCGGCGCGCTCCAGATTACCCTGATGGGCCTGCAGTTTTGCTTCGAAACGCTCAAGCAGGGTGAAGGCGTCGGCGGTACCGCCAGCGAAACCGGCCAGCACCTTGCCGTTATAGAGACGATGAACCTTGCGGGCGTTGCCCTTCATGACGGTGTTGCCAAGAGAGACTTGGCCATCGCCACCGATGACGACCTGACCGTTGCGGCGAACTGAAACTATGGTAGTCACTTTACTTACCTCGCTTGAGCCGAATGACGGCCTGACTGTGCATGGCAAGAAAGATGGGGATGGCAAAGCGGCTTTTCAACCCTGCCTTTTATCGGGATAAACGTTGTGACGGGATGCCGGGGTGGCGAGCGGCCCCAAAAGAACAGGGCCGGATGTTGCCACCCGGCCCTGTGTCATCGGTAAGCGGATTACCCTTTCTTGGGAATACAGCCGCTGATGCCAGAGCTCTGCAGCTTGCGGTTGGCCGCATCGACGGCAGCCTTGCCGTTGAAGGGGCCGACCATCACCTTGTAGACGGTGCCGTTGGCGCCATTGATCACCTGCAGGCTGGAGGAAAGACCAGCGCCAAAGGCGATGCGTGCCTTGAGCGACTCTGCAGAATCCTGCGAGCGCAAGGCGGCGCACTGCATCATATAGCGGCCATTGTCGGTCGCGGCCGGTTGTGCCGGGGCACTGGCGGGCTGGGCTTTGGCGGCAGCGGCGCGCTCCCGTTCCAGCTCGGCGCGGATCTCCCGCTCCATCCGCTCCCGTTCGGCTTTGCGGTCGATCGCCTGCTCTTGCGCGCTGGCAACCGGTGCACCCGAGGTGGAGGGGGTGGTCGCCGGATTGGGCAGATAAGGCTTGGGTTGGCCAATCGGGGTACCAGGCTGGGGGATGTCGGTCGGCACCGGTTGCGGCAGTTTGCTCGGCTGCAGGGTCAGGGTCTCTGCCGGTGGTGGTGGCAGCACACCCGGCTGGGTGGGCGGCTCTATGATATCGACCTGCTTGTTCTCCAGCCGCTCGATATAGCTCCACTTCTCCTGTGGCAGCCCGTTATTCTGCGCTTTTGGCTTGTTGGCCTTTACCTGCTCTTCAATGGTGGGGGCGTCGTTGCCCTTGCCATTGATCATGTAAAGGAAGCCGCCAAAGCCTGCCAGCAGTGCTGCGACCAGCAGGATTGGAATAACAGGAAAGCGGCGAGGGGCCGCTTTCTTGGTATTGCGGCCACCCGCCCGACGTCGCGGGCGGCTGCCGACATAATCCCGGGTTGCCATCTATTACATGCGCTCCAGGGTATGGATACCCAGTACGCCGAGGCCCAGCTTGAGCACTTTGGCGGTGGCGGCGCACAGCAGCAGACGGCTCTGACGGCTTGCTTCGTCCACGCCATCCTTGTTGATCGGGCAGGCTTCATAGAAGGTCATGAAGTTGCCGGACAACTCGTACAGGTAGGTACAGAGCAGGTGCGGCATGCCTTTGTCTGCCACGCCGTTGACCGCATCGGAGAACTGGATCAGCTTCTGGGCCAGCACCTCTTCGGCCTCCTCGTTCAGGGTCACGTTGCCGGTCAGCGTGTTGGCATCGATGTTGGCCTTGCGGAAGATGGACTGGATTCGGGTGTAGGCATACTGCAGGTAAGGGGCGGTGTTGCCTTCAAACGACAGCATCATGTCCCAGTCGAAGATGTAGTCGGTGGTACGGTTCTTGGAGAGATCCGCATACTTCACCGCGCCCATGGCGATGGCGTTGACCACGTTAGCCTTCTCTTCGGCAGAGAGGTCGCTGTTGCGGCTCTCCAGCAGGGCAGCGGCGCGCTCTTCCGCTTCGTTGAGCAGGTCAACCAGCTTGACGGTGCCGCCGGAGCGGGTCTTGTAGGGACGACCATCCTTGCCCAGCATCATGCCGAAGGCGTGGTGCTCAAGCGGGACGGATTCCGGCACATAGCCCGCCTTGCGGGTGATGGTCCAGGCCTGCATCAGGTGCTGGTGCTGACGGGAGTCGATGAAGTACATGACACGGTCGGCGCCCAGGGTCTCGTAACGGTATTTGGCACAGGCGATGTCGGTGGTGGTGTAGAGGAAACCGCCATCGCTCTTCTGGATGATGACGCCCATGGCCTCGCCATCCTTGTTCTTGAACTCGTCCAGGAAGACCACGGTGGCGCCTTCGCTCTCGACTGCCAGCCCCTTGGCTTTCAGGTCGGCAACGATTTGCGCCAGCATGTCGTTGTACATGGACTCGCCCATGATGTCCTTGTTGGTCAGGGAGACATTCAGGCGGTCGTAGTTGATCTGGTTCTGTTCCATGGTCATGTCGACCAGCTTCTTCCACATGGTGCGGCAGTACTCATCGCCACCCTGCAGCTTGACCACGTAGTTACGGGCACGCTCGGCGAAGGCTTCGTCTTCGTCGTAGCAACGCTTGGCCTGGGTGTAGAAGGCTTCCAGATCCTTGAGCGCCATGTCGCTGGCGTGCTCGTTGGCCATCTTCTCCAGATAGGCGATCAGCATGCCGAACTGGGTGCCCCAGTCGCCGATGTGGTTGGCACGTACCACCTTGTGGCCGAGGAACTCCAGCGCACGAGCGGCTACGTCACCAAGCACGGTAGAGCGGATGTGGTGCACCGCCATCTCTTTGGCCACGTTGGGGGCTGAGTAGTCCACCACCACGGTCTGCGGGGTCGGCAACTTCACGTTGGCGTTGGCAGAGGTCACCATGGCCTCGACCTGACCGGCCAGCCAGCGCTGGTCGAAGAAGAAGTTGATAAAGCCGGGGCCGGCGATCTCGACCTTGGCGATCAGATCGGAGGCAGGCAGATGCTCGATGATGGCAGCGGCCAGCTCACGCGGGTTCTTGCGGGCCGGTTTGGCCAGCAGCATGGCCAGGTTGGTAGCCAGGTCGCCGTGAGCTTTCTCCTTGCATCGGTCTACTTGCACGCGGGCTTCCAGGTCCGCCGGCAGGATGCCTGCTGACTTGAGATTGGCTACCGTTTGTTCAAGTAGATGATGAATATGCTCTTTCATAACTGACCACCAAGGTTGCGCGTCGAAAAATGACTGATATATAAGGGCGTGAATTTTACCCGCATCGGCCCGAGAAAACTATAGGGATGACCCGCCGCTCGCTGTCGGGCGGATATTTCACTGCTTTTGGCGCCAATATCCGGAAGATTGACCGTAATATGGTGCTTATCCATTTCTACTGCATATCGAAGCGCCTTGTCCAGGCTATTTTCCCCTGATTGTTAAGGGTTTTTCCTTTCCGATGACGGGAATGATCTCCTCCCTCTGGCCCGGCGTATCAACAGAGGTTACCAACCGAGGAGTTTGCGATGCGACTGGCGCTGTTTCCCCTTTCTGCCCACCTGCTGCCCGGCGGCATCATGCCGCTGCGGATCTTCGAACCGAGATACCAGCGGATGATCGCCGAGGCGGGGGAGTCCGGCTTTGCCCTCTGCATGGTGGACCCTCGCCAACCCGATGCCCTGCGCAACATGTTGCCCATCGCCACCCGGGTCACCATCATTGACTTCGACCAGCTGCCGGACGGCATGCTGGGGATCACGGTGCAGGGGATGGAACGGGTGCAGATAGATGATCTGTGGCAGGAGCCAGACGGCCTGCGCATCGGCGAGGTGACGCCGCTGACGGCGTGGCCATCACAGCGGCTTCATCCCGATCAGCAACCGCTGGTCGAGGCGCTGCAGGAGGTGTTTGCCGACTACCCCGACTATGCTGCTCTTTATACCGAGCCCCGCTGGGATGATGGCAACTGGGTGGCCCAGCGCTGGCTGGAGGTGCTGCCGATCCCCCCGAGCAGAAGCAGTTGTTGCTGGTGGCTGCCGACAATCAACCGGCCATGGCCCTGCTCAAGGGGGTGCTGGTGGCCAGCCACTGATTTTTTCTGACCCGCTGATCCGCCAGCGCCGCAAGGTCGTAATAGTCATCACCACAGCACGCTCGACAGCACATCAAAGGGATGGCGCAATGGCATATACTGGCCAACCACACTCGACCATACGCAGGACATCACCCGTGATGGATAACCCTAATGGCGACCTGAAAGCCCTGTTGATCCGGGTGGCAGAGCACGCCGACAAGGCGGCCTTTGCCCACCTGTTCCAGCACTTCGCGCCGCACATTCGCAGCTACGGCTTGCGCCATCTCGGCAGCGAGGCCAACGCCATGGAGCTGGTGCAGGAGACCCTGCTGCTGGTGTGGCAGAAGGCGCGCCTCTACCACCCCGAGAAGGGGGCGCCGACCACCTGGATCTACACCGTGATGCGCAACCAGTGCTTCGACATGCTGCGCCGTCGTCGCGCCAGCAAGGAGGATCTCTGTGCCGAGGAGCTGTGGCCGGTGCTGGAGTTTCAAGCCGAAGAGGAGCACCTGAGCGGCGGTGAGGATGCGGTACTGACCCGCCAGATGGCCCACTATCTGGGCACCTTGCCGGAGCCACAACAGCAGGTGGTGCGCGGCATCTATCTGCAGGAGTTCTCCCAGCAGGAGCTGGCGGAGCGACTCGGCGTGCCGCTCGGTACCATCAAGTCCCGCCTCAGGCTGGCGTTACAGAAACTGAAAGAGCAAGTGGAGCAAGGCCATGATTAAAGCCCATCCGACCGACCCAATGCTGCGCGCCTTCGCCGCCGACGAGCTCCCTCTGCCGCTGGCGGTGGGGCTCTCCGCCCACTGTGAACTCTGCCCGGATTGCGCTGCCCGATTGAAGACATTCGAAGAGGAGCTGGCGCAGCAATATCTTGCCTCGCCAGCAGAGCCCGAGCTGGCCTCTCGCGATGATGCGGCGCTGGATGCCGGATTTGACGCCATGCTGGCGGGCATTCTGGCGCAGCCCGAACCGGTTGCCGCACCCGTTATCGATCTGCCCCGAGCCCAGCCCACCGAGTTGGAGGTGGCCGGTCACGCCTACCGCTTGCCACGGGTGCTGGCCCGCTACCGTTCGCCCAAGTGGCGCCATATCGGGGCCATTCGTCAGCAGAGCCTGCCGCTGGACGAGATGGGTGCCCGCGCCAGCCTGCTCCATATCGAGGCCGGTGGTCGTATCCCCGAGCACACCCATCAGGGTTATGAGCTGACCCTGCTGCTGGCGGGCACTATCGAGGATGGGGATACCCGTTACAAGGCAGGAGATTTTATCTGGCGCGATGCCAGCCACTCCCACAGTCCGCACACGCCGGACGGCTGCCTCTGCTATACGGTGCAGGATGCGCCGGTGCAGTTCACCAAGGGGTTGTCGCGGTTGCTTAACGGTATCAGCCAGCACCTCTACTGAGCACCATGACGCCATAGAAAAAGGGACCAGATTGGTCCCTTTTTTCATTCCATTGCTGGCTGCCGGTCAGGCGACAAACACCAGATAGACGGCGAACGCCACGATAAAGCGGTAGATGGCGAACGGGATAAAGTCGATCCGGCGGATCAAGGCCAGGAAGGTCTTGATCGCAAACATTGCCACCACGAAGGCGGTGATAAAGCCCACCGCAAACATCGGGAAGTCGGCCATCGAGAGAAAATCGCGGCTCTTGTAGAGATCCAGCCCGCTGGCCGCCACCATCATGGGCACCGCCATGAGGAAGGAGAACTCGGCGGCTGCGTGACGGCTGATCCCCATCAGCATGCCACCACTGATGGTGGCGCCGGAGCGGGAGAAACCGGGCCACAGGGCCAGACACTGGAACAGGCCGATACCGAATGCCTGTTTGTAGCTGATGTCATCCAGGGTTTCGGCGGTGACGGCAGGGCGGCACTTCTCGGCGATGATCAGCAAGATGCCGCCGGCCACCAGTGCGTACATCACAGTCTCCGGGCCAAACAGGTTGGCTTTGATCCAGCTGTGTACGGCGAGGCCGATGACGATGGCGGGCAGCATGCCGAGGATGATATGCACCAGCGACAGGGTGGCGTGATCCTGGGACGGCTTCTGGCCAAAGTGGATGCCAATCAGGCCGAACAGGCGGCGCCAGAAGACGGCGACTACTGCGAGGATGGAGCCAAGCTGGATCACCACTTCGAAGGTGGCAGCCTTGGGGCCTTCAAAGCCCAGCAGATGGCCGACGATAATCATGTGGCCGGTGGAGGAGACGGGGAGAAACTCGGTCAGCCCCTCGACGACGCCCAGAATAAAGGCGACCAGCAGGCTATAAGTGTCAGTCATCGAACAGAATCCTTGCTACGTTGATGCAAAAAAAGCCCCGACAGAGAATTCGGGGCGGCTTATCTTGCTCGATTGTGACTGCTGAGGCTATGTAAAAATCGTGAAACCTTTAAGTCAGTCGCGGATAAAACGGTAGCGGGTCTGGTGGTGATAACGCCCGCCCGGCAGCAGCCAGGGGTTGCCCAGCTCGGGTCGATTGGGGCTGTCCGGCAGCTGTTGCGCCTCAAGACAGAAGCCGTCGTGATCCCGATGTGATTGGCCGCTGCGGTTCGGGGTATTGGTCAGCCAGTTGCCGGTATAGAACTGCAGCGAGGGCTGGTTGGTGTAGACCTCCATCGCCAGCTGCTTGTCGCCCGAGACTACCCGAGCGGCCCATTCTGATGTCGGGCCGTTGAGCAGAAAGGCATGATCGTACCCCTTGGCCTGTTGCTGTTGGGGATGGCTCAACCAATCCTGCCCGACAAGGCGCTCGCGGCGCAGATCGAATGGCCCCTCCACCGGAGTGATGGCGATCGGCAAACCGCTCGGGTCGCTGGGCAGGAAATGGTCGGCATTGAGGCTGATGAGGTGGTCACGGACATCGCCGCCATCGGCTTGCCCATCGAGATTGAAGTAGGCGTGGCTGGTGAGGCTGACCGGGGTCGCCGCATCCGTGCTGGCCATAAAATCGACCACCAGATCGCTCTGCTCCAGTCGGTACTCCAGCGTCACCCGCAGATTGCCGGGAAAGCCCTGATCCCCCGCTCGGGAGAGCAGCGCCAGCTTGACCCGATCCGCCTCCAGCTCCTTGATCTGCCAGCGCTGACGATGAAAGCCTGCCTGCCCGCCATGCAGGCAGTTGGGTGCCTGATTGGCATCCAGCGGCCAGCGCTCGCCATCGCGCATCAGCTCGGCGCCGCCAATGCGGTTGGCAAAGCGGCCAGCCACCGCCCCCAGCCACACCTGCTGGGTGGGATAGGCGTCGTCGGCACAACCCAGCAGCACCTCACGGCGCTGACCCGCTACCGGCAGAGTGAGGGAGGTGAGGGTGGCGCCAAAATCGAGGCCGCGCAGGCGCAGCCCCTCCTCGTTTTCCAGCTCGAATGGGGTCATGGCGCTGCTCATAACTTGCCTGCACCGGTGTTGCCGATCCGGCAGACGTAGCCGTCGGCCTGCATCATAAATGGGCTCATAGTTTTCCCGCCCCCGCCCCCGCCCCCGCGCTGGCGCGGCAGACGTAGCAGTCGGCTTTGCGGCCGGAGATGGCCGGATAGTGTGCCTCGACGGCGGCGATTACTTCGGCCACCTTGTCGGGGCGCAGCAGGGCGACCACGCAGCCGCCGAAGCCGCCGCCGGTCATCCGTACGCCGCCATCGGTGCCGATGTTGGCCTTGATGATCTCCACCAGACCGTCGATGGCGGGCACTGTGATCTCGAAGTCGTCGCGCATGGCGGCGTGTGACTGGACCATCAGCTCGCCGAGGCGGGTCAGATCGTGGCTCGCCAGCGCATCGGCCGCCGCCAGGGTGCGGGCGTTTTCGCCGACCACATGGCGGGCGCGGCGGTAGCAGGCCTCATCCAGCCCGGCTTTGCCCGCTTCCAGTCCGGCCAGATCGAGATCACGCAGCGCCTTGACCCCGTAGTGACGGGCGGCGGTTTCACACTGCTGACGACGGGTGTTGTATTCGCTGTCCACCAGACCGCGGCGCATGTTGGAGTTGACGATCAGCACCGCCAGATCCGTCGGCATCGGGATGAGGCGGGTCTCCAGCGAGCGGCAGTCGAGCAGCAGGGCGTGATCGGTTTTGCCGCTGGCAGAGATCATCTGATCCATGATGCCGCAGTTGCAGCCGACGAACTTGTTCTCCGCCTGCTGGCCGTTGAGGGCAATCTCGGCCTGAGTGATGTCGAGCCCCAGTGCCTCTTTAAAGGCCTGACCGATGGCCACTTCCAGCGAGGCGGAAGAGGAGAGGCCCGCACCCTGCGGCACGTTGCCGGAGACCACCAGATCAAGGCCGCGCAGGGCATAACCACGGGCTTGCAGGTATTTCACCACGCCGCGGATGTAGTCGCTCCAGCGCTGGTCAGGGTGGTGTTCGATGGGCTGGCCGAGATCGAATTGGTCGCGCTGGTTGTCGTAGTCGGCAGCGATCACCTGCACCAGCTGGTCATCGCGCAGGCCGATGGCGACGCAGGTCTCGTAGTCGATGGCACAGGGCAGCACGAAGCCGTCGTTGTAGTCGGTATGTTCACCGATGAGGTTGACGCGACCGGGGGCGCGCACCAGCAGATCGGGCGCTTTGGCAAATTGCTCGGCAAAAACGGTGCTGACGCGTTGGCTGGGGGTCATAGGGCCTCCTCATTGGTTTGGCTGGTCTGGTTGTAGTGAATGGGGCTCAGGGCACGCAGCCGCTCGGCAGCCTGCTCGGGGGTGAGGTCACGCTGGGTCTCGGCCAGCATCTCGAAGCCCACCATGAATTTGCGCACGGTGGCGGAGCGCAGCAGCGGCGGATAGAAGTGGGCGTGCAACTGCCATGCCTCAGGGCAATCCGATTTGGGCGGTGCAAAGTGCCAACCCATGGAGTAGGGGAAGCTGCACTCGAACAGATTGTCGTAACGGCTGGTGAGCTCCTTGAGCGCCACCGCCAGATCCTGCTGCTGGGCCTTGGTCAGGTTGAGCATGGAGGGGACGTGCGCCTTGGGCAGTAGCAGGGTTTCAAAGGGCCAGGCGGCCCAGAAGGGCACTACCGCGAGCCAGTGTTCGGTCTCCACCACGATGCGCGAGCGATCCGCCAGCTCCCGCTCCACATAGTCGAGCAGCATGGGGCGGCTATGCTCGGCCAGCCAGTCGCGCTGGTGCTGCTCTTCGCGGGCGATCTCGTTGGGCAGGAAGTCGCTGCCCCAGATCTGGCCGTGGGGGTGCGGGTTGGAGCAGCCCATGACGGCCCCTTTGTTTTCAAAGACCTGCACCCACTGCCACTGGGCCGACAGCTCGGTGACCTGATCGATCCAGGTGGTGATCACCCCTTCGATGGCGGGCAGCGGCAGCTCGGGCAGGGTCTTGCCGTGATTTGGCGAGAAGCAGATGACCCGGCTGGTGCCGCGGGCGGCTTCCAGCTTCAGCAGGGGGTCGCCTGCGTTGTCGGCGGCCGGGGTATCCTGCATCAGGGCGGCGAAGTCGTTGGTAAAAACGAAGGTGCCCTTGTAGTCGGGGTTGATGTCACCGGTGACCCGGGTGTTGCCCGCGCAGAGGAAGCAGTCGGGATCGTGGGCCTGTTTGGGGGCCTGACTCACCTTCTCCACCTGTCCCTGCCAGGGGCGTTTGGCCCGGTGGGGGGAGACCAGCACATACTGACCGGTCAGCGGGTTGAAGCGGCGATGGGGATGATCGACGGGGTTGAACATCATCTCTCCTGAATAAGATATTGAAAAAATAGTCGTTTATTAACGGGGAGCAGGAGTGCCTACTCCTCGTAACCATTCGGGTTGGCCGATTGCCAGCGCCAGCTGTCGGCGCACATGGCGTCGATATCTCGGGTCGCCTGCCAGCCCAGCTCGCGCTCTGCCTTGGCCGGATCGGCCCAGCAGGCGGCGATGTCGCCCGGGCGGCGCGGTTCGATGCGAAACGGTAGCGGCTTGCCGCAGGCATTGGAGAAGGCGGCGACCAGCTGCAATACGCTCTGGCCCTGACCTGTGCCCAGGTTGTAGGTGTGCACGCCACCCTTGCCGGCGCAGTGTTGCAGTGCCTTGACGTGCCCCTCGGCGAGATCCATCACGTGGATGTAGTCGCGCACACCGGTGCCGTCCGGGGTGGGGTAATCGTTTCCAAAGACCGAGAGGCAGTCGCGACGGCCAATGGCCACCTGGGTTAAAAATGGCATGAGATTGTTGGGGATCCCCTGCGGGTCTTCCCCCATGGTGCCCGATTCGTGGGCGCCGACCGGATTGAAGTAGCGCAGCAGGGTCATGCTCCAGTGGGGCTCGGCCAATTGCAGATCTTCGAGGATCTCCTCGATGATCAGCTTGGATCGTCCGTAGGGGTTGGTGGCGCTGCGGGGGAAATCCTCGCGGATCGGCAGGCTGGCGGGATCGCCATAGACGGTGGCCGAGGAGCTGAACACCAGATTGTGCACCCCGGCCCGTTTCATCGCCTGCAGCAGGGTGAGGGTGCCGCTCAGGTTATTCTCGTAGTAATCCAGTGGAATGCGGGTCGACTCGCCGACCGCTTTCAGGGCGGCAAAGTGGATCACTGCATCGATCTGCTGCTCGGCGAAGATCCGATCCAGCAGGGCGGGATCGCGAATATCACCCTGATAGAATGCGGGCTCCTGACCGCTGATGGCGGCGATCCGCGTCAGTACACTGCGCTTGCTGTTGCCGAGGTTATCGACCACCACGGGGTTCATGCCTGCCGCTTGCAGGGCCAGACAGGTGTGGCTGCCGATATATCCGCAGCCGCCGGTGACCAGAACGTTCATTTTGCTCTCCACTGAAAAGTGTCTGGAAGGAGTCTAGCGAGGGGGGAGCGACCAAACTGTGAACTTGCTTACAAATTTGTGTAAACGATTACACTTATTTCGAAATGGCCATGGCTGCACATATGTTCTTCATCACTGTTTTTAAAGGGTTTGCTCGTTATAATGCAGCTCTATTGCACTGTGAAATGAGTGAAAACAGCATGAGCACCATCAAGGATGTCGCCCGTTTGGCCAATGTGTCAGTGGCAACGGTTTCACGGGTGATGAACAACTCACCCAAGGCCAGCGCCGCTTCTCGCGAGGTGGTGCAGAAAGCCATGGCCGAGCTGGGCTACACCCCCAACGCCAACGCGCGGGCACTGGTGAGCCAGACTTGCGACACCATGGGAGTGGTGGTGGGTGACGTGGCGGATCCCTTCTTTGGTGCACTGGTGAAGGGGGTCTCTGCGGTAGCGGTAGAGCAGAACCTTCACCTGCTGATGGGTAACGGTTTTCACAAGGCACGTCAGGAGCGCGAAGCGATCGAGCTATTGATCGGCAAGCGCTGCGAGGCGCTGGTGGTACACAGCAAGGCCCTCAGTGACGAGGTGCTTTGTGACTACGCCAATCGGGTGCCGGGTATGGTGCTGATTAACCGCGATATTCCGGCCCTCAAGGGGCGCTGTATCTCCCTCAATAACCGGCTGGGGGCGGCTACCGCGACCCGTCATCTTATTGACTTGGGCCACCGCCATATCGCCTTTATCAGCTCGGATCATGCCATCGAGGATGCCACCTTGCGCCTGCAAGGCTATCAGGACGGGCTGATGGCAGCGGGTCTGGCTGCCGATCCGGAGCTTATCGAGAGCGGCACGCCAAACGAGGAGGGTGGCGAGCGCGCCATGCTCAACCTGCTGGCCAAGGGGCTCAAAGTGACCGCCGTGGTGGCCTATAACGATGCCATGGCAGCCGGTGTTATCTCGGTGTTGGCAGATAATGGTCTGCGGGTGCCGGAAGAGGTCTCGGTAGTGGGCTTCGATGACATCATCTATGCCAGATACCTGAGACCCAAGCTCTCTACCATGCGCTATCCCATCGAATTGATGGCGGCCCAGGCGGCCAAGCTGGCGATTCAGCTGGCGGCAGGGGAGAGCGAGGCGACCCAGAGCCGGATCTATACCCCGACCCTGATCAATCGTCACTCGGTGGCACCGGTTCGGGCCGGATAGCCCCCTGTTGTGGCCCTGTTCGGGGCCATCTCCTGCCTGTTTATTGTTTTACTGGTTTTTAATCATTTTTACTCCGTTTTACTTAACAAAATGAGTGTAATCGTTTACATCTGTGTGAGCGAGATCGCCGTTCCCTGCGCCATACTTCTCTAGACTGCATACGTTTTCTAATCTGCGGGGAGAGAGTGAATGTTGAGGGAGATAGTGGCGCGTCAGGATTGGCAGACCCAAGCGATTACGTCGGTAAACCGGCTGGCTGCCCATACCCCCATGTTCAGCTGGCGCAGCGCAGCGGACGCCAGAGATGATCTGGCTTCTTCCTCCCGTCTCTTGCTCGATGGGGAGTGGCGCTTCTCCTTCTTTGCCGTCCCCGAGCGGGTACCCGAGAGCTGGCTGGCGCAGGATCTGGCGGATGCCAGCCCCATTACCGTGCCGGGCAACTGGCAGCTGGATGCCGCCTACCCGGCAGCGCGGCCGCTCACCGATGGCCCCATCTACACCAATATCAAATACCCCTTTCCCTGCGATCCGCCGCGGGTACCGACAGAGAACCCCACCGGCTGCTACTCCCGTGAGTTTGAGCTGCCTGCCGACTGGCTGGCCAGCGGCCAGAGCCGGATCATCTTCGACGGGGTGAGCAGTGCCTTCTATCTCTTCTGCAACGGCCACTGGGTGGGGTACTCCCAGGACAGCCGGCTGCCCGCCGAGTTCGATTTGACCCCTTGCCTGCACGCCGGTCGCAACCGGCTGGCAGTGCTGGTGCTGCGCTGGTCCGATGGCTCCTATCTGGAAGATCAGGATATGTGGTGGCTGTCGGGGATCTTCCGCTCCGTCAGCTTGCTGCACAAACCGACCTGCCATCTGATGGATATCCGGGTGACGCCTGAGCTGGATGCCTGTTATCGGGATGGCCGTCTCAAGATTGCACTGCAGGTAGCCAATGGGGCCGGTCTGTCGGTAGAGGCCAATCTCTATGACGGCAGCGAGCGGGTTGCGACCTTGCGCCAGCCGATCGGCACCCAAGCCATTGACGAAAAAGGGGCTTACGACGATCGTGCCGAGCTGACGCTCGACGTGGCTGCGCCGCACCAGTGGAGCGCCGAGACGCCCCATCTCTATCGCCTGACCCTGACGTTATTGGACGAGCAGGGCCAAGCCATCGAGAGCGAAGCGTGCGATGTAGGCTTTCGGGTGGTGGAGATCCGTGGCGGCTTGCTGCGGGTCAATGGGCAGCCGCTGCTGATTCGCGGTGCCAACCGCCATGAACACCACCCCGCCAAAGGCTATGCCATCGATCGCGCCACCATAGAGCGGGATCTGCTGCTGATGAAGCGGCACAACTTCAACGCGGTGCGTTGCTCCCACTATCCCAACCACCCCGATTTTTATCGCCTCTGCGATCGGCTCGGCCTCTATGTGGTGGACGAGGCGAATCTGGAGACCCATGGCATGACCCCCATGGGGCGGCTGGCGCGGGATCCCGCCTGGAGCAACGCCTTTCTGGAGCGGGCCACCCGCATGGTGGCGCGGGATTTCAACCACCCCTCGATCATCATCTGGTCGCTGGGCAACGAGTCGGGTTACGGCCCGGCCCACGATGCCATGTATGGCTGGATCAAGCGCAGCGACCCGAGCCGTCCGGTGCAGTATGAGGGGGGCGGGGCCGATACTCCGGCCACCGACATCATCTGCCCCATGTATGCCAGAACCCATCAGGATCAACCCTTCCCGGCGGTGCCCAAGTGGGCGCTGGCCAAGTGGATCGGCCTGCCCGGCGAGAGCCGGCCGCTGATCCTCTGCGAATATGCCCACGCCATGGGCAACAGCCTCGGGGGCTACGCCCACTACTGGCAGGCGTTTCGCGATCATCCACGCCTGCAAGGCGGGTTTGTCTGGGATTGGGTCGATCAGGGGCTCGACAAATACACCAGCGATGGCCGCCACTACTGGGGCTATGGCGGCGACTTTGGCGATCTGCAAAATGATCGCCAGTTCTGCTGCAACGGCCTGTTGTTCCCGGATCGCACCCCCCATCCCGCCCTGTTTGAGGCAAAGCGCGCCCAGCAGCCGTTTCGCTTCACCCTGCTTGAGCACACCCCGCTGCGGGTGCGGATCGAGAGCGAATACCTGTTCCGGGAAACCGATAACGAGCGGCTTTGCTGGCAGCTGTGCGAGAACGGCCATGTGCAGCAGCAGGGGGAGCTCTCCCTCACGCTGATGCCGCAAGGGATGGTCGAGTTGACCCTGAGCGAGACGCTGCCCGCCTTTGCGGCTGGCTCACTGGCCTGGCTCGATCTGGCCATCGCTCAGCCACAGGCCACCCTCTGGTCGCAGGCGGATCACAAGGTCGCCCGCCAGCAGTTCACCCTGCCTACCCCCCTTGCCCTGCCAGCTCCCGCCGCTGCTGCCATCCTGACCGAGCAACCGGAGTGCTGGCTAGTCAGCGTGGCAAACAGTCAGTGGCGGCTCGACAAGCAGAGCGGCCGCATCACCAGTTGGCAAAAATCGGGGCAGGAGCAGTTGCTGGCACCGATCATGGATCACTTCTACCGCGCGCCGCTCGACAACGATATCGGCACCAGCGAAGCGGATCACGCCGACCCCAACTCCTGGCTTGCCCGCTGGCAGGGTTGTGGCCTTGGCCAGTGGCAGCACCGCTGTTTGGGGATCACGGCCGCCGGAGGGGATATCCGGGTCAGTCACGGTTACTTCCACCACGATGAGTTGCTGCTGGTGAGTCACTGGCATCACCGCTTTGCCGACGACGGCGCCATGAATCTGGAGATCGAGACCGAGCTGGCGCAGGCGTTGCCCTCGCTGCCACGGATCGGCCTGCTGATCCATCTGGCCGAGGTGCCGGCGCGGGCCGAATGGCTGGGTCGCGGCCCGCACGAGAACTATCCGGATCGCCTGCTGGGCGCCGATCTCGGTCGCTGGAGCCTGCCGCTGGAGGCCATGCACACCCCTTATGTTTTCCCGAGCGACAACGGCTTGCGCTGCGATACCCGCCAGCTGCAACTGGGCAGCATGACGGTGAGCGGCGCCTTCCATTTCAGTGCCAGCCGCTTCAGCCAACAGCAGCTGGCGGCCGCCCGTCACCAGAGCGATCTGGTGGCTGAAGAGGGGTTGTGGGTCTGCCTCGATGGCGCCCACATGGGGGTGGGCGGAGATGACTCCTGGAGTCAGAGTGTGCGTCCGGAGTATCAGTTGCTTGAACGTTGTTACCGCTGGTTTTGCACCTTTCGTTGAACCGTTTTGACAACAGGCCGGTAACGACTGGCCCATCATGAAAAGGGTCTGATTGAGTCTCAGCTCTTGTTTTTGTTTGTATGCATTTGAAAAATAAATAAAAAGACGCAGTGTAACAGAGTGTAATCGTTTTCATTTTGTCGTCACGATCACAGAAGAAATGACAACAAACTGATTACATTGATTGGCGATTGTTCAATTGCTCGCCACCCTACAACACAGATAGACACATCGGAGCACACATAATGAAAAAACTGACCGCAGTTGCCGCCCTGCTGATGGGCATGATGGCTGGTGCCAATGCTCAGGCTGACACCCGCATCGGGGTAACTGTCTACAAATACGATGACAACTTCATGGCGGTCGTGCGCAAGGCGATCGAGAAGGAAGCGGCGGCCAACCCCGGGGTTGAGTTGTTGATGAACGACTCCCAGAACGACCAGTCCAAGCAGAACGATCAGATCGACGTGCTGCTGGCCAAAGGGGTGAAGGCGCTTGCCATCAACCTGGTTGACCCCGCTGCGGCGCCTGTGGTGATTGAGAAAGCCCGCGGTGAAGATATCCCGGTGGTGTTCTACAACAAGGAGCCGAGTGCTACCGATCTGGCCAGCTATGACAAGGCCTACTACGTGGGCACCGACTCCAAGGAGTCAGGGATCATCCAGGGTCAGCTGATTGCCAAACACTGGAAAGCCCATCCAGAGTGGGATCTGAACAAGGATGGCGTGATCCAGTTCGTGCTGCTCAAGGGCGAGCCGGGCCACCCGGATGCAGAAGCCCGTACCTCCTATGTCATCAAGACCCTGAATGATGGTGGCTTCAAGACGGAGCAACTGCACATGGATACCGGTATGTGGGATACCGCCATGGCCAAAGACAAGATGGATGCCTGGATCTCAGGCCCCAACGCCAACAAGATCGAAGTGGTCATCGCCAACAACGACGGTATGGCAATGGGCGCAGTCGAGTCACTGAAAGCCCAGGGCAAGATCGCCATTCCGGTGTTCGGCGTCGATGCGCTGCCGGAAGCGCTGGCCATGGTCAAGAGCGGCGCCATGGCGGGGACCGTGCTGAACGACGCGGCCAATCAGGCCAAAGCCACCTTCGAGCTGACCAAGAACCTGGCTGAAGGCAAAGCGGCCGGTGAAGGCACCAACTGGAAGATCGACAACAAGGTGGTGCGCGTTGCCTACGTTGGTGTGGATAAAGACAACCTGTCTCAATTCGAGTAATTCCCCCCTCCAGGGCAAGGGCGATCCCCTTGCCCTTTTTTCAACCAGATGTGATGGCTGATATGACAACACAGCAACAATCAGAATGGCTGTTGGAGATGATTGACGTCAGTAAGAGTTTTCCCGGCGTCAAGGCACTCGATAATGTCAATTTACGGGTCCGTCCTCATTCTGTGCATGCGTTGATGGGCGAGAATGGTGCGGGAAAATCCACCCTGCTCAAGTGCCTGTTCGGCATTTACGAGAAGGATGAGGGCAAGATCTTCTTCAAGGGGCAGGAGATCAACTTCAGCTCCTCCAAGCAGGCGCTGGAAAATGGCGTCTCCATGGTGCATCAGGAGCTCAACCTGGTGTTGCAGCGTACCGTGATGGACAACATGTGGCTCGGCCGCTACCCCACCAAGGGGTGGTTCATCGACCACGGCAAGATGTATGACGACACCAAGCGCATCTTCGACGAGCTCGACATCGACATCGACCCCAAGGTGAAGGTCGCGACCCTGTCGGTCTCCCAGATGCAGATGATCGAGATCGCCAAGGCATTCTCCTACGATGCCAAGATCGTCATCATGGACGAACCCACCTCCTCCCTGACCGAGAAAGAGGTGAACCACCTCTTCAAGATCATCAACAAGTTGAAGGATAAGGGGTGCGGTATCGTCTACATCTCTCACAAGATGGAGGAGATCTTCCAGCTCTGTGACGAGATCACCATATTGCGGGATGGCCAGTGGGTGGCAACCCAGCCGCTCAAGGGCATGACCATGGATCAGATCATCGGCATGATGGTCGGCCGTGAACTGACCCAGCGCTTCCCGGAAAAAACCAACCAGCCGCAAGAGGTGATCCTCGAGATCGAACACCTGACGGCGAAGAACCAGCCCTCCATCAAGGATGTGACCTTCAACCTGCACAAGGGGGAGATCCTCGGCATCGCCGGACTGGTGGGGGCCAAGCGCACCGACATCGTCGAGACCCTGTTCGGTATTCGCGATCGCAGCCAGGGCACCATCAAGCTGCACGGCAAAGAGGTGGCCAACCACAACGCCCATGAAGCGATTCACAACGGCTTTGCGTTGGTGACGGAAGAGCGCCGCTCCACCGGTATCTACTCCCGTCTCGACATCGCCTTCAACTCCCTGATCGCCAACATGGACAGCTACAAGGGTTCCATGGGGTTGCTCAGCGATACCAAGATGAAGAGCGATACCCAGTGGGTCATCGACTCCATGCGGGTCAAGACGCCGACCCAGCAGACCCAGATCGGTTCCCTCTCCGGGGGCAACCAGCAGAAGGTGATCATCGGTCGCTGGCTGCTGACCCAGCCGGAGATCCTGATGCTCGACGAGCCCACCCGCGGCATCGACGTGGGCGCCAAGTTCGAGATCTATCAGCTGATCCTGGAGCTGGCGAAGAAGGAGAAGGGGATCATCATCATCTCGTCAGAGATGCCGGAATTGCTGGGGATCACCGACCGCATCATGGTGATGAGTAATGGCCGGGTCGCCGGGATCGTCAATACCAAAGAAACTGACCAGAGCGAGATACTGCGCCTGGCATCTCTGTACCTCTAGAGACAGGAAGACATTTATGGAGTCGGCTAAAAATTTCAATCTGATGCAGGCGCTCAAGGAAAACGCCATCTACCTGGTGTTGCTGGTGCTGCTCATGGTCATCGTGATCCAGGAACCCTCCTTCCTGAGCCTCACCAACTTCAGCAACATCCTGACCCAGTCCTCGGTGCGGGTCATCATAGCGCTGGGGGTGGCGGGCATCATCATCACCCAGGGGACGGATCTCTCGGCCGGTCGTCAGGTCGGTCTGGCGGCACTGATTGCGGCGACCATGTTGCAGGCGCTGACCAACGTCAACAAGGTGTTCCCCGCGCTGGGGGAGGTGCCCATTCCGGTGGTGATCCTGCTGGTGTGTGCGGTAGGGGCGCTGATTGGTCTGGTTAACGGTCTGATTGTGGCTTACCTGAACGTCACTCCGTTCATTACTACTCTGGGCACCATGATCATCGTCTACGGCATCAACTCCCTCTACTTTGACTCGGTAGGGGCTTCGCCGGTGGCCGGGTTTGACCCCCGCTTCTCCAGCTTTGCCCAGGGTTTTATCCGGATAGGAGGATTCAAGCTCTCGTACCTCACCTTCTATGCGGCCATCGCCAGCGTCTTTGTCTGGGTGCTGTGGAACAAGACCCGCTTTGGCAAAAACATCTTCGCCATCGGTGGCAACCCCGAGGCGGCCAAGGTCTCCGGCGTCAACGTGGCAGTCAATCTGGTGATGATCTATGCGCTGGCAGGGGTCTTCTACGCCTTCGGCGGCATGCTGGAAGCGGGGCGGGTGGGCAGTGCCACCAACAACCTCGGTTTCATGTATGAGCTTGATGCCATCGCGGCCTGTGTGGTGGGTGGCGTGTCGTTTGCCGGCGGGGTAGGGACGGTCGCGGGTGTGATCACCGGCGTGCTTATCTTCACCCTGATCAACTACGGTTTGACCTATATCGGGGTCAGCCCTTACTGGCAGTTTATCATCAAGGGCGGCATCATCATTCTGGCGGTGGCGCTGGACTCCATGAAGTACGCCAAGAAGAAATAATGGCCGTGGCTCACCGTCAGGGTGAGCCACCCATTTTCCCGCCAATCGTCTCAATGGTACGCCCCGCAAGACTTCACCAGCCTCCCGCCGTTATTGATAAAAATCGCGACTCAAGTGACAAGCATTCCCGCCGAGTTTATCTTCACCCACCTCGATGGTGACTATTGCGCCGGTTGCCACTGGTTCGGTAGTCACTCAAGATTTGTCCCCTCCAACATTGGCAGCTAACAGCAGTAGACTTGAGGCCGCCATTTAGGGGCGCCGTCATGGATGTGGTGGCGTTGATTTTTATTGCGATGTTTTTATGAATAATGACGACAGGAGCGCTTGTGAGTACGCAGATTAAATTTATTGCCGTCGATATGGATGGCACCTTATTAAATAGCCAGAAAGCGTTGCCAGTGGATTTTTTTGAAGTATTCGCCTTGCTGCAACAGCAGGGGGTGCTGTTTGCTGCGGCATCGGGTCGGCAATATCACAGCTTGCTGGATATTTTTTCGCCAATCAAAGACCAGATGGTATTTATTGCTGAAAATGGCACTTATGTGGTCTATCAGGGTAACGAGTTGCATAGCAGCCTGATTGACCAGCAAGATGCCTATCAGATGATTACCGCAGTGCGTCAAATCGCGGGCTCTCATCTGGTGTTGTGTGGCAAGCATACCGCCTATACCGAAACAACCTGTCAGGCTGCCTTTGGTGAAATGAACAACTATTATCACTCACTGGTGCAAGTGGATGATTTATTGGCAATTGACGATGAGTTTATCAAGGTCGCCGTGCTTAATTTCAATGGCGCTGAACAGCATGTTTACCCGGTGGTATTCCCGCATTTTGGCGATAGCCATCAGGTGGTGGTGAGCGGCGAAATTTGGCTCGATTTTATGCACAAAGATGCCTCGAAAGGGGCGGCCATTAAAAAGCTGCAAACTGTTTTTGATTTCAACTACGAGCAGAGCATGAGCTTTGGTGATTTTTTTAATGATGTCGAAATGCTAAAAGAGACCTATCACAGTTATGCCATGGCCAATGCTCACCCTGAAATTAAAAAATTAGCTCGTTTTATCGCGCCGGGTAATGATGAACAAGGGGTTACCCAGATCATTCGGCAACGGGTGTTGCAAGCTGCACCATCCAGATAACAACAAAGCGGGCACCCCTTTTTGGCGGCGAGCGACCAGATAGCAAAACAGGGCCATGCGGCCCTGTTTTTGTTTTCCATCAGCTGGAATCAACCCGCCTTGCGGCGCAGATAGACTCCGGCTTCCATGTGGTGGGTCCAGGGGAACTGATCGAACAGGGCGAAACGGGCGATCTCGTGGGTTTCACCCAATACCGCCATGTTGGCCTGCAGGGTCTCGGGGTTGCAGGAGATGTAGAGGATATTGTCGTACTCCTGCACCAGCTTGACGGTGGCATCGTCGAGACCGGCGCGGGGCGGGTCAACGAAGATGGTGTTGCACTGGTAGCTTTGGAGATCGACCCCTTTCAGGCGGTTGAACTCCCGCTCGCCGCGCATCGCCATGGTGAACTCCTCGGCTGACATGCGCAGGATGATCAGGTTGTCGACGCCGTTGGCGGCGATGTTGAACTGGGCAGAGTCGACGCTTGGCTTGGCGATCTCGGTGGCCAATACTTTGCGGAAGTTCTGCGCCAGCGCGATGGAGAAGTTGCCGTTGCCGCAATAGAGCTCCAGCAGGTCCCCTTCGCTCCCCTTGGTCACAGCCAGCGCCCAGGCCAGCATCTGCTCATTGATGACGGCGTTGGGCTGGGTGAAGCTGTTCTCCACCTGCTTGTAGGTGAGCTGGCGACCCGCCACGTTGAGCTGCTCGATAACAAAGTCATCACCCATCGCGATTTTCTGTTTGTGAGCCCGCCCAATCAGCCGCAGATCAAACCCCTGGGCGCGCAGGTCGGCTTGCAGGGTGTCGGCGACCTGCTGCCACTCGGCCTCCAGCTTGCGGTGATAGAGCAGGCTGACGATGAGCTGGCCGGATTGGGTCGACAGGTAGTCGATCTGGAATAGCTTGCGGCGCAGCACCGGATGGGGGCGCAGCCCCTCCAGCAGTACCGGCATCAGCTGATTGATCAGGCGGCTGGCGGTCGGGAAGTGCTCAACCCGAATAATCTCTTTGGTTGCCGGGGCATACATGCAGTGGAAGAGATCATCCCCCTCATGCCAGATGCGAAATTCGGCCCGCATCCGGTAATACTCCGCCGGTGAGGCATGAACCTCCAGCGCCGGGAGGGGGAATCCGGCAAACAGCTCGGTGAGGCGAGCGCTCTTTTCGTCGAGCTGGGCCTGATAGTCGGCAGGGGTTCTTGGCGCCACAGAATCTGCGTCAGCCCGTTGGGATTGGGTCATGATATACCTCACATGCACACCGGCCAGGCCGGATCGAAATCGGGGGAAGGCAACAGGCCACCCAAAGGGTGTGGATTTTAAAAGGCCGCAGTAGATTGTCCAGTATTTTGTGGTCAAGAAGTGTTCAGTCAGGCCGATAGTAGATCTACAAGCATGGTGGGAGGACACATTATGCAGATCGAAGGCATGGGCGCAGCCCAACCCAAGGGAGTGGGTGTCTCTCCCAAATCGCCTCAACAGGCGGAGTCGAAACAGGTCAAGAACGAGGAAGAGGTCTCTTTACACAAGCCGCCCAAATGGGCGCAGGTGCTTATCCAGCAGGCGCTGCAGTTCTCGCTGGAGATCAATGGCCAGGGTTATAAAGCGCCCAAGGTACAGGAGCCGGAGGTGATCACGCCGGAGACCCTGTTCGACTTCCAGTCGGTGGCGGACAACGTGCTGCAGTTTGTCACTGGCCGACTTGGCGCTGCGCGAGCCGATGGCAAATCCGATGAGGATCTGACCGGCATGATGGAGCAGGCGCGCAAAGGGGTAGACAAGGGGTTCGGTGATGCCCGCAAGCAGCTCGGCGACTGGGCAACCGACAATGAGGATATCAAGACCGGTATCGATCAGAGCTACAAGCTGATCCAGAAGGGGCTCGACGAGTTCGAGAAGGAGTTCTTCGGCAAGGTCTCCCCGACCGACATGGGGGCTGCCGAGATGGCCAGTCGCCAGCAGGGCTATCTGGAGATCCAGACCAAGGATGGCGACAAGGTGGTGCTGCGCTTCAACGACAGCTGGCAGAGCAAGTCTCAGAGCAGTGAGAGCGGCAGCCAGTTCAGCCTCAAGTCGAGCCAGAGCTTCAGCTTCTCGCTGGAGGGGGATCTCAGCAGCGATGAGATGGAGTCCATCGGCAAGCTGGTCAAGGGGATCGACGAGCTGGCCGGGAATTTCTTCTCCGGCAACTTCGAGGATCTGCTGGATAAGGCGAGCGAGCTGAAACTGGATGACAGCCAACTGGCTTCTTATTCCCTCAAGCTCAAGCAGAGCGTCAAGCTGAGCCAGACCTATCAGGGGGCGCACTCCCTGCAGGATCTGATCAAGCCGTTTGCCGACTACCTGCCCAAGCTGGATCAGGTACAAAAACAGGCGGATACCCTGCTGCCAGCATCCCAGCAACAGGCGCTGACCCCGGCCGTGCTGGCCGCCAGAGGTGAAGCGGACCCGCTACAGGTCGATCGCTTCACCAGCTTCAACCAGCGGATGCTGGAGGCGCTGCGGATGATTAACCAGTTCCAGCCATCAACAGAGCCCGCCAGTAAGAACGCCTGAGCCACAGCGCGTAACGCAAGTAATGACCTGCCGTTTGCCAGCCCTTCCCGGGGCTGGCAAACTGGCCTTTTCTCCAATCCGGTTGCCCCATGAACCCCAAGAAGCCAAGAGACAAGCGCGAGCTTTGCTACCCCTTTATCTTCGAAACCGCGCTCAAATGTGATTTTGAAATCGCCACTGACGAGCTCTGCTGTCAGGTCGGGGCTGTGCTGTCACACCTTGCGCCGGATGCTGATACCGAGCCCATGCTGGCGGATCTCGCGGTGTTGCAGCGGCTTATCTACAACCTCAACGGCTCGGTGCGCGGCAAGCTGGGGATCTTCGATGCAGATCTTGAGTGGCTCAAGGCCCGTTACGACCACTACAACGAGGCGAGTCGCGGGAGCGTCACCGGTTTCGTGCTGCCACAGGGGCCCCAGCCCATTCCCACCCTCCATCTGTGCCGCTGTGGCAGCAAGAAGGTAGTGCGGCTGCTGGTCCGGCTGGAAGAGTGCGAGGTGGCCTTCGATCCCATTCTCTATCGCTTCGCCAACCTGCTGGCCAACTTCTTCTTTGTGCTCACCGTCTACCTCAAGCAGCGCTGGCAGGTGCCGGAAGTGCCCTACGTCAGCATCAACTACTGACCCCGCTGTGTAACGGGCCAGAGGCCATCGTGGATTGAGCGGAATAAAAAACCGGAGCCTGGCGCTCCGGTTTTTTATTTTCAGCGCGTTAGTTACTCGCTCAGCTGGAGATCAACACCCTGGCCGAGTTGGCCGGGATGGTGAGCTGCACCTCGCCCTGCACCACTTCGAACTTGTCGCCGTTGAAGGCATCGGTGAAGCGGCTGGCCGGGCTGGCGGTTTGCCACAGGGGCAGGCTGATGGTGCGCGGCTCGCTGGGGTGACGGTTGCAGGCAACCACCACCTGATCGCTTTGCAGGGTGCGGGCAAACACATAGCTGTGGGGCCCGGCATAGAGGGTCTGGATATCACCACGGCGTAGGGAGGGGCGCTGGCGGCGGATCTGGATCAGGCGGCGGTAGTAATCGTGCAGCACATGATCCCAGTCTGTGGTATTCCACGGGAAGCAGCGGCGGCAGTCCGGGTCGTTGCCGCCGGAGAGTCCCACTTCGTCGCCGTAGTAGATGGAGGGTGTACCGATATAGGTGAGCAACAGCGTCGCCGCCAGCCGCATCCGCTGTTTGTCTTCTCCCAGCAGGTGGAGGAAGCGGGCGGTGTCGTGGCTGTCCAGCAGGTTGAACTGGGCCAGCTGGTTCTTGAACGGGATGTGGGCCCGCGCCAGCTTGAGCCAGCGGTCCAGCTCTTCGGCGCTGATCTTGATGGGGTGATAGGCGATATCCTGTCCTGCCAGGAAGGCGCGGATCGGGTGGGCGAAGCCATAGTAGTTCATGGCACCGTCCTCCTGATCCCCTTGCAGCCACTGGCTTGCCTCGAAGAAGTGTTCGCCGAGCACATAGGCGTCCGGGTTCTCCTGCTTCACCGCCCCGCGAATGGCCCGCACATGACTGCGGTTGCCCTCGGCGGTGCCGCGCTCCCCCAGCATGTGGATGACGTCAAAGCGCCAGCCGTCGATATGGTAGGGCGGCCGCATCCAGTAGCGCAGAATGGCGTCATCAGCGCGATAGATGGCGTCCTGCACCTGTTCGCTGGCAAAGTCGAGTTTGGGCAGGCTGCGAATACCCTTCCAGCTGACGTAATCCCCTTCGCTGTCAAAGGTGTAGAAGCTGCGCCACGGGGAATCCGGGTTGCTGTTGGCCCCTAGCGGCGGGCAGAACCAGGGATGCTCGGTCGAGGTGTGGTTGACCACCGCATCGAGGATGATCTTCATGCCGCGCTGGTGCAGGTTGCGGGTCAGCTCGGCGAACTGCTCGTTGCTGCCGAGGTGAGTATCGACCTTGAAGTAGTCCTGAGTGTCGTACTTGTGGTTGCTAGGCGAGTCGAAGATGGGGTTGAGGTAGAGCGCCGTCACCCCGAGGGATTGCAGATAGTGCAGCTTGGCATCAATGCCAGCAAGATCGCCACCATAGAATTCGCAGGCGCCGTGGCCCTCTTCATGACGGCTGACCGGCTCCCCCCACCCTTTGCTGACCACCGCCTTGCCGCGGTACTCATATTCGTGATGCTTGACGCTCAGCGACGGGTCGCCATTGCAGAAGCGGTCGGGGAAGATTTGGTAGAACACCTGATCCTGCACCCAGGCCGGCGGCTGGTGCAGGCTGTTGAAGCGAAAATGCTGCTCCCGTGGCGGCATGGCGGGGCTGACGCCGGCGCCGTGCAACCACCACTGCCCTTCGTCGGTGAGGCACTTGAAGCTGTAGAGGTGGGTATCCTGCCCCTTGGCCAGTGGCAGCTCGACCTGCCACACCTGCAGCCGGTCGCGGGTCGAGACCGGTGTCATCGGGATCAGGTACTCCTCGTTGTCCGGCTCGTGGCGTAGCCACACTGTGCGGATCGGGGCGTCCAGTTCGCTAAAGAGGGTGAGTTGCAGTGCGTCGGCGCTCTCTTTGAACCAGGGCGCCACCTGGGGATGAAACAGAAACGGATGGGTCATGATGCTTATTGAGTCAGAAGATCGGCGAGGGCATTACCCTGTTCGTGAAGCGTTTCGAGCTGGCCTGCCAGTGACTTGGGATCCAGTCCCAACTGGTCGGCGAGCGGTTTGGGGAAGCGGGCAATGATGGCCTGGGCAGGCACCCCGGCATTCCAGGCGAAGGAGATAAACACGGCGAGGCGGATCAGCACCGCCTCCTTGCTGACCGGATCGTGGGAGAGCGGGTCAAGCTGCTGGGAAATGGCATCAACGAAGGCCTCGGAGAGGTTCCAGCGTCGCGCCAGTTCGGCGCCAAGCTGGGAATAGTCGTAGCCGAGCATCTCCCGCTGGGCCTCCACCCGGCTACTGCCGTTCTGGATCGACATATTGATCAGTTCTGCCTCTTCCGGCAGGGTGCTCTGGATCAGCAGTTCACCGATGTTGTGGATCAGGGCGCAGGTAAAGGCCGTCTCGGGATCCAGTGCCTTGGTCTCTTGCGCCAGGGTCTTGGCAATGGTGGCGACCTGAAAGGTCTCGGTCCAGAACTTGTTTTTGTTGAAGCTGGGAGGGGCTTTGAAGCTGCCGATGATGCCGGAGGCAACCACCACAGATCGCAACCGGTTGAAGCCAAGCCGGATCACCGCCTGTTCGATGGAGGTCACTTCGTTGCCCCGGCGCAGGGCAGCCGAGTTGGCCATCCGCAGCACCTTGACGCTGATCACCTGATCCATGGCGATTTTGGCCGCAATCTCGTCGATGCGGGCATTTTCATCATTGAAGCTCTGCATCAATTCATGCAGCAGCTGGGGAATGGTGGGGAGTTGTTTGATCTTGTCAAACAGGCGATCCATCGACATGGCTGAGGCAGCCTCCATTGCGAACTCTGCCTCATAGTGTGCCACAGCCGGACAACATGTTCCTGTTTGTGATGCGGCTTTGTGATGGGGATTGTGGGCGCTAGAGCACCCAGTCGCGCAAGGTGTATTCCAAACGGTGCTGTTTGCCCTGCAGGATCAGGGTCTGGCTGGAGCCGCTAACGGTGGCGCCCTCGGTTAATGTGGTCAGCACGGCCTGCTCTATGGTGTTCAGCGGCGGCATGCAGGCCATCTCGGTGCTGCCCATGCTGGTGACCCACAGCCGGTCATTTTTCAGATGGCCCTGACCGAAGTAGCGATTGCAACCGGCGATGCCGTTGACGGTGAAGTGTTCACCTATCTCGAAATCGGGGGGATTGTCGCGCAAGGCGGCGACCGGTTCGCCATCCAGCTTGCTCAGTACCCAGTGGTGATGTTGCAGATCCTGCCGGACAAAGGCGGTTGAACTGCAGCCCGCGAGCAGCAGCAGGGAGAGCAGCAGGGATAGCAATCTGGGCATGAGGGGGCTCCGGTTGGTGGAGTGCCCAGAATACCCTGTTTACTGGCTGTGGCGCAGGGGGCTAGAGGGGGTGACCGACTGCTTCTGTCGCCCCTTGTCCCGCACCACTGTCGCGAAATGGCAACACCCGGGTGGATGTTGCCATCGGTTTGCTTATTGTGCGAACAACCGCTCGGCATAACGGGCAAGACCCGAAGCAACCGAGCCGAAGTCATCACCACCCTCGAGCGGGATAGCCGGGAGCTTCTGGCGGATAAAGCTGGCGATCAGCGGCGAGCGGGCGCTACCGCCGGTGACGAAGATGCGATCCGGTTGCACACCGGCATTGGCAATGGCTTCATCCATCAGCTCGCCAATTTTCTCCAGCAACAGGGCAGAGGCGTTGGCCAGTTGCTCGCGGGTCAGCTCCGCTTCCAGTCCTTTTTCCAGCTCGGCCAGCGACTGGCGATTCAGCGGCTGCTCCGAGAGGGCGATCTTGCCCTGCTCGGCGCGCCATACCAGCTGGTGGCTGAGCTTGTGGGCCCGCAGGTTGGCCAAGCGCTTTAGCTTGCTGCCGGGCTGGCTGTCGAGCTGCAGATCCTGCAACTGGCGAGCGGTGTCGAGGCTGTAGAAACGGCTCTGGGC
The DNA here is from genome assembly GCF_002586745.1 of Aeromonas sp. CU5. Taxonomy (NCBI): domain Bacteria; kingdom Pseudomonadati; phylum Pseudomonadota; class Gammaproteobacteria; order Aeromonadales; family Aeromonadaceae; genus Aeromonas; species Aeromonas sp. CU5. Next base: position 3,989,303 of record NZ_CP023817.1, read on the forward strand.
GCTGACATCGTTGATGGCGGCGGCGTCCCAGAACAGCGGGTGGGGCAGCGGCTTGCCGGTTTTGAGGGTCTCGTGCATGCCGAGCAGCGGCATCATCCCCTCCACCGTCAGGCGGATATCGAAGTCATTGCCGCCGATCCGCTGGCCGCTGTGACCGAGCAGGTCGCCGCTGCGATCCAGCTGATCGCGGTAGCTGGGGCCCATCCGCAGCATGGAGCAGTCGGTGGTACCGCCGCCGATATCCACCACCAGCACCACGGCGTCTTCGCTGAGGCGCGCCTCGAATTCAAAACCGGCGGCCACCGGCTCATAGAGAAACTCCACCTGCTCGAACCCGGCCAGACGGGCCGCCTCGGTCAGGATGGCGATGGCTTGGCTGTTGCTCTCTTCCCCTGCCAGACCCTGGAAGTTGACCGGACGGCCGATCACCGCCTGGCGGATTGGGGCACCGAGCTGCTGCTCCGCCTGCTGGCGGACGTGGAGCATCATGGCGCAGACGATGTCTTCAAACAGGGCTATCTGGGGGGCCTTGAGGCCATAGGCACCGAGGAAGGATTTCGGCGATTTGATGTAGTAGCCGTCATCCGGCTCTTCCAGATAGCGCTCCAGCGCAGCGCCACCAAAGCAGAGCTCGTCGATCAGCCCCTCTTCACGCATCTGGCGACGAACCATCTGGGCGCGGGTGACCACGGGGCCACGCAGCTTGAGGTACTCCGCCTGCTGGGCGGGTGCCAGCCCTTCGGCCAACAGACCGGCGATGGCATCCCGGTGGGGCGCATGCAGGGTGGAGGGGAGATAGCGGGATGCGCCGAGATTGAGCAGCCTGGGGCTACCTTGTTCCATCACGGCCACGGCACAGTTGGAGGTGCCGTAATCAAATCCGATAAACATGGGTGCCAGACTCCAGAGTAAAAAAGGAGGGCTGGCCTACCCGAAGGTGCCGGGTCTCACAACCCGACGCACAGTCGGAGGTACCGTGAGCAAATCCGATCAACATGGGCGCCAGACTCCTGAATAAAAAAGGGGGGCTAGCCTACCCGAAGGCGCCGGGTCTCACAACCCGGCGCACAGCAATGAAGAACAGGATGAAGGGAGGAGCCCTTATTCTACTTCGTTGTCGGAGTGGCCCTGGCTCTCGATGGCGCGGATATTGCCGAGGGTGGTATCGGCGATGGCGTGCAGCGCCTCGCGGGTCAGGAACGCCTGATGACCGGTGAACAGCACGTTGTGGCAGGCCGACAGACGGCGGAACACATCATCGGTGATCACCTCGTTGGACTTGTCGGCGAAGAACAGGTCTTCCTCCTCCTCGTAGACATCCAGCCCCAGCGCGCCGATGCGGGAGGTCTTGAGTGCCTCGATGGCGGCGTTGGAGTCGAGCAGGCCGCCACGACTGGTGTTGATGATCATCACCCCGTCCTTCATCTTGGCGAACGCCTCCTTGTTCAGCAGATGGTAATTCTCACTGAACAGCGGGCAGTGCAGGCTGATGACATCGGATTGACGGAACAGGGTATCGAGATCCACATACTCGGCCCCCAGCTCGATGGCCGCCTGATTGGGGTAGGGGTCGCTCACCAGCAGGCGCATGCCAAAGCCCTTGAGGATGCGCAGGGTAGCGATGCCGATCTTGCCGGTGCCGATAATGCCGGCGGTGCGGCCGAACATGTTGAAGCCGACCAGCCCCTCCAGCGAGAAGTTGGCATCGCGGGTGCGCTGATAAGCCTTATGGATGCGGCGGTTGAGGGTCATCATCAGACCGACCGCGTGCTCGGCGACCGCTTCGGGGGAGTAGGCGGGCACCCGCACCACTTTCAGCCCCAGCTCTTTGGCTGCGGCCAGATCCACGTTGTTGTAACCGGCGCAGCGCAGGGCGATGACCTGGGTGCCGTTGGCGGCCAGTTCGGTCAATACCTCGCGGTCGGCATCGTCATTGACGAACAGACACACCACCGGAAAGCCGTGAGCCAGTCGGGCCGTTTTGGCCTCCAGCCGCACATCGAAAAACTCCAGATCGAAGCCGTACTGGCTGTTGGCCTGGTTGAAATGCTCTTTGTCATAGCTCTTGGTACTGAATACGGCGACCTTCATGGTGTGTGCTCCGCAGCGTGTGTGTCGTTAAATTACAACAAAATGGGTCAGCTATCACCGGACAAACCGGCAGGTCATTGTCCCCACGGCATGATGGGGACCGCGCTGACTGCACTCTTGTACGAACCATCCACCAGTTTGGTGCTGTAAGTCAGGTAAACCAGTGTATTGCGTTTTTTGTCGTAAAAACGCACCACTTTCTGCTCCTTGAACACCAGCGAGGTGCTGACGTCGAACACCTCTTCCCCCGCTTTCAACTTCTCGGGCAGGGTGATGGGGCCAATCTGGTGGCACGACAGGGAGGCGTGGGAGGGATCTTCCGCCAGCCCCAGTCCGCCTTTTACGCCGCCGGTCTTGGGGCGCGCCAGATAGCAGGCGACCCCGTCGATACGCGGGTCATCAAAGGCTTCTACCAAAATCTTGTGGTTGGGGCCTAACAGCTTGAAAGAGGTGCTCACCTCACCGACGGGGTCAGCCTTGTCAGCCATGGCGGGCATCGCCAGTAAGCAGCTCGTCAGCAGCAGCGACCCTTGTAATCTGTTCATGTTGTTCCTCGCCAGCAGGTTGCGGGCCTCAGTAACGAGTTGCATGGGCGTGATAATCATCATCCTGCGCCATCACTGAGGTGGATACTCCCAATATTGGGCCGGAATGCTTTTTAGCAATGGGGTCATGTCCGGATTGGGCAGCGCTATGGTGACCCGTTGGTCGAGGTTGGCGCTGGCCAGTGCTTCGCGGATCTTCGGATTTTCATGGAAGAACTGCATAAAGCTGCCATCGGCGTAGGCCCGCTCCAGCCCGGTCTGGATCGCCTTGGCCAGCTTGGGGTATTCGGGGCTGACGAAGAAGAACTGGGCAAAGGGGTAGCGGATCAGCAGGTGCTGATCAATGGCGAGGTTGGGATACTGCGCCACCAGTTCGCTGCGCTCGGCGTAAATCTCCACCAGCGAGCGCGGGAAGAGGTCGAGCTTGTCGCCGTCGTTGATCAGCCGAAACAGATTGCTGTAACGGCCGGCGTAGGTGGGAATGCCGGCATTTTCCAGAATTTTGTTATCGGCCCAGCCCACCCCTTGCCCCGCCTTTAGCTGCTTGAGGTCGGCCAGGGTATTGATCTGGTTGAACTTCTCTTGCGCATCGGCGTGGATGAACGACAACCGCAATCCTTCCAGCCCGCGAAACAGCGGAATGGGGACGGCGATCAGGGAAGATTCGAGTGCGCTGGAGGTGCCCATCCAGAAGACGTTGATGGTCTTGCCCTTGCTCAGCTGCTGCTGGAGGGTGAACTGGTTGAGATCGAGGTCGACAGGCTGGATGCGAAAGGGTTGCCCGGCACGGGTCAGCGCCAGTTCCAGCAGTTTTAGCTGGTACTCTTGATCGAGATTGTTGATGGGACGGCTGGGGACTTTCACCGTCAAAACCTGTGCTTGTGCCAGCAGCGGCAGACACAAACACAGTTTGATGAGCCATTTCACGCGCAGTTCTCCTGTCGATTCCGGGACGTGCCCGGAGTCTAACAGAACTTGTCACTATCTTGCTGACGAGGGTTCGCCAGAGACCAGTGACAGTGCCTGGCGGGATCAGGCGACGCGACGGAACACGTGGGTATCGTTAAATTCCTTGGTGCTCTGGCATTCGACACAGAAACGGGATTCCGGACGGGCATGCAGCCGCTTGAGGGAGATCTCGTCACCGCAAGATTCGCAGTAACCGAAGTCCCCTTCGTTCATACGCTTTAACGCGCCCCGTAACTTGCGCAGGTGCAGCTTGTCGTGCTCGATGCGGTTCAGCTCCAGACGGCGGGCTTCCTCGATACTGGCACGGTCAATTTCATCAGCCATCTCGTTGGTGTCGGTGGCGATGGCCTGGCTAGCCTGAGAGCTGAGGCGTTCTTCGAGCTCGACGATCTGTCGCTCGATCTGCCCCTTGTAAAAGGCCAGTTGGTCTTCAGTCATGAAATCACACATACGATTAACTACCAGTCAGTTTGCTAACCCAATAATCCCTGTTTATGGGGGCTGTCTGCCTACAGACCAAGCCCTTGTATCCCGATTTGCACCAGTTCCATGCAAGAGAGTGCAAATCAGGGCGGGCCTTGTACCAAAAAAATGCAGCCAAGCAAAGCAAATAGCATAAGGATTGTGCGCCCTTGCAAAAAAATGGCCCATTCTGGTGGGGAATTGAGCAGATTTTGCCATCCGGCACCCCGGGTGTTGGCATCCGCTTTGCAGTTAATGGAATGGTGGTTTAACACCCGCTTGGTCGGACAGTATGTGTTTAGTATTTGGTGCCGACCTGGTCATTATATGCGCCGTTATTTATAGTTTTTTAAACACGCCCGCTTGACATTGCCCTTGATGGCGGGCTTTTATGGTGATGTTGATTACAATTTCATAACAAGGGTGTTCCATATATTAGACACCTTTGCCAATGGCAACCGTAAAGTCGGGGTTTAACATGGACAGTATCAAAGGCTGGATGGAGAGCAATCGCATCACGGAAGTGGAGTGCCTGTTCCCGGATTTCACCGGCAATGCCCGGGGCAAGATCATCCCAGCCAACAAGTTTTTGCGCGAAGGGGGCATGCGTCTGCCCGAGGTGATTTTCACCCAGACGGTGACCGGTGAATATCCGGATGATGACAGCATGATCGACCCGCTGGAGCGGGACATGCAGCTCTATCCTGACCCCAACACCATCCGTTTTGTCCCCTGGGCGCTGGAGCCCACCGCGCAGGTTATCCACGACTGTTTTGATATCAACGGCAAGCTAATCGACATAGCGCCACGCTCAGTGCTGCGTCGGGTTCTGTCATTTTACGAGAAGCAGGGCTGGAAGCCGGTGGTGGCCCCCGAGCTGGAATTCTATCTGGTCAAGCGCAACGAAGACCCCGATTATCCATTGGTGCCACCGGTCGGTCGCAACGGCCGCCCGGAGACCGCCCGCCAGTCGTTCAGTATCGATGCGGTCAACGAGTTCGACCCGATTTTTGAAGATATGTATGACTACTGCGAGGCGCAGGAGCTGGAGGTTGACACCCTGATCCACGAGTCGGGTGCTGCCCAGATGGAGATCAACTTCCTGCATGGTGATGCCATCGATCTGGCGGATCAGGTGTTCCTGTTCAAGCGCACCATGCGTGAAGCGGCCCACAAGCACGGTATCTATGCCACCTTCATGGCCAAGCCGATGAGCGATGAGCCGGGCTCCGCCATGCACATCCACCAGAGCCTGGAAGATGCGAATGGTCGCAACCTGTTTGGTACCGATAACGGCGGCAACAGCGAGCAGTTCATGCACTTTATCGCCGGTCTGCAGAAATACACGCCAGCGGTGACCGCGCTGCTGGCCCCCAACGTCAACTCCTACCGCCGCCTGACTTTCGGTGAGAGCGCGCCGCGCAACGTCCAGTGGGGCGTAGAGAACCGTACCTGCGGCCTGCGGGTGCCCTTCTCCGATCCGAGCGCCCGTCGGGTAGAGAACCGCTTTGCCGGTGCCGATGCCAACCCCTATCTGGCGCTAGCCGCCACTCTGGCCTGTGGCTACCTCGGCATGATGGAGAAGCTGGAGCCGCTGCCGGAGATGAAGTCGAGCGCTTACGAGCTGCCCTATAGCCTGCCCCGTTCGCTGGAGGAGGCGCTCAGTCATCTCGAGCAGTGCGAACCCATCAAGGAGATGCTGGGTGAGCGCTTTATCCGTGCCTTCGTTGCGGTAAAACGCAAAGAGTATGAAACCTACTTCGGGGTTATCAGTCGCTGGGAGCGGGAGTTCCTGCTGCTCAACGTCTGACCCCGGGGGCGGCCAGCCCCTGTAACGGGGAGGCCAGAGTCGGCCTCTCCGGTCCCTGTATCCAAGACACCGGAAACGAGCCAGGTGGCGATATGCCACCTGTGAGTGGCAGTGGCTGCGAACGTGCCAGCCCGCCTGACTATTTGACGCCAGAATCCTGCTAAATCGAAGGCGCAGGGGAGCAATACATGCAGCTGACACCCGTGAGTGGCAGTGACTGCGGATATGCCAGCCCTCCTGATGAATTGACAAAATAATCCTGCTAAATCGAAGGAACCGAGGAGCAATACATGCAGCAGACAACCCGTGAGTGGCAACAGCTGGATGCCAGCCACCACCTGCACCCCTTTACCGACTTTCAGGCCCTGAACAAGAAGGGCTCGCGCATCATCACCAAGGCCAGCGGCGTCTATCTCGAAGATTCCGACGGCCACCGCATTCTCGACGGCATGGCGGGCCTGTGGTGCGTCAACATGGGCTATGGCCGACAAGAGCTGGTGGATGCAGCCACTCGCCAGATGCAGCAGTTGCCCTACTACAACCTGTTCTTCCAGACCGCTCACCCGCCAGTGATCGAGCTGGCGACCCTGCTGGCCGAGGTGACCCCAGCTCATCTCAATCGTGTTTTCTTTACCGGCTCCGGCTCCGAGTGCAACGACACCGTGCTGCGGATGGTGCGTCACTACTGGGCCAGCAAGGGTCAGCCTGACAAACAGGTGATCATCAGTCGCCACAACGCCTACCACGGCTCTACCGTGGCGGGGGCGAGTCTCGGCGGTATGAAGGGGATGCATGCCCAGGGTGGCCTGCCCATTCCCGGCATAGTGCACATCGATCAGCCCTATCACTTCGGTGAGGGGCAGGGGATGAGTGCCCACGAGTTCGGGCTGGAGCGGGCCCGTCAGCTGGAGCAGAAGATTCTGGAGCTGGGGGTGGACAAGGTGGCCGCCTTTATCGGCGAGCCGATCCAGGGGGCGGGCGGCGTCATCATTCCGCCTGACAGCTACTGGCCGGAGATCCAGCGGATCTGCGATCACTACGGCATTCTGCTGATCGCCGACGAGGTTATCTGCGGTTTTGGCCGCACCGGCCACTGGTTTGCCAGCGAAGGGTTTGGCATCAAGCCGGATCTGATGTGCCTGGCCAAGGGGATCACCTCCGGCTACCTGCCGCTCGGCGCTGTGATGGTGAGCGACCGGGTTGCCAAGGGGCTGGTGGAGGAGGGGGGCGAGTTCAATCATGGCTTCACCTACTCGGGCCATCCGGTCTCTTGCGCCGTGGCAGTGGCCAATATCCAGCTTATGCAGAAAGAGAGCATAGTTAAGCGTGTCCATGATACCATCGGCCCCTATTTGCAGCGCCGCTGGGGGGAGCTGGCCGATCATCCGCTGGTGGGGGAAACCCGTGGCCGCGGGCTGGTGGCCGCGCTGGAAATAGTGCAGGACAAGCAGACCAACCGGCGTTTTCCGGCGCACGCAAATGCGGGGATGACCTGTCGGGAGTTCTGCTTTAACAATGGCTTGGTGATGAGGGCGGTAGGCGATACCATGATCATATCGCCCCCCTTGGTGATCACCGAGGAACAGGTTGATGAATTGGTCAATCTGGCCAGGCGCAGTCTGGATCTGACAGCCGCAAAGCTGAAAGGTTGAGGTGGGTCGGGCAGGTTGGCATGCGCATACAATTTGCTTAGGAGACAAGGATGATGTCTTTCAAAACAGGAGTGATCGCTGCCTCTGTGGCTCTGGTCATGGCAAGTACCGGAGCAATGGCTGAAGAGAAGGTGCTGCACGTCTACAACTGGAGCGACTACATAGCGCCGGATACCCTGGATAACTTCCAGAAGGAGACGGGGATCAAGGTGGTCTATGACGTGTTCGACAGCAACGAGGTGCTGGAAGCCAAGTTGCTGGCGGGCAGCTCGGGTTACGATATCGTGGTGCCGTCCAACCCCTTCCTGGCCAAGCAGATCAAGGCGGGCGTGTTCCAGAAACTGGACAAGTCCAAGCTCTCCAACTGGCAAAATATGGACCCCAACCTGCTCAAGGCGCTCGAGCCGAGCGATCCGGGTAACCAGTACTCCATCCCCTATCTGTGGGGTACCATCGGCTATGCCTACAACGCCGAGAAGGTGAAGGCCGTGCTGGGTGCCGATGCCCCGATCAACTCCTGGGATCTGGTGTTCAAGCCGGAGAACATGGCCAAGCTGAAAGAGTGCGGCGTCTCCTTCCTCGATTCGCCGACCGAAATGCTGCCGGCTGCCCTGCAATATCTGGGTTTCAAGCCAGATAGCCAGAAACCGGACGAGTTAAAGCAAGCCGAGGCGCTGTTCCTCTCCATCCGCCCCTATACCGCCTATTTCCACTCCTCCAAGTACATTTCGGATCTGGCCAACGGCAACCTCTGCGTCGCGGTCGGTTACTCCGGTGACTTGCAGCAGTCCAAGGCGCGGGCGGCAGAGGCCAACAACGGCGTGACGCTGACCTACACCATACCGAAAGAGGGGGCGGGAAGCTTCTTTGACATGATCGCCATTCCGGCGGATGCCAAGAACGCCGAGGCGGCCCACACCTTCATCAACTACCTGATGAAGCCGGAGGTCATCGCCAGTATCACCAACGTGGTGCAGTTCCCGAACGGCAACAAGGCGGCGACCCCGCTGGTGGATGAGGCGATCCGCACCGACCCGGGTATCTACCCCGATGCGGCGACCCTGCAGAAGATCTACACCTTCCCGGATCTGCCGGCCAAGGTGCAGCGGGTGATGACCCGCAGCTGGACCAAGATCAAGTCCGGCAAGTAAGTGACGAGTGCCCCTCCCGGTCTGCGGTTCGGCCGGGAGGATAGTGATGCCATCCAACTGGATGGGCCGCGCGAATGGATGCGCAGACGGTTAACCACTGAACAGGAGAACTGACCCCGTGAACACAACCAAGTCGATAACCCTCGCGCTGACCATGGGATGGGTGAGTGCAGCTCAGGCGGAGCCTGTGTTGCACTTCTACAACTGGTCAGACTATATCGGCGAGACCACTCTCAGCGATTTCCAGCAGGTGACCGGGATCAAGACCGTCTACGACGTGTTTGACTCCAACGAGACCCTGGAAGGCAAGTTGCTGACGGGGCGGACCGGTTACGATTTGGTGGTGCCCTCCAACAATTTTCTGGCCAAGCAGATCCAGGCAGGAGCTTTCCAGAAGCTGGATAAATCCCTGCTGCCCAACATGGCCAACCTGGATCCCGTGCTGCTCAAACAGCTCGACAAGGTGGATCCGGGTCATCAGTACGCGGTGCCCTATCTGTGGGGGACCAATGGCATCGGCTACAACGTCGACAAAATCAAGGCGGTGCTGGGGGTCGACAAGATTGACTCCTGGGCCACTATCTTCGAACCGGAAAAAATGGCGAAACTCTCTCGCTGCGGCGTCGCCTTCCTCGACTCTGCCGACGAGATGATCCCTGCCGCCCTCAACTACCTCGGACTCGATCCCAACAGTCATGCGACGGGAGATATCAAGCAGGCCGAGGCGCTGCTGCTCAAGGTGCGGCCCTATGTGGCCTACTTCCACTCCTCCAAATACATTGGCGATCTCGCCAATGGCGACATCTGCGTGGCGGCCGGTTTTTCCGGCGACATCCTGCAAGCCGCTGCCCGCGCTGATGAAGCTGGCAAGGGGGTCAAGATCGCCTACAGCATTCCGAAAGAGGGGGGCAATCTGTGGTTCGACATGATGGCGATCCCGTCCGATGCCACCAATGTCAAAGAGGCGCACGCCCTCATCAACTACGTCCTCCAGCCCGAGGTGATCGCCAAGGTCAGCGATTATGTGGGCTACGCGAATCCCAACTCAAGGGCGGGTGAGTTCATGGCGGAGGCGGTGCGCAACAACGAGGAGGTTTATCCGCCTCAGGCCGTGCTCGAGCGGCTGTATGTGCAGCAAGCACATCCCCGCTCGGTACAGCGTTTAATCACCCGGAGTTGGACCAAGATCAAGTCCGGTACCTAACCTTGGTGCCCGTTCGGGGGCGCCAAATCGCTTTTATGGATCGGCCACGAGGTCGGTATCACGTTGGGGAGTTTGGTAATGGCGATAGCCTCCAGTGCCTATAAGAAAGCCCTTGAGGGCAGCCAGCAGCGCAAAGAAGTGCTGGTGAAGATTGATCGGGTAAGCAAGCAGTTCGACGAAACGCTGGCGGTCGATAACGTATCTCTCAATATTCACAAGGGGGAGATCTTCGCCCTGCTCGGCGGTTCCGGTTCCGGCAAATCGACCCTGCTGCGGATGCTGGCCGGTTTCGAGCGCCCGACCGAGGGGCGGCTGTTCCTCGATGGGGTCGACATCACCGACATGCCACCTTACGAGCGTCCCATCAACATGATGTTCCAGTCCTACGCCCTGTTCCCCCATATGACGGTGGCGCAGAACATCGCTTTTGGCCTCAAGCAGGATGGCCTGCCCAGAGCCGAGATCGATGCGCGGGTGGAGGAGATGCTCAAGTTGGTGCAGATGACCCAGTATGCCCGTCGCAAGCCGCACCAGCTCTCCGGTGGTCAACGCCAGCGGGTGGCGCTGGCCCGTTCGCTGGCCAAGCGTCCCAAGTTGCTGTTGCTCGATGAGCCGATGGGAGCACTCGACAAGAAGCTGCGCTCCAAGATGCAGCTGGAGCTGGTGGAGATCATCGAGCGGGTCGGCGTGACCTGCGTCATGGTGACCCACGATCAGGAAGAAGCCATGACCATGGCGGAGCGGATCGCCATCATGCACCTCGGTTGCATCGAGCAGATCGGCAGCCCGATGGATATCTACGAGACTCCGGCCAGTCGGCTGGTGTGCGAGTTCATCGGTAACGTCAACCTGTTCGACGGCCTGCTGGTCGAAGATGAGCAGGATCATGCCATCATCGCCTGCGCCGATCTGGATCAGCCCATCTATGTGGGCCACGGCATCAGCTCCCGCGCCGAGAACAAGAAGGTGACCTACGCCCTGCGGCCGGAAAAATTGCTGATGAGTCTGCAAAAGCCGGAGGAGATCGAGCACCCGGACTTCAACTGGACCAAGGGTGAGGTCTATGACATCGCCTATCTGGGCGGCCACTCGGTTTATCACATCAAGTTGCCTTCGGGCAAAATCGTTCAGGCTTTCATCGCCAATGCCGAACGCCACGGCAAGCGGCCAACCTGGGATGACCAGGTGTTCCTCTACTGGGAAGATGACAGCGGCGTGGTGCTGCAATCATGACGTTCGTGCAACGACTGAAGCGGGTTGGGGGGCGCCGGCTGGTGATCGGCATCCCCTTCTTCTGGCTGTTCCTCTTCTTCCTGCTGCCCTTCATCATTGTGGTGAAGATCAGTTTCGCCGAAGCGGATGTGGCGATCCCCCCTTACACCGACGTGGTGAGCTGGGCAGACAATCAGCTCACTATCCTGCTCAACATGGGCAACTACCTGTTGCTGCAGGAGGATGAGCTCTATATCGCGGCCTATCTGGGCTCCCTCAAGATGGCCTTTATCAGCACCCTGCTTTGCCTGCTGATTGGCTATCCGATGGCCTACTCCATAGCGCGGGCCAACAAGGAGACCCAGACCGTGCTGCTGCTGCTGATCATGATGCCGACCTGGACCGCCATTCTGATCCGGGTCTATGCGTGGATGGGGATCCTCAGCAACAACGGCCTGCTCAACAGCTTCTTGCTGGGGATCGGGGTGATCAACGAGCCGCTGCAGATCCTCAACACCAACCTGGCGGTTTATATCGGCATCGTTTACTCCTACCTGCCGTTCATGGTGCTGCCGCTCTACGCCAATCTGGTCAAACATGACCAGAGCCTGCTGGAGGCAGCCTCCGACCTGGGTGCCCGCAACCTGACCCGGTTCTGGCAGATCACAGTGCCCCTCTCCAAGAACGGCATTATCGCTGGCTGCATGCTGGTGTTTATTCCGGTGGTGGGGGAGTTCGTTATCCCGGAAATGCTGGGCGGCCCGGAGACCCTGATGATCGGTAAGGTGCTATGGCAGGAGTTCTTCAACAACCGCGACTGGCCGGTAGCCTCTGCGTTGGCGGTGGTGATGCTGGCGGTGCTGATCATTCCGATCATCCTGTTCAACCGTAATCAGGCCAAAGAGCTGGAGGGCAAGGCATGATGAGACGTTTCGGTTTTGCCAAATTGATGCTCTGGCTGGGGCTGCTGTTTATCTACCTGCCCATGGTCATCATGGTGATCTACTCCTTCAACGCCTCCAAGCTGGTGACGGTGTGGGGCGGTTGGTCGCTCAAGTGGTACTTCGGCCTGCTCGACAACAAGCAGCTGATTGGGTCTGTGTTCCGCTCGCTGGAGATCGCCTTCTACACCGCGATCGCCGCGGTGGCGTTGGGGACGGTGGCGGCTTTCGTGCTGACCCGGATCCCCCACTTCCGTGGCCGTACCCTGTTCGGCGGCATGGTGACGGCGCCGCTGGTGATGCCCGAGGTGATCACCGGTCTGTCGCTGTTGCTGCTGTTCGTGGCGATGGCCCAGCTGGTGGGCTGGCCCGCCGAGCGGGGCATGCTGACCATCTGGATCGCGCACACCACCTTCTGTACCGCCTATGTGGCGATCGTGGTGTCAGCGCGGTTGCGGGAGCTGGATCTCTCCATCGAGGAGGCGGCGATGGATCTTGGCGCCAAGCCGTGGAAGGTGTTCTTCCTGATCACCATCCCGATGATCGCCCCCTCGCTGGCGGCAGGCGGCATGATGTCGTTCGCCCTGTCGCTGGATGACCTGGTGCTGGCGAGCTTCGTCTCCGGCCCGGGCTCCACCACGCTGCCGATGGAGGTCTTCTCGGCGGTGCGGCTCGGGGTGAAACCGGAGATCAACGCGGTGGCCAGTCTGATCCTGCTGTCGGTATCGCTGTTTACCTTTGGTAGCTGGTATCTGATGGCTCGGTCGGAGAAGCGTCGTCGCGCCGAGATTGCCATGACTATCCAGATGCAGGCCGTGGTCTGACGTCATGATAAGATCCGCCTACTCTCGTCAACCTGGAGGATGAGTATGCGGATCTCCCTTTTTAGCGGTCGCGGCACCGAGTTGGTGCCAGGCCTCATCAGTGCCATTCACAAGCAACCGATTTCTGCGCCAGTTCGCTGTACCTTTGCCGGTCTGGAAGGGGATGAACAGTGTGACCAGCGCCACCACGGTGGCCCGGATCGGGCGCTCCACTACTATCCTGCTGATCACTATCTCTGGTGGCAGACCTGGCAAACCGCGCTGGGCTTGCCTGCGCCACGTACCCCCTGGCAACCCGCCGCCTTTGGCGAGAATCTCTCTGGCCTTGGGCTGACCGAGGCACAGGCATGCATTGGCGATGTCTATCGACTCGGTGAGGCGCTGATCCAGATCAGTCAGCCGAGATCCCCCTGCTTCAAGCTCAACCAGCGCTTTGGCTATGGCCAGCTGTCGCAGGTTATGCAGCTCAATGGCCGCTGTGGCTGGCTGCTGCGGGTGCTGGAGGAGGGCATGATCGCGCCCGACGCGACCATGGAGCTGGTAGACAGACCCTATCCCGAACTGACGGTGAAGCGTACGGCGGATATCCTGTTCAATCAGGTGCGCAACGAAGCCGACTTGCTGTTGCTGCTGGAGAATCCGGCCCTCTCCCCCAACTGGCGCCAGCATGCAGCCGACTGGCTGGAGCATGGCACTGTGGCGGACTGGCAGCGTCGCTTGCTGGGGCCGGAGTCGATGCGGTTAGGTTGAGTCCTGGATGCCAGTATGTCACCGTCAGGATACAGCAGGGTAAACAGGCTGATCCGGCGCGTGATTGGTGAGCATCTGGTCGCTTTTTTCTGAGCTAAATGCAGAAAAGACTTGTGTCAGCACGGTCCTTTCGGTAAATTCCCGTCCCGCAGACATCGGTGTGTAGCGCAGCTTGGTAGCGCACTTCGTTCGGGACGAAGGGGTCGGAGGTTCGAATCCTCTCACACCGACCAAATTTGAAAAGGCCGCTCAATAGAGCGGCCTTTTTGCATTTGCTTTTTACCGTTTGTTGCCATTTCCCCTGCTGACCTGCCGATAGCCCAAGACTCTACGAGTCATGATTGCCCGTTAATGTTGCGGGTTCACGGCGCGCGGCGCCACACTTTGCCTATCCGCTATCCGCTATCCGCTATCCGCTATCCGCTATCCGCTATCCGCTATCCGCTATCCGCTATCCGCTATCCGCTATCCGCTATCCGCTATCCGCTATCCGCTATCCGTTTCAGCTTGCGATGGCAGCCCACTCTTTCTGGGTAGGGCGGGGTAGAGAAGCGGTAAGCCAGTGAGATATGGAAGAGATGGGTAAAGGTTGGGTATAAGCAGACGGGGCTTATTGTGCATGGAGCTGTCGGTAGTGGGGCTGCTGCGGACATTAAAAGGGCCACCGCTTGGTGGCCCATCGGTGGAGTCTGATCCTGACTCCGGCACTCTAGATTGTGGCAATCTCGCTATGGGTCTTGTCTATGGTGCCCTCCTTGCGCGCCAGGCGCTTACTCAAATATGCCAGTGCTGATGCCGCAATGCCTTGAAACTGTGTTGAGGCAGCAAGGCCGCGTGCTTGGGGTACTCACTAATGAAATGTTCTATTCCCTCCATCAGTTGTGCACGTAATGAACTCACTGGCTCATGCCAGGCTTGCAGGCATAAATGGCCGGGGATCAACTGCTCCTGATAATCTTCCAGCAGTTGCTCTGGCCAGGGTTCAACGCCGGAATTGCGTTGCAGTAAATAGTGGGCGGCGGGTTCTCGGGCATAAATGAACTGAATTTGGGCCATATCGCGTTGGCATAGCGTTTGACTGTTGATATGACAGGTCAAATATTTTCCCGTTTTCAGATCCAAAAAATGTCCGCGTTGCCGACAGGGGACGATGCGATACCAAGGCAGGGGTGAGGAGAGAGAATACCCCTCAAGCTCCTGTTCCAACCAGTGGCGACACTCGGGTGTCTGCACCTCGTTGAGCATGTACTCGAGCTGTGTCAACAAGGTTCTGGATGGTTTGATCGCCAGTTTCGCACTCATCGCCTGCAATCCTCCCTCTGCACACAATCCCGACTATGAGTATGGACCTTGTTCGGCTAGAGGGGGTAAGGAATCTAATGATTAAAAGTGGATTAGCAGCGTGGTTTTTATGCACTAACTTGGTTCAACCCACCAGATAGGTGCCGGTACCAAAGGCGATGTGGGTGCCCTCTTCGTTGTGCAGCTCCATCCGGGCGACGGCGACCTTGCTGCCAGCCCGGATAATGTGGGCGGTGGCGATAAACTCGTTGCCACGCCCCGGGCGCAGGTAGTCAACTCGCAGATCTATGGTGCCCAGGCGGGCGAAGCGCTCCTTGAGATAACTGGGAGAGAACTCCTCCAGCTCGTCGATGCAGGAGGCGGCGACTATCATGCCGCCGGCCACATCCAGCAGCGTGGCGGTGACGCCGCCGTGCAGGATGTTGTGGAAAGGGTTGCCGATCAACTTCTCGTCCATCTTGATGCGCAGTTCCACCTTGTCGAAGTCGTAGTGGGTTACCTGCATGCCGATCAGTTTGTTGAATGGCATCCGTTCTGCGAACAGATTGGCAATACCACTGAGCGCCATCTTCTTGAGCATCTGTTTCATTCTCTGATCCCAATCCTTGTCATCAAAGCCGAGTAAAAACTCCAGCCAGTCTGCAACAGTTCCTTAACAGTCGCAATGGCAGGTTTATTGTGGGCGGCTGCTGCTTTAGAATGGCGACCCCAAAGGAGAGCCCATGACCGCGATTGCCGAAATCCTGCCAGATTCTCAGCCAGAGAGCCCGCTTGCCCTGCTGCAGGCGGTATTCGGCTACCAGCAATTTCGGCCGGGCCAGCTGGAGATCATCGAGCAGATAGTGGCGGGGCGTGATGCCATGGTGCTCAAGCCCACCGGTGGTGGCAAGTCACTCTGCTTCCAGATCCCGGCGCTGCTGCGGCCAGGGCTCGGGGTGGTGGTCTCTCCGCTGATCTCCCTGATGAAGGATCAGGTTGATAGCCTGCGCGCCAACGGTGTGGCGGCGGTCTACATCAACTCGGCCCTGAGCCGGGAGGAGATGATCCAGAACTTCGCCGCCATGCGTCGCGGCGAGATCAAGCTGGTTTATGTCTCCCCCGAGCGCTTGTTGCAGCACGAGTTTATGGACCGGCTGGCCGAGCTGCCGCTCGGGCTGTTCGCCATCGACGAGGCGCATTGCGTCTCCCAGTGGGGCCACGATTTCCGGCCAGAGTATGCGGCGCTGGGGCGGCTCAAACAGTGGTTCCCGCAGGTGCCGGTGGTGGCGCTCACCGCCACCGCCGACGAGGCGACCCGCAGCGACATGCTGCATCGCCTTGAGCTGAATGACCCCTTCATCCACACCGCCAGCTTCGATCGCCCCAATATCCGCTACAGCCTGGTGGAGAAGTTCAAGGCGGCCGAACAGCTGCTGCGCTATGTGCAGAGCCAGAAGGGCAACTGCGGCATCGTCTACTGCTCCAGCCGCAATCGGGTGGAGGAGGTAGCCGAGCGGCTATCCCGCCACGGCTGCAAGGCGGCGCCCTATCATGCCGGGCTGCCGCTCGAGCAGCGCCAGCAGACCCAGGATGCCTTCCTCAAGGATGACGTCGAGATCGTGGTGGCGACGGTGGCGTTCGGCATGGGCATCGACAAGCCCAACGTGCGCTTCGTGGTGCACTACGACATTCCGAAGAACATCGAATCCTACTATCAGGAGACCGGTCGTGCCGGTCGCGATGGCACCCCTGCCGAGGCGCTGCTGCTCTACGATCCTGCCGATATCGGCCGGGTGCGCCGCCTGCTCGACAACATCGAGAATCCCCAGCAGTTGCAGGTGGAGCAGTACAAGCTCAACGTGATGGCGGCCTTTGCCGAGGCGCAGACCTGCCGCCGTCAGGTGCTGCTCAACTATTTTGGCGAGTACAACGACAAGCCGTGTGGCAACTGCGATATCTGTCTCGATCCGCCCAAGAGCTATGACGGCACCGAAGATGCCCAGAAGGCGCTCTCCTGCGTCTGGCGGGTGGGGCAGAACTTCGGGGTGGGTTATGTGGTGGAGGTGCTGCGCGGCTCGCTCAACCAGCGCATCAAGGATCACGGCCACGACAAGCTGTCGACTTACGGCATCGGCAAGGATCAGAGCCACGAATACTGGATGAGTGTGATCCGCCAGCTGATCCACAAGGGGCTGCTGACCCAGAACATCACCCGCAATCTGGTGCTGCAGCTGACCGAAGCGGCCCGCCCGGTGCTGCGCGGCGAGACCAGGCTTGAGCTGGCGGTGCCCCGCTTGCAGCCTATCTCCAGCCGCAAGGAGAAGCGCAACGGCCTGCTCGACAATGCCAACTACGACAAGCGCCTGTTCAAGGAGCTGCGCGGCCTGCGCAAGCAGATCGCCGAGGATGAAGAGGTGCCGCCCTACGTGGTGTTCAACGATGCGACTCTGGTGGAGATGGCTCAGCTGATGCCGATGACCGAGGACGAGATGCTGGCCATCAACGGCGTCGGCCACCGCAAGCTTGAACGTTTCGGTGAAGCCTTTATGGACCTTATCATCGACTACTGTCGTCGTTAGGGTCGATTAGGCAGCCTAATCGACCACTGTAAGCGCGGCTCGGAAGAACCTAGGGTCAGACGCGAGGTTATTTCAGGCTGGCGTAGAAGGCCGCCAGATTGTCGATATCCGCCTCGGTCAGCGGCGCCATGAAGGGGTCCATCAAGGGCTCTTTGCGGCTGCCATCCTTGAACGCTTTCAACTGTTTCACCAGATAGGCGGCATTCTGACCCGCCAGATGGGGATAGTTGGGGATCATCGCCTTGCCTTCCACGCCGTGACAGGCGGCACAGACCGCTGCTTTGGCTTTGCCGGCCTCGATATCTGCAGCCTTGGCCTGATGACCCCACGCCAGTGCCAGCAAGGGCAGGGCATATACCCATTTTTGCATCTTCTTCTCCTTGAATTGAAAAATGATGGTTGCCAGTTAGCGCAAGCATGGCTGACGGCAGTATAAAGAGTGACACGAGCATACGCAGGGACGAATGGCACAACCATGAAGCTGATCAACACTTTTGCGACCGAGTTGCCCTGGGCCTGTGAGTCCGTGGCTCCCCAGTCGCTGCAGCAACCCCGGTTGCTTCATCTCAACCGGGCTTTGCTGGATGAGTTGGGGCTGGGAGGCGTCAGCGAGGCTGACTGGATCGCCTGTTGTGGCGAGGGAAAAGTGCTACCCGGCATGCAGCCGGTGGCTCAGGTCTATGCTGGCCATCAGTTCGGGGGTTACAGCCCCCGGCTCGGGGATGGTCGGGCGCTGTTGTTGGGGGAGCAGCTGGCGCCGGATGGCCAGCGCTGGGATCTGCATCTGAAGGGGGCGGGTAAAACACCGTTCTCCCGTTTTGGCGACGGCCGTGCCGTGCTGCGCTCCAGCATTCGCGAGTATCTCGCCTCCGAAGCGCTCCATGCCCTTGGCATCCCCACCACCCGAGCGCTGGTGCTGGTGGGCAGCCGTGAGCCTGTTTACCGCGAACAGGTCGAGATGGGGGCGACCGTGCTGCGTACCGCCCCCAGCCATCTGCGCTTCGGCCATATTGAGTATTTCGCCTGGAGCGGGCAGGGGGAGAAGATCCCGCCGCTCATCGATTATCTGCTGCGCCACCACTTCACAGAGCTGGAGAATGGCGCCGAACTGTTTGCCGAGGTGGTGCGCCGCACCGCGCGGCTGATTGCCAAATGGCAGGCGGCGGGCTTCTGTCACGGGGTGATGAACACCGACAACATGTCGCTGCTCGGCCTGACTCTGGATTACGGCCCTTACGGCTTTATCGATGCCTACGAGCCCGATTTTGTCTGCAATCACTCGGATCCTGCGGGGCGCTACGCGCTAGATCAGCAGCCTGCGGTCGGTTACTGGAATCTGCAAAAGCTGGCGCAGGCACTGGCTGGCCATGTAGATGGTGATGCGCTGGCTGCGGCGCTGGCCCAGTACGAGCAGCAACTGATGCTGCACTACTCCGAACTGATGCGCGCCAAACTCGGGTTGGCGGTGTGGGAGGAGGATGACCCAGCGCTGTTTCGCGAGCTGTTCCGGCTGCTGGCAGCTCACAAGGTGGATTACCACCTGTTCCTGCGCCGTCTCGGCGAGGTGACGCGAGAGAGTGCCTGGCCCGCGTCTCTGCTGGCCCTGTTGCCTGATCTGCGCGTTTGGCAGGAGTGGCTGGAATGCTATCGGGTGCGGCTGGTGCACGAAGGAAGCGATGATGCGGTGCGCAAGGGGCAGATGGATGCCATCAATCCCAAGTATGTGCTGCGCAATGCGTTGGCTCAGCAGGTGATCGATGCCGCCGGCGCAGGGGATATGCAGCCGTTCGCGCGGCTGTTCACCGCCCTGCAGCGTCCCTATGATGAACAACCCGAATATGAGGATCTCGCCACCCCGGATCCTGCATGGTATTGCGGTGGCGAGCTCTCCTGCAGCAGCTGAGAGACAGGGAATGAGTTGGCAGATCAAACAGGTAGATACTGAAGCTGGTGTGGTGATGCTTGATTGCCCGACGCTCGACTGGGACACGTTTCCGGTGTTGGCGCAGGCCTTGCTGCGAGAGTGGGAGTTGCAGCCGCTCGAGCAGGATGTGGGCGCCGACCGCCACAGCTGGCTGCTGGAGTTTGAGGGGAGCCAGTTTCGGCTGGAGTATGAGCATCATAGCGGTTGCTGGCTGGAGGCGGTGCGTCCGGCGGATCGGGAGGTGCTGCTCTGGCTCGCCAGGCAACACAAGGGGTAACAATCGGCCGCAAGGCCTGTTCTGCTACTGACCAATCCGGGTGAGCGCAATCGCATAGAGATTGAACTATCGGTTTTGGGGCGTATAATCTCGCCCCTCGATTATCGCCAATGGTGGCGGTATGGGTTCCCTAACCCCATTAACCAAAAAGGTCACAAGATGAATCTGACCCCTGCGCAGTACCAAACGGCGCTTGTTCGCCTGTCGTTGTTCCACATCCTGATCATTGCCAGCAGCAACTATCTGGTGCAGCTGCCGATCACTGTATTTGGCTTCCATACCACCTGGGGTGCATTCAGCTTCCCATTTATCTTCCTGGCGACCGACCTGACGGTGCGGATTTTCGGTGCCGGTCTGGCGCGCAAGATTATCCAGACCGTGATGCTGCCTGCGCTGGTGGTCTCCTATGGACTCTCCGTGCTGTTCTTCGAGGGCAGTTATCAGGGCATGGGCAATCTGGCCGAGTTCAACCTGTTTGTGGCGCGTATCGCGCTGGCCAGCTTTATGGCCTATCTGGTGGGGCAGTTCATGGATGTGGTGGTGTTCAACCGACTGCGACTGATGAAGGCCTGGTGGGTTGCCCCGGCGGCGTCCACCCTGTTCGGTAATCTGGTCGATACCATCGCCTTCTTCAGTGTGGCCTTCTGGCGCACCACAGATCCTTTCATGGCAGAGCACTGGGTCGAGATCGCAACCGTCGATTACGTATTCAAGTTACTGATAAGCCTTGGTTTGTTCGTGCCACTCTACGGCGTCTTGCTGCGTTACCTCAGCCGCAAGCTGGTGGGCGAGGCCGGATTATCCAGCCTGCAAACGGCCACCCGACAAGTCTGATGAGATTGACCACCCTTCACGGTGGTCAATTTTTTTGCACTATTCTACAAATAGCGCTTGCTCATTTAAATGAGAATGATTATTGTTAACTTGTTTTCCGGGAAAGACTTCATTCGTTCCAACGTGATGGACTTCTTGTGAAGGCACGACATTGCTCACATTGCTTCCAGTTAAGGGCCAGTTTATCTGGCCCTCTTTTTTTGTCATTTTTCAGCAAGTTGCAGGCATAAAAAACGGGAGCCAAGGCTCCCGTCGTCACTCTGTCTGTGGCTTACTCGATATCGAGTGCCTCGGGGGAGAGGATCACCCCTGTGGTATCGGCATAGAGGTGGTCATCGGGCAGGAAGGTCACGCCACCGAAGTTGACCGGTAGATCGGTCTCCCCCACATCCTTGCTGTCGGCTCCGACCGGAATGGCTGCCAGTGCCTGAATGCCGATATCCAGATCTTCCAGAATATCGACTTCGCGGACGCAGCCGTAGCAGACAATCCCTTCCCAATCGTTCTCGGCCGCCGTCGTGGCGATGTCGCTGTCGATCAGGGCGCGGCGCATGGAGCCACCGCCGTCGATCAGTAATATGCGACCGACCCCGTTCTCTTTAACGAGTTCACGGATCAGGCCATTTGATTCGAAGCATTTGACGGTGGTGATGACGCCGCCGAAAGAGGAGCGGCCACCGAAGGAGCAGAGCATGGGTTCAAGCACATCCACCATGTCCTGATAGATGTCGCACAGTTCAGAAGTATTGTATTCCATAGTGTCAAATCCACGGCTGGAAACAGGTGCAACCAGTATAAGGAGTGGGGGGGGCATTTCAATGAATATTCCTTGTACAGGCAACCCACCGCGGCTTTTCTGCTTAAGCTCAATGCAGTTCATCCTTTGTCTGTGTGAGGTCCACCGTGCTGATCCGTCATAAGTTGATCCTGAATACCGTGCTGGTTGCCGTCGCCATGATGGTGCTGAGTGGCCTGTTTCTTTACTCCAGTCAGGTTAATCGCCATCTGACCGATGCCCAGCGCCATGTGGACCAGCTGGAGATCGCCATGCTCAATTTGCGGCGAGCCGAGAAGGATTTCCTGATCCGCAAGGAGATGGCTTTTGCCGAACGTTTCAATCAGGGGCTGGCCGATTTTCATCAGCTGGATCAGAACATGAGCAGCGATGACAACCTTGCAGCTGCGCAGGTGGAGCTGGTTCGGCTGGATCAGCAGATGACGGCTTATGGCAAGGCCTTCAACGACTTGGTGGCACAGCAGCAAAAGATTGGACTAGGGCCGGAAGATGGCCTCTATGGCAAGCTGCGGGCAGCAGTGCATGAGGTAGAAAATGGGCTCAAGCAGCTGGATCAGCAGGGGCTGCTCATCACCATGCTGCAGCTGAGACGGGCGGAGAAAGATTTCATGTTGCGCTCCGACATCCAGTATCTGGATCGCTTCGAGACGTTGCACAAGGGCTTTCAGGATAGCCTTACAGCCCTACCGGAGGCGGATCGCGGCAAGCTGGAGCAGGCCAGCAAGCAGTACCGGCAGGATTTTGTTGCCCTGGTGCAGGGGATGCAGGTGTTGGGTCTGAAAGACGAAGAAGGGCTGCGCAACCAGATGCGCGAACTGGTACATCAGACCGAACAGGGATTTGTTGCGGTCGACCGGCATATCGCCGACCAGCTGGAGCAACAGACCGCGCGTCTGAATCTGCTGATGCTGGTCTGCGGCGGCATCATCATAGTGCTGATCGGCACCATGAGCGTATTGCTGGGTCGCAGCATCGACCGCCCCATTACCCGGGTGAACGATACGGTCAACCGCATCCGCCAGGATAATGATTTGTGTCTCAAGATCGAGCTGCAGGGAACCGACGAGATGGCGCAACTGGCAGGCAATCTTGACGTGATGCTGGGCGGGTTCCGCAACCTGATCGGCGATGTGAAACAGAGCGTGCACACCCTGACCGAAGCGGCGGACCACCTCTCGGCCAACGTCAAACGCACCAGCGAGGGGGCGGCGCGCCAGTTGCAGGAGACCGACATGGTGGCGACCGCTTCCACCGAGATGGGATCCACCATTGAGGAGATCGCCCGCAACACCGAACAGGCGGCCAACAATGCCCAGGCCACCAATAACAAGGCGCAGGAGGGACGCACCGCGGTTGAGAGCACCGTCAGTCAGATCCGCTCGCTGGCGGGCAATCTGGAGATCTCGTCCCGAGAGGTGGGACAGCTACAAAAAGAGAGCGAGACCATCGGCTCTGTGCTTGACGTGATCCGCGGTATTGCCGAGCAGACCAACTTGCTGGCGCTCAATGCCGCCATCGAGGCCGCACGGGCGGGGGATCAGGGGCGTGGTTTCGCGGTGGTGGCGGACGAGGTGCGCAGTCTCGCGATTCGCACCCAGAAATCGACTCAGGAGATTGCCGGTATCATCAGTTCCCTGCAAAAACAGACCGGCAGTATCGTCGAGGTAATGGCGACTTGTCGTGAGCAGGGTAGCCGCAGCGCGGAGCAGGCCAGCACCGCAGGGGCGCTGCTGGGGCAGATCACCCAGGATGTCACCCTGATCATGGACATGAGCACCCAGATAGCGGCAGCCATCGAACAGCAGAGCCTGGTGGCCAACGAGGTGAACCGCAACGTCAACAACATCCGCGACATAGCCCAGGAGTCGAGCACCATGGCGGAGGAGAACGCCAGATCCAGCCAGGGCCTTAACGAGCAAGCTCAGCTACTGAACAAGGCGGTGGCGAAATACCGGGTTTAGTGATCGGACAGGTATCCTTGCGAGGTTTTTGTCCCTGAGTGGCAATGATTTGATCCTGATGGCTGTTATTGGGGGCATTCGCTCATATAATCGCCGCCATTATGATGATTCGGAAGGATTCGATGGCAAAGTTGCTGGTGGCTGCATTCGGGCTGCTCTGTTCTTGTCTGGTGTTGGCAGGTTCGGCGCCCCAGGCTACTCCACTCAAGCCCGGCATGGAGCCGCTGCTCAGTTGGTTAAGCGGTGACTTTTCGAGCAAGGAGCAGGCTGGCTATGATAGCCGCTTTACCAGCGCCGAACTGCGGCTGAGGGAGATCTGGCCCGGCTATCAGGGGTATCGCTGGGTCTATGCCGAACAATACCTGACCCTGCGTTCCATCCGTCCCTTCCGTCAGCGCGTCTATCGCTTCTCACCCGCCCCTGACGGGCGGATCCTGATGGCCGAACTGACCATGCCCAGAGCTATCGATTTTGCTGGTGCCTGGCGTCAACCCGCTTTGCTCGACAGTTTGACCCCGCAACAACTCTCACTGCGTCACGGTTGCGAGATTTGGCTGAGCCGGACGGCATCCGGTGAATACGCTGGTCATACCCGGGTGGGGCACTGTGCTACCGACTTTGGCGGGGCCAGCACGCTAGTGCAGCATATCTGGATTGGGCCGAATAGCATTCGACTGCTGGATCGCGCCTATGACAATCAGGGAGGGTCTCGCTGGGGCAGTCCGGGGGAAGGCTATGTCTATTTACGCAAAAGCAGCGAACGCGGATATTAGCACCGGGTATCCCATCGGCTGGGATACGAAAATTGCGGGCATAAAAAAGGCGCCGATAGGCGCCTTTTTCAGAATTTTTCAGAAGTAAGATTACTTCTTGGCAGTCAGGCCACCAAAACGCTTGTTGAACTTGTCTACGCGGCCGCCGCTAGAAACTTCTTTCTGCTTACCGGTGTAGAACGGGTGGCATGCAGAGCACACGTCCAGGTTCAGATCTTTACCCAGGGTAGAGAAAGTGTTGATGACATTACCGCAGGAGCATTTGCAGGTGATGGCGACGTACTCAGGATGAATATTAGCTTTCATGGACAACCTCAATTAATAGGCCGTGTCGCCATCCGATCTCTTGTCGGACACCACACGATTGTTGAACACAGTTTCAAAGGCTGCGAATAATATAGGAAATGCCTGAGATCAGGCAAGTGGCTTCGCAGAAAAAATAGGCAACCCCTGGTGAATTGTTCCCAAATGCTGGATCTGGTTCGTGTCGCTGTCCCGGTACCGTTACGCCGTCACTTCGACTATCTCTCCCCCCTGCCATTACCGGCGCCCGGTTGTCGGGTCGAGATCCCCTTCGGTCCGCAGACTCTTGTGGGTTTGGTGGTGGATCACCCAACCGAGAGTCAGGTGCCCCGCAACAAATTAAAACCCTTGAAAAGGGTGCTCGACACGACCCCTGTGTTGGGGGCCGACATCCTCGCGCTGATGAACTGGAGCGCCAACTACTACCAGCATCCGCTGGGAGAAGTGCTGCCTCACGCCCTGCCAGTGCTGGTGCGTAAGGGAGAGCCCGCCGCCTATCGGGAGCTGGAGTTCTGGTTTGCCACCGAGGCGGGGATAGCGATCGACCTCAACGAGCTCAAGCGGGCGGCCAAACAGCAGCAGGCCCTCGCCCTGCTGCGCAAGGGGCCACAGACTCCATCCGCGCTCAAGCAGGAGGAGATCCAGAGTGCCGCGCTCACTGCGCTGGAGAAAAAGGGGTTGCTGGAGAAGCGCAGCCTGGAGCCCAGCCACGATAGTGACTGGGCAACCCGTTTTGACGCGGGGGAGGGGCTGCGTCTCAACAGCGAACAGGCGTTGGCGGTGGCGACTGTCACCAGCCAGAGCGATCAGTTCGGCGCCTTCTTGCTCGATGGCATCACCGGCTCCGGCAAAACCGAGGTCTACTTAAGCATCCTCGAGCCGCTGCTTCGGGCTGGCAAGCAGGTGCTGGTGATGGTGCCGGAGATTGGCCTCACCCCGCAGACCATCAACCGCTTCCGCCGCCGCTTCAAGGTGCCGGTGGTAGCGATGAACTCCGCCATGAACGATCGGGAGCGGCTCGACGCCTGGCTCGCCTGCCGCGATGGCGGCGCCGCCATCCTGATCGGCACCCGTTCTGCGGTGTTCACCCCGTTTCACAACCTCGGCATCATCATCATCGACGAGGAGCATGACGGCTCTTTCAAGCAGCAGGACGGCTTTCGCTACCACGCACGGGATCTGGCGGTGATGCGGGCCCATCGCGCAGGTATTCCGATCCTGCTCGGTTCGGCCACCCCCTCGCTGGAGACCCTGCACAATGCCAGAACCGGCAAGTACCACCACCTCACCCTGACCCGGCGCGCCGGCAATGCCCAGACCGCCCGTCAGGTGATTCTGGATATCAAGAACGTGCGGCTGCAGGCCGGGCTATCCCCCCAGCTGGAGCAGTTGATGGGGTCGCATCTGGCGGCGGGCAATCAGGTGATGCTGTTCCTCAACCGCCGCGGCTATGCCCCATCGCTTATCTGCCACCAGTGTGGCTGGAGCGCTGCTTGCGAGCGCTGTGATGCCTGGTACACCTGGCATCAGGCTGGGCGACGGCTGCACTGCCATCACTGCGACAGCGTGCGTCCGCTGCCCCACAGCTGCCCCGAGTGCGGCAGCAACGAGCTGATTGGCTCGGGAGTGGGCACCGAGCAGCTGGAGCAGCTGCTCACCACGGTTTTCCCGCAATACCCGGTGGTGCGTATCGATCGGGACAACACCCGCCGCAAGGGAGAGCTGGAGACCCATCTCGGCGACATCAAGGCGGGCAAGTACAAGATCCTGATCGGCACCCAGATGCTGGCTAAAGGCCACCACTTCCCGGATGTAACCTTGGTGGGGCTGCTGGATGTAGATGGCGCCCTGTTCAGCGCCGATTTTCGCGCCGCCGAGAAGCTGGCCCAGCTCTACACCCAGGTGGCGGGCCGTGCCGGTCGCGCCAGCAAACCCGGGTTGGTGGTGCTGCAGAGCCACCATCCGGAGCATGCCCTGCTGCAGGATCTGACCCAGAACGGTTACGGCCACTTTGCCGATACGGCGCTGAAAGAGCGTCGTCTGCTGGGGCTGCCGCCATTTAGCTATCAAAGTTTGTTCCGGGCTGAGGCTACGGGTCGCGACGAGGTGCAGTTGTTCCTTACCCGCCTCGCCGATACCCTGCGCAGCGCCCGCTATCCCCATCTGCAGGTGCTGGGACCCATCAGTGGCTTTATGGAGCGCAAGGCGGGCAAGTTCCGTATGCAGTTGCTGGTGCAGGGGCCGAACCGGGCACCGCTGGCCCAGTTGCTGGATTGGGCGGTGAAGGAGCTGGAGGGCTGGCCGGAGACCAAAAAGGTGCGCTGGAGTCTGGATATCGATCCCACCGAGCTGAGTTGATGGTGCCGGAGCCGGTCACGGGCAGTTCTCGCCAGCGACCGAGCGGATTATTCGGTTACAAGGTTCAGACCCGCAGATCGATCTGCTGCACCCAGCCCCCCTTGCCCTGTTCGGTGAGGTAGAGGCCGGATTGGCGCAGCACTCCCTGATTGCCGCTCTCCCCCAGGTGGGTGAAGGGGGTGTCGAGGGGGCGCAGCAGAATGGCGCCGATCCCCAGCTCGACCAGCGCGATGGGGGCGTGCTCGGGATGCCAGAACTGCAGAGCTGAAAACTGGCTATCCCCCTCATCCAGCACCCCGTTGCCATCCTCATCCAGGGTTGCCAGCTCGCCGAAGCCATTGCCGGAGCGGGCGCCAAACAGCTCGCCGCCATCGTCTATGGTGCCGTTGCCATTGCGATCCAGCGCCACGAAGCCGCTCCCTTCACGCAGGCCCGGCAGGCTGTCCTCCTTGCCATCCTGATCGATATCGAAAGTGACCCGCACCTCGGTCAGATCGGCAATCTTGCCATCCAGACTGAGCACCAGCGGATCCTTGAGAGCATTGAGGGTGGTGCGCCGCTGGCTCACCTCCAGCTGACGCCAGTCGAGCACAAAGCCGAGATCCAGCTGCAAGTTCTGACCATCCCGAGTCGCTACGCTGGCTGACGCTACCACCTTGAGCTGCTCCTGTTGCAGCAGGGTGTCTGTCACCTCCACCAGTTGATCCGGCTCGGCGGCCTGAGCTGCAGCGTCTCCTTGCATTACCCCTTCACCCCCCTCTTCGGCGGGTTTTATCGGCTTGGGCAGCTCGATTTCGTGGCCCAGCATCGCCTCGATCATCAGCTTGATCAGCCGCTGGCGGTTATCCAGTCCGTCATCGGGCATGCCGTTATCATCCTGTTTGACATCGGTTGCCGGGGGCGGGGCTGGCATCGCGCCAGCCTGCGGGCTGGTGGCAGCGCGGTTGGTGGCTTGCAGCGTCAGGGCGCTGGCCTGCATCAGGGTGAGATTGGTTCGCGGCTCGTCAGATGAGGTGGCGCGTGTGCGGTTATCTGGCGGGTTGATAGTGGGGGGCACGGGCCCGAGGTTGCGCACCTTGCGGCTCTGGGCCTGTTGTTGCCGGTATTGCACCTCCCCCTGGAGGTCGTAGTGATCGATGCGCATACATTCGCCCTCGGCGCTATACATCTGGTCAGTTATCGACCAGTCAATGAGCAAGGCTTAACACCAAATCGGACTAATCACGGAAGTGGTTAGTACTATGTCGCAAGGTGGCGGCGTGGCAGGATGGCAAGAGGCTGGATGGTGGCGCTGTTGTTGAACATCTTCAAGGGTGTTGCGCTGCGTACTCTGGCTGACATGCGGCATCGGTGATGGCGCGTTGGTGATAAGCAACGAACATGAGGAGCGCGTGAATGCGTAACTGTCTGGTGATGGGGGCGGCAGGATATATCGGTTCCTATCTGGTACCCCACCTGCAAACCCTGGGTTACAGGGTGATTGCCGGGGCACGACGCCCTTGCCGCCTGCCGGAGGGGGTGGAGTTTCGCCTCGCCGACAGCCTCAAGCCCATCACCCTGCTGCCTGCGCTGGCGGGCATCGATACCGTCTTCTATTTGGTGCATGCCATGGGGGCGGGGGCCGATTTTCACCGGCTGGAGCAGCAGGGGGTGAAGAACTTTGCCGCCGCTGCCCGCGCCGCCGGGGTGCGTCGCATCATCTATCTGGGGGCGATCCAGCCCGAGCAGTGCAACAGTCGCCATCTCAACTCCCGCCGTCATTGTGGCGAGCTGTTCCGTGACTCCGGCGTGCCGACGGTTGAGCTGCGCTCTGGCATCATCATCGGGCCCGGCTCGGCGGCGTTCGAGGTGATGCGGGATCTGGTGTTCAACCTCCCGCTGATGGTGACGCCGAAATGGGTGCGCTCGCGCACGCCGCCGATTGCGCTGTCCAACCTGCTGCACTATCTGGGCGGGCTGGTAGAGGCCGACGAGGTGGATGGCCACATCTTCAACGCCGTCGGCCCCGAGCTGCTCAGCTATCAGCAGCAGTTGCAGAAGTTCGCCGCCCATATCGGCAAGCGTTGCCCCATCATTCCCATTCCGTTTCTGAGCCCGCGTCTCTCCGCCTGGTGGCTGCAGTTTGTCACCTCGGTACCGCAGCCGGTGGCCAAGGCGCTGGTGGGTGGCCTCAAGCACGACATTCCGGCCGATGATGGCCCGCTGCGAGCTCTGCTGCCGCAAACCCTGCTCAGCTTCGACGAGGCATTGGCGGAGAGTCTGGCGCTGGAGCAACGACTCGGTGCTGAACAACAAGGCCAGCAGACGCCCCTCGGCCTGCGCTGGCGCCATCCCGAATATGGGTTCTACGACCGTACCGCCAGTGGCGATGCCATCTGTCTCGCCTCGCCCAAGGTGGTGTGGGAGGTGCTGCAGCAACTGGGGGGTGAGCAGCGTTACTTCTACATGAATGAGCTGTGGGTGGTGCGCGAGTGGATGGATCACCTGATCGGTGGTCCGGCCCGCACCCGTGGCCGCAGCAACCCGGATCAGTTTGTCAAAGGCGATATGCTCGACTCCTGGCAGATCCTCGGGGTGGATGAGGGGCGCAGGCTCGACTTGCTGTTCAACATGAAGGCCCCCGGCGTGGGTCGGCTGGAGTTCATTATTTTGCCGGAGGAGTCTGGCCTGACCCGACTCAAGGTGACGGCCCACTGGCATCCGCAAGGGGCCTGGGGGCTGGCTTACTGGCTGGCCATGCTGCCGTTCCACCTCTTCATCTTTCAGGGGATGACTGAGGCCATCGCCAGACAGGCGGAGGCGAAAGCCGGCATTCCTGTGATGGATTGAGGGCGGACTGCGCCCTCGTCCTATCGCCGAACCTTATCCATGTCAGACAGGAGCCGAGGCTGAAACGCCTTTCGGCTCCTTCTCTTATGCCTCTTGGATATTGTCATTGCTGCCTGGAAGACTCGCTCCTGCTGCCTTGCAGCCCGATATAGATGTGCGTCTTTCGACAAAGACTGGCATCATGCCCCGGTATTTATGCAATTCAGGTGTGTAACTAATTAATAAAGAAGGAATTATGAAGAAAAAACCGTCAATTCTGGGGGGCGCCTGCATCATTGCCAGCGTCTGCGTGGGAGCCGGCATGCTCGGTCTGCCGAGTTCGGGGGCGGGAGCCTGGACCCTCTGGTCGGTGCTGGCACTGACCGTCACCATGGTGATGATGACGCTGTCTGGCTGGATGCTGCTGGAGTCGTTCCAGCACTACGATATGCGGGTTTCCTTCAATACCGTGACCCGCGAGCTGCTGGGGGAGAAGCTCAACCTCCTCAACAACCTCTCGGTCTACTTTGTTGGCGGCATTCTGATTTACGCCTACATCACCTCCTCCGGTGCCATCTTGCAGGGGATTCTGGGGATCGACAGCAAGCTCGCCTCGGTGCTGTTCGTGGCGATCTTCTCGCTGGTGGTGTGGCACTCGACCCGCGCCGTTGACCGAATTTCGGTGGTGCTGATCGCCTTCATGATCCTCAGCTTCGCCCTCGGTGTGGCCGGGTTGCTCGGTAATATCAAGCTGCCGACCCTGCTCGATCTGGCAGGCAGTGAGAGCGGTTACGCCCCCTATGCCATGGCGATGCTGCCGGTGGCGCTCACCTCGTTTGGCTATCACCACTCGGTTGCCTCCCTGCGCGCCTACTACCAGAACGAGCAGCAGGCCCGATGGGCCATTTTGGGGGGAACCCTGATCGCGCTGGTGCTCTACGTGCTCTGGCTGCTGGGGATCTTCGGCAATCTGCCCCGTCAGGATTTTGCCCCCGTGATTGCCCAAGGGGGTGACGTGAGCGTGCTGCTTTCCGCGCTCTCCGGGGTGATTGAATCGGAGAAGGTGGCTAGCGCCATCAACGGCTTCTCCATGGCGGCTATTCTCTCCTCCTTTATCGGGGTGGGGCTCGGGGTGTTCGACTATCTGGCGGATCTGTTCAAGTTCGACAACAGCCGCGCCGGTCGCAGCAAGACCTGGGCGGTTACCTTCCTGCCGCCGCTGGTGCTTTCGCTGCTCTTCCCGTTCGGTTTCCTGCTGGCCATCGGCTATGCCGGTGCCGCCGCGACCATCTGGACCTGCATCATCCCGGCGCTGCTGGTGCTGCGTACCCGGGCACGGGCCGAGCGGGGTGAAGTGACACCCCACTTCGTCACCCCCGGCGGCAAGCTGATGGCCTGGCTGCTGATCCTGTTCGGGTTGGCGACCGCGCTGTTCCACTTCCTGTCGATGGCAAATCTGCTGCCGGTCTATCTGGGCAACTGAGTCAGGTCTACAGCACTGACAGAAAGGGCGACAAGGCCAACTTGCCGCCCTTTTTTGTCCCATTTTTTGCCCCGCATAGCAGCATCTATAACTAAAGTGGTAGTTGCGGGTGGGGTAAGGTACTGAAATAACTGGTCTGATCTGGCTGGCAGCAGCATGATCTGCTGGGCATGCCCACCGCTTTCTTTTATGATCCCCGCCCTTCTGCGTGCCCCCTGTCGGCACCTCATTTGCACCAACCACATCGGGGTCCCCCATGTCCGATCTGCGTCAACAAGCTCTCGATTACCACGCCCAGCCGGTACCCGGCAAAATTGCCATCGCCCTGACCAAACCGGCCGAGACCGCCCACGATCTGGCGCTGGCCTACAGCCCGGGTGTCGCCGAGCCGGTGCGCGAGATCGCCGCCAACCCGGCCGATGCCTACCGCTATACCGGCAAGGGCAATCTGGTGGCCGTCATCTCCAACGGCACCGCCATTCTGGGGCTGGGCAATCTGGGGCCGCTCGCCTCCAAGCCGGTGATGGAGGGCAAGGCCCTGCTGTTCAAGCGCTTCGCCGGTATCGACGCCATCGACATCGAGGTGAAACACGAGACCAGCCAGCAGTTTATCGACACGGTAGCGGCCATCGCCGATACCTTTGGCGGCATCAATCTGGAAGATATCAAGGCGCCTGAGTGTTTCGAAATTGAAGAAGCGCTGATCGCGCGCTGCGACATTCCGGTGTTCCACGATGACCAGCACGGCACCGCCATCGTCACCGCTGCCGGTCTGCTCAACGCGCTGGAAGTGCAGGGCAAGCTCATCAGTGACAGCCGCATCGTCTGCATGGGGGCGGGGGCTGCCGCGACCGCCTGTATGGATCTGTTGATCAAGTGTGGCGCCAATCCGCACAACATCTTCATGCTGGACCGTCAGGGGGTGATTCACACCGGCCGCAGCGATCTCAACAAGTACAAGCAGCGTTTCGCCAACGAGACCTCGCTGCGTACTCTGATGGATGTCATTGCAGGTGCGGACGTGTTTGTCGGCGTCTCCGGCCCCAATGTGCTGCCCGCCGAAGCGGTCGCCCTGATGGCACCGAACCCGGTGATCTTCGCCTGCTCCAACCCGGACCCGGAGATCAAACCGGCGCTGGCCCACGGGGTGCGCAGCGATCTCATCATGGGCACCGGCCGCTCCGACTACCCGAACCAGATCAACAACGTGCTCTGCTTCCCCTTCATCTTCCGTGGTGCACTCGATGCCCGCGCCAGCCGCATCAACGATGCCATGAAGATCGCCGCGGTCGAGGCGATCCGTGGTCTGGTGAAGGAGCCGGTGCCGGCCGAGGTACTGACCGCCGCCGGGGTGAGCACGCTCACCTTCGGCAAGGATTACGTCATTCCCAAGCCGATGGATGCCCGCCTGCTGCCACGGGTCGCCCGTGCCGTGGCGCTGGCGGCGGTGGCCTCCGGCGTTGCTCGTACCGAGCTGCCCGCGGACTACATGCTGTAATCTGCGTTGCAAACGGCCCCTTTATCGGGGCCGTTTTTGTTGCGGCATCCCGTGACAGCCCAAGGCGCAGCCTGTGCAGCAAATGGGCGGATATGGCGGCAATCCGGGGTCAAAGGTGGCCAAACAGCGCGCCACTCTGACACAATGTCTGCATGACGATGCTTACGAGAATCAAGATGCAGCAGCAAATCAGCGGCCGTTTGGCCCACGCCCTCTCCTTTGTGCGCCATGATGGTCGCCACTTCGCCCAGTTTGTCTGGGGCCGTTTCCAACAGGACAGATTGACGGTCACCGCCGGTTATCTGGCCTATGTCACCCTGCTCTCGCTGGTGCCGATGATCGCCGTGGTCTTTGGCATGATGTCCGCCTTTCCGGTGTTCCAGAGCCTCAAGCAGGAGATGGAGCAGTTCGTCTACCACAACTTCGTGCCGACTGCCGGGGACATGCTCAAGGAGTACATCGACGGCTTCGTCGCCAACGCCACCAACACCACGGCGGTGGGGATCGGGGCGCTGGTGGTAGTGGCCCTGATGCTGATCTCCGCCATCGACAAGAACCTCAACTACATCTGGCGCTCGACCCAGAGTCGCCCCCTGGCGCAGGCGTTCGCCATGTACTGGATGATCCTGACCCTGGGGCCGGTATTGATTGGGGCCAGCATCGCCATCTCCTCCTACATCTTCTCCCTGCGGCTGTTTGGCGCCGAGAGCCTGTTCGGCATCGGTTATCTGCTGCTGCGCGGCTTGCCGTTCCTCTTCTCGGTACTCACCTTCCTGCTGGTCTATACCGTGGTGCCCAATTGCAAGGTGCGGCTGATCCACGCCTTTATCGGCGCGTTGCTGGCGGCCACCCTG
Organism: Aeromonas sp. CU5; assembly: GCF_002586745.1. Taxonomy (NCBI): domain Bacteria; kingdom Pseudomonadati; phylum Pseudomonadota; class Gammaproteobacteria; order Aeromonadales; family Aeromonadaceae; genus Aeromonas; species Aeromonas sp. CU5. The sequence continues at coordinate 4,022,643 of NZ_CP023817.1, forward strand.
TTCGAGCTGGCCAAGCGTGGTTTTGCCATCTACATCACCAACTTCCCCTCCTATCAGGCCATCTATGGCGCGCTGGCGACCATCCCTATCCTGTTTGTCTGGGTTTATCTCAGCTGGCTGGTGGTGTTGTTCGGCGCAGAAGCCACCGCCTGCCTCGGCGAATACGAGAAACCGGCTAGCGAAGAGCCGGGCTAAGCCATCGCCTTGGCCACCGGTTTATTGGTAGCATCGACGACCGCCCCCGTGAGGGGGCGGTCGTTCTGTTTTGAGAGGACCGCGCCATCTTGCTCGATGGCAGTGTCAGAAAAAGTGCGTCCGATTTAACGTAACGCCCCCTTAAGCGCATAGCGGACTAACGGCGTATGAGTAAACGTCATCGCGCCTATTGTTTAACCTTTCTTAAATGTCTCCGCGTTCCCTGAGGATTTTCATCGCAATGCTTTTTTCTGAGCTGCTCGCAGAGAAAATACCATCGTCTTTTATTAGGCGTTTTAGCTCTTCACTGCGCTTGCTTTCTAAGCGCATTTTTATGGCGTGAAGCTCATTAGATTTTTCTTCTAATGCGTTTGCAGCACCCTTTGCAAGCTTGCCTGCTGTATCCCAAAAGCCCATTTTATCTCTCCTAATAATTACCCAGTCGAACTTATTTGGCTCGCCTCAGAATTCTGAATTTAAAGTACGTTAAGTAATTCTAGGCCCCGCAACGGCGCTGCTTTGCGCAAATAACGCCCCCTAGAAACCGCATTTTCGTGGTTCTCGAAACTCGGCTGTTTCAGTCGTGTGATACGAGAGTGGTTTTTGATAAAGTAACGACCCATGCCAGCACTGGCGTAGGTCGGATTCTCACTGACACTGCTCACAAACGATCGTTTGTGAGCGCGCCCACCGAGTCAACCGCTTACCGTACTTTAAATTCAGAATTCTGAAACGCCCCCTGATAGCAGCACCTAAGTTACTGCTTTATTGGCGATGAGCTGATATGTTTACTTCTGCATTTAGGGCAGTAATCTGGTGTGCCGAACCCCGCTCTGCTAGTCCACTCATACTTACAATCTGAACACTTAGCTCGATATACAACTGTCATTATTTACTACACCTCTAGTTGATTATTTATACGTAGACTAATCTATTAGCCTTCTGATTCGCGCTCGAGACGCTCTTTTTCTTTACGAGCGGCAATGCGATTACAAGCCCTCTCATGGACTTCCATGGCATTCATTCGCTGTTCTTCGGTAGCATCAGCTTTATTTAGAATCTTCTCACTCGAAGATTTAAGTACGGTGTCAAGACCCGTTGTCGCCGCAAACTGGGCGACGTTAACAACTCCCTTACCTAATAACTTAGCTCCGGCTATCGCCGTTTCTTTGGCTCCAAAAGCATCCTTAACATCATCAAATGCTTTCGATAAATTAAAAAAACCCATATGTATCAACCACCTAGCAGAAAATATATCCATACAAACACTACTTGGTATAGTACACAAAAAAACAAATCCAAATGACACCTTAGATCACATAATCGCGATTTGACCACGTTAGCCTCCCATGCCAAAGCGAATTGGTTTTTGCTGTTGAGCTCCCAATTTTGAGGCGCGTTGGCGACCATCCCGATCCTGTTTGTCTGGGTTTACCTCAGCTGGCTGGTGGTGTTGTTCGGTGCAGAAGCGACCGCCTGCCTCGGCGAATACGAGAAACCGACCAGCGAAGAACCGGGCTGAGCCATCGCCTTGCCCACCAGTTTATTGGTAGCATCGACGACCGCCCCTGTGAGGGGGCGGTCGTTCTGTTTTGAGAGGAGAGGGATGTGATTGCATTGATTCAGCGGGTCAGCGAGGCCAACGTGACCGTCGAGGGCGAAGTGACCGGTGCCATCGGTCAGGGGCTGCTGGTGCTGCTCGGGGTGGAGCAGGGGGATGACGAGGCCAAGGCCGACAAGTTGCTGCACAAGGTGAGCGGCTACCGGGTGTTCAGTGACGAGAATGGCAAGATGAACCTCAATGTCAGCCAGGTGGGCGGCAGCCTGCTGGTGGTCTCCCAGTTTACCCTGGCGGCTGACACCAAGAGCGGGATGCGCCCCAGCTTCTCCTGCGGCGCTCACCCGAGCGAAGCCGAGCGGCTCTATGACTACTTTGTGGCCAAGTCTGCTGCCAGCGGCATCCCGACCGAAACCGGCCGTTTTGCCGCCGACATGAAGGTGGCGCTGGTCAACGACGGCCCGGTTACCTTCTGGCTACAGGTCTGAGGATGTTTCATCCCGTGGCGTGACATGGACGATCACGTTGATGAGCCCCGCGACCGGATAAGGTGTAGCCGGGCCAATCCACTGTTCCATCAGTGTCAGGGCATGGGTTAGCTCCAGCTCGGTGCGCGGCAGCAGGTTGATAACCAGGGTACCGCAGAGGCGGGGGGCCAGCGCCCGGTAGAGTCGCTCCTGAAACAGCAGCAGCGGGTTGCCATCCTGACTGAAGAGATCGAGCAGGATGAGATCGTACTGTTGCTCGCTCTGTTCGAGAAAGGCCAAGGCATCGGCCTGATGGAGTACCGGAGCGGCTTGCTCATCGTGCTCCTGATGCTGGAAAAACTGCTGATAAACGGTCAGCACCTCTTCGTCGAGGTCGACGCACTCGTGGCGGGCATCGGGCCAGCGCTGGTGCAGATGGCGGGTGAGATCGCCGCCCCCCAGCCCCAGTTCGAGGATCCGGGTGGCCTGCTCGGGCAGCAGGCAGGCGATGACCCGCTGATGGGGCAGACAGAGGGCGGCGGGGTCGGCGAGCGACATGGCGGATTGCACCACGCCGTCTATCTCCAGCCAGCGATGCTGGTCATTTTCCTGTACCGTGAGGCGGCGCTGGGGTTTGACGCTCAGGTGCAACAAGTGATCGGCTTGGTACGCTTGCAGATTGAAGTCCATGAATTTGCACGGCAAGATGGTTTCCGGCCAGTGTAACTCAAGGATGAAACTATGTATCGGGTAGTCACCCCACAGACAGCGGCCGAGCTGGGTACTTACTGCAGGCTGCGCTGGGAACCTCTGCGTAAGCCCTTCAATCTGCCAGTCGGCACAAACTCAAGGATGAAACTATGTACCGGGTAGTCACCCCTCAGAGTTCAGCGGAGCTGGGTACTTACTGCAGGCTGCGCTGGGAACGTCTGCGAAAGCCCTTCAATCTGCCGGTCGGCGCAAACTCAAGGATGAAACTATGTATCGGGTAGTCACCCCACAGACAGCGGCCGAGCTGGATGCCTACTACCAGTTGCGCTGGGAACTTCTGCGTAAGCCCTTCAATCTGCCGGTCGGTTCCGAGCGGGACGAATACGACACCGTCGCTATTCACCGGCTGATGCTGGCACCCGATGGCACCCCCATCGCGGTGGGCCGCCTCTTTATCGGCGGCGACGAGGCGCAGATCCGCTTTATGGCGCTGCGCCCCGAATATCGCGGCCAGGGGCTGGGTGCCCAAATGGTGGAGGATCTTGAGCAGCTGGCCCGCAGCGAGAAGGTGAAACGGCTGGTGATGAACGCCCGTCAGGAGGCGGTGGAGTTCTATCGCAAGTGCGGCTTTCTTGAAGTGGGGGGCGGCCCCGTCTCCTTTGGTCGCATTCCCCATCGCCAGATGATCAAATCCCTGAGCCCGTTGCAGACCATCCAGTACCGCCCGGAGTGGTGTCAGGATCTCACCACCCGCTGGTCGCGCGGGGTGCCCATCAGCGAGAAGATGGGGATGCACATCAGCCACTACGACGGCCAGACCTTCCACCTCAAGGCCAATCTGGCGGCCAACTTCAACGTGCATGGCAGCATGTTCGCTGGCAGTGTCTACAGCCAGTGCGTGCTGGCGGGCTGGGGGCTGATCTGGCTGCAACTTAAAGAAGAGGGGCTGGTGGGCGAACCGGTGCTGGCCGAGAGCACCATCAAATATCATGGTCCGGTCGATGAAGAGCCGGAGGCGCGGGTGGCCCGCGAGGGGATGCCCGCCGTGCTGCAGCCGCTCAAGCGGGGCGAGCCGGTTTCCTTCAGCCTCAAGATCCAGCTGTTCAGCGGCAGCAAGTTGGCAGCTGAGTTCTGCGGCCACTACGTGGTGCAGCCACCCCGCCGCCCGGGCCAGTAACCGCCCCGTTTCCCCATCAAACAACAAGGCCTCATCATGAGGCCTTGTCTGTTTTTACCCTTGCGGGCTATCGGTTGTCTGCCCGGCTTGGGCTTTCGGCGCGGGAGCCGGTCGCCAGAGCGGAGCGCTGTTGCCTTGTGGCGGATAGCGTACCCCCACCTCCCAGCCGCAGGCATCTTGCTGCTGCGGGAAGCTCCAGACCAGCGTGGGGGCCGTCAGCGGCCCGCGCCACTGGCCGAGCAGCTCGGCGCAGCGGTTGCCGTTGAGGATCCCCAGATCGAGCTGCCACTGCTCGTTGACCAGATCAATCCCCCCTTGCAGCGCCAGCAGATGGGTGATGGTGGAGGCGCCAGCCTGTTCAATCTGCAGTTGCCCCTTGTCGATCTTGCCCTGCAGCTTGATGCGGTAGAAGGGGGTGTCACCCTCCTGCATCCCTTGCCACAGCTGATCCGGCGTCAGGGTGGGCGGGGTCGCCCCCTTGAACCACTCATCCAGCAGCGGGTCTATCTTCACCTTGTCCCAGAACGGCTCGTCGGCATCGAGAGCAAAGCTGCCCTGCAGGGTCTGGCGCCACTCGCCAGCTGCCTTACCGTGTTCGGCTTGCAGGTCGGCGCTCACGTCCGCTTTGCCGGCGAAGGAGAGAGGGGCGTGGAATATCTTGCCCCACTGCACCAGATCGAGCTTGGTTGCCTTCAACTGCAGGGTGCTGCTCTGGCCCGGTTCGCGGCCCCATTGGCCACTCAGGCTGAGGCTGCCCTCATCCGGCAGCGAGCTGGTGAGCTTGCCCAACTGCCACGAGCTGGGGGTCAGCTCCCCATCCAGCTCGCCGTTACGGGCGCTGAGGCCATCCCACACCAGCTCGAACCACTTGCTCTCGATGCGGGCACGGCCGAGCAGCGGGCCGGGCTGGTTATCGCGCAGGGCGAGATCGCTCAGATAGAGCTGCCAGCCGGTCAGCGACAGGGGCAGAGTATCGTCGAAGGAGAGCACCTTGAGCTTGTCGAACGCCAGCTTGCGGATATCCACCTGCTGCGGGCGCCAGCTCTGCCAATCCTGCCACCACCCCTGCGGCAGGCTGATATCCATGCCGCTCAGCGCCACGTCTTTCAGGGTCAGCTTCTGCTGCTGGCTATCGAGGGAGAGCTCGACGTTGAACTCCCCTTCATAGGCCTTGCCCTGTAGTTCGGCATCGATCTGCTGGGAGGAGAAAGCGAGCTTGCCCTTGATCTCCTCCAGCTGGAACAGGCCGCGGCCCATGTCGCCAAGAGTGCCGGTCAGATAGCCGGTAGGCTGGCTACCCGCCTGCCAGTTGAAGGCGGTGAGCTGGCCGCTGAAGTTGTTGAAGGAGAGCTCCTGATTGATGTCGTTGAGGCTCACGGCATCCAGCTGGCCGCGATCCAGCGACACGCTTTGCAACGGGAAGCGCTGCGGGAAGCCTTGCTGCGTCAGATCACCCAGCTCTACCCGCATGCCGCGCGCCTTGAGATCGTGCAGTTGCAGGGTGCGGGCGGGCCAGTCCAGCACCATGCCGGTCTCCAGCAGACCGTCGAACAGGTTGGTCACCAGCTTGTCGGTGCGCAGCACTTCCCCCTCCAGCCGTCCTTGCAGATTGAGGCGGGCCAAGGTGAATTGCGGGGTCTCCAGCTGGCCAATGTTGAGGCTCAGGTTGGCCTGTGGTTGCCGTTTCGGGTCGATCAGCTCCCAGTCGCTCAGGGTGGCATTGAGGCCGCGCAGGGTCAGCTCGCTGCTCTCCAGACTGAGGCGATCGATTGTGCTGTCGCTGATGGTGAGGGAGTGCACCGGCAGGCTCGGCAGCAGATTAGATAACGATTGAGGCGGCGGCAGTTTGATGGCCGGGCGAATGAGATCGAGATGGGCGATGCGCACGTCGCGGCTCAGCCAGTCGATGCTCTCGATCTCCAGATAGATCTTGTCGAGGGAGACCGCATCGCCGTAGCGCACCTGCTCCGCCAGCAGGGTGTAGGGGTGAAGCGGGTTGAACACCAGCCGCCCTATGGTGACCGGCACGCCGGTCTGCTGGCTGATCCAGCTGGCGATAGGGCCTTTGGCGCGCTCGGCGTCGAACAGGCCGAGGGCAACCCAGACCAACAACAGCAGGAAGGCGAAGGTGTAGAGCAGGCCGCGTAGCCAGGAATTCATGGATGCTTTCCTCCTGTTTTGGGGTGTGTTGTCAGGCGTTTGAGTAGTGGTCCCGCAGACCGAGCCAGCGGCGGATCAAGGGTTCAACATGGCTGGGATGACGATCCATCAGGAATCTCGCCATCTTTTGTACCTGCGGAATAAGCGGCTGGTCGCGCACCAGATCGGCGATCTTGAGGTCGGCAAGGCCAGTCTGGCGGGTGCCGAGCAGTTCCCCCGGGCCGCGCAGTTCCAGGTCGCGCTGGGCGATCAGGAAGCCGTCGTTGGTCTCCCGCAGTACCCCGAGCCGGCTTTGGGCCGTCTTGGACAAGGGAGCATGATAGAGCAGCACGCAGTGGGAGGCCACCGATCCCCGGCCAACCCGGCCGCGCAGCTGGTGCAGCTGCGCCAGCCCCAGTCGCTCCGGGTTTTCGATGATCATCAGGCTGGCGTTGGGCACATCCACCCCCACCTCGATGACGGTGGTGGCAACCAGTAGTTGCAGTATGCCCGCCTTGAACTCCTCCATCACCCGCTGTTTCTCCACCGGCCGCATCCGACCGTGCACCAGCCCGATATGCAGGCCGGGCAGCTGGGCTTGCAGTTCGATGGCGGTATCCTCAGCGGCCTGACACTCCAGTACCTCCGACTCCTCGATCAGGGTGCAGACCCAGTAGGCCTGCTTGCCCTCGGTGCAGGCGAGCTTGACCCGTTCGATCACATCGCCGCGACGGCTGTCGGGCAGCGCCACCGTGGTGATGGGGGTACGGCCTGGCGGCAGCTCGTCGATCACCGAGGTATCGAGATCTGCATAGGCGGTCATCGCCAGGGTGCGGGGGATAGGGGTGGCGGTCATGATGAGCTGATGGGGATGTACTCCTTCCCGCTCCCCTTTCTCGCGCAGGGCGAGCCGCTGGTGCACCCCGAATCTGTGCTGTTCATCGATGATCACCAGCGCCAGACGCTGGAACACCACCTGCTCCTGAAAGATGGCGTGGGTGCCCACCACCATCTTGACGCTGCCATCGGCGATGGCGGCCAGCGCCTCTTCCCGCGCCTTGCCTTTCTGTTTGCCCGCCAGCCAGCCGACACCGATGCCGAGCGGTTCCAGCCACTTGGCGAAGTTGATGGCGTGCTGTTCGGCCAGCAGCTCGGTCGGCGCCATCAAGCCCACCTGACAGCCGTTGCCGATGGCTTGCAGGGCAGCCAGCGCCGCGACCAGGGTCTTGCCGGAGCCCACATCCCCCTGCACCAGCCGCATCATGGGGTGGCTCTGCTGCAGATCCTTAGCTATTTCGGCCACCACCCGGCTTTGGGCGCCGGTGGGCTTGAACGGCAGGGCGCCGAGCAGCTGTTCAACCAGCGCGGGCGCCGGTTTGAGGGCGCGGGCCAGCTGGGTTTGCGCCTGCGCCCGCACTTTCAATACCGAGAGGTTGTGAGCCAGCAGCTCTTCCAGCACCAGCCGTTGCTGGGCCGGATGCTGGCCGCTTTCCAGCAGTGGCAGCGCCACCGAGGGGGGCGGACGGTGCAACAGTTTCAGAGCGGCGGCCAGTTCAATCTGGTGGGGATAGAGTCCGGCGGGCAGCAGCTCCTCGACCCCGTAGAGGTCGAGCTGGGCCAGCGCCTGATCGGTGAGGTTGCGCAGGGTGAGCTGGCGCAGCCCTTCGGTGGTCGGGTAGACGGGGGTGAGCGCCTCTTCGGTCTGGCCCGCTTGCTCCTCGCCGAGCAGCTTGTACTCGGGGTGGGCCATCTCCAGCCCGTATTTGCCGGGGCGCACCTCGCCAAAACAGCGGATCAGGCGGCCCGCCGCCAGACTGTTCTTCTGGGCGGCGGTGAAGTTGAAGAAGCGCAGGGTGAGGGTGCCGGTGCCATCGCTGATGCGACAGACCAGCATGCGACGGCGCCCCATCACCAGCTGAGTGTCCTGGATTTCGCCCTCGACAGCGCCGTGCAGTCCGGGCGGCAGATCGCCGATGGGCCACACCTGGGTGCGATCCTCGTAGCGCAGGGGGAGGTGGAACAGCAGATCCTGTACCGTGGCCAGCCCCAGTCGCTCGAGTTTTTCCTGCATCTTGCTGCCGACGCCCTTGAGGCTGTCGAGGGAGATTTTATCCAATTTCATCAATTAGATGCCCAAAAGCACTGTAAATATGTCCAGATGATAGGGGTTGTTGCTGGCCCGATGCAAGCCGAGTTGCTGCTGGCAGGGCCGCCGCTGCGGGGGAAACGGCGGATATAACAAAGGCCTGCCGAAAACGGGAGGCCTTTGGGTAGCTGCCGGTGAGTGCGATGCACCCCGGAGTCAGATGATGCGTTTTAGCAGCAAATGCGCCTTCACTCTGTGGATCCGTCCCAACAGCTTGCGCACCTGTTCCGGGTAGTCCTGAATTTGCTCTACCTGATCGAAGTGGCTGATCCGCTTGGTGTTGGCCAGAATGTTCTCCCGCTCGGCGTTGAACTGGGGACGCAGCAGGTGGCGGCGATCGTGCACCAGCAGGCCGTTTTCCAGATCCAGCGTCCAGGCGCGAGGATTGAGATTATTGCCGGTGAGCAGGGCCCACTCATCGTCCACGAAGATCCCCTTGAGATGGTAGGAGTTGCGTTCGCAACACCAGAGCATCAGGTTGAGGCGACCGTCGTCGATATGACGCTGGTTGTGCTCGGCAAACTTGCGCAGGTTGGTCTCGTAGAGATAGGGCAGACCGCCGATGGTGGAGAATTTTTCCTCCGGCGGAATGAAGAAGTCGTTGGCGGTCTTGTCGCCTACCACGATCGTCACCTTGCAGCCGCGCTGCAGCAGATCTTCGATATCCTTGCTCAACTCCTTGGGCGGATTGAAGTAAGGGGTGCAGATGAAGATCTCCCGCTCGGTGGAGCGCACCAGATTGCGGATCATCAGGTTGAGCTGGTTGTTGCGCTTGCCCAGACCCACCATGGGAGTGACGGCCACTTCCTGAGTGTTGACCGGCATGGCGCTGAAACGATACTGGCTCTGGCGCAGGCTCTGCTTGAAGCGGCGGATCGGCCCCTTCAGCTGCTTGGCGCTGGGGATGTCGCTGTGATCCAGCCGCTGCACCGCGTCGCTCTTCACGAACAGGTCATCCACATAGTTGACCATGCTGCGGGCCAGCTCCGGGCTGGTGATCTGGTGATAGCGGTCGAAGCGGTAGCGCTCCTGCTGGTGCAGGTAGATGTCGTTGAGGCTGGCGCCGGAGTAGAGCACCACGTCATCGAAGATGAAGCCCTTGAGGTGCAGCACCCCGAGCAGCTCACGTCCTTTGACCGGAACGCCGTAAATTTCGATCTGGTGCTTGTGGCTGGCGGCCATCTCCTGATACATCAGATGGTTACCACCTTGCTTGCCCTTGCCGATCAGGCCGCGCTGGGCACGGTGGAAGTCGACGCACAGCTTGATGTCGAGAGCCGGATTGCGCTGCTTGGCGGCGTAGAGGGCAGAGAGGATCTCCCGGCCTGCTTCGTCATCCTGCAGATAGAGCGCCACCAGATAGATGCGTCGGGTGGCACTGGCGATCAGCGCAAGAATGCGGCGTTTGAAATCCTCGGCGCTATAGAGCACCTCAAACTGATCCGCCACCACGGCGATCTGGGGCAGCCGTGCCAGCAGTTGTCGATAATGGGCCGATGAATGCATAGATAAACCTGAAATCACGGGATTAAGCGTTCCGCTCGGAGCGATGAATAGGCGATTCTAGCAATCTCACCCTCTGGGCCAAAGCAAGAATCGTCAGAAAGATGAAAAAGGCCTCACAAGTGAGGCCTTTTTGTCAGCTTTTACCTCTTATCAGAGGAAGCTGTAGATGATCATCGCCATCACACCGCCGGTGGTGCCGATGATGGTTTCCATCACGGTCCAGGTTTGCAGGGTCTGTTTTTCGGTGAGGCCAAGGTAGCGGTTGGCCAGCCAGAAACCGGAGTCGTTGACGTGGGAGAGCACGATGGAGCCGCCGCCGATGGCGATGGTGACAGCCGCCAGCTGGGCACCGTTGAGGCCGAGGGGTTCCAGCATCGGCAGCACCAAGCCACAGGCAGTCAGCATGGCGACGGTGGCGGAGCCCTGAATCACCCGCACCGCGGCCGCCAGAATGAAGGCCAGCGCGACTATGGGCAGACCTGAGTCGGCCAGCATGTTGCCAAGGGCTGCGCCCACGCCGGAATCCACCAGTACCTGCTTGAACACGCCACCGGCACCGGTCACCAGGATGATGACACCGGCTGGCTGGATGGCGCTGTTGCAGACGCTCATCACCTCGTCACGGGACATGCCGCGGCGAATACCCAGCAGGTAGAAGGCGGCCAGACAGGCGACCATGATGGCGGTGAAGGGGTGACCGATGAACTCCAGCCAGTTGTGCAGGGTGGAGCCGGTCTCGACGAAGCGACCGACGATAGTCTTGAGGCCGATCAGCAGCAGCGGCAGACCGATCAGACCCATCGCCAGCCCGAACGAGGGCAGGGATTTGCTGTCATCGTGGATGCTGTTCTGGGCATCGGCAGGTAGCGGTACATCGACGATCTTGCTGATGAAGTCACCGAACAGCGGGCCTGCCAGGATCAGCGCAGGTACGGCGGCGATCAGACCGAACAGGATCATGTAGCCAAAGTCGGCACCCAGCTGGGACGCCACCAGGATCGGGCCCGGCGCCGGGATCAGGAACGCCTGGCAGGTGGCGATACCCGCCAGCAGGGCGATACCGATTTTCACCACGCTGCCGCCGCCACGACGGACGATGGCGAAGGCGACGCCGATCAGCAGCACCACGGCCACGTCAAAGAACAACGGCAGGGCGCAGACAAAGCCGGTCAGCGCCATGGCCCAGTTGGCGCGCTGGACTCCGAACTTGCCGAGCAGGGTGTGGGCCACCCGGTCGAGGGCGCCGGTCACTTCCATCACCTTGCCGAACATGGCGCCCAGCGCCACCACCACGGCGACGAAGCCGAGGGTGCCACCCATCCCTTTCTGGATGGTGGCGGCAATATCGGCCGGGTTCATGCCAGCGGCGAGACCCGCCACCATGGAGACCAGGATCAGGGCGACCACGGCGTGGAGCCGGGCCTTCATTACCAGAAAGAGCAGCAGCACGATCGAGCCGGCGGCCGTCATGATCAAAGAGATATCCGACATTGTTCTCTGTTCCTTGTTAGTTGTTCAGTGGCAATGCCGCAGGACTCATTACTAGCCATAACATTATGATTTATTTGTATATATGGCTAGTCTGCAGCATCAGGCACGGGGCCGGCGAGTGTTAGTTTCAGTCTGTGGCCGACTTCACATTTTCAGGCGTTACCGGTAACATGTTACCGGTAACGTGATAGATTAGAACCCATCAACAGCTGGTTTTTTGAAAAGTGGGACAGAGGTCAAATTATGGCGGGTAAGTGCATTATCGTGATGGGTGTATGTGGCAGCGGCAAATCAAGCGTTGGCATGAAAGTAGCCGAGGCGCTAAATGCCAAGTTCATTGATGGCGATGATCTGCACCCCAAGGCCAACATCCAGAAGATGGCTGGCGGCAATCCCCTCAACGATGAGGATCGTGCCCCCTGGCTGGAGCGGATCCGCGATGCCGCCTACAGTCTCGAACAGAAGAACGAGACCGGCATCATTGTCTGTTCCGCCCTCAAAAAGCAGTACCGTGACCAGATCCGCGAAGGTAACGAGTCGGTCAGCTTTATCTTCCTCGATGGCAGCCAGCCGCTGATCCTCGAGCGGATGCGCGCCCGCAAAGGCCATTTCATGCGGGAAACCATGGTACAAAGTCAGTTCGATACTCTGGAGCGCCCCGAGGGCGAAGCCGGTGTATTCCACATTGATATTGACGGCACCTTCGAACAGGTGGTTGATCGCGCCGTCACTGCATTGGAGCAAGCCCAATGATTCATCAGGTAATTTCCGACGTCACCGCCCGTATCCGCGAGCGCAGTGCCGCCCGTCGTCAGGCTTTTCTGGCCCGTATCCAGCGTCAGGCCGAGCAGGGCAAGACCCGCGCTGCGCTGGCCTGTGGCAACCTGGCGCACGCCGTGGCTGCCTGCAGCAGTGACGAGAAGGGTCGCATTCTCGACATGACCCGTGCCAACGTCGGCATCGTCACCGCTTACAACGACATGCTGAGTGCCCATCAGCCCTATCAGGGCTATCCGGACCAGATCAAGGCCGCGCTGGCCGAGCTGGGCCACAGCGCTCAGGTCGCCGGTGGCGTGCCCGCCATGTGCGATGGGGTGACTCAGGGTCAGCCGGGGATGGACATGTCCCTCTTCTCCCGCGACCTCATCGCGCAGGCGACCGCGCTGTCGCTCTCTCACAACACTTTCGACGCCACCCTGCTGCTCGGCATCTGCGATAAGATTGCGCCGGGCCAGATCATGGGGGCGCTCTCCCACGCCCATCTGCCCACCGCCTTCGTACCGGCTGGCCCGATGGCGAGCGGCATCAGCAACGATGAGAAGGTGAAGGTGCGCCAGCAGTACGCGGCCGGTGAAGTGGGTCGCGCTGCCCTGCTGGAGATGGAGTGCGGCGCCTACCATGCGGCGGGTACCTGCACCTTCTACGGCACCGCCAACACCAACCAGCTGGTATTCGAGGCCATGGGCCTGATGCTGCCGGGCTCCGCCTTTGTGCATCCCCATAGCGAACTGCGCCGCGCCCTCACCGATGAGGCTGCCCGCCGCATCAGCGCCATGATCCCGGGATCTCCGGCTTATCGCCCGCTCAGCACAGTGCTGGACGAGCGCTCGCTGGTCAACGGTCTGGTGGCCCTGCTCGCCTCCGGCGGCAGCACCAACCACAGCATCCACATGGTGGCGCTGGCCCGCGCGGCCGGTCTGGTACTGACCTGGGATGACATCAGCGATCTCTCCGACGTGGTGCCGCTGCTGGTGCGCATGTACCCGAACGGCCCGGCCGACGTCAACGCCTTCGAGCAGGCGGGCGGTGTGCCCGGGATGATGCGCCGTCTGGCCGAAGATGGGCTGATCCACATGGATGCCACCCCGGTGTTTGGCGAGATGCAGGATTACCTCAGCCGCCCGGCGCTGGTCGATGGCAAGTTGCAGTGGCAGCCGGTTGGCGAAAGCAGCGACGCGAGCGTGCTCTCTCTCTCTGGCTGCGTGTTCCAGGCCACCGGTGGCACCAAGCTGCTGGCGGGCAATCTGGGCCGCGCCGTGGTAAAGGTCTCCGCCGTCGCCCCCGAATATCGGGTGATTGAAGCCCCGGCGCTGGTCTTCTCCTCCCAGCATGCGGTGGAAGCCGCCTACAAGGCGGGCGATCTCAATCAGGATGCCGTGATCGTGGTGCGCCACAATGGTCCGGCCGCCAACGGCATGCCGGAGCTGCACAAGCTGATGCCAGTGCTCGGCAACCTGCAGAAGGCGGGTCACAAGGTGGCGTTGGTCACCGATGGCCGTCTCTCCGGTGCCTCCGGCAAGATCCCGGCTGCCATTCACATTACACCAGAAGCGCTGCACGGCGGGGCCATCGGCCTGTTGCAAGATGGCGATCTGCTGCGAGTGGATGCAGTGAGCGGTCGCCTCGACTGCCTGACCGATTTGAGTGGCCGCACCCAGGCCGAGATTGACCTCACTCTGGAACAAGAGGGGTGGGGTCGTGAACTGTTTAGCGTGATGCGTCGCGCAGTATCGAGCGCCGAGTGTGGCGCCACCATTTTTGATTAAGAGCTGACTAAGGAAGAGCTATGCAGAACTGGAAAGTGACCCCTGCCGAAGTGTTTGCCGCCTCTCCGCTGGTGCCCGTGATGGTTATCAACGAGCTGGATCAGGCCCTGCCGATGGCCAAGGCGCTGCTCGACGGCGGCATCTCCGTCTTCGAAATCACCCTGCGCACTCCGGTAGCCCTCGACGCCATCGCCCTCATCGCCAAGGCGATGCCGGATGCCATGGTCGGTGCCGGTACCGTGCTCAACTGCGCGCAGTTTGACGCTGCCGTTGCCGCCGGTGCCCGCTTCGTCATCTCCCCGGGGATGACTCCGGCCCTGCTGGCCCACGCGGCCAGCAGCACAGCGCCGCTGATCCCGGGCGTGGCTACGCCGTCTGAAGTGATGCAGGCGCTGGAAGCGGGCTACGACCACCTGAAGTTCTTCCCGGCCGAAGCAAACGGCGGCACCAAGGCGCTCTCCGCCATTGCCGCACCGCTGCCCCAGGTGAAGTTCTGCCCCACCGGCGGTATCGGCCCGCACAACGTGGCCGACTATCTGGCGCTCAAGTGCGTCGCCACCGTTGGCGGCTCCTGGATGTTGCCGGCCGATGCGGTCAAGAGCGGCAACTGGGAAGAGGTGACTCGCCTCTCCCGCGCTGCGGTTGAAATGGTTAAACGCTAAGCGCTAGCCATTCAGAAAAATCAAACAGGCCACCCTCGGGTGGCCTGTTCTGTTATCGGCTAATGGCGGTCACATGGGGGCGTAGCAGTAGTGCGTCGCGACACCAACCGGTGCAGGAAGGGGTTAGCCCAAGCTTTCTCCCAGATAGAGGGAGAAGCCGATATCCTTGCGTGTCTCGGTCTGTGGCTGGCCGCTGAGACGGGCCAGCAGCATGGTGGCTGCCTCCATGCCGATCGCTTCCCGCGGGGTGGCAATACTGGCCAGTTTGGGGGTCATGGCGTGGCCAATATCGAGGGCATTGCTACCGGCGATGGCGATCTGTTGTGGCACCGGGATCCACTTTGCCTGGCACTGCAGCAGGGCGCCGACCGCCAGATCATCGTTGGTGCAGAACAGACCGTCGAGGTCGGGATAGCGTACCAGCGCCTGATCCAGCAGCTCGCCGCCGAGGGTAAAGGTGGAGGACTGTTCGGTCAGCAGATGCTTGCCCGTGAGGCCGAAGTCAGCCATCGCCTGATAATAGCCCTCCATCCGCAGCTGGGTTCGCACGTCGAGCCGGGCCCCCAGATAGACCACCTGACGCCTGCCCCGGCGCAGCATCTCTGATACCATGGCCCGGGCCGCGGCCCGGTGATCCATGCCGACAACCATGTCGATGGGATTGGGTGGCAGATCCATAGTTTCGACCACCGGAATGCCAGCGGTGGCGATCATCTTGCGGGTGCGCTCGGTGTGCTGGCTGTCTGAGAGGATCAGGCCATCAACATGATAGGAGAGCAGCGACGCGATCTGTTCCTCCTCTCGTTCCGGGCTGTAACTGTAGTGCGCTAGCAGGGTTTGATACCCGGCAGGGCGGGTGACCGATTCGATGCCGTGGATCACCGCCGAGAAGACCTGGTTGGAGAGGGAGGGGATCAGGATACCGATCGCCTTGCTGGTGGCGTTGGAGAGAATATCCGGCGCCCGGTTGGGGATATAGCCCAGCTCTTCCACCACCGCCGCGATCCGCTCGCGGGTACCCTCCGCCACTGTCTGCGGGTCGCGCAGATAGCGGCTGACAGTCATCTTGGTCACGCCAGTCTGGTCGGCGATATCTTGCAGGGTGGGGCGGCGCTTGCGGGTGGTGTTCATCGGGGTGTCCAGCATGGATGTTACATGTAACATTACCGTTTTCGGCCGACAAAGTCAGCATATGAAACCGTAGTAAGAGGAGTTTTCGATGATCAGAGGCAAGCAGTTCGTGGATGTCCGGTTCGAGCAGCAGGATGTGGAGGGGGAGCAGTTCTCGGAGTGCCGCTTTATCGGCTGCAACTTCTCCTGGCTGGATCTGAGCGATAGTCGTTTCATCGATTGCAGCTTCTACGATCGGGAGAGCGAGCGGGGCTGCCTGTTGCAGGGCTGCGACTTGCGGGAGACCAGCTTTCTGCGTTGCGATCTCACCATGGCCGATTGCAGCCGCAGCCAGTGTCTGGGGCTGGAGATGCGCGATTGTCAGGCGGTCGGCATCAACTTCGGCCACGCCAGTTTTGCCAACCAGATCACCGCCAAGAGCTACTTCTGCGAGGCCCATCTGACCGACAACAACTTCAGCTACGCCAGCTTCGAGGGCTGCCTGCTGGAAAAGTGCGAGCTGACCGGCAACCGCTGGCAGGGGGCCAACCTGTTCGGCGCCTCGCTGGCGGGTTCAGACCTTAGCGGTTCCGAGTTTGGCCAGATCGAGTGGACCAGCTTCAAATTGCAGGGCTGCGATCTGCGCCAGTGCGATCTGCCGGGGCTGGATCTGCGCCGGGTTGACCTGCAGGGAGTGCAGATCAACGAGGATCAGCAGCAGACTTTGCTGGAACAGATCGGTCTGGTCGTGTTCCCCTGAGTTGACCGAAAAATAGGTAATTTTTCATCAAATGGGGACCGACAGTGAGTGGCGGTGCTCCTGAAACGACAAAAGCCTGCGTGATGCAGGCTTTTGTCGTGAGCGTGTGACGCGCTTGTCGGTCGGGTTAACTCAACCCTTGGCCAGCCACTTGGTCGGGTTGATGGCCTCGCCCTGATGGCGAATCTCGAAGTAGAGGCCGGGCCTGTCCTGGCCACCACTGTCACCCACCAGTGCCACCGGTTCACCCTGTTCCACATTCTGACCCACTTGGCGCAGCAGCGACTGATTGTGACCATAGAGGCTCATATAGCCCTTGCCGTGGTCGATCACCAGCAGCATACCGAAGCCATCCAGCCAATCGGCGTACACCACCTGACCGGCTGCCACCGCCTTGACCTGGGTCCCTTCACTGGCACCGATCAAAGTACCCTTCCACTTGAGCTGGGCGGTGCGTGGTGAACCGTAGGAGATAAGGATCGGCCCCTGTACCGGCCAGCGCAGGCTGCCAGTGGTGCTAAGGCCACCGTAGCCGCCAGTACTGGCCTTGGCGCTGTTACGCGCGGCGGCTTGCTGTTCCGCTACCCGGTTCTGTTGCTTGGCGACTTTCTGCTGCTCGGCGGCGAGCCGTTGCTGTTCGCCGATCTTCTGCTGTTGCGCCGCGATCCGCTGTTGTTCGGCAATTCGCTTCTGTTCGGCGGCCAGACGTTGTGCCTCGAGACGGCGCTGGCGTTCTTGCTCTGCTTTTAACTTGGCAAGGCGTTCCCGCTCGGCCCGTTCACGGCGCTCCTGCTCTTCGCGCTTGCGGCGCAGCTCTTCCAGCCGGGCTTTCAGCGCTTTCTCCGCCTTGACCAGTTTGGTGAGCTTCTGTTCATCATCCTGTACCGATTGCTGCAGCTGGTTACGCACCTTGGCCCGGCTCTGCTGGCTGGCCAGCAGGGTCTGGTGGTGCTCTTGTTGCTCGCCGAGCAGAGATTGCAGTCTGGTTTCGGTCTCTTTGGTGGCCCGCTGGTTTTTCGCCAGCTTGTCGTGGGTGGCGCGCAGGGCGTCAATGGCCTCGATGCGGGCCTTGTTGAGGTAGTCGTAGTAGTCGAGGGAGCGGCTCAGTTTGGCCGGGTCCTGCTGGTTGAGCAGCAGTTTGAGGTAGTCGTGGTTGCCCGCCAGAAAGGCGCTTTCCGCCTGTTTGGCCAGCAATTGCTTTTGATGTTTGGCTTGTTGTTCCAGTCCCAGCTTGTCTTTTTGCAGGGTTGCCAGCTTCTGCTGGTTCTGCTGCAGTTGCTGCTTGGTCTGGTTGAGCTTGGCGGCGGCCGTCGAGATAGCCTGCTCGTCAGCTTTGAGTTGGGTATTGAGCTTGGCAAGCTCCTCTTTGCTGAGCTTGATGGTCTGCTGTTGCTCTTTGATCTGGGACTGCATGGCGCCCAGCTGCTGATTGGCGGCAACCGCCGGACTGGCGCCAAACGACAGACAAAAAAACAGCGCGCCGGCCAACAGGCCGACGCGACTGGTTTTCTGTGAAATAACTTCGCATCCCCGCATGGGGACGGATTATTTCAGAATCATCAGGGGCTTACCAGTCATTTCCGGCGGCACCGGCAGACCCATCAGGGTCAGCATGGTGGGGGCCAGATCGGACAGTTTGCCACCTTCAGCGACCTCGGCTTTGCGACCGACATAGATAAGCGGCACTGGCAGGCTGGTGTGGGCGGTGTGGGCCTGACCGGTCTCTTCATCCTGCATCTTCTCGGCGTTGCCGTGGTCGGCGGTGATCAGGCACTCGCCACCCACTTCGCGCAGGGCTTCGGTGACGCGGCCAACACAGTGGTCAACGGCTTCACAGGCTTTGACGGCGGCATCGAACACACCGGTGTGGCCGACCATGTCGCCATTGGGGTAGTTACAGATGATGACGTCGTACTTGCCGCTCTTGATGGCTGCAACCAGCTTGTCGGTCAGCTCTTCGGAGCTCATTTCCGGCTGCAGGTCGTAGGTAGCCACTTTCGGGCTGGCGACGATCTCGCGATCTTCGCCGGTGAAGCAGGACTCTTCGCCACCGTTGAAGAAGAAGGTGACGTGCGCGTACTTCTCAGTTTCGGAGATGCGCAGCTGGGTCTTGCCCTGCTTGGCCAGCCACTCACCCAGGGTGTTGACCAGGGCAGTCGGCGGATAGGCACAGGCAGTTTTGATGTCGGCCGCATATTCGGTCAGCATCACGAAGTTCAGCTTTGGCTCAACTGCACGGGCGAAACCGGTGAAGTCGGCATCCACGAAGGCGCGGGTGATTTCACGGGCGCGGTCGGCACGGAAGTTCATGAAAATCAGCGCATCGCCGTCTTCCATCGGTGCAGCTTCGCCGATGCGGGTCGCTTTGACGAATTCGTCGTTCTCGTCACGGGCATAGCCGGCAGCCAGCGCTTCGGTGGCGCTGTTGGCGGTGAACTCGCCCTTGCCCTGAGTCATCAGGTCATAGGCTTGCTGCACGCGATCCCAGCGGTTGTCACGGTCCATGGCGAAGTAACGGCCGATCATGGAGGCGAAACGACCCTTGCCCAGCTTGGCGAACAGGGCGTCGAACAGCTCAATGGAGGATTGGGCGGAGCGCGGCGGAACGTCACGGCCATCCAGGAAGGCGTGCAGGTAGATCTTCTCGGCGCCACGCTTGGCGGCCATTTCGATCATGCCCATGATGTGCTCTTCGTGGCTGTGTACGCCACCCGGAGACATCAGGCCCATGATGTGGACGGCTTTGCCGTTGGTCACGGCAGCATCAACAGCCTTGGCCAGCTCGACGTTCTGGAAGAAGTCGCCATCTTTAATGTCTTTGGAGATGCGGGTCAGCTCCTGATAGACGATGCGACCGGCGCCGATGTTGACGTGGCCCACTTCGGAGTTACCCATCTGGCCATCCGGTAGACCGACATCCAGGCCGGAGCCGGAGATCAGGGTGCTGGTGTAGTCACGGGCCAGGCGATCGAGGTTGGGAGTCTTGGCGGCAGCGACGGCGTTGTGCTCTTGCTTGGTGCTATAGCCCCAACCGTCCATGATGACCAGAACCAAAGGTTTCTTAGCTGTTGACATAAGACTATGTCCTCTCGGATTGGAAAAAATGCGGGAAATGAAACTAGCGTAATATTACTACATCTGCCGAAATAGTCACCTGATAGCCAAGGGGGGCTCCCGAGCCCCCGCAAGCCACGCCCTTACTGCCATGCTCACTGTCTGCTGATGATGGGAGCCTGCTCGCGCTTTGCCGCCAAGATGGCTGATCTTATCAATACCCCCATGTATACTCGGGCCCTTGTCTTGGTCCCTGGATAGTAGAAGATGCAAGAGTATTTGGATTTTGCGACCCGTAACCCGCTGCTGACCGCAGCCTGGTTGGGTCTGGCTGGCACCCTGGTTTACACCACTGTGCGTGCCCGTTTTTCTCCGGTAAAAACCGTCAATAACCACACAGCCACTCTGCTGATCAACCGTGAGAATGCCACTGTAGTGGATATTCGCAGTCAGGAAGAGTACGCCAAGGGCCATCTGGCCGGTGCCCAGCATCTGCCGCTGACCCAGATCCAGAGCAATAATCTGGGCCCGGTTGAAAAGCATAAAGATGCCCCCATCATAGTGGTGTGCGAGTCGGGCATGACTGCGGGCGGCGCGGGTCGTCAGCTGAGCAAGGCCGGTTTCAAGCAGGTATATGTGCTCAGCGGTGGTATGGCTCAATGGCGTGCAGACAATCTGCCGGTAACCAAAAAGCGCTGATTGATTTAAGGGCCTGTGCCCACTTATCCCTATATAAAGGAATCAAACGAAATGGCTGACGAGATCAACAACCAGGAAGTACAACCGGAATTCAACATCCAGCGTGTCTACACCAAGGATGTCTCTTTCGAAGCGCCGAACACCCCGCACATTTTCCAGAAAGAGTGGCAGCCGGACGTCAAGCTGGACATGGATACCAAGACCAACATCCTGGCTGACAACGTGTACGAGGTTGTCCTGACCCTGACCGTGACCTGCAAACTGGAAACCGAAACTGCCTTTCTGTGCGAAGTTCAGCAGGCCGGTATCTTCACCATCGGTAACCTGCCAGAGCCGCAGCTGGCTCACTGCCTGGCCGCTTTCTGCCCGAATATCCTGTTCCCGTACGCCCGCGAAGCTGTGGCCAACATGGTGAGCAAAGGTTCCTTCCCGCAGCTGAACCTGGCACCGGTTAACTTCGATGCTCTGTTTGCCCAGCACATGGCGCAAGCACAGGCCCAGCAGGCGACTGCGGAAGCCTGATAATGGCTGACCAGATCGCTATCTCGGTCTTGGGGGCGGGGTCTTATGGCTCCGCCCTTGCCATTTCTTTGGCGCGCAACGGCCATCCGACCCTGCTGTGGGGTCACGATCCTGCTCATGTCGCCGTGCTGGAACAAGACCGCTGCAACAAGGCATTTTTGCCTGATGTCCCTTTTCCCGCCGATCTGCAGCTGACGGCGGATCTGCAATATGCAGTGCAAGCTGCCCCTGTGCTGCTACTGGTCGTACCGAGCCACGTGTTTGGTCAGGTATTGGCTCAGATCAAACCTTTCTTGCGCCCCGATACCCGTATCGCCTGGGCCACCAAGGGGTTGGAGCCGGACAGTGGCCGCCTGCTGCAGGATGTGGCGCGTGAGGTGCTGGGAGACGAGATGCCGCTGGCGGCGATCTCCGGTCCCACCTTCGCCAAGGAGCTGGCTGCCGGTCTACCGACGGCTATCTCGGTTGCCTCGACCCACGACGATTTCGCCGACGATCTCTCCCGACTGCTGCACTGTGGCCGTTCGTTCCGGGTTTATACCAGCCCGGACTTCGTCGGTTTGCAACTGGGTGGCGCGGTGAAGAACGTCATCGCCATCGGTGCCGGTCTCTCCGACGGGCTCGGTTTTGGCGCTAATGCCAGAACCGCGCTGATCACCCGGGGGCTGGTAGAGATGCAGCGTCTGGGGGCCGCCCTCGGTGCTGATGCCAAAACCTTTATGGGGATGGCGGGGCTCGGGGATCTGGTGCTCACCTGTACCGACAACCAGTCGCGCAACCGCCGCTTCGGGCTGGCTCTCGGGGCTGGCAAGGATGTGGATACCGCCATGACCGAGATCGGTCAGGTCGTCGAAGGGTATCGCAACACCAAGGAGGTCCATCTGTTGGCGGCCCGCTACGGTGTGGAGATGCCCATTTGCGAGCAGATCTTCAAGGTGCTCTACGAGGGTAAGAACCCGAAAGAGGCGGCCATCGCCCTGTTGTCGCGAGACAAGAAGGACGAGTAGTCGCAGGTGTTGTGCCATGCAACAGGCCCACGCCAGAGGGTGTAATGCCAGTCAGTGACGCTGACTGGCATTGTTTTTATGGGCCGCTAGCGTCATTACTCCGCAGGATTGGCTTCAGGCTACGGTGCAATTTTGTACCCCTTTTGATGGGGAACGCGAGCCGCCACCAGGGTATCAAGATGGCGTTGCATGTTTGAATGACAAGGTGAAAGCGGATCGCCTGACCGGATGACTGATTTAGCGTGCTTGCGCCAGGGTGCGTACCACGGCGGCGTGGGCCTGACGGGTGCGGCTAATATGGCGCGGTGCGACCAGCACCACATCGTTGCCTGCGACGGCGCCCATGATTTCGGGATTGGCGTTGCGATCCAGCAGGCGAGCAACCACGGTAGCTGCGCCCGGGGTGGTGAGGATCAGCACCATCTGCTGGTTATGTACCACGTCGCGCACCATGTCGTGGATCGAGCGGGTGCTGCCAGCGGGCTCCAGTTGGTCGTCCACTAGCGTGTAGACCTTCTTGCCATTGGCATTTTGGGCCTTGGCGACGCCGAGGCGGCGTAGCAGGCGGGAGATGGTGGACTGGCTGATGTCGGCAAAACCGCGCTCTGACAGCTGGTGGCGGATCTCTTCCTGAGTGCTGTAGCAGTGCTGACCGATGATCTGGCGACAGGCATCCAGCTGGGCCAGATCGGGCTCTTGGGCAACGGGACGACTGAGAGTTTTGACCACGGCGAATTCCTTTGACGATGACCGGAGGTAAACGCGCGATATCTGTCATAGCTGTCAGTTATCAGCCAAAAATACTGATAATCCATCTGTATGCAGGGAATGAGCGGGCATTACCATCTTGGGATGGCAAATTATAGCTGACTGGAAATTCGGTGATGTGACAGGGTTCAAAGATGGGCCCCGCAGGGCCCAATCAGATATCAGTAACGCTCGCTGACGATGTCCTGAGTGAAGGACTTCTCGCAATATTTGCACTTCATCCGCACCACGCCTTTCACCTCGCGCACCCGGAAGTAGCTGTCCACCGGCTCGTTGTGGGAGATGCAGTTGGAGTTGGGGCAGTGGAACACCCCGGTGATGAACTCCGGTAGCTCCAGCTGGTGCTTCTTCACCACATTGAACTCTTCAATGATATTGACGGTCGCTTTCGGGGCGAACAGCGCCAGCTGGTTGGCCTGTTGCTCGGTCAGGCGGGTGTTCTCGATCTTGATGAGATCCTTCTTGCCGAGCGCGCCGGATTTCAGGTTGAAGCCGACGGTGATCCGCTCCTGGGTTTCGACCAGCTGGAACAGCTTGAGGATCTTGATGCCCTGGCCAGCGGGGATGTGATCGATGACGGAGCCGTGACGGATGGCTTCGACTTGCAGTTGGTTCTTGTCAGACATGATATTCCCCTAAGCTCAGACAGTTTCGTTCAGTACCAGTGCCAGCAGCGCCTGGCGTGCATAGACCCCGTTCTCCGCCTGCTGGAAGTAGCAAGCGTGGGGGGTCTTGTCGACCGCTACATCGATCTCGTCGACGCGGGGCAAGGGATGCAGGATCTTCATGGTGGGCTTGGCTCCTTCCAGAGTCGCCAGCTCCAGAATGAACTTGGCAGCCATGTGCTTGTATTCGGTCTCGTCGAAGCGCTCTTTCTGGACGCGGGTCATGTAGAGGATGTCCAGCTCCGGCATCACCTCTTCCATGGTCTGGTGGACGCTGAACTGGATGCCTTTCTCTTCCAGCTCTTCGCAGATGTAGTCCGGCATCGCCAGCGCTTCCGGGGAGATGAAGAAGAAGCGGCAGTTGAACAGGCTGAGAGCCTGGGCCAGCGAGTGCACGGTGCGGCCATATTTCAGGTCACCGACGAAGGCGACGTTGAGGTTGTCCAGACGACCCTGGGTCTCATGGATAGTGAACAGGTCGAGCAGGGTCTGGCTCGGATGCTGGTTGGAGCCGTCGCCGCCGTTGATGACCGGTACCCGGGAGAACTCGGAGGCCAGACGGGCCGCGCCCTCTTTCGGGTGGCGCATCACCACCGCATCCGAGTAGGAGCCGATGATCTTGATGGAGTCAGCCAGCGTCTCGCCTTTCTTGGCACTGGTGTTGCCACCGTCGGCGAAGCCGATGATGTTGCCGCCGAGGCGCTGGACCGCGGTCTCGAACGAGAGGCGGGTGCGGGTGGAGGCTTCGAAGAAGCAGCTGGCAACCAGCTTGTCTTTCAACAGGCTGGTGTCAGGTTCAGCCTTCAACCGTTGTGCGGTTGAGACTACCAGTTCCATTTCTGACCGGGTCAGGTCCGAAATGGAGATGACATGTTTCTTATAGAGTGGATTGGTCATCGTCTGCATTCCCTTTGACATCATTGGAGGTTTTTCGGGCACAAAAAAAAGCCCCTGAAACAGGGGCTTTTTTTAAAAATAACTGGGGATCCTTGGGGTGGGAACTGGAAACAACGGGGCCGCTCTGGTGCGCACCACCCGTCTGCAAGGCTGTTTTCTGAATCAAAAACTGCATCGTCTCGTCCCGACCTTTTTCAAACCGGACAGATTATAGGGCCGCTTTTTTAATTGTCAAAATTTTATTTATGATGCCAATTTCAGCATGAAAAACGTTTAAGTGGCGGGAACAGGACGACAAATCCACACCCTGTGCGTCTCTTGCAGCGGTTCCCCATCGCGGGCCATGGCGCGCAAATAACCGAGTCTGTGGTGCCCTTCCAGCAGGCAGTAGGGTTGCGGTAGCGGTTGCCCGTTCGGGTAACTGCTCCCCTCGGCTGGCGCCAGCACTATGACAGGTTCGGGCCAGCTGCCTTCGCTCAGCATCTTCTCGCCGAGCCAGGAGCGGCGCACATAGCGGTTGCTGCGCAGCATCTCCCCCCAGCGCTCGATCACCTCCATATGGCGGGAGCCTACCTGATCTACCAGTTGTGCGGTGGGCCAGCTTTCGCAGCTGAACTGATGGCTGGCGAGATCGATAAAGCTCCAGTTGGACTCAAAACCGCGCCAATGACGGTAAATCCACTGGGAGAGCACATTTTCAGGAATAAAGGGCACCAGCGGCGCGACCCGTTCAAGATAGGCGGGCAGGGACTCTGTCTTGCGCTCATCCCTGAAGTTGAGGGGCGCCAGTTGTTGGAGTAATCGGTAATTGAGCATAAGTGGCCTCCCGGTACCTGATTTCACCCTACCCCCATTTATGTCCCATTCCTACCCCGACAGGGCTGCAAATACAGCAAGTTATCCTGGTTTGCTGCACAAATAGCCACAGCCTGTTCGGGAATTGTTCAATCACACTGAAAGTGCAAAAAAAGCCTTTACCTTTGACCCTCACTTTGTATAATTCGCCTCGTTTGTTGCAGGGGCGTAGTTCCAATTGGTAGAACAGCGGTCTCCAAAACCGATGGTTGCGGGTTCGAGTCCTGCCGCCCCTGCCATTTTCAGAAAGGCCAGCTCATTGAGCTGGCCTTTCGCATTTCTGACATTTCCCTCCTGCGCTGTTGCCCCTCTTTGTTATTGATCATTTCCCCTGACCAGTGGTTCGCGGGGTATGGCCTTTGCCCTTCGATCTGATTACTTCGGCACTTATTCGGCACTGAATAGCATGGAATAGTGATCTCCCTACAGCTTGCAGCGGTTCCTGTTGTTGATAGATGTAAAAATATACAGATTCACTAAAGTCTGTTCATATTGCGGCCGATAGCCCAGATCTCACGGGGTTTTCCCTGCCTGACACAACAACAAGGATTCGTCGTCATGACCCTCTCTCTGCGCGGCAAGCTGCTGGCCACCAGTCTTGGCGTGGTGCTGCTGATGGCATCACTGCTCGGCATCGTTGCCTTTCACACCCTCAAATCCCGCACCATGAGCGCCATTCAGAGCGAGGCGGTCAACTATGGTCACGCTTACTCGGTGGCGATCGGCGACTGGATGGCGGATCGCAAGAACACGGTCCACGCGCTGGTCAACCTGATCAGCAACAACCCGCAAGCCGAACTGGTGCCACACCTGAAGCAGGCCTATACCTCCGGCAGCTTTGGTCTTACCTATTTCGGTTCCGCGCAGGGGGTGATGACTCGGCAGGACCCTTCCCTCAACACCGGCAACTATGACCCGCGCGAGCGCCCTTGGTATCAGGATGCGGTGAAGGCGGGGCAGCTGATCGTCACAGCCCCCTATGTCAGCGTCACCATGCAGAAGCTGGTGGTCACCCTCTCCGAGCCGGTGCGCCATCAGGGCGAGCTGGTCGGTGCCGTGGGGGCCAATCTGGCGCTCGACAAGCTGATCGATGAAGTGCTGGCGATGAAGGTACAGGGTGAGGGCTATGCCATGCTGCTCGACAGCAGCGGCCTCATCGTCGGCCATCCGCAGAAGGATCTGGCGCTCAAGCCCATCGCCGAGCTGGCGCCGGGACTCTCTGCCGCCACCTTCCTGCAGTGGGGTCGCGAAAACAGCGCGCTGCACGCTGCCACTATCGACGGGCGGGATGTGCTGCTGGCGGTACAACCGGTAGCGGGCACCGACTGGCTGCTGGCCATGGTGATGTATCGCGATGTGCTGGAGGCGCCGCTCAGCAACCTGCTGTGGCAGCTGGTGGGGCTGACGCTGGTGCTGATGCTGGTGTTCAGCGCCCTGCTCACCGCCACCTTCAAATACCTGTTCGCCGATCTCGGTCGGGTGGCGCACGCCCTGCACGACATCGCCCACGGCGAGGGGGATCTCACCGTTCACATCAATACCCACAGCAAGGATGAGGTGGGTCAGCTGGCCCAGAACTTCAACCAGTTCGTGGCGCGGCTGCACGGTATAGTCAGCCGGTTGCGGGATGTGACCGTCGAGCTGGCGGCCCAGTCCCGTACCCAGGCGGCCGGGGCGCAAGCCCGCAGTCAGCGGGTGCGTCAGCAGCAGGACGAGATCGTGATGGTGGCGACCGCGGTGACCGAGATGGCCTCCGCCACTCAGGAGATCGCTGGCAACGCCGAGTTTGCCGCCGCCACCGCCACCGATGCGGTTGCACTGGCGGTCGCCGGTCAATCCCAGGTTGGCCAGAGTCAGCGCAGTATTACCGGTCTGGCGGACGAAGTGGCCGATGCCAGTCAGGTGATCAACGAGCTCGACAGCCATGCCCAGAAGATCAGCGGCATTCTGGCTACCATCAGCGGCATCGCCGAGCAGACCAACCTGCTGGCGCTCAACGCCGCCATCGAAGCGGCCCGGGCCGGTGAGCAGGGCCGTGGCTTTGCGGTGGTGGCGGATGAGGTGCGGGTGCTGTCGCGCCGTACCCACGACTCCACCGACGAGATCCAGCAGATGATCGAAACCCTGCAGCAGACTACCCGTCGCGCCGTGGGTGGCATGGAGACCAGCCGTCAGCTGGCAGGCACCAGCGTGGAGGATGCGGAAGCGGCCAACCAGAGCCTTGGCCGGATCAACGAGGCGATCGGTTCCATCAGCGACATGGCGACCCAGATCGCGGCGGCGGCCGAGGAGCAGACCTCGGTGACCGGCGAGATCAGCCGCAATACCGAGAATATCCGCCACGTCTCGCAAGAGCTGGCTGAGCAGGCGGGCAACGAGGCGGCGCAGGCAGCCGAACTCAAGTCACTGACCGAGCGACTGGAGCAGGAGATTGGCCGCTTCCGGCTCTGATCATCCCGCCACTCCAGCAACAGAAAGGGCAGCCCGCGGGCTGTCCTTTGTTTATTTATTGCCGGTGGCCGTCAGGCGGCGCTCTCCAGCTGCGCCAGATGGAAGGCGCGCCAGTTGCCGTCGGGCAGGTAGTGCTTGCCCTGCTGCCACTGGGGGTCGTGCTGCACCACGTAGCGGTAGTGGTAGGCCAGCTGCTGACCGACATAGCGCCCTTGCTGCGGGTCGAAGATCTCCACCTCGACCAGCTGGCGCAGATATTCGCTCTGGGGATCATCCTCGCCGTGGAAGTTCTCCATCTCGTCCAGCGCCGCGATGGCGGCGGGGAAGTCGTCCAGCATAAACAGCTCGCCATAGACCCAGTCCTCCCCCTGCAGCAGGGCCGGATAGCCCTTGTGCTGCAGGTGATAGAGGGCGCCGCGCACCCGGGCGCGTCGTGGCGGCTGGCTCACATGAGCGGCCAGATAGCGCCGGTAGTTGAAGAGCCCGTCCATCAGACTGCCATAGACGAACAACGGGCGTGGCTGGCCGAGGCTCATGAGATCTCGCCGCCCACGATCTTGAGGTCGCCATCCTGCTGCAGTACCACCGCCTCGATGGCCAGGGTCAGTGCACGGGTGATGTCGCTCATGGCGAGGCAGGGCTGGTTCACCTTGTCCGCCACCTGTTCGGTGATGTAGGGGACGTGGATAAAGCCACCGCGCACCGCCGGGAACTCTTTTTCGATCAGGTAGTGCAACTGATACATGATGTGGTTGCAGACGAAGGTGCCTGCGGTGTTGGAGACCGCAGCCGGAATGCCGTTCTCCTTGATGTGCTGCACCATCCCCTTGATGGGCAGACGGGAGAAGTAGGCCGGAGCGCCATCGGCCTGAATCACTTCATCGATGGGCTGTTGCTGCTCGTTGTCGGGGATGCGGGCGTCGTCGAGGTTGATGGCGACCCGCTCCGGGGTAATGGCGAAGCGACCGCCCGCCTGACCGACGTTGATCACCACATCCGGCTGGTGCTGGTGCATCAGCGCCGCCAGCAGGGTAGCCGACTTGCCGAATACGGTGGGGATCTGCGCCTTGATCACGGTGGCATCCAGAATGGTGTCCGGCAGGCGTTTCACCGCCTCCCACGCCGGGTTGATGGGCTCGCCGCCGAAGGGGTCAAAACCGGTAATCAGAACTTTCATCATCGTCTCCCGAATTCTCAAAATGCCCAGTAGTACATGAGGGCGATATGGATCAGCACCAGGGTCAGCGCCATCGGCACCTGCACCTTGATCACCTTGTTGAGATCCTTCATCTCCAGCAGGGCGGCGGGCAGGGCATTGAAGTTGGCGGCCATGGGGGTCATCAGGGTGCCGCAGAAACCGGCGGTCATGGCCAGTGCACCGGCGATCACCGGATCACCCCCTTGCGCGACCACGAAGGGAATGCCGATCCCTGCGGTGATGACGGTGAAGGCGGCGTAGGCGTTGCCCATGATCATGGTGAAGACCATCATGCCGAGGCAGTAGGCCACCACCCCGACGAAGGGGCTGCCCATCGGCACCACGGTGGAGATCCCGTGGGAGATGACATCGCCGACGCCGGACGTGTTGAAGATCACCCCGAGGGCGGCCAGCAACTGGGGCAGGATGCCGGTGATGCCCACTTGCTGGATCATCCGGTCCGAGTCGCCCACCACGGTGGAGGGGGTGGCGCGGGTCAGCAGCACAGTGATGACGAAGGCGATCACCGCCGCCAGACCGATACCGACCTGACCGCCGAGCGGCGTGAACTGGGCGATCACTACCGCCAGCAGCGCCAGCAACACGCAGGGCAGGAAGATCCGGTTGCCGATGCGGTTGGCGTGGCGCTGGGACTCCTCCTCGCTCGCCTGCTCCAGCTTGCCGATCTTCACCTGCTTGAACAGGGTGATGACCCCCATGGCGAGGATCAGCATCCCGTTGATCATGTTGGGGATATAGCTACCAAAGGCGAACAGCACCCCCAGGATGGTCCAGAACAGGGCGGTACCAATTTTGGCCGGGTGATTGGCATCACGCAGGACGCGCCAGGCGCTGCTAAAGAGAATGACGCCGATCAGCACATAGAAGAATTCGAGCAAATTGGGGATGAGTGCAGCCATTACTGTTGACCTCCCTTGCTATTACTCGATGCATATTTTTTGGCCATCTGACGGTCGTACCACATATTGGAGGCGGCGACCATAAACAGGGCTATGATGGCAATCGGCATGGATGCTTTGGCAATATCGACGGCAGAGACGTTATATCCCAGCGAGTCGAAAGTGCCGACAATCAGCAATACCCCGGCGGAGGCGACGAAGGTATTTTGGGCAAAGAAGTTGCCATAGTTTTCGGTGGCGGAGACCCGCGCCTTGATATATTCCTCGTCCTCTTCGCTTAATTTGCCATGCACCTTGCTGGCGGCAGCCTGAGTCATCGGGTTGACCAGCGGACGAATAAATTGGGTATGGCCCTGTACCCGCACCGAGAAGAGACCGGCCAGCTCGCGGATAAACATATAGAGGGTCATGAACTTGCCCGGGGTGAGCTTCTTGATCCGCTCGATCAGGGTGACTGCCTGCTGCTTGAGGCCGTAGCGTTCGCAGATGCCGATCATCGGCAGGGTCAGCAAAAACAGCGTCACCATGCGGTTGGAGACGAAGGCTTCACCCAGCAGGGAGAGGCATTCAGTAAAGGAGAGACCGGAGACCAGGGCGGTAGTGACTGCGGCGACCAGCACGACGGCCAGGGTATCGAGCCTGAAGTAAAAACCTAGCAAGATAATGAGTATGCCGCTCAGTTTAATCCATTCCAAATTGACCACCTCTCTCTATTTGAATATTTATGAGTAATTTTTAAATGATTAGCTGTTTATCACCGAACAAAAATGATGGCAACAATTAATCAGTTAAAGCGGCGTCGTTTGGGGTTTTCTGAAGTCTGTTTGCTGGTTTGTTGTGCAGATTTAAAGCGAAAGGAGAATATAAAAGGCTCATATCAGTCCCTTTCTGCAACACCATTTGGCGGTGCGGGGAATATATTTCTGTTGGCCGTGAAAATAGTGGTTATGCCGATATCTGGTGTTGTCTTTTCATTTTCATCTATAGGTATCTGTTAATAATCTGGCGATATGTTGGTGTACTGTCATATAGAGGTTGTGAATCTGGTGGTTAATCGGTGCGCGCTGTCGTCATGAATCTGGGTTGACCGAAGAGGGTAATTCAACGCACTAAAACCGGCAGTGCGCAGCAGCCAGGCAGGGTGTGAATCGGAGCGGTTTGCAGCAAGGATGGGGGCAAAGGCGGGGGAGGTTGAAAAAAACGGGGAGCCAGCAGGGCTCCCCGTTCGGCTTCAAGGGGTCTGCTTGACCCAAATCAGCTGGTCGGTGGCAAAGCCCAGCCCCTTGGCCTTGGCGATCAGCGCGTCCACCTTCTCCTTGGGCGGATTGGGGGAGCGGGCGAGGATCCAGAGGTAGTCGTGGTTGTAGCTGGTCACCAGCGAGAGCTGGTAGTCGGGGTCAAGATCGATGACGTTGTAGCCGCCGTAGAAGGGGCCGAAGAAGCTCACCTTGAGCCGTGCCTCATCCGGGTTGCCGACGAAGTAGGCCTTGCCCTCGGCCTCGCGCCAGCTGCCATCGCTCTGTTTGCCGCGGTTGAGTACCTTGACGCCGCCATCGTCCCGCAGGCTGTAGGTGGCGCTCACCTGCTCCAGCCCCCGCTCGAAGCTGTGGTCGAGGCGGGCGATTTCGTACCAGGTGCCGAGATAGCGATCGAGCTGAAAGCCGGTGACGGGGCGGATGCCGTCGGCAATCCCGGTACAGGCCGTCAGTAGCAAAGCGGTGAACAGGCAAAGTAGTGAACGCATAGGTAATCCCTCTCTAGTTATCCCTCGATGATGCGCAGCTGGCCATCCCGAAAGCGGGAGGCCTGATCTGTCGGCGTGCTGCCGAAGAAGCGCTTGTACTCCCGGCTGAACTGGGAGTTGCTCTCGTAACCGACTCTGGCCGCCGCGGTGCCCGCCTTGATGCCGTCGTGCAGCATCATCATTCGCGCCTTGTGCAGGCGAAACGACTTGATGTACTGCAGCGGCGAGGTGGCCGTGACCGCCTTGAAGTGGTGGTGAAAGGCGGAGACGCTCATGTTCACCTCCCGCGCCAGCTCCTCCATGGTGAGGTTGTCGGCATAACGGGACTCTATCATACGCAGAACCCGGGCGATCTGGCCCACATGGTTGTGGCGATTGGCGAGCGCCTGCAAGGCGGGGCCGCCCCCCTCGATGAGGGCGTGGAACAGCATCTCCCGCACCGTCTGCGGCCCCAGCACCTTGGCGTGCAGCGGGTTGTCCATCAGATCGATCAGTCGCTCGGCGGCGCAGAACATCGCCTCCGACAGGGGCACCGAGAGGACGCCGCTCTTCTGCGGGGCGGGAGCGGGCAGGGCGTCTCCCAGCTCCAGCAGCAGTTCTTGCAGGGTGACCATGTTGATCTCGATGGTAAAACCGATAAGCGGCTGCTCGGGGGAGGCGAAACACTCGCACTCGCAGGGCAGCGGCAAGGTCATCAGCAGGTAGTGGTTGGGGTCGTAGCGAAACACCTGATCCGCCAGATAACCCACCTTGTGCCCCTGCAGGATCACGATCATCCGCGGCTGGTAGAGCACCGGGGTGCGGCCGTGGTACTCGGTGGTATAGATGAAATTCACCTGCTCCACTGGGGAGGGGGTGATGCCGGGGGCGGTGACGTGGCGGGTCACTCTGGCGGCGAGGTCGCTGTAACGGTTTTGCATGGGCGCTCTTTGACTCAACTGTTCCGGTTTTCGCTGCTTTGTAGAAATAGGCAAGAATCAAGCAGGATGTTGTCTTGATGGTAGGGTGGTTCTGGAGAAAAATGCAATCACGATTTCGCGGCCTGGCCGCCCTGACTATCAGAAGAAGGCAATGTCGATGAACAACTTTACGCTCCATACCCCGACCAAAATCCTGTTCGGCCAAGGGCAGATCGCCCAGTTGCGCGAGCAGCTCCCGAGCGACGCCCGCGTCATGATCACCTATGGCGGTGGCAGTGTGGTGCGCAGCGGCCTGCTGGAGCAGATCCGCAGCAAACTGGCTGGCATGACCCTGTTTGAATTTGGTGGCATCGAACCCAACCCGGCCTACGAGACCCTGATGGGTGCCGTTGAGCTGGCCCGTGCCGAGCGGGTCGACTTCCTGCTCGCCGTTGGCGGCGGTTCCGTGCTCGATGGCACCAAGTTTATCGCCGCTGCCGCGCACTACGATCTGGCCAAAGAGCCCTGGCACATTCTCGAGACCGTCGGCAGCGAAGTGCGCTCCGCCATTGCGCTGGGTTCAGTGCTGACCTTGCCGGCGACTGGTTCCGAAATGAACATGGGCGCCGTCATCACCCGTCGCAGCAGTGGCGACAAGGTGCATTTCTTCTCGCCGTTCGTGATGCCGCGCTTCGCCGTGCTGGATCCGGTGCTCACCTACACCCTGCCCGAGCGTCAGGTGGCAAACGGGGTGGTGGATGCCTTCGTTCATACCGTGGAGCAGTACCTCACCTATCCGGTCAATGCCAAGGTGCAGGATCGCTTCGCCGAAGGCTTGCTGCTGACCCTGATCGAAGAGGGCCCCAAGGCGCTGGCCGAGCCGCAAAACTACGAGGTGCGCGCCAACATCATGTGGAGCGCCACCATGGCGCTGAATGGTCTGATCGGTGCCGGTGTGCCGCAGGACTGGGCCACCCACATGCTGGGTCATGAACTGACTGCCCTGCATGGTCTCGACCATGCCCAGACCCTGGCGGCGGTACTGCCCGCTCTGTTGCAGGCCAAGCGTAAACAGAAGCATGCCAAGCTGCTGCAATATGCAGAGCGGGTGTGGGGTCTGCGCAGCGGCAGCGAAGCTGAGCGCATCGACGATGCCATCGCCGCAACCCGTGACTTCTTCGAGCGGATGGGGGTCAAGACCCGACTGCGTGACTATGGTCTGAAAGATCTGGGTATCGATACCCTGATCGGCAAGCTGGGTGAGCACGGCATGACCCGTCTGGGCGAGCACGGCGATATCGATCTGGTGCAGAGCCAGCATATTTATCAAGCTGCCTGGTAAGGGCCGTCAATCGGCGCCACAGGGGCGAAACGATTGAATTGTCGGGGCCGTCTCCCGCCATCTGGCGGCGAGGTGGCCCCGTTTTTGTTGAGAAAATGTTACTTCTGGGCATTTCGAGACGATTAGTGAGACGAAAGCGAATTTCGTAAGAACAAAAAACGCTAAGATAGAGGGCCGGTAAAACATTTTTTTTGACTGGTTGGATCACTTTTTTCAGCCGTTTTTACTGGTATAAGCCTCTAATTTGGTTTGTTTTTTTTAATCGTAGCCTGGGATGGGCTGAATTCTGTACGAGTGCCGTCGGGACTGCGGTTGTAATAAAACTCCAAAATTTGATACTAATCACCTTCGCGCCTGAAAAGCGGGGGGCCTGACCATGACAGGAGGTTGAGGTAAAGCCTACTGATTTTCATAACAAAGAGCCCTGGACCTGCACTTTGGTCATGTCTTGTTTCATCAGAAGTGAGACACTGGGCAGCGATTGTTTATTAACCATCAGGGAATAGTCATGCAGATTGGAATACCGAGAGAGAGTCTCGCCGGTGAGACCCGGGTCGCAGCGACCCCGGCTACCGTCGAGCAGCTGAAAAAGCTCGGCTTCGAGGTCGCCATCGAGTCCGGCGCAGGCCAGTTGGCCAGCTTCGATGATGCCGCCTTCGAGGCTGCCGGTGCCAGCGTGGTGCCGAGCGTCTGGCAAGCCGACCTTATCTTCAAGGTCAATGCACCGACCGATGCCGAGATCGCACAAATTAAAGATGGTGCCACTCTGGTGAGCTTCATCTGGCCTGCCCAGAACCCTGAGCTGGTCAAGAAGCTGTCCGAGCGCAACATCAATGTGATGGCGATGGATATGGTGCCGCGGATCTCCCGTGCCCAGTCCCTCGATGCCCTCTCCTCCATGGCCAACATCGGTGGCTATCGCGCCGTGGTTGAAGCTGCGCACCAGTTCGGTCGCTTCTTTACCGGTCAAATCACCGCAGCCGGTAAAGTGCCACCTGCCAAGGTGCTGGTGATCGGTGCCGGCGTAGCCGGTCTGGCTGCCATCGGTACTGCCGGTTCCCTCGGTGCCATCGTGCGGGCGTTCGATACCCGTCTGGAAGTAGCCGAGCAGATCGAATCCATGGGTGGGGAATTCCTCAAGCTGGACTTCGGTGGTGAAGACGGCGCATCCAGCGATGGTTATGCCAAGGTCATGTCTGATGAGTTCATCGCAGCCGAGATGGCGCTGTTTGCCCAGCAGGCCAAAGAGGTGGACATCATCATCACCACCGCCCTGATCCCTGGTCGTCCGGCTCCCAAGCTGATTACCAAGGAGATGGTCGACAGCATGAAGCCGGGTTCCGTCATCGTGGACCTGGCTGCAGCAACCGGCGGCAACTGTGAATACACCAAGCCGACCGAGCTGTTCGTCACCCCCAACGGCGTCAAGGTGATCGGTTACACCGATCTGCCGGGTCGCCTGCCTGCCCAATCCTCCCAGCTCTACGGTACCAACCTGGTCAACCTGATGAAGCTGATGTGCAAGGAGAAGGACGGCAACGTAGCCATCAACTCCGAAGACGTGGTTCAGCGCAACATGACGGTGATCCAGGCCGGTGAAGTGACCTTCCCGCCGCCCGCCATCGCTGTCTCTGCCGCACCGCAGAAACCTGTGGCAGCCCCGATCAAGAAGGCCGAAGCAAAGCAACCTTCCAACAAGAAGTTTGTGTTTGGCGCCCTCGGCATCGCGGCCTTTGGCTGGATCGCCTCGGTGGCACCTGCCGCGTTCCTCTCTCACTTTACCGTATTTATTCTGGCCTGTGTGGTCGGTTACTACGTGGTGTGGAACGTCTCCCACTCCCTGCATACGCCGCTGATGTCGGTCACCAATGCCATCTCCGGCATTATCGTGGTCGGTGCCCTGTTGCAAATTGGTCAGGGTTCTACGCTCGTCACTGCGCTCTCGTTTGTCGCTGTGCTGATTGCCAGTATCAACATCTTTGGTGGCTTCACCGTCACCCAGCGCATGCTGAAGATGTTCCGT
Organism: Aeromonas sp. CU5; assembly: GCF_002586745.1. Lineage (NCBI taxonomy): Bacteria > Pseudomonadati > Pseudomonadota > Gammaproteobacteria > Aeromonadales > Aeromonadaceae > Aeromonas > Aeromonas sp. CU5. The sequence continues at coordinate 4,058,155 of NZ_CP023817.1, forward strand.
AAGGATTAAGGGGGTTTAACGTGTCTCAAGGACTGGTAACAGCATCCTATATCGTTGCCGCCGTGCTCTTCATCCTCAGTCTCGCGGGACTGTCGAAGCAAGAAACGGCCAAGCATGGCAACTTGTTCGGTATCGCGGGTATGGCTATCGCCCTGCTCGCCACCGTATTCAACCCGGAGACCAGTGGCGTGCACTGGATCATCCTGGCCATGGTGATCGGCGGTGCCATCGGCGTGCGTCTGGCACTCAAGGTCGAGATGACCGAGATGCCCGAGCTGGTAGCCGTGCTGCACAGCTTCGTCGGTATGGCCGCGGTGCTGGTGGGCGTCAACAGCTTCATCGATCTGCACCCCTCTGCCCCTGCTGAAGTGGTGGTGTCCGTCGGTTCCAATCTGGATGCGACACTGGCAGCCGCCCGTGCGGCGTTCGAACAGGCGGCCAGCGTCGCCCAGGTCGAGCACCTCACCGGCGCCATGCTGAACATCCACCTGGTCGAGATCTTCCTGGGCGTCTTCATCGGTGCCGTGACCTTCACCGGTTCCGTGGTTGCCTTCGGCAAACTGCGCGGTCTGATCTCCTCCAAGCCACTGATGCTGCCGCACCGCCACAAGCTGAACCTGCTGGCGGTGGTCGCCTCTCTGGCGCTGATGGTCTACTTCGTCAACGCGGGTGGTTCTACCTTCGCCCTGCTGGTGATGACCCTGATCGCCTTCGCCTTCGGCTGGCATCTGGTTGCCTCCATCGGTGGTGCCGACATGCCGGTAGTGGTCTCCATGCTCAACTCCTACTCCGGTTGGGCGGCGGCGGCGGCGGGCTTCATGCTCTCCAACGACCTGCTGATCGTGGTGGGTGCGCTGGTAGGTTCTTCCGGTGCGATCCTCTCTTACATCATGTGTAAGGCGATGAACCGCTCCTTTATCTCCGTCATCGCCGGTGGCTTCGGCTCCGACGGCGTGGCCTCTACGGCTGACCAGGAGATGGGTGAATACCGCGAAACTAGCGCCGAGGAAGTGGCTGATCTGCTGAAGAACTCCAGCTCTGTCATCATCACCCCGGGCTACGGCATGGCGGTGGCGCAGGCCCAGTATCCGGTGGCTGAAATCACCCAGAAGCTGCGTGATCGCGGCATCAAGGTGCGTTTCGGTATCCATCCGGTTGCCGGTCGTCTGCCAGGCCACATGAACGTGCTGCTGGCGGAAGCGAAAGTCCCGTATGACATCGTGCTGGAAATGGACGAGATCAACGACGACTTCACCGATACCGATACCGTGCTGGTGATCGGTGCCAACGACACCGTTAACCCGGCTGCGATGGAAGATCCGGGCAGCCCGATCGCCGGCATGCCGGTACTGGAAGTGTGGAAGGCGCAGAACGTCATCGGCTTCAAGCGCTCCATGAACACTGGCTATGCCGGTGTCCAGAACCCGCTGTTCTTCAAAGAGAATACCCAGATGCTGTTTGGCGATGCCAAGGCCAGCGTCGAGGCGATCCTCAAGGCGCTGTAAGCACCCGTCAGGTATCGCACCTCAAACAGGCTTCGGCCTTGATGCCAGTCAGTTAACGCTGACTGGCATTTTTTATGGGCCGTTGGTTAACTGGCGTGGTGATCTGTCAGCCTCATGACTTGGTGAGAAGAGTATTCAGGGGTAACGAGGTGGCAGGGGGCTCATATCGAGTGCCAGTAGCGCTCATAACGTCGTTTCAGAATGGCGCCATGGGCATTAAAAAATCCGGCACCCATTCATTGGTGCCGGATTTTTTACAGCAAACAGACGTTGCTCATATGCGCGTAGGCATCAGCCTCAGGATGGTGGGGCCGCGCAAACGGGGCTGATCAATAGTAGGAGTGGTCGCCGCGTTGATGCTCGGTCGCGTCTTTTACGCCGTTGAGCTCGCCCGGGAATTTTTCTAGCAACTGCTTCTCGATCCCTTCTTTGAGGGTGTAATCGACCATGGAGCAACCGTTGCAGCCGCCGCCAAACTGCAGAATAGCCAGTTTGTCATCGGTCAGTTCGACCAGGGTGACCTTGCCACCGTGACCTGCCAACATGGGGTTGACCTCGGACATCAGCACATACTCGATACGCTCGATCAGTGGTGCATCATCGGCCACTTTACGCATCTTGGCATTGGGGGCTTTCAGGGTCAGCTGGGATCCCATCTGATCGGTGACGAAGTCGATGGTGGCATCGATCAAATAGGGGGCGCTCAAGGTATCGACCATGCAGTCGAAACCGCTGAAGGGCAGGGTTTGATCTTCCGGATCCATTGCATCGGGTGGGCAATAAGATACGCCACACTCGGCATTCTGGGTTCCCGGATTGACCACAAACACCCGGATGTTGGTGCCATCAGGCTGTTTTTCCAGAAGTTTACGGAAATGGGCCTGGGCGGCGTCGGAAATGCTGATCATCACTATCCTCATAAACCTGAGTGTACGACTAGGGTATTCATGATAACGCGGTTATTAATGCTTGGGTAGCCATGGCGATGGCTACTTGCTGTGCCGGAGGGTACGACAGATTGCCCACACTTCTACCTTTGTGATACCGCTCTCATGGAGCACGCGGGTAAGCTGGCCTGCGGTGGCACCAGTGGTCACCACATCATCGAGTAGCGCGACGTGGCGGTACTGGTGAGGTTGGATACTGAATGCCCCGCGCAGATTGCGCCGCCGCTGCCCGGCGCTGAGAGTTGTTTGCTGCGGGGTCGCCTTGATGCGCTGCAATAGAGTGTTGTCGCAGGGGATGCCGGTGAGCTCGCCAAGGGTTTGCGCTATCTCCTCCGCTTGATTGAAACCCCGTCGCCATTTTCGCCACCAGTGCAGGGGAACAGGAATGATCGCCTCAGGGGGATCGCTGCTATCCAGATGATCGGCCAACAGGCGGGCAAGCAATGGCGCCAGCAGGATCTGGCCAGAATATTTGAGCCGTGGGATCAGCATGGGGTAGGGGGCCTGGTAGTCGCCGATCACTTGCAACCGCTCCCAAGGGGGAGGCCTGTGCTGGCAGCGGCCGCAGACAGGTATGCTCTCTTCTATATGGTCAGCCAGCGGCGCGGCGCAGAGGCGGCATTTGGGCTGGGACTGGTGCAGTGACTGCCGACACCAGCTGCAGAGCAGGGGCTCGTTGTCGCAAGGCTGATGGCAGAGCAGGCAGCTACCTTGCCAGTCGTCGTGGCTGCCGAGCAGTGGACTTGCTTTAGCGAGCAGTCGCTTTAACATGCTGACCCCAAGAGCATGAACAGGGATCTTGAGTCTAGATGAGCATATCGGTAGAGCAGTTTGGCCTGGGGCCCGATTTGGTTCTGTTGCACGGATGGGGCATGAACGGCGCGGTGTGGCATGGGATTGCCCAACAGTTGGCGGCCCACTACAGGGTTCATCTGGTGGACTTGCCCGGCTTTGGCAACAGTCAGCTGGCAGACGAGGTGGATTACAGCCTGCCCTGGCTTGCCGAGCAGGTGGCCGCCATCTTGCCGGATAAGTGCCATCTGCTTGGCTGGTCGCTCGGCGGTCTGGTGGCAAGCCAGTTGGCATTGACCCATCCCGAGCGGCTGCACTCCCTGATCACCGTGGCCAGCTCCCCCTGTTTCATGGCTCGCGACGAGTGGCCGGGGATTGCCCCCAAGGTGCTGACCGGCTTCAACCAGATGCTGGCGGGGGATTTTCGTCAGACCATAGAGCGTTTTCTGGCGATCCAGGCGATGGGCAGCGAACATGCCCGGGACGATATCCGCCAGTTGCGCCACTGGCTGGCCGAGCGCCCGGCGCCCCAGTTTGCCGCACTCGAGGCCGGGCTGACATTGTTGGCCGACATTGACCTGCGCGAACCGCTACGCGGGCTGGATCTGCCCTGGTTGCGGATCTATGGCCGACTGGATTCATTGGTACCCAAGGCGGCCATTCCCCTGCTGGACAATCTCTACCCTGCCAGCCACAGCGTGACTCTTAACAAAGCCTCACACGCACCCTTTATTTCCCACCCTGACAAATTCATTGAAATCGTTAGAGATTTTGTTGGCTAAAAAATAGCCTGCAGGCTTCATAAATCCTCTGGTCTGGCGGATAATTAAGCTGTGACCAGAGGAGTAACATCATGCGTATTGATTCAGCCTTCAACAGTGGGGTACAGGGATTTCAGCGAGCCGAGCAGATTGCCGACAAGGCATCCAATCAGATCGCCCGCCTCAATACCCCCAGTAGGGATCAGGTGCAAGTGACCGATGAGCTCGTCAATCTCAAGGTGGCCGAACAGCAGGCTGGCGCTTCCGCCAAGGTAGTGCAGACCGCCAGCGATGTGATGGGAACCCTGATCGACATCCGGGTGTGAGATGAACATCAATGTCAGTCTGCCCCCCCTTATCCCTACGCAGCTGCAACCCCAGGTGGAAGCGGCCAGGACGGATAATCGCCGGGCAGAGCTGATCCCGCAGGCCCGTTCGGGTCAAGCATCCAGTGCCGAATCTGAAGTCGGCTCCCAGAAAGAGAAATCCAAAGCCAGTCAGGCGGCCAACAGTAATCCGGCGACCCAAGGTAGCCGTGATGGCAATCAGCCTGCGGTGCAAAACCCTCTGGATTACCGTTTTGTCGAAGCGACCGGTGAAGAGGGGCAGCGCAAGCAGCAAGATCCCAAACAGCAGGAACAGCAACAGCGGCAAGAGCAGCAGGTTCAGGATCTGGTTGATCGGGACAAGGAGGTACGCACTCACGAGCAGGCTCACCAGTCCGCGGGTGGCGAGCATGCCAGCTCTCCAACCTACCAGTTTACTCAAGGCCCGGATGGCAAGCGTTACGCGACGGGCGGTGAAGTTCAGATCGATACCAGCGCTGTGCCCGGCGACCCCGCCGCTACCATCGCCAAGATGCAGCAGATCCGCTCTGCGGCGCTGGCGCCGGCCGAGCCCTCTGCTCAAGACCTGTCGGTCGCGCGCAGTGCCGCTGCGAGTGAAGCCAAGGCGCGCAAAGAGTTGATGGCCGAGCAGAGCGCGAAATCGGGTGGCGTGTTGAGTGCCTATATGGACAAGCGCAACAGCGTCATCGCGGGCCACTATCAACAGGCCGTCAGTCCGGCCGCTACCAAGTCCCTCAGCCTGCATATCTGAGTCTGTCTCGCCAAACTTTCATCGAGTGGTAAGTGTTTTACAACTAACCTGAAGATCAGGCCCATCACTATTTCACAGGAGCTGTCATGCATTTCGATGAAGTCAAAGCGGAAGATTTCACCACCTTCTCCCGTGTGCCGCCACCTCACCTGCAGATGGAACAATTTCTGATGCAGCTTGGAGGAGGGGGAACCGAAGGAACCCATTTCAAGAAAAAAGTGATGCTGGCGGCTGGTTGGAGCCACACCGGCGTCGTCTCTTATGGCAAGTATCCGCAGGAGGCCTGCAAGGCATTCAATCGTCTGCGGGGAGTGTTGGCACAGCATGGCGAGCCCGAGAGCATTCTTGCTGCCCTTGCTCAATGAGCCGGATCTTTACTGTTAAAAAAGCCCCTTGCGGGGCTTTTTCATTACTGAGGGAGTTATTTCCTGGTCTTGGAGAGGGCAGCGGCGAAGGCGTTGCCCATGGCGCCGCCGACGGGTGCGTTTGGGCGCGACTCAGGCTTGGGTCTGTTGTTGGAGGCATCCGACGTGCGCGATTGCGCCGGTTTGCGGGCGGGTTGCCCCGCTTTCTCGTCGAGCCGCATGGTCAGGCTGATCCGCTTGCGCGGGGCGTCCACTTCCAGCACCTTGACCCGCACAATGTCACCCGCCTTGACCACCTCGCGGGGATCCTTGATGAAACGGTCGGTCAGGGATGAGATGTGCACCAGCCCATCCTGATGGACACCGATATCGACGAAGGCGCCGAAGTTGGTGACGTTGGTGACCACCCCTTCCAGCACCATTTCGGGCACCAGGTCGCTGATCTTCTCCACCCCTTCTTTGAAAGTCGCGGTTTTGAACTCGGGGCGCGGATCGCGGCCCGGCTTGTCCAGCTCGCCGATGATATCGGTCACTGTGGGTATGCCGAACTGCGCGTCGGTGTAGTCGGCAGGCTTGAGACTGCGCAACAGACCGCTATTGCCGAGCAGGCTGTCCACGGTTTGTGCCAGCTTGGCGAGGATCCGCTCCACCACCGGATAGGACTCCGGGTGGACCGCCGAGCTGTCGAGGGGGTTGCTGCCGTCGCGGATCCGCATAAAACCAGCGCACTGCTCGAATGCCTTGGGGCCGAGCCGGCTCACTTTGAGTAACTGCTGACGACTCTTGAAGGCGCCGTGTTCATCCCGATAGGCAACAATGTTCTGGGCCAGGGTCTGGGAGAGGCCGGAAACCCGGTTGAGCAGGGCGACCGAGGCGGTATTCACATCCACCCCGACCGCGTTCACGCAATCCTCGACCACCGCATCCAGTCTGCGGGCCAGCTGGCTCTGGCCGACGTCGTGCTGGTACTGGCCGACCCCGATACTCTTGGGGTCGATTTTGACCAGCTCGGCCAGCGGGTCCTGCAGGCGGCGGGCGATGGAGACGGCACCGCGGATCGACACGTCGAGATCCGGGAACTCCTGAGAGGCAAGTTCCGAGGCGGAGTAGACCGAGGCCCCCGCTTCGCTCACCACTATCTTCTGCGCCTTGGCGGCGGGGTAGCGTTCGAACAGATCGCTGACCAGTCGGTCGGTCTCCCGCGAGGCGGTGCCGTTGCCGATGCTGATAAGCTCGACCTTGTGTTTCTGGCACAGCTCGCTCAGGGTCTTGAGGCTCTGATCAATCTGGCGTTTCGGTTCGAACGGATAGATGGTGGCGTGATCGACCAGCTTGCCGGTGGCATCCACCACAGCCACCTTGACCCCGGTACGGATGCCGGGATCCAGCCCCATGGTACAGCGCATACCGGCCGGGGCCGCCATCAGCAGATCCTTGAGGTTCATGGCAAACACCTTGATTGCCTCGTCCTCTGCCGATTCGCGGATGCGGCCGACCAGTTCGGTCTCCATCTGCAGGGAGAGCTTGATCTTCCATGTCCAGCTAACCACCCCTTGCAGCCACTTGTCGGCCGGGCGGTTTTGTAGATTGAGCTTGAGGTGGTGGGCGATGATCCCTTCGCAGGGGCTGGCACTTGTCTCCTCGCCCGTCACCAGCGCCAGATTGAGGATCCCCTCGTTACGTCCGCGCAGCATGGCCAGCACCCGGTGAGAGGGCGCTTTGTGCAGCGGTTCGTCATGTTCGAAGTAGTCTTTGAATTTGGCCCCTTCCTGCTCCTTGCCGGTCACCACGCGTGCTCGCAGGGTGGCGTGTTGCCACAGGTAGTCGCGCAGCTTTTCCAGCAGATCGGCCTGCTCGGCGAAGCGCTCCATCAGGATGTAGCGGGCGCCATCGAGGGCGGCCTTGCTGTCGGCAATGCCCTGTTCGGCATTGAGGAAGGCGGCAGCCGCTTGCTCGGGATCCTGCATCGGGTCGCTGAGTAGCAGATTGGCCAGCGGCTCCAACCCGGCTTCAATGGCCATCTGTCCCTTGGTGCGGCGTTTGGGTTTGTAGGGGAGGTAGAGATCTTCCAGCCGGGTCTTGCTGTCTGCACCGTTCAATTCGCGGGCCAGCTCGGGGGTCAGCTTGCCCTGCTCCTCGATGGAGCGAATGATCACCTTGCGGCGATCTTCCAGCTCACGCAGATAGCCGAGGCGGCTCTCCAGAGTACGCAGCTGGCTGTCGTCCAGACCCCCGGTCACCTCTTTACGGTAACGGGCGATAAAGGGCACGGTCGAGCCTTCATCCAGCAGGCGCACTGCAGCCTGCACCTGTTCCGGGCGAGCATTGAGCTCACCGGCAATCTGATGTTCTATTACGTGGCTTTGCATCGAAGATCTCTTGGTCGGGTCCTGGTCAACGGATTGGCGCGGGGCGATATCGCCGTACAGGGGGGTCTATCCTGGCGGAACTCAAGGTACCACCAGGCCACTGCCGCGCGTGCCGGTTGGCGCCACAAGGCGCCGAGTGTGAGCACTATATGGGGTCGGGCTGCGGGATGCCAGTCCCGACAGAGGGTGCTGTTTCCATCCCGAATCGGCGGCTCGGCTTGTAGGTCGCCCGCCAGTTGGGGAGTGTGCGGTGGCGTGAAGGTGCCTTATTTGGGGTAGCTGATCTCGTTGATATACCAGCAGGCGTCACCAACTGGCGTAGGCACCACGGCCTCATCCCCGACCTCTTTCTTGAGCAGGGCGCGGGCCATGGGGGAGTCGATGGAGATGTAATCCTTGCGCTCGAAGATCTCGTCATAGCCGACGATGCGAAAGCGCTTGGTCTCACCTTCGTCGTTCTCCACCTCGACCCAGGCACCGAAGAACACCTTGCCCTCCTGGGCAGGGGCATAGTCGACGATCCCCAGCTCTTCGAGGCACTTGCGCAGATAGCGTACCCGCCGGTCGATCTCCCGCAGCCGCTTCTTGTTGTACTGGTAGTCGGCATTTTCGCTGCGATCTCCCAGGCTGGCGGCCCATGCCACCTTCTTGGTGACCTCGGGGCGCTCCTGACGCCACAGAAAATCGAGCTCATCTTTGAGCTTGTTGTAGCCTTCGCGGGTGATCAGCTTTGTCTTCATGGGATCTGTGACCTGGTCAAAGGGGGAGGGGGAGCTAACTGCCCGAGAATATTAGCTTTTGCACTCTTGCTGTCGAGGTAAATCGTGGGGGCTTGGCTGGCTCCATCCTGGGGTGGGCTGGCCAGCGCGCTGACTTGATGGCCGTCACGCTCTCGGGATGGGTAATAACCGGTAACATATTTATGCTTTGCTCCCGCTATATCCCCCCCTAGTATTGGGGGCAGCTAAAGAATAAAGAGGCAAAGCAATGAGTCAGCAGCAATACAAGGTCCTGGTGGTGGACGATGACCTGAAATTACGTTCCCTGTTGGAGCGCTATCTCACCGAGCAGGGCTTCGTGGTGCGCGGAGTGGCCAATGGCGAACAGGCTGACCGCTTGCTGACCCGAGAAAACTTCAGCCTGATGGTGCTCGACCTGATGTTGCCGGGGGAGGATGGGCTCTCCATCTGCCGCCGTCTGAGGGAGGCTGGCAACCAGATCCCGGTGCTGATGCTCACCGCCAAGGGGGATGAAGTGGATCGCATCGTCGGGCTTGAGATGGGGGCTGACGACTATCTGCCCAAGCCGTTCAATCCCCGCGAACTGCTGGCGCGGATCCGTGCCGTGTTGCGTCGCCATACCGTCGAGCTGCCGGGGGCCCCCTCTGCCGCAGAGAAGGTGGTCAACTTCGGTGCCTTCCAGCTCAATCTGGCGACCCGCGAGCTAAGCCGTGACGGTGAGCCGATGGCGCTCACCAGTGGCGAGTTTGCGGTGCTGAAAGTACTGGTTAGCCATCCGCGCGAACCGCTCTCCCGCGACAAGCTGATGAATCTGGCTCGTGGCCGCGAATACACCGCCACCGAACGCAGCATCGACGTGCAGGTTTCCCGCTTGCGCCGCTTGCTAGAACAAGATCCAACCCAGCCTCGTTATTTGCAGACCGTCTGGGGTTTGGGCTACGTGTTTGTCCCGGACGGTGACAGAACATGAAAAAAATCGGCAGCATGTTCTCGCGCATGCTCTGGTTTCTGGCCGCCGTGCTGGTGGTCTATCAGGCCGTCTCCTACGTCACGTTTTACAATTATCTACTGGCCCCGACAGTCAAACAGATCAGTCATCTGCTGGCCAATCAGGTCAAGCTGATCTTGCCGCTCAACAGTGAGCAGCTGGCGTTGAGTGAAGATGCCGAGGCGCTGGTCTATGTGACCACCGGTACCGATATCTATACCCAGAGCGAGGCAATCCAGCATGGATTCAGCAATGCAAAGCCTTATCCCTATCTGGAAGAGAATATCAGCCGTGAACTGGGGGGGGATGCCAAGGTGCGGGTCGAGATCCAGGATCACTACATCATCTGGATCCAGCCGCCCCAGGCCAGCAAAATTTGGGTGCGGATCCCGCTGACCGAGATTGAAGATGACGATATCGAACCCCTCATTATCTATCTGAGCGTGTTGCTGGTGATCACCCTGTTTGCAGCCTGGCGTTTTGCCCGGCAACTGGTGCGCCCGCTTGAGGATCTTGAGGCGGGTGCGGTTGCGGTGGCCAAAGGACATTTTCCGGATGCGCTGGGAGAGCTGGGGTCGCGGGAAGTGCGTCGCCTGACCCGAACCTTCAACCATATGTCGCACTCCATCAAGAGCCTGATCGAAGAGCGCAACCTGATGATGGCCGGGGTATCTCACGATTTGCGTACGCCGCTGACCCGCATTCGGTTAGCGATCGAGATGATGTCGTCCGGTGATGAGTACCTCAAAGAGAGCATCAACTCCGACATTGATGAGTCCAACGCCATTATCGATCAGTTCATCGACTACATCCGTCCAGATGAAGGGCAGGATTTGCTGCCGATCGACCTGACTCAGTTGATCCACGATACCCTGTTGATCCACTCAGAGCAGGGACTGGAGGTTGACTTGATGTTGCCGCAAGACGCTGTGCTGGTTGCCTGCAATCCGGTCAGCATGCGGCGGGTATTGAGTAATCTTGCCAGCAACTCACTGCGCTATGGGGCGAGCCGTTTACATGCCGAGTTGAAAGATGATGGACATTGGGTTCGTTTGCGATTGTCCGATGATGGCCCCGGTATTCCGGAGCAGGACTATTTCAGAGTGCTCAAACCTTTCACTCAGGGGAATGTGGCGCGCACCGAAGGAGGCAGTGGTCTGGGATTGGCCATCGTGGCCAAGATAGTCGCTCAGCACCACGGCACCATCAGGTTGGGCAATGCTGAACTTGGGGGCTTGCTGGTAGATATACGGTTGCCGAAAAATCAGCCGCAGGAGTGGATGGATTGAAAGAAGGGCGTATCGGTGGATACGCCCTTCTGCATTATCAGACCACTTTTTATTAGAGCACTTTCTCCGGAGTGGTGGCGGCCGCCTTGCGATAGCGCTTGCCATATCTCAGCTGCTGGATCAGCAGTGCCGCCACAATCAATCCCAGCCCGATCGGGGTGGCAGGATCGATTGCCTCGTCAACCAGCAGGTTCAGCAGTACCAGTGAGGCGAATGGTGAAATGAAGATAAGGTTGCTGATAGGAGCTGTGTTGGTGGCATGGCGCATCGCCATCAGCCACAGCACAAAGCCAAATCCCATCTCGATGATCCCGACATACATTGCCCCCACCCATCCTTGCCAGGCTGTCAGCTGGAAGTCAGCCAGTAGCCAGGTGGCGAGCACGATAAAGGGGAGGCTGATAATGAAACCGAGCAGCAGGCTGACAATGGGGTCTCCCTGATTGCGGGTGTTGAGGATCCAGTAGCTGGCCCAGATGAGGGTCGAGAGCAACACCAGCGCCACCCCCAATGGATTGTCAAAATGCAGGCCGAAGACGTCACCCTTGGTAGCGATCACCAGCGCGCCGAAATAACCCAGCACGATGGCAACGCCATCGCGGCGGCGCAGCGTCTGGCCGAGGAACGGCACCGATAGCAGAGTGAGGGTGATGGCCCAGGTGTAGCTAAGGGTCTGCGCCTGCTGGGCAGGCAGCAGATCATAGGCTTTGAACAGCAGCAGGTAATAGAGGAAGGGGTTCATCACCCCCAGCATCAGGTAATAAAACGGGCGGCTGCGCAGATAACTGCACAGCAGCGGCAGTTTACCCTGCTTGAGCACGATCCCCCCCAGCAACAAGGTGGAGGTCAGCGCCGCAACCAGTAGCAGCTGCACCGGCGCAAAATAGGCGAGGGAAATTTTGAAGGCGGTGGCCACCGTTGACCACAGGGCCACCGCGCAGAGCGCGTACTGGTAGGCTTTCTTTTGATCTTTGATCATCGTTGTTATGTCATAAACGGAAGAAAGTCGCAGTCTATCAGTCTGGCGATGAGCTTGTCGTGACGCCGGACATTCCTTGATGGGATTAGCTCGCTGCGAAGGTAATGACATGCCCCCTGACAGAGATCCATCTGCCACATAAAATTGTGCACAATATGTGCGCGCTCCCTTGCGTAAATTTGAAAAATCCGTATACTATCCCCCGCTTACCCATGAGGTAAGCCAGACGATATGTCTGCTGCTGAGCTCCTCGTTTACGAGAGCCAGCCATACAGTCCTCCCGATATGGGAGGAAACGTGAAAAATCACACCTCTGGCGGGAGTAATCTCGGTCGGGCGGTGCTGGTTTATGTTCTTTTATCTATTGGAGCTCTGTCAATGCAGAACCAAAGAATCCGTATTCGCCTGAAGGCTTTTGATCATCGCCTGATTGATCAATCTACAGCGGAAATCGTTGAAACTGCAAAGCGCACTGGCGCGCAGGTTCGCGGTCCTATCCCGCTGCCGACTCGCAAAGAGCGCTTCACCATTCTGACTTCCCCGCACGTCAACAAAGACGCGCGTGATCAGTATGAGATCCGCACTCACAAGCGTCTGGTAGACATCGTTGAGCCGACTGACAAGACCGTAGATGCTCTGATGCGTCTGGATCTGGCAGCTGGTGTAGACGTCCAGATCAGCCTGGGTTAATTACGGAAAGAGGTTGATAACAATGACAATCGGTCTTGTAGGTCGCAAAGTGGGTATGACTCGCATCTTCACTGAAGATGGCGTTTCTATCCCGGTGACTGTTATCGAAGTTGAAGCTAACCGTGTAACTCAGGTCAAATCTGTAGAAACCGACGGCTACAACGCTATTCAGGTTACCACTGGCGCCAAAAAAGCCAGCCGTGTAACCAAGCCTGAAGCTGGCCACTTCGCCAAAGCTGGCGTAGAAGCCGGTCGCGGCCTGTGGGAATTCCGCTTGAACAACGGTGAAACTTTCACTGTTGGTAACGAGCTGAAAGTAGATCTTCTCGCTGACGTTAAGCTGGTAGACGTTACTGGCACATCCAAGGGTAAAGGTTTTGCTGGTTGCGTTAAGCGCCACAACTTCCGCACCCAGGATATGACCCACGGTAACTCCTTGTCTCACCGCGCTCCGGGTTCTATCGGTCAGAACCAGACTCCGGGCCGTGTATTCAAGGGCAAAAAGATGGCTGGTCACATGGGTGCTGAGCGTGTAACTACTCAGAACCTGGAACTGGTTCGTGTTGACGCTGAACGTAACCTGCTGCTCATTAAAGGTGCAGTTCCGGGTGCGACCAACGGCAACGTGATCGTTAAACCTGCCGTCAAAGCGTAACGTCTGAGGAGATAGTAATGGAATTGGTAATGAAAGACGCCAAGAGCGCTCTTGAAGTTTCCGAGACTACCTTCGGGCGCGAATTCAACGAAGCTCTGGTTCACCAGGTCGTCGTTGCATATGCCGCAGGTGCCCGTCAGGGTACTCGTGCGCAGCTGACTCGCTCTGAAGTGTCTGGTGGCGGCAAAAAGCCGTGGCGTCAGAAGGGTACTGGTCGTGCCCGTGCTGGCTCCATCCGTTCGCCCATTTGGCGTTCCGGTGGTGTGACTTTTGCAGCTAAGCCGCAAGATCACAGCCAGAAAGTAAACAAGAAGATGTACCGCGGCGCTATCCGTAGCATCCTGTCCGAGCTGGTACGTCAAGAGCGCCTGATCGTTGTCGAGAAATTCGGTATCGATGCGCCTAAGACCAAAGAACTGATCGCCAAGCTGAAAGAGATGGAACTGAAAGACGTTCTGATCGTGACAGCTGAAGTCGATGAGAACCTGTTCCTGGCTGCTCGCAACCTGTACAAAGTTGACGTGCGTGATGTTGCCGGTATCGACCCGGTCAGCCTGATCGCTTTCGACAAGGTTCTGATGACTGCTGATGCAGTTAAGCAAATCGAGGAGATGCTGGCATGATCCGCGAAGAGCGTCTGTTGAAAGTTCTGAAGGCTCCGCATATCTCTGAAAAGAGCACTATGGTCGCAGAAAAGCAGAACACTATCGTGTTCAAAATTGCTGTTGATGCTACCAAAGCGGAAGTCAAAGCAGCAGTTGCGAAACTGTTCGAGGTTGAAGTTGAGACCGTCCGTACCCTGAACATGAAGGGTAAAACCAAGCGCGCAGGTGCACGCGTAGGCCGTCGTTCCGATTGGAAAAAGGCTTATGTGACCCTGAAAGCTGGTCAGGACATCGACTTCATGGGCGCAGCCGAGTAAGAGGAGTTCTCAAAAATGGCAATCGTTAAGTGCAAGCCTACCTCTCCGGGCCGCCGTCACGTCGTCAAGATCGTCAATCAAGAGCTGTACAAGGGCAAGCCCTTCGCCGCTCTGCTGGACAGCAAAAGCAAGTCCGGTGGTCGTAACAACAACGGCCGTATCACTACCCGTCATATCGGTGGTGGTCACAAGCAGCACTACCGTCTGGTCGACTTCAAGCGCGACAAAGACGGTATCCCGGCTAAAGTAGAGCGCCTGGAATACGATCCTAACCGTACCGCTAACATCGCTCTGGTGTTGTATGCAGACGGTGAGCGTCGTTACATCCTGGCTCCGAAAGGCCTGAAAGCTGGTGACGCGATCGCATCTGGTGCTGATGCTGCCATCAAGGTAGGTAACACCCTGCCGATGCGCAACATCCCGGTTGGTTCTACTGTTCACGCAGTTGAGATGAAGCCTGGTAAAGGTGCACAGCTGGCTCGTTCCGCTGGTACTTTCATCCAGATCCTGGCTCGTGATGGTAACTATGTAACTCTGCGTCTGCGTTCCGGCGAAGTACGTAAAGTTCTGGCCGAGTGCCGCGCCACCATCGGTGAAGTCGGTAACTCCGAGCACATGTTGCGTCAACTGGGTAAAGCCGGTGCCAACCGCTGGCGTGGTATTCGTCCGACCGTTCGCGGTATGGCGATGAACCCGGTCGACCACCCGCACGGTGGTGGTGAGGGTCGTAACAAAGGCATGCAGCCTGTGTCCCCATGGGGCCAGAAGGCTAAAGGCTTCAAGACCCGTAAGAACAAGCGTACCGACAAGTACATCGTACGTCGTCGTAACAAGTAATTGTTAACATAGAGGAATCACCATGCCACGTTCTCTCAAGAAGGGTCCATTTATTGACCTGCACTTGCTGAAGAAGGTAGAGAAAGCGGTGGAAAGCGGGGATAAAAAGCCGGTTAAAACCTGGTCCCGTCGTTCAATGATCATCCCGAACATGATCGGTTTGACCATCGCTGTCCATAATGGTCGTCAGCACGTTCCGGTTTTTGTTACCGAAGAAATGATCGGTCACAAACTGGGTGAATTCGCACCGACTCGTACTTATCGCGGCCATGCTGCTGATAAGAAGGCTAAGAAGCGCTAAGGGATAAATGATGGAAGCTATCGCTAAACACCGTTATGCCCGTACTTCTGCCCAGAAAGCTCGTCTGGTAGCCGATCAAGTACGTGGTCTGTCTGTAGACAAGGCTCTGACTCTCCTGACCTTCAGCCCGAAAAAGGCTGCAGTGCTGGTTAAGAAAGTGCTGGAATCTGCCATTGCAAACGCTGAGCACAACGAAGGCGCCGATATCGACGCGCTGCGTGTTGCTACTATCATGGTCGACGAAGGTCCCTCCATGAAGCGCATCCGTCCGCGTGCCAAAGGTCGTGCGGATCGTATCCTCAAGCGTACCGCTCACATCACTGTAGTGGTATCCGACGCTAAGGCTGGGAGATAAGCAATGGGTCAGAAAGTACATCCTAATGGCATTCGCCTGGGTATTACCAAGCCTTGGAATTCTACCTGGTTCGCGAACACCAAAGATTTCGCTGACAACTTGTTCAGCGATTTTCAAGTGCGCCAGTTCCTGACCAAGGAACTGAAAAACGCGTCCTTGTCCAAGATCACCATCGAGCGTCCGGCCAAGAGCATCCGTGTGACTATTCACACCGCTCGTCCGGGCATCGTGATTGGTAAGAAAGGCGAAGACGTTGAGAAACTGCGCAAAGCTGTAGCCGTTATTGCTGGCGTGCCTGCTCAGATCAACATTTCCGAAGTCCGCAAGCCGGAGCTGGACAGCAAACTTGTTGCTGACAGCATTACTTCCCAACTGGAACGTCGCGTAATGTTCCGTCGTGCTATGAAGCGCGCCGTACAGAACGCAATGCGCCTGGGTGCCAAGGGCATCAAAGTGGAAGTTTCCGGTCGTCTGGGCGGCGCTGAAATCGCGCGTACCGAATGGTACCGTGAAGGTCGTGTGCCTTTGCACACCCTGCGTGCCGACATCGACTACGCAACTTCTGAAGCCCACACCACTTACGGTGTGATCGGCGTTAAAGTTTGGATCTTCAAGGGTGAAGTTCTGGGCGGTCTGGCTGCTGTTGCTGCCGCTGCTGCTCAAGAGCAAGCTCCTGCAAAGCCCAAGCGTGACAACAAGCGCCGCGCTGCTAAGTAAGGAGATTCGGTAAATGTTGCAACCTAAGCGTACCAAATTCCGCAAGACCCATAAGGGTCGTAACCGCGGTCTGGCCAACACTGGTAACGAAGTATCCTTCGGTACCTTTGGCCTGAAGGCGACATCCCGTGGTCAACTGACTGCTCGTCAAATCGAAGCAGCCCGTCGTGCCATGACCCGTCACGTTAAGCGTCAAGGTAAGATCTGGATCCGTGTGTTCCCGGACAAGCCCATCACCGAAAAGCCCCTCGAAGTACGTATGGGTAAAGGTAAGGGTAACGTGGAATACTGGGTTTGCCCGATCCAGCCTGGCAAGGTTCTGTACGAGATGGATGGTGTACCTGAGGCTCTGGCGCGTGAAGCGTTTGCCTTGGCTGCTGCTAAGCTGTCCGTTCAGACCACTTTCGTAATTAAGACGGTGATGTGATGAAAGCTCAAGATCTGCGTCAAAAGAGCGTCGAAGAACTGAACCAGGAGCTGCTGGGCCTGCTGCGTGAGCAATTCAACATGCGCATGCAAGCATCCACCGGCCAACTGGCTCAGACTCACACTCTGAAACAAGTGCGTCGTGACGCCGCACGTATCAAGACTGTACTGACTGAGAAGGCAGGTGCGTAATGACTGACAAAATCCGTACTCTGCAAGGTCGTGTAATCAGCGACAAGATGGAGAAATCCATCACTGTTGCTATCGAGCGCAAGGTAAAGCACCCGATCTACGGTAAGATCATCAAGCGTACTACCAAGCTGCACGTGCACGATGAGAACAACGAGTGTAAAGCTGGCGATCTCGTGGAAATCCGCGAGTGCCGTCCGCTGTCCAAGACCAAGTCCTGGACCCTGGTTGGTATCTTAGAAAAGGCCTAATCGGTACTTTGTACTTCAAACGGCCCCCATTGCGGGGCCGTTTGTTTTTTAGGCTACCTTTTCTGAAAAAGCTGTGTTATAGTTTCGCGCCTTTTGAGGGCAGCCAGATCCCGAAAGGGATAAGAAGTAAACAAAGCGGAGCACTAAAATGATCCAGATGCAAAGTATGCTGGGCGTAGCCGACAACTCCGGCGCTCGCAGTGTAATGTGTATTAAGGTTCTGGGTGGCTCGCACCGCCGTTACGCCGGCATCGGCGACATCATCAAAGTTTCCATCAAGGAAGCCATTCCTCGCGGTAAAGTGAAGAAAGGTGATGTATATAACGCGGTGGTCGTACGCACCCGTAAAGGCGTTCGTCGTCCGGACGGCTCAGTCATCCGTTTCGACAACAATGCGGCTGTTTTGCTTAACGGCAACCAACAGCCAATCGGTACTCGTATTTTTGGCCCGGTGACCCGTGAACTGCGTAATGAGAAGTTCATGAAGATTGTGTCCCTGGCACCCGAAGTACTGTAAGGAGTCGAACGATGGCAGCTAAAATCCGTCGCGAAGACGAAGTGATCGTACTTACCGGCAAAGACAAGGGCAAGCGTGGCAAAGTCACTCAAGTCCTGATTGCAAAAGGTAAGGTATTCGTCGAAGGCATCAACCAGGTGAAGAAGCACCAGAAGCCGGTACCCGCATTGGGTCAGGCTGGCGGTATCATCACCAAAGAAGCCCCGATCGATGTATCAAACGTAGCGCTGTTCAACTCTGCCACTGGCAAAGCTGACCGCGTTGGTTTCCGGATTGAAGACGGCAAAAAAGTTCGTTTCTTCAAATCCACCGGCGAACTTGTGAAGTAATTGGAGTTTAACGATGGCGAAACTGCATGATTACTACAAATCAGATGTAGTAAATGAACTGGCCAAACAGTTCGGTTACAAGACTATCATGCAAGTCCCTCGGATCGAGAAAATCACCCTGAATATGGGTGTTGGTGAAGCGATCTCTGACAAGAAGTTGCTGGAAAATGCTGCTGCCGATATGGCTGCCATTTCCGGTCAGAAGCCGCTGATCACCAAAGCTCGCAAATCTGTTGCGGGCTTCAAGATTCGTGAAGGCTAC
Source organism: Aeromonas sp. CU5 (assembly GCF_002586745.1). Lineage (NCBI taxonomy): Bacteria > Pseudomonadati > Pseudomonadota > Gammaproteobacteria > Aeromonadales > Aeromonadaceae > Aeromonas > Aeromonas sp. CU5. The sequence goes on from NZ_CP023817.1 coordinate 4,076,439, forward strand.
CCGATAGGTTGTAAAGTAACCCTGCGTGGCGAGCGTATGTGGGAGTTCCTGGAACGGCTGATTTGCATCTCCGTACCGCGTATCCGTGACTTCCGTGGCCTGAACGCTAAAGCGTTCGACGGTCGTGGTAACTACTCCATGGGCGTGCGTGAGCAAATCATCTTCCCGGAAATCGACTATGACAAAGTCGATCGCGTCCGTGGTCTGGATATCACCATCACCACTTCCGCGAATACCGATGAAGAAGGCCGTGCTCTGCTGGCTGCCTTTAACTTCCCATTCCGCAAGTAAGGTTAGGGTTATGGCTAAAACATCCATGAAAGCGCGCGAAGCAAAGCGTGCGAAGCTGGTAGCCAAGTACGCCACCAAGCGTACCGAGCTGAAAGCTATCATCGTTGATATGAACGCTTCTGAAGAAGCGCGTTGGGATGCTGTACTGCAACTGCAACAGCTGCCCCGTGATTCCAGTCCGTCCCGCCAGCGTAACCGTTGCAATATTACTGGTCGTCCGCACGGTTTCCTGCGCAAGTTTGGTTTGTCTCGCATCAAGGTGCGTGAGCATGCCATGAAGGGCGAAATTCCGGGCCTGAAGAAGGCTTCTTGGTAACGAATCTCGGGAGTTAGACTTATGAGCATGCAAGATCCGATCGCGGATATGCTGACCCGCATCCGTAACGGTCAGGCGGCGAGCAAAGTTGCGGTTTCCATGCCTTCTTCCAAGCTGAAAGTGGCGATTGCCAACGTGCTGAAAGAAGAAGGTTACATTGCTGGCTACTCCGTAGCTGGTGATGTGAAGCCGGAACTGGAAATTGAACTGAAATATTTCCAGGGCAAGCCAGTTGTAGAACTGATCCAACGCGTGAGCCGTCCCGGCCTGCGTATTTACAAGCGCACTACTGATCTGCCGAAAGTTATGGGCGGTCTCGGTGTTGCTATCGTGTCCACGTCTAAAGGTGTGATGACTGACCGTGCTGCTCGCAAAGCAAGCATGGGCGGTGAGATCATCTGCTACGTCGCTTAATAGGAGGTAGGAAATGTCTCGTGTTGCTAAGGCACCCGTCACTATTCCTGCTGGCGTAGAGGTGACTCTGAACGGCCAGGAACTGACCATCAAAGGTGGTAAAGGTTCTCTGGTTCGCTCTATTCACGCCGGTGTAGAAGTGACCAAAGAAGACAATGTACTGAAGTTCGCCCCGCGCGACAGCATCGCTGGTGCTGACGCTCAGGCCGGTACTGCACGTGCATTGGTCAACAACATGGTAATCGGTGTTACCCAAGGCTTCGAGCGCAAGCTGCAGCTGGTTGGTGTAGGTTACAAAGCCTCCATCAAGGGCAATGCTGTAGCGCTGGCTCTGGGCTTCTCTCACCCGGTAGAGCATGCGCTGCCGGCTGGTGTGACCGCTGAGTGTCCGACTGCCACAGAAATCGTTCTGCGTGGTGTCGACAAGCAGATGGTTGGCCAAGTCGCCGCCGATATCCGTTCTTACCGCGCTCCGGAGCCCTACAAGGGCAAGGGTGTACGCTATGCCAATGAGCAAGTGCGTACTAAAGAAGCTAAGAAGAAGTAAGGTAACACTATGGACAAGAAAGCAGCTCGTCTCCGTCGTGCTACTCGTGCTCGGAAGAAGATGCAGGAACTGGGAGCTACCCGTCTGGTTGTTCACCGTACCCCGCGTCATATCTACGCGCAGGTAATCGCAGCCAACGGTTCCGAAGTTCTGGCCTCTGCTTCCACAGTAGAGAAAGCCATCAGTGAAGGGCTCAAACACTCCGGTAATGCTGATGCAGCTACCGCAGTGGGTAAAGCAATCGCTGAGCGTGCTATTGCCAAAGGCGTTCAGAACGTATCTTTCGATCGTTCCGGTTTCAAGTATCATGGTCGCATTGCCGCTCTGGCAACTGCTGCACGTGACGCTGGTCTTCAGTTCTAAGCTAGGAGTCGAAGATGGCTAAAGTCGAATCTCAAGCCGGCGAACTGCAAGAAAAGCTGATTGCAGTCAACCGTGTTTCGAAAACTGTTAAAGGTGGTCGTATCATGTCCTTCACCGCGTTGACCGTGGTGGGTGATGGTAACGGCCGTGTAGGTTACGGTTACGGTAAAGCCCGTGAAGTTCCAGCTGCTATTCAAAAAGCAATGGAACAGGCTAAGCGTAACCTGAGCAAGGTTGAGCTGAACAATGGCACTCTGCACCACCCGGTGCGTGGTGTTCACTCAGGTTCTTCCGTGTTCATGAAGCCGGCCTCACAAGGTACTGGTATCATTGCAGGCGGCGCCATGCGTGCTGTTCTGGAAGTTGCTGGTATCCACAACGTGCTGGCCAAGACCTACGGTTCCACCAACCCAATCAACGTTGTTCGCGCAACTGTAGACGCTCTGGTACAGGGTCAATCCCCGGCCCAGATCGCTGCCAAGCGTGGTCTGCGCGTTGAAGAAATTCTGGGGTAATGCGACATGGCTAACACTGTAAAAGTAACTCAAACTCGCAGCTCTATCGGCCGTCTGCCAAAGCACAAGGCGACTCTGCGTGGTCTGGGTCTGCGTCGCATTGGTCACACCGTTGAGCTGGAAGATACTCCTTGCGTACGCGGTATGATCAACCAGGTTTATTACATGGTTAAGGTGGAGGGCTAAGCATGCGTCTGAACACTCTGTCTCCGGCCGCTGGTTCCAAGCCTGAAAAACAACGTCGTGGTCGTGGTATCGGCTCCGGCTTAGGCAAGACTGGTGGTCGTGGTGTTAAAGGCCAAACCTCTCGTTCCGGTGGCGGTAAAGTCCGCAACGGTTTCGAAGGTGGTCAGATGCCTTTGAAAATCCGTCTGCCAAAGTTCGGTTTCTTCTCTCGCAAATCGCTGATTTCAGCTGAAGTGCGTCTGAACGAAATCGCCATGGTAGAAGGTGATGTGGTCGATCTGAGCACTCTGAAGCAAGCCGGTGTTGTTACTAAGAACATCGTTTTCGCTAAAGTTGTTCTGTCTGGCAACATTGACCGTGCTGTGACCGTTCGTGGTGTGTCCGTCACTAAAGGTGCACGTGCAGCCATCGAGGCCGCTGGCGGTAAAATCGAGGAATAATCAGTACAATGGCTAAGAAACCAGGATTGGATGTTAAAGCACAGGGTGGTCTGAGTGAATTGAAGAGCCGTCTGCTCTTCGTTCTCGGGGCGATTATCGTTTTCCGTGCAGGCTCTTATGTGCCGATTCCTGGTATTGACGCCGCCGTACTGGCCGAGTTGTTCCAACAACAGAAGGGCACCATCATTGAGATGTTTAACATGTTCAGTGGTGGTGCACTATCGCGTGCTTCTATTCTTGCGCTGGGGATCATGCCGTATATTTCGGCGTCGATCATCATCCAGCTGCTGACAGTGGTTCACCCCGCTCTTGCTGAACTCAAGAAAGAAGGTGAATCCGGCCGTCGCAAGATTAACCAATATACTCGTTGGGGCACGCTGGTTTTGGGAACTTTCCAGGCCATTGGTATTGCAACAGGTCTGCCGAATATGATGCAAGGGCTCGTGTCTCACCCGGGTCTTGGTTTCTACTTCACAGCCGTTGTAAGTCTGGTCACCGGTACCATGTTTTTGATGTGGTTGGGTGAACAGATTACCGAGCGTGGGATTGGTAATGGTATCTCGTTGATTATTTTCACGGGTATCGTTGCTGGTCTGCCGCATGCCATTGGCGCTACGGCCGAACAGGCACGTCAAGGGGAATTACACATCCTGCTGTTGTTGTTGCTGGGCTTGATTGTTTTCGCAGTGACTTACTTTGTGGTGTTCGTGGAGCGTGGTCAGCGTCGTATCGTCGTTAACTATGCAAAGCGTCAACAAGGTCGCCAGGTATTCGCCGCGCAAAGCACACACCTGCCATTGAAAGTAAATATGGCCGGTGTGATTCCTGCGATTTTCGCATCCAGTATCATCCTGTTCCCAGGGACCATTACCTCTTGGTTTGGTCAGGGAGAGGGTAAAGTTGCTGATATCTTGCAGCAGGTCTCTATGGTCCTGCAGCCTGGTCAACCGCTTTACGAGATGCTGTATGCAGCAGCCATTATCTTCTTCTGCTTCTTCTATACCGCGTTGGTGTTTAATCCCCGCGAGACAGCTGATAACCTGAAGAAGAGTGGAGCCTTTATCCCGGGGATCCGCCCGGGCGAGCAGACAGCACGTTACATCGATAAGGTTATGACTCGCCTGACATTGGCAGGTGCGCTCTATATAACCTTTATCTGTCTGGTACCCCAGTTCTTGATGACTGCCTGGAACGTACAGTTCTACTTCGGTGGCACTTCGCTGCTGATTATCGTGGTAGTTATCATGGACTTCATGGCTCAGGTACAAACCCATATGATGTCTCATCAATATGGTGATGTTCTGAGGAAGGCCAACCTGAAGGGCTACGGCCGCTAAAGGTCGGCGTAGTTACGGAGTTAAGCAATGAAAGTTCGTGCTTCCGTTAAGGCAATCTGCCGTAACTGCAAAATCATCAAGCGTCACGGTGTGGTGCGTGTGATTTGCAGCGAGCCAAAGCATAAACAGCGCCAAGGCTAATTTTTTACGGTTAGTACTTGCAACAAATAGTTGTGCTGGCTAATATAGCCAGCCAACTTTTGTTGTGTATTGGTTGACCGCCACGTATCCGCTCACGGGCTTTGTGGTGGTCGTAATCTACTATATGTAGGAGTGAATAGTGGCCCGTATCGCTGGCATTAACATTCCTGACCATAAGCATGCAGTCATTGCGTTGACTGCGATTTATGGCGTCGGTCGTACCCGCTCCAAGGCCATCTGTGCCGCAGCCGGTATCGCTGAGAATGTGAAAATTAAAGACCTGGACGAAGCTCAGATCGAGAGTCTGCGTGAACAAGTAGGTAAATTCACCGTTGAAGGTGACCTGCGTCGTCAGATTTCCATGAACATCAAGCGATTGATGGATCTGGGTTGCTACCGTGGTTTGCGTCACCGTCGTAGCCTGCCTGTTCGTGGTCAACGTACCAAGACCAACGCTCGTACCCGTAAGGGTCCGCGCAAGGCTATCAAGAAGTAACGGGAAGGTAGAAAATGGCTAAAACTCCGACTCGTGCTCGCAAGCGCGTTAAAAAGCAAGTGAGCGACGGTATTGCGCACGTTCATGCATCTTTCAACAACACAATCGTGACCATTACTGACCGTCAGGGCAATGCTCTGTCATGGGCTACCTCTGGTGGTTCAGGTTTCCGTGGTTCCCGTAAGTCCACTCCGTTTGCTGCCCAGGTAGCTGCTGAGCGTGCTGGTGAGATCGCCAAAGAATACGGCGTGAAGAACCTGGAAGTCATGGTCAAAGGTCCGGGTCCCGGTCGTGAGTCATCCATCCGCGCTCTGAACGCGGCTGGTTTCCGCATCACTAATATTACTGATGTGACTCCGATCCCGCACAACGGTTGTCGTCCTCCCAAGAAGCGCCGCGTATAACGCTGTTGCAACTTGGTCTAGGATTGTTGGAGAAAGAAGATGGCAAGATATATCGGTCCTAAGCTTAAGCTTAGCCGTCGCGAGGGTACAGACCTCTTCCTGAAGTCTGGCGTTCGCGCGATTGACTCTAAGTGCAAGATTGACACCGCTCCTGGTCAGCACGGTGCGCGTAAAGCGCGTCTGTCCGACTACGGTGTTCAGCTGCGCGAAAAGCAAAAAGTTCGTCGTATTTACGGCGTATTGGAAAAACAGTTCCGCAACTACTATCGCGATGCTGCCCGTCAAAAAGGTAACACCGGTGAAAACCTGTTGCAGCTGCTGGAAGGTCGTTTGGACAACGTTGTTTACCGTATGGGCTTCGGCGCTACTCGTGCTGAATCTCGCCAGCTGGTGAGCCACAAGGCCATCATGGTAAACGGTCGCGTTGTGAACATTCCTTCTTTCCAGGTTTCCCCTGAGGACGTGATCTGCGTTCGTGAGAAGGCTAAGAAGCAAGCGCGTATCAAAGCATCCCTTGAGGTTGCTGGTCAGCGTGAGAAGCCGACTTGGGTAGAGGTTGACGCCGCTAAAATGGAAGGTGCTTACAAGCGTCTGCCAGAGCGTTCCGACCTGTCTGCCGACATTAACGAACAGCTGATCGTCGAGCTTTACTCTAAGTAAAGCTAGCTTCTAAAGAGAGGACACAATGCTGGGTTCTGTAACAGATTTTCTTAAACCGCGGCTAGTTGACATCGAGCAAGTTAGCCCGACTCATGCGAAAGTGACTCTTGAGCCACTTGAGCGTGGCTTTGGCCACACGCTGGGCAATGCTCTGCGTCGTATTTTGCTGTCATCTATGCCCGGTTGTGCAGTTACTGAAGTCGAAATTGACGGGGTACTGCATGAGTACAGCAGCAAAGAAGGTGTGCAGGAAGACATTCTTGAAATTCTGCTTAACCTGAAAGGTATCGCTGTGAAGCTGGAAGGCAAGGACGAGGTAACTCTGTCCCTGACCAAGTCTGGAACAGGCCCCGTTACCGCTGGTGATATCACTCACGGTGATGAAGTCGAGATCGTAAACCCGGAGCACGTAATCTGCCACCTGACCGGTGCTAATGCTGACATCAGCATGCGCCTGAAAGTTCAGCGCGGTCGTGGTTATGTGCCTGCTTCTGCTCGTGTTCACAACGATGATGAAGAGCGTCCGATAGGTCGCCTGCTGCTGGACTCTGCGTTCAGCCCCATCGTTCGTATTGCCTACAATGTTGAGGCAGCACGTGTGGAACAGCGTACCGACTTGGACAAGCTCGTCATCGACATGGAGACCAATGGTACTCTGGATCCTGAAGAAGCTATCCGTCGCTCTGCCACTATTTTGGCTGAGCAGCTGGAAGCCTTCGTGGATCTGCGCGATGTCAGCGTGCCCGAGAAGAAAGAAGAGAAACCCGAGTTTGATCCGATTCTGCTGCGTCCTGTCGATGATTTGGAGCTGACAGTTCGTTCTGCGAACTGTCTGAAGGCAGAAGCTATCCACTATATTGGTGATCTGGTACAGCGTACCGAAGTTGAGTTGCTTAAAACTCCTAACCTCGGTAAGAAGTCCCTGACTGAGATCAAGGATGTGTTGGCCTCCCGTGGTCTGTCTCTTGGCATGCGCCTTGAGAATTGGCCGCCCGCCAGCATCGCTGACGAGTAATCCAGATTACGGGTTTCACAGATTTAGTTAGAAGGATAAGGTCATGCGCCATCGTTTGAGTGGTCGTCAACTGAACCGGAACAGCAGCCATCGTCAGGCTATGTTCCGCAACATGGCCAGCTCACTGGTTCGTCATGAGATCATCAAGACGACTGTGCCTAAGGCAAAAGAGCTGCGCCGTGTAGTTGAACCGCTGATCACCCTTGCCAAGACTGATAGCGTTGCTAATCGTCGCCTGGCATTTGCCCGTACTCGCGATAACGCGATCGTGGCTAAGCTGTTCAATGAACTGGGCCCGCGCTACCTGGAGCGCGCCGGCGGTTATACTCGCATTCTGAAATGCGGTTTCCGTGCAGGCGATAACGCCCCTATGGCTTATATTGAGCTGGTAGACCGCCCGGCCGCTGCTGAAGCAGCTGCTGAGTGATATAAAGAAAAAGCCGGGCTTGTCCCGGCTTTTCTTTTAATAGATTTTGACATTGCCTCAACTGCCTCAACTGCCTCAACTGCCTCAACTGCCTCAACTGCCTCAACTGCCTCAACTGCCTCAACTGCCTCAACTGCCTCAACTGCCCTAAATGAATCATCTCGATTTCCTAGACCGCTCAAGCGCCTTAAACCGATGCTATTTAGGTGAAGTGATGATTAAGCCGTAGCGTTATACAGAAAATTTAAATTGGCTGCTGTCAAGCTGGTGACAGAACGCCATTACCTGTGGCGTAGGTTGTCGAGAGAGTCGGTGTTTCCAGACTCGGTATGTACACCTGGATCAAACGCTACAGCCAGCCGAGCTACGGTGCCTATAGGCTGAGCTGAGCAGCGTGATTGATGAGCGAGATAATTTTAAAAGGCCGCCTATTTCGCCAAGCTGTCAGGGTAAGGACTCCTCATCTAGGAGCACAACTTCACGCATCCCACCCAGAGGCTGTGCCGCATGATGAATCTCTACACTCGTGGTTCGCTTGGTTGCGACAGCCTTCATCTGCTTGGGCACGGGAGGATAAATAACTCCTCGGCCAGATCAAGGCATGCTGACTAGAAAGAGGAGGTGATTCACCTACCACGCCTTTGGATGCCAGAGAGTGCTGGCCTGACGATTCGCTTTCTCCTATATATGGACTTGGTTCTACCTCGGCAGCAAGACATTCTCGTTGTTGCTGTAGTGCAGGATTAAAGGGTTAAAGCAGAGTGAGTTACCTACAGAGATGTTACTTTTGTGGATAAGTCTGTGCAAAGGCTGTGTGTTGACATGAATAACTAATGAATCGCATTTTTTTGCAATTTAATTGCGGTAAAGCCTTGCCAATGTGAGCGGAATCTCTATAATGCGCCACATCGACAGGGCAAGCGGCAACGCAAACAACCCCGTCGGTAACCTCGAAAAGCCTTTGAAAATAAGGCTTGACTCGAGAAGGCGGTTGAGTAGAATTCCACTCC
>NZ_CP023817.1:4087500-4252500 GCF_002586745.1 Aeromonas sp. CU5
TCAACCGAGATTCCCTTAGTAGCGGCGAGCGAACGGGGATTAGCCCTTAAGTTTCTTGGAAGTTAGTGGAATGGTCCTGGAAAGGCCAGCGATACAGGGTGATAGCCCCGTACATGAAAACGACCTTGAAGTGAAATCGAGTAGGGCGGGACACGTGACATCCTGTCTGAATATGGGGGGACCATCCTCCAAGGCTAAATACTCCTGACTGACCGATAGTGAACCAGTACCGTGAGGGAAAGGCGAAAAGAACCCCTGTGAGGGGAGTGAAATAGAACCTGAAACCGTGTACGTACAAGCAGTGGGAGCCCTTCGGGGTGACTGCGTACCTTTTGTATAATGGGTCAGCGACTTACATTTTGTAGCGAGGTTAACCGTATAGGGGAGCCGTAGGGAAACCGAGTCTTAACTGGGCGTCTAGTTGCAAGGTGTAGACCCGAAACCGGGTGATCTAGCCATGGGCAGGTTGAAGGTTGAGTAACATCAACTGGAGGACCGAACCCACTAACGTTGCAAAGTTAGGGGATGACCTGTGGCTGGGGGTGAAAGGCCAATCAAACTCGGAGATAGCTGGTTCTCCCCGAAAGCTATTTAGGTAGCGCCTCGGACGAATACTACTGGGGGTAGAGCACTGTTTGGACTAGGGGGTCATCCCGACTTACCAACTCCATGCAAACTCCGAATACCAGTAAGTAATATCCGGGAGACACACGGCGGGTGCTAACGTCCGTCGTGAAGAGGGAAACAACCCAGACCGCCAGCTAAGGTCCCAAAGTTCTGGTTAAGTGGGAAACGATGTGGGAAGGCTCAGACAGCTAGGATGTTGGCTTAGAAGCAGCCATCATTTAAAGAAAGCGTAATAGCTCACTAGTCGAGTCGGCCTGCGCGGAAGATGTAACGGGGCTCAAACCAGGCACCGAAGCTGCGGATTCAATCTTATGATTGAGTGGTAGGGGAGCGTTCTGTAAGTCTGCGAAGGTGTATCGAGAGGTATGCTGGAGATATCAGAAGTGCGAATGCTGACGTAAGTAACGATAAAGGGGGTGAAAAACCTCCTCGCCGGAAGACCAAGGGTTCCTGTCCAACGTTAATCGGGGCAGGGTGAGTCGACCCCTAAGGTGAGGCCGAAAGGCGTAATCGATGGGAAGCAGGTTAATATTCCTGCACGACTTGTAATTGCGATGGGGGGACGGAGAAGGCTAGGTGGGCCAGGCGACGGTTGTCCTGGTGAAAGTGCGTAGGCGGTATTTCTAGGCAAATCCGGAGATACAACGCTGAGACACGAGACGAACGCACTACGGTGCGGAAGCCATTGATGCCATGCTTCCAGGAAAAGCCTCTAAGCTTCAGATTACAAGTCATCGTACCCCAAACCGACACAGGTGGTCGGGTAGAGAATACCAAGGCGCTTGAGAGAACTCGGGTGAAGGAACTAGGCAAAATAGAACCGTAACTTCGGGAGAAGGTTCGCTCTTGACAGTGAAGTCCCTTGCGGATGGAGCAGTTGGGAGTCGCAGTGACCAGATGGCTGGGACTGTTTATCAAAAACACAGCACTCTGCAAACACGAAAGTGGACGTATAGGGTGTGACACCTGCCCGGTGCCGGAAGGTTAATTGATGGGGTTAGCGCAAGCGAAGCTCTTGATCGAAGCCCCGGTAAACGGCGGCCGTAACTATAACGGTCCTAAGGTAGCGAAATTCCTTGTCGGGTAAGTTCCGACCTGCACGAATGGTGTAACCATGGCCATGCTGTCTCCACCCGAGACTCAGTGAAATCGAATTCGCCGTGAAGATGCGGTGTACCCGCGGCTAGACGGAAAGACCCCGTGAACCTTTACTACAGCTTGGCACTGAACATTGAACCTACATGTGTAGGATAGGTGGGAGGCTTTGAAGCGATAACGCTAGTTGTCGTGGAGCCGTCCTTGAAATACCACCCTTGTATGTTTGATGTTCTAACGCAGGGCCCTGAATCGGGCTCGCGGACAGTGCCTGGTGGGTAGTTTGACTGGGGCGGTCTCCTCCCAAAGAGTAACGGAGGAGCACGAAGGTTGGCTAATCCTGGTCGGACATCAGGAGGTTAGTGCAATGGCATAAGCCAGCTTAACTGCGAGACGGACAGGTCGAGCAGGTACGAAAGTAGGTCATAGTGATCCGGTGGTTCTGAATGGAAGGGCCATCGCTCAACGGATAAAAGGTACTCCGGGGATAACAGGCTGATACCGCCCAAGAGTTCATATCGACGGCGGTGTTTGGCACCTCGATGTCGGCTCATCACATCCTGGGGCTGAAGTCGGTCCCAAGGGTATGGCTGTTCGCCATTTAAAGTGGTACGCGAGCTGGGTTCAGAACGTCGTGAGACAGTTCGGTCCCTATCTGCCGTGGGCGTTGGATGATTGAAGGGAGTTGCTCCTAGTACGAGAGGACCGGAGTGAACGAACCTCTGGTGTTCGGGTTGTCACGCCAGTGGCACTGCCCGGTAGCTAAGTTCGGAATCGATAACCGCTGAAAGCATCTAAGCGGGAAGCGAGCCCTGAGATGAGTCATCCCTGACCCCTTGAGGGTCCTAAAGGGCCGTTGGAGACCACAACGTTGATAGGTGGGGTGTGTAAGCGCGGCGACGTGTTGAGCTAACCCATACTAATTACCCGTGAGGCTTAACCATACAACACCCAAGAAGTGTTTCTGGCCTTGTAGCAAGTGCATGAACTACTTAAAAATTCAGTGATAGCGAAGCCAACAGGCAAATCGTTATTTACGTCAGCTTTCTCAGATTGAATTAATTTGCCTGGCGGCCATAGCGCCGTGGAACCACCTGATCCCATGCCGAACTCAGAAGTGAAACGCGGTAGCGCCGATGGTAGTGTGGCATTCGCCATGCGAGAGTAGGACACTGCCAGGCACCCAATACAAGAAACCCCGCTCGATGAGCGGGGTTTTTTATTGGCTGAAATTTAGCAAATCGCCCAAATGTTGACCTTTTATTCCCTCTTCCCTGCCATTTTCTCTATTTTTCCTCCTCGATTTTCTTCGGTTCTGCCATAAACCCCAATTTTTGTAACTATATGATATTTATCTATTTGTTAATTTAACACCGATCTCTATGAGGTATGGCGGTCTGTTCTGCAGGACAATGCTTAAACTCGCAAATGATAATGATTATTGTTTGAATGATCTGAGTGAGGTCGTTACAATGCGGGCTGATTAATAAAGTGCTTTTCAAATGAGCCTTTGCTAATGCTGCTCCTGGCCGGATGCCAGGGCGTTGTAACGAGTGAAGTAAGGGAATACGCCACTTTCCTACTAAAAACGTTCAGGCCAAAACATGACAACAGTGAAACCGAACAAGCTTGCCTTGCTGATCTGCTCCCTTCTTGCGACTCAAGCCTATGCTGCCGAGCAGGAGGTGATGGTCGTCACCGCATCCGGCTTCCAGCAGAAGATCGAAGATTCTGCCGCCTCCATCTCCGTGATTACCCGTGAACAGCTGGAGAAGCGGGCATATCGCGATGTGACCGATGCTCTGAAGGATGTGCCCGGTGTCGTGGTGACGGGTGGTGGCAGCAGCAGTGATATCAGCATTCGCGGTATGGGCTCGAAATACACCCTGATGCTGGTTGATGGCAAGAAGGTGGATAGCCGCGGTACTCGCCCCAATAGCGATGGCCCGGGTATCGAACAGGGTTGGTTGCCGCCATTGCAGGCGATCGAGCGGATTGAGGTCGTCCGTGGCCCCATGTCATCCCGTTATGGTTCGGATGCCATGGGCGGCGTGATTAACGTGATTACCCGCAAGACCACCGGACTGGCCTGGCAGGGGTCGGTTCACGCTGATTCGACCTTCCAAGAGAACAAAGATGCCGGCAACAGCTTCCAGACCGATGCCTATACCGCAGGTTCACTGATCGATGGCGTGTTGGGGCTGCGTTTCAATGGTCAGCTGGCGCATCGTGGCGAAGACAAATTTACCCAGGGCTTTGCCGAGCAGGAGACTCGCAGTGGCACGGCGGTGCTTAGCTTCAAGCCTGACGACCATAACAGCTTCGATCTGGAGGCCAGTCGCAGCCTGCAGGATCGGGATCGTACGGCCGGCAATTCACTGGATGCCAAGGCGAAAGATAGCCTTAACCGCTACGAGCGCACCAACTATGCGCTGACCCATGATGGTCAGTATGATTTCGGCTCGTCCAGCAGCTATCTGCAGCAGGAGACCAACACTAACCCCGGTCGCAAGATGGAGCTCACCAACACCATCGCCGACACTCATACCCAGTTCATTCTGGGGGATCACTACCTGAGTGTCGGTGGTCAGTACCGCTATGAAGACCTGCACGATCAGGGCAATACCCTGAAAGTAGCCAACCCTGCCGAGCAGCTGACCCGCTGGAGCTGGGCGATGTTTGTCGAGGATGAGTGGTCACTCACTGACAGCTTTGCCCTGACCGGTGGCGCCCGCATGGATCGGGACCAGAACTACGGCTCTCACTGGAGCCCGCGCCTCTACGGCGTCTGGCATCTGGACCAGAGCTGGACGTTGAAAGGGGGCGTCTCGACCGGTTACCGTTCCCCTGACTTGCGGATGTCGGCGGCCAACTGGGGTCAGGTCACCGGTGGTGGCAGCCTGGATGGCATGCTGGTCGGCAACCCGGATCTCAAACCCGAGACCAGCGTGAGTGAAGAGATCGGTCTGCTGTGGAACGGTCATCAGGGCTTCAACGCCGGGGTGACCCTGTTCAATACCGACTTCAAGAACAAGATCTCAGAAGTACGTCGTTGCACCAGCAAGAGCGATCCTGCCTGTACCCTCAATGGTCACAGCTATGACTTCATCAGTGACCGGGTCAACGTCGACAAGGCGAACATGCGCGGGGTCGAGGGGATGATGGATTGGGCCATCAATGAGGATTGGTCGGTCAGTTCCAGCTACACCTTTACCCAGTCCGAACAGAAGAGCGGCCCGCTGGCGGGTCATGCCCTCAACCAGATGCCCCGCCACATGTTCAACGGCAGCGTAGACTGGCAGACTACCGAGGATCTCAGCCTCTGGTCACGAGTCAACTTCCGTGGCGAGACCTCCGAGTACCTGAGCCGGGTCAAGATGGCGGAGGGGACCCCTTCCTATACCTTCTTTGACATGGGCCTGGTCTACAAGGCCAACAAGCATCTGGATCTGACCGCCGGGGTCTACAACCTGTTCGACAAGGCGGTGGATTACAGCAGCTATGGCACTGTGCTGGATGGTCGCCGCTACAACCTGGGCGTGACTTACAACTTCTGATAGGGATCATGTTATACGGCCGCCATCTTCCGATGGCGGCCGTTTTTATTGCGCCTCCGTCAGGGGGCTACGCCTGATAGGGGGCGGCTTGCCAGGTATTGCGCCCCAGCCCCTTGGCCTGATACATGAGGGCGTCAGCCTGCCGCAGTAGCTGGTCGGCATCAGCCTCTCTGTTTGCTGCTACCCAGATTGCCCCGGTGCTGATGGAGAGCGTCACCTCGCCGCCGCTGGTGTGCAGGGTTTGCTGGTTGCTCTCCAGACAAATGCGCTCGGCCCACTGCTCTGTCTCAGCCAGCGTGGCCAGCGGCAGCAGCAGGCAAAACTCCTCCCCGCCGATGCGGGCCAGCAGAGCCTCTTCGGGCAACAGGTTGGTCACCGTGGTGGCCAGCTTTTCCAGCAACAGATCCCCGATGCCATGACCAAAGCGGTCGTTGGTCTCCTTGAAGTGATCCACATCGAACAGCAGCAGGGCACAGGGCGTGCCGTTTGCCAGCCGTTGCTCCATGGCAGGCATGAATGCCCGTCGATTGAGCAGGCCGGTCAGGGGGTCGGTACTGGCCAGTTTCTCCAGTCTGGCGTTGGCCCGACTTAGCTCGGCGGTGCGGCTGGCGACTGCGCGGCGCAGTTGCACTATGTAGGCCACCGTGATCAGCACTCCTGCCAGCAGCAGCCAGGGGCCAAGATGGATGGGGTAGATGGTCTCGACATGCATCCATTTTCGGATGATCCGCTCCCGATCGCTCTCTTTGATCTTGGCAAACCCCTCTTCCAGCTTGCTTAACAGGGCAAGGTCACCCTTTTTCACCGCAAAGCGGAGCTGGTCGGTATAGAGGTGGCGAACCGGAATAAAGCGGGTGGGATCTTCCGAGGTATAGAGATAGAAATTGGCGACCTGCAGATCGGCGATAAAGGCCTTCAGCTCCCCCTTGAAAACCGCGGCCAGCATGGCGTCATTGTCATCGAAGGTCTGTAGTCTGGTGCTAGGGAAGTAGCGCTTGGCGTAATACTCCTCGTAGCCACCGGCCACCACCCCGACCGTTTCATGGCTCAGGGTGTAGTGCACATCGGTGCCGCGCAGCTCGCTCGAGAAGAAGAGCTGGGAGTCGAGTTGGGCGAGGGACTGACCATAGTTGAACAGCTTGTCCCGCTCCGGGGACCAGAGCAGTCCGGCATGAACATCCGCCTGACCCTCATTGAGCTGATCGAGAGATTGCTGCCAGTCGACCAGCCTGAACTCGATCTTCTGACCGGTTACCCGGGCATATTCACGCCACAGGTCGATCAGCAGGCCATCCGGCTGGCCCGACTCATTGATATAGGAGAAGGGCTGCCAGGCTTTGGAGTTGGTAATGATGATCGGCTCTTCCGGGGCTTTGGCCCAGGCAGGCAGGGCAAGGGCGAGCAGCAGGAGCCCCCATCCGATACTGACTATGACTCCCGTCCTGGAAGAGGCCATCCTTGCTCCAATCTGTTGCCGTATACCGTCCCGTGGTCACCGATTATCACCGCCTTTCTCATCGAAGAACAAGCGCTCACATGATGAAGTTTGCATGATGCAAACGGCGTCATAAGGAGGCTGGCAGTTAGAGTGACTGCTTACAACGGCAGGCTGATCCTCGCCTCCAGTCCCCCTTGTGGCCGATTGAGCAGAACCAGTTCGCCACCGTGTTGATGAACCAGGGTGCGGGCGATAGAGAGCCCCAACCCCACGCTACCCGACTCGGTGTTGCGCGCCTCATCAAGGCGCACAAAGGGTTTGAACACATCCTCCAGTCGCGCCGGGTCTATCCCGGGGCCGTGGTCACAGACTCGAATCAATAGTGCCTCCCGGGTTCGCTCCAGCGATACCTCGGCACTGCCGGCATATTTGATGGCATTGCCGATCAGGTTCTGCAGCACCCGGCGCAAGGTGTTGGCTCGGCAAGCATAGACCTCTTTGCCCTCCGCCAGACAGGTGACCGGCTGGCCGGTATCGGCATAGTCATCGCACAGGCTGACCAGCAGGCTGACCAGATCAAGTTCGCGAGTGGCCTCCTGTTGCCCCTCCTCGCGGGCAAAGCTGAGGGTCGCCGCCAGCATCTGTTCCATCTGCTGCAGAGTCTGCTGGATGCGCTCCTTGTCCTCGCCATCGGCCAGAAACTCGGTGCGCAGCCGCAGGCTGGTGATGGGGGTACGCAGGTCGTGAGAGATGGCCGCCAGCATCCGGGTTCTGTCCTGCACGAAACGGTCGAGTCGGGTGTGCATCCGGTTGAAGGCCTGAATCGATTCGCGGATCTCGGTCGGCCCCACCTCTTGCAGCGGCTCGATATCTTCGCCCCGTCCCAGCCGCTCGGCATTGCCCGCCAGCTGCTTGAGAGGGCGGGTGGCACGGCGAAACAGCAGCACCATGAGCCCGATCACCAGACTGGCGACCAGCATCAGGTTGAGGGTGGTCTGCCACGACCAGCTGCCCGCCTCTTTGTCTACCAGTGAGCTGAACTGCAGCCAGCCACCCTGCGGCAACTCAATGGAGCCATAGAGCCGCATATCCCGCGGCGGGGGCTGCCCCTTACGATCCCGCATCATGCGGGCGTGGTGCTCCCACGCTTTGCTGCGCTGGGAGTTCTCTTTCAACTCGGCGCTGATCTCGACAGTAAGGCCGGGAGGATAGTTGAGGCGCGAGCGCACCAACTGCTCGAAGCGCGGGCTGCGGTTATCCGGTTGCAGCGGCTCATCGGAGAGGCGCAGCAGCAGGGTCTCGTTGCGACTGGCCTTGAGGATCTCGTCATAAAGAGAGGGAGGGGAGAGGGAGAGCAACCGCACCACCGAGATGATCCGCTGCATGGCGTTGCGGCTGTTGACGAAGCCGAGCGCTTCCTCCCGATCCGAGCGGTAGATCTGGATGCTGAGCAGCTGGATCAGGATCAACCCAGCCAGCGCCACCAGAATGATCTGGCCGGTCAGTCCCTTGGGCCACATCCGTGCCCACAGTCTTCGCAAGGCGCCCACTGCTTAAACCTGCGTCACGTCGGCGGAGAACATATAGCCGCCACCCCAGATGGTCTTGATCAGCTCCGGATTCTTGGGATCCCGCTCCAGCTTGCGGCGCAGTCGGCTCACCAGGGTATCGATGGCGCGATCGAAGGCCACCGCCTCGCGGCCACGGGCCAGATCCAGCAGTTGATCCCGACTCAGCACCCGCTGCGGGCGCTCGAGAAACACCTTGAGCAGATCGAACTCGGCGGTGGAGAGGCTCAAGCCCACCCCATCCTCATCGACCAGCTCCCGGCGATTGATGTCGAGCAACCAGCGATCGAAACGCAGATCCCGGGTCAGGGTCTCGGCGGCGGGCTGGGTCTCGGCCTGGGTACGGCGCATCACCGCCTTGATGCGCGCCAACAGCTCGCGCGGATTGAAGGGCTTGGCCAGATAGTCGTCGGCCCCCATCTCCAGCCCTATGATGCGGTCGGTCTCTTCTCCCATGGCGGTCAGCATGATGATGGGCAGGCTCGATTTGACTCGCAGCTCGCGGCAGAGGGTCAGGCCATCTTCACCCGGCATCATCAGATCCAGCACCAGCAGATCGAACTCCCGCTCCTCCAGCAGTCGCTTCATCTCTTTGCCATCCCGGGCGCAGCTGACCCGCAGGCCGTGCTGTTCCAGAAAGCGCTTCAAGAGATCGCGGATCTCGCTGTGGTCGTCGACCACCAGAATGTGGGTGTTGCCTTGATTCATGGGAAGGGCTCCTGCTTGACGTTGGCACGAGTATACGAAAATCCGCCCTGCGGTTTGTGTCAAAGTGTGCCAGATCCGCACGATGCCACACTCTGCTACAAAAAAGGGCGATGCTGGCAAAGTTCAGACACTTGACGGGTGTTTACTTGAGGGCAAGGCAAGAGCGCCGAACCAGAATCATCCCTAACGGAGATAGACCATGAAAAAGCTGACCAAAACCCTACTGACCGCCACCCTGATCCTTGGCCTGCCGCTGGGCGCCTATGCCGCCAGTGAAGCCGCCCCCACCGGTCAGCCCGGTGCCATGATGGACTGCCCGATGGATGGCAGTGGTATGAAAGGTGGCAAACACCACGGTGGCCGCCACGACAAGATGGCCCGCATGCAGAACATGACCCCGGAGCAGATCCAGGCCAACCTGCAACAACGTTATGACCGCATTGAAGATCCGGCCAAGAAGGCGGAGTTCATCAAGAACCTCAACGAGCGTGCCGCCGGCATGACCAAGCACGCCGAAGCGATGAAACAGTTCGCCGAGGCGAACCAGTAACAGCGCCTGCTGTTATAAACCAAAGGGTGGCCGAGGCCACCCTTTTTGTGATCCCATCGATCCATTTTTGCTCGAATCCTTATCTTGCTATCGCTTATGTGAGCGATGGCAAACGCGCCATGAGCGAATTGCAAGATAATGCTCGCTCATATAACAAGCTGCAGTTAGCAGTGGCCGTAAACAGGAGAGGGTATGGGTTGGGATCTGGGGACGATCAAGGGGCGATATACCGCCGTTTTTTTGGGATTCATGGTGGCGGTCTGTGTGCTGACCGTTATCGGCATCCAGTTATGGGTCAAGCCCGAGCTGCAACGGGCGGGTGAGCAGAATCTGGTGCTGCGGGTCAGCGAGATTGCGACCGACATTCGCGACCAGCTCAACGGGGTGCAGAGCCAGTCACGCAGTATCACCCAGCTGGTTGCCCAGCTGCCGAGCGAGCAAATCGATGCCGTTCTCCCTGCTCTGATCGATCAATATGGCAATGCCATGGTGTTTGGTGGCGGCATCTGGCCGATGCCGGATCAGCGGGAAGCTGGTCGCATCAAGTTCAGTACCTTCTTTCATCGGGATGGTGCCAACCAGCTGATCCCCAACACCTACTGGAACTCGGCCGAGGCACCCAACTATTTCGAGCAGCCCTGGCACAGAGCCGGGCAGCAGGCGGCGAAAGGCATGTGTGTCTGGGCGGCGGCTTACAAGGACGGTGCCAGTCAGCAACCGCGAACCAACTGCGCCATGGGGATCTACCGTGATGGCTCCCTCTACGGGGTGTCCACCATCGATGTGACGCTGGGTTTCTTCAATGATCTGGTCGCCAAAAAAGAGCAGGAGATCGGTGGTCAGGTGATGATCGTCGAAGCCGATGGCAAGATCCTCAGCAAGAATGGCCGTTTGAACGGGGATGTGGTGCTGGGCAATCTCTCATCTCACGGGGACTATCCCTTTGCCAGCGCAATCGCCAGCCTGCTGGGGCTGGGTAATGGCGCCGCGTTGCAGCGCACCACTTTTCAGGATCTGGGTGAAGAGCAGACATTGCTGATGCAACCCATCGAAGGAACCCCCTGGCTGTTGGCGGCGGCGCTGCCGACCAGCACCCTGACCCACGACAGTCAGGAGGTGCTCAAGACGCTGGCAGCGATCCAGCTACCGATGGTGGTGCTGCTGTTTGCGCTGATGTTGATGGCCATCAAGCAACTGGGCAGTCGACTCGACACTCTCAAGCTGAACATCGATGCGCTCTCGGCCGGAGATGCTGACCTGACTGCCCGGATCCGGGTCAAGGGACACGATGAGCTGGACCATATCGCCCAATCGGTGAATCGCTTTATCGCCTATCTGCAGCAGATGATGTTGCAGGTGACCGAGACCACAGAGCTGATTACCCGTGAATTGGCCCAGCTGGACCAGCAGACGGGACAGGCCAGACGTATTCTCGGTGAGCATGCCGCCGAGACCGATCAGATAGTGACAGCACTGACCGAGCTCAGCTCCACTGCCGATAGCGTGGCACACCACGCGAGCGATTCTGCCAGCTTTACCGAGTCTGCCAATGGTCAGGCGATTCAGTCCCGCAAGGTGGTGGGTCAGGCCTCTGCCAGTGTGGCGGCGCTGATCGATGAAGTCGATCTTGCTGCGACCAAGGTATTGGGGATGCAGGAAGATGCCCGCCAGATCAGCAGTGTACTCAGTGTGATCGGCGATATTGCCGCCCAGACCAACCTGTTGGCACTCAACGCTGCCATCGAGGCGGCGCGGGCCGGTGAGCAGGGGCGTGGTTTTGCCGTGGTGGCTGATGAGGTGCGAGCGCTGGCGGCGAGAACCCAGAATAGCACCGCCGAGGTGGGGAGCATGCTCTCCCGGTTGACGCAGGGGGTGGCCGAAGCCGTAGTGGCCATGGAGCACACCAAGCAGAGCTGTCAGGCGGCGACCGAAAATACCGAGCAGGTGACCGGCGGGCTCGACAAGATGGCGGATGCCGTAGTGCAGATCAACGATCTGGGCACCCAGATTGCGACTGCGGCAGAGGAGCAGAGCCGGGTGACCGAAGAGATCAACCGCAACATGGTCACTATCCGCGACATGGTCAATCTGCTGGTGGATAACGGGCAGAATACCGAACAGAGTTCGGCCACTCTGCTGGAGTCCAATCGCCAGCTGGTGGCGCTGGTGCATCGCTTCAAGGTGTAACAAACAGATAATGAAAGAGGGGGAGCCCGGTGCTCCCCCTCTTGCTATCTGTGCCGGTGCGGGCTTGTCACCCTTGTCCACTGGAAGAGCGAACTTAGCCCTGAGCCTTGTCGGTCAGGTCTACTTTCTTGACGGTTTCGCCTTCGAACTTGATAACTACGTTCTTCTTGGCGGCGTCAGTATCTTTCAGCAGGGTCTTGGTGGTTTCTGCCAGCAGCGGAGAGGCCTTGTTCAGGGCATCCAGATCATAGGTCCACACTTCCAGGCCGGATTCGGTCTTGGTGGAGGCCGGTGCGCCCAGCTTCTCTTTGATAGCCTGCTTGTTGGAGCCGCCTTCCTTGATATCCAGCGCCTGCTTGATGGCTTCGTTGGATGCGCTGTCCACAGCACCGGATACGGCGGTATTGGCCGCATCTTTTACGCTGCTGGTGACGCTGTCGGTCAGAGAGTCCATCAGGCCAGCATTGGCAAACAGGGGCAGGGAGGTGAGGGCTACCAGCAAAGTCTTTTTCATTTTTTACAGATTCCATTGGTTCAAATGAGGCGGCTATGGAACCAATAAAAGCCTCGGGTGTCAAGTGAGGCATATAATTGAGTGTTCTGTTAACTGGATCTCACTTCTCACCGGCCACAAATAGCTTTGGTATCTCCCGCACCAGCCAGCTCTTGGCCTTGCCCATGGTGTCCCGCCGCCAGGCCAGTACTACTTGCAACTGATGGCGATATTCGGGGCTGATCACCTTGAGCCGCCCGGCCTTGATGTCCTCATCGATCCAGCTTTGCGGCATGGTGCCGACGCCGATCCCTGCGAGCAGGGCGTCACGTTTCTCCGCCATGGTACTGACGGTGAGGCGTGGCTGCTTGTCCAGCAGGCGATAGGTGAGTACCGGTTTGCGCAGCGCCGAGTCAGCCACCGCGATGGCGCGGTAACGGCGCAGGGTCTCGTCTGCCAAGGGCTCCGGCTCCTGATGTAGCGAATGATCGGGATGGGCGACGTAGAGCATCACCTCTTCTTTGATCACCTGATGCTTGATGCCGGTCATCATGATATCGGGATTGATCGAGGAGATAAGCAGGTCGGCGCGGCCATCTTCCAGACATTCCCAGCTGCCCGCCAGCACCTCGGCCCGCAGCCGCAGTCGGGTATCGGTCTGCTCGGCCAGCTTTTCCACCAAGGGGTAGAGGGCCTGCAGCGGGACCAGCGCATCAACGGCGATGGTGATGTCGGTCTCCCAGCCACGGGCCAGCGCCCGGGTTTCGCCCACCAGATGTTCGGCCGCTTCCAGTAGCACCCGGCCGCGCTCCAGCAGCATGCGTCCCGCCGGGGTGAACTTGGTGCGGTGGCCGCTGCGGTCAAACAGCATGGCATCCAGTTCGTCCTCCAGTTTCTGCACCGTATAGCTCAATGCCGAGGGCACCTTGCCCAGCTCGTCGGCCGCCGCCGCGAAGCTGCCACGGCGGTCGATGGCGTCCAGCACCCGGATTGCCTCTAGGGTCAGCGCCCGCTCCTTGTTCGATTCCTTGGCCATTTCATACCTTCAATTTTTTTGAACATGTTTGCCAGTTTATCTCGCTAACAAGTTAGGCCAAGTGTCTTTAATATGCAATCAACGCTTAGGCAGGAACGCCGAGCGGCCAAATATGCGGGAAGTTCCGCACTGTGACACACCAAATCGGTCTGTCTGATGTCGGTGAAAGAACAACACACTATTTGAATAACCTCTTGCATGGATGCATTGATTCTGGCCGAAAAGGCCTTGGCAATGACATATAAAACAAGAGAGTCAATGAACATGAAAAACGTAATCAAGATGCTGGCCGTTGCAGGCCTGATGACCACAGGTTTCGCCCAGGCTTCCGTACCGGCTGACATCAACGCTGCCCCGGGCGTGCTGTTTGTGAACTGGAATGCCACTGCCGCAGTGGATGGCAAAGCCAATCCGATGCTGGAAGTACGTGACGAGTCTGGCGATCTGCTGGCATCAGTCCACGCCAACCTGAGTGGCACCCAGCAGGTGCGGATCCCGAGCCGTACCCAGGGCAACCTGACCGTCAGCCTGGCTGGCCAGAGCAGCGAATACCGTATTCCGTTCGGCATCGGTGGTGGCAACCCGCGCTAAGTCGAACCCCGGATAGATGAGGAGCAGACCATGATGCAATTGAGAGCCGCAGAAGCGCGGGGCAAGGCCAACTTCGGCTGGCTGGACGCGCGCCACAGTTTCTCCTTCGGTCACTACTATGACCCGGAGTGGATGGGACACTCGGTGCTGCGGGTGATCAATCAGGATCTGGTTGCGCCGGGTGGCGGATTCGCCACCCACCCTCACGCCAATATGGAGATCCTCACTTGCGTGCTGCAAGGCACCATTGAGCACAAGGACAGCCTCGGCCATGCCGAGCAGATCCCGGCAGGGGATTTCCAGCTGATGAGCGCAGGCAGCGGGATCCGCCACAGCGAGTACAACCCCTCGCAGACGGAACCCCTCTCCCTGTTGCAGATCTGGATCGAGCCGAACGAGTTCGGCACGCCACCCGGATATCAGCAGAAGAAGATCGAGTCCAGACCGGGCATGACGCTGGTGGCGTCACCGGATGGCGAGGCGGGATCCTTCAGGATCCGCCAACAGGCCCGCGTATGGCGGCTGGAACTGGCCCCGGGCGAGACGCTCGAATGGGCACTGGCTGGCCGACACGGTTACCTGCAGATGATTTCAGGGGAGCTGACCGCCAACGGTCTGGCTGCCCGACCCGGCGACGGGGTTCTCAGTCGTGATGAATACCGGTGGGAGTTGGTCGCAACCAGTGCCACTCAAGCCCTGTTATTTGACCTACCCTGAAGCAGTCAGCGGTGATGTGACACAAACGAGGAAGATAAAATGGACAAGATGAAAGATTTGGCACTGCTGGCGGGTCGTGTACTGCTGGCGCTGATGTTCGTGATGGCGGGCTGGAGCAAGATCGGTGGTTACGCTGGTACTCAGGGTTATATGGAAGCGATGGGGGTGCCCGGCTTTATGTTGCCGCTGGTGATCCTGCTTGAGCTGGGCGGTGGCCTTGCCATCGTGCTCGGTCTCTTTACCCGCAGCCTCTCCGTGCTGCTGGCCGGTTTCACCCTGATGGCTGCCTTTATTTTCCACTATCAGCCTGCCGAACAGATGCAGATGCTGATGTTTATGAAGAACGTTTCAGTGGCCGGTGGTTTCCTGGCCCTGGCGGCGGCTGGTGCGGGTGCATTCAGTGTGGATGCCCGTCTCGGCAAAAACTGGTAACAGCCAGTCAGTTTGAGGTTTCCAATGCCTTTTGGCCGGTGCAACTGCACCGGCTTTTTTCTGTCTGTGAGAAAGAGAGAGCCAAATCTGCGGCGCCCCTCATGATTCCGCCTCTTGCCTGCCGCTGGCCGCAAGCGCCTTTTGCATCTTCCCCCCCGATCCCTGACAATTCCCTCTCTTGTGAAGTGACGGAAATGGCTCCTCTTTTCCGGCGTTCATCCCCTCTTGTGAATTGGCGGGAGTCGTCCATGTTTACCCTCTACCACTCTAATCAGCTGGATCTGCTCAAGGAGCTGCTGGTCAACCATATCCGGCAGGCCCCTCTCTCTCACCCCTTCGATCGGGAGCAGATCCTGGTGCAGAGTCCGGGCATGGCCCAGTGGCTCAAGCTGGAGCTGGCCAAAGCCTTCGGCATCGCCGCCAATATCGACTTTCCGCTGCCCGCCAGTTTTATCTGGGAGATGTTCACCCGGGTGCTGGCGGATGTGCCGCGCCAGAGCCCCTACAACAAGGGATCCATGAGTTGGCAGCTGATGACCATTCTGCCCGCCCTGCTGGGCAGGCCCGCCTTTGCCCCGCTCGCCGCCTATCTGGGCGGGGATGAGGAGGATCCTGCCAAGGATCCCGAGCAAGTCAGGCTGTGGCAGCTCTGCCAGAAGGTAGCGGATCTCTTTGACCAGTATCTGGTCTACCGGCCGGACTGGATCGCCCGTTGGGAAGAGGGGGAAGGATTGAGTCAGGAGCTGGCCGGGGTGAGCGGTCAGGATTGGCAGCCCGAGCTGTGGCGCGAGCTGGTGGCCCGCATCCTTGCGCTCTCCCCGAGCGGCTACCACCGTGCCAACCTCTACGAGGAGTTTATCCACGAGCTGCAACGCACCTTGGATCTGCCGGGCAAGCTGCCGCAGCGGGTCTTTGTGTTCGGCATCTCGGCGTTGCCGCCGCGCTATGTGGAGGCATTGCTGGCCCTCGGCAGTCGGCCTGAGGTGGAAGTGCATCTGTTCGTCACCAACCCCTGCCGCTACTACTGGGGGGATCTGCTCGATCGCAAAACCCTGGCTCGGCTCGAAAACAAGCTCAAACCCGGCACCGATATCGAGACGTTGCAGGGCCCCGCCAACCCGCTGCTCGCCTCCATGGGCAAGCTGGGGCGCGACTATCTGCATCAGCTGATGGAGCTGGAGGTGCCGCAAATCGAGGCTTTCGTCGATATCGACGAGGTAGACGCCAAGGGCAATGTCAGCCTGCTGCGCGCCATCCAGAAGGATGTGCTGGAGCTAGGTTCACGGGGCGAGGGGCAATTTGATCTCGACAGCAGCCATCACAAGAGCCCGATCGATCCGGCGGATGGATCCTTGCAGATCCACGCCTGCCATGGCCCGATGCGGGAACTTGAAGTGCTGCACGACCGACTGCTGGCGCTGTTCGAGCAGGACCCGTCCCTCACCCCGAAAGATGTGGTGGTGATGATGCCGGACGTGAACAGCTACGGCCCCTATATTCAGGCCGTGTTTGGTAAAGAAAAGAGTGGCGCGCGGGGCCAGATCCCGTTCGCGGTATCGGATCGGGCGGCGAGTCAGGAGAGCCCGCTGCTGCAAAGCTTCCTCGCCCTGCTCAGGCTGCCCAACGCCCGCTTGGGGGCGGGTGAGCTGCTCGCCATTCTCGAGGTTCCCGCAGTGCTGCGTCGCTTCGAGCTGGATGACGATGAGTTCAACCAGCTGCGGGTCTGGGTGCAAGAGACCGGCATCCGCTGGGGGCTGGACGACGGCTATCCCGTCCGTTTCGATCTGCCGCCCATGTCCGGCAACAGCTGGCTGTTCGGCCTGCGGCGCATGCTGCTCGGCTTTGCCATGGGCGACGGCGAGCCGGTGGCGGGCATCCTGCCCTATGCCGATATCGAGGGTCAGCAGGGGCTGGCACTCGGCAAGCTGGCCTGGTTTGTCGATTCGCTGGCCGAGTTTTTGCCCCGGCTGCAACAGGCGCAGCCGCTGGCCGAGTGGAACGCCTGCCTGCTGGCGCTGCTGGAGCGCTTCTATCTGGCCGACGAAGATGAAGAGCGTCAGCTTCAGCTTATTCGCAGTCAGCTGGTCGAGTGGCAGACCCGGCTCGGCGAGGCTCGCTTCGAGCAGCCCATCTCGGCCTCCCTGTTGCAGGATTACCTCGGCAGCGTGTTGGGGGAGTCCCGCTCCAGCCAGCGCTTCCTCGCCGGTCAGGTCAACTTCTGCACCCTGATGCCGATGCGCTCCATCCCTTTCAAGCAGGTCTGCCTGCTCGGCATGAACGACGGCGTCTACCCGCGCACCCTGGCCCCCATGGGGTTCGATCTGATGGCGGTGGCGTCGCGGCGCGGGGATCGCTCCCGCCGTGATGATGACCGCTACCTCTTCCTCGAGGCACTGCTCAGCGCCCAGCAGGGGCTCTACATCAGCTATCAGGGCTTCAGCGCGCAGGACAACAGCGACAAGGTGCCCTCCGTGCTGCTGGCGGAGCTGATCGACTATGTGCGGCAGGGCTTCGTGCTGGCGGGGGATGAGAGCCTCGATGACGAAACCTCCGGCAAGCGGCTGCTCAAGCACCTGATGGTGGCGCACCCGCTCACCCCCTACAGCCGCAACTACTTCTACCCAGAGGCGGTTTCGCGGCTCTTTACCTATGCCGCCGACTGGCTGCCCGCCCTTAACCCAGAGCGCGGCGCGGCCAACTTCCAGAGCGGCGAGCTGCCGCTGCCGCCAGATTGGAACAGAGGGGGGGGCAAGGAGCAGGGGCTGGAGCTGGCGGAGCTGCTGCGCTTCTATCGCCAGCCCACCAAATATTTCCTCAACCGCCGTCTCAAGGTGTGGTTTGAGCTGAACGAAGCCAACATCGAGGATAGCGAGCCGTTCGAGCTGGACGGCCTGCAACATTATCAGCTGAAAGATCTGCTGCTCGATGCCCATCTGGCGGAAGGAGATAGTACCGAGCGTCGCGAACGGTTGCAGCTCACCGGCCTGCTGCCGCAAGGGTGGTTCGGCAGCCTGCTGCTGGACGATCTGGATGCCGAGATGGGCAAGCTGGCGGATCGGCTGCGGCCATGGGTTGCTGCCAATGAGTCAGAAAAGCAGGCGGTGGAGATCGATATCTCCCTCACTCAGGGCCAGCTGCAAGGGTGGATCGACACCCAGAAGGGACGCTTGCTGGTGGTCAAACCCGGCAGCTTCAACGGCAAGGATCTGCTGCTGGGCTGGATCCAGCACCTCTGCCTCTCCCTGAGTGACGCCCCCGGCGACACCCTGCTGTTCGATGCCAAACAGAGCCTGCGGTTAGCCAAGCTCGCTGCCGACGAGGCGCGGCCCAAGCTGGCAGCGCTGGTGGCGTGCTGGGCGCAGGGGATGAAGCGGCCGCTGCCGTTTTTCCCCAACACCGCCTGGGATTGGCTCAAGGCGATCGAGAAGGATCCGGACAAGCCGGAGGCGGCCGACAAGGCGGCCCTCACCCGTTTCAATGGCGGCTGGATGATCAATGGGGAAGGGCAGGACGTTTACGTCGCCCGCTGCTTCCCCGAACTCGATGACGAGGTGCTGGGGCAGTTGCAGGCGCTGGCCCGCGAACATTTGACCCCGCTGCTCAAGACCCTGGAGGAGCTGAAATAATGGCTAACCCGCTCAATACCCTGCGTTTTCCCCTCCATGGTGAACGACTGATCGAAGCCTCTGCCGGTACCGGCAAGACCTACACCATCGCCGGTCTCTACCTGCGCCTGCTGCTGGGCCACGGCCCGCTCATTGAAGAGGGGGCCGATGCCGGTCAGCCGAGCGCCCACGAACGGCCGCTCTCGGTGACCGAGATTCTGGTGGTGACCTTTACCGAAGCGGCCACCGCCGAGCTGCGCGGGCGGATCCGTGGTCGCATCCACGAGGCGCGGCTCGCCTTTATGCGCGGCCACAGCAGTGACACCCTGCTGGCCCAACTGCTGGCAGAGGTGGAGGATCATGAGCTGGCGGCCCGCCGCCTGCTGGCCGCCGAGCGGCAGATGGACGAGGCGGCGGTCTTTACCATCCACGGCTTCTGCCAGCGGATGCTCAAGCAGAACGCCTTCGAGTCGGGCGCCCTTTTTGAAACCGAATTTCTCACCGACGACAGCCAGCTCAGGCTGCAGGCGGTGAGCGACTACTGGCGTGCCGAGTTCTATCCGGTGGATAAAACCCTCGCCAGTTCGGTGCGCGCGCTCTGGCCGAGCCCCGCCGCCCTGCTGCGGGAGATGAACGGCTGGCTCGACAACAGCGAGCTGGAGATCCACCCCGCGCTGGGGGACGAAACCCTTGCCGCTCGCCATCAGGCAGCTATGGCCCGCATTGCTGCGGTGAAGGGCGAATGGCTGGCGCAGATGGACGAGATCCGCCGCCAGACGGATGGGCAAGTAAGCCGCTACACCGGCAAGAACTACGAAGGGTGGCTTGCCAAGATCGGCGATTGGGCACAGGAAGAGAGCAGTGGCTACGCCATTCCCAAGGAGCTGGAGCGCTTCGGCCAGACGGTGCTGGAGGAGAACCTCAAGAAGGGGGGCGCAGTGCCGACCCTGCCGCTGTTCAGCCAAATCGATGAACTGTTGGCGAGCCGTCCCGGTATTACGGATCTTATCCTGCAACGGGCCGCCAAAGTGGTGCGCAGCCGGATGCAGGCGAGCAAGCGCCAAGCCCATCAGCTCTCGTTCGATGACCTGCTCAAAGACCTCGATGGCGCGCTCGGCTCCAGCCTGGGCGAGCGGCTCTGCGATCGTATTCGCACCACCTATCGGGTGGCGATGATCGATGAATTTCAGGATACCGACCCCCAGCAGTACCGCATCTTCCACCGGCTTTACGGCGGTCATCAGAATACGGCGCTGTTGATGATCGGTGACCCCAAGCAGGCCATCTACGGCTTTCGCGGCGCCGACATCTTTACCTACATTCAGGCGCGGCGAAATGTGAGCGCCCACTACACCCTCGGGCGCAACTGGCGCTCCAGCAGTGCGCTGGTGGGGGCGGTCAACGGCCTGTTCGAGCGGGCAAAAGATCCCTTTATCTACGAAGCGGATATCCCCTTCCTGCCGGTGGAGGCGCAGGGTAAGAGCAAGGCGCTGCTGCTCGATGGCGCAACTGCACCTGTGCTCCACTGCTGGCAGCTGACCGGCCAGCCCACCTTCAACCGGGGGGGTTACCAGAGCAAGATGGCCCGCGCCACCGCCGCCGAGATCCACCGCCTGCTGACCCTGGCCCGCGAGGGCAAGGCGCTGATAGGCGACAAGGCGGTGAAGGCCGGGGATATCGCCGTGCTGGTACGCACCGGCGCCGAGGGCAAGCTGGTGCAGCAGGAGCTGGCGCGGCTCGCCATCGCCTCCGTTTATCTGTCGAACCGCGAGAGCGTGCTGGAGCAGACGGAGGCGCGGGAGATCTTGCTTATCCTGCACGCCTGCCAGAACCCGAGCGAAGAGCGCAGCCTGCGGGCGGCGCTCGCCACCGGCCTGTTTGATCTGGATGCCAAGGCGCTCGATGGGCTGGCCAGCGACGAGCGGGCGTGGGAGAGCGCGGTGCAGGAGTTTATGGAGTACCGCAAGATCTGGCATCGCCGTGGCGTGCTGGCCATGCTGCGGGCCCTGCTGCACCGGCGCAATCTCGCCTCCTTCCTGCTGGCGAGCCCCTATGGCGAGCGGCGGCTGACCAACTTCCTCCATCTTGGCGAGCTGCTGCAACAGGTGAGCAGCGAGCTGGACGGGGAGTACGCCCTGCTGCGCTGGCTGGGGGAGGCGGTGAGTCGCCCCAACGGGCAGGATGCGGAGCAGGTACTACGGCTCGAATCCGAGCGGAAATTGGTGCAGATCGTCACCATCCACAAATCCAAGGGGCTGGAGTACCCGCTGGTGTTCCTGCCCTTTATCTGCAGCCACAGAACCGCCGAGACCCCGCTCTATCACGAGGCGGATGAGGCGGGCAATCGCACCATTCTCGACCTGACCGGCGCCGACTCGTCGCTCGCCGAAGCGGACAGGGAGCGCCTTGCCGAAGATTTGCGGCTGCTCTATGTGGCACTGACCCGGGGCGTCTACGCCACCTGGCTCGGGCTGGCGCCGGTGCGGGCGGGGGCGGGCAAGTTGGAGAAGACCGACCTGCACCACACCGCCATCGGCTACCTGCTGCAAAAGGGCGAAGAGGGGGATGCGCAGACGCTGGCGACCGCTCTCACCGAGCTGGCTCAGGCATTGCCCGGGGTGGCCGTCGGTGAGCCCTCGCTCACCCGTCCGGCCCCGCTGCCGCCAGAGGAGGAGCAGCTGGGCGAGCCGCAGGTGCGCCACTTTACCGGTTCCCTTGAGCGGGACTGGTGGATCAGCTCCTACTCCGGGCTGGCGGCGCAGGGGCACGGTCACAGCAAGGGTGTCTTGGCCAATCCCGGCTTCGATGACGAGGTGGTGACCGAAGCGGCCACGCTGGCTGCCGAGCAACCGGAAGAGGCGCCCCAGCCCTCCATCTTCACCTTCCCGAAAGGGGCACGCCCCGGCACCTTGCTGCACAGCCTGTTCGAGACCATCGACTTTCAGAGTGCCGCTGGCGAGCCGCTGGCAGAGCATATCGCCACCCTGCTGGCGCAGGATGGCTTCGACGAAAGCTGGGCCCAAGTGCTGCAACAGCAGGTGGAGGCGGTGCTCGATACCCCGTTGGAAACGGGCTTTGGCGAGCCGGTGCGGCTGCGGGACTTGAGTGCCGACCGCAAGCAGGTGGAGCTGGAGTTCTTCCTGCCCATGGGGCGGGTGACGGCACCGGCGCTGACCGCGCTCTGCCAGCAGCATGACCCGTTGTCGCGGGGCAACAAGCCGCTGAGCTTTGCCACCGTGCAGGGGATGCTCAAGGGCTTTATCGATCTGGTGTTCGAGTGGCAGGGGCGCTGGTATCTGCTCGACTACAAATCGAACCATCTCGGCATGAGCCCCGCCGATTACAGCCGTCCTGCGTTGGAGCGGGCGATGGCGGAGCATCGCTACGACCTGCAATACCAGCTCTACTCGCTGGCGCTGCACCGGCTGCTCACCCTGCGCCTGCCGGGCTACGACTTCGAGCAGCACTTTGGCGGCGTTTTCTATCTGTTCCTGCGTGGCATGCCGCAGGGGGGCATCTTCCATACCCGCCCGAGCCGTGAACTGGTGCTGGGGCTGGATGAGTTGTTTAGAAACGGTGATCGCTCTGGCGGTGTGTCATCAACAGAATTAAACGAGGTAGAGGCATGAGCGGCACCATGATCAGCACTGCGACCAGCGCAATGATGGTTGAACGGTTGAAAACACTGGCGCTGGCCGGCCGTATCCGCCAGCTGGATCTGCAATTTGCCAAGCTGGTGGCTGATCTGGGAGGCAGCCCCGAGCTGGTGCTGGGGGCGGCGCTCACCTGCTTCGAGCTGGGGCGCGGCCATGTCTGCCTGCCGCTGGAGATGCTCGCGCATTCTGGTAACGAAAAGCCATCTCTGCGCCCGTTCGGGCTGGATCCCCAGCAGAGCCGGGATCTGTTGGCTGATCTGGCGGATCCTGCCCGCTGGCCCGCCCTGTTTGCGGCCAGCCCGCTCGTTGGTACGGAACAGGATGAAGGCAACGCCCCGCGCTGGCCGCTGCGGCTGTGGCACGGGCGGCTCTACCTCACTCGCTACCACGATCATGAGCAGGGAGTAGCCCGCCATCTGCGCGCCCTGAGCGAGCGCGCCGAATGGCCGGAGATTGCCCCGGCCCTGTCGCGGCTGTTTGCCCGCGACTACGGGCTGGTGTTCGGGGCGCTGCTGAAAGCCCGTCTAGCCCCCGACTTCTCGGCCCGCCACTTTATCGAGAAGTATCTGGATCTGGTGTTCCCGAACGAAGTGGATTGGCCCGCCATCGAAGGGCTGCTGACCAGCGTCCAGGCGGCAAGTGATCTTGGCAAGCTGGATGCGCTGGTGCCCGACGCGCTCTGCTGCAACGGCCAGAAGCTGGCGGCGGCCACGGCGGCGGCGCGCCCCTTCGCGGTGATCTCCGGTGGCCCCGGCACCGGCAAGACCACCACGGTCGCCAAACTGCTCGCCATTCTGGTGGAGACTGGCCTGCAAGCGGGCAAGGCCCCGGCGATCCGGCTGGTGGCCCCCACCGGCAAGGCGGCGGCGCGCCTGACCGAGAGTATCGGCTCCGCACTGCAGGCCCTCGATCTGCCCCCCGAGTGGGTCGAGGCGATCCCCACCGAAGCGGGCACCTTGCACCGGCTGCTCGGGGTGATTCCGGGGCGCAGCCAGTTCCGCCACCACGCGGGCAACCCGCTGCACCTCGACTTGCTGGTGGTGGATGAGGCCTCCATGGTCGATTTGCCGATGATGGCGCGCCTGCTTGATGCGCTGCCCAGCCACGCCCGCCTGATCCTGCTCGGCGACAAGGATCAGCTCGCCTCGGTGGAGGCGGGGGCCGTGCTCGGCGATATCTGCAGCTTTATCGAACAGGGCATCAGCTCGGCGCAGGCGGATTGGCTCTCCCGCCAGACCGGCTACCGCTTGCAGGGCTCGCCCGCCGGTGCCCCGGTGCGCGACAGCCTCTGTTTGCTGGCCAAGAGCTGGCGCTTTGATCAGCATTCGGGCATCGGCCAGCTGGCGCGCGCCTGCAACAGCGGCGATGTCACGGCGGTGGAATCAGTCTGGGGCGCAGGATTCGCCGATATCAGCCTGCACCCCTGGGCCGGGGAGGCCTACGATGCCCTGATTGCCCAGGGGGTCGCCGGTTACGGCAGCTATCTGAAGGCAGCCCGCGCGGGGGAAGATCCCGCCGCCGTGTTCAAGGCATTTAACAGCTTCCAGATCCTCTGCGCTTTGCGCGACGGCCCGTTCGGGGTGCTGGGGCTAAACGAGCGGCTCGAACTGGCCCTGTCACGGGCTGGCCTGATTGCCCACGATGGCGACTGGTATGCCGGTCGCCCGGTGATGGTGGTGCGCAACGATCACGGCGTCGGCCTCTACAACGGCGATATGGGGCTCTGCCTGCCCGATGAAACTGGCCGCCTCAAGGTCTGGTTTGAGCAGCCGGATGGCACCCTGCGCGCCCTTCTGCCAAGCCGCTTGCCGCCCCATGAGACGGTCTACGCCATGACCATCCACAAATCCCAGGGTTCGGAGTTCGCCCATACCGTGCTGGTGCTGCCCGATAGCTCCAGCCCGCTGTTGACCCGCGAGCTGGTCTATACCGGCATCACCCGCGCCAAGGCCCGGCTCGATCTCTACGGCGATCGCGCCCTGCTGGCCCAAGCCGTACGGAAAAAGACCGAGCGTTATTCCGGATTGGCGGAGAGGTTGGGGGAGTGATTGATTGGACGGCGGTAAAGGGAGTTGCCGCCGTTTTATTTTTTACCAAACCAAATTGTAAATATTTAACAGGTTTCTTCTTTTATAAATATTGGATTATGAATTATGAAATACACAAAGAATCAGCATATGCTATCCCAATGGGTATTGAGAAATTTTCGCAGCGATGATACAGCGTTACAGCCTAAAGATAAGCAAAGGGTTTGGTGCCATACAGTATATCCTAATGAGAATAATGAAAATGATATCAAGGAAATACCATTGCCAATATCTTCAGTTGCGATAAGAAAAGATTGCTTCATGTTGATTGACGGTGAGACTGGGGAAAAGTTTGATATAGAAAAAGAACTTTCAAACTATGAAAAGGACACATCGATTATCTTTAATGAACTTGTCCACGAGCATGAGTTCAGTAAACTATTAAATGTTAACAAGGAAGGAAACCATTTGGAAAAAATGGTTAACTTTATGATTATACAGATGTTCTTAGGTCTTCTAAATCCACAAAATAGAATGGAGGGCAAGGACGAAGTTTTGAACCAAGTATTGGAAAGGATGACGAATGGTTTTCAAGAAATAAAGGAACAGCTACTTAATCCGCCGCCCGAAGTAAAGCCATATTTCACTCACGATATTTTCAGGAAGGCATTGAGAGTTGTTAATTCCGCCTCTGAAACTTTTGATAAGTGTAAGGCATTGTTTTTCTTGTTTATGTTGGCTGAGGTCAATAATGTGCCTACTTTATTTGGTCATCTGGACAGTTTCAGGAAGACTATTTTTTCAAAAATAAATATCACAGGGGTTTATCATACAGGTTATGATTTTGATAGTACTGAAACTAGACCTGTTTTCACAATTAGCCCCAATGTAATCATTCTCAATCCAGATAACGACTTCAATTTATTACCTTTGGCTCACAATTTAGCGATTGGCTTTTCTCTACATCAGCATAGTTACTACAACTCATATCTTGATATATTTAGCGTTGAACCAAAGAAATTAAAATGCAAGAGTAGTGAAAACATTCGCATATTTAAAGTTTCTCATGATTATATCGATGGGATAACTGGATGGGTTAGCATGATAGGTGTATGTCAAACAAATACAATGTATACACCCTATGAGTTAAAAGATATTGAACGTTATTTGAAGCTGCAAAGTGATAATTATGATAGTCACTATACACCAGAGCATCCTGAGCTTGTACTCGTGAAGTATTAATAACAATGCTTGCTGCTTTATATTAATTTTTGCACTACCTGAATATTTCTTGTCGCGAAACCAAACACTCACCGCGTAATCTCTTTCCCCTCATCACCAGCCCTTCTCCCGTAAGGGGGGAAGGGGTAATACCGTTACCGCAGTCCGATTACGCTTCGCTAATCGAACCTACACGGCTGACGATCATATTACCGGTGCTGCTTTATCCCCTCTCCCTTTGGGAGAGGGCCGGGTGAGGGTGGGTAGGGTGCAAAGAACGAAGTGAATTGCACCGCTGCTATTTATCTGCCACAAGGTGTAATGCGCTGCGCTTATTACACCCTACATCCAATCCACACACGACAGGATGTCATTGCTTGAGACTTGAATTTAACACCATCGATCTGGATCGGGATTACGAGCTCTGTGTGCAGGCGCGCAGGGATGCCTATTTTTGCAGCTTTCATACCCATGACGGTTTTGCCGACTTTATCGACGGCTATCGGGAGCGGATCCGCGAAAGGCTGGGGAAGGCGCAATGGCACTACCTCCATGTCTGGGCGGGTGAACAACTGGTGGGGCAGCTGGAATTTCGCAGCTTTTCCGATGAACCCGAGACCGGCTATGTGCAGCTGATCTATCTGTTCCCCGAATATCGTGGCCGCGGTCTGGCCGCCGGGTTGCAGGCCTATATCCGCCAGCAGTTGCTGGGGGCGGGCTGTAAATGGGCGATTCTCTCCGTGAGTCGTACCAATGTGCGGGCGTTGAACCATTACCGGCGATCTGGCTGGGTATTTCTGCGCCCCAATCCGAAACATCAGGAGACGGATTTTTATCGGCTGACTCTGGCCGATTGACCTCTGTGGGTGCCTCTGGGGATCCCCTCATCTATCCCATCCCCCAAATGACTGAATTGTGAGTTAAATCCGGTAAATGGGGCGCACTTGAAC
Source organism: Aeromonas sp. CU5 (assembly GCF_002586745.1). NCBI lineage: Bacteria > Pseudomonadati > Pseudomonadota > Gammaproteobacteria > Aeromonadales > Aeromonadaceae > Aeromonas > Aeromonas sp. CU5. The sequence goes on from NZ_CP023817.1 coordinate 4,113,959, forward strand.
CACACTTATGGCTCCCTTGGTTCAGCCTGTGTCGTGAGTGGCCGATAACCGGGGAAACGGTGGTGCGGTGGGGTTCTGGCTGACAGATTTATGGCGATATGCCAAGGTAGCGCCTCACGACAAAACAGCGATTCCCCGTGGTGGCGCGGGGCAGAAGAATAAGGGTAACCGCTATGGTGCAGGACAGTGACAGGGTCAGGATCTCTGATGTCAGCGAGGCCGTGGTGCACGGCATTCTGGAGGTGATCAGCGATGGCATCTGGGACTGGAATGCCAATACCGGTTTCGTCTATCGCAATTCCGGCTGGTATCGGATGCTGGGCTATGAGGCTCACACCCTTGGCAATACCGTCTTTACCTGGGAGCAGGTGATCCACCCCGATGATCTGGCCGCTGTGATGGCGAATTTTGATCTCTGTCTGAGCGGCAATATTCCTGAATATCGCGCCGAGTATCGTTGCCGCTGCCGGGATGGCAGTTATATCTGGATTGAAGATTGCGGTCGGATCATAGAGCGCAACCCCGATGGTTCTGTGGCGCGCATGATCGGCGCTCATCACAATATCCACGCCAGCAAGTTGCTGCTGGATCAGCTGGAGCTGCGCAATCATTCGCTGGCGCAGCTGGTGGCTGAGCGTACCGCCGAGCTGGTGCGGCTGAATGAGGCGCTGCAACAGAAGGCGGAGGAGAATCGCCAGCTGGCGGAGACCGATGCTCTGACCGGCGCCGCCAGCCGCTATCGGCTGGAGCGGGCGTTGCAGCTGGAGTGCGAACGGGCCCGCCGTTTTCATCAGCCCTTTACGGTGATCGCTATGGATGTGGACAACTTCAAGCAGATCAATGACAGCTATGGGCATCACATCGGGGATCAGACCCTGATCAATGCAGTGGCGCGGGTGCGTAGCCATATCCGCGAGATCGATCTGCTGGCCCGCTGGGGCGGCGACGAGTTTATGGTGCTGTTGCCCAACACCGGCCGTGAGGATGCGCTGGTGGTGGCGAGCAAGCTTCAAGCATGGATGGTGAGCGAGCCCATCTGCCCCTACGGTCTCACTACCATGAGCTTCGGGCTGGCGGAGTATCAGCGGGATGAGCAGAAGGAGAGTTTGATGGTGCGTGCCGATCGGGCGCTCTATCAGGCCAAGCAGCTGGGCAAGAATCAGATCTGCTAACGGCGCTCTCGCCAGTAACTCGCCAGTAAAAAGGGCCGCAGGATAAGATCCTGCGGCCCTTTTGCATTGTTACTGACGCGGTGCGACTTAGAAGTGGTAGCGCAGGCCCAGCTTGAAGGTATCCAGAGAGTAGTGCTCGTCACCCAGGCTCAGGGCGTTGAACTGGCGCTCGTAACCGATACCGGCAGAGAAGTGGTCGTTGAAGGCGTAGTCCAGACCTACTTCCAGATTGGGGTGTACCTTGCTCTTGGTTTCGTTGCCAGTTAACTGACCGCTGATACCGAGGATGGTGGCGTTGCCGACAAATTCCACTTCGGTGCGAGTGTAGGCGATACCCGGTTTGGCATAGGCGCTGAAGCCCCAAGCCAGCGGCTGGCTCAGCTTGGCGGCTAGGCTGATGCTGCGAGTTTCGATGGTGGTGTCGGCAAAGCCGGTCGCACCCTGGGAGGTAACCCAGGTCAGCTGATCCATCTGTTGGGCGTGCAGGCCCCCTTCGATGGCCAACCAGTGGTTGAGATCGTAGCCGACGATCAGGCTGCCGCCGTCTAGCTGGTCGTCGATCACTTTGGCGTCATAGACGCGCTGGGCAGCACCGTCGAGATCCATCTTGGAGGTGGTCAGATCCAGACCTGCGTACCAGCCTTCGGCATGGGCGCCGCCATTCATGGTCAGGGCAAGCAGAGAGAAAGCGGCAATTTTATTAAACTTGTTCATGGATAAATAAACCTTATGTTGCGTGAACTGTGTGTGATTTATATTGCTCAATCCATGAAGCTTTTTATATTTCCGTCACATCTCTGTTTCCACAGAGGGGCCGCAGTATAGTCAGCGAATTTCTGAATAACAAGAGTGTGATCTCTCCATGAATCTAAATAACGCTGGCTGCAAGCAGGGCTATTTTGTTTAATAAATGGCGTTATTAGAGTTTTAGCTTTATTGAGCTTGAAATAATTAAGTGGCGAGTTGAATGGCTGTCGGCGTGTTCAATTTAGAGTCTATGTGATTGATTTTTATCGGTATAGTTTTATCTTAGAGCGGAGGTATGTCTAGGAGACCAAAGATGGGCATCTCAGATGCCATTCATAGGCGCGAGTCTCTTTGCGGTTGTTTTTTGAGCACGCCACAAGATGAAACGGTGAGAAAAAAATCTATCTTTTTGCCTGTTTTTTGCTCTTTTCGTGGTTTGGGATTGTTCCCATTGTGATTTTTGGTGGTCTTTTGAGGCTGTTTTGGCAGGTGTTGATGTTGCCATCAGATGCGCTCTTATGGGTTTCTTTTCTCTTCACCTGGCTGCACTTGTTGGGGTGGGTGCGGGGTGTGATGAGCAGATATTGGTAGAGCTGGGTGATTAATTTTATTGGAATATTTATATCAACTATTTAAAAATGATTTTTTGGTATTTTAAAAGAAGGGTTGATATTGGTTTTTATATTAAATAAAGATTTGTTATGCCCCGCTTTAAATATATTGGATGCCAATAAAAGGGTATTGATGGCCGTTTAGGATACCTTGCCAGAGAGGTCGTTGTGGCTGGTTCATCGGTGGGCTGCGTGTGGCCGGTGACACTTCCCTTGCCGGGGCTCTTGACCTGACCCGCGAATTCAGGGAAAAGAAAAAGGCGGTGCTATCAGCGCCGCCCAATGCCAGGAAAGAGAAAAAACCTTGCGGTTTAAAAACAAAAATTTGGAAGCAAACAATCGATTTCTCAACTAGGAAGGGTCTTGAATTCGATACGTTTCGATTATGCGCGATGTTCTATGCAGCACTAGCAAAATGTTTGCGGGTTGAAAGATATGCACTGTCTGGTGTCAGATTTTGCGACCTCGCTGCTTAACTGGTCTGTCCTGATGTGCGTTCTAAGCGGTTTTTTCTCTGGGGTATTTTTTCGGTGTCAATATCTGAGCCTTGAAGGTAAAAACAGGTCAGAAGCTGACTCGGCATAACCATGCAATGAAAGTGCGATAACAAGGAATAGTGGCATGACTTACAGCCAGACCCTGGCCAACAATATTCTCGACACCCTGAAGAAGACCCTGACCGACAAGGGGATCCGCTATCAGACGCTGGCGGAGGCGATGGGCGTCTCCATCGCGACCGTGAAACGGATGATGAACAAGCCCTCGCTGCCGTTCGATACTCTGCTGGAGATCTGCCATCTGGTGGGGCTCTCGTTCGAGGAGTTGCTGGATCGCACTCAGGACGCCCAGAGCCGCCGCGCCGTCTTCACTCAGGAGCAGGACGAGGCGTTTCACAACGAGCCGGGGCTCTACGCCTTTCTCGCCAATATCTTCTGGCGCGACAAGACGCTGATCGATCTCAAGCGGGAGTACGGCCTGACCGATGCCTCCTGCTACCTCTATCTGCGCAAGCTGGAGAAGCTCGGCATTTTGCAGCTCGGTATCGACAACAGTTACCACTTCCTGATCAGCGAGCGGATCAGCTTCGAGCAGCACAGCCGTTTCGCCCGCCAGCAGGCGCGCCAAGCGATGTCGGTGCTGGGGGAGTATCTGGTGGAGAACATGCACAAGTCGAACAACTATATGGCGCTCTGTCAGCTGCACCTCAACGAGGGGGAGGCAATGGCGCTGATCGACCGGATGAAGGAGTACTGGCATCAGGAGCTCAAGCTCAACCGCCCCGCCATCGGCCAGCGGGAGCATGCCAAGACCTACACCATGTCGCTGCAACTGGCCGACTGCGGCTACCAGAGCTTCGACGACATGATCCCTAATATCGACAACTGATCCCGGCGGATCCTGCGGGATCCGCCTGCCTTGGTTAGCTCGATATCGGCAAGTCAGACCATCTTGCTGCCATCGGTTGCAGCGCCCGTGTATCGAGACAGATACGGATGGCATCCGGTCGCCAGTGTTCAATATCGCAATCCACCAGACCGCCCCGCTCATCGTAGTTGACCCGCACCAGCCGCAGCACGGCGCTCCCCTCCGCCAGATTGAGGGCGCGGGCGATGGCGCCTCGCGCCGCCGAGGGGGTGATCTCGAGGCTGGCACCACCCTGGCCTATGCCATAGCGCTGCTGATAGAGCTCGGTGAGGGAGCTCGCCAGCGGTGCACTGGCGATATCGGGAAAGCGGCTGGCCAGCAGGTGATGGCTGACGTGCAGCACCGGGCGGCCATCGATCAGCCGCTGGCGGCGGATCTCGTAGAGCGGTGTAAAAGGATCCAGTCCCATCCAGCGGCACAGTTCGCTGCTGGCAAGTTCGCTGCCGTGGGCCAGCACCCGGGTTTCGGCGGTGCGTTGCTGTTCGCCGATCCACTGGTGAAAGTGGGTGTGGATGGCGGGATCGTAGGTGAGCCGGGGCGGCGCCACGAACCAGCCGCGCCGCTCGGCCCGGTAGATAAGGCCATCCGCTTCGAGGCTGGAGAGTGCCTCCTTGATGGTGATGCGGGTGGTGGCGAAGCGCTCGCTCAGGGCCCGTTCGGCGGGCAACTGCTGCCCGGCCCCCAATTGGCCGCTGCCGATATAGCGGCGCAGGGTCTGGCAAATCTGTTCGCACTTGGAGGAGGAGCGGCCATCGGCCATGCTCGGTTCGTTCAGTATCTGCTCGCTCAATCTCGGCTCGGTCACACTCTTATCCCTGTTGCTTATTCAGAAGGCGGATGGCTGGCCAATCCCTCGTTGGAGTAGTCCAGCCTCACTCGGGTTCAGAGTTGTAACCGCGCTGGATGACAGCGGCGTGACAGGGTGATTGTCATCAAACTGCCATCAAAGCGCCCCGCCACCGTCATATTTCCCCTCTAGCATCCCTCTCGAACCTTAACTGACCTAGTCCAGAGGGATGGGATGATGAAAAGCGTGATCGCAAGTGCACTGGCCCTGGTGGCCATCAGCCAACCACTTTTTGCCGCCGAGAATATTGCGGATCTTGAGAAGGCCGCCCGTGGCGAAGGGCAACTCAGCAGTATCGGCATGCCCGACAGCTGGGCCAACTGGAAGGATACCTGGCAGCAGCTGGGCAGCATCTACGGCATCAAGCATCAGGATACCGACATGAGCTCGGCGCAGGAGATCGCCAAGTTCGCCGCCGAGAAGGCCAATGCCACCGCCGATATCGGTGACGTGGGTGGCGCCTTCGGTCCGGTGGCGGTCAAGCAGGGGGTTACCCAGCCATACAAACCTTCCAGCTGGGCCGACATTCCAAACTGGGCCAAGGATGCCGACGGTCACTGGATGCTGGCCTATACCGGCACCATCGCCTTCCTGATAAACAAAGATCTGGTCAAGGCCGCCCCCACCAGCTGGCAATCCCTGCTGGGTGGCGACTACAAGGTGACCCTGGGTGATGTGGGCGTAGCTTCTCAGGCCAACAACGGCGTGCTGGCGGCAGCTTATGCCACCGGCGGCAGCGAGAAGAACCTCAAGCCTGCACTGGATCTGTTCGGCCAGCTGGCCAAGCAGGGTCGTCTGTCGCTGAATGACCCGACCATCGCCAACATCGAGAAGGGCGAGGTGGAAGTGGGGGTGCTGTGGGACTTCAACGCGCTGAACTACCGCGACCAGATCGACCCCAAGAAGTTTGAGGTGGTGATCCCGAGCGACGGCTCCGTCATCGCCGGTTACACCACCATCATCAACAAGTGGGCCAAGAACCCCAACGCCGCCAAGCTGGCGCGGGAATACATCCTCTCCGATGCCGGTCAAATCAACCTGGCCCGTGGCTACGCCCGCCCCATCCGCAGCAACGTGACCCTGCCGGATGACGTCAAGGCCAAGCTGCTGCCGGCCGAGCAGTATGCCAATGCCAAGCCGGTCAGCGACCATGCCGCCTGGGAGCAGAGCTCCAAAGCCCTGCCGCGTCAGTGGCAAGAAACCGTCATGATCAACATGCAGTAAGGAAATCCAGTGCAACACAAGGTGATAGTGGTACTTGTGGATGGTCTGGCAGCCGAGGTAGCCCACACCATGGGCTACCTCGGTGGCATGGTGGAGGCGGGGCGCGGCCTGCATACGACCCTGAGCTGTGCCCTACCGTCTCTCTCCCGACCCCTCTACGAGTGCATCCTGACCGGCGTGCCGCCGGTGGCGAGCGGCATCACCCACAACGGGGTGAGCCGCTTGAGCCAGCACGAAGCCATCTTCCATCTGGCCCGCGCCGCGGGCAAACGCACCGCAGCGGCGGCCTATTACTGGGTGAGCGAACTCTACAACCGCAGCCCCTGGCTGGCTGCCCGTGATCGCTTTACTCACGACGAGCAACTGCCTATCCAGCACGGCTGCTTCTACTGGGATGACAACTACCCCGACAGCCATCTGCTGATGGATGGCGAGTGGCTGCGCAGCCAGTACGATCCCGATTTTCTGCTGATCCACCCGATGGGGGTGGATGACGCCGGCCACAAGTTTGGCCTCGATTCGCGCCAGTACCGCAATCAGGCGCGCCGGATGGACAGCCTGCTGGCCGATCTGCTGCCCCAGTGGCTGGCGGAGGGGTATCAGGTGGTGATCACCTCGGATCACGGCATGAACAACGACTTGAGCCACGGCGGCACTCTGCCCGAAGAGCGCACTGTGCCGCTCTGGTTGTTTGGCGATGCCTTTATCGAGCACTGGCCGGATGGGGTGGTGATCGCCCAGACCCAGCTCTGCGCCCTGATGGCGGATCTGCTGGGCATCCCCCACGACAAGCCGGCAGCCCCCCCGCTGCTCAAGGCGGCCTTTATGCGCGAGGTGCACTGATGATGCCTGCAACCACCGAGATCCTGCTGGATCAACCCGTGGCCACCCGGCGCAAGGCTAGCCGCCACTGGCTGCCCGCGCTGGTGCTGCTGCCGTTTGTCCTGTTGATGATCCTGTTCCAGCTCGCCCCCATGGTGTGGGTGCTGGTGGGCAGCTTTCAGACCCCCGATGGCTGGGGCCTCGACTACTACCGGGAGATTTTGAGCTCCCCCTTCTATCTGCAATCGTTCGCCAACTCGTTGCGCATCGCCGGTATCGCCAGTCTGGCGGGGCTTGCCATCGGCACCCTTGGTGCGGCGGCGCTGCGTCACAGCGGCGAGCGGGTCAAGCGGCTGCTGCTGGCCTTTGTCACCATGACCGGCAACTTCAGCGGGGTGCCGCTGGCGTTCGCTTTCATCATCATTCTCGGTATCAACGGCGCAGTGACCCTGCTGCTGAAATCCTGGGGATTGATCGACGGCTTCAACCTCTACTCGGGGTCGGGCCTGATCCTTATCTACACCTATTTCCAGATCCCGCTCGCCCTGCTGCTGCTCTATCCGGCGTTCGATGCCTTGCAGGATGAGTGGCCGCAGGCTGCGGCGCTGCTGGGCGCGAGCAAGCGTCAGTATGTGTGGCACGTGGCGCTGCCGGTGCTCACACCTGCCCTGCTCGGCACCCTGATCATCCTGTTTGCCAATGCTGTGGGGGCCTATGCCTCCGCCTACGCCCTCACTACCGGCAACTTCAATCTGGTGACCATCCGGGTGGCCAGTCTGGTCTCCGGCGACATCTTCCTCGAGCCCAATATGGCGGCGGCGCTGGCGGTGATCCTGATGGTGCTGCTGGGGGTGGTGACGGCCGCCAACCAGTGGCTGCTGAAAAAGAGCTATGTGAACAGGGGGCAATCCCATGCATGATTTGACGCCGCGCTGGCCCAAGTGGGTGTTGGGTGGGCTGGTCGCCACCCTGTTGCTGCCGCTGCTGGCCACGTTTCTCTACTCCATATCCACCCGCTGGGGGGCGACCCTGCTGCCGGATGGCTTCACCCTTGACTGGTATCTCAAGCTGTGGGGCGACCCGCGCTTTCTGGCGGCGTTTGGCCGAAGCCTCTTGGTCTGCTTCGCCACCCTGCTGCTGGGGACCCTGGTGCTGGTGCCGACCGTGCTGGTGGTGGCCTACTACTTCCCCAAGCTGGATCCCTGGATGAACCTGCTGATCCTGCTCCCCTTTGCGGTGCCGCCGGTGGTCTCCTCGGTGGGGCTGCTGCAGATCTACGCCGACGGCCCGCTGCCGATTATCGGCACGCCGTGGATCCTGATCGGCACCTGGTTCACCGTGGTGCTCCCCTTTATGTACCGGGCGCTGGCCAACAGCCTGCAAGGGGTGCCGCTCAAGGATCTGATGGATGCCGCCCATCTGCTGGGGGCAAGTAGTCGGCGCGCCTTTCTGCTGGTGGTGATCCCTTGCCTGCGCAAGGGGCTGCTGGCGGCGCTGTTTCTCTCCCTCTCCTTCCTGCTCGGTGAGTTCGTGTTTGCCAACATGCTGGTGGGCACCCGCTACGAGACCCTGCAGGTCTACCTCTACAACATGCGCGCCACCTCGGGCCACTTCACCAGTGCGCTGGTGATGAGCTACTTCCTGCTGACCCTGCTGCTCACCTGGGCAGCCAACAGATTTCATCGGTGATCCAAGATGTTTCATTTAGAAGTCAATCAGTTGCACAAATCCTATGGCGAGACCCCGGTGTTCGAGGGGATCGAATTCGGCATCCGCAAGGGGGAGTTGGTGACCCTGCTCGGCCCCTCCGGCTGCGGCAAATCGACCCTGCTGCGGGCGCTGGCCGGGCTTACCCCGGTGGATGGCGGTCAGGTGCGGGTGGCCGGTGAGGACATCACCTGGCAGGCGCCCCAGAAGCGGGGCATCGGCATGGTGTTCCAGAGCTATGCGCTGTTCCCCAATATGACGGTGTGGGACAACGTCGCCTTCGGCCTCAAGATGAAACCCCAGCCGGGGCGCGAGCTGGCAGCCAGTGTGAAAGAGGCGCTGGAGCTGGTGGAGCTGACCGGCTTCGAGCGCCGCTATCCGGGTGAGCTCTCCGGCGGTCAGCGCCAGCGGGTGGCACTGGCGCGCGCCCTGGTGGTACGGCCAAGGATCCTGTTGCTGGACGAGCCGCTCTCGGCGCTGGATGCCCGCATCCGCCGCAGCCTGCGCCAGCAGATCCGCGAGATCCAGCAGCGGCTCGAACTTACCACTATCTTCGTGACCCACGATCAGGAGGAGGCGCTCACCATGTCGGATCGGATCTTCCTGATGAACAAGGGATCCATCGTCCAGAGCGGTACGCCGGAGCAGATCTACACCCGCCCCGCCAGCGAGTTTGTGGCGAGCTTTATCGGCAACTACAACCTGCTTGGCGCAGAGCAGGGCAAGTCGCTGTTCGGCCCCCGTTTTCAGGGCAAGCTGGCGCTGCGGCCAGAATCCATCACCCTGCTGCCCGCAGGGGCGACCAGCAGCGATCCCAGCCTGCCCGGCATCATTCGCCAGCAACAGCTGCTTGGCAACGTGATCCGTTATCAGGTGGAGTGCGAGGCAGGGCTGTTGACGGTGGATTGCCTCAACCGTTCGGCTGGCGATCTGCTGGCCACCGGCAGTGCCGTGACCCTGGCGGTGGCCCGGGATCAACTCTGTGAGGTAGCATGACACCGCATTTCATTTCCATTTTCACTGCGAGGAGCGCCCATGGCACTGGCACTGTTTGATCTGGACGAGACCCTGATAGCCGGGGATTCCGCCAGCCTTTGGCTGGAGTACATGGTGGCCGAATCGCTGGCTCCGGCGGGCATGATCGCTGAGGAGCAGGGGATGATGTCCCTCTACCATCAGGGCAAGATGGATATGCACCAGTACATGGCTTTCACCCTGCAGCCGCTGGCGGGCAAGTCACGCCAGTGGCTCAGCCAGCAGTGCCACCACTTTGCCGAGCAGGTGCTGCGCGAGCGGCTCTACCCCGAGGGGCTGGCGCGTATCGAATGGCATCGGGAGCGGGGCGACGATCTGGTGCTGATCTCCGCTTCCGGCGAGCATCTGGTGGCCCCCATGGCGAAGATGCTGGGGATGGATCACTGCGTCGCCATCCTGCTTGATGAGGAGGAGGGGATGCTGACCGGCCAGACCCGCGGCACCCTCAGTTTTCGCGAAGGCAAGGTGGCCCGCATCAACCAGCTGTTTGCCGGCAGGGACAACCTATGGCAGGGGAGTTTCGGCTACAGCGACTCCCACAACGATCTGCCGATGCTGCGGGCGGTGAGCCATCCCCATGCGGTCAATCCGGCCCCCGCGCTGCGCCAGCAGGCCGGGGAGCTGGGTTGGCCGGTGTGGGAGTGGCAGCGCTGAGTCGCGCCCTCACACAGGCTTAAAACGCGGCAAGAACAGCGATAAAAACCAAGAGAGAGGCAGTTGCCTCTCTCTTGGTTTTTGTGTCCCGCTGGTGATCACCCTTTCACTTAATGGGCATGCCGTCGAGTCTGATTAAAGTGAGGAGGGGGATCCTCTTCCATCGGGTCATGGACACGACTCTGGGGGAAGCAGATGCGGTTTTTCCCCTCCCGCTTGGCCTGATAAACCCCCTTGTCGGCCAGCTCCACCAGCTCTTTGGCCGAGAGGCCCGAGTGGCTAAAGGCTGCCCCGCCGCTGATGGTGATGCTGAGGTCGGGTTCGCGCCATTCCAGCTGCTCGACCGCGAGCCTGAAGGTCTCCAGCAGGGAGGCGACCTCGTTCATTTTCATCTCCAGCCGGAAGATCAGCACCAGCTCTTCACCGCCGTAGCGGCAGAACCAGCCCCAGTCGTGGAACAGATTCATGCCCAGCTTGCTCACCCGTTTGAGCACCACGTCCCCCGCCTGATGGCCGTGGGTATCGTTGACCCGTTTGAAATCATCCAGATCGAACATCACCACCCCGAAAGGTGCGCCACTGCCGCTCTGCTTTTGCAGGCACTCGTCGAAGAAGCGGCGGTTGTAGAGGCCGGTGAGTTTGTCCTGATTGGCTTGCAGGCGCACATCCGCGACCTCTTTGCTGGCGGCATCCATCTCGGCGTAAATAGCCGATAGCTCACTCATCTGGCGTTCAGGTACACGTTGGTCACCATTAAAACTGGCCCGGATCATGCCACTTATCTCCTGCAGCATGCGGCGGAAGTAACGTGACCAGCGCAGCGCCAGCACCAGATAGAGGATGGAGGCGAGCGCTATCATGGCGAGCACGTTGAGGGATACGTTGTCGATTATCTGATTGAGGCCTGCGGTTGGGATCACGCTGAGCAGGATCCAGCGCTGCTCCGGGATGCGGTCGTAGGAGACCATCATGCCGCTGGCATCATCGAGGAAGAACCCTTGCTGCTGTTGCATCCGAGCCAGCCAGTCGGGGTGGGCGAGGGGTTTGAATACCCGTTCGCGATCCGGATGGGCCAGCACCAGCCCGTCATGATTGAGCAGGATCTGATAGCCATTGCCCAGATAATGGCTCTGCTCGTGCCGACTGTTGAGCCAGCTGGCGAGTGGGGTGAGCTGGGTATCCAGCGAGAGTACGCCAACCCGCTTGCCGTCAGGATCTTCAATCACCTTGGCCAGCGCCATGGTGAGGGTGCCAAGGGTGTAGTCGTAGTAAGGATCGGTCCAGACAATCTGGTTCGGGTGGCTGGCAGCCAGTAGATACCAGGGGCGGGTTCTGGGATCGAACTTCTCGTCGGCCTGCCAGGATGGGTGGATCAGCATCTTGCGATGCTCGGTGCCCACATAGACGTAATCGAGCTCCATCACCTTGTGATAGGCCTGCCACTGTTGCAGGTAGCGCTCGCCGTTGCGGATCTCCGGGCCGCTGAAATCCTGATAATTTACCTGCTGATAAATGAGCGTAAACTGGCGTTTGAGGGTCGCCAGATAGGGTTCGATCAGGGTATGGAAATACTGGGTGTTGCGAGCAATCAGGTTCTGTTGCTGCTCGTGGCGCAGGGTGCGCTCCATATGCAGGTAGTAGATGCTGCCGAGCAGCAATACGGGGATAAAGAGCAAGAGGAGGCCAAGCCGCATGCGGGTGATTAAAGACCAAGTGTTCTTGGGCTTGCCGGGGGACATGAACAGATCCTTTTCAGCTCGGGTGACACCAGCATATATGATGCTGTGCTGCTCGTCTAAAGGCAGAAAATGAGATTTTTCCGATGCTGAACCACACTCTGCTCTCCATGGCCCACTACGGCTGCATAGCTGTGCTGATCCTGGCCCTCTGTGTCGAATATCGGATCTTTCGTCGCGGTCTAAATATGGTGCGGGTGCGCCGTCTACTGCTGGCAGATGGGGTGGCGGCGCTGGCACTCTTCTCCATCTTTGCCACCGGTTGTCTGCTGGCCCATGAGCATGCCAGCTCGGTGGCAGAGATCTTTGCCCATCCTGCTCACGGCCTAAAAATGGGGCTTTTTCTGCTGATTGTCTGCTCCCTCGACTACCCCAGCCGACTCTTCTATCGCTGGCGTCGCGCCCTGCGTCTGGGCAAGGCGCCGATGATCTCCATCCAGCAGCACTTCCGGGTGGTCTGGATCCTGCGGGGCAATCTGGTGCTGGTCGCCCTGCTGGCCGTGCTCACCAAGCCGCCACTACTGTGACCTGTGGTGAGAGGGTTGCAGCGAAGAGAGTAGAAGCAAGAGAGTGGAGACAAGAGGATAGGGAGGCGGGTATCTTGGATCGGATAACCCGTTACGCGCCGATTTAAGGAAGAATCGCCATGCGCTCCAATCTGATGTTGCTGATGGCTGCCACCATCTGGGGTATGGGCTTTGTCGCCCAGCGCCTCGGGATGGATCACATGGGGCCCTATACCTTCAATGGCCTGCGCTTTCTGCTCGGTGCCCTCTCCCTGCTGCCGCTGCTCTGGTGGCTCAAATCCCGACAACCTGTTGCCGTCGTGGGCGACCATCGCCAACTGCTGATCGGTGGCGTGCTGGCCGGGCTGGTGCTGTTTTGTGCCGCGTCCTTGCAGCAGGTGGGACTGCTCTATACCACTGCCGCCAAGGCCGGTTTCATCACTGGGCTCTACATCATTCTGGTGCCCGTGCTGGGGCTGCTGCTGCGCCACAAGAGCGGGCTCAATACCTGGATTGGTGCCCTGATCGCGCTGAGTGGCCTCTATGTGCTGAGCGTCACCGACGAGTTCACCATCGGCTACGGCGATCTGCTGCAGGTGGCCGGTGCCCTGTTCTGGGCCATTCATCTGCTGCTGGTGGATCACTACTCCAACCGGGTCGCCCCCATCAAGCTGGCCGGGGTGCAGTTCGTGGTCTGCGGCCTGCTCAGCCTCGCTACCGCCTTTGTCATCGAAACCCCGACTGTGGCTGGCGCCGTGGCCGGTTGGCAGGCGCTGCTCTATGCCGGGCTGGTGTCGGTCGGGGTCGGCTATACCCTGCAGGTGGTGGGGCAGCGGGGTGCCCATCCGGCCCACGCCGCCATCATCCTCAGTCTGGAGACCGTGTTTGCCGCCGTGGGTGGCGTGTTACTGCTGGGGGAGACGCTGGACGAGCGCGCCATCGCCGGTTGCGCCCTGATGCTGGCAGGGATGCTGATCTCCCAGATCCGCTTGAGATGGTGGTGGAAGTCGCGTCGGGACAAGGTGCCGCTGACCAAGTAAACCGCGCTTTGCCTGCATAACAAAAACGCCCCGACTGTCGGGGCGTTTTGCATGGTGGCGGTTTGGATCAGGGGCGTTGATCCAGCTCGCGCTCCAGCTCCACTGCCTTCTGGCGGGCCGGATGGGTATTGAGGCGCTGCCAGTAAGCTTGCAGGTGCGGGAAGTGGGCCAGCTGGCCGCTTTGCGCCAGCAGATCTACCAGGAAGGAGTTCATGATGTCGGCGCCGGAGAGGCGATCCCCCACCAGATAGTGACGGGTCGCCAGCACCTCGTTGAGGTAGCCCAGCACCTTGGCACACTCCGCCTTGGCGTAGTCCGGCAGGAAGCGCATCGGGCTGCCATCCTTGCGCACGAACATGTCGAGCAGCAGCGGCAGGATACCGGAGCTCTCAGCAAAGTGGATCCACTGCAGGTATTCGGGGTAGTCGGGGCTATCCTGAGCTGGCGCCAGCCGCTCGGGGGCGTGGCGGACAATCAGGTACTCTGTGATGGCGCCGGATTCCGCCAGCACCCGGCCGTTGAGCTCGATGACAGGCGACTTGCCGAGAGGGTGGATGGCCTTGAGCTCGGGCGGTGCCAGAAAGGTGGTGGCATCGCGCTGATACGCCTTGATCTCATAGGGTTGGCCCAGCTCTTCGAGCAGCCAGATGATGCGTTGGGAGCGGGATTTGTTCAGGTGGTGCAGGACTATCATAACGACCTCGATTCGGTGGCAGGATGGGGTATACGAACGGGCGAGGATGGCGGTTCACCGGCAGCTAAAAAAGAGCGGGCTGATGCCCGCTCGCTCAACGCCTGATTTATGCCTCCAGCGCCTGATCCAGATCCGCCAGTATGTCTTCGATCGCCTCGATCCCCACCGACAGCCGGATCATCTCCGGTTTCACGCCAGCCCTGGCCTGCTCGGCCTCGCTCAACTGGCGATGGGTGGTGGAGGCGGGGTGGCAGGCCAGCGACTTGGCATCGCCGATATTGACCAGCCGCTTGAAGATCTTCAGCGCATCGTAGAAGCGTACGCCCGCCTCGTAACCATCCTTCAGACCGAACGAGAGGATGGCCGAGGGGCGACCGGCCATGTACTTCTCCGCCAGCAGATAGTGGGGATGACCCGGCAGACCGGCATAGCTGACCCAGGCCACCTTGGGGTGATGCTTGAGGTGGTTGGCGACCCGCAGGGCGTTATCCACGTGGCGCTCCATGCGCAGGCTCAGGGTCTCCAGCCCTTGCAGCAGCAGGAAGGCGTTCATCGGTGCCAGCGCCGCGCCGGTATTGCGCAGCGGCACTGTGCGTACTCGCCCGATAAAGGCGGCCGGGCCAAAGGCCTCGGTATAGACCACCCCGTGGTAGGAGGGCTCGGGTTTGGTCAGTTGGGGGAAGCGCTCGGCGTGATCCGCCCAGGGGAACTTGCCCGAGTCGACCACCACGCCGCCCAGCGAGTTGCCGTGGCCGCCGACATATTTGGTCAGGCTGTGCACGACTATGTCGGCGCCGTGTTCGATGGGTTTGCACAGCACCGGGGTGGCGACTGTGTTGTCGACGATGAGCGGCACGCCACGGGCGTGGGCCGCCTTGGCCAGTGCGGCCAGATCGACGATGTTGCCCGCCGGGTTGCCGATGCTCTCGCAGTAGACCGCCTTGGTCTTGTCGTCGATAAGGGCGGCGATGGCCTCGGCGCTGTCATCCTTGGCGAAGCGCACCTCGACCCCGAAGCTCGGCAGCATGTGGGCAAACAAGGTGTAGGTGCCGCCATAGAGCTGGGGGGTGGAGACGATGTTGTCACCGGCGGCGGTCAGCGCCTGAATGGCGTAGGTGATGGCGGCGGAACCTGCCGAGACCACCAGCGCGGCGATCCCTCCTTCCAGCGCGGCCATCCGCTGCTCCAGCACATCGTTGGTGGGGTTCATGATGCGGGTGTAGATGTTGCCCGGCACCGCCAGATTGAACAGGTCCGCCCCGTGCTGGGCGCTCTCGAACTCGTAGGCCACCGTCTGGTAGATGGGCACGGCGACCGCCTTGGTGGTGGGGTCGCTGGAAAAGCCGTGGTGCAGGGCCAGGGTCGCATCTTTCATCACACACTCCTTGTTGGATGTTGCTTGGCACAGTTATAACTGAGCCGTTATAGATGGATAGACGTCCAATCTATCAGGCTCGTGGCCGATGTAAACAGCAAGATCCGGCAAAGCAATGTCGCCCGAAGGGGATGGCGCTCCGATGGCGGGTAGGCCTGCCGTACTCAGAGGCGGCGGCGATACTCCTTGTCGTCGATATGCAGCATATCCCACTGCATCAGGCGGTTGAGCTGCTGCATGGGATCCTCGACGAGCGACAGCGGGCGCGGCAGGATCCGCTTGAAGTAACGGCGCAAGGTCTGCTGGATCCGGTTCGGTTTGAGGGGGTTGGCGTGGCTCATGATGGTGCTCCTCTGCTTTGGTTCTCACGTTCATCAGCAGTATTGAGCTAAAATGCGGAAGTAAAAGCTGATGACTTACAGAAACAGGATTTCCTCTTTTATGCCGACCGGTCGCCTCTACCAGCAATTTCAACGTCTCGCCCAGCAGCTTGGCAGCGATGAGCGGGAGATCAGCCTCGCTGAGGTGGCGGAGCTGCTCTGCTGCACCCCGCGCAACGCCCGTCTGTTGCTGCGGCGGATGCAGGATCAAGGCTGGCTCAGCTGGACAGCGGAAGCGGGGCGGGGGCGGCGCTCCCGACTCACCCTGCTCGACAGTCAGGAGAGCCTGACCCGGCGCCGGCTGCGGGATCTGCTCAGTCAAGGCCAGCTGGCGCAGGCGGTGCGGTTGGCCGAAGATCGCCTCGATCTGCTCACTCCGCTGCTGATCGAACAGCTCGGTCAGGCCACCCGCGAGGGGCGCCAGATCCTGCGAGTGCCCTACTACCGGCCGCTGCCGCAGTTGCTGCCCACCGGCCCGATGCGCCGCTCCGAAATCCACCTGAGCCGCCAGATCTTCAACGGCCTCACCCGGCGAAATGAGGAAAATGGGGAAATCGAAGGGGATCTCGCCCACCACTGGGAGTGTCTGGGCCCCTGCCACTGGCGCTTCTACCTGCGTCCGGCGGTCCGTTTTCACCACGGTCGCGAGCTGGTGGTGGAGGATGTGATGGAGAGCCTGCTGGCCCTGCGGGATCGCCCGCTGTTCGCCCATCTGGACCGGCTGGAGAGCCCCTGGCCGCGCACTCTGGATCTCTATCTCGACAGCCCGGATCCCTGGCTGCCCCACCTGCTGGCGGAGCCGGTGGCGACCATCTTGCCGCGGGAGCTCAAGGGGGAGGCGGGCTTTGCCCTACAACCGGTGGGCACCGGCCCCTACCGGGTCGCCGCCAACGATCCCCTGCATCTTTGCCTTGCCGCGTTCGACGATTTTTTCGGTTTGCGGGCCCTGCTCGACGAGATCGACATCTGGATGCTGCCGGAATTGGCGGAGCGGCTGGAGACCCACCTGCAGCTGGGGCGCGACAGCCCGGAGCTCGGCACCATGCGCGGCGAGTCGGAGCTCGAATCGGGCTGCTACTTCCTGCTGCAGGATGATCGTTCCGGATCCTTGCAGGATCCCGCCCTGCGGCAGTGGCTCGGCCAGCTGCTTAATCCGGTCGCCCTGATGGGGCGGGTCGCCCCCGAGTTGCAGCGGGGCTGGACCAGTGCCCTCGGCCTGCTGCCCCACTGGCGCGAAGCGCTGCCCGCGCCGTTGCCCACACCGGCGCAACTGCCGAGGAGACTGGTGCTCGCCTGCTTCAATCAGCATCTGGAGTTCAACGAGTGCGCCAACGCCATGAGCAGCCTGCTAGGGTCGCAGGGAATTGAGCTTGAGGTGCGCACCCTTGATTACGGTCGCTGGGTGAGCGGCGAGGATGAGGATGTGGATCTCTGGCTCGGCACCCTCAACCTCGAACATGCCGGCCCCTTTGCCCCTTACGCCTGGTTGCAGGGCACCCCGTTGCTGCGCAAGGTGTGGGGCAGTCAGCACGAGCTGTGGCAGGGGTTGATGCAGTGGCGCGCCAGCGGAGAGGAGCCCGGCCCTCGCGCCCTGTTGGCAACTGTGCAGCAGCAGAGCTGGTTTGTGCCGCTGTTTCACCACTGGCTGGAGCTGGAGAGCCGGGTCGGCGTGCACGGGGTTCGCATGACCGCGCTCGGCTGGTTCGATTTTCGCAGCGCCTGGCTGCGGCCCGAGCCGACCCATCAGCCCGCAGAGGCGCCATAGTTCGTCCAATTCCTGTCGCGGCTGATGTGCATTCCGGGGCCGCTTTCGTGAAAGATCCGTAAAGCGGCCGCCGCTGCACAGTTTGTGTCATGCCTCTGTGCCATGCTGTTTCAGGTTATGGACAGCAGAGCAAATGAGGAAAACGATGAGCAACAATTCAGACAGTTCCGCAGGAAAATGCCCGGTGATGCACGGGGGAACCACCTCCGTCGAGACGTCCAGAATGGCGTGGTGGCCGAAGAGCCTCAACCTCGACATTCTTCACCAACACGATACCAAGACCAATCCGCTGGGGGCCGGTTTCAACTATCGGCAAGCCTTGAAGGGGCTCGATATGGCGGCCCTCAAGCAGGATGTGACCGCCCTGATGACCGACAGTCAGGATTGGTGGCCCGCCGACTGGGGCCACTACGGCGGCCTGATGATCCGTATGGCCTGGCACTCGGCCGGTACTTACCGCATCGCCGATGGTCGCGGCGGTGGCGGCAGCGGCAACCAGCGTTTCGCCCCGCTCAACTCCTGGCCGGATAACGCCAACCTCGACAAGGCCCGTCGCCTGCTGTGGCCCATCAAGAAGAAATACGGCAACAAGATCAGCTGGGCCGACCTGATCATTCTAGCGGGCACCGTGGCCTATGAGTCCATGGGGCTCAAGACCTTCGGCTTCGCTTTTGGCCGCGAGGATATCTGGCACCCGGAGAAGGATATCTACTGGGGCTCGGAACAAGAGTGGCTGGCGCCCAGCAGCAAGCCGGGTGGTCGCTACTCCGGCGAGCGGGATCTGGAAAACCCGCTGGCGGCGGTGATGATGGGGCTTATCTACGTCAACCCGGAAGGGGTGGATGGCCAGCCCGATCCGCTGAAAACCGCGCAAGATATGCGGGTCACCTTCGCCCGCATGGCGATGGATGATGAAGAGACGGTAGCGCTGACCGCCGGTGGCCACACCGTCGGCAAGGCCCACGGCAACGGCGACGCCAAACAGCTCGGCCCCGAGCCGGAAGGGGCCACTCTCGAAGAGCAGGGGCTCGGCTGGATCAATCACCACAGCCGTGGCATCGGCCGCAATACAGTGACCAGCGGCATCGAGGGGGCCTGGACCACCCACCCGACCCAATGGGACAACGGCTACTTCGATCTGCTGTTCAAGTACGACTGGTGGCTGCAAAAATCTCCGGCAGGGGCCCATCAGTGGCAACCGATCAATATCGCCGAAGAGGATATGCCGGTGGATGTGGAAGATCCGTCGCTTCGCTGCAAGCCGATGATGACGGATGCCGACATGGCGCTCAAATTCGACCCCGAGTACCGCAAGATTGCCGAGCGCTTTCGCGATGATCCGGCGGCCTTCTCCGACGCCTTCGCCCGCGCCTGGTTCAAGTTGACCCACAGGGATATGGGGCCGAAGAGCTGCTATGTCGGCCCTTATGTGCCGACAGAAGATCTGATCTGGCAGGATCCGGTGCCTGCCGGACGTGCCGATTATGACGTGGCGGCGGTGAAGGCCAGGATTGCCGCCTGCGGCCTCTCCATCAGCGAGCGGGTGAGTATTGCCTGGGATAGCGCCCGCACCTTCCGAGGCTCCGACAAGCGGGGCGGTGCCAACGGCGCCCGCATCCGGCTGGCGCCGCAGAAGGATTGGCCGGGCAACGAACCGGCGAAGTTGGCGAAGGTGCTGGCGGTCTATGACAAGCTGGCGGCCGAGTGTGGCGTCAGCGTCGCGGATCTCATCGTGCTGGGGGGCAACCTCGCCATTGAGCAGGCTGCGCAGGCCGCCGGGGTGACGGTGAGCGTGCCGTTTGCGTCGGGCCGGGGGGACGCCACTCAGGCTCAGACCGATGTGGCCTCGTTCGAGGTGCTGGAGCCGTTGGCCGACGGCTTCCGCAACTGGCTCAAGCAGGACTATGTGGTGACGGCGGAGGAGCTGCTGCTGGATCGCGCCCAGCTGATGGGGCTCACCGCCTGCGAGATGACGGCGCTGGTCGGCGGGATGCGGGTGCTCGGCACCAACCATGGCGGTACCGGGCACGGGGTCTTTACCGATCGGGTCGGGGTACTCAGCAACGACTTCTTCGTCAACCTGACCGACATGGGCTACCAGTGGCTGCCGAAAGCGAACAATCTCTACGAGATCCGCGATCGCCGCAGCGGCGCCCTGAAGTGGACGGCCACCCGGGTGGATCTGGTGTTCGGCTCCAACTCGGTGCTGCGCGCTTATGCCGAGGTCTATGCCCAGGATGACAACAAGGAGAAGTTTGTCTGTGACTTCATCACCGCCTGGAACAAGGTGATGAATGCGGATCGCTTCGATCTGCTCGGCTAGTCCCCAAGCCGTTTGGTTATCTGCACCAGCCCCGCACACCCAAGATGTGCGGGGCTTTTTACTGCCCGCTTTTCTGTGCAGCCCTACAATCCGCCGCGCTGCGACATCCGCTGGCCGGTCGCGCAGGGCTGCTGGCATCCCTGTGCTTGGGCCAGCAGTATCATGTAACATGCTGATCCGCTGATGATGCCTGGCGGCCACCTATTGGCCACTTATGTCCCATGAACAGGACAAGGACAGAAACAAAGAGACAAGGAGTCAACTCATGCTGGAAATGCAGATCCAACCCCGCTTTCAAGAGACAGATGCCCTCGGCCATATCAACAATACGGTGCCGGCGGTCTGGTTCGAATCGGCGCGGGATCCCCTGTTCCGGATCTTCTCCCCCGAGCTGGATGTGCATAACTGGCATCTGATCATTGCGGGCTACACGGTGCAGTTCAAACGGGAGCTGTTCTACGGCCAGCCGGTCACCATCAAGACTGGCGTGCGCCGCATCGGCACCAGCTCCTTCACGGCCTGGCAGGAGGCCTGGCAGGGCGGCGAACTGGCCGTCACCGCCGAAACGACCCTGATCCATTTTGACTACCGGGCCCGCCAATCCCTGCCCCTGAGCGATGCTCATCGGGAAGGGTTACGAGCCTGGCTGACAGAGAGTTAACCACGGGCCGGATGGCCCATCACAGGAGTGCTATGTACAACTCAATGCGCAACACAGCGATCGCGCTGACCCTGGGATTCTGCTCCCTCCCTTCTCTGGCCGCTTCTCTTGCCGAGCAGTTTACCCTGATTGATAAGGGGGCGGAGAACGCCCTCGATACCCGTCAATTCAGCCATGACGGCGTCGATATCAAGGCCTGGATCGATGGCGTCCCCGTCATCATTGCCGTGCCCATCATGAACGAGCTGGGCAAGCTGGAAGGGGAGAGCCGCTACTACTTCAAGGGCGGCAAGCTGTTCGGGGTCAAAGAGCCCGCCGCCCAGTTCGCCTTTGACGACAGCGGCAAGCTGACCCAGTGGCTGGACGAGAAGGGCCAGCCTGCCGAGTTCGTCAGCAAGATGAGCATGCAGCAGCGTCAGGCGTGGCTCACCAAGCGGGCCGCCGAGCTGAGCAAGCTGTTTGTGGTGAGCGCGGCCGAACAGAAGGCTGCCAAGGGGGGCGTCAAGCTGAAGGGGGCGGAGCTCGCTCACTGGCTCTGCAACGGCAAACTGATGGAGCTCGCCCACGGCGACAAGGTGATATTCGAGCAGGAGAAGCTGAAGATTGGCGAGCAGGGGATCGAGGGGGAGGTCTCCCTGCGCCAGGATAAAGGGTGGCAGGAGCTGAGCCTCAAGTGCGAGGTGCAGGGCACTCAGGTAACCCGCCTCACCTGGCAGCCGCTGCCGGGTGCCAACAAGCCGCAATAAGCGCAGCAGCAAGGGGGCCCATCGCGGGCCCCCTTCTCATTCGGCCTGTGGTTCCCCCAGCTTGAGCCGGGTGAGCGCCTCGACCCGGCGCCACTGTCCGGGCTCAAACCAGCGGGCCAGCAGCTCCTGCTGCTGTTCGGTCCGGGCCTCGTTCGGCAGTTGTTTTCGCTCTGCCAGATAACCGGTGAGCTGCTCGTTGAACCCTTGCCGGTTCTGCTCCAGCTGGCGCATCCGATCCACCGCCTCCGGCCCTCCCGTCTCCAGCAGCAGAGCATCCCGTTTGGCCGGGTCCATCTGCGCCAGCCCCTGCAACTCCTTAAGCAGGCGGCTGTTGGCCTCCGCCTCGCGAAACCAGCCCGGCTGCTCCGCCAGCCAGAGATCCAGCTCGCTGGCCAGCTGTGACTTGTCGCTATCCCTTGCCTCTGCCAGTGCCCTGCGGCGCAGGGTCAGCTGCTCCATCAGCCGATCTTCGGCAAACAGCTGGGCTTGCTCGGCCGGGGTAAAGCTCTGCTGGCGCAGCTGCTCCCGCTCGTCAAACAGGATCTGCAGGCTGGCGAGGGTGATCTCGGTGGGCACCGTCAGGCTGCTCTGGGCGGAGACAAAGGTGCGGTAGCGGGCCTGCAGCGCATCGGCGGCCTCCTGCTCGGGATCGTGTGGTTGGCTCTGGGCGTGCTGGTTGGCTTGAGCGGGTGATGAGCCTGCCGTCGGTGCGGTGGGCCAGAGTAGCACCCCGCCGATCAGCAGGGTGATGGTACAGGGCACGGCGAGCAGTATGCCGCGCTTCATAACCCCAGCTCCTTGAGGCGGTTGGCGTGCTGGCGATAGAGGGTGATCGGATCGGTCTCGAGCAGATGGTGGATACCGAAAGACTGGTTCACCTCATCCAGATGGTTCATCCGGTAGCCGGTGCCGATCACCTTGCCGAGGTGGCTGCTGCAGACTCCGACCAGCCCGTCATTGGGCTCTTTGAAAAAAGCCCCGGTCAGCGCCAGCGCAGGATCCACCGGATCCAGCAGATTGGTCAGGTTGCCGCGTCCGCTCCAGGAGAAGTAGTAGACGCCGTTGGCTGCCTGCATCGGCCCCTCGCCGCAATAGCGGCTGGGCAGCCCCTCCGGGTAGCGCTGGTTGAACTGGCTGGCTCCTTTGCTGGTGAGGGCATCGAGTGCGGCGACCGGATCTTGCGGTAGCTGGCTCCCGCCCGAGAGCAGTGAAATCATGCCAGATAGCGCGTGGGCAGCGGCGGCGGTCAGTTTCTCGGCGGCGCTGCCGGGGGCGGCGTTGGCCCGCACCAGATCGGCAATCTCGGAGCCGTAGTTGACCCCGCCGACGCTGGTGGCGGAGGCAACCAGATCGGGCGCCACCGAGGCGACATAGCGGATGGTGGGGCCGCCGTGGGAGTGGCCGATCAGGTTGACCTTCTCGGCGCCGGTGGCAGCCAGCAGCAGTTCAACCTGGGCGAGCAGCTGTTCGCCCCGTTGCTCCGAGCTGGCGGTGGCCGACACCTGAGCCACGTAGACTTTGGCACCATCCCGGCTCAGGGCCTGGGGAATGCCGTAGAAGTAATCGACCCCGAGCAGCTTGTCGAAGCCGAACAGGCCGTGCACCAGCACTATGGGGTAGCGGGTCTGGGTATATCCGCTGGCGTGTGCCAGCATGGGCAGGGTGCAGAGCAGCACCAGAAGCCATCTCTTCATCATCAGCATCCTTGTTGATTCGTGAGGAACAGATTGTGTGGCGTACTCCATGTTCGCCGGTGCCAGTATGGTGGCTGCTGACGGGAGAGGCTGTGAGGGGGATCGCAACTCAGGATTCAAAAGGGATTGTTATCGGCCTGTGTGCAGCGCGGGCCGGGAGGCTGACCTCCCCGCCCTGCGGCTTATTGCCACTCCACCAGTTGATACTGCTTCTTGCCCCGGCGCAGCAGCAGGTAGCGGCCAAACAGTCGATCCGCAGCATTCAGCTGCTCATCCTGCTTGATGGTGCCATTGAGGCTGATGGCGCCCGCTGCCAGCAATTCGCGGGCGATGCGCCTGGAGTTCGCCAGACCGCAGCTGACCAGCAGGGTGACCAGATCGGTCTCGCCGCTGATGGTGCTGCTCGGCATGCCATCCTGCGCCAGCTGGGCCAGATCGCTCTCGCCGAGGCGGGCCACGTCGCCGCTAAACAGCAGCTCGCTGATGCGCTGCACCGCTGCCAGCGCCGCCTTGCCGTGCACCAGCTCGGTCAGCTCGTTCGCCAACACCTGCTGGGCCTGCTTGCGCCCCTGCCTCTGGGCATCTTCCGTCTCCAGTGCATTAATCTCGGTCAGCGACATAAAGCTGTAGTAGCGCAGGAAGCGGTAGACATCCTCATCCGCGGTGCCGAGCCAGAACTGGTAGAAGGCGTAAGGGGAGGTGAGCGCCGGATCGAGCCAGACGGCTCCACCCTCGGTCTTGCCGAACTTGGTGCCGTCCGCCTTGGTGATAAGGGGCAGGGTCATGCCGTGTACCTGCGCCTGATGGAGGCGACGGGTGAGATCCATGCCGCTGGTGATATTGCCCCACTGGTCGTTGCCGCCAATCTGCAGGGTGCAGCCGAGTCGCTGGTGCAGCACCGCAAAGTCGTAGGATTGCAGCAGGGCGTAGGAGAACTCGGTGAACGAGATGCCCTGATCCGGACGGGCCAGCCGCTGGCGCACCGACTCCCGCGCCAGCATGGCGTTGACCGAGAAGTGCTTGCCGATATCCCGCAGAAAATCGAGGGCGGACATCTGCCCCATCCAGTCGCCATTGTTGACCAGTTGCGGGGCTGACAGGCCGTCGTCGGCGGGCAGCTGCGCCTTGATCTGGGCCGACAGGCTGGCGACCCAGCCCAGCACGGTGTCGGCACTGTTGAGACTGCGTTCGGTTGCCTTGAAGCTGGGATCGCCGATAAGGCCGGTCGCCCCGCCCACCAGCGCCACCGGGGTGTGGCCCGCCAGCTGGAAGCGGCGCAGCATCAACAGTGGCACCAGATGACCGATATGCAGGCTGCCAGCGGTGGGATCGAACCCGCAGTAGACGGTGCGCGGGGTGGCGAGGTGGTCGGCCAGGGCCGCCGGGTCGGAATTCTGGGCCACAAGGCCGCGCTCGGTCAGCTCATCGAGCAGGTGGGGGTTGATCATGGGTGCTCCAATAGCAGTGGGAAAAGCCGTCATCCTCGCCGTTCTGGCCGGTGGCGGATATGTCCCCTGAGGGACAGTTTTGCCACTCTCGTGCTAGCATCCAGCCATAGCGGGGAATCGCTCCCCGCCACCGGAAACGAGCCGCCATGACCCAGCCATTGACCACAGATGCCCTGACCCGCAGCATGACCGAGGTGGTCGATGCCCTGCACAGCAGCGCCTTTGCGGCGGCGCTGGTGCGGCTGATCCAGCAACAGGTGGCGTTTGATTGCGCCCTGCTGCTCGGGGTGGGGCAGCGGCCCGTCTATCTCTACGACAACCTCAACCATCAGCGGGCCCTGCTGTTTGATCGCTACCTCACCAGCCACTTCAGTCAGGATCCCTTTATGCAGGCGCTGGAACAGGGCTTGCCTGCTGGCGTCTGGACGCTGGCACAGGTCTCCCAAGGGCGGCTCGATCCTGAATATCGCCACCACTTCTATCAGGCCACCGGCTGGCAGGAGGAGGTGGGGCTGATCCTGCCGGTGCGGGACGGGCTGACGTTGATGCTGTTTCTCGGCCGCCTCGACAAGCGCAGCACTTTGAGCCAAAGCGAGCTGGCGAGGCTGGAGCAGCTGTTCCCGCTGGTACATTCGCTGTGTCGCCAACAGTGGCAGCAGAGCCCGCCGCTGCTGGCCCAGAGCACTGCGCAGCCGGACAGCGCCAGCCTCAAGAGTGCGGTGGAGCAGGCGATGGCGAGCGTGGGGGGCGATAGGCTCACCCGGCGCGAGCGGCAGGTGGCGGAGTTGCTGCTGCAGGGGCTGGATACCGAGGCCATTGCCGCTGCGCTGGGGATTGGCAGCGGCACGGTGAAGAATCACCGCAAGCACCTCTATGGCAAGCTGCGGCTCGGCTCGCGGGCCGAGCTGTTCAATCTCTTTCTGAACCACCTCATTACAGCGCCGGTGGAGGCATCCCCCGTCTCATCGGAGGCAGATAAAGCGAGCCCGCCATAGGGCGGGCCGGGGTTACTCGAGGCGCGGGATGGGGGGACTGGTTTCGGGCAGGATGCTGAGCAGCTGGTAGCGCGCTATCAGCTTTTTGTATTCATCCCCCTGCTTGACCTTGTCCAGCGCCTGTTGCAGACGGGCAACCTGCTGCTTGTCTGCCCTCAGGTTGAAGGCGAAGCAGTTATCCTGCTCTTCAAGAATCGCGACGGTGACAAAATCCTCGCTGGGGAAACCCAGCTCCTTGGCCTGATGGCGTAACATCACCTCGTTGCCCGCCACCAGATCGGTGCGCGCCATGATCAGCTGGCGCACCACCTGATCCATCCGCTCCACCGCCATCATATTGCCCGGGCTGATCCCGCGGTTGAGCAACAACTGCTCCCCCACATCCGCCTGCATCACGCCGATCTGCAGCTTGGCGAGATCCGCTTTGCTAGCCACTTTGGGGGCATCCTGCTTGCGGCCGACCAGCGCGACCCGCGAGTGGCTGATGGGGCAGACCCAGAGGAAGTGGGGATCCCGCTCTTTGGTATGGGCGGTGGTAAAGAGCACGGCCTCTTGCTGTTGGGTCAGCAGATACCAACCGCGGGCCCAGGGCAGAAAGTGGATCGGTTGCTCCGGCTCCCCCATTTCGCGCCACATCAGGCGCAGCAACTCGACCGCCAGCCCCACAGGCTGACCATTTTTATCCTGGCCATTGAGCGGCATGTTCTGCTCCGAATAGTAGATAAGTGCCGGAGCCGGGAGCGCGATAAACAGAGCGAGAGAGGCGAAAGCAGAGAGCAGATGACGCATGATGCACTCCTTGTGCGAGTAGTTACCTAACAGTCTATGTGGCCTTTGCCATAACTTCATGATCCGGTGGCGGGATAAAAAACAGGCCACCTCGCGGTGGCCTGTCGGTTTATTTGAGCAGGGCTTCCATCTCCGCCTCTGCCTTGGCGCGGGCCTTGGCTTCCGCCGCTCTGGCGGCATCGGCGATGCTCTCTCCGGCCGTATGAGAGGCGGCACTGACAGCCTGTTTGGCGGGTGCTGCCAAGGCCTTGGTCGCTTCTTGCGTCACGGTGGCGGCAGTGCTGCTGACGGCTTGTTGGGCAGGAGCGGCAACAGCCTTGGTCGCTTCTTGCGTCACGGTTGCAGCAACACTGCTGACGGCTTGTTGGGCTGGAGCGGCAACGGCTTTGGTGGCCTCTTGCGTCACGGTTGCGGCGGCGCTGCTTACCGCCTGTTTGGCAGGAACGGCAACAGCTTTGGTGGCTTCCTGCGTTACGGTTGCGGCGGCGCTGCTGACTGCCTGTTTGGCCGGAGCAGTAACGGCCTTGGTGGCTTCCTGTGTCACGGTGGCGGCAGTGCTGCTGACGACCTGTTTGGCGGGAGCGGCAACAGCCTTGGTGGCATCCTGTGTCACGGTGGAGGTGGCGCTGCTGACTGCCTGTTTGGCCGGAGTGACAACAGCCTTGGTAGCTTCCTGCGTCACGGTGGCAGCTGCGCTGCTGGCTGCTTGTTTGGCAGGCGCAGTGACTGCGGTGGTTGCACTGCGGGTCAGGTTGGTCGCGCTCTGGCTCACCGCTTGGACGGCCTGTCCGGTGGCTTGTCTGGTGGCCTGTCCTGTGGCGTTGGCGGCTGCGCCGCTGATGACCTGGCTGGCGCTGTCGGCCAGCGAGCCGGTGACGCTGCTGGTCACTGTGCCCAAGGCGCTACCAAGGGAGAAGGGGGAGGCGCCGCTCTGACTGGTTGCGGTTGCGGTTGCAGTTGCAGTTCCGGTCAGGGCATTGGCCGCCGGGGTGAGCTGGCTGGCGGGGGTCTGCCATCCCTGCATGGTGGTTGGCCAGGTCGGTGCCGTGCCCGCCAGATTCTCGCCAAAGGTCTGGGTGGTACCATCCCCTTTTTGCAGCAACACCGACATCTGGTTGGTTTGCGAGTTCCACACCATGCCCGCCTGCTTGGCGATATCCGGCACCGGCGCATACTCGGAGAGCACATAGAAAAGCGGCCCCTCCTGCTGTAACTTGTCGGCGGTCTTGAGCAACTGCATGGTGCTGTCGTAGTTGGGGCCAAGGATGGCGGTCATCCGATCCTTGATCAGGGGTTGTTCGAACAGATTGACCTCGTTCGGGTCAAAGCCGACCAGCGGCTTGAGCAGGGCCCACATCAGCTGGCTGGTGGGGCTCATCATCAGCAATGGGGCAACGCAGGCGGACAACATCAGGCTCAGGCAGGCCGCCTGAAGCAACGGCATGATACGCATTGGGATAATATCCAAATAACGATTTGATAAATAAGGTTATATTTTGTCAGGAAGTGACAAATTTACCGGAAGTTTGCGGGTGGCAACGAGAGCCTGCCCGCAGGCGCAGGCAGGCTACCATATTGGTTCCACAATGCCAGCAGGCAGTATGATTGTCAGTCAAGTAAACCCCGGGACTGGTCGCTCCATCGAGGGCACCCCGCAACGAAACAGGATCTACCCCATGAGAAATATATTGTTCTGCCTGCTGGCCGCCTTCTGGCTGGCGCCTGCATCGGCTACCCCCAAAACCACGGTTGCGGGCGAGTCTGCCAGCCCCGAGCTGGTCCTGCCATTGGGCGCTTTGCCAGAGCGGGTCTGCTGGTTTGCCGATCAGAAATATTCTGAAGGGGGGCGGATACTGCAGGGGGATATCTGGCTGGAGTGCGGCCCGCTGAATGATCTCGAGAGTAATGGCCCGCTGGCCTGGCGATCCCCTGCAATGGTGCTGCCTGCCACCAGAGGGGCGAAAGATCAGAAGACGATTTCCGTGGGGCAGTGAGGCTTTTCTTGATCCAGCTAAAGACATGGACGTGATCCCTGTCGCATAATGCAGCTCCTTTCTTCTCTTGGCTGGAACCTAAGAAATGGCTCGTCGCTCTTCCAATGCACAACGTCGTCGCAGTAGCTGGTGGTACAAACGCTTGTTGGCAAGGGAGCGGGAAGAGCGTGAATCGCGTTCCGTCAGGGATTGATACTGCATTGAAAAACGGAGCCTCGTGCTCCGTTTTGTATTTATCACCGCAGATGGAACTCGGTGGTGCTCTTCCAATGCACAGCTTGGTTGCCGTAACGGGTGGTACAAACGCTTGTTGGCAAGGGAGCGGGAAGAGCGCGAATCGCGTTCCGTCAGGGATTGATACTGCATTGAAAAACGGAGCCTCGCGCTCCGTTTTTGCGTTTATTACCCTTAGCTGCATAACAACGGGGGCCGAAAGGCCCCCGTTTTGTTTTGCTGTCTTTTACCTGTCAGATCATGGCCTAGCGTTGCAGCGCGGCCAGTGCCAGTTCGATCCGCTTGGCGTACTCGGGGTCGGCCTGCTCGAAGTGCTTGAGCTGGGCAGCGACGATGGCGTCATCCTCCACATTGATGAGGGAGCGCGCCAGGTTGGCGGCGAGCCGTGAACGCTGTCCCTCGTCCATGATGCGGAACAGGTTGCCGGGCTGGCTGTAGTAATCGCTGTCGTAGTCACGGAAGTCGTAATGCAGGGCGGCCCCTTCCAGACTCAGCGCCGGCTCGTGCTGCTCGCTCGGTTGCTGGGTACCGAAACGGTTCGGCTGATAGTTGGGGCTGGCGCCGCCATTGCTGTCCGCTCGCATGGCGCCATCACGATGGGCGCCGTGATGGAACGGGCAGCGCGGGGCGTTGACCGGCAGCAGACCGTGGTTGACGCCGAGGCGATAGCGCTGGGTGTCACCGTAGGAGAAGAGCCGCCCTTGCAACATACGATCCGGCGAGAAGCCGATACCGGGCACCACGTTGGCCGGGGTGAAGGCGGCCTGCTCCACGTGGGCGAAGTAGTTGTCCGGGTTCTGGTTAAGCTCCAGCACGCCGACCGGGATCAGCGGGTAGTCGCTGTGCGGCCACACCTTGGTGAGGTCGAACGGGTGGATGTTGTAAGTCTGGGCATCGGCCTCCGGCATCACCTGCACATAAACCTTCCAGCGCGGGAAGTCGCCCTGCTCGATGGCATTGAACAGATCCGCCTGGCTGGTCTCCCGATCCTGCCCGACGACATTGGCCGCCTCTTCATCGGTGTAGAAGCTGTGGCCCTGCTCGGTCTTGAAGTGGAACTTGACCCAGAAGCGTTCGTTGGCGTCGTTGATAAAGCTGAAGGTGTGGCTGCCGTAGCCGTTCATCTCCCGCAGGCTCTTGGGAATGCCGCGATCGCTGAACAGTATGGTGACCTGATGCAGGGATTCCGGATGGCGGGACCAGAAGTCCCAGGCGGCGGTGGCGCTGCGCAGGTT
This sequence comes from Aeromonas sp. CU5, assembly GCF_002586745.1. Lineage (NCBI taxonomy): Bacteria > Pseudomonadati > Pseudomonadota > Gammaproteobacteria > Aeromonadales > Aeromonadaceae > Aeromonas > Aeromonas sp. CU5. The sequence goes on from NZ_CP023817.1 coordinate 4,143,818, forward strand.
GGTGCGCGGATCCCGCTTCTGGGTGTGGATGAAGTCGGGGAATTTCAGTGGATCGCGGATGAAAAAGACCGGGGTGTTGTTGCCCACCAGATCCCAGTTGCCCTGCTCGGTATAGAACTTGAGGGCGAAGCCACGCACGTCGCGTTCGGCATCGGCGGCACCCTTCTCACCGGCCACGGTGGAGAAGCGCAGGAAGACCGGGGTCTGCTTGCCGATGGCGTTGAACAGGCCGGCCTTGCTGAACTGGCTGATGTCGTGGGTCACGGTAAAGGTGCCGTAGGCGCCGGAGCCCTTAGCGTGAACCACCCGCTCGGGAATGCGCTCGCGGTCGAAGTGGGCGAGTTTCTCCATCAACCAGATATCTTGCATCAATACGGGGCCGCGCGGGCCGGCGGTGAGGCTGTTGTTGTTGTCGACGACGGGTGCGCCGTTGGCGCTGTGCAGGGTTTTGTCAGTCATGGCTTCTCTCCTTGTTGATATGGGGCCAGCCTACGGATCTGCGCAATGATCGGCCAATGGGCCTTTCCTCGCCCTTTGATAGGCAAGACAAATGGGTGCGGGTGGGGGATGTGTAACCGCGCCGGATATTGCATGATGGAGGCTTCGAGAAGGAGCCTCATATGCAGATTACTATCCGTCATGCCGAACCCGCCGATGCCCCCGCCTTGCGGGATCTCTACGCCCTGCCCAATGCCCAGGCGGGCACCTTGCAACTGCCGTATCCGACCCTGAGCGTCTGGCAGAAGCGGTTGGATAGCGGTGATGTGGTCGCCTTGGTGGCGGAGGCAGATGGGCTGCTGGTGGGCCAGATCTCATTGCATGTGGAGCCCAATCCCAGACGCAAGCATGTGGCAGGTATTGGCATGGGGGTACGGGATGACTGGGCTGGCAAAGGGGTGGGCTCTGCCCTGATGGCCGCGGCGTTGGAGCTGGCCGATAACTGGCTCAACCTGCACCGGATTGAACTGACGGTTTTCGTCGATAACGAAGCGGCGCAGGCGCTCTATCGCAAGTTCGGCTTTGTGGCAGAGGGGCGGGCCCGTGACTATGCCTTCCGCCAGGGGCGCTATGTGGATGTGTTCTACATGGCCAGAGTTGCGGGGGGCGCCAGTCGCTAACGGCATGGTCGATTATCAGGCCAGATTGCGCCCGGTGATCCGGGCGCTGGAGCAGAACCCCGAGCTCTGCCTTCGCGAGGCGGCCAGTCTCGCGTCGCTCTCCAGCTATCACTTTCATCGGGTCTTTACCGCCGTCACCGGCGAAACCCCGGCCGAGATGCAGCGCCGTCTGCGGCTGGAGCGGGCGGCCCGCGCGCTCTGCTACAGCCGGGATCCGGTGACCGAGATAGCCTTCTCGGCCGGTTTTTCCAGCTCGCAGGCCTTTGCCAAGGCGTTTCGCAAGCAGTTTGCCATGACGCCGGGGGCGCTACGCCAGCAACCCTCGCTGCTGCAACTGAGCAAGAATGGACACGCCGCCCCCCGTGAGGCTGGTTATGCTGAAAGCCATTCCCATGAAAGGAGGCAACCGATGAAAACCGAACAGATGGCCCCGCGCACCCTGGCTTATATCCGGGTGACCGGCCCTTACGGCACTGGCTATGAACCGGTATGTGACCAGCTCTACCAGTGGTCTGCCGAGCAGGGGCAGGCCGAGGGGGAGTGGATCTTCATCTACCACGACAACCCCGAGATCACTGCGCCCCAGCAGTGCCGCACCGATATCTGCGTCACCGTTGCGGCCGGTACCAAAGGCTGCGGCAATGTGGAGATCCAGCAGTTGGCGGGAGGTCGTTATGGCCAGTCACGTTTCACCGTGACCGACCCGGCGCAATATCCCGCGTTCTGGCAACAGCATATCGGTGAGGTGGTGGCGGCCGGTTTCGAATTTGATGATCGACCCTGTTTCGAGCTCTATCACAGCTTCGATCCGGTGACCAAGGTCGCGGATGTCAGCTTCTGCTCCAGCCTCAAGGGGTAGGGCAAAAGAAGACGGAAGGGGCGGTGCAGAACGTCGTGCAGAAACACAAGAGCCGGACAGTGTCCGGCTCTTGTGTTTCTGGCGGTTGAGGCAGCGTTTAGCGCTGGAACCCCTTCTGGGCGAACTTGGGGCGGGCGTTCATGATCTGCTCCACCTGCTCGTCGCTCATCTTGCCGCGCGACAGCCCCAGCACCTTGTAGGTGAGCAGAGGTCGGGCGGGCAGGGCGATCATCAGGGCACGGATCTGGTTCTCGTCATCCTTCTCCCGTACCGGCTTGCCGTAGGCGTAGGTGAGGACGCCGGCATCCATCAGGTTTTTGACGGCGGGCTCGGTGATCGGCAAGTTTATGACGCTTTTGCGCTGCAGCACGAACTCGCGCAACACAGCCTTCTCGTTGAAGTCGAGGAAGCCGATCATCTGGGTCAGCTGGTCCTGTTGGCGGCGAGCTTGCCACTCCTCACAGGCCCACTCCCAGGCGATCAAAAAGCCCTGACTGCAGAAGTAGGAGATGGCGATCAGCATGCCGACTCCCAGCCAGGCCGCGTGTTCCATCGCCCACAGGCTGACAGCCCCTTTCATCAGCCCGGCCGGAAACAGCAAGATGATGCTGCTGCAGAGCAACAACCAGACCATCAGCCAGTTGAGGCGGTTCAGTTGATAGAAATGTTGGATCCACCGTTTCATCGTTCATCCTTCCCAAACTGTTGTGGATAGTGAACTACCTACAGCAAGCTGTGTGCCAAGAGTGCAATTTGGGGGGGAGTGCGGCGGGCCGGGTTACATTCCCTTACAACTCAGTCAGTGAGTGATGAATTGTTTATCTTGTGAACGGGCTGCCGCGTTGCTAAAAAGCCCCCTCAGTCATTGGGGAGTAGCAACCCGCCCGCATTCCGGGCCGGGCCCATGTCAACACTCTTGGATCCTCGCATCCATGGCATGGGCGGCGATAGGCACTATCGCTCTGCAAGACCTTTGGCCTCGATATGCACGCCAGCCGGGCGAGCCATGTCGGGTCCATTGGTTATTCTGCTCGCCTGGCGGTATCTATTATGTTGATTACCCTGCTGTTATTTCTCGTCTCTGCGGTCACCATCTACCTTGCCTGCGAATACTTCGTCAACGGCATCGAGTGGACCGGCCACCACTTCAAACTATCCCAAAGTGCCACAGGCTCGCTGTTGGCGGCGCTCGGTACGGCGCTGCCCGAGTGCATCGTCACCCTCACCGCCTTGCTGATGGGCAACACGGCCGCCCAGCAGGAGATCGGCATTGGCGCCGCTCTTGGCGGGCCGCTGGTGCTGGCGACCATCGGCTATGCTGCGGTCGGTCTCACCCTGCTGCTTTGCATGGGGCGTACCGAACGGGCCATCAATGGTGAGGTGCAGCGTGAGATTGGCCGGGATCAGCGCTGGTTTATCGGTATCTTTCTGGTGGCGACCGCGCTGGGTCTGGTCGCCTTTAGCGGCAAGAGTTGGCTGGCCCCGCTGTTTGTGCTGGTCTACCTCGTCTATGTGCGGCGCGAGCTGAAACAGAGCGACAGCCACGAGGTCGAGCTGCCGGAGCCCCTCAAACTGGCACCCGATGCCGGGATTCCGCCCCTTGGCAAGGTGCTACTGCAGACGCTGGGTGCGCTGGTGGTGGTGGCGCTGGCGGCCCAGCTGTTTGTTCATCAGCTGGAGAGCATGGGCGAGCTGTTTGGCCTCTCGCCGGTGCTGGCGGCCCTGCTGCTGAGCCCGGTGGCGACCGAGATGCCGGAGCTGATGAACGTGCTGATCTGGGTGCGACAGGGCAAGACCAGGCTGGCCTTGGCCAATATCTCCGGGGCCATGATGATTCAGGGCACCATTCCCAAGGCGTTCTGTCTGCTGTTTACCCCTTGGCTGCTGAGTGGTGCCATGCTGGCCTCTGCGATCGTGACAGTATTGGCGATGGTGTTGCTCTGGTGGGGGTTTCGCCGGGGGGCGATGACGGCTGGTCGTCTGGCACTGATTGGTCTGCTCTATCTGTGCTTCTGCGGCTGGCTGTTAGTGATGTGAGCGGGATGTGACCATTCAGGGGGGGCGGATCGGTCGGGGCACCAAGGTGGTCACTCGTGAGTGCCGCGAAGTAGCAACAACACAGCCCGGCAAGACACTCCTGCCGGGCTGTGGGTCAGGCGGCCCCGCCCCTTAAGTTCCAAGCCGGTTTCAGGTGGGCTGGGGCAGCTGTTGTTGCGAGGTGCGTTGCTGGAACCAGAGCCAGAGGCCGATGGCAAAACCCAGCACTGAAAGACTGACCACATAGTGGGAGGGGGCCAGCATGTCGTTCTTCATCCAGAGGGTCACCGCCATCGGGGTGAGGCCGCCGAAGATGGCGTAGGCCACGTTGTAGGAGAACGACAGACCGGAGAAGCGCACCACCGGCGGGAAGGCGTTGACCATCACGTAAGGCACCGCGCCGACAATCCCGACCGCAAAGCCCGCCAGCATGTAGAGCGGCACCAGCTGGCTCGTGCCGGCCGCCAGACCGTGATAGAAGGCGTAGCTGGAGCCTGCCAGCAGCAGGGAGCCGAGCATGAAGGTGATACCGCTGCCCAGCAGGTCGATCAGTCGGCCATAGACGATGCAGCCGAGGGTCAGGGCGACGATGGCCAGCGAGTTGGCGGTCAGGGCGTCGGCCGGGCTGATGCCATAGACCTTCTGCAGATAGGTGGGGGTCATCAGGATCACCACCACGATCCCGGCGGAGAGCAGCCAGGTCAGCAGCATGGAGACCACCACGCTGCTCTTGTGATTGCGCAGCACCGTCTTGAGGGGCAGCTCGTCGGCCAGGGTCTTGTTGGCTTTCATCTCGGCGAAGACCGGGGTTTCGTGCAACCAGCGACGCAGGTACATGGCGACGATGCCGAAGATACCACCCAGCAGGAAGGGTACTCGCCAGCCCCACTCGCTCACTTCGGCCGGGGTCAGGCTCTTGTTGACCGCCGTGGCGATCAGGGAGCCGAGCAGGATGCCGGCCGTCAATCCCGCCGTGAGCGTGCCGCAGGCGACCCCGACCCGACGGGCAGGAACGTGCTCGGCGACAAATACCCAGGCGCCGGGCACTTCACCGCCGATGGCCGCGCCTTGCAGGATCCGCAGTCCCAGCAGGGCGATGGGGGCACCGATGCCGAGTACCGCATAGGTTGGCAGCAGACCGATCAACAGGGTCGGCAGCGCCATCATGATGATGCTGAGGGTGAACATCCGCTTGCGACCGATGAGATCGCCAAAGTGGGCCATGATGATGCCGCCGAGCGGGCGGGCCAGATAACCGGCGGCGAAGATGCCGAAGGTCTGGAACTGGCGCAGCCACTCGGGAATGTCGGCCGGGAAGAACAGCTCGCCGATGACCACGGCGAAGAAGACGAAGATGATGAAGTCGTAAAACTCCAGCGCACCGCCGAGGGCAGCCAGACTCAGGGTCTTGTAATCCTGTCGATTGAGGGGGCGGGCGTGATCGTGTTGTTGTGCGGTTGTGCTCATATCCGTATGTTTCCCATCGGTTTTTTTATTTATTGTCAGCCCGCGCAAGGGGCATATACAGGTGTTCGAGAGTATGCTGCCTGCCTCTTGTGTGTAAATCGCGCAATTCGCAACACTGTCTTGCATCTTTTTGGGGCAACTTTTTTGGGAAAACCAGAGCGCCCCACTGGCGGAGGAATGATGGAAAAGAAACGGGTACTGCTCTCCTGGAGCAGCGGTAAGGATTGCGCCTGGGCACTGCATCAGTTGCGGCAAGATCCCGCCATTGAGGTGGTGGGGCTGTTTACCACCCTCAATCAGGCATTCGAGCGGGTGGCGATGCACGGGGTGCGTAAGCAGCTGTTGACCGAGCAGGCTGCCTGTGTCGGGCTGCCCCTCATCACCATCGATCTGCCCTGGCCCTGCAGCAACGAGGATTACGCCCGCATCATGACCGGCTTTATCGCCGATGTGGTGGCACAGGGGATCCGCCATATGGCCTTTGGCGACCTGTTCCTTGAGGATGTGCGCGCCTACCGTGAACAGCAGCTGGCAGGCACCGGTATCGAGCCACTGTTCCCGCTGTGGGGCAGCAACACCGGTGAACTGGCGCCGCAGATGATGGCCGCTGGCTTGAAGGCGCGGATCAGTGCCCTCGACCCGAACAAGCTGGATGCCAGCCTGGGTGGCCACGATTTTGACGAAGCACTGCTGGCAGCGCTGCCTGAGGGGGTGGACCCGTGCGGTGAGAACGGCGAGTTTCACACCCTGGCCTATGATGGCCCCATGTTTGCCCGTCCGCTCGGCATTCGGGTCGGGGAAACCGTACTGCGCGACGGCTTTGTCTTTACCGATCTGCTGCCAATCGAAGATTAATTGTCGGGCGTCAAATGCTCCCTTTTGCAGGAACGTTCACAGATTTGAGGGGCGGGATGGGGGCACTATTGGCCCCCTCTTTTGATTGAAGATGACAACCTGCCTTATGAAACACCTCTCTCGTCCGGCGCTGCTTGCCTCCCTGCTGGCTGCTGCCCTCTCTCTGCCTGCCGTCGCGGGTGAAGCCGCAACCCTTCAACCGATCCCTGCCGGTGTAACTACCGTCACGCTGGCCCAGCAGGCGCCGATCCACTGGGTCTCAGTGGAGCAGATTGCCAAGAGTCTGGATGGCTTGCCGCCGATGGCGGTCGGCTTCGACATCGACGATACCCTGCTCTTCTCCAGCCCCGGTTTTTATCGCGGCAAGCAGGAGTTCTCGCCCAACGACGAGAGCTATCTGAAGAACCCCGCCTTCTGGGAGAAGATGAACAACGGTTGGGATGCGTTCAGCATGCCGAAAGAGGTGGGCAAGGCGCTCATCGCCATGCACCTCAAGCGCGGTGACCACATCTATTTCGTCACCGGTCGCTCGGCCACCAAGACCGAAACCGTTAGCCAGACCCTGCAACAGACCATGGAGATCCCGGCCGCACAGCTCAATCCGGTGATCTTCGCCGGTGATCAGCCGGGCCAGAACACCAAGGTGCAGTGGCTCAAGGAGAAGCAGATGAAGGTCTTCTACGGCGATGCCGACGGGGATATCAAGGCGGCGCAGGAGGTTGGCATTCGCGGCATTCGTCTGCTGCGGGCAGCCAACTCCAGCTACCGGCCACTGCCGCTGGCAGGGGCGCTGGGGGAAGAGGTGATCATCAACTCCCAGTTCTGATCCATACCGGATCCATGTAATAAGGGCGGGGCCATCGGCACCCGCCCTTCTGCTTTTAAGGAGTCATGCAAAGGCGTGGCGCCTTAGTCAGCTCACGGTATCAGTCAGCCCACGGCATCTCGGGCAGGCTGTCGAGGAACTCGCCGTAACGGGTCAGATTGAAGGGGCCCTGATCGGCCTCCATCGCCATCAGCTCGGCCCCGAGGGCGCAGGCGATATACTGCAGCGCCTCTGCCCGCGGGGTGCCCTTCATCACCAGCCGCATCAGGGTCGCCTTCACATGGGGCGGGTGACCATCGTTGAGCTGGTTCTCCACCATCTCCAGCAGCGTCTCTTCGTCAAAAAATTCCTGAGTGTCGTTCATGGGGTATCCACAACAGTAAATGTGGCGGCCAGTATAGCCCTAACCGCCCCCACGCCCTGCACAATCAGGCAATAAACTGCCTGCGGTTCGTGGCGGTTAGGTACGGCAAATAAGCCCGAACAGGGTGTAGCGATCGCGCTGGTTGACGCGGCAGTAACTGATGCCGGCGGGCAGCGCCTGCTGCAGGGTGATGGCGCTGTGCTGATAGTGGCAGACCAGATAGAGGGGGCGAAGGCTGCTCTCGAGCTGGCTCCAGTAGTGGGTCTCGTCGTTGTCGCCGTTATCCGGTTTGAGCTGGGCCAGCTCGGCAGGATCTCCGTCGAACAGGGCCAGATTATCGAGCCGGTGGCTGAGGGTTTCGTCCTGTTTGCCATCGTCATTGCGGGTGAACGCCTGCCAGCCCTGCTGCGGGGTCAGCAGTTGCTGGCTAACCTCGATGGCGGGCGGGCAATCAAATTGCAGGCTGGCGGCAAGGGCAAGGGTGGTCAGTAACATGATCTCGGATCTCTCTTCATTCCATCAATCCCGTCCCCATGCTATGTCATCTGCTACTGAACAGCTTCATCATTTTGTCCAGCAGATCAAGCTGTTGTGGTGGCTGTCTCATGGACTCAGCCTCCCGCTCCAGCAACGCCTGCTGCTCCTGCTGGCGGTCGCTCAGTACCCGATAGAGGGGCTCGACCAGCGACTCGCGCTGCATCACCAGCTCCTGAAACATCCCCTGATTAATGCGATAGGTTTCCACGGTAGCAAGCGCCCGTACCGTGAAGGAACTGGGCTCGCCAGTCAGCAGGCTCAGCTCGCCAAAGAAATCACCAGCCCCCAACGAGCCCAGTTTCAGCTCTCGCCCTTCCACGTTGACCAGCATCTCCGCCTCTCCCTTGACCAGTACGAACAACCAACCGGAGATCTCCCCCTGCTCCAGCATGATGTCGCCGCTGACAAAGGGGGCGAACTTCACCTGATCGGCCAGCTGGAGCAACTCGTTCTCCTGCAACATGGCAAACAGCGGCAGCTTGCGCAGGGTGTCGGTACGCTCGGCGGTGTGGCGTTTGTGGCGGGCATCCAGGTGCTGCTTCTCCTTGGCCATAAAGACGTTGAAGATCGGCGGGGTGAGGCGACGATCGTTGCGGCGCAGGGCAGCATCTATGAGGCTGCGCACCATTGAGTCGGTCGGATCGTCGCGAGCCAGATCGGTCAGCCAGTAGCGCACTGCATAGCGGGCAATGCCCCCCTCGACGTTCATCAGCAGGCAGTCCGGTTGCGGATGCTTGGCGACACAGGGGAGCTTGGTCTCCCGCAGGGATTTCTCGATCAGCGCGATGATCTGGGTCGGCAGGGTATCGAGGGTCAGATCGAACCAGACCCAGCGCCGCCACTGCAAAGGTTCGCCCTGACGGCGGCCGAGCACGGTGAAGCGCTGTTTGAGCAGATGGCTGTTGGGGATGACGACGGTTTCCCAGTTGCGGGTCTCGATGGTGGTGGCACGCCAGTTGATCTCCACCACTCGGCCCTGAGTGGTATCTACTTGCAGCCAGTCACCGATGGCGATGGAGTTGTCGAGCTGAATGGAGACCCCGGCCAGCAGGTTGCCCAGGGTATCCTGCATGGCGAAGGCGATGACGGCGGTGATCACCGCCGAGGTGGTGACTATCTCCCCCAGCGCCATCCCGGAGGCATAGAGACGAAACAGCCCCCAGCCGATGTAGCCGATGGTGATGACAATATCGGCGATAATCCGCGGGATCCGCACATGGCAGAGGGGGAGCAGAAACTCGAACAGCAGGATCCCCCACACCTTTACCAGTATCAGGCCCGCCAGCAGGGTGGAGATCTCGATCAGCAATTGATGGGGCAACGGCAGTTTGAACCAGCCCCCTTCCAGCTGGATCAGCAGGATCATCACCGCGCTTATCATCACGAAACTGAGCTCGGAGAGCAGCTCCCGGCGCTGGCCCGGACGACGCCAGAGGTGGATCAGCATCAGTGACAGGGTGAACAGAGTCCAGAATGGGTGTTCCATGATCCATATGATGGCAGGTAGTAGCGTGAGGTTATCGCCAGACATAGCAGCCCCTTCTTGTGGTTTACCACCAGCATAGTTGCTGTAGCGAGGGGAAATGGTGCGTTGGTACAGCAATTTATTTATGCTGTGCAGAACCAGGCAAAGGAGTGCGATCTAGTGTCAATTTCAAAGAAAATCATCTGCTTGATGGCCCTGTTACCACTGGCCGGTTGCGATCTGCTGGTGGATAAATATCGGGTCGAGTTCAGGGATGGATCCTGGCGCGAGATAGCCATCACCCCCTTCTCCAGCGAGGCGCGCTGGCGCGAGGGATGTGCCACCGGCGAAGTGCTGAGCGATATGAAAGTGCCGATCAAGCGCGGTGACAAGGTCAATGGCCGGGAGCAGTTGCTGATCGGCGGCGAGAAGTTCGAGCTGGATGACAACAACCTCTACCGCAGCAATGGCATGGTGTTCGGTCAGTCCCCGGATCATATCCAGCGTGGGCTCAAGGGAATGGATATATGCCGAACTATGCGCCCCGAGCGGGGTGGCTTGCCCAAGCTCAAGGCGCGCGGTTTCGGCGACTGACCTGCCCCGGCTTAACCTTTGGCTGTCAGCCCACGGCGCTGGCGGCAGGCATCGCCAAAAGCTTGAAAGATCTTGATGGAGTGGGGGTTTTCATTGGCTTTCCACTCCGGATGCCACTGCACTGCCAGCAGAAAGGGGGAGAGTGTGGGAGCATGCAGTGCCTCGATCAGCCCATCTTCGGCGTGAGCCAGCGGCTCCAGTCCGCTCCCCAGTCGATCAATCCCCTGCCCATGCAGGGAGTTCACCGCAATCCGCTCAGCCCCCATCAGCTCGGCAAACCAGCTTCCAGGTCGCAGCTCAATCTGATGGCTTGGCCCATACTGCTCGTCGACCGGATCGTCGGCATCTTCCCGGTGATCGTCATAGCCCGGCTCGTTGTAGACCTTCTGATGAATATCTCCCCCCAGTGCCACGTTGATCTCTTGCATGCCACGACAAATCCCGAGGATCGGCAGCCCCTGCGCAATCGCGGCATTGATCAGTGACAGGTCAAAGAGGTCGCGATCCCGATCCTGCTGTTTTTCCGGGGTGAGGTTCTCTTGCCCATAGAGGATCGGATCTATGTTGGAACCGGCACCGCTCAGATAGACACCATCGGCCAGATCCAGATATTGCTGCAGATCGGCGGTGCTGCAGCAGGTGGGCACCAGCAACGGGACGCAGTCACTGATCTCCACCAGCGGCATGATGTATTTGTGAGTCATCACCTGATAGGCGTGGCCGTTGCGGGGTTGGGCCCCCATGGTCATCAGCACCACAGGTTTACGGTTGGCGGGGGGGAGGGGATTTGGCATAGGGCACCTTGATTATCCTTGGCGTTGAAGTCTCATCCTGCGCCTTGGGCAGGCCCTTGCATATGCAGTGGGCAAGGGCATGCCTCAAGGCATGGTCATGGGATCCCGGGTCGGGCAGGGTGGCAGAATCGTCGGTCAGCCTGGGCAGCGACAGCCTGGATCCTCTGTTCAGTCTGCCAAGGCCGTTCAATATGTCAAACAAAATGATGCTAAATTGTTAACGTATTTGTGTTGTTCTGCTCTGAAACAGCGATTTAACGGGGCGGAGCAGATGGGTATTCATGGCCGGGTCGCCAGAATGGTGGATATATTAAACGCGCAGGGGCTGCGGGGGATGGGGAAGGGCGTCAATGGAAGCACGCCTCCGCAGGGGGAGGCGTGTTTCGGGGATCACAGCAGGTCTTCGATCTCGCCGCGCAGATATTGGTACATCTCGCGATAAGCGATCGGCGGCGTGTTGAGGGTCCGCTCTTTGTTAGCTGTGCGGATCAGTTGACGTAGCTTCTGGCGATCCAGCTCGTGGAACTGCGACAGCAGTTCGTTGAGGGCGCTGTCACCTTCGGTGATCAGGCGCTCGCGCCACTGCTCCAGACGATGCAGGCGTGCATTCACGGTAGAGTGACGGTTTCTGAAGATCGACAGGGCTTCGACGATCGGCTCGATATCACGGCTGCGCATCAGGCGGCCGATAAACTGCAAGTGACGGCGGAATGACTCGTCTTTGTTCGGCTTGAGCTTGCGGCCCAGCTCGACTGCATCGGCAAGCTCTTCATCCAAAGGAATTTTTTCCAATTCACTGTGGCTTAAGGAGACAATCTCTGCACCCAGTTTTTGCAACGCTTCTGCATCGCGCTTGAGCTGGCTCTTGCTGGGGCCCCAGTCTTCTAACTCGTTGTCGTCTTGATATTGACTCATCGGTCTCTTGATTCCTGTCTTTCACGTTTGGTGGATATGTTACCAGCTTCTCCCGCTGGGCGCAGGGGTCTGATATGCTTAGTCCCCTTTCCTTCCTTCATACAGATGTGAGTTATGGATCAGCAAGACCAAATCCGCCAGGATCAAGCCCATCTCGAGGCCGTGGTTGCCGAAGCCCTGGAGATAGCCAAAGGACTGGGCGCCTCGCTGGCCGAAGTCTCCATCAGCAAGCAGACCGGGTTGTCGGTGAACACCCGGGGTTGTGAACTGGAAAGTATTGAATTCAATAAGGATGGGGCGCTCGGCATCGCGGTTTACCGCAATGGCTGCAAGGGGTCATCATCGACCACCGATCTGGGCAAACCGGCCATCCGCGCCGCAGTCGAAGCCGCCATCGAAATCGCCCGCCACACCTCTGCCGACGATTGCGCCGGGCTGGCACCCGCCGAGCTGCTGGCCTGGGATGCCCCTGACTTGCAACTGTGTCACCAGATTGAACTGGATCCCCAGCGCGGGATCGAGTTGGCCATCGAGTGTGAGCGGCTGGCACTGGGCCGCGATGCCCGCATCAAGCACTCCGACGGTGCCGGTTTCTCCAGCCATCTCGGCATCAAGGTTTATGGCAACAGCCATGGCTTTGTGAAGGGCTATGCCGCCTCGCGTAACTCCCTGAGCTGCGTGCTGATCGGCGAGCAGGATGGCGAGATGCAGCGGGATTACGGTTACTCATCCAGTCGCGATCTGGCCGGGCTGTGGAGCCCGCAGCGCATCGCTGATGAGGCGGTCGAGCGTACCGTTTCCCGCCTCGGTGCCCGCAAGATCTCTACCCGCCATGTGCCGGTGCTGTTCCACCCTGACACTGCCTCTGGCCTGTGGGGTCATTTGGTGATGGCCATCAGTGGGGGTAACCTCTATCGCAAGTCGAGCTTCCTGTTGGATAAGCTGGGCAAGCAGGTCCTGCCCCAGTGGCTCACCATTGAGGAGTTCCCCCATCTGCTGGGCGGGTTGGCCAGTAGCCCGTTCGATGGTGAAGGGGTGCGCACCCGCAACATGGATATCATCCGTAACGGCGAGCTGATGAGCTGGCTGCTTACCTCCTACTCCGCCCGCAAGCTGGGGCTGACCACCACCGGTCATGCCGGTGGCATTCACAACTGGCAGGTTTCCAACTCCGGCCAGGACTTTCAGGGCATGCTGAAAGAGATGGGCACCGGCCTGCTGGTGACCGAGCTGATGGGGCAGGGGGTCAATATCGTCAACGGTGACTACTCCCGCGGCGCCGCCGGTTTTTGGGTCGAGAATGGCGAAATAGCCTACCCGGTCGAGGAGATCACCATAGCTGGCAATCTGGCGGAGATGTTCAGCCATATCGTGGCGGTGGGCTGTGACGAGGACGAACGTTCCAGCCTCAAGACCGGTTCGGTACTGGTCGAGAACATGAAGCTGGCGGGTCATTGATCCGGTAGTTATCCTGCCTGACGGGATGAAATGAGAAAGGCCCCCTCGCCAACGCGAGGGGGCCTTTTTATCAGCTGGCGATCAGTGATCTGCAGGCGATCGGAGGGCTATCAGCCCTTGATGCGCTCGATGCGGCCACCCAGACCCTGCAGCTTCTGCTCGATGTCTTCGTAGCCACGGTCGATGTGATAGATACGATCGACGATGGTAGTGCCTTCGGCTACAAAACCGGCCAGCACCAGACTGGCGGAGGCGCGCAGATCGGTCGCCATCACCTGGGCACCCTTGAGCTGCTCGGTGTCACGGCAGATGGCTACATTGCCCTGCAGTTCGATGTCGGCGCCCATTCGTACCAGCTCGGGCACGTGCATGAAGCGGTTCTCGAAGATGTTCTCGGTGACCATGGCGGTGCCCTTGGCGACCGCGTTCAGCACGGTGAACTGTGCTTGCATGTCGGTCGGGAAGGCCGGGTAGGGGGCGGTCTTGATGGTGACCGGCTTGAGGGTGCGGCCAGTCATGTCGAGGGTGATCCAGTCAGCCCCTTTCTCGATCAAGGCGCCTGCCTCTTCCAGCTTGACCAGTACCGCTTCCAGCAAGGTCGGGTCGGTGTTGCGGCAGGTGACCTTGCCACCGGTAACTGCTGCGCCCACCAGGAAGGTACCGGTTTCGATGCGGTCAGGCTGCACGCTGTAGTCGCCACCGTGCAGGCGTTCGACACCATCGATGGTCAGGGTGTCAGTGCCTGCGCCCTGGATCTTGGCGCCCAGGGTGGTGAGGAAGTTGGCCAGATCGACCACTTCCGGCTCACGGGCGGCGTTTTCGATCACGGTGCGGCCTTCTGCCAGGGTCGCGGCCATCATCAGGTTCTCGGTACCGGTGACCGAAACCATGTCCATCAGGATATGGGCGCCTTTGAGGCGACCATCGACACGGGCCTTGATGTAGCCATCTTCGATGGTGATCTTGGCACCCATCAGCTCCAGACCGTGGACGTGCAGGTTGACCGGACGGGCACCGATGGCGCAACCGCCGGGCAGGGAGACGTCAGCAGCCCCGAAACGGGCGGCCAGCGGGCCCAGCGCCAGAATGGAGGCGCGCATGGTCTTCACCAGCTCATAGGGGGCGACGTGGTTGTTGACCGCACCGGTCAGCACGGTGACGTTGCCGTTGACCTTGGTGGTTGCGCCCAGCATCTCCAGCAGCTTGATGGTGGTGCCCACATCTTTCAGACGCGGCACGTTGGAGAGGTGCACCTCTTCATCACACAGCAGGGTGGCGAACAGGATCGGCAGGGCAGCGTTTTTGGCGCCAGAGATGGTCACTTCGCCGTTGAGAGTACAACGACCATCGATTTTGAATTTGTCCATTTTTACTTCGTTACCAAATCAGGAGGGCAATAGGAATTTACGTTCGCGTTTCCACTCGGCGTCGGTGAACGCCTTGATGGAGAGGGCGTGAATGGCGTTACTGGCGATCTTGTCCATCAGCGGGGCATAGATGGCCTGCTGTTTCTTGACCCGGCTCATGCCGTCAAACATGTCACCGACGGCGATCACTTGATAGTGACTACCGTCCCCTTTGACATGGACTTCGGACAATGGCAGAGCCTCGAGGAGTATCGCTTCAATTTCAGAGACTTGCATTATGCGTCCTCAGTTGTGAGCGGGGTTGACTGAAACAGCCCGGCCACCCCGTAGAGGGTGGCCAGGGTATAGAAATCACTGGAGGCGCCCACCAGTTGCGGTGTGGCGCCTCGCGCTAATACGTTTTTGGCCCATTTGACCAGCAGCGCCAGCCCTGCGGAGTCGAGGGTGGTGACGCCGCCGAGTTCGAGCCGGTCATTCTGCCACCACTGGGCGCGGGATTGCCACAGCTCATTGACCTGTGGCGCCTGCAGATCACCGCTCAGGATCATGGCTTGAGCACTAGCGGTTTGGCGTTGTGTTCGCGCAACTGGGCGATCACCGCATCGATGCCGTTCTGGCGAATGAGGCCGCCCAACTCGCTCTGTTTGGCGGAGAGCAGGCTGATCCCCTCGGCGACCATGTCGAAGGCTTTCCACTCGCCGGTCTTGTTGTTCTTGCGCAGCTTGAACTCGAGGAAGATGTCCGGCTTGCCGGGCTCTTTTACGCTGACGCTGACGGCGGTGATGTTGCTGTCACCGGCCGCTTTGCCCGGTTCGACCTTGACGGT
This sequence comes from Aeromonas sp. CU5, assembly GCF_002586745.1. Taxonomy (NCBI): domain Bacteria; kingdom Pseudomonadati; phylum Pseudomonadota; class Gammaproteobacteria; order Aeromonadales; family Aeromonadaceae; genus Aeromonas; species Aeromonas sp. CU5. Next base: position 4,159,300 of record NZ_CP023817.1, read on the forward strand.
CTGCTTGTCAAAGTGGGCCAGCGCGTCGGCGTAGGAGCTCACCATGTACTCGGTGAACACCTCGACAAAGGCATTGCGCTGCGCCTCTGTGGTCTCTTTAATCTGGTTGCCGAGCACCTTGTAGGCGGCAAAGCGGTTATCCACGTAGGGCAACAGCTCTTCACGGATGATCACCCGCAGGTGATCCGGATTGCTTTTTACCTGGGCCTGATCGGCTTTCAGGCGGGCAAAAGTCTGCTTGGCAGCTTGATCCACCAGTGCATTGGGGTCGGTTGCATCGACTGCGGCTTGGGCCGACAGGGAAAAGAGCATGCTGGTCATCAGGCCCAGCAGCAGGGCGATTTTCTTGAACATGGTTACTCCTTCTTGCTGTCAGGTTTGCTGTCGGAGGACTGGCTGTAGAGGAATTTGCCAATCAAATCTTCCAGCACGATGGCGGATTTGGTGTCTTCAATCAGATCACCATTTTTGAGCATACCGGTTCCCATCTCCTCATCGCTGAAGCCGGGGGCCAGACCGATGTACTGCTCGCCCAGCAGACCTGAGGTCAGGATGGAGAGCGAGCTGGTATCGGAAAACTCGCCAGCACTCTTTTGCATCAGCAAGGTGACTTCGGGCACCTGGGTTTTCGGGTCCAGTACGATGTCGCTGACCCGACCCACCACCACACCGCCGACCTTGATCGGCGAGCGGACTTTCAGGCCGCCGATATTATCGAAATGCGCGCGCAGGGTATAGGTTTCTCCTTCCGGTTTGAAGCTCAAACCGGCCACTTGCAGTGCCAGCGCCAGAATGGCGCCGAGGCCAGCCAGCATGAAGGTGCCAACCAGGAATTCTACTTTGCTGAACTTCATCGTTACCTTATCCAAACATGACTGCGGTGAGTATAAAATCCAGGCCGAGTACGGCGAGGGAGGAGTGGACCACGGTACGGGTCGTGGCCTGACTGATCCCGGCCGAGGTCGGCTTGGCATCATAGCCGTTAAAGAGCGCAATCCAGGTGATCACCAGGGCGAAAATCAGGCTCTTGATGGCCCCCTGCATGATGTCATCCTGCCAGTCGACGGAGGCCTGCATGGCGGACCAGAAGCTCCCTTCATCAACCCCCAGCAAATCCACCCCAACCAGTTTGCCGCCAAAGATACCGATCAGGCTAAACATAAAGGCCAATAGTGGCATGCTGATGACCCCGGCCCAGAAGCGCGGTGCGACGACGCGGCGCAGCGGATCGACCGCCATCATCTCGAGGCTCGAAAGTTGTTCGGTGGCCTTCATCAGACCGATCTCGGCGGTCAGGGCCGACCCGGCGCGACCGGCAAATAACAGGCCGGTCACCACAGGCCCCAGTTCCCGCAGCAGGGAGAGGGAGACCAGCGGCCCGAGGCTCTGCTCGGCGCCGAAATCCTTCAACACGTTGTAACCCTGCAGCGAGAGCACCATGCCGATAAACAGGCCGGAAACCAGAATGATGGCCACCGACTGCACGCCCACTACGTAAAGCTGTTGCACCAGCAAGGGAAAGTGTTTGCGTGGTTCGGGTTTGCCCGCCAGTGCATGAAACAGCATGATGGAGGCGCGGCCGACGGAGCTGATAACACGCACCCCGACCCGACCCAGCTTGCTTATTTGACTTATCAACATCAGAGATCCTGTAGCAGATCGCCTGCCGGAAAATGAAACGGAACAGGACCATCGGGCAATCCTTTGAGGAACTGCTCGACTTCGGGATTGTGCTCCTCGCGTAATTGAGCCGGTGTGCCGTGTGCCACCACCTTGCGATTGGCGATGATGTAGGCATAGTCCGCGATGCTCAGTACCTCTTTCACATCGTGGGTAACGATGACGGAGGTGATGCCAAGGGCATCATTCAGCTCCTTGATTAGCTTGACCAGCACCGCCATGGTGATGGGGTCCTGCCCGACGAAGGGCTCGTCATACATGATGAGATCGGGGTCAAGGGCGATGGCTCGGGCCAGTGCCGCCCGGCGCGCCATGCCGCCGGAGAGCTCGGACGGCATCAATTGTGCCGCGCCGCGCAAGCCCACCGCTTGCAGCTTCATCATGACGATGGTGTGGATCAGCTCCTCCGGCAGGCCGGAGTGCTCCCGCAGCGGGAAGGCCACATTGTCGTAGACCGTCATGCCGGTAAACAGGGCGCCACTCTGGAACAGCATGCTCATCCGTTTGCGCACCTCGTAGAGACGGCTGCGGGAGAGGGTGGGGATATCTTCCCCATCGAACAGTATGTGACCGGACTCCGGTTTGATTTGGCCACCGATTAAGCGCAGTAAGGTGGTTTTGCCGATACCGCTCGGGCCCATAACGGCGGTGACCTTGCCACGGGGAATGGTCAGGCTGATCCCGTCGTACAGCAGCCGATTGCCGTGGCTGAAACTCAGGTCGGAGATGGTGATCAGATCATTGTTCAAACAATTGTCCATCCGGTGTAAATGAGGTGCGAATTTTATGGGGTAGTCTAGGTGTAAGCAACAGCAAGGAACAACTATTGAACAGGTTGCCAGCCTATTTGCACGACAGTTTTCTGTAACAAAGTGCGTCATTCATCGTGGGGTTCACCATCCGATTCGCTTATCCGGGCAGACTTTTTTATAATCCCGCAGCTAATTTCGGCCCGGAGCTGTGTCTTTATGTCTGTAAAGCCTGAGAAAGTGTCTGAACTGTTCGATTTTCGTCGCAGTGCCCGCGCGGTGCTGGACATTGAAAAACAAGCGATAGATGGACTCTATCAGTACCTGAACGATACCTTCGACAGGGCCTGCGAGATGGTGTTGCGCTGCGGCGGCAAGATAGTGGTCACCGGCATGGGCAAGTCGGGCCATATCGGCAGCAAAATTGCTGCAACCCTCGCCAGCACTGGCACGCCAGCCTTTTTCCTCCATCCGGGGGAAGCGAGTCACGGTGACCTGGGGATGGTATCCAGTGGCGATCTCATCATCGCCATCTCCAACTCCGGCGAGAGCGACGAGATCCTGGCCCTGCTGCCGGTGCTCAAACGCCGCGGCATTCCGCTGATCTGCATGACCGGCAATCCGGCCTCCACCATGGCCAAAGAGGCTAACGTGCACCTGTGCATCAAGGTGGATAAAGAGGCCTGCCCATTGGGGCTGGCGCCCACCTCCAGTACCACGGCGACGCTTGTGATGGGCGATGCACTGGCGGTGGCCCTGCTGGAAGCGCGCGGCTTTACTGCCGATGATTTTGCCCTTTCTCACCCAGGTGGGTCGCTCGGCAAGCGCTTGCTGCTGCGGGTCGGTGACTTGATGCATCGTGGTGAGCTGTTGCCCCGGGTTGGCATCGATGCCACCATCAGCGAGGCACTGCTGGAAGTGAGCCGCAAAGGTCTGGGGATGACGGCGATCATCAATGTCGATGGCGTGTTGGCGGGGTTGTTTACCGATGGTGACCTGCGCCGCATTCTCGACCAGCAGATCGATATCCATCACACCCCCATCAGCCGTGTGATGACCACCAACTGTGTTACCGTAGGGCCAGAGATGATGGCGGCTGAAGCCGTCAAACTGATGGAAACCCGCAAGATTAACGGATTGCTGGTGGTGGATGAAGAGAAGCGCCCGCTCGGTGCCTTCAACATGCACGACCTGCTGAAAGCCGGAGTAATTTGATGCAAAACGTACCGACCCTCTATGGTCCGGTGACGCGCAGCCAGTACGACAAGGCGGCGCAAATCCGCCTGCTGGTGTGCGATGTGGATGGGGTGCTCTCCAACGGCCTCATCTACATGGGAAACAACGGCGAAGAGCTGAAAACCTTCTGCACCCGCGATGGTGCGGGCATGCGGGCGTTGCTCAATGCCGGGATCGAGATCGCCATCATTACCGGGCGCAACTCTCGTATTGTCAGCGATCGGATGAAAAGCCTGGGTGTGGCTCACGTGGTGCAGGGAGCTGATAAAAAGCTGCCTCACTTCGAAGCGCTGCTGGCCAAGCTGGGGCTTAGCCCGGAACAGGCTGCCTATATGGGAGATGACACCATAGATCTGCCGGTGATGGCCGCCTGTGGCCTTGGCATCGCGGTGGCGGATGCTCATCCGCTGGTGCTGAGCCGTGCTGATATGGTGACTCGCCTTGGCGGTGGCATGGGCGCGGTGCGCGAGGTGTGCGACCTGATCCTGCAAGCGCAGGGGTTGGCCGATGACCTGCCCGAGGCATCGGTATGAGCAGACAGACCTTGTTGTTTGCCTTATTGCTGCTGGTGGCGCTGGTCGCCTGGCAGTTGGGCAAGGTGGAGCTGGTGCCGGAGAGCGCCGTCAAAATCGAAAATTATCAGCCGGATTTTGTCGCCAGGAATCTGGTGACCACCCGTTTTGACGTGAATGGTAAACGTACCGAGCGATTGGAGTCTGACTACGCAGAGTATTACCAGCTGCTCGAGCAGGCGACCTTCGACCAGCCGGTGGTCTATATGTATGACGAGCAGGGGAGTGCCGAGTGGAAGATCACTGCCGAAACCGGCGTGCTCAACACCGGTGACAACGTGATCCTGCGGGATAAGGTGCATCTGGATGGGCTACTGCCAACTAGCTTCATCTCCACGCTCGATACGCCCTATCTGGAGCTGGATCTGGTGACGCAGGATGTGCGCAGCAACCGGGAAGTAAATATTCTGGGTCGGGATTTCCAGACCCAAGGGGTTGGCCTCAAGGGCCATCTGGACCGCAAATATTTTGAGTTACTGGATCAAGGTCATGCCATCTATTTCAATGAAAAACGCTAATCTGGCTCTCGCAGCCCTGTTGTTGTGTGGTGCTGTGACTGCCAAAGAGTCCGACTTTGCCGAGAAGGTCTATGTCGATGCCGTCAAACAGGTGGCCGAGATGCAGGATAATCGCATCACCTTTGAACAGAATGTCATCATCACTCAGGGCACCATCAAGATCCATGCCGACAAGGTGGTGGTGACCCGTTCCGGTGAGAAAGGGGCCGAGGTGATGACTGCCTACGGCAAGCCAGCGACCTTCTTCCAGATCATGGATAACGGCAAGCCGGTCAATGCTCATGGCAATAGCATTCGTTACGAGCTGAAAAACCGGCTGGTCACTATTACCGGCAACGGTCAGCTCAAGCAGGAAGATAGTCTGGTCACTGGCGACCTGATCCGTTATGACATCGACAAACAAAAAATGACTGCCGAGAGCAAGAACCCGACCCAGCGAGTGAGGACCGAGTTCCTGCCGGATCAGGTAGAGAACTTCGACAAACCCGCCGACCAGAAGAAGCAGGGAAAATAAGCCATGGCAGTGTTAAAAGCAGTTGGGCTGCAAAAAAGCTACAAACGTCGCATGGTGGTCAGCGACGTTAGCCTGGAAGTGGGCACCGGCCAGATTGTCGGCCTGCTGGGCCCCAATGGGGCGGGCAAGACCACCTCCTTCTACATGATCGTGGGACTGGTGCAGCGGGATGCCGGTATCATCACTATCGACGATCAGGATATCAGCCTGCAGCCGATGCATGTGCGGGCTCGCAATGGCATCGGCTATCTGCCGCAGGAGGCCTCTATTTTCCGCCGCCTGTCGGTGTTCGACAACCTGATGGGGGTGATGCAGACCCGCAAGGGGTTGAGCCGCGAGGAGCGTGAGGACAAGGTTCAGCAACTGCTGGAAGAGTTTAACATCACCCACATTCGCGACAACCTGGGTCAGAGCCTCTCTGGCGGTGAGCGCCGTCGTGTCGAGATCGCCCGCGCGCTGGCGGCAGAACCGCGTTTTATTCTGCTGGATGAACCCTTTGCCGGGGTTGACCCGATTTCTGTGATAGACATCAAGAAGATCATTCAGCATCTGAAAGATAGAGGCCTTGGCGTCTTGATTACCGACCACAACGTCAGAGAGACTCTGGACGTATGTGAGAAGGCCTATATCGTCAGCCACGGCAAGATGATTGCCGAAGGTGCACCGGCAGACATCCTCGCCGATGAACAGGTCAAGCGCGTCTATTTGGGCGATCAATTCAGTCTATAGTAAGGGGGCATGCCTTCATTCTCTTTGACGAATGCCTCGCTGAACATAAGGATATCCCGACGTAGATGAAGCCGACATTACAGTTGCGTCTCGGTCAGTCCCTGACCATGACGCCGCAATTACAACAAGCGATTCGTCTGCTCCAGCTCTCCACTTTGGAACTTCAGCAGGAAATTCAGCAAGCGCTCGAGAACAACCCCCTGCTGGAGCAGGAAGAGAGTGAAGTACAAGAGACCAGCCCGGAAGAGCCTGTTGACGCCAGCCAGCTGGATTCCAGCGATGCCATGGCGCAGGAGCAGATGCCGGACGAGTTGCCGGTAGATACCACTTGGGATGAAGTCTACTCTGCCGGGACCGCCCAGAGCGCTGGCCCTATCCACGATGGGGAAGATAGCGTTTATCAGGGCGAGACTACCGAAAACCTGCAGGATTATCTGTTGTGGCAAATGCGGCTCACCCCGTTCAGCGATGTGGATGCTGCCATCGCCCTCGCTATCATCGATGCTATCGACGAGTCCGGCTATTTGACCGTTGAGCTGGAGGATATCTTGCAAGCGGTCAGTAGCGATGCGCTGGAGGTCGAGCTTGATGAGGTCGAAGCTGTGCTCAAGCGGGTGCAGCATTTCGATCCGGTCGGCATCGCTGCCCGTTCGGTGCAGGAGTGTTTGTTGATCCAGCTGGGGCAGTATGACCCGCAGACTCCCTGGCTCAACGAGGCCAAGGAGGTGCTCCTCGAACATATGGATCTGCTCGGTAATCGTGACTACCGAACCCTGGCGCGCAAGACCAAACTCAAAGAGAGCGACCTCAAGTCGGTGCTGGATCTGATCCAGCTGCTGGAGCCGCGCCCCGGCAATGGCATCATCCAGAGTGACTCCCAGTATGTGATCCCCGATGTCTCTGTGGTCAAGAAGGGTAGCAAGTGGGTCGTTGAGCTAAATCCTGATTCTTCCCCGCGTATCCGGGTCAACGAGACCTATGCTGCCATGGCCCGCAATGCGCGCAGTGGCACGGATACCCAATTTATTCGCTCCCATCTGCAAGAAGCCAAATGGTTCATCAAGAGCCTCGAGAGTCGCAATGATACCCTGCTGAAAGTAGCCTGTTGTATTGTCGAGCAACAACAGGGCTTTTTCGAGTATGGTGAAGAGGCGATGAAGCCGATGGTGCTCAACGACATCGCCGAAGCGGTGGAGATGCATGAATCGACCATTTCCCGGGTGACAACCCAGAAATACATGCATACCCCAAGGGGCATATTTGAACTGAAGTTTTTTTTCTCCAGCCATGTGAACACCGAAGGAGGAGGAGAGTGCTCATCGACCGCAATTCGCGCGCTCATCAAGAAGCTGGTCACGGCAGAGAATCCTGCCAAGCCGTTAAGTGATAGCAAGATCGCGGATTTGCTGGCCGAACAGGGTATTATGGTGGCGAGACGCACGATCGCTAAGTATCGCGAATCCTTGTTTATCGCACCTTCCAATCAGCGTAAACGCCTGGTTTAGGCAAAACAAAAGGATGATGTTATGCAAATTAACCTGACCGGACACCATGTCGAGATCACCGAAGCTCTGCGTGAATACGTGAGTAACAAATTTGCCAAACTCGAGCGTCACTTTGACCACATTAATAACGTTCATGTGGTGCTTAGTGTGGAAAAACTGAACCAGATAGCGGAAGCTAAATTGCATGTCAGTGGCGGCGAAGTGTTTGCTACCTCTGAGCATGCTGATATGTATGCTGCGATAGACACCTTGCTCGACAAGCTGGACAGGCAGATCATCAAGCACAAAGATAAGTTAAATAAAAAATAACTATGCAACTTGAACACATATTGAGTCGGGACTGCACCAAAAGTGCAGTCCCTTGTACCAGCAAGAAACGCGCCCTCGAAATCATCAGCGAGTTGGCCGCCGAACGCCTTGGCACCTCCCGTCAGGCGCTGTTCGAATGCTTGTTGGCCCGCGAAAAAATGGGCAGTACCGGGATCGGTGCCGGTATTGCGATTCCCCACGGTCGTATTGATGATGCATTCCCGCCAACCGCGATTCTGATGACCTTTGCTGATCCCATCCCTTTTGATGCCATCGACAACCAACCGGTAGACCTGTTGTTTGCCTTGCTGGTGCCTGAAAGCGAGTGCAAGCAGCATCTCAAGACCCTTTCTCTGATGGCCTCCAAGCTGGGTGACAAGGCGGTCTGTCGCCAGCTGCGTCAGGCAACCAGCGATGAAGAGCTCTATCAGATCATGACCTCGGCCTGATACTCAGGCTTGGAATGACCCACCTGTTTTGGCGTGAGGGAACAAGATGCAGTTAATCGTGGTAAGTGGACGTTCGGGCTCCGGTAAAACGGTAGCCCTGCGTGTGCTGGAAGATCTGGGTTACTACTGTGTGGATAACCTGCCGGTTAACTTGCTGCCCCAGCTGATTGTCTCGGTCGAAAGCCAGTATGACAAGCTGGCGGTCAGCATCGACGTGCGCAACCTGCCAAGCGATCCGGATAAGCTGGAAAACCTGTTGGCGCAGGTGCGCAATGAAGGGCGAGTCACGTTCTCCAGCTTCTTCTTTGATGCCGACAATGGCACCTTGCTCAAGCGTTATGGCGAGAGCCGCCGCTTGCACCCCTTGTCGCGTAACAAGTTGTCGCTGGATGAGGCGATCCGTGAAGAGACCAATTTGCTGGCGCCCATCTCCTCGACAGCGGATCTGCGCATCGATACCACCACCCTCAGCATTCATGACCTGAGCGAGCTCATCAAGACCCGGGTGCTCGGCAAGAAAGAGAACGAGCTGGTGCTGGTGTTCGAGTCGTTTGGTTTCAAGTACGGCATTCCCAAGGACGCGGATTTCGTGTTCGATGCCCGTTTTTTGCCCAATCCGCACTGGGTCCCCGAGCTCAAGCCGTTTACCGGCAAGGATGAGCCGGTCGCCAACTACCTCTCGGCGCAGGCCGACGTGATGCTGTTCACCCAGCAGATCGAGCATATGCTGGTGACCTGGTTGCCCCATCTGGAGCGTAACAATCGCAGCTATCTCACAGTCGGTATCGGCTGTACCGGTGGTCAGCACCGCTCGGTCTTTATCGCAGAACGGCTGGCCAGCGCCTTCCGTTTGCTCGGCAAGAACGTGCAGATCCGGCACCGCACACTCGACAAGAGTGCGCCCCAATCCTGATGGACCAATAGGACGACCCGATGACTGTTTCCGCCTCGGTTGAAGTGAAAAACAAGCTGGGCATTCACGCCAGACCAGCCATGATGCTGTTCGAGCTGGTGCAGGGTTTCGATGCCCACGTCCTGCTGCGCAATGAAGATGGTGTCGAAGCCGATGCTGACAGCATCATCGGCCTGCTGATGCTGGATTCTGCCCAGGGGCGACAGGTGGAAGTACAAGTTGAGGGCCCCGAAGAGGAGGAAGCCCTGGCTGCGGTGGTGGAGTTGTTTACCTCCGGCTTTAACGAGGAGTAATCACTTCCCGTTCCATATTATGAGCCAGTACGAGCCAGCGCTTTGAAGCTGGCAAAGTCCCGACAAGCCAGCAGGTTTTTGCTGGCTTTTTCGTTCATGAAGGCCAGAAACAGGTCGTAGAGACCCATAGCTTCTTCGTAGTCGGCCTTGCTGATGGATGTAGCAGAGCAGATGTTCGACCAGTTGTTCGCTCGCCGCCGCCATGGCCGGGCTCAACCCCGGACTGTCTGCAATCAGACGTGCCTAGGTCTGGATGGCGAGGCCAGCGATCTCGTCATCTGCTGGCTGCATATCAGCTTTCCCCTACTTAGTCAGACAACCGCTGCTTTACCATATCCAGCAGGGTACGCACATCGTTGGTTCGGGTTTGGCCGCTTTCGCTGTCGATAATGGAGCTATAGACGTGGGGGAGCACCTTCTGAACCCCTGCACCCAGTGCGATCAGCACTATCTCCTCGAAGCTTTCCAGAGTGGGATCCAGCCAGAAACCGTGGCGCGCACTGGCCTCGGCCATCGCCTGATACTCGTCGCGACAGGCAAGCCCGCCCATGGGGAATAACTTGACCGAGCTGCCGCCCATGTCCTTGAGCGGGGCGATGGCGGAATCGATAGGAACAATGCCGTCCGGCTGCTGGGTGCTGAGGGGGCGGGTCACCATACCCGGCGTGCTGGTGGGGGAGATCAGCCCATTCACCAGCGTTTGTGAGTGGCCGAGCAACGCCCGACAGGCGCCGACTCCGGGGGCCACAGCGGGGTCAGCATTGTGTGAAATTGTGATATTTATCGCAGAATTTAACGAAATGAACTGAGCACGGGGCTGGTGGCCAAGGTGCGACAACATGGTGTAGCGGTGACGGTTCCCCTTGGTATGAAGAGGGGGGCTTCATAAAAAACTGGCCAGCAGGGGCTGGCCAGTCGGGGTGGTTGTCACAGAGATCAGAAGCGGTAGGTACCGGTCAGGCTCAGCTGACGGGGCGTGCCCGGCATGATCTGGTTGGCACTGGTGGCGCTGACGAAGTACTCGTGATCGGTCAGGTTCTCGGCGCTCAACTGGGCTTCCCACTGCTGCCAGCGATAACCGGCGCGAGCATCGAAGCGGGCGTAACCGGGCAGTGTGGTGGTGTTGGCGTTGTCGGCGAAGCGATCGCCCACCGCCGTCACGCCGGTTTCACCGAACCAGCCCTGCTCGCCACTCTGGTAGCCGAGATAGAGCTGGCCATTCTGGCGGGAGACGTTCATTGGGCGCTTGCCCTGCAGATCCGCATCCGCCTTGACCTGTTCCGCATCCTGAATGGCGAAGCCGCCACGCAGGTAGAGCTCGTCGGTCAGCTCGGCGCGGGCGCTCAGCTCGACCCCCTCGGTGCGCTGCAGGCCAGTGAGGATCACCTTAGTGGGATCCAGCGGATCCTTGGTGCGCTTGTTGTACATCTCCAGTCGATAGAGGGAGAGAGTGGTCGCCAGCTTGCCATTCAGCCAGTCACTCTTCACACCTCCTTCGTAGAGGCGGGTGTGCTGGGGTTCCAGCCCGTTATTCTTGTCGCCCGGGGTGATGCCGATCAGCTCGCCGCCCACCGGAGTGAAGGTCTTGCTGTAGGAGGTGTAGAAGGCGTGATCCTCGAGGGGATTCCACACCAGACCGAGGCGCGGGCTCAGGCTGTTGACCGAGACGCTCTCCTCCTTGTTGAGGTCGTAGCGGCGACTGGTGACGGTGAAGTCGTCACGGCGCAGCCCGCCCACCAGATGCCAGTCACCCAGGCTGAGCTGATCTTGCAGATAGAGGCCATTGCCGCGCACCTTGTGTTTGGCATCGCTGGAGAGCTTCATGGCGCCATTGTAGGTGGGCAGTGAGCCCGGATCGTAGAGGTTGCCGGACGGGATGGCGGTGGCGTTCTGGTAGAGCTTGGGTGTGCGCTCCTGCCAGTTCTGCTCGAAGCCGACCAGTAGGCGATGTTCCACCGGGCCGGTCTGGAACAGACCTTCGGCCTCGGTGTTGCTGATCAGGTTCTTCGCTTTCAGATCCTGCTGCCAGCGGGAGCGGGTCACCAGATCCCCTTTGACGCTGGTGACATAGGTGTTGTCAAACTGGCTGTCGAGGGTGGAGTAACCGAGCTGCTGGCGCAACTGCCACTGATCGTTGATATCCCAAGAGAGGCGGGAGCGGGTGGATTGCGCCACGTCATCGATGAAGTCGCGGCTGGTATCGCTGTAGACATACTCCCGCGGCACATCGGCTGGACGACCATTGACCCCGGGAATGCCGCGATCCGGGGTGCGGTCATGTTCGTTGCGCTCGTACTGCACCAGCCAGTTGAGGTTGTCGCTGATCTCCCAGTTGGCGGAAGGCGCCAGCAGGGTGCGCTTGCTCTTCACGCCGTTGCGGAAGCTATCTTTGTCCTCTTGCGCCATGTTGAGGCGCAGTTGCACCTGCTCACTCGCCTCGCCATTGAGGTCGGCGGTCAGCCGCTGGCTGTCAAAGCTGCCGACCCGGGCGGTGACGCTGGACTCCTGTCCTTTCTGTGGCTTCTTGCTGACCCGGTTGACGATGCCCCCCGTGCTGCCGCGGCCGTAGAGCACGGCTGCCGGGCCCTTGAGCACTTCCACCCGCTCGATGTTGCCGAGATCCCGGGTGTACTGCATGTCGTCGCGGAATCCGTCGAGATAGAAGTCGTTGCTGGCGCTGAAGCCGCGGATATTGACCCCGTCGAAGCGGGTGTCACCGCTGGCGTTGACCCCGGGAATGCCGCTCAGGGCTTCACTCAGCGGCGGTTGGCCGAAGGCGGTCAGCTCGCTGACCTTGACGCTGTCGATGGTCTGGGGAACCAGCTTGGCTGGCGTATTGGTACGGGTAGCGGTGGCGACTTCCTGATGTTGGGAGCGTTTGCCAACCACAGTCATGGTTTCATCGGCGGCCTGGGCAGTGAAGCCGGTGCCCAGCAGTGCCAGCGAGACCAGCGTTCTGCGAAAGTGAGGGTGCTGCATATTCAATATTGACTCTTTGGATGTCGACCTGACGGCTCGAACATATTGATTTAATTATAATTAGCCTGGCCCGCTGAAGCGGGATGCCAATGATATTGATTTTCATTTATCTGGCAAGGTGAAAATGGAGCTATCTGTGGCGGTGGTTTGTTGCGGTTGGGGGAGCGCTGCTGAAATGAAAATCCCCTGCAGCAAAAGCGCGAGAATGAAGCGAGAGCAAAAAGGGCGTAGAGGAAGAAAAAGGGGCGAAACGTGAAGAGCTATCCGGCCCGATAGGACGGGCCGGATATTGGACTCAGTGGGTGCGCAGCAGTCGGCGGGTGAGGGGGAGGGCCGCCAGCAGGCGATAGGCCAGCAGAGAAGAGCCCAGCAGCAGCGGCGCCTTGGCGATCTCCCACAGGATGGATGCGCTGTGCGGGCCGAACATGAAGAGCCAGACCACCAGCATCATGTGCAGGCAGTAGAGCCCGAGCACTTTGGGAGCTTGGCGCTCCAGCCAGCTGCCCTTGCCCCACTCGGGGTTGGCCAGCAACAGGCCAAACAGGCCGAGGGCCCAGGGAAGGGAGCCGAGCAGGAAGTCGTGGCGGGTGAGCGGTACGCTATCGAGCAGATAGAGCCCGATCGCCTCCAGGGTATAGATGGCCATGCCGACGGTCAGTAATCCCCAACTGCTGCGTGCAGTTGGCTGCCACTGACGCTGGCGCAGCAGGGCACCCAGTGCCACAAACAGCAGGGAGAAGAAGGGGCCGTTGCGGGTGAGCAGTGGCCACTCGGCGCCCAGCAGCGGCTTGGCATAGGAGCCCCCCAGCAGCGCCAGCAGGTAAAGGCCAAGACCCAGCCAGAGGGCGAGCGATGGTCTGCCAAGCCGGTAGCAGAGTGCCAGCAGGGCCACCGCCATGATCAGGGCTGGCAGAAACCATAGATGGATCATGCCGCCCACCAGCCAGCCGTTGAGAGGATCGGCGAGCTGGAATTGCCACTGCCCGCGCAGGGAGGCCAGATAGCCTTGCTGCACGGCATCCAGTGGATTGAACGGCACCAGCAGGTAGACCAGGCTCCACACCAGCCAGAGCAGCAGCAAGGGGCGGCAGTAGCGCCAGGCAACGGTCAGCGGCGCCTCGCGACTGAGCCTCGGCTGCAGAAAGTAACCGGCACAGAGGAAAAACAGCGGCACGGCAAAGCGGCATAGCTGGTTGATGGTGCCGCTCAGCCAGAGCCAGGATTCGCCTCCCCACAGGGCAGGGTTGAACGGGTTGGCGAAGGGGGAGACGTGAATGGTCATCACGGCCAGAATGGCCAGTACCCGCCCGCACTCGATACTGGAAATACGCATGGTGGCTCGTCGTTACAGGGGTTGTTACGGCACACTAAAACCCTTGCTGACAACTTACAACCAATTGATTTTATTAGTGTGAATCACACTGTTGAGTAGTTACGTTTTGTAACGGGATGGCGGGAGGTGTTACCTGTAACGGGAGCCAGCTCCCGTTTTTGTGCGCAGTCACGCAGATAAAAAAGCGAGGCGGGCGCCTCGCTGCTTTTTGGGTGGGGGATGTGGCGGAGCCAGTATGAGCGGTTAGTTTGCTGCCAGGGTGGTGCTACCCGAGCTCTCCAGCCAGGTTTTGATCCGCTTGGCATCGGCAACCCGATCGTTGGTGGTCTCGGCATTGAGCAGCACCATAATCACTGGCTCGCGATTGACCTTGGTGCCCAGCACCAGACAGCGGCCCGCTTCACGGATATAGCCGGTCTTGGAGAGGGTGAACTCCCACTGACCTTCGCGCACGAGACGGTTGGAGTTGCGGTAGTGGAGCTGGTTCTTGTTGGTGCGCACATAGCTTTGATCGTCGGTGGAGTACTGGCGGATCAGCGGATAGGAGGCGGCCGCAGCGGCGAGCTTGGCCAGATCCTGGGCGGTGGAGACATTGCGCGGGTTGAGGCCGGTACTATCGGCGTAGCGGGTATTCCACATTCCGAGCATGCGGGCTTTGGCGTTCATCGCCTCGACGAAGGCGCGCTGGCCACCGGGATAGTGGCGGGCCAGTGCCGAGGCGGCGCGGTTTTCCGATGACATCAGCGCAATATGGAGCATCTCGGCGCGGCTGAGCTTCGAGCCGATAGCCAGTCTTGAGCCGGTGCCCTTGATGCGATCGATATCGGCATTGGTCACCGTCAGGGTCTCGTTGAGACGCAAGTTGGCATCCAGTACCACCAGCGCTGTCATTAGCTTGGTGAGAGAGGCGATGGGCATTACCCGGTTGCCGTTGTGTTCGGAGATCACCTCCCCGGTCCTATGATTTGCCACAACGAAGGCGGCAGAATTCAGATTGGGGATCTCTCGTCGCTCGAGAAAACCGCTGCTGCCCTTGTTGCTGGCGGAGAAGGGGTTGGCATAGGCACTTTCTATCGTGGCTGGCAGCATCACTGTACCAAGCAACAGGGGAAGGAGGAAACGCATCATGATGATCTGCTCTATCGGGCGAAATACAGGGATATCTGGCTAAGTTATATGTCGTGAACTGGCGCTTCACAATCATTCTCACCTTGATATTGATAATTTACGGTGTTCAGCGCCTTTTGGTGGCCCAGAATCGGCAAGAGAGGTCTCTTTAGGGTCTTTTTCATGACCGGCAGGGCGGCTAGATGGTGGTGATGCACGCGATGGCTGGCTAAAAAAATCGGGACCTGAAAGATCCCGATTTACATGACAAAAACAACACCGTTTAGTGGATATCGTCCTGCTTGATCTTGAAGCGCATGGCGATCACCACGAACAGCAGCGGGCCTATGATGGTCCAGATACCGGTGGAGATATCCCCGGAGATAAAGGGGGCGACCACGGTGAAGACGTTACCGAAGGCGACCAGAACCAGGCTGATGATGGTTGCCAGCAGCACCGAGCCCGCGCTCTTGAAGAAGATCAGATCCTTGCCCAGCGCCGGGTTGTTGCGATAGCGGTACCAGGCGTAGATGAGGAACATGTAGGGCAGGGTCATACTGACGTTGGTCATGGTGATGATCAGTTCATAGAGGGCGGCGGCCCCTTCCGGATTGATCAGGGTAAAGATGGATTTGGCTGCGATAAAAGCACAGACCACCCAGGCTTGCACCTTGAGCGCTTCAATCCTTACCCCATTCTTGTTTTCGCTCTGGAAACGCTCCGGCCAGAAGTAGCTAGGGGTGCCGGTGATGAACTGACGTAGCGGCGCATAAGATAGCGCGATAAAGGCACCCAGATAGCTCAGGAACATGCCAAGACCGGCAAAGCGCATGAAAATCTGGCCCAGCCACTCGCCACCGAGATGGCGACCCAGCTCCAGCATGATGATGAAGAGGGCGGAAAGGGAGGTGATCCCTTCGGCTGGGAAGTCGCTCCAGCGCATGATGGAGCCGACCGCCAGAAAGCCGATGATGTAGCAGATCACGATGAAGCCACCAGAGAGGAAGATGCCACGCTTGAGGTCGCGCTCCGGATCTTCCAGCTCATCCGCTACGCCGGCCATCGCCTCAACCCCGCCGTAGGCGAAGATAGCGAATACCATGAAGCCGAGGAAAGGAATGATGTCGTTGAAGGCGGCGTTCGGTGACGCGGTCAATGATGCTCCAGTAAGGGGCTCTTGCAGGGTCATGCCGCTTACCGCGAAGGTGAAGACGCCCCCCACCAGCAGCAGCACGTTGAGGGCCACAACGGAGAGGCCACCGATGGCAGCCACCTTGGCGAAGCGGGCGCTGCCGAAGGTGATGAGTTTGGTGACAGTCGCGACCAGTGCGATGGCGACCACTCCCAGCATGAAGGGGCCGAAGTCGATGCTGGTGCCGAACGTGACCGGGATGACGGTGATGTCGCGGCCAAATAGCATGAAGGAGAGGGGCACCCACATGGAGAGCGCCTTGCCAAACATCCAGATGACGTACGAGGCAAACCACATGGTCAGGCCGATAAAGGCAAAGCGGGTTGATACTGAATGGCGCATCCAGGTAAAGATGCCGCCCGCCTCTTTGCGAAAGCCGGTGCCAAATTCAATCATCATCAAAATAAAAGGGATGAAGAAAAAAAGACCACCGACCACAAACATCGGAATAGCGGCATACCCCATGCGGTAAAAACCGATCCCGATATTAGTGACGCCAAATACCGATGTTAATATCATCAATATAAAGGCACCCAACTTCAGCTTTTTTGCTGACATAATTGACACTCCCTTATTGTGCTGGATTTAAAACAACCAAAAATTAAACAAAAAAATCTTGATTTGATTAATAACTCTGGGGCAGCGACCTCACCCACCGCCGGTAGAACAGGGTCTGGCAGAGGGTGAGAGGATCGGTAAATCCGCCCAGTGATTAATCAATATTTGGACGGCATTGATTATGGCGATGACTGCGAGCGATATTAGGTAAGATGCACCAGTAACCAGATGTGAATAATTTTATCACTAGTTGTGCTGACTTGGTAAGTTCACTCGTGTGAGGCCGCTCAAGAAAAAATAGCAATGCCAGTAATTTGATACGTTACGGATGTAAATATTTACGGTGTTGATGGCATTATCCTCACCATGAGAGCACAGCGCCTCGCGGCTGGATAAATAAACGGCAAGAGCGCCACTTTGATTATCCCAGGCGGGTTAACAAAACCCCGACCGTAATAATGGCCGCCGCGGTGAGCCGTACTCGCCCAAGTGGTTCTTTCAGTAGCAAGACCGAGAGCAGCATGGCGAACAGCACACTGCTTTCACGCAGGGCCGCCACTACCCCGATGGGCGCCTTGGTCATGGCCCAGATGACGATGCCATAGGCAAGCAGCGACATGGCCCCTCCCATGATACCGATCAGCGCGTATTGGCGGATCTGATACCAGGTGCTGCGCCGCTGATGGATCAGCAGTACCACCAGCATCACCAGCCCGTTGCAGGCAAACAGCCAGAGGGTGTAGCGGATCGGCTCACCACCAACCCGAGCCCCGGCACCGTCCGAGAGGGTGTAGCCAGCGGTAAACATGGCGGTGATCAGTGCCGCCTTGATCGCTTTGCTGCCAAGTCGTTCTCGTCCTCCCCTCCAGGCCATCAACAAGACCCCCAGGATCAATACAACCGCCCCCAGTACGCCGTGAATACCCGGATAGTCAGCCAGTATTGCGGCACCCAGGATCATTGCCAACAAGGGCGCACAGCCACGGGCCAGCGGATAGATCTGGCCAAACTCTCCGTGGTTGTAAGCGCGGCTGAGAAACAGGCAGTAACCGGTATGGAGCAGGATCGAGAGGCCGAGCCAGGGCAATTCGGCAGCAGAGGGGAGCCCCATTGGCAACAGCGCCACGGCAGCGATAAGCCCGGAGAAGAGTGCTACCAGCGACACGCCAACCAGTCGCTCCTCGCCAATTTTGACCAGCGCATTCCAGCTGGCATGAAGCATGGCGGCCAGCAGAACGGCAAAAAAGACGGGGGTAGTCATAGGAAGGGGCTCTCGGGCGACAGGGGCCAATAGCATACTCGCCCTAACGGGTATGGGCTGGGATCTCCATCAAGGCTTCAGCTGCCCCAGCACCAGCTTGGGATGGGGATCGGTCTGCAGCGGAATATCTTGCAGCTGTGTGCCCTGCTGGTGGAGATGGATGATCCCGGCGGCCATCTTGCCCAGCCCCTCGTAGCTGCTGATGGTGCCGACGGTGCAGCCGTGTTCAACGAACAGTTCGGCGCTGCAGATGGTGGGGATGGAAGCCTCGTTGAGTGCATTGAGCAGACGGGGGGCGATGGAGAGCAGATAGCTGTCGGCGGCCAGAAAGACGATGTCGCTTTTGGCATCCTGTTGCAGCCGCTTCAGTTCGTTGTCCAGCCGCCGCGGGTCAGGGGCCATCCGCCAGGTGACCATCTGCCACTGATAGCGCTTCGCCTCGTTGAGCAGCATATCGGCCACCAGCAGGGTGTTCTGCTCCCGTGGGTTGAAGGGCAGCAACAGCCGTTTTCCGGTGGGGAGATGTTTACTGGCGTTGGCCAGTTGCAGCGCCATCGGCACCATGTTGCTCACCCCGGCCACCATGTTGTTCTGGGTTTTGTCTTCCGAGAGAAAACCTGCCCCGACCGGATCGGAGACCACGTTGAAGATAAGGGGCTTGCGGTTAGCTACCAGGCTCTTGGTCATGGCGGTGGCCGTGGTGCCAAAGGTGTAGATGTAGTCGTACTCCGCCAGTTTCGGCAGCATCTGCTGGCGCAACATGGTCGCCAGCGCGGTGCGATCCTGATCGGCATTGTAGGTGGTGATGGTGGCCTGATAGCCAAGGCGGGTCAGCTCTGCCCGAAAGCCTGCTTCGGCTGCGGTTTCGCCGCGCCACAGCACCATGGCAATAGAGAGAGCGTGAGCTGGTAGGGAGAGCAACAACAGCAGTGCGACAAGCAGTTGAACCCTCATTTCTCTTCTCCCGCGTAGACCCTTGTCTGATGAGCTTAGGCTACTTCCTCCGGTGGTAAACGACGCCCAACAAAAAGCGCGATGGCAAGCCATCGCGCTTTGGGGTCTGCAGGAGTTTGCTTAGAAGTCGTAGCGGGCGGCCAACTGGAAGTCATCCTCGTTGGCGGTCGCTTTACCGGCAACGCTGTCCAGATTGTTGATGCGGTACTCGCCGATGACCCGCAGGTTCTTGTTGAACTTGTACTGGGCTCCCAGGGTGTAGTAATCCACGTTGTCTTTCTTGGTGCCCGCCTTGTCCTGCTCCTGTTTGTTCCACAGGGCCATCAGGCCAAAGCCGTTCTCGAAGTTGTAGCCCAGCGCCGCTTCCCAACCGGTGTGATCGGTGCCAGTTGCCAGGAAGTCACTGCCATCGGCATAACTCAGGGCCGCGTAGGCGGCTTTGTTGTCGAACTTGGCGGAGATCAGCCACAGCTTGGCATCTTCTTCGCCGCTCTTGTCGCGCAGGCCGACGTTATAGGCGGTACCCAGCGATAGGTTGAACGGGAAGGTGTAGGCCACGGCAGCACCGTAGGCAGCGTCGCTATCCTTGCTGGTGGTCTCTTCAGTGTCACCGCCATCGAACTTGTAGCTGGTGTCGAGCTGGAAGCCATTAAACAGGCCGGAGTATTTCAGCACGGAACCGGCGCGGTTGGTGGCGAAGGTATCGGTTTTGGCGCCCAGCGCCTCGTTGCCGTAGCCGTCGGAGAGGGAGACATCAGTCCAGTCGGCCAGGAAGCCCGGGGCCCCTTTCTGGCGACCGAAGGTCACGGTGCCCCAGTCAGCGCCCACGCCAGCAAAGGCCAGACGGGTACGCAGGTTGTCGGAGCTCTCGCTGATGGTCTTCTCGCTGTCGTTGATATACATCTGCACTTCGTACTGAGCCAGCGCCTTCAGACCGCTCTGGATCTGGGTTTCGGCCTTGGCACCGAAGCGGACAAACTGGTTGGCTCCCTGCTTGGCGCTGTAATCCTTGGTGCCATTCGGGTTGGCGGTATCGACGTTTTCTTTCTTGTCGCCGAAGAATTGACCAGCGTAGATACGGCCATACAGATCCAGCATGGCGGTGTCATTTTTATAAACTTCAACGGCTTGAGCCTGGAATGCGGCGGTCAGAGCCAGTGCCACTACAGTCAGCTTTTTCATCTTAATCCCTTGTGTTGCAAGCTTTTGTTTTGAAGACGGGGCCATGCTAGGCAGTGGGGATGACAGCGGGGTGACAGCGGGATGAAGAGTTAGTTGCAGTTAGGTTGCAATTAGATGAATTGGCTACATTATTGCCCGCAGCGGCTACTTTTGTGCGCAAAGGTTTGCCCTTGTGGTAGAATACCGCCCGTTTTCGGGCCCCATAGGTTGGATATGCGATGAGACGTGAACTGGCAATCGAGTTTTCCCGAGTGACGGAAGCGGCTGCACTGGCTGGCTATAAGTGGCTCGGGCGTGGTGACAAGAATATCGCTGATGGGGCGGCCGTAGCGGCCATGCGCCACATTCTCAACCAGATCGACATCGATGGTGAGATTGTGATCGGCGAAGGTGAGATTGATGAAGCACCGATGCTCTATATCGGTGAAAAAGTGGGTACCGGGCACGGTGATTCGGTCGATATCGCCGTTGATCCGATAGAAGGCACCCGCATGACCGCCATGGGTCAGTCTAATGCGCTGGCGGTGCTGGCGGTGGGCGACAAGGGCTCGTTCCTTAAAGCGCCTGACATGTACATGGAGAAGATCATTGTCGGTCCCAAGGCCAAAGGGTCGATCGACCTGAATCAGGCCCTCGAGCTGAACCTCAAGTCGGTGGCCAAGGCGCTGGGCAAACCGCTCTCCCGCCTGACCGTCATCACCCTGGCCAAGCCGCGTCATGACAAGGCGATCAAGGAGATGCAGGGGCTGGGCGTGCGGGTGTTTGCCATCCCTGATGGTGATGTTGCCGCCTCCATTCTTACCTGTCTGCCGGACAGCGAAGTCGACATGCTTTACGGCATCGGCGGCGCACCGGAAGGGGTGATTTCGGCCGCGGTGATCCGCGCGCTGGATGGCGACATGCAGGCTCGTCTGGTGCCGCGTCACCGGGTCAAGGGCGACAGCCCGGAAGTGCGTGCACTGGGCGAACAGGAAATTGCCCGCTGCGAAGCACTCGGTATCGATATCAGCAAGGTGCTCAAGCTGGAAGATATGGCGAAGAATGACAATGTCATCTTCTCCGCCACCGGTATCACCAAGGGTGATCTGCTGGACGGCATCACCAGCGATGGCGTGATGGCGACCACCGAGACTCTATTGATCCGTGGTAAGTCGCGCACCATCCGCCGCATCAAGTCGATCCACTACCTTGAGCGCAAAGACAGCGTGGTACGCGATATCATCATGTGATGATGTTTCGCTGAATCGGCTGTTTTGCCTCAAAGCCCGATCGCCCGTGCGGTCGGGCTTTTTATTGTGCGCCAGCTACGTTTGTGCCACCGCTTCGGCTATGGTGGCTCAGACCGTCCCCGTCCCAAAGGAGTGGAGTGTATGGAGTGTCGTAGCGGCTGCGCTGCCTGTTGCATCGCCCCCAGTATCAGCAGTGCCATTCCCGGTATGCCAGATGGCAAGCCGGCGGGTATCCCCTGTGTCCAGCTTGATGGCGTGCTTGGCTGCAAGATCTTCGGTCTGCCTGAGCGGCCAGCGGTATGTGGTGGCTTTCGCCCCATGATGGATGTGTGTGGCAGCCATCGTGCCGAGGCCATTTGGCTGATCGGCGAGCTGGAGCGGCTGACCGGTTGACGTGACCTGAAAAGATCACTGGATCGAGCATAAAAAAGAGGCCGCATCATGCGGCCTCTCGCGTCTCTGTGCGTCGGGATCAAATCCCTGCCAGCTCCAGTGCCTGACGATAGTACTCGTTGGCCTTGTTGGTGAGGCGACGTTTGTCCATCAGCTGGCCAAGGGCATGGTAGGCGGCGGCGCTGGGGGCGCTGACGACTTCCTGCTCCAGCAGCTTCTGGGCATCGTCCAGCTGGCCAGCCAGCAGATAGAGCTGGGCCAGCGCCGTATCGACATGCGGTTGCCCTTGCTGCTTTTGCAGCAGTGCCAGCAGCGGCTGGTAGTTGTCGAGTTTCAGCTTGGGCAGGCGCGCCAGCAGCTGTGGCATCGGCTGCTTGCGCAGCGCCTCCTGCCACAGGGTAGCAGCCTCGCCATCGGCGCCCAGTTGGCGCAGCAGATCGCCATAGCAGGCCAGCAGTTCCGGCTCCAGGCGCAGCTTGCGCGGCAGATCCTGCCACACCGCCTTGAGGGTTTCGAGGCTGCTTGCCGCCTGTTGTAGACGACCACTCCATGCCTGTTGCAGCAGGTCTTCTTCCTGTTTCGGGGTCAGCTTGCCCACCTTGTGCAGCGCTGGGATCAGGTCGCACAGGGCGCTCCAGTCCTGACGGGCCAGATGCACCTGACGCAGCTGATCCAGCACCATGGGGTGGCGCGGGTTGAGGGCGTAGACCGACTCCAGCATCGCCAGCGCGGTGTCGTACTGGCCCTGTTCGATCTGCAGCTGGGTCTGGGTGAGGGTGAGCGCCAGCTCGGCCTTGGGGTTCTCCTCCTGCGCTTTTTGCAGGTATTGATCCCGGCGGGCGTCGTCACCACGGGCCTGAGCCGCCTTGGCGGCGCTCAGGTAGTTGAGCAGCGGGGTGTCGCTGTTGCTGGCCCCCTTGATCATCAGCTTTTCAGCCTGACTGTAGTGCCCTTCAGCCATCGCCAGAGTGGCGGCAACGGTCTGCTGATTGGCCTTGCGGCGGCGGCGTGAGCCATACCAGCCTTGTGTCTTGCGACGCAGGCCGAATACCCGGCCCAGCAGCCACTCGATGAGCAGCAGGGCACCGTAGAACAGCACAGCCAGGATCACCGCGCTGGTGACGGAGGATTCGATGGTGTAATTGCCAAGGGCAATCAGTACATAGCCCTTGTTACCGGACGCTTGTGGGCCAAAGATCAGCCCTGCGACCATCACGGCAACCAGAATGATTATACGGATCATGGTGCCCTCCTCAGTTGCTGGCCAGAATGCGTTGCAGGCGTTCGGTCAGTACCTGTTCCAGCATGGCCTGAGTCTTGAACTGTTCCGGATAATCGATCTGGATCTGTTCGCCCTTGAGCTTGTCGATTTCCCCCTGCATATAGCGGGTAGCACTGTTTTCGGTGTCGAAGTATTGGGTCAGCCAGCGCTGGGCCTTGTCCAGGCTGTCTTCATAGAGCGTTTGCTGCTCGCGGTAAACCGAGATTTGTGCCTGCAGCAATTTGGTCTTGAGGTTTTCACGCAGGAAGATCTCTTGTTGCGGCGAGAGCAGGGCCTCTACCGCGCCATCGCGGCGACGGATGGTGACGAAGTTTTCGGTGAACTTGACCCAGTTCTTCTTCAAGTTGCTCTCCCACTCGTCGGGATTGGCGGTGACCGCCTGATCAGCTTCAAGCTTGGCTTCCGGCATGCTGACGGTAGAGAGGGGCAGCAGCTCGATTTGATCTTCGAGGGCGGCCAGTTTGAGGGTCAGCCCCTCACGGTCAATACGCGGCATCCCCTTGAGCTTGGTGATGTCTTCCGCCAATGCCTTGCGGATTGGCATCAGGCTGGGGTCGTTCAGGGCTCGGATCCGTTCGTCGGCATTACCCAGCAGGGTGATGGCGGAGATCAGATCATGCTCCAGCCACAGCTTGCGGCCTGCCATCCGTACCAGATACTCGGATTCGGCCAGCATCCAGTCGTTGGGGCGCTTGTCGTTCAGATCCAGCACCCGGTTTTGTAGCCCCTGCATCTCGCCCTGCAGTCGTTGCTGGGTCTGATCCAGTGTGGCCAACTGCTCGGCATCCTTGCTGCTGGTCTGGTCGATCTTGCTCAGGGCGCTCGCCAGTTGCTGCTTGAGCTGGGCCAGTTCGGCCTGCTGGGCAACGGCATTCTGGTGACCGTGCAGATAGAGACCACCGGTCAGGCCAAGGGCCAGCAGAATGGCGACGCCACCCAGTACGGTACCGGAGCGGCTCTTGCTGTTATTGACCACAGCGGTGGGCTGGGGTTTGACCTGGGATTCTTGTTGTTCTGTCATTCCATCTTCCTCAGTTCCAGTGCGGCCATCAGGGCCTGGTTGGATGCACCTTGGGCAATCGTGATATGGATAAAGCCCGCTGCACTGGCCATCTCGGCCACGCGGGGGCTGGGGACCACCAGCAGGCGGCCAAAAAGCCAGGGCCGCTGGTGGTCGGGCACCAGTGCCAGCAACCGTTGCAGCAGTTCACCACTGGTAATGAGCAGGCTATCCAGCCCGGCTGCTTGCCAGTGGTGGGTTAATTGTTCCCCGTCGAACTCGGGGTAGTGGCGCTCATAGGCCGCACAATAGTGCACCAGAGCACCGCGTGAGGCCAGCGTGTCGGCGATCAGCTCCCGTCCGCCATTGCCACGGAGGATCAGTACCCGTTTGCCAACCAGTTGTTGCAGGGCGGGTAATGCCAACAGCCCCTCACTGCGCGGGTCATCCGGGCAGATTGCCGCAATACCGATGGCGGCAAACCCATCTGCGCTGGCTTGACCTACGGCAAAGTACTCAATATGTGGCCAGGTCTGACCAGTTTGCAACAGAAAATCGTGTGCAAAATGAATGGCATGGAGGCTGACGGCGATAACAATGTCGGCACTGTGCAGCAGGTCTGGCAGGTAAGGGAGTTCACTGCCCGCCACGGTTTCCAGCAGCGGGCAGCAGAGTGGTGCATGACCGTGCTGGCGCAGCAACTGCACCAGCTCGGTGGCCTGAGCGGCCGGACGCACCACCAGCGGGATCATCCGCGGTAGACCTCGGCCAGAATCACGTCGGCACCGGCGGCCAGCAGGCGCTGGGCCAGCTGTTCGCCGAGGGCTTCGCCGTCGCTCACCGAGCCACGGATCTCGTCACGGATCACCTGAGTGCCATCCGGGCTACCCACCAGACCGCGCAGCCAGATCTGGTCGCCCTCGACCAGTGCGTAGGCACCGATAGGGACCTGACATCCCCCTTGCAGGGCGCGGTTCATGGCCCGCTCGGTCAGTACCCGGGTGCGGGTCTCGGCGTGCTCCAGCGGCGCCAGCAGGGCGTGCAGCTCAACATCGTCGAGGCGGCACTCGATGCCGACGGCCCCCTGGCCGTTGGCAGGCAGGCTCTGTTCCGGTTCGATAAAGGCCGCAATGCGGTGTGCCATCTCCAGTCGTTTCAGACCGGCGGCGGCGAGAATGATGGCATCGTACTCACCGCCATCCAGCTTGGCGAGGCGGGTGTTGACGTTGCCCCGCAGGTCGCGGATCACCAGATCCGGGCGGGCGGCACGCAGCTGGCATTGGCGGCGCAGGCTGGAGGTGCCGACCACGGCCCCTTGCGGCAACTCGGCAATGGCCTTGAAACGGTTTGAAACGAAGGCATCGCGGGGATCTTCCCGCTCGCAGATAGTGTGCAGGCCGAGCCCCTCGGGGAACTCCACCGGCACATCTTTCATGGAGTGAACGGCGATATCGGCTCGCCCTTCCAGCATGGCGGTCTCCAGCTCCTTGACGAACAACCCCTTGCCACCGACCTTGGCCAGCGGGGTATCGAGGATTTTGTCACCCTGAGTGCTCATGGGGACCAGTTCGACCTGCAACTGCGGGTGCAGGGCTTCGAGCCGGTCTTTGACAAAGTTGGCCTGCCACAGGGCCAGCGGGCTCTTGCGAGTGGCAATTTTCAGGGTTCGGGCTGCCATATCAATCAGTTGTTTCATTTTTAGGAGGAAATCGATATTACCACCCTTTGCCCGGGCTTTCATGGCGCAGCCGGCAAAAGCGCGGACAGGCTCAAAAATGCAGGTTGAAAATGATTTTCATTAAGAGTTTATGGAAGGCTAAGATATTGAAAATATTTAAATTTAAAGATATCCCTTGATACTTAATGTGGTCATACCAGAAATAATGAGGTGATTCGCGGTGGGCTTGTTTACCACTGCTGCTGGCATTGTTAACATGATCACACTTTTTTGACGTATCCCCCTTTTGGTGCGTCATTTTTACCTTGGTGATAGGCAGGGCATTGCAGGAACACATAGATACGCTGGTTGCGCGTTATGACGACATTACCCGTCTCAAGACGCAACGGGCGTTAGGCCTCATGAGTCGCTACGGACAGCAGGTATTTCAACTGCTGCCTGTCATGCTGCACTTCAATCACCCCCTGCTGCCAGGCTATGTTTCTGGCGATGTCCCTCATGGTATCTGGAGCTTCAGCGCCACTGCCGAACAGCAAGCCTTTATCGATGACCTCTGTCGCAACGCCAACTGCCTGAATGGTCTGGCAACCCAGGATCGCGCGATTCAGGGGCTCTACTCCATGGGCAGTACCTCCTCCATCGGCCAATGCTGCCACTCCGATCTCGATATCTGGGTCTGCCACGTGGCCGGTTTGTCGCAGGAGCGGCTCGATCTGCTGGATCAGAAGTGTCAGCAACTCTCCAAGTGGGCTGAACAGCGCGGGGTCGATCTCAACTTTTTCCTGATCCCGGAAGACAAGTTCCGCCAGACCAACGATGCCCAGATGCAGGGGGAGAGCTGCGGCAGTGCCCAGCACCTGCTGTTGCTCGACGAGTTCTATCGTAGTGCCATGCATATCGCGGGCAAACGCTTGATCTGGTATCTGGTGCCCATCGCGTGTGATGACCACTACGACGCCTATGTGAACGAACTGTTCGAGAGCGGCAAGCTCAAGCAGGATGACTGGCTTGATCTCGGCAGTTTTGACCGCATTCCGGCCGAAGAGTATTTCGGTTCCGCCTTGTGGCAGCTCTACAAGGGGATCGACTCCCCTTACAAAGCGGTGCTCAAGTCGGTGCTGATGGAGGCCTACTCCCACGAGTACCCCGATACCCGTTTGCTGTCGATGATTGGTCGCGACTGGTTCCAGCATAACGAGGGGATGCACTACCGGCTCGACAACTACTCTCTGATGCTGGACAAGGTGACCAACTACCTCAAGTCCATCGGCGATATGGCGCGGCTCGATCTGGTGCGCCGTTGCTTCTACCTCAAGGTGTGTGACGGCCTCAGCCATCCCAAGGATGATCACTCCCCCGAGTGGCGCCGTGGGCAAATGAGCCAGCTGGTCTCCTACTGGGGGTGGAGTCAGCAGAAGCTGTATCAGCTCGATCATCGCCACGAGTGGAAGATCGAAGAGGTGAAGATCGCCCACGCCGAGTTGCTGGAGGCTCTGATGCAGAGCTACCGCAACCTGATCCAGTTCGCCCGCCGCAACAACATCAGTGAGTCGATCAACCCGGAAGATATCGGCATTCTGTCGCGCAAACTCTATGCCGCCTTCGAGAGTCTGCCGGGCAAGGTACAGCGCATCAACCTCAAGATTGCGCCGGATCTCAGCGAGCCGGATCTCAGCTTGGTACAGGTGCCCCATGGTCGCCTGAATCGCGCCGGCTGGTACCTCTACAAGCATTCACTGGAGCCGGTGGACATCATTGGCCGCGCGCCGCTTGAGTTCAACGGCTACATCAGCAAGCTGGTCTCCTGGGCCTACTTCAACGATCTGCTGACCCCCCAGTCACGGGTACACCTGTTCAATCAGGGCTCGGATCTGCACATCGACAATCTGCACCAGTTCTGTCGCGATCTCTCCGGTTGTTTCCCCGAGAAGTACCCGCTGGCCACCAACCTGGCCCTCAGCCGCCCGTGCGAGATCCGTCAGCTCTCCATCTTCCTCAATCTGGAGATGGACCCGACCAGCCACTGGGTCGGTCAGGTAATCGAATTTGATGCCAACACCGTGGATGTTTTCTCGTTTGGTCGCAATCAGGAGTGTCTGGTGGGCTCGGTGGATCTGGTCTATCGCAACTCCTGGAGCGAGATCCGCACCCTGCACTTCCAGGGGGATGAAGCCGTGGTCGATGCCCTCACCACCATCCTCGGCAAGATGCACCAGGATGCCGCCGCCCCCGAGATGATCGAGGTGTTTTGCTACAGCCAACACTTCCGCTCATTGCTGCGCTCCCGCTTCGAGACCCTGGTGGCTGAGTGTATCGATCTGCGCCTCGCCCGCGACAAGCAGCAGTTGGTCAAGACCATGGCGCTCGGCAAGGAGAAGTACGGCATCTTCTTTGAGCGGCGCGGGGTGTCGGTCAAGAAGCTGGAAAACGCCATCGATTTTTACCGCCACATCTCCCACAACAAGCTGGATCACCTGCCGCTGCGGCTCGACAAGACCCACAGCCAGCATCTGCCGAGCATCGTCGATGCCTACGCCAGTGAAGGTTTGGTGCAGTTCTTCTTCGATACCCGGGATGCAGGGACCAACATCTACATCCTCGATGAGGCGAACCGGGTGGAGATTTACCAGCATTTTGCCGGCAACAAGGATGAGCTGGTGGCGGGGGTCAACCGCTTCTACACCTCCAGTCACGAGCGGTTCAGCGATGACGGTCAGTTCATCAACTTCAACCTGCCCCAGTACTACGAGATAGTGCAGCAGGGTGGTGAGCTGGCGGTGATCTCCTACCGCAGTCAGGGCATGTTGCGGGAGCAGGCGCCGCCGACCCGGGAAGTGGGCTGATCCGCCAGTTGGTATCGCCATAAAAAACGGCCTGCAGATGCAGGCCGTTTGCTTTTGAGGCAGATCAGGCGCCGAGGCGGGCCAGCAGCCAGCGGCGAATATCATCGAGCTGCGGACGGCAGATCTCGTGACGCATCGGGTACTCGTGCCACTCGGGGGTGAGCCCGGCACTTTCCAGCCGGTTCTTGGCATCCCACCCCAGCGACAGGCTCACCACATCGTCATAGATGCCGTGCATGTAGCAGATGGGCAGGGTGCGAGCAGCCTCGCTCATCTCGCCGAGCAGCGCATCGGGGGCAGCCAGATAGGTAGACATGCAGAGCAGGCCAGCCAGCTTCGCTTGATAGCGCAGCACGGTGAAGGAGGCAATCACCCCGCCCTGAGAGAAGCCCACCAGCACGATGCGCTCGGGGGAAAACCCCTCGGTCACCAGTTGATCCAGCAATGCGGCAATCTGGTCGGCCGATTCACGGACGTGGGACTCCACGGCCCGCTCGGCGGGATCCTCGAAGCTCTTGATGTCGTACCAGCCGCGCATCTTGTAGCCCATGTTGATGGTGATCGGTCGCTCGGGGGCGTCCGGCAGCAGGTGACGCACCGGCAGCTCGGTGGGCAGGTCCAGCGCCTCTACCAGCGGGGCGAGACCGGCGCCGGAATCCCCCAGCCCGTGCAGCCAGATCACCGCATGGCGGGCATCCTGCGGGTACAAGTCGATCATGGGAACACCACAGTTTCACCCGCCTGCGTGGTACAGGAGCGGCTCAGCAGGGCTTTCAGCTCGTGACCGAAGCGGTTGTCGATCCAGGTTTCACCCTGCAGTTCGAAGTGGAAGCCGTTTTCGCGGGTAGCGACCCAGATCTGGTGCAGCGGCTCTTGCTTGTTGATGATGACCTTGGTCTTGTTCTCGAAAGAGAGGGTCAATACGCCGCCGTTGCGTTCGCAATCGATATCGGGATACCCCTCGTCGATAATGTCTTCCACATACTGGAAAAAGGTGTCGGTCAGGGCGTGATACTGGTGATCCTTCATCGGTTTATCCTGTTGCTTTTAACAATGTGAGTGCGATTATAGAGGGCCAAAAATTTTTTCGCAGCGAACCATTATGATCACCCAGTTCACCAAGTGTCTGCTTGCCACTCTTCTGTCCCTCGGGTTGGCCGCATGCGGTCTGACGGGGCCGCTGTACATGCCGCCCCCCGAGCAGCCACAGAGCCAGAGTACACCGCAATCGGCACCGCCTGCGACCTCAGAGGCAGCCACCGAGGCCGCGCCGCACTAATGCCGCACCCATTCTAGGAAGGAACCGCCCCCTTGGATCACTTTAACTACGACGCCGACGGCCAGCTTCAGGCCGAGCAAACCTCGCTGCAGCAGCTTGCCGAGCAGTACGGTACCCCGCTTTACGTCTACTCCCGTGCGACTCTTGAGCGCCATTGGCACGCCTTCGACACGGCGGCTGGCAATATTCCCCATCTGATCTGCTATGCGGTGAAGGCCAACTCCAACCTGGCGCTGCTCAACCTGTTGGCCCGTCTGGGTTCCGGGTTTGACATCGTCTCCGGTGGCGAGCTGTCGCGGGTGCTGGCGGCGGGCGGTGATCCGGCCAAAGTGGTCTTCTCCGGGGTGGCCAAGAGCGAAGCCGAGATGCGCCTCGCGCTGGATAAAGAGATCCTCTGTTTCAATCTGGAGTCGGAAGCCGAGCTGGAGCGCCTCAATCGGGTGGCGGGCAGCATGGGCAAGAAGGCCCGTGTCTCGGTGCGGGTCAATCCGGATATCGATGCCGGTACTCACCCCTATATCTCCACCGGCCTCAAGCAGAACAAGTTCGGCATCCCCATCGAGCTGGCGCCTGCCATCTATCGCAAGGCGGCGGCGATGGCGAACATCGAGATCGTCGGGGTGGATTGCCATATCGGCTCCCAGCTCACCGAGCTCACCCCCTTCATGGAAGCGGCTGACAAGTTGCTGCGGCTCATCGACGAGCTGGCGGCGGAGGGGATCCGCATTCACCACCTGGACGTGGGTGGCGGTCTGGGGGTCAACTATGGCGCCGAGCAGCCACCCCATCCCACCGAATACGCCGAAGCGCTCAAGCAGAAGCTGGCGGGTCGGGATCTGACCCTGTTGTTCGAGCCGGGCCGCGCCATCGTCGCCAATGCCGGTGTGTTGCTGACCCGGGTCGAGTACCTCAAGCCGGGCGAGACCCGCAACTTCGCGCTGATCGATGCCGGCATGAACGACATGCTGCGCCCCTCGCTCTACGGCGCCTGGATGAACATCATCGAGGTGGATAGCCGTGCCGGTCATGCTCCTGCGCTCTATGACGTGGTGGGCCCGGTGTGCGAGACCGGCGACTTCCTCGGCAAGGAGCGCACCCTGGCCATTGGCGAGGGTTCCCTGCTGGCGGTGCGTTCGGCCGGTGCCTACGGCTTTACCATGTCATCCAACTACAACACCCGCCCCCGTGCCGCCGAAGTATTGGTAGATGGTGCCGAGTCGCACCTGATCCGTGAGC
Source organism: Aeromonas sp. CU5 (assembly GCF_002586745.1). NCBI lineage: Bacteria > Pseudomonadati > Pseudomonadota > Gammaproteobacteria > Aeromonadales > Aeromonadaceae > Aeromonas > Aeromonas sp. CU5. Next base: position 4,190,273 of record NZ_CP023817.1, read on the forward strand.
GGGAGCAGTTGGCCGATCTCTGGCGCGGTGAGCACCTGTTGCCTTAATGGCACAGTCAGGGACAATGATTTGATTACGGTTGACGGTGAATTTTTACAGCCCTAACAGCACAGGAATGCACGATGTGGATGGATTCTTCCGGGATGCATGGGGCTATGGACAACGACTTCATAGTGGTTGATGGTGAATTTTTACAGCCCTAACAGCACAGGAATGCACGATGTTGATAGATTTTTCCAAGATGCATGGCTTGGGCAACGACTTTATGGTGGTGGATGGCGTCACCCAGAAGGTCTTTTTCAGCAATGATGTCATCAAGAAGCTGGCAGATCGCCACTTCGGGATCGGCTTTGACCAGCTGTTGCTGGTCGAGCCCCCCTATGATCCGGAACTCGACTTCCACTATCGCATTTTCAATGCCGATGGCAGCGAGGTGGAGCAGTGTGGCAACGGCGCCCGCTGTTTTGCCCGTTTTGTGCGTCTCAAGGGGCTGATCAACCGGGATCGCATTGCCGTTAGCACCTCTCGTGGCCGCATTATGCTGCAGCTCGAAGGGGAGAATCAGGTCACGGTCAACATGGGGGTCCCCCAGTTCGAGCCGAGCAAGATCCCGTTTCGAGCTCAAAAAGCAGAAAAAACCTACCTGTTGCGGGTGCAGGAGCATACCGTGATGTGTGGCGCTGTCTCCATGGGCAACCCTCACTGCGTCATTGATGTTCCGTCGGTTGCCGATGCACCGGTCGCCGTGTTGGGGGCCATCATGGAGCGCAACGAGCGTTTTCCCGAGCGGGTCAACGTCGGCTTCTCCGAGGTGGTCAACGCCAGCGAGATCAAGCTGCGGGTATTCGAGCGCGGGGTCGGTGAGACCCTGGCCTGTGGTACCGGCGCGTGCGCCGCTGTGGTGGTCGGCATCAGTCAGGGCAAGCTCAAGGAGCGAGTCACTGTCACCCTGCCGGGCGGCAAGCTGACCATCGCCTGGAAGGGGCCAGGGCAACCTGTCTATATGACCGGGCCAGCCGAGCATGTGTTTGACGGCCAGATAGAGGTTTAGGTAGAGGGGGCGAATGCCCCCTTTGCCCATGTTATCGGGGCGGTAAGCCCTGTTTTTCTAATGGATCACCCAATTTATGAGCGAGCTCAAACGGCAGGAGCAAGCGGTGGACGAAGCCGCTGTGCTGGAGTACCTGTCCCGTTACCCCGAATTTTTCCAGCGTCATGTCACCGTGCTGGACCGGATCCGTATTCCCCATGAACGTAAGGGCTCCGTCTCGCTGGTAGAGCGCCAGCTGGATCGTCAGCGCGAGCGGATTGAGCAGTTGGAGCTGGAGATCACCGAGCTGATGGGCATTGCCAGCGAGAACGAGCGGATCTTCCGGGTTTATGCCGATCTCTATGGCGAGCTATACGGTTGCCAGACCCTGTTTGAGGTGAGTGCCGTGATGGGCAAAGCCTTTGTCCAGCGGTTGCGGTTGACCGGCCTGCGACTCTGGCTCAATCCCAAGCGCTTTGCCCTGAGCGGGCCCGAGCAGCGCTTTCTGGCGCAGGGCAAGCAGCTCGAATCCCTGCTGGGTCAGCGTCTTCCTGGGCAGGATTACTACTTTGGCCGCCTGAGCCAGAGCGAGAAGCAGGCGCTGTTTGGCCACGATGTGCTGGTTAACTCGGTCGCCCTGATGCGGCTCGGCGATCTCGGTGTGCTGGCCTTCGCCAGCTCGGATCCGAGCCACTTCAGCCCGCACAACGACACCCTGCTGCTGGGCCAGTTGGGTCGCTTGCTGCAGTTGCGCCTGCCCGAGCTGACCCGTGGCTAGGGAATCGGCCAATACATCGCCAGCCTCTGAGCCGCTGCCGTCAGCACTGGCGGATGAGCTGGCGGCCTTTATCGAATACCTGAGGGTCGAGCGCCAGCTCAGTCCCCATACCCGCACCAACTATCAGGGGCATCTCGACGCCATGACCGCCGAGCTGGTGCGACTGGGTCTTTGCGACTGGGGCCAGCTCGATGCGAGTCAGGTGCGTACTCTGGTGACCCGGATGCACAAAGGAGGGCTGGCGCCCCGTTCGCTCGCCACCAAGGTCTCTGCGCTGCGCAGCTTCTGCGACTGGCAGGTACGGCAGGGGCGGCTGACCGCCAATCCGGCCCGTGGCATCGTCACCCCCAAGCAGGGGCGGCCGCTGCCGAAAAACCTCGATGTGGATGAGATGTACCAGCTGCTCAACATCACCGATGAGCAGGATCCGCTGGCGGTGCGGGATCGCGCCATCATGGAGCTGATGTACTCGTCAGGGCTGCGTCTCGCCGAGCTGGTGGGGGTCAATCTGGTGGATCTGAAGCTCGACGACCGTCAACTCAAGGTGACCGGCAAGGGCTCGCGAGAGCGGGTGCTGCCCATTGGCCGGATGGCGGTCGAGTGGTTGCAGAAGTGGCTCAAGGTGCGCCCGCTGCTGGCCGGGGACGAGAGCGAGGCGCTGTTTCTCTCCAGTCGCAAGCAGCGGCTGTCGGCCCGTTCGGTGCAGGCCCGCCTCGATGGCTGGGGCAACAAGCAGGCGCTCAATGCCCACGTTCATCCCCACAAGCTGCGCCACAGCTTTGCCACCCATATGCTGGAGTCCTCCGGCGATCTGCGGGCGGTGCAGGAGCTGCTGGGGCATGCCGACCTCTCCACCACCCAGATCTACACCCATCTCGACTTCCAGCATCTGGCCAAGGTCTACGACAGCGCCCACCCAAGGGCCAAGCGTGACCCGGATGCGCAGGAAGATGAATAACGGGCTCTGAGCCCCCGTTGCAGAGGAGAGTTAATGCACTTCTATCGCCGCTGGCAGCCGGTTGCTGCCATCTCGTTTGATCTCGATGACACCCTCTATGACAACGGCCCCGCCATCGTGCGTGCCGAGCAGTGGATGCTCGACCATCTGCGCAGCGAATATCTGGCCACCGCCATGCTCGACAAGCCGCGCTGGCTGGCGCTCAAGCGTACTGTGCTGAACGGCGCACCCGAGCTGCACCACGATGTCAGTCTGGCGCGCCAGCAGACCATCCGCGCCGCCATGGTCGCGGGGGGCATGGCTGACCAGCAGGCCAGCCGTGAGGCGGAGCAGGTATTTGCCGCGTTTCTGGCAGAGCGCTCGAAGATCGAGGTGAGCGAGTCAACCCATCAGCTGCTGGCCAGACTGGCCGCACGCTACCCGCTGGTGGTGATCACCAACGGCAATCTGGATCTGGCGCAGGCGGGACTGGATCGCTACTTCACGCTGATCTGCAAGGCGGGCGCGGGCACCAGAATGAAACCGGCGGCGGATATGTTTGAGCAGACCCGCAGCGCCCTCAAATTGCCGCCTGAGCAGATCCTCCATGTGGGGGACCATCCCGAGACCGATGTGCTGGGGGCCCGCTTGCATGGCTTTCGTGCCGCCTGGCTCAATGAGCGGCAGCAGCCGTGGCATTCATTGCAACTGCTGCCAGATGTCGAGATCAATGGGCTGGAGGAGTTGGCCGGGCTGCTGCTTTGAGGGTGGTTACGAGCTTGGCAGCTTGCTGTATTGATCTGGTGACCCATAATTATGAGCAGTTTGCTCCGGCAAACAGATTGGAATACTCATAACATGGATGGACATGACTATGCCTACGATCGACTCCTTGCTGGCGGAACCCAAGCTGCTGCCCCAGATCCCTGAAGTGATGCGCGACTTGATTCAGACTTTCAACGAAAAAGACCCTGATCTGCTTAAGGTCAGTAAATTGATTAACAAGGATCCGGTCATCTCTGCCAAGTTGTTGCGCTTGGCCAACTCGGCCAAATTTGGCAGCAGTCGTCAGGTCGCTACCGTCAATGAGGCGGCGGTTCGGCTGGGGTTGGCGATGGTGCGTAACATGGTGCTGGCTTGCGGGCTCACCGAATCAGTCAAAGCGGTGCCCGGCATCAATCTCCAACACTTCTGGGGTTGTGTTTTCAACGTAGCGGAGCTGGCCCGTCGTCTGGCGGTCAAGAAAGGAATGAAGGGGGAGGAGGTCTTTACCTGCGCACTGCTACACGATCTTGGTCGCCTCATCATGCATGTGGGACTGCCAGAAAATACGGTGAATCACATTCACGATCTGGAGCAGCATAAAGGGCGAGCCAAGGCGGAAGAGCTGGTGATTGGCTTCAACTATGCTCAGGTCGGGGCGGCGATGGCCAGATACTGGAAGTTTCCAGACACCATCAGCAATGCGGTGGAGTATCACTACAACCCGATGAAGGCGAAAGAGTTTTCCTCTGAGGCGGGGTTTATCCATCTGGCCATCGTGTTGGCAGCCCAGTCCGATGTGGGGGAAGAGGCTCCCCCCGAGTGGCCTCAGAGCGTGGCGGAACAACTGGGGCTGACATGGGCCGATTGTGCTGCCCAGTTCAGCGCGCTGCGGGAGCAGGGCAACGGCTATGCCGGGTTGCTGGCCGCCTGAGCCCGTTTCTCCCATTTCATCAGGGGCCAACGTGGCCCCTTTTTCATGGTTGACGGTTCCACAGGCTTGCCAGCCCGGGAGTGACGGGGCACTCTTTGCCCTTCACTTTCCGTTTGAGAGCCCTTGCCATGATTGCCTCCTCCCGCCTGAACCTGCGCGAAATGATCGCCACCGATGCCCCTTTCATTCTTGAACTGCTCAATGACGGCGACTTTTATCGCTACATCGGCGATCGGGGCATTCGCACGCTGGAGCAGGCGCAGGAGTATATCCAGCAGGGGCCTGCGGTCAGCTATGCCCGCTACGGCCATGGCCTCTATCTGGTGGAACGGAAGGAGGATGGTGCCAGCCTCGGTATCTGCGGTTTGATCAAGCGCGACACCCTGGAGCAGGTCGATATCGGTTACGCCTTTCTGCCGCAATATCGCGGTCAGGGTTATGCCATTGAAGCGGCGCAGGCTGCCCTTGCCGATGGCAAAAGCCGATTGGGGATTGGCCAAGTAGTCGCCATCGTCACCCCGGGCAACGAGCGCTCCATCGGCCTGTTGGCCAAGCTGGGGCTGGTGCGCAGCCGTCTGGTCAAGTTGAGCGAAGATGCTGATGAATGCCTGCTGCTGGAGCAGTGATCGGCAAGTCAGAGAATGGGAGAACGAATAGTGAAATGCTGCTCAGGCTGAACGACAAGCAAAAGAGTGGGTCTGGATAAAGGGCGAGAGAGGGAAAAGCAAAGAGGCCGCCGTGAGTTGCGGCCTGTCTGCATCGGGCGCTGCCGGTGGGCAGGCAGGATCAGTTGAGGTCTTCGATGGAGAACTCGCCAGCGATACCATCACAGGAGATGGCGAAACCGCCGCTGAAGCGGGTGCTGAACTGGATCAGGAACGCATCGGAATCCTGCTCTTGCGGGGGCAGGTTGATGGGTTTGCTACGACGCAGGGGCTTGTGTGTTTGTACGGCTTTCATCATGGTATTTCTCTATATAAATTAGGTGTTTGCTCCTTGTATTGGCAAATGTCAGGTTAATGGGCGCGGTCGATTGGGTGAACGACAAGCGCGCAGGAATACCCAGCCCGGTTAAAGGGCGTCTGCACTTTTCAAGGAATATGCTGATGCATAAATCAAATTGGGTGGGCAGATCGGGTCTGCACCGTGAGAGCCGGGCAACGCAGGCAGACAGCCTGACGGTTCTCAAGGCGAGTAAATCAGAGGGAGGTTATGTGTGTACTGGCAGGATTCATCTAACGTTGAAGCATTGCGAACATAATCAGGGCTGATTAACTAGCCGGAGCGCATTCTCTCCTCGAAATGAATAAAAAGCAAACAATAATTTGGCAATACTCGCTAAAAGTCATTTTTTCTGTGTGTTAAACCACCAGCTAACAGTAACAAAGAGGGCTCCCGATGGGAGCCCTCTTTAGTATTCTACAAGCAAGTTCCGGGGTGACTCAGTAGTCGCCACAGGCCTTCTTGGCGGCAGTGATCATCGGGGTGATGGTCATGCCCTGCACCACGATGGAGAACATCACTACCGAGTAGGTCATCACCAGGATCACTTCACGCAGGTCGACGCCATGATCCGGGATCATCATGACGCCGGAGGGGAGTGCCAGTGCCATCGCCATTGCCAGACCGCCGCGCAGACCGCCCCAGGTAAGGATCCGCACCGAGAAGGTGTTGTAGTTGCGGAATCTGCGGAAGGCCACATAGGGCAGCGATACGCTGATGAAGCGGGCAGCCAGACAGAGCGGTACCGCGATAACCAGCAGTACCCAGTCATGCCAGGAGAGCTCCAGCAGTACCAGTGCCAGACCGATCAGCAGGAACAGCAGGGCGTTGAGGAACTGATCCATCAACTCCCAGAAGTGGTCCAGGTGATGACGGCTCTGCTCGGAGAAGCCGGAGTGACGGGTCCAGTTGCCGATCATGATGCCGGTGACCACCATGGCCAGCGCGCCGGAGACGCCGATCATGTTGGCGAAGGCAAAACCGGCGGTCGGGATGCAGAGGGTCAGCAGCAGCTCCAGGGAACCATCGTCGGTGGCGCTGATCATCACGTGGGCGATCAGGCCCAGCACGGCGCCAAACAGAATGCCGCCGAGGGCTTCATGTAGGAACAGACCGGCCACGCTGCCGAAGGTGGGCTCGACACCGCCAAAGGCCACGGCAAACACGGTGGCGAAGATGACGAGGCCGACACCGTCGTTGAACAGGGATTCCCCTTCGATCTGGATGGCGATCTGGGGTGGTGCTTGCATCTTCTTGACGATGGCCAGCACCGCAATCGGGTCAGTGGGGGAGATGAGTGCCCCGAACAGCATGCAGTAGACCAGTGGCAGTTCCCAGCCCAGCAGCTTGGCGATAAACCAGAAACCGTAGCCGATGATGAAGGTCGAGAGCAGGGTCGCCACGATGGAGAGAATGGTGATCTCCCACTTCTGGCTACGCAGCGCCTTGAGGTTGATGCCAAGGCCACCGGCAAACAGCAGGAAGCCCAGAATGCCTTTCAGCAGGAAGTTCTGGAAGTCGATGCTCTGCATAGTTTTGACGGCAAGAGGTTCCAGATTGAACCAGCCCAGTTTACCAAACAGCACCAGCAACGCGGAGATCACCATGGAACCGGCGGTGATGGCGATGGTGGTCTGGATCTTCACAACATACTGGTTGGCAAAGGCGATAAAAATCGCCAACGCTGCCAGAAAACAGAGTGTGTAGTAGACGCTCATAGTTATTTTTTTCTCATTAGTAGACAGCAAGCACGTATCCCCATGCGGGACGGGCATAGGGTACTCTCGGGCCCTATGTTACTCATTACCTATAAATGAGTATATCTTGGTGTGTTTGGACTGATAGACGGCTAGATTTCCATTTTTTTTGTTTGCTGTTAGGATGCTTGTTACGCAGTTGCATGGATGTAGAGGAGCGAGTCGTGGCGAACAGGAAGCCGAGCATAAAGTCGGACATCACAAAGAAACTGGAATTCTGTCTCAAGGAACGGATCCTGATCATCGACGGGGCCATGGGCACCATGATCCAGGGTTACAAGCTGGGTGAGGCGGATTATCGCGGTGAGCGGTTTGCCGACTGGCATACCGACATCAAGGGCAATAACGATCTGCTGGTGCTGACCCGCCCTGCGGTGATCCGCGAGATCCACGATCAATATTGCGCCGCCGGGGCCGATATCCTCGAGACCAACACCTTCAACGCCACTCGCATCGCCATGGCCGATTACGAGATGGAGGAGTTTTCGGCCGAGATCAACCGTGAAGCCGCTCGTCTGGCCCGCGCCGTGGCAGACGAGTGGACGGCAAAAGATCCCGCCAAGCCGCGTTTCGTCGCCGGGGTCTTGGGCCCCACCAACCGCACCTGCTCCATCTCGCCGGATGTGAACGATCCCGGCAAACGCAACGTCACCTATGACCAGCTGGTGGCGGCCTACACCGAATCGACCCACGCCCTGATCGAGGGCGGCGCCGACATCATTCTGATCGAGACCATCTTCGATACCCTCAACGCCAAGGCGGCCGCCTTCGCGGTGGAAGGGGTGTTCGAGGAGCTGGGCTACAGCCTGCCGGTGATGATCTCCGGCACCATTACCGACGCCTCCGGTCGTACCCTCTCCGGCCAGACCACCGAAGCCTTTTATCATTCGCTGCGCCACGTCAAACCCATTTCGTTTGGTCTCAACTGTGCGCTTGGGCCGGACGAGCTGCGTCAGTATGTGGAGGAGCTGTCGCGCATCAGCGAAAGCCATGTCAGCGCCCACCCCAACGCCGGTCTGCCCAACGCCTTTGGCGAGTACGATCTGGATGCGGGTGAAATGGCGGCCCACATCCGCGAGTGGGCCCAAAGCGGCTTTCTCAACATGGTGGGCGGTTGCTGCGGTACCACCCCGACCCACATCCGCGCCATGAGCGACGCCGTGGCGGGTATCAAGCCGCGCGTTCTGCCCGAGCTGCCGGTGGCCTGCCGGTTGTCGGGCTTGGAGCCGCTGATCATTACCCCCGAATCCATGTTCGTGAACGTGGGTGAGCGTACCAACGTTACCGGTTCGGCCAAGTTCAAACGGCTGATCAAGGAGGGGCTCTACGACGAGGCGCTGGATGTTGCCAAGCAGCAGGTAGAGAGCGGCGCCCAGATCATCGACATCAACATGGATGAGGGGATGCTGGACGCCGAAGCGGCCATGGTGCGCTTCTTGAACCTCATCGCCGGTGAGCCGGATATCGCCCGGGTGCCGGTGATGATCGACTCCTCCAAATGGGAGGTGCTGGAAGCGGGCCTCAAGTGCGTGCAGGGCAAGCCGGTGGTCAACTCCATCTCCATGAAGGAGGGGGAGGAGAAGTTCATCCAGCAGGCCAAGCTGCTGCGCCGCTATGGCGCTGCCGTGATCGTGATGGCGTTTGATGAGGTAGGGCAGGCGGATACCCGCGCCCGCAAGTTCGAGATCTGTCAGCGCGCCTACCGCATTCTGGTGGATCAGGTCGGTTTCCCGCCGGAAGACATTATCTTCGACCCCAACATCTTCGCGGTTGCCACCGGCATCGATGAGCACAACAACTACGCGGTGGACTTCATCGAGGCGGTGAAGGACATCAAGACCCATCTGCCTCACGCCATGATCTCCGGCGGTGTCTCCAACGTCTCGTTTTCGTTTCGCGGCAACGAGCCAGTGCGCGAAGCCATTCACGCGGTGTTCCTCTATCACGCCATCCAGAACGGCATGGACATGGGGATCGTCAACGCCGGTCAGCTCGCTATCTATGAAGACATTCCAAAGGATCTGAAGGCCAAGGTCGAGGCGGTGGTACTCAACCTGAGTGACAGCGCCACCGAGGATCTGCTGGCCATTGCCGAGACCTATCGCGGTGCTGGCGCTCAGGCGGAGGATCCGCGGGATCAGGAGTGGCGCAGCTGGCCGGTGGGCAAACGGCTGGAGCATGCGCTGGTCAAGGGGATCACTGACTTCATCGAAGAGGATACCGAACAGGCGCGGGCCGAGGCCGAGAAGCCGCTGCACGTTATCGAAGGGCCGCTGATGGATGGCATGAACGTGGTCGGTGATCTGTTTGGCGCGGGCAAGATGTTTTTGCCGCAAGTGGTCAAATCGGCGCGGGTGATGAAGCGGGCGGTGGCCTATCTGCAGCCCTATATCGAAGCTGAAAAACAGGGCAGTTACAGCAACGGCAAGATAGTGCTCGCCACCGTCAAAGGGGATGTGCACGACATCGGCAAGAACATCGTCGGGGTGGTGCTGCAGTGCAACAACTACGAAATCGTCGATTTGGGCGTCATGGTCTCCTGCGAGACCATCCTCAAGACGGCGCGGGAAGTGGGGGCGGATATCATAGGTCTGTCGGGCCTGATCACCCCGTCGCTGGATGAGATGGTGCACGTGGCCAAGGAGATGGAGCGTCAGGGCTTCAAGCTGCCGCTGTTGATCGGCGGTGCTACCACCTCCAAGGCGCACACTGCGGTGAAGATCGAGCAGAACTACAGCGAACCCGTGGTCTATGTCTCCAACGCCTCTCGTGCGGTGGGGGTGGCCCAAAGCCTGCTCAACCCCGAGCTCAAGCCCGCTTTTGTCGCCCGTATCGACAAGGAGTACGAGATTGCCCGCGAGCAACATGCCCGCAAGCAACCCAGAGCCAGGCCAGTCAGCCTGGCTCATGCCCGTGCCAACCGGCAGCAGCTGGACTGGGTCGGTTACCAGCCGCCCAAGCCTCGCGAGCCTGGGGTGCAAAAGTTCGAGAACGTGCCCATTTCGGTGCTGCGCCCCTACATCGACTGGACCCCGTTCTTCCTGAGCTGGGAGCTGGCGGGCAAGTATCCGCGCATCCTCGAGGACGAGATTATCGGCGAGGAGGCGACCAAGCTGTTTGCCGATGCCAACGCCATGCTCGACCAGCTGGAGCAGGATGGGAGCGTGCGCTGCGCCGGTATTATCGGTCTGTTCCCGGCCAACACAGTGGGGGACAGCATAGAGGTCTACAGCGACGAGTCGCGCAGTGAAGTGAAGAAAGTGCTGCACCACCTGCGCCAGCAGAGCGAGAAGCAGGGCTTCCCCAACTACTGTCTGGCGGACTATGTGGCGCCGAAAGAGAGCGGCAAGCCGGACTGGATCGGCGCCTTCGCGGTGACCGGCGGTATCGGTGAAGAGGCCATCGCCAATGCCTACAAGGCGGATCACGATGACTACAATGCCATTCTGATCCAGGCGGTGTGTGATCGCTTGGCAGAGGCCTTTGCCGAGTACCTGCACCAGCAGGTGCGCAAAGAGCATTGGGGTTATGTCCCCGATGAAGCGCTCTCTAACGAAGAGCTGATCCGTGAGAACTATCAGGGCATTCGTCCAGCCCCCGGTTATCCGGCCTGCCCGGAGCACACCGAGAAGGGCAGCATCTGGGAGTTGCTGGAGGTGGAGCAGGCCATCGGCATGACACTCACCGAGTCCTACGCCATGTGGCCGGGGGCAGCGGTGTCGGGCTGGTACTTCTCTCATCCCGACAGCAAATACTTCGCGGTAGCGCAGATCCAGCAGGATCAGGTGGAGGATTACGCTGTCCGCAAGGGGATGACCCTCGCAGAAGCAGAACGCTGGTTGGGGCCTAATCTGAGCTGAATCGCGATTCTCGACGTGTCACAGGTTGATCTTTGACAACAAACGGCGGCATCCTTGCACTGGTTTGATGAGCCGCATGGAGCTGCCGTTTGCCGTGTTGGTAACTCTCATTTGGCAGCGTGCTGTTTCGTGTGGTTTGTCTTGTTGTCAGGAGAAACAATTGGCGTTGTCTTGGCGCTGTGGCACCTTATACTCTCCCGCCCCAACCTGCCCAGGCGTTGCCTTCTAGCGGAATTTTCATGAAGATTGCCATTTTATCCCGTGAGCCGAAAAACTATTCCACCCGCCGTCTGGTCGAGGTGGCGCAGGCGCGTGGCCATCAGGTCGAGGTGCTCGACACCCTGCGCTGCTATATGAATATTGCTTCCCACAACCCTTCGATCCATTACGAGGGCGGGGAGCTGGAAAGTTATGATGCGGTGATCCCCCGTATCGGGGCCAGCATCACTTTTTATGGCACCGCCGTACTGCGCCAGTTCGAGATGATGAACACCATGGCCCTCAACAGCTCGGTGGCGATCAGTCGCTCCCGCGACAAGCTGCGTGCCATGCAGCTGCTCTCCCGCCATGGTATCGGCCTGCCCATCACCGGCTATGCCCACAGCACCCACGATGTGCCCGACCTCATCACCATGGTGGGGGGCGCCCCTTTGGTAGTGAAGCTGCTGGAGGGAACCCAGGGGATCGGTGTGGTGCTTTGCGAGACCCAGAAGGCCGCCGAGAGCGTGATCGAGGCCTTTATCCAGACCAATAACAACATTCTGGTGCAGGAGTATATTCGCGAGGCCAATGGCGCTGACATCCGCTGTCTGGTGGTCAACGGCAAGGTGGTAGCAGCCATGCGCCGTCAGGCCCAGCCGGGGGAATTTCGCTCCAACCTGCACCGTGGCGGCACTGCCGAGGCGATCAAGATCACCCCGGAAGAGCGCGCCACCGCCGTGCAGGCGGCCAAGATCATGGGGCTTGATGTAGCAGGGGTGGATATTCTGCGCAGCGCCCGCGGCCCGCTGGTGCTGGAGGTCAACTCCTCCCCTGGCCTGCAAGGGGTGGAAGCCGCCTCCGGCAAGGATGTGGCGGGCAAGATCATCGAGTTCCTCGAACTCAAGGCGAGCCGCAAGAATAAACCGGCGGAGTGAGCCTCAGGCTTGCTGCCGTCAGATAACAACAGGGCGCCCTCGGGCGCCTTGTTTCTATCTGGCTGGTTGGCTCGCGGTAACACCGCGCCCTCACCCTAACCCTCCCCCAAAGGGAGAGGGAACTGTTCGGCAGTGATCATCGCCAGCCGGGCGCTGAAAATTCCGTCCTCCAGCCTGGTCTCTATCTGCCAGCCCAGCTTCTCGCAGATGCGCTGGATGATGGTGAGGCCGCAGCCGTAGCCGAGGATCTGATCCGGCGCTGCCGCCGTCGGGTTGCTAATGGTGAGCACCGGGCCACAGAGCTCGATCTCGATATGCCCATCGGCATAGCTCAGGGCATTTTTCAGCAGGTTGCCGAGGGCGATGGCGAGCAGGGAGAGGGGGGCGTTTACTTCGCTGCTCTCATCCAGGGTGAGCCTGATATCGAGGGCTTCCCGCTGCAGCAGCGGGGCGAGGCGGGCCAGCTCCTGACGGATCAGCGGGGTGACCTGTTGCAGCGGCCGCTCCACCGCCTCCTTGCGGCCCAGCAGCAGGAAGGTCTCGGTGAGCAGCGCCATCTCGTCGGCGGCGGCACGGATGCGAGTGGTGGCGCGGGCGGCTGGTGCGGGCAGATCCGTCACCTTGCCGAGCAGGGCGGCCGAGCCCTGGATCACCATGTTGGGGGTACGCAGCTCGTGGCTGGCGAAGCGGCTGAACTCCTGCTCGCGGGCGAACACAGCGCTCACCTCTTGCTTGCCGGCCAGCAGCGCCAGCTCGATATCCCGTAACTCCTGCCAGGGAGCGTCTGGCTCGAAATCCGCCTGATCCGGAGTGAGGTGGGCGACCCTGTGTTGCAGCCGTTGCAGCGGCCCGGTGATATGGCGCACCAGCCAGATGCCGAAGCCCAGCGAGCTGAGCAGCAGCGCCAGCCCAATCAGCCGGGTCGCCAGATGCAGCTTGTCTTCGTAGGGGTCGAGGTAGTCGTCGGCGTCATCGTTAAACACCAGATAGAGCAGTCCCTCGCCGGAAGGGTGACGGGCCACCAGAAAGTGTTTGTCCTCCTTGCCCAGCTGATGCTCGAAAAAGCCCGGGATCTGGTACGGTTTCAGCCACCTCGGCAGGCGACCCGCCTCGGTCCAGTAGCTGGAGAACTGTCTGGGGCTCGGGGCCGCCGCCGCCGGGCCGAGCCGCAGCCAGTCATCGCTGTAGCGGGTCACTTCCGCCTCCAGCCAGTGGCGCAGGCTCAGCTCCTCCATCTTGTCTTCGGCCACCAGCATCAGGCCGGAGAGCAGGATCAGCAGCACCACCCCGGCGCCGCCGAGCGCCATGATCAGGCGGCGGCGCAGGCTCGGCAGGCTCATGCGCTCACCAGTCGGTAGCCCTGACCGTGCAGGGTCTCCAGCATGGGCGTGGGGAAGGGCTTGTCCAGCGCGTTGCGCAGGGCGTAGATATGGCTGCGCAGGGCATCGGAGTCGGGCTCCTCATCCCCCCAGACGGTGTCGAGCACCTCCTGACGGCTGACGATGGCGGGGGCGCGGCGGGCCAGCAGGGCGAGGATTTGGAACGGGATCTTGCCGAGCTTGAGGGGCTCACCGGCACGGGTGGCGCGGCCGCTGGCGACATCGACCGTCAGATCGCCAAAGCTGATGGCCCCCACATCGCCGCGCGGGCCACGCAGACTCAGAGCTTGCAGCCGTACCTCCAGCTCCTCCATGGCGAACGGCTTGACCAGATAGTCATCCCCTCCCGCCTTGAAGCCCGCCAGCTTGTCTTCCAGGCTGTCGCGGGCGGTGAGAAACAGCACGGGAGTGGCAATCCCCTGCTCGCGCAGGCGCGCCACTGTGCTGAGGCCATCGAGGCGCGGCATCATCACATCCATGATGATGACGTCGAAACGCTGCTCCTCCAGCAGTTGCAGCGCCGCCTGACCGTGATAGGCACAATCGAGGCGGTGACCGGCCAGCTCCAGATAATCCATGATGGTTTCCGCCACCTGAGGATTGTCTTCCACTACCAAAATCTTCATGCTTTGCTCTCCTGGTTGGCGAGCGTTTCACGCTCTTTTCACACCGGATTCGGCATCCTGTTTGCCAGTGTAACCCCGAGGATCCCTGATGAAGAAGTCTCTCTGCGCCCTCCTGCTGTTGATCTTGTTGCCACTTGGCACCGCACAGGCGACCGAATTCAAACTGACCGGCCGCACCACCTGGCAGCTTGGCCAGTTGATGGTCAACGGCATGCCGTTCGTGATCGACGACCAGACCCGCTTCAAGGATTGGCTCAACGAGGATGATCTCGGCGGTACCTGGGTCGAGATGAAGGGGGTGGTGGAGAACGGCGTGCGCTATGTGCGCAAGGTCGAAGCCCTCGACGAAGATGACAAGGACGAGATGGATCTGGAAGGGCCTGTCGAAGGGGGGCGGATCTGGGGCTACACCACCTCGGACAACAGTCTGGCGCCGTTCGAAGGGCGCTGGCTGGAGCTGGAGTGCAAGTTTGACGGCATGCGCCTGAGCCGTTGCCGCGAGGATGACTGATCCGATCTCTGCGTTCCGATTAGAAATGCTCCCGAATGAAGCCCATGCTTGTCCAGCATGGGCTTTTTGTTCAGGGACGAACGAAGATGGAACAATCGAGAAAGTGGTGTGCATGGATGCTGGGAATGCCGCTCTGGGCGGCGCAGGCGGGAGCCGACGAATTGTGGCTGGTGGAGCTGGAGCGCAGCGACGGCATCCGCCTGCAATTTCAGGGGGCCGAAGTGGAGCAGGGCAGTGCCGCCGTCTGGCGGCAGGGGGAGATTTGGCCACAGCCACTCAAACCCGGCGACCAGCTCGCCCTGCTGGTGGCCGATGGCGTTGCCACCCGGATTGAGCTGCTGGCCGCCAGAGCCCCGCTGGTCAATCTGCCCTGGCAGCGGGCGCAAGATCGCCTGCAATCCTTCGATGACCGGCAGCTCACGCTGGCAACCCTGGGCACTGTGCCACTCAATCCGCTGGTGCGCTGGGTCAACGGTTCGGCCGCCGATCTGCATGCCGGGAGTGAGCTGGTGCTGATCCGCGACGAACAGGGCCGCTTAAGCGAAATCCTTGTCGTCAATCCGGAGGAGTAGTTGACCCGTCTACAATAGGCGGGTTTATCCTCTGCCCGTTGGATGAAGGAACCCCTATGTTGACGATTACCCGGCTGGCCAGAGAACTGGGCCTGAGCCGCACCACCCTGCTCTATTACGAACGCCTCGGTCTGCTGCTTCCCGCCCTGCGCGGGGAGAACGGCTATCGCCGCTATGGCGAGGCCGAGCTGGAACGGGGGCGGCAGATCGCCAGTTTTCGCGCCATGGGGCTGCCGCTCGAAGAGATCGGCACCCTGCTGGCGGCACGGCAGGAGAGCCACTCCTGCCTCGATAGTCACCTGTTGCGACTGGAGCAGGAGATCGCCGAGTTGAGGCGTCAACAAAGGGCCATCATCCTCTATCGCCAACAGACACACGAGGAGATCCCCATGGTAGACAAGGCACGCTGGGTTGCCATCATGCAGGCCGCAGGCATGACCGAAGAGATGATGCGCAACTGGCATATCCAGTTCGAGAAGATGGAGCCACAGGCCCATCAGGAATTCCTCGAATCCCTGCAGATCCCCGCTGCGGAGATCGCCGCGATCCGCACCTGGTCGCGCGGTGAGTAACCCCGTCTGACCACAGCACCGGCCGTTGACCCGGATTGTTAACGGCTTGTGCTTTAAATTTTCCCCCTTATACTGGCGCCATCTTGTCGGAGTGCTGACCGTCGAACGACGCGAAGCTGAGACCGTTAATTCGGGATCCGTGGAACCTGATCAGGTTAAAACCTGCGAAGGGAACAAGGGTAACTTGCGGGTTACCGCGCCGGGGGAGGAACAAGCCTCTTCCGCTCATCGAAGGGATCACCCTTGATGGGTCAGGGCGCACAGGAGGGAGTCTGTCCCGTCCGGTTTTCCAGCACGTGGGGCGCCTTGCCCACAGCGTGCAGAGAGCGGAAAGCGGCAGAACAGCAGCGCGGAGATCCATCCCGCGCGCACTCCCTCCCGAGATAAACACCCCGCCGCAAGTTCATCTTCTCCTCGAACTCCAGACAAGCAAACACCCATAACTTCAACCAGTTAATGTGAGTTTTGCTATGTCTACTTCTGTATCTGATACCGCCAAATCCAGCCGCCGCGAGCAGCGCTCCAGCGCTCAGGCCTTTATCGACAGCCTCAAGGGGATGGCTCATCCCAACTCCCGGCGCATCTTTATCGAAGGCTCCCGCGCCGATATTTGGGTACCCCTGCGGGAGATCCAGCTGGCCGACACCTTCGTCGGCGGCACCAAGGAAGATCCCCGGTTCGAGCCCAACGAGCCGGTGCCGGTCTATGACACCTCGGGCCGTTACGGGGAGGAGGGGGTCGCCATCGACGTGCGCCGTGGCCTGCCGCGCCTGCGGGAGAACTGGGTGCTGGAGCGCGATGACACTGACGAGCTGTCGGGGCTCAGCTCCACCTTCACTCAGGAGCGTCTGGCCGACGAGGGGCTGGATCACCTGCGCTTCGAGCATCTGCCGAAACCGCGCCGCGCCAAGCCGGGCCGCCGGGTCACCCAGCTCCACTACGCCCGGGCCGGTATCGTCACCCCCGAGATGGAATTTATCGCCATTCGCGAGAACATGGGGCGCGAGCGGGTGCGCTCTGAACTGTTGCGCACCCAGCATCCGGGCCGCGATTTTGGTGCCCGTTTGCCCCAGAACATCACCCCCGAATTTGTGCGCGATGAGGTGGCCGCCGGCCGCGCCATCATCCCCAGCAACATCAACCACCCGGAAGCGGAGCCGATGATCATCGGCCGCAATTTTCTGGTGAAGATCAACGCCAACATCGGCAACTCGGCGGTCACCTCCAGCATCGAAGAGGAGGTGGAGAAGCTGGTCTGGTCGACCCGCTGGGGCGCCGACACCGTGATGGATCTCTCCACCGGTCGCTACATTCACGAGACCCGCGAGTGGATCCTGCGCAACAGCCCGGTGCCCATCGGTACCGTGCCCATCTATCAGGCGCTGGAAAAGACCAACGGCATCGCCGAAGACCTCACCTGGGAGCTGTTCCGCGACACTCTGCTGGAGCAGGCCGAGCAGGGGGTGGACTACTTCACCATCCATGCCGGCGTCCTGCTGCGCTTCGTGCCCATGACCGCCAAGCGCCTCACCGGCATCGTGTCGCGCGGCGGCAGCATCATGGCCAAGTGGTGCCTGTCCCACCACAAGGAGAACTTCCTCTATCAGCACTTTCGCGAGATCTGCGAGATCTGCGCCGCCTATGACGTGGCGCTGTCCCTTGGTGACGGTCTGCGTCCGGGCTCCGTCTATGACGCCAACGACGAGGCCCAGTTCGCCGAGCTGCGCACCCTGGGCGAGCTGACCAAGATCGCGTGGGAGTACGACGTGCAGGTGATGATCGAGGGGCCGGGTCACGTGCCGATGCACATGATCGAGCGCAACATGACCGAGCAGCTGGAGCACTGTCACGAGGCGCCGTTCTACACCCTTGGCCCGCTCACCACCGATATCGCGCCCGGTTACGATCACTTCACCTCCGGTATCGGCGCGGCGCTGATCGGCTGGTACGGCTGCGCCATGCTCTGCTACGTCACCCCCAAGGAGCATCTGGGCCTGCCCAACAAGGAGGATGTGAAGCAGGGGCTTATTACCTACAAGATCGCCGCCCACGCCGCCGATCTGGCCAAGGGGCACCCGGGGGCCCAGATCCGCGACAACGCCATGTCCAAGGCGCGCTTCGAGTTCCGCTGGGAGGATCAGTTCAATCTGGCGCTGGATCCCGATACCGCCCGTGCCTACCACGACGAGACACTGCCGCAGGAGTCCGGCAAGGTGGCCCACTTCTGCTCCATGTGCGGGCCCAAGTTCTGCTCCATGAAGATCACCCAGGACGTGCGCGCCTACACCGCCGAACTGAATGCCGCCAAGCTTGAGGCCGTGGAGATCAAGCTGGTTGGCATGGACGGTCAGCAGGAGCGGGTGGGGGCCGAGGTGGAGAGCGGCATGGCCCGCATGGCGGAAACCTTCAAGGAGACCGGCGGCGAGATCTACCATCAGGCGGCGGCGCTGAAACAGGCCGCAGGGGAGGAGGCGTGAGCAGCGCAAGCGGGGCTGTCAGCCCCGCCGACCTGTCGCCCGTGACGGACTCGCGACCCTTGGGTAGTGATCTCAAAATGAGAGTGTGGACCATCGCCGGTTCCGACTCCGGCGGCGGCGCCGGCATTCAGGCCGACTTGCACACATTGCACGACCTCGGCGTGCACGGCTGCTCGGTTATCTCCGCCATTACCGCCCAGAACTCGGTGGCGGTGAAGATGGTCGACCCTGTGCTGATGCAGACCTTCACCGCCCAGTTCGATGCCCTTGGCGTCGATCTGCCGCCCGCCGCCATCAAGATCGGCCTGCTGCCGACCCGGCTCCATGTGGAGGTATTGGCCCGCCGACTGGCAACTATCGAGGCCCCCTTTGTAGTCTACGACCCGGTGGCCATCGCCAGCACCGGCACCCCGATGGCGGAGCCCAATATGCTGGCGGCGGTGCGCGAACAACTGCTGCCGCGCCTCTCCCTTATTACCCCCAACGGCCCCGAGCTGGAAGCGCTGACCGGTATTCCCGCGACCAGCCCCGCGCTGGTGCGGGCGGGTGCCGCGCGGCTGCGCGAACTCGGCGCTCGCGCCGTGCTGGTCAAGGGTGGTCATCTTGAGTGGAGCGGCGATCTCTGCCTCGACTACTACCAGGACGAGACCCGCGAATTCTGGCTGGCGGCGCCGCGCCTCGACACCCGCCACGGCCACGGCACCGGTTGCTGCTACGCCAGCGCCATCGCCGCCGTGGTGGCGCAGGATTATCCGGTGGAGGACGCCATCACCCTGGCGCGTGCCTACCTGCAACAGGGGCTGGCGGCGGCGCAGGGGGTGGGCGCAGGCCCCGGCCCCATCGCCCATCTCGGCTGGCCGACCAGTCTTGCCCACTTCCCCCGCGCCGTGCTGGCGGGTTCAACCCTCGATCGCCGCTTCGGGCTCTTTTCTGTTGAAGGGATGGAAGCGAGCTGCGCCCGCCTGCCGGATGGCCCTTTTGCGCCGACCGAACACAACCTCGGTCTCTATCCGGTGGTCGATTCGGTCAAGTGGCTGCGCCGCCTGCTGGGGCAGGGGGTCAAGACCATCCAGCTGCGGATCAAGAATCTACCTGCCGCAGAGGTGGCGCCGGCCATTCGTGATGCGGTAGCGCTCGGTCGCCGTCATGGGGCGCGGCTCTTTATCAACGACTACTGGCAGCGGGCCATCGAGGCGGGTGCCTGGGGCGTGCATCTGGGGCAGGAGGATATGGAGACCGCCGATCTCGCCGCCATTCAGGGGGCCGGGCTGCGCCTTGGCATCTCCACCCACGGCTACTTCGAGCTGATGCGGGCCCGCGAGCTGGCCCCCTCCTATATCGCGCTCGGCCATATCTTCCCGACCAACACCAAGGCGATGCCTTCGCGCCCACAGGGACTGGTGCGGCTGCATCGCTATCGCGCCCTGATGGCGGAGTGGCCGACGGTGGCCATTGGCGGCATCAGTGAGGATCGGGTGACGGCGGTCAAGGCAAGCGGGGTCGGCAGCATCGCGCTGGTCTCGGCCATTACCGGAAGTAGCGATTGGCAGGGGGCGACCGAGCGGCTGCTCGCTGCCGTGGGGGCGGGGGATGAGCCGCACTCGGCTTCTGCCATAAGGGAGGTAGAACATGCGCTCTGATGAGGCGTCTCTTAGTGACAAAGAGTATCTGAGATACGGCCGCCAGCTGATGCTGGCGGAAGTGGGGGAGGCTGGGCAGGCGCGGCTCAAGGATAAGTCCGTGCTGATCGTGGGCTTGGGCGGGCTTGGCTCGCCGCTCGCCCTCTATCTGGCTGGGGCCGGGGTGGGCACCTTGTGGCTGGTCGATGGTGATACCGTCGATTCCAGCAACTTGCCGCGCCAGATCCTGTTCGATAGCGAGGCGGTCAACCACTCCAAGGCCGAGCTGGCCCGCGAGCGTTTGGCCGCCCACAACCCGCTGGTGGAGCTGATTGCCATCAACCAGCGACTTGATGCCGCCAGTCTGCCAGAGTTTGTGGCCGAGGTAGATCTGGTGATCGATTGCTGCGACAACCTCCCTACCCGCCATGCCATCAACGCCGCCTGCGTGAAGCAGGGCAAGCTCTGGATCTCCGCCGCCGCGGTGGGCTGGCAGGGGCAGCTGATGGCGCGCACCAGCCCGGAGCACGCCTGCTACGCCTGCCTCTATCCGCAGGATACAAAGCTCATCCAGAGCTGCGAAACCAGCGGCGTCACCGGCCCGCTGGTCGGGGTGATGGGCTCCCTGCAGGCGCTGGAGGCATTGAAGCTGCTGCTCGGGATGCCGAGCCCGGTCGCTGGCACATTGCGCCGCTTCGATGCCCTGGCTCATCAGTGGCAGACCCTCACCCTGGCCCCCGATCCCGATTGCCCGATCTGTGGTCAGCATTCGGACCGGAACAAGGAGATCACATCATGACCCTCACCATTCGACTCAATGATAAAGCCCAGCCGCTGGCGGCAGGGCAGAGCGTGGCCGACCTGCTGGCGGCGCAAGAAGTTAATCCACAGGGGGTGGCTATCGCCCTTAACGGTGCCGTGCTGCCCCGTGGCCGCTGGGCCGAGACCCGTCTCAATGACGGGGACGAACTTCACCTCTTCACCGCCATTGCGGGAGGCTAACCCATGATGCTCGCAGTCCCATCTTCGAGTGCTCTGCCTTGCGGCGGAGCCTCACCTCTTCTTATCGCAGTGGCCGGAGGCTGACATGCTGACAATTGCCGATCACACCTTCTCCTCACGCCTCTTTACCGGCACCGGCAAGTTTGCCCGCCCGGATCTGATGGCCGCCGCCATCGAGGCGAGCGGCTCCCAGCTTGTTACCATGGCCATCAAGCGGCTCGAACCGGGCAAGGCCCACGACGATATCCTGAGCCCCTTGCTCAAACTCGGGGTCAAGCTGCTACCCAACACCTCAGGCGCCAAGACCGCCGCCGAGGCGGTGTTTGCCGCCCACCTAGCCCGCGAGGCGCTCGGCACTAACTGGCTGAAGCTGGAGATCCACCCCGACCCGCGTTATCTGCTGCCCGATCCCATCGAGACGCTGAAAGCCGCCGAGCAGCTGGTGAAAGAGGGCTTTGTGGTGCTGCCCTACTGTGGGGCCGACCCCGTGCTCTGCAAACGGCTGGAAGAGGTGGGCTGCGCCGCCGTGATGCCGCTTGGCGCGCCGATTGGTTCGAATCAGGGGCTGGTAACCCGGGAGTTTCTCGCCATCATCGTCGAGCAAGCCAATGTACCTGTGGTGGTGGATGCGGGGATCGGTGCGCCGAGCCACGCCGCCGCCGCCTTTGAGCTGGGGGCCGATGCCGTGCTGGTCAACACCGCCATCGCGGTGAGCGGCGATCCGGTCGCCATGGGCCGCGCCTTTGCACTGGCCTGCAGCGCCGGGCGCAGCGCCTATGAAGCTGGCCTTGGTGCCCGCGCCCTGCAGGCCCAAGCCTCCAGCCCGCTGACCGATTTTCTGGGGGCGTTATGAACCAGGGTCTAGAGGGGATAGATGTCTCGGGTGTGGGCTCTGTGCCACAAAATCAGCCAAGTGTTCGCCCCCCTCTCCCTTTGAGAGAGGGGCTGGGGGTGAGGGCTACGGGGGTGAGGGATCTGGAGTCGCAGGATGCCGCCCCCTCCTTTCTCGATCGCTGGCAGGAGCTTGAGTGGGACGATATCGGCATGCAGATCCGCGCCAAAACTGCCGCCGATGTGACACGCGCCCTGAGTGCCCCGCGCCGTACTCTGGCCGATTTTATGGCGCTGATCTCCCCAGCCGCCGAAGCGTACCTGCCGCAGATGGCAGCCGAGGCCGAGCGGCTGACCCGCCAGCGTTTTGGCAACACCATCGGCTTCTATGTGCCGCTCTATCTGTCGAACCTCTGCGCCAACGACTGCACCTACTGCGGCTTCTCCATGAGCAACCGCCTCAAGCGCAAGACCCTGAATGCAGAGGAGATTGAGCGCGAGTGTCTGGCCATCAAGGCGCGCGGCTTCGACAGCGTGCTGCTGGTGACCGGCGAGCACGAGCACAAGGTGGGGCTCGCCTATTTTCGCGAGGTGATGCCCATCATCCGTCGCCACTTCAGCACGGTAGGGATGGAGGTGCAGCCCCTCTCGCAGGATGAATATGCCGAGCTGAAGAGCCTCGGCCTTGACGCCGTCATGGTCTATCAGGAGACCTACCACGCCCCCACCTACGCCCGCCACCATCTGCGCGGCAACAAGCGGGACATCGCGTGGCGCCTTGCCACGCCGGATCGGCTGGGCCGCGCCGGGATCGACAAAATCGGGCTGGGGGCGCTGATCGGCCTCTCCCCGGACTGGCGCGCCGACAGCTACTTTGTCGCCGAGCATCTGAGCTGGCTTGAGCGCCACCACTGGCAGAGCCGCTACTCGCTCTCCTTCCCGCGCCTGCGTCCCTGCACCGGCGGGCTGGAGCCTGCCGTGGTCATGTCGGATCGCCAGTTGGCCCAG
Organism: Aeromonas sp. CU5; assembly: GCF_002586745.1. NCBI lineage: Bacteria > Pseudomonadati > Pseudomonadota > Gammaproteobacteria > Aeromonadales > Aeromonadaceae > Aeromonas > Aeromonas sp. CU5. The sequence continues at coordinate 4,213,066 of NZ_CP023817.1, forward strand.
CTTATCTGTGCCTGGCGCCTCTTCTCGCCCACCCTGGACTTGTCCCTATCCACCCGCGAGTCCGCCACCTTCCGCAACGGCGCGGTGCGCCTTGGCATCACCCAGATGTCGGCCGAGTCGCGCACCCAGCCGGGCGGCTATGCCGAGGGGGATAAAGAGGAGCTGGAGCAATTCGCCATCCACGACGACCGCCCGGTGGGGGAAGTGGCCGCCGCCGTGCGGCAAGCAGGGTTGCAGCCGGTGTTTAAAGATTGGGAACCGTTTTTGGGGAGATAGAGGGTGATTTCCCTTTGCCATACGCAGATCGGAGAGAGTGATGCCGGAACACAATAGCTATTCGCGGTAAACGTTGGGCTTCGCAAGCTCAGCCGCAACCTACATCTGTGGTAGGTTGGCGCTGAGCGTAGCGAAGCCCAACATACGAGATATGTAGCCTGCGTAGGGTGCAATAAGCGGAGCGCATTGCACCGCTATTGTGACGAGAGGTGCTACGGTACTCATTCTTTCTTTTCAGACTTCATTTCCAGATCGCTGAGAATTTGGTTTATGTTTATTCCAACTCCAGCGATATTTGGTTGTAATATTATATATCTATTGGCTAAGTGGAATAATGATTTTAATTTTTTCAAAATGCCACTTTGTTGCTCTAATTTACCTGAGCTATAAATGGATGATATTTCAGTAAGCAATGTAGATTTCTGTTTCTCGAAAATAGGTTCCAATGATGAAAGGTCTGCTAGGTAGTGAAATGATCTGTCAATCATTTCACTTTGTTTAAATGCGATACTTATAGCTGCATAGGTAAATATAAAGTCTAGTCTTTCAGAATTTGATAACATGAGAAGTGACTGTTCAACATCCTTTATTGTATTGATAGCATTTTTGTCATTAAGCTCAAGCTCTGACTGAGATATAAAAACCTTCACTATTATTGAGTCGTCGATATCAATTGATTTCTGATATATATCAATGGATTTTTTGAATTCTTTAATGTGATATAAACATTTCCCTAATTCAAAATAAATATTGGAAATTCCAAAATCTGTCCATGAGTCATCATTGAGGAGTGATTCAAAAGCTTTAATGGCTTGAGCCTTTAATTCTGCTGAGTGCTTTATATCACCCAGTAGGCTTAATGCGCGTGCATGTTGCATACATCCATATAGATTATTGTTTTGTTCAGATAGCTCATAAATTTCTATTGCTTTTTCAATTAATGATTCAGCCTCCGAATCATCTCCTATACAAAGATATTGCACTGCTTTTGCCACTTGATACTGGAGTTTTTGTGAGGGCTTTTTGATTGAATTAATGAGCTTATCTAGCGTATCAATCTTTCTTTTGAAAGGGAGGTCTTCTGAGTAAAAATGAAGATATAGTTGAGTTATTTCAATGTCATCTTCTTCATGCAAAGGCATTAGTTTTTTTAATTCTCTTTTTCCTACTTCGTTACTCCAATTGTCACCTAGTAAAGCGAGAACTTGATAATATGTTATTCTCCTTTGCCAGCGAGTGTCAAATATATTGTTTCTTAGTCTTTCTAAATCGCACCCGAGTGAACTGTAGTCACTTAAACCTCTATAGCAAAAGAGTAAATTCTCAGTCAATTCAGATAGTGCTTTAATATCAAGTTCTAAAAGTTTAAAAACACCTTCATTTTGAGATCTGATATATGGCTCGGTATTGGTTTTATGTAAGATAGTGTAATTGGTTATACCATGCCTTACGTATTTAAGAGCATTTTTATAATCCTTCTCTTTCATTATCTTTTTTGCTTTATCAATATATAGCGAGCATGCGATATCATTATCCCCTAAGCAACAGCGCTTAAATTTCAACCCAGAACCACAAAGACATTGAGAGTTCAATGGTGGTTGGTATCTGGCACGTCTGACGGACATAGAGATCCTTATAAAATTAAAAAATGAAATTGATCTTTAAAGTAACGTTATGATTTTTGTGATAAATAATCAAATAAAACTAACTGTAGAATACTCGGCCCTTTGATAGGAGACAAACGTACTGCTTGTTTCAGGGGTATATTGTCGCCTGTTTATCTGAAAGGGGACTAACAGGGGATGTAATAGAAAGGGGGTTAGTCTATGGGAGTAAGAGAGTAAATAAGAGCATCAAGGGGTTGTCCATGGAGGAAGATGCGATTTCTTGCTCGGCACTCAAAGGTTGCTCCGGCGGCGATGGCAACAGCTTCGCTGGCTGTGTTGCCGACTCCCATCACGATCTCCAGCCGAAATAGTCCCAACTGCTGAAAACCAAAGTCACGGAGCAGGGCGACCGCCTGTCGGGCGATGCCGCAGCCTTGGCGGGATTGCCGTACCCAATAGCCGATATTGCCATAGCAATGATGGGGCGCCAGCTGGTTGATTCCTGCGCCACCCAACAGCTGGCCGGTGGTGGCGCAGAAAATGCCCATGTCAAAGGCGCGTCCCGCCGCACAATCCTGCTCGCAGCTGGCAAACCACTCCAGTGCGCTGTCCCGAGTAAATGAACGGGAGCACCAGCTCATCCATTTGCCGACCGTCTCGATGGATTCGTGGGCCGCGCGGACAAACTCGTTGGCATCGCCCGCTTCGAACGGGCGGATCACGAGTTGAGCGTTGGCAAGGCGCGGGAGTGTCATCACTTATCCTGCTTTTTCAGGAAGTAACTGACATGCCCCGGCGGCATATCGGGCAGCTGGCCAAAGACCTCGTAACCCTGCTTCTGGTAGAAGGGGAGGGCCTGAAAACTGGTGGTTTCCAAGTGGTAGTTGGTGATGCCTTTACTTTGGGCGTACTGCTCCATGGCGCCGAGCAGGCGGCCGCCCCAGCCATCGCGGCGGATGCTTTCGTCGATCCAGAGCCAGTCGACATGCAGCCAGCCCCACTTGATGTCGGCGATGATGCCGCCGTGTACCTTGCCCTCTTTATCCTTGATAAAGCTGGCGATCCGCTCGCGCAGATGGGTGCCGGCGTGATCCTTGTTGTAGCCAGAGAGACCAATGCGCAGCGCTTCGATCTCATCATCGTGAGGCGCTCGGGGTGGGGTTAGTTGCATAGTGCTTCCTGCTTGATGGTGGTTGTCTCTATCGGGTTGCCGCTTCCAGCGCGGCTATCTCGCCGCCGCCAATCAGCTTCAAGTTCTGGCTGATCTGCTCCACCGGCCAGTCCCACCAGGCGATGGCGTTGAGACGGGCGATGGTGTCGTCGTCGAAGCGGTAGCGGATCACTTTGGCGGGGTTGCCGCCGACCACGGCGTAGGCGGGCACGTCGCCGGTGACCACGGCGCGGGCGGCGATAATGGCGCCGTTGCCGACTTTTACCCCCGGCATGATCAACGCCTCATAGCCAATCCAGACATCGTTGCCGATCACGGTATCGCCCTTGTAGGGGAGGCTGCCCGGAGCGGGTGCGGCGCTTTCCCAGCCGTTGCCGAAGATAAAGAAGGGGTAGGTGGAGAAGCCGGAGGTCTGGTGGTTGGCGCCGTTCATGATGAACTTCACCCCGCGGGCGATGGCGCAGAACTTGCCGATGAGCAGCTTGTCGCCGATGAAGGGGAAGTGGTAGAGAACGTTGCGCTCGAAGCCCGCCGAATCCTCCGGGTCGTCGTAATAGGTGTAGTCACCCACCTCGATATTGGGCCCCTTGATGGTGTTCTTGATAAAGCACACCTGGGGGAAGCCGTTCATGGGGTGGGGATTGGCGGGGTCGGGTCCGTGCATCTGGTCTCCTTGGATGGGCCGGGCTAGAGCGCCGGGAAGTAGCAGGCGCTCATGTCGATGGGGTGATCGGGGCAGTCGGGCAGATAGAACTGCCAGCCCGCATCGGAGAAGGCGCGCAGCTCGGTTTCGACAAGCTTGATGGCGAGGCTCAGGGCCTGCAGGCTGTCGACGCCGTAGATGAAGGTTTTGTCGCTGAGCCCCGCCAGCTTCACCTTGCAGCGCCAGTCACCGCTGGCGGACTTGGGATCCGGCTCGGGGGCCTTGATGGCGATCTTGAGGATGAGCTGCTCCCCTTCGGTGCTGATGGCGTCGAAACGGGCGGTGACGATGGCGTTTTTCATCTGGCGATTCCTTTTCCGTGGTACAGCCCCTGCGGTTGCGGGGGGCTGGCATCCCTGATGGCCGATGAGGCGAAAATGTAGGCTCAGGAGGGCCAGCGTAAATGAACTTGTGAGTTGAAACAATGAGATATCCGCGACCGGGTGAGGGCGCTTGCGCAGCAGAGAGCGAGCGCGGGGTCGGGAGGCGGGGCGGGCTGGCGAACCTTGTTGGCCGAGACGCTCGCAGGCTGCTAGATGTAAAGGATTGTTGGCTGTGGCGGTAAATTAACCATCTGTGTCGATGAGGGCAGTTGAGTCCTCTTGAGGCAGAATGTCTCCCCCCTGTTTGACGCTGAAGTACAGGAGTCTCCGTGGCGCTTTCGATAACCCAGCTTTATGAAGTGATGGCCCAGCTGCCAGATCCCATCTTTATCCTCAGTGAAGATGGCTATTACATGGAATATATCGGCGGTATGGAGCAGCAATCCTACCACGACGGCAATCCGCTGGCGGGCAAGCAGCTGGCCGATGTGCTGCCGCCGGAGATGGCCGGGTGGGTCAAGGCGCAGGTGGCCGAGTCGCTGGCCAGCGGTCAGGTGCAGGTGGTGGAGTATGAGCTGGCCGCCACCGAGGTAGGGGGGATCAATGCCGCCGTCGGGCCGCAAGGGGTGCAGCGTTTCGAGGGCAAGATTGCGCCGCTGCCCTCCCTCTACGACGGCAAGCGGGTGGTAGCCTGGGTGACCCGCAATATCACCCGCCAGTTCGAGTTGCAGCAGCGGTTGCAGCGCCAGAGTGAAACCGACCAGCTGACCGGCCTCCATAACCGCCGCTACTTCTTCGAGCACTGTCAGCAGTTGCGGGCAGGGGATGCGCCCTGCGGCCTTATCATGCTCGACATCGATCACTTCAAGCAGATCAACGATCGTTACGGTCATCAGCAGGGAGATCTGGCCTTGCAGCGCTTCAGTGGCTGTATCGATACCCTATTGCGGGCAGACGACCTCTTTGTGCGCAGCGGCGGCGAGGAGTTTCTGATCCTGCTGCCACGGACTGATGAAGCCGGTTTGCTGCAGATGGCGGAGAAGATCCGCGCCGCCGTCGAGGCGCTGCCTGCCGATCCGGTCGCCATGACGGTCAGTCTGGGCACTACCCTGGTGCCGCCGGAGGAGGAGATCAATCTGGCGCTGGCTCGGGCCGACGAGTGGCTCTATCGGGCCAAGCGGGCAGGGCGCAACCGGGTGGCACACGGCCCGGCACGCTGAGCCTCTCGGCCCTGTTATTGGCAAAAATGACCTGTCTTTTTGCCATAAATAATTTGGCTGACATCACTGTCAATGAGTGGAAAAGTTGGCCGCATTATTTCACTCATATTCCACTGGCTATGGTGTTAATATTATTGGCCTGATCGCTGGTCTTATTTGTGTTGTTGGGCAACAGGATGAGGTTTTATCGGTATGTTATCAAACAGGCTTGAATCGGGTTTTGGATGACGAATGTGATACATCTCGTTGTCTTTTGAAACAATCCGATTCAAACAGTCATGAATTATTAACCTTGACCCGGATAGCGATTTCAACGATGGTAGCGTGGCAGCTCCGTTTCCCTCCGGTGGCCCTGTTGGCCGCTGGCGGCGTTGTTTTTCCATGTGCAGGGCGATATGCAACGACATATCTCCAGCCTGTTATTCGGGCCTATAAAAATAATGATGACAGACTAATAAGGTATATATTGCAATGAGTGTTTCTATTGCTGAAAAGAGTAACCCTGTTTCAAAATTGAAATGGGAGAAAAGCGATTCGGTATGGACCATGGGCTTATATGCCACTGCTGTCGGTGCCGGTACTTTATTTCTCCCAATTACTGTTGGCAGTAATTCCCCGGTTATTTTGCTGTTTATTTTATTGTTGGCTTTTCCGCTCTCTTATTATTCCCATCGGGCATTGAGTCGCTTTGTGCTCTCCAGCTCCCATCGGGAAGGGGACATCACCCATGTGGTGGAGGAGCACTTCGGTGCCAAGGCGGGCAAGCTGCTGATGCTGGTCTATCTGATGGCCTTCTACCCCATCATTCTGGTCTACAGCATCTCCATCACCAATGCGATCCAGAGCTTCGTGGTCCACCAGCTGGGCAACGCCGAGCTCCCGCGCGGCTTGCTGGTTGTGGGGGTGATGCTGGGCCTGCATCTGATCCTGTTGGCCGGCAAGCAGATCGTGGTGTCGGCCATCAGCGTGCTGGCGTTGCCGATGATCGCCTTCCTGATCGGTCTATCCGTCTATCTGCTGCCCCAGTGGAGCCTCTCCTATTTCAGCGAGAGTCAGGCGGTGGAGTGGCGTGATCCGGCGTTCTGGAAATCCCTCTGGCTGATCGTGCCGGTGATGGTTTTCTCGTTCAGCCATGCGCCCATTATTTCCTCCTTCAGCGCGGCGCAGAAGAAGCGCTGTCAGGAGAGTGCCGACCTGCGTGCCAAGCGGATCATCAAGTACAGCAGCCTGCTGATTTGCGGTAGCGTGCTCTTTTTCGTGGTGAGCTGCGTGATGAGCCTGAGCCAGGCCGAGATGGCGCTGGCCCGCACCGACAATATCTCTGTGCTATCGGCGCTGGCGAACAAGTTCTCCAATCCGCTGATCGCCTATGTGGGGCCGCTCATCGCCATTCTGGCTATGTCCAAATCCTTCCTCGGCACCTCCATGGGGGTGAGCGAGGGGACGGTGAGCATGGTGAGTGGTGCCTGTCAGGGGCTGGGGCTCTCCCTCAAGGAGTCGACCATCGCCCGGGTGTCGTCGGTGATCCTGTTTATGGTGACTGCCGTCATCACCTATCTGAACCCCAATGTGCTCGACATCATCGAGCGCGTCAGTGGCCCGCTGATCGCGGTGATCCTGTTTCTGCTGCCGGCCTGCTCCATCTATCGCTTGCCCGCACTCAAGCGTTATCGCGGGCCGAGTACCCTTTTTGTGTTGGTGATGGGGCTGCTTGCCATCTCGGCCCTTATCTACGATCTGCTTTGACCGGGCGGTATCCCGCACAAATCAAAAAGGGCGACCATCTGGTCGCCCTTTTTCTATGCATCGGGGTTAGCCGAGCAGGCCGGTGGCGCTCTGGCCCGCCATCAGCAAGCCGATGGCCAGCACGCTGAACCAGACCAGCGTGGCCCCCACCAGCAGGTAGCCGCTGGCGACGAACAGGCCATCTCGCTGCAACATGCCGGTGGCAAGTAGCAGGATGGCCCAGGCGGGCATGGCATTGGTGAAGGGGATGGCGCCAAGGGGCAGCATCAGCAACAGGGCGGCCAGCATGATCAGCAGGCCGTTGCAGCGGTTAACCGCGCTGCTGCCGGTCAGCAACAGCAGGCGTGGGCGGATAAAGCGATCGACCCGGGCCAGCAGATCCGCCCCCTTGTGCAGGGTCGGTTTGAGCTGGTCGGCGGCGAAGCGGCGCTCCATCAGCATGGCGGGCAGCCAGGGCACCCGGTTGAGGGTGATGCCGATGCCGATAAAGAGGATCAGCAGGCCGAACGGGGTGCTGACGCCGGGAATGGAGACCGGCAGCAGGAAGGGGACGGTGAGCAGTACGCAGAACAGCAGCATTCCCTGCTCGCCCACCAGCTCCAGCATCTGGCGCAGGCTGACGTGGCTCTCGTCGATGGCGTGGGCGGTGGCCCGCAGAGTATCCGCGAGGGTGGTTTGGGGGTCGTGAAGTTGCGCGGCAACCATTCCCTGATGTCCTTCTGAGTGGTGATGGCGGGCCCCGATGACCCGATTTTTCGCCAGCATACGTGGCAGAGGTTAACCGCCGATGAATGGTGGCGGCTGGCGCATCGCGGCGGTTGTGGCACGGGTCTGGTGCCGAAACAGCCGAGGGTCAGCCGTGTCATGAATGTGATCCGGTACAGCCGCCGTTTAGGAGTGGCGCAGAATGAAGCTGGTATGCTTTCTGAACAATCACACAGGGAGCAGGGGATGATGATGAAGAGAGCCGGGATAGCGATAGTGGGGCTGTTGCTGCCACTGGGGCAGGCCTGGAGTAGCGAGGCCGCGACCACATCCGGTTGGCAGTTGACGCCGTTTTTCGGCTACAGCTCAGCCATCGATTTCGAGAAGAGCGACGATGTGGTGGAGCCGGTATCGCGCTCGACCTCGCTCGATTCACTGCAAGGGCAGCGCTCCGGCAGCTGGGGCCTCTTTATCAGCAAGGAGGTGGATGATCCCGGCATGATTGAGCTGCTCTACAGCCACCAGTCCACCACCCTCTCTCCCGATCAGCCGGATCGCCTGACGGTGGATACCCTGCACTTTGCCGGTGCGCTGACCCTCTCTGACAACCTGATGGCGCCCTATATCGGTGCCGGGATCGGGGTGACTCGTTTCGCCGCCTACGACAGCGAGGTGATGCCCTCCATGTCACTGGCGCTCGGGGTACAACCCCGGCTGAGTGAACATCTGGCGCTGCGAGCCGAGGTGCGCGGTTATGGCTCGCTGGTCAACGACAGCAACCAGTTTCTCTGCAACCCGGAGCAGTGCGTGTTCAAGGTGCGCGGGGAGCTGGTGACCCAGTGGCAGGCCAATATCGGGCTTACCTTCCGCTTTTAAGCGGGTCCTATTACACCCATGAGTAAGGGGCCGTTAGGCCCCTTTTTCATCAGCTATGTTACGCCGTGACCGGCACTCAACCGCCAGCTCTTCACTCTCCATGCGTAGTCGGAGTAGTAGCCCACACCGCGCAGTTTCTACCAGCCTCTTTGGCGCGATAGAGCGCCTGATCCACCCGCTTGAACAGCGAGACTGCCGGCTCCTTGGGCTCACGGATCCCCACCCCCAGACTGACCGTCAGGGGCCTGGCCGGATCGGGGGCTATGGTGCGGGTCGCCGCCAGCAGGGTGCTGGCCAGTTGCTGCAATTGTGCTTCGTTGGCGACGGGCAGCAGCAGGACGAACTCCTCACCACCAATGCGGGCCGCCAGCGCCCCGGGCGGGCAGTGTTGCTGCAACAGCTCGCCAAACTGCTGCAGCACCCAATCCCCGATATCGTGGCCGTAGTTGTCATTGATCCCCTTGAAGTGATCCAGATCCAGCAGGATGAGGGCATGGTAAACCCCCCGCTCCAGAAACAACTGCTGATGAAAGTAGCGCCGGTTTGGCAGCCGGGTCAGATCGTCAAACAGCGCCTGTTGTCTGAGCTGGGCATTGATATGAAAGAGGTGGTGCATGGTGCTCAGGATGCCGATGCTGCTGAGCAGAATGCCGCTGGATCGCAGCAGATCCTCGGCGTAGATGGCGAGCCAGAGCGGTTGCTGCACGATTTCATCCATGATGTCGGCGGTGGCCCCCATGATCCACAACATCAGGCCGCAGGAGAGCAGGCGGTAGGTCTTGGCGGGCAGATGGGCGCACTGTACCACCCAGAACAGGAACAGCATGGTGAACCAGTTGATCACCTCGAAGCCAAAGCTGACGGCGTAAAAGCGCTCGTAGGGAAAGTGGGGTAGCAACCAGAGATGCAGGAGCATGATGGCCAGCATCAACACTCCCAGCAAGGCGATGTGAGCGCGGTGCTCCCCATCGAGAATGCGGTAGTGGGAGGGGCTGATGTCGAGACGATCGAACTGCATGAGGTTCCTCGGATGTGGGCTTGCCATCATCTTGCAACCAAGGGCTCGCGTAATGGTGTGCCTTGGGCAGATAACAGCAAGTGACGGGCCTGACAGTGTAAACGAGCTGACCCGGGCAGTGCGATGGTAATGGCATCAGCTTGTGGGCTGGCTCCGGGTTTGCGCACTTCTGGTGCGCACGTTATTGCCTGCCCTGTGACAGGGCGGCCCTGGGCAGGTTGGCGCAGTCAGCGCGCCATGTTGGTGCAATCGGGGTTTCGTCGATAGTTAATTTTATGATTTTAAAGGATTTAAATTTATGGCCCGCTTTATGCTTTTTACATATCAGACGGTCTCTTGCGGTCATCGGCGGCAGACGCAGTGATGTGAAGTGGCAAGAGACATCCCCGTGCCGGGCACGGGTGTGATTCTGGCGGGTCGCAGCAACACCTTGCGGCTTGCCACAGATTCAATCAGGGAAACGGAGCCGGTCTTGTACCGGTACGACAGGGAAGGAGAGTGCTCTATGGTCAAAAAATGGATGATGGCGGGTCTGACGATGTTGCCTGCCTTGCTGGTTACCCCAAGTTGGGCCGAAGAGGTCGCTCAGGTACAGGCTGCGGTGGCACCGGTTGCCGCCATGACAATCAACAAGGGTGACAACACCTGGATGCTGCTGTCGGCGGCGCTGGTGATCCTGATGTCGATCCCCGGTCTGGCGCTCTTCTACGGTGGTCTGGTGCGGGCCAAGAACATGCTGAGCGTGCTGATGCAGGTGTTTACCCTGTTCTGCCTCATCTGCGTGCTGTGGGTGATCTACGGCTACTCGCTGGCCTTTACCGAGGGCAACAGCATCTACGGATCCTTCAGCAAGGTGTTGCTCAAGGGGGTGACGCCTGACTCCATTGCCGCCACCTTCAGCAAGGGTGTCGGTATCAGTGAGCTGATCTATGTGGTGTTTCAGGGGGCTTTTGCCGCCATCACCTGCGGCCTTATCGTGGGGGCCTTTGCCGAGCGCATCAAGTTCGCTGCCGTGTTGCTCTTTTCGGTGATCTGGTTCACCTTCGCCTACATCCCGCTGGCCCACATGGTGTGGTACTGGGCGGGCCCGGATGCCTATACCAGCGCCGAAGCTGCCGCGACGGCGACCGCCACTGCCGGTTATCTGTTCCAGCATGGTGCGCTCGACTTCGCCGGCGGCACAGTGGTACACATCAACGCCGCCGTGGCGGGTCTGGTAGGGGCCTATCTGGTGGGCAAGCGTCTGGGCTACGGTCGTGATCCCATGACCCCCCACAGCCTGACCATGACCATGATCGGCGCCTCCCTGCTCTGGTTTGGCTGGTTCGGCTTTAACGCTGGCTCCGCGCTGGAAGCCAACGGTATCGCCGCACTCGCCTTTATCAACACCTGGGTGGCTCCTGCTGCGGCGGCACTCTCCTGGACCTTGGCCGAGTGGGTGATGAAAGGGCGTCCCTCTCTGCTGGGTGCGGCCTCTGGCGCGGTGTCCGGTCTGGTGATGATTACCCCGGCTGCCGGTTTCGTCGGGGTCGGCGGTGCTTTAGTGATGGGTCTTATCAGTGGCGTGGCGGGTCTGTGGGGCGTGCACGGTCTCAAGCGTTTGCTGGGTGCCGATGACAGTCTCGATGTGTTTGGTTTGCACGGGGTGTGCGGCATTCTCGGTGCCCTGCTGACCGGCGTTTTTGCCAGCCCGGATCTGGGCGGCACCGGGGTGTGGGACTATGTCACCAATCAGGTTGCCGAGGGGTACTCCATCCTGACTCAGGTGAAGATCCAGGCCATCGGGGTGGGTGTCACCATCCTCTGGTCCGGTGCCGTGGCGGCGATTGCCTTCAAGGCGGTCGACATGCTGGTCGGGTTGCGGGTGAACGGCGATGCCGAGCGGGAAGGGCTGGATGTGACCTCCCACGGCGAGAAGGCTTACAGCATGTAATCCCGAACGTCAGATAACAAAAAACCGCCGGTTCCGGCGGTTTTTTTATGGTTCGAGAGCAGTGGACCGCTTGGTTCACACTCTTAATTGACGACGGCCACGTTGATGCTGCCATTGCCCTGGGTCATGCGAACGCGCGCGCCCGGGGTGAAGGTGGGGCTGGCTTTCTGCACTACCACGATGGCTTCGCCATTCTCTTTCTTGATCTCCAGCTCGACGCCGTCGACCTGATTCATCTTGTTGCCGACGGCGTTGCCTGCCGCCGCACCGGCGATGGCGCCGCCTGCGGCTGCGATATCACGGCCGGTACCGCCACCTATGGTGCTGCCCAGCAGGCCGCCGACTACGGCGCCGCCGATGGTGCCCATCAGGGAGTTCTCATCGGCCTGGATCTTCACCGGGCGGGTAGAGATGATGGTGCCGTAACTGACGGTCTGCACCTGTTTGGCGCGGTCTTTGGTATAGACATCGCCAGAGTAAACGTCGCTATTGGCACAACCCGTGATGGTGGTTGCGGCCAGCAGGGCAATAAGGGTCATACGCTTCAACATGGTGAGCCTCCTGGGCTGCATGGAATTTGAACAATCCGGTTGATGAGCTGAACTCTACTCCAACCTTGTCACACATGAAATCGGCAAAATGTAACCAATTATGCGTTCTGTTACCGGTTTTGTCCTTGAATCGCAGCTGTACCGGAGAGGGTTTTGACCAGCAGCAGGCGGTCTTCTCCGGGGCCAAAATAGTCGGCTACCTCCTCCTGCAATGTGTAACCGAGCCGGTAGTAGAGGCGCTGGGCCGGATTGGCGGGATCAACGGTGAGTCGCAACGTGCTGATCTGTAACGCCTGCTGGTTTACCTCCATCTGGCGCATCATCCGCTCTGCGAGGCCAAAACCGCGCGCTTCTGGCAGCACCGCCAGCGACAGCACCCAGCCTTGCGACCGCTCCTGACCAAAGCCACCCAGCACATAACCCACCAGATGCCCCTCGTATTCGGCCACCAGCAACAACTCTGGCCACAAATCCATCGCCTGACGAAAGAAGAATGCCGGATAGACATCGTCGCCAAAGACGTTGGCATCGATCTGCCAGATGGCGTGCATATCGGCATGGGTAGCGGTACGTAGCAGGGGCGGGTTGTGGTGCATCAGGACTCCATCGGCAGCAATAGGGGCGGTTAGGGCCGCTGACCCCAAGGTCAACGGCGCAAAAGAAGTCACAGGGTAGTGGTCATCCCCTGCCTGATGCAAGGGGCTGGCGCTCAGGGGGGAAGGGGTCGGCTATGGGGCAGTTTTGGGGCCTTGCGCCAGCCATCGAGCAGGTGGCGGAGGGCGAGCAAGGGGTGGCGCAGCAACATGCGCGGGCCGCTCCACTTCATTACCTGCTGGATCTGTTTGCGCATCGCCGGGGCGTAGCAGTGGATGTTGCAGTTGGCGCAGGTGGGTTTATGGCCGTGGCCGTAACGACAACGATTGAGCCGCTGATGGGCGAAATCCCGTAACTGATCACAGTGGCGGCAGTGGGGATCCTGATGATGGTGCTGGCAGTAAAGGCGGATCATCGCGCTGACCGTCTTTTTCTCGCGCATGAGTCTGGGGTGGTCACTCGCCTTTTTGCTGATTGCAGCGTGTGGGCCCCTTGCTGGGCTGACATGATGACTTTTCATGGCAGCCATTGTCCTGACCTGTTTCGTGAGGGTGTTGATACAGGTCAAAAGGGGGGACAAAAAACAGGGCCCGCAGGCCCTGTGTCATCAGATGAGTCTGGTCGCTTGTTCCAGCCAAGCGAGATCCTCGCCCTCGAGCAGCGGGCTCAGGCGGCGGAACACCTCGATATGGTAATCGTTGATCCAGCGAAACTCTGCCTGACTCAGCAAGCTGCGGTCGATCAGGCGAGTATCGAACGGCACGTAGGTCAGGCGCTCGAAGCCCAGCATTGGCAGCTCGCCAACCTGTTCCAGCTCGGTCACTATCACCAGATTTTCGCAGCGGATGCCAAAACCATCTTCCCGGTAGTAGCCCGGTTCGTTGGAGAGCACCATGCCCGGTTGCAGGGCGACCATGCTCCCTTTCGGTGCAATGCGTTGCGGCCCTTCGTGGACGCTCAGGAAGTGGCCGACGCCATGACCTGTGCCGTGGTCGTAGTTGTAACCGGCCTGCCACAGCGGCATGCGGGCCAGCACGTCGAGCTGGATACCGGCGGTGCCGCGGGGGAAGCGGGCCTGATCCAGTGCGATATGACCCTGCAGTACCCGGGTAAACATCGCTTTCTGCTCGTCGCTCACCTCACCCACCTTGATGGTGCGGGTGATGTCGGTGGTGCCATCCATGTATTGCGCACCGGAGTCCAGCAGGTAGAGGCTGTCCTGACCAAACGCACGGGGGGTGCCGTTGGTATGGTGGTAGTGGCACATGGCGGCGTTGGGGCCGAGCGCGGAGATGGTATCGAAGCTCGGCTCGACGTAGTGCTCCTGCTCGCGGCGGAACGCTTCCACCTGATCGGCCAGGGTGCCTTCATCCACCCCCTCGAACTCGCCGGAGGCGATCAGTCGATCCAGCCAGGCGAGGAAGCGGGTCATGGCCACGCCATCGCGCAGGTGAGCGGCGCGCATGCCGGTCAGCTCTACGTCGTTCTTGCACGCTTTCGGCAGCATGGTGGGGTCTTGGCCTGCCACCAGAATGGCGCCCGCCTCTTCCATGATGAGCTGGGTCCAGGCGTTGGCGCTGTCGGGATCGGCCAGCACCTTCTGCTGATCTTCACCGATACGCTGCAGCACGTCGCCCAGCTTGTCGATGGGGTAAACAGAGACATCCTGCCCCACGTGCTGGCTGAAGGCGAAGCAGTCGATCTTGTCGGCATCGACGAAAAAATCCATGGTGGTGTTGGCGTAGAGCACCGCAAAGCCCAGCACCACCGGCAGCCGTTCGATGTCACGGCCACGCAGGTTGAGCAGCCAGTTGATGGGCTCGGCCTGGGTCAATAGCACCGCATCCAGCCCGCGTTTGCGCAGATCGGCTGCCAGCAATTCCCGTTTGGCCTGGCTCGATTGCCCTGCCAGCTCTTCGCTGTAGAGGATGACCGGAGTTTTGGTCGGCTCGGGGCGATCGCACCAGTGCTGATCGATGGGGTTCTGCTCAATACGGATCAGCTCGATACCGCGATCGGCCAGCACGGCTTTGGCGTTGTTGTACCAGGTCAGGCTGTGCAGGCGGGCATCGAAGCCAACCCGGGAGCCTGATGGCAGCTGTTCGGCCAGCCACTGCACATGAGGATCGTTGTTCAGGTGGAGAAATTCGAACAACTCGGCGGGAGTCTGCATCCGCGCCTGTACCGTATAGCGACCATCGACAAAGAGGGCTGCCCGCTGCGCCATGATGATGGCCACCCCGGCAGAGCCGTTGAAACCGGTGATCCAGTCAAGTCGCTCGGCATAGGCGGGGATGTACTCGCCGAGGTGTTCATCATCGTGGGGGACAATAAATGCGTCCAACTCCTGCATGGCCAGCTCGGCCCTGACTTGGGCGACGCGGGTTTCAATTATCTCGAAATTAATCATGTCGTTAGTGCCAGATGGTTGCTATATGAGTGTTCAGTTTTGATGGCCGCTATCCAGGATCCGTTTGATCGACTGGCCTGCGGCTTCGATATGTTGTTTGAGCAGTACCACCGCCTCATGCTTGCGCCGGGCGCGGCACAACTCCAGCAATTGGGCGTGTTCACGCTCCGCCTTGTCCACTCCGCCCTGGGCAAACAGTAGCTCGAAGCGGACATAGCGGTCACAGCTCAGATTGATCTGGGCGATCAGTTCAAGTGCCTGGGGGCGACCGGCTGCCTGATAGAGGGTGGCGTGAAAGCTGTGGTTCAACTCGGCCCAATGTTCGATCTGGGTGCCTGACTCCAGGGCGTGATCAAACTGGGTGAGGATCATCTCCGCTTGGGCGAAGGTGGCTTCTGTCATCTTGTCGACGGCGTGAAACAGGGTATCGGCTTCCAGCAGTGCTCGCAAATAAAAGAGCTCGTCGATGGCCGAGGCGTCCAGCATGGTGACCACGGCACCGCGGTGTGCCTCGAATTTTACCAGCCCCTGCGCCTCCAGCTGCATCAGGGCTTCCCGCACCGGAATGCGGCTCACCGCCAGCTCTTTGGCAATGGCATCTTGTCGCAGCGGGGCGCCGGCGGGGAACTCCCCACGGAGGATCCGGCCGCGGAGGTTTTCCATCACCATCTGGGTGCGAGTCTGGTACGGGGGGGTCATGGTTGGGTCACGATTGGGCGTTGCAACATGGTAGATAGGAGCGAGTTTGGCTGAATCTACCCCGCCCGGTGTGGCAAGGCAAGGTTGGTGGCGCGCCCGGTCGGGGCTTGGTCACGAAAATAGCGGGGCACCATAACAAAAATGCCGGTCAGCAAGGCTGACCGGCATCATCTCTCTTACGCGAACTTGCGCGAAGCGAGTCCGTTACAACTGCGGACCGGCGGCGATCAGACGCTTGCCTTCGTCGTTATCGGTGAAACGCTCGAAGTTTTTGATGAAGCGCTGGGCCAGATCCTGAGCCTTGGCATCCCACTCGGCCTTGTTGGCGTAAGTGTCGCGCGGGTCGAGGATCGCCGGGTTCACATCGTGCAGTGCAGTCGGCACTTCCAGATTGAAGATCGGCAGCACCTTGGTCTCGGCCTTCTCGATGGAGCCATCCAGGATGGCGTCGATGATGGCGCGGGTATCCTTGATGGAGATGCGCTTGCCAGTGCCGTTCCAGCCTGTGTTGACCAGATAGGCCTCTGCACCTGCCGCTTCCATCCGTTTCACCAGCTCCTGACCGTACTTGGTCGGGTGCAGGGAGAGGAAGGCTGCGCCGAAGCAGGAGGAGAAGGTCGGAGTCGGTTCTGTGATGCCGCGCTCGGTACCGGCCAGTTTGGCGGTGAAGCCAGAGAGGAAGTGGTACTTGGTCTGCTCCTTGGTCAGTTTGGAGACCGGGGGCAGCACGCCGAAGGCGTCGGCAGTCAGGAAGATCACCTTGGTGGCGTGACCTGCCTTGGAGACCGGCTTGACGATGTTTTCGATGTGATAGATGGGGTAGGAGACGCGAGTGTTCTCGGTCTTGGAGCCATCATCGAAGTCGATGGTGCCATCGGCGGCAACGGTCACGTTCTCCAGCAGCGCATCGCGGCGGATGGCGTGGTAGATGTCCGGCTCTGCCTCTTCAGACAGTTTGATGGTCTTGGCATAGCAGCCACCCTCGAAGTTGAACACGCCGTGGTCATCCCAGCCGTGCTCGTCATCACCGATCAGCTGACGCTTGGGATCGGTAGACAGGGTGGTTTTGCCGGTGCCGGAGAGGCCGAAGAAGATGGCAACGTCGCCGTCCTGACCCACGTTGGCAGAGCAGTGCATGGAGGCAATGCCGCGCAGGGGCAGGAAGTAGTTCATCATCGAGAACATGCCCTTCTTCATCTCGCCACCGTACCAGGTGCCACCGATGAGCTGCATTTTCTCGGTCATGTTGAAGGCAACAAAGTTCTCGGAGTTGAGACCCTGCTCCTTCCAGTTCGGGTTGGTGCACTTGGCTCCGTTCATCACCACGAAGTCGGGCTTGAAGGTTTTCAGCTCTTCATCGCTCGGGCGGATGAACATGTTTTTCACGAAGTGTGCCTGCCAGGCTACCTCGGTGATGATGCGCACAGAGAGGCGGGTATCCGGGTTGGCACCGCAGAAACCGTCGACCACAAACAGGCGCTTGCCGGATAGCTGTTGGGTTACCAGACCTTTCAGATCTGACCACACTTCCGGGGTAATGGCTTTGTTATCATTCTTACCCTGGTCAGACCACCATACAGTATTCTGGGTGGTGGCATCTTTGACGATATATTTATCTTTCGGGGAGCGACCGGTGAAGATACCGGTGTTTACGTTGACGGCACCCAGCTCGGTGACCACACCGCGCTCGAACCCTTCCAGGTCAGAACGTGTCTCTTCGGCGAAAAGCTGGTCGTAAGAGGGGTTGCGAACGATTTCTTGGCTGTTTTTGATGCCGTACTGGTCCAGTCCTAATTGTTGGGCCAGGGTGGGTTCTGCCACGATTGTCATTGTATTCTCCTGGGTTCAGAGGTTGGTAGGGTTCTATCTGACGGTCATCCTATCACTTAGGTGGTAGAGTTTAGCGATCGCCATCAAACTTTATAAAATAGGGTGTTTTTTTGTTATTAAAGTTAAAGGCGGGTTTTGCCCGCCTTTAATTAGTGTAACTTGTTTGCATCATTGCCAGGAGTGCTACTGAACAGGGTTTCGACATCGATCCCATTAAATTGGTACTGGGCACCGCAGTAGTCACAGTGCATATCGATTTTGCCGAGCTCCTGCACCATCGCCATCGCCTCTTCCTTTTCGATCTGCAGCAGAGCCCCTTCACAGCGCTCGCGGGAGCAAGTGCAACGGAACTCGACTGCCTGCGGGTCAAATACCCGCACCTTGTCCTGGTGGTAGAGACGGTAGAGGATCTCTTCTGCCTGCAGGCCGAACAGCTCTTCATCCTTGATGGTGCTGGTGAGCTGGGTCAGGTGCTCGAAATCATGGCTGTGGTCTTCGTTCTGGGCAGGCAAGGCTTGCAGCAGGATACCGGCTGCGCGGGGTTCACCCTCATGGTAGCCAGTGCGGATCCACAACTTGGTGGCCAGCTGTTCGGATTGCTCGAAGTAGCGCTCCAGGCAGCCTGCCAGGGTGTCGGCGTCCAGCGCTATGATGCCCTGATAGCGTTCGCCCTGCTCCGGGGTGATGGTGATGACCAGTTGGCCGTTGCCGATCAGGCTCTGCAGCTTGCCATCGCTCGGCAACTCGCCCTCAAAACGGGCCACGCCACGCAATTGCAGGTTGTTATCACCGTTGATTACGGCCAGACGCACCGGGCCATCGCCCTGCAGTTGCACCGTGATGGAGCCTTCAAACTTGAGGGTGGCGGTCAGCAGGCTGGTCGCCACCAGCAGCTCGCCCAGCAGTTTTTGTACCTGTACCGGGTAGCTCTGGGCTTCCACCACATGGCGGTAGGTGTGATCCAGCTGGACCAGCTCGCCACGCACTTCGTACTCTTCAAACAGATAGCGATACAGCAGATCTTGGTTACTCATCATTGATTCCTGGATTGTTCGGTGAGGTAAATCGGTTCGGCTGGCGAGTGACCGCAGGGTGCCTCATCAGCCTTGTGTTAACGGGGTCAGGTCAGTACTGCTTGACCTTGATCAGCTGGCGTCGCTCCTGCTTGTCGGGGCGACGCTCGGGGCTGGGGGCAAACTGGCTGTTGAAACGGCGGGCTTCACTGTTCTCTGCCCGCTTTTTCAGGCTCTCGGCGGTTTCTTCATAGAGTAACTGGGCAAGCGGGGCCGATTTGCGTTGCTCGCTAATGGCCAGCACCCGCACTGTCCGTTCATCCTGACCCTGCCAGAGGCGGATCAGTGCCCCCACTTCCACCTGTTTGCCCGGTTTGCTGCGCTGACCATTGTAGTGCACCTTGCCCCCGTCGATCTGATCCCGCGCCACGGAGCGGGTCTTGTAGAAACGGGCTGCCCACAGCCACTTGTCGAGACGAACCTCAAGGGTACTTTCTGCATGATTGGGCATGAACAGGCTCCATAACGGGGAAAAGTGGGTATCGATTATATCAGAGGCCGGGGCCGGGATAGCAACCGGGTGGCAGCCGCGCGGGTGGGCAAACTATGCCCATGTGCTGCAACATATGGGCAGTATATTGATTCACAAGGGAAAGTAGGTGACTGGGGGCGTCTGCACCGGGTTGCCGGTGGGGGTTGCTTATATAGTGTATAAAAGATGCCGCCCCTGTTTGGCGCGGCATCTCTCACATCAATCGACCACGGATGGGATTAGAAGTGATCCTGCTGATCTGGCTTCTTCTGGTCGTGCGGGCCTTCGCTGTGAGCGATGGCGGTGCGGATCAGGTCAACCCCGGCGCGGATAATCAGCACCCCCATGTTGACCAGCTTGACGCAGACCCACATGAAGGTAATGAGCAGGATCAGCTTGAGCACGGTCTGGAAGGCTTCCAGGAAGTTCTGCTCCAGCTGGGCGGTGAGGCCGTTGGCGCTGGTCATCAGCCAGGTGTAAACCTCGCGCACAAACGGGATGCGGCTTGGCATCTCCAGTACATCCAGTGCGGCAGGGAGCGCCTGGAAGATGACGATGCTGCCGAACAGTATCAAAATGACACCGATGGCGATGCCGAGGAAAAAGCCGAACTGTCTCATGGAGGGCTCCAGCGTTTGCTGCATGAAATTGAAGATAGGCGCCAATAGTAGGGAGTGCTCTGCTTCATCGCAATCTTCCGTGCACCGCCATCGCGGTGGGAACGGCGGCGATCCGGCCGCTACCATTGCCCAACTATCTGATTTCTGGGAGGCTTGTCGCCATTACGCATAGGGAAAGCAAATTGATGTCGAGAACCCTCTTTTTACTGTTGCTGACGCTGATTGCCGCTGCGCCAGCCTTGAGTGCCGAGCCTGCTGCACCCACGGCGGCGGCCTGTGCCATCCGTCATCAGGATCAGTTGTTGCTGGTGCAGGATCGCATCTCCTCCCGCTACAGCCTGAGCGGTGGCTATATCGATGGTGGCGAGAGCCCGCAACAGGCGGCGCTGCGCGAACTCCACGAAGAGACCGGCTTGCAGGGGGAGGTGGTGCAGGAGCTGGGCCGCTGGCAGCGAGCGGTTATCTTCGCCTGCCGCACCCTTGAGCCCATCATCGCGCAGCGAAATACAGCCGCGCAGCGAAATACAGCCGCGCAGCGCAATTCAGCCGCCCAGCAGGGTTCCGGTTTTGTCTCCATCCTGAAGGCTCCCAATCTGGGTGGGGAGATCCTCAACGCCCGGCTGATCGCCATCGACCAGCTCCCCCGCGAGCAGCGCCGCTTCCCGGATCAGCTCGACTGGCTGCAATCCCGGCTGGATAAGGTGCCCGAGAGCGAGGTGCGCTGGCAGGCCGATTTTGTGGCGCAGGGCAGCGTGCTGCATCAAACCGAGATCCCGCTGATAATGCGCGTGCAGCAGTGGCTGGGGCCCGATGTCTGGTGGCTGTCGGTCAGCAATCTGTTTGGTTCAGGCGGCTTTCAGCTTGCCCTGATACCTTTGCTGCTCCCGCTGCTGGGGTGGCCGCGGTTGCGCCAGCTGCTGTTTGCCATGCTGTGGCTTGGGCTGCTGGTGCAAGCGGGCAAGGAGGGGATCGGCTGGCCGCGCCCCTTCCATCTGCAACCACTGCTGGCAACCCAGAGTGCCCAAGGTTTTGGCATGCCGAGCGGCCATACCGCCTCGGCGCTGCTGTTTTGGGGCGCGCTGCTTTGCTGGCTGTGGCCGACCCACCGCTGGCGGGCGATCTCGCTGGCTCTGCTGTTGGCGCTGGTCACCGGTCTGGCGCGGGTCTGGCTCGGGGTGCACTTTATCTCTGATGTGGCGGCGGGGCTGCTGATTGGCGGCTTGTTACTGGCCGCTCGCCCCTGCTGGCGACTGGATGGGCGAGTGGCAGGCTGGCTGCTACTGATTGCAACCAGCCTGCTGATCGCGGGCTGGGTACAGTCGGCTCATCTGGCCGGAATTGGGCTGGCCGCATTTGGCCTCTGGCTTGGTGGTCTGGCGCCCTTGCCCCGTGATGGTCATTCGCCGCTGTTGACCGGTGGTGTGACGTTGGCGGGGGGCGCCGTGATCGGTGCCATGCTGTGGGGGTTGCCGCTGCTGACCAGCAGTTCGCTCACTATCCTGATCGGCCAGTTATCGCTCTTTTTCGGGCTGGGGCTCTGGTTGAGCGCTGGCCTCTGGTGGATACTCTCTTTCTTGAAAAACGACTCACGACCCAAGGGCAAATGCCCGAACAAGGGAATTTTATGAATGTGAAAAAAGTGGATTTGGCCAAGATAACCCTGGGGGTGCTATTTATCAGCATCCTCATTATCTCTTGCTTCATGGTGTTGCAACCTTTCCTGCCTGCGCTGGTGTGGGCCACCATGATCACCATCGCCACCTGGCCATTGATGTTGATGATGCAGCGGCTGCTGTGGGGCAAGCGTTCGCTGGCCGCGCTGTTTATGACGCTGGTGCTGCTGCTGATATTTGTTATCCCGCTCTTTATGACTCTGGCCAATGTGGCGGAGAAGGCGCCCATGCTGATCGAGCTGGGCACCCATATCAGCCAGTCACCGCCCCCCGAGTTGCTCTGGTTGCAGCAGATCCCGCTGGTAGGTACCAAGTTGTATGAGTTCTGGCAGCAGATCCTGGCGAGCGGTGGTCAGGTGCTGTTTGCCAAGCTGACTCCTTACTTTGGTCAGACCGCCCGTTGGTTGGCCTCTCAGGCTGGCAATCTGGGGCTGCTGTTCGTCCACTTCCTGCTGACGGTGGGTATCTGCGGCGTGCTCTATCACTCCGGTGAAGTGGTGGCGACCGGTATTCGCCGCTTTGCCCACCGACTGGCGGGCGAGCGTGGTGACAATGCTACCGTGCTCGCTTCACAGGCGATCCGTGCCGTGGCGATGGGGGTGGTGGTAACTGCGCTGGTGCAATCCTCGGTAGCCGGTGTCGGTCTGCTGATTGCAGGCATTCCTTACGCCATGGTGCTGGTGGTGGTGATGTTCCTGCTGATCGTCGCCCAGATCGGCCCCTTCCCGGTGCTGATGGCCAGCGTTGGCTATCTCTACTGGAGCGGCGACACCACCTGGGGCACCTTCCTGCTGGTGTGGTCACTGATTGCCGGCACCATGGACAACTTCCTGCGCCCCTTCCTGATCAAGCGTGGCGCCGACCTGCCGCTCATCCTGATCCTGGTGGGTGTGATCGGCGGCTTGCTGACCATGGGGATCATCGGCCTCTTTATCGGCCCCGTGGTGCTGGCGGTGGGGTACACCCTGCTGGATGCCTGGATCAAGGAAGATGACCAACCGGCGGCCGCCGTTGCTGCGCCGCCCAAGGCCGAGTGACGATTCAGCCATCAATCGTTGATGCAAAGAGCCGCCCATCGGGCGGCTCTTCTGTTTTTGGCGATCGTGTCAGGCTGGCTGATCTGCGCAAACCGGCATTCACCACATAGTACCGTCCCATGTAGGTTCGATTAGCGAAGCGTAATCGGACGATCGAGAGGCCGCCGTCCCGGTGTTTCCGTGAGTCAGCGGCATCTGTCAGAGGGGCAATGCGGGTGACCGTTATCGCGGGAGAACCCATTTACGCAAACGTCCGATTACGCCTTGCGGCTAATCGAACCTACAGGGTGGCTATACGGCGGTTTGCTCAGGAAGGCGGATTTTCTAATTTAAGCCTATCTTTTTTGACATATTGTAGCCAGAAATGGCAAAGCCAACATCTTGATACAGTTTTAACGCTCTTTGATTTTGGTACGCTACTCGTAATTTAATTTGTTCAATCCCAATCGATGTTAATTTTGATTCAAACGCAGAAATTGCCAATTTCCCATAACCATTATTGCGACGATTTGAGAAAATGAAGAAGTCATAAATAAACGTGGATTTATCATCGGCGTTAATCGAATGCCACAAATAACCAACTAATTCTGAATCTGATTCGATGCACAATAATTCATGCTTATCAGTTTTCAAGCCATTAGGAAAGCTACGAAGAAGTTCCTGATTAGCTAATTCGATCGCTCTATCTATTGAGTGGCCATAATTTTGAGCTATTTCACGGCTGTAATCATCAATAAAATAATCGCAATACGCTGGATATTCACTTGCGGTCATGGGTCTGAGCTTAATCATGTCTAATCCTTTAAAGCGAGATAATGCTATATTAATGGGTGAGCTGCGCTGCCACCTAACCTAAACCATTGCACCGTAAACAAAAAAACCAACCTTACACCGAAAATGCCAAGCGTTGCGAATCATTCTGAAATGCTTTGCTATGTTGGCGTGAGTTTTGCGAAACATAATATCGATAAAAAAGGACATCCACCTTGGCCGTGCTGGCGATACAGTGGCTTTCTCAGGAAAGTGGGTGTCCTAATTTTACGGTTGTCTCCGTGAGTCAGCGGTGGCCTGCCAGAGGGACAATGTGGGTGGCCGTTATCGCGGGAGAATCAATTCACGCGAACGTCCGATTACGCCTGACGGCTAATCGAAACTACGGGCTAACTACGGGCTAACTACGGGCTAACTATGGCTTCGTTGGCCACCGATGGCTCCTATGGGAGAAAGATATAACACTCCACTAACCGGAATTTTATGAGCGGAGCGAGTAAAATTTCCGAGTGAAGTGGCTTGTTATTTTTTCCCAATCTTACCAAAAACGATATAATCTTCATCATTTTTATCTTTGATTACTTCATTTTTTGTTCGGAAGAAAACCTTATTTTTTTGTATTAAGTTTGAGAGTGACGGTTGAAGCTGACCATTTTTAGTAACTACATTGGTAATGAAGAAGGTTTTAAAGTGACCGTATGAATGTTTAAATACTGTAAGGCTGCTAGGGTCACTTGGTGGGTTCATTTCTTGAATTCTGGAGATAGTAACTAACAATGAAGATTTTTTTTCCATTCCATAGTTATCAAGCTTATCTACCAGGACATCTCTAGATGAGCCAAAATGCACCTTATAATCTCTAGGTGCTTTTTTGGAAATCCCCTCAATAAAACTCAGTCGAATCTCTTCTTTTGAGTCAGTATCGCCAAAATCCTTCTTCAAGTTGCTGAAGATTTTTTCACCAGCTTCTTCATTAGCAAACATAAAGCATGCAATTGGAGGTTCTCTTAGGCTAGGATCTGAAACAAAAGCCATTCCTGACCATTTAGCCTCATTCCAAAGTTCGACATCAATGATTGAACTAATAAACATTGATTTTCGTTCTTTCGGATCTAACTCTTCAACTTTCTCTTCAATCGGTGCTGCTTCACCCAATGGCGGACGTTTAGATTTACTAGCGCCACGCAATCTATCAATTAAGCGTTGCTTATTAGAATCACCATCAAGTTGATAATATGTATACGGCTGCAATGGAAGTGGTATATATTTCTTATCCTTACCATCAAATATAATGGGGATGAATTTTGTGTTGTTGGTGCTCATTCCATACAATTGTTGCAGTATAAGAGAGCTTTCCCACTTAACACCCAGACCATCATCATTTCCTGCAAAGTCGTTTGCTCTTTCATAAAAAAGCTTCGAACAACAAATTAGAACAAAGTCAGCTTGCTGAACTTGCCTCATCATCCATTTAGGCCATCCTTCAGCAGGTGCCTCTTCATACTGATCTATTTCTGAGTCTACACCTTTACTTCTGAGTAAGTTGGAGAATTCAAGAACGTTGTTTGCTAGCTCTATAGATTCGTGAGCATAACTAATGAAAACTTTCACTGCCAATTTGCACTCTCCAAATTAATAATACGATACTGCCTTGTAAATCTAACAGTGATTAGATGGAAGGCGCTACTAATCCATTAATAGAGCCTTCCATATAACTCCGGTTAGCCCTGCTTTTCGCTGCTAAGCAAAAATACACTTCTGGGGCGGCAATGAAAAGTGCCACATGGCCTCGACGTTGTGAACAGGTCAGGAGTGTGAGCGGGGCAACGTCTTATCTGGCGTAGCTGGCCAAGTGTCTGGCGGTGAGTCTGGGGAATGGAATAGGGGAGCTGGAAGAAATAACCCGGGGCGTTGCAACGCCCCGGGTTATCGGTAGGGGAGGGTCAGGCGGGTTGGTGGAGGGTGATGCAATGAATGCCGCCACCACCGGCGGCTACCGGGTCAATATTGATCTGCACCACCTTACGGCCGGGGTAGAGCTTGGCCAGCAGATCGTGGCAGTAGCGGTCGGCGGCCTTGTCGCCAAACTCGGGGGCGATCACCGCGCCATTGATCGGCAGATAGTTGATATAACCGGCGGCAAAGTCGCGGCTGCGGCTAAAGCGGTTGTCCCGCACATCGAGTGGTGGCGGCAGCACATGCAGCTCCAGCTTGTTGCCGTCTGCATCGGTGGCCTGCTTGAGGATGGCCAGATGCTGGCGGGTCACCTGGTAGTCGTGGGATGCCGGGTCGTTGTCCATATTGACCACCACCACCCCGGGACGGACAAAGCGGGCATAGAAGTCGACGTGGGCATCGGTGATGTCCTTGCCCTTGATGCCCGGTAGCCAGATGATTTTGCGCAGCCCCAGATTGGCTTTCAGCTCCGCCTCCAGTTGCGCCTTGCTCACTCCCGGGTTGCGGTTGCTGTTGAGCCAGCAGCTCTCGGTCATGATGCCGGTGCCGTTGCCATCCACCTCGATGCCGCCCCCCTCGCCAGTCAGCTTGCTCTGGAGATAGTGGGCATCCGCCTGCTGGCTGACCAGCTCGGCTACCCCCGCATCCTGTTCGTGCTCCTGCTTGTCGCCCCAGCCGTTGAAGTTGAAATCCACCAGCCCCAGCTCCCCTTCGCCGTTCTGGACGAAGACCCCGCCGGTATCCCGCAGCCAGATATCGTCCAGCTCGGCAACGATAAAGCGGGTGTTCTGCTCGCCACAAAGCTTGCGGGCCAGCGCCTCTTCCTCTTCGCGGCAGAGCACGCTCACCTTGGTGTAAGGGGTCATGGCTTTAACCAGCCGCCCTATGGTGGCCTGCACCTCTTTGTAGTCGCGGCCCCAGATGTCGGCGCTGGCAGCAAAGGCGACCCAGACCTGCGCCTGAGGGGCGGCTTCATCGGGCATATGGAACGGCTCGCCGCTGGCGGTGACTGCGCTCTCATCTGCATTGTCGCTGGCCGCGTGGGCCTTGCCCGGCAGATTGCCGAGCCCGGCCAGTACGCCGATGGCCGCCAGCTGTTTCAATACGTTGCGTCGGGATGGCATGAAAAACTCCTTATGATTCATAGGCTGCTCTTGAAGCGAGTCCAGGCTCGCATGCGGGCACGCATCTCTGGTTGCGATATATCCTGGCCCGGGATGAGCCGCTGATAGGTGGCGTCATCCAGATAGATATCCGGGTTGCCGGTCATGGTGGCATCGACCAGCGACCTTGCTTTGGCACTGGCGGTGGGATAGCCGGTGCTGTTGGTGATGGCTGCCATGTTGGCCGGGCGCATCACGAAATTGATAAAGGCATAGGCGTATTCAGGATGGGCGGCATCGGTCGGGATCGCCATGGTATCCATCCAGATAGTGCTCCCTTCTTTGGGTAAACGGTACTCGAACTGCGCTGTTTTTCCTGCCTCGGCGGCGCTGCGGCTGGCTTGCGTCATGTCACCGCTATAACCGAGTGAGAGGCAGAGATCGCCGTTGACCAGCTGGGTCACCGGCTGGGACTGGAATTTGCGGATATGGGGCTTGAGCCCCTTGAGCAGCGCCAGTGCGGCATCCAGATCCTCGGCTTTGCCACTGCGGGGTTCACGCCCCAGATAGTTCAGCACCACCGCCAGTACCTCGTCGGGGGAGTCGATGATGGAGATGCCGCAGTCGGCAAATTTTGCCGCCAGTTCGGGCTTGAACAGCATGTCGAGACTGTTGACCGGGGCATCCGCCATCCTCTGCTTGATCATTCCGGCGTTGTAGGTGAGCCCTATGGTGCCCCAGGTGTAGGGCACCACCGCATCCCGTGAACGGGGATAGGCTTGCTGGATCCGCAGCAAGCCCGGCTCGATGTCGGCCAGATGCTGCAACTTGCTCTTGTCGAGGGGTTGCAGGCTGCCAGCGCGCATCAACCGCTCCGCCACTGTATCGCCGGGGAAGATCAGGTCATAACCGCTGCGACCGGCCATCAGCTTGGCTTCCAGGGTTTCGCTGCTGTCCATGACGTCATAGATGACCCGGATCCCGGTCTCTTTGGTAAAGGCGCTGAGGGTATCGGGGGCGAAATAGTCGGCCCAGTTGTAGAGGCGCAGCACTTTCTCGGCCGATTGCTCTTGATCGAGCTCTTCTGCCGCGATGGCGGTGCCGTTACACAAGATGGCCGTGAGCAGGGCCAGCGTGGGGGATAATTTGCGTGTCATGTCCGGACTCCTCTGTGGTTGCCCGCCATTTGGCTGTGATGGCCATCCAAACTCAGCAAGGCGCCATACATCTCGGGGCGGCGATCCCGATAGATGCCCCAGCTCATGCGCTCTTCTGCCATGGCGGCGAGATCCAGCTCCTGCACCAGCACGCCGGGGGTGGTCCTGTCCGCCTCGGCGAGCAGCGCCCCCTTGTGGTCGGTGATAAAAGAGGAGCCGTAGAACGCCATCTGTAGGGTGGGATCTGTGGTTGCCACTTCGTTGCCAATCCGGTTGGCGGCTATCACCGGCATGATGTTGGCGGCGGCATGGCCGCGCTGGGTCAGCTGCCAGTGATCGCGGGAGTCGAGATAGGCAGCCCCAGGCTCCGAGCCGATGGCGGTGGGATAGAGCAGCAGCTCTGCGCCCTGCAAGGCCATGCTGCGTGCCGCCTCCGGGAACCACTGATCCCAGCAGATGCCGACGCCGATGCGCCCGGCAGCACACTCCCAGACCCGAAAGCCGGTATCGCCGGGGCTGAAGTACTCCTTCTCCTGATAGCCGATGGCATTGGGAATATGGGTCTTGCGATAGACCCCCAGCAGCTTGCCGTCGGCATCCGCCAGTGCCAGCGAGTTGAAGAAGGCGTTACCGGCCCGCTCGAACCAGCTGATGGGCAGCACGACGCCCAGCTCGCGAGCCAGTGCCGAGAAGCGGCGCAGTACCCAGCTCTGTTCGAACGACTCAGCCAGTGCCAGATGGCCGTGGTGCTGCTCGATGCAGAAGTAGGGGGTGGCAAACAGCTCTTGCAGCAGGATAAGACCCGCCCCCTTGGCGGCGGCTTCCCGCACCAGACTCTCCGCCATGTCGAGATTGCGTGGCAGATCCCAGCTGCAGGCAAACTGGGTCGTTGCCACAACGATGTTACTCATCAGCTCTTCCTCCCTGAATGCCAGCCAGCACCCTGCAACGGGCAAACTGGGTGGTCGCGACGGTGATTCTGCTCATCGTCTTATCCTTTTACCGGCCATGCCGGTTGTTGCTGGGTGATGCAGTGGATACCGCCGCCGCCGTGTGCCAGCTGGTTGATCTGCACCGGTACCACCTCCCGCTGCGGGAAGGCGCGCTGCAGCACTGCTGCTGCTTCCCGGTCGCTGGCCACGCCATAGGCGGGCATGATGATGGCGCCGTTGGCGATGTAGAAGTTGGTGTAGGAGGCACAAAAGACCTCGGCCTCTGCATCGATGGCCTCGCTGGCTTCGTAGAGATCCTGCAGCTCGAACGTGCGCCCTCTGGCATCGGTGGTCAGCATCAGGGCGCGGCGGTTCTCCCTGACGATGCGGGCATAGGTCGAGCTGGTATCGCGAGTGGCATCCACCAGCAGCTGGCCGGGGCGACTGAAGGCACAGATTCCATCCACATGGCCATCGGTCATGTCGCCGGTGACATGGTCGGGATCCCCCGGCAGCCAGATGGTCTTCTCTATGCCGAGCATGCGACTGAAGATCTGCTCGATCTCGCCCTTGCTGATCCCCGGGTTGCGATTGCTGTTGAGCAGCACAGATTCGGTGGTGATCAGGGTGCCTTCACCATCCACATGGATGGCGCCCCCCTCGTTGGCCAGAAAGCTGCCGATGGTATCGAGCTCCAGGCTGTTGAGGATACGGCGGGCCAGCCCTTCATCGAGCGGGTGGGCCGATTTTCCGCCCCAGGCGTTGAAGCGCCAGCTCACCCCGGCGCTGCCGAGTTCAGGGTGGCAGATAAAGGTGGGGCCGGAGTCGCGGCACCAGCTGTCATCCACCGCAATGGGGACAAGGGTCACCCGCTGGTCACAGAGCGCGCGCGCCTCGGCCAGCGCGGAAGGGTCGACCACCAGCTTGACCGGCTCGAACCGGACGATGGCATTGACCACCCGGGCGAAGTCCTGTTGCACCCCGGCCAAGGTGACGCCCCAGCCTGACTCCCACAGCGCCTTGTTGTGGGGCCAGACCATCCAGGTCGCTGCGTGCTGACACCATTCGGCGGGCATAAACCAGCCCTTTGCCACGATTCCCTGTTCCCGCATATCACCACCCTGATTAGGTACTATTAAGATTGCTGATGATGGGAATAGACTATTCCCGCAAGCTATGGCGAACAAACGATCAATTTTCCGTAAAAGTGATAAGTGGAGCTAATCAATGGTGTTCAAGCAGTGGCCCCCGCTCAACGTGTTGCGGGGCTTTGAGGCGGCGGCCAGACTCGGCAGTTTTCATCAGGCGGCGCAGGAGCTACACCTGACCCAATCCGCCATCAGCCAGCAGATCCGCTCGCTGGAGGAGCTGCTTGGCCAGCCGTTGTTTCACCGGCAGGGGCGCTCGGTCGCGCTGACCGATGCGGGGCAGGATCTGCTGGAGACCACCCAGAGCGTGCTGTTGCAGCTGGCGATGGGGATCCAGCGGCTGGAGCAGTACCGCAAACCGAATCAGCTGGTGCTCAACACCAGCACCGCCATCGCCCGCCACTGGCTGCTGCCGCGATTGGGGGAGTTTCATCGGCTGCATCCCGATATCGATCTTTGGCTGTTTACCAGCGACGAAGAGCCCGACATGGCGGAGCAGACCATCGATCTCGCCCTGCGCTGGGATCTCGCGCCGCAGGCCGAGTGTCGCCATCAGCACATGGTGGCAGATCGCTTGCTGCCGGTGGCCACGCCTGCGGTACTGGCACAGCCTGCGGCAGAGCGCACCACCCTGCACGGTGAGCGGGCGCTGGATTGGCATCACTGGACGCTCAAGGGGGGAGAGGATCTGCAACTGCAAACCCGGGGGCTCAACTTCTCCGATCCCGGCCTGCTGCTGGAGGCGGCCAGCGCCGGACTCGGCGTGGCGCTGGTGAGCGAGCTGCTCTCCCGTCCCGTCCGTCAGCAGGGGCAGCTGTTGCCGCTCTCTGCCCATCGGGTCAAGGGGCCGCAGTGGGATCTGCTGGTACATCAGGAGAGCGAAGGAATGCCGGAGTGCCGCGCCTTCTGTCACTGGCTCGGCCAGCAATTTGCCGACGGTGAACCCGACCGGGAGGATGACGGGCTTGCCACCCTCTGAGGCAGGTCACTGAATCGGGCGCGCTGGCGTGGTTAAATGGTCGGCTCACATCTTGCCGGATATTGCTGTGACCATGCCATCTGACCTTCAGCCGCTCCTGACTATGGGGATGCCTTCTGGCTGCGTGCTTACTGGATACTGCCGTGACCATGCCATCTGACCTTCAGCATCATCAGCACCTTCAGCCCTGGCCTGACTATCTGCAGGCCTCCTGGCTGCGCTGCGCCCACCAGACCAGCGCCACCCTCTGGCATCCGCCCCACAGCGCCAAGGGTCAGACCTTGCAGAGCCTGCGTCAGCGCAAGCGCGACCTGCTCACCACCGGCGAGATGGCCCTCGAGGATCTCTACGAATTTATGGAGGGGCGCCCCTGCGTCCTGCTGCTCACCGACGAGAGTGGCTGTCTGCTGGCCCGCACCGGCCACCCCGACACGCTGGCGGAGCTGGCGGCGCTGGGGTTTGGCCCCGGTGCCTTTTTCAGCGAGGGGCGCATCGGCACCAATGCCATCAATCTGGCGGCGCTGGAGGGAGTGCCGCTCTGCGTCAGCGGCCCCCAGCACTTCAACCAGACCCTCCACCCGTGGCACAGCTGCGCCAGCCCGGTTTACAACAGCAATGGCCGTCAGGTCGCCATCATCGCGTTGATCTGCAAGGTAGAAGAGGCGAGCGCGGGCGATCTGGCGCTCGCCGTCAGTGCCGGGCGCGAGCTGGCCCATCTGCTGCAGATGGAGACCCTGATGCAGGAGTCCCAGCACCACCTGAGCGAGCTTTACGCCCTGCTCGATGGCATGGATGACGGCGTGCTGGCCTGGGACCCGCAGGGGCGGCTGCGCTACCTCAACGCGCTGGCGGCCAATCGGCTGCGGCTCGATCCCGCGCTCTGTCTCGGCCAGCCGCTGGAGCAGCATCTGCTGCTGCCCCAGCGGTTGCAGTTGGCCATCAGGGGGCAGACGCCGCTCAGCCATGTGGAGGTGACGCTGGAGCGGCTCGGCGCGCAGGAGGGGGAGTTTATCAACGCGCTGGTGAGCCTCAAGCCGCTGCCGGGGCCGGAGGGGGTCAGCTTTATTGCCCTGCTGCACCCGGTTGACCGGCTGCGGGCCATCCACCAGCTGCGCCAGACGGTGCCCGAGCTGTCGGCACTGGTGGGCGAATCGAGCGCCATGCGCAAGCTGCTGCGCTACGCCCGGCAGGCGGCCCAGAGTCAGGGGCCGATCCTGCTGCGCGGCGAAGAGGAGGTGGGCAAGGCCCAGCTGGCGGAAGCGATCCATTTTGGCAGCGAACGGGCCGCCGGGCCGCTCATCACCCTCAACTGTCAGGCGCTGCCGAGCGAGCGAATGGCGCTGGAGCTGATGGGCTCCGATGAGGCGGGGCAGGAGCGGGCGGGCAAGTTCGAACTGGCCCACGGCGGTACGTTGGTGCTGGAGCAGGTGGAGTGTCTCTCTGCCCCCATGCAGGCAGCGCTGCTGCAACTGCTCAAGACCGGCCGCATCCAGCGCTTCGATTCGGCCCGTATCCTGCCGCTCAAGGTGCGGATCATCGCCACCAGCAGCGCCCCGCTGGAACAACTGGTGCAGGAGGGGCTGTTTGGCCGCCAGCTGCTCTATGCCTTGCAGGCGTGCGAGCTGTGGCTGCCGGGATTGCGGGAGCGCGCGGCCGATCTGCCGGGCCTTATCAGCCAGCAGTTGGCGGCGCAGGGGCGCGAGCCGGTGCGCCAGTTCAGCCCGGCGGCCCTAGATTGTCTGCTCGCCTATCCCTGGCCCGGCAATCTGGGGGAGCTGCGCAGCGCGGTCGAGCATGCGCTGCTTCATGCCGGTCAGGGGCCGATCCCGCCCGAGGCGCTGCCCGCCGCCATTCGCCACGGCTATCAGCTGGTGGCGGACGAGGTGGTGGGGCAACCGCTGCTCACGCTGGCTGAGCTGGAGCGGCAAGCCATTTTGCGCTGCGCCCACGCCTGCAAGGGGCAGGTGAGCCAGATGGCCCAGCATCTTGGCATCAGCCGCACCACCCTCTGGCGGCGACTCAAGCTGCTCGAGATCGATCCCGCCGACTATCACGGCTGACGCCACCCTGCGCGTCGCCAACCGGCCTGCAGAAAATGAAACGGCCCCGCAGATGCGGGGCCATGTTATATGGCAAGGTTAGCCGTGGTGCGGTTACAGCCCCAGCTGGTGGGCGGTGACGATGGCCGCCAGCACATCCTCGGCGGTAACCTTGAACGGCATGTTGTGGATGGTCTCCCCTTCGGCGGTAGAGGCTTTGGCCACCGCCATCAGGCGCGCCATGTCCAGCTCCTTGACCCCCATCATATGCAGGTTGGTCGGCAGGCCGATTGAGCGGCAGAAACCCAGCACTGTCTCGATCTCCGCCATCGGCGCGTTCTCCAGCACCAGCTGCACCAGGGTACCGAATGCAACTTTCTCACCGTGAT
The DNA here is from genome assembly GCF_002586745.1 of Aeromonas sp. CU5. Classification (NCBI taxonomy): domain Bacteria; kingdom Pseudomonadati; phylum Pseudomonadota; class Gammaproteobacteria; order Aeromonadales; family Aeromonadaceae; genus Aeromonas; species Aeromonas sp. CU5. The sequence continues at coordinate 4,246,077 of NZ_CP023817.1, forward strand.
AGAGGTGGTGACACTCGGCGAGCTGGGTCAGGCCATTGTGGATGGCGTGGGCGGCGGCCAGCCCGCTGCTCTCGAAGCCGATACCGCTCAGGTAGGTGTTGGCCTCGATGATGTTCTCCACCGCCTTGGTGCAGAGCCCCTGCTCCACCGCCAGCTTGGCCTTGTAGCCATCGGCCAGCAGGGTCTTGTAGCAGAGCTCGGCGATGGCCTGCGCCGCCAGCGTAGAGGCACCACCGGCCATGGTCTGGCAACCGGAGACCTTGTTGGCGCGCGCCTCGAAGTAGGTGGAGAGCGCATCCCCCATGCCGGAGACCAACAGCCGCACCGGGGCGCGGGAGACCACGCCGGTATCCATGATGACCATGTTGGGGTTGGTCGGAATCATCAGGTATTCGCTGAACTGCCCTTCTGGGGTGTAGATGACCGCCAGCGCGCTGGTGGGCGCATCGGTGGAGGCGATGGTCGGCACTATGACCACCGGCACCTTCTGGTAGAAGGCGACCGACTTGGCGGTATCCAGCGTCTTGCCGCCGCCGATGCCGATGATAACGTCAAACGGCGTCTGGTTGCAGCGAGCCAGCAGGCGGTCGATCTCGGGGCGAGAACATTCGCCGTTGAAACAGTCGAACTCGGGCTTGATGCCCACACCGTGGAAGCTGGTGGCCACGGTATCGCCTACCAGTTTGGTGACGAAGGCGTCGGCCAGAATAAGTGGCTTGGCGCCGAGCGCTTTGACGTAGTTGCCGATATTGGCGAGGGCCCCGTTACCTTGCACGTATTTGCTGGGGCTGATGATGATGCGGTCCATATTCTATCCCTCTCTCTAGTTCATAAGACGTCTTTTGAAACTAACAGGGGCGAAGGGGCGGCTGTGCCGGGGAGTCCTTCGTCTTGAATTGCGCTGCACAGGCTCAGCGAGCGAGTGCAGCGCCTTGAAACAGTGGGGTGCGGCGTCAGTCGCCGAAGCGCTCGGCTGCCAGCTGCTGGAAGCAGGCCAATGCGGCGGTAGCATCCTCCCCGCGCGCCAACAGGGTGAGCATGTCGCCCTGACGCACGTTAAGCATGGTGAGCCGGGTCAGGCTGCGGGGATTGGCCTCTTTATCCCCCTTCTGCAGCTTGAGTTCAGCGGCAAAGGGCTTGAGGGCGGCCACCAGTCGGGCGGCGGGGCGCACATGCAGGCCGTGGGGGTTATCCACCAGCACCTCGCAGCGCAGCCAGCCGTCGTCGGTAACGGGGGCAGTCTCAGTGGCGGCTTGCACCGCACTGGCAGGCAGCATCGCCTGTTTCGGGCCCAGCGCGCCGAGTGCCTCGGCGGCTACCTCATCCAGCGTCATGCCGGAACCGGCCGCCACCACGGCGGCCAGGGAGCCCTCGACCAGCGGGGCGGGGCAGAGCCGCACCCGGGCGCTTAATTCAGGGGGCAGCAGTTCGAGGGCGGTTTCGGCGCTGAGCAGAGCGCTGCCCAAGTCCATCAGCACCAGCACACCGCTGCCGTCGTCCGCTTCTTCAATCGCACTCATCACCGCGATGGCATCGGTGCCGATGGGGTGGTCGGGGTCATCGACCCCGGCCGCCAGCAGCAATCTGGCCGGGCTGCCGAGCTGGTCGGCCAGCGCTTTCAAGCCGGCCGCCAGCATGGCGCTGTGAGAGACAACTACGATTCCGATCATGTCACAACCTCGCTCTGTCACGCAGGGCGGTCAGCAGCAGCAGGGTCGAGGTGGCCCCGGCATCCTGATGGCCTATGCTGCGCTCGCCAAGATAGCTGGCGCGCCCCTTGCGGGCCTGCATCTGGATGGTGGCCTCGGTACCGGCAGCGGCAGCCGCTACCGCCTTGTCCAGCGCATCGTTGAGCGGCAGATCTTGCTGCTGGGCCTGTTGCAGGGCGGCCAGTGCTGGCCACCAGGCGTCGCACATGGTCTTGTCACCCGGCTCGGCACGGCCGCGGGAGACGATCCCCTCGACCCCATCGCTCAGCATTTTGCATAGCTGGCTGAGGCTCAGGCTCTGGCAGGCGTCGGTACTGGCCGCCGCCCGGATAAAGAAGGTGCCGTAGAGCGGGCCGCTGGCGCCACCGACCGAGGAGAGCAACGTCATGCCGGTGGTTTTCAGCACCTGGCCGATGTCTTTGTCTGCCACTGCAGGCAGCTTCTCGGCCACTTTGGTAAAGCCGCGCTGCATGTTGAGGCCGTGGTCGCCATCGCCGATATCGGTATCCAGCGCGGTGAGGTAGTCACGCTGCTCGGTAAAGATGTGTTCGCAGTCGAGCAGCCAGTTGACGATGTGATGTTTGCTTAGCATGAGAGTAAAGGCTCCTTAGCAACCGCGACGCAGGGCGGGGGTGTGAACGGGGGCATCCCACAGGGTCATCAGCTCGTCATCCACCTTGAGCAAGGTGATGGAGATGCCGGTCATGTCGAGGGCGGTGCAGTAGGGGCCGATCAGGTTGCGTACCAGATGGATGCCTGCCGCTTCGCACAGGGTAGCGAGGCGACCATAGACGCCATACAGCTCGGAGATGGGCGTGCCACCCAGACTGTTGACCAGCGCGATGACACGATCGCCCGCATTCAGCGTTTCGATAAAGGTGTGCTCTTCCTGCCAGCTGCCGGAGGCTCTGTCCCAGTGGCGCAGGGTGCGGCCATAAGGGGTGTTGTCAGCCAGCTCGCTGAACATGTCATCCACCAGGGTATTGAGGTCGGTGAAGGGGCGGCGCGCTATGCCCGGCTCGCCGTGGATGCCCACGCCGAACTCCATCTCGTTGTCCGCCAGGGTGAAGGAGGGCTTGCCAGCGGCAGGCACGGTGCAGGCGTGCATGGCGACGCCGATGGTGCGGCTCTGGTTGTTGATGCGACGGGCCAGCGCTTCGCAGCGGGTCAGGTCATAGCCCGCTTCGGCAGCGGCACCGACCAGCTTCTCGCACAGCACGGTCGTGGCAACGCCACGGCGACCGGCGGTATAGAGGCTGTCTTTGACCGCCACGTCGTCATCGATCAGCGAGAAGCCGACCTTGACCCCGTCACCGTGCAGCAGCTCGACCGCGGTCTCGAAGTTGAGCACGTCGCCGGTGTAGTTCTTCACCAGAAACAGCACGCCCGCGCCGCCATCGACCGCCTGACCACACTCGTACATCTGATCCGGGGTCGGGGAGGTAAAAATCTCGCCGGGGCAGGCGCCATCCAGCATCCCTTTGCCCACCAGACCGCCGTGCATCGGCTCGTGGCCGCTGCCACCGCCGGAGACCAGCGCCACCTTGCCCATCACGGGGGAGTCGGCGCGGGTGATGTAGTGGGGTTCGATACGTACCTTGAGCTCGGGGTGGGCGGCTGCCATCCCCATCAGTTGTTCACGGACCACGGCATCGACGGCATTGATCAGTTTCTTCATGGCTCACTCCTTGGCTTGCCACCGCACGGGTGGGCAAATGGTTGATGGAGCCAGTCTAACGGGATAAATCGGGAGAAAAATGACGGCCTATTCGGTTCGGATTTGAAACAGCAGAGAGGGGATCGGCGTTTCAATATGAAACGGCGCGAGGCAAACGGGCGGGAAACTGTTAGCGGCCTCACAGCCATGAAAGGGCTGGCAGGGTGAGAGCCATGGACTATCCACAGTGTGCTAAATCAATCTGGTTGATAGAAAAGCCATTTTCAGATTGTTTTGCATTCAGTACTTATGTTCTGCGCTGGTTGGCCGATACTGTTGAGTGCAGGAGGAACCCTATGGATATATCAAGTTCTGCGAATGCGTCGTTTGGTTCTGCGTTGATGACGGCCAGTCTGGCTAAAAAACAGCAGACTCAAGAGGGCGAAGCTGCGTTGAAGCTGCTGCAAAACGCAGCGCAATCAGCGCCGGTTGCACCGACATCGGCCAGCGCTTCATTGGGAAGCAAGATCGATATTCGTGTCTGACCCTAATGAAAAAGCCCCCATCTCGCGATGGGGGCTTTTTTATATCTGCGATTTGCTTCGCATCCCTTCGGATCAGAGCGGGAAGGGGGCTGGCGCCTCGAAAGTCATCGGTTCGCCACTGCGGGGATGGCTGATGGTCAGCATGGCCGCATGCAGGTAGAGATGGGGTGCCGCCGCCAGCGCATCCGGATGGGCATAGAGGTTGTCACCCAGAATCGGGTGCCCCAGCTCCAGCATATGGACGCGCAGTTGGTGAGAGCGACCCGTGATGGGGGTCAGCTTGATCAGGCTGTTGCCGTTCTCCACCTTCAGTTTTTCCCACAGAGTCAGGGCATGGCGCCCCTCCTCGTGGTCCACCTTCTGTTTCGGGCGGTTGGGCCAGTCGACGCAGAGCGGCAGGTCAACCTGACCCGACTCTGCCTCTGGCTCACCCCACACCCAGGCGAGGTAGTGCTTCTCGGTCTCCCGCTCGCGAAATTGTCGGCTCAGCTCCCGATGAGAATTGGGGTTGAGGGGAATGACAATGACGCCAGTGGTGGACATGTCGAGACGATGGGCTGCCGCCGCCTTGGGGTGTTGCTGTTTCACCCGATGCAGGACGCTGTCTTCATTCTCGGGGCCGCGCCCGGGGACGCTCAGCAGGCCAGTAGGCTTGTTGACCACCATGATGTCCTTGTCCTTGAACAGGATCTCGAGCCAGGGTTCCAGCGGCGGTGAGTATTCAAACATAAATGTCTCGCATCAGAAGGTGGGGGCAAGCCCCCATCAGTTATGGGTAACCACAATCATAAAGGGCATGGCATCCTGCGTGAGCCGGATCAGCGCATGCCTTTTCAGTATCGCGTCAGTTATGGGTGACCACGATAAAGCGGATTGCGTCCAGCTTGAGTTGGGTCTGGTCGATCAGGTGGTGCAATTCTGCCTGCAGATCACGAAGGTAATCCAGTTCGCTGTCGCGCACGCTTGGATTGACCGCCTTGAGCGCTTCCAGACGATCGAGATCCTGCTGCAGGGTCTGCGCCATCTGGGCACGGGCTTTGTCGACAATCACTGCTTTCAACTCTTCGGCAATCGGCTGGCCCTTGCCTATCAGACCGTGAATAACCGGCTGGGATGCAGTCACGAGCTTGCTGCCAAGATGGCGGTTGACCGGGGTCAGCTGGCGGTTGAAGGCATCGAACGCCACCTTCTCGCCCAGATTCTGGCCATTCTTGTCCATCAGCAGACGGATCGGCGTTGGCGGCATGAAGCGGTAGAGCTGGGGGTGAGCCGCAGACTCGGCGACGAAGATCAGCTCAAGCAGGATCGAACCGATGGGCAGCGCCTTGTTCTTGAGCAGGGCAACCGAGGTCGCACCGATCTCGGAGCCCAGGATCAGGTCGATACCGCCGCGCATCATGGGGTGATCCCAGCAGAGCAGCGCCATGTCATCCCGCGACAATGCGGTCGGGCGATCGAAGGTGATGGTCATACCATCCTGCGGCAGGCCCGGGAAGCTGGAGACCAGCATGTGATCCCCCGGGGTCAGCACCAGCGCGTTCTCGCCACGGTCATCCTGATTGACGCCGATCTCGTCGAACATCTTGAGGGCGAAGGAGATCATGCCGGTGTCGCCATCTTCGGCAGCCAGCTTGTCGACCAGCTGCTGGGCGGCGGCGCCACCGCTGGAGTGGATCTCCAGCAGGCGATCGCGACCCTGTTCCAGCCGGGCCTTGAGCGGCTCATGCAGTTCACGGGTTTTGATCAGCAGGGCATCGAGAGTTGCCTGATCGCCAGTGTTGGCGGCCAGCAGCTCGAACAGCTCGTCACGCACCGCCTCGAATACCGGGCGGGCAGTCGGGCAGGTCTGCTCGAACGCATCCAGACCATCGTGATACCAGAGCTGCAGGGCGCGCTGGGCGGTTCCTTCCAGATAAGGGACGTGGATCTCGACGATGTTCTGTTGGCCAATACGATCCAGACGGCCGATACGCTGCTCCAGCAGATCTGGATTGAGGGGCAGATCGAACAGCACCAGATGGCTGGCAAACTGGAAGTTACGACCTTCTGAACCGATCTCGGAGCAGAGCAGCACCTGAGCACCACTCTCTTGCTGGGCGAAATAGGCGGAGGCTTTATCCCGCTCCAGAATGGTCATCCCTTCGTGGAACACGGCACCACGGATCCCTTCACGGGTACGCAACGCCTCTTCCAGCGCAATGGCGGTGGCCGCTTCGGAGCAGATCACCAGCACTTTCTGCTGGCGGGCAGAGAGCAGCAGCTCCAGCAACCACTCGACGCGGGGGTCGAACTGGGTCCAGGTGGCGTTGTCACCTTCGAACTGCTGGAAGATCTTCTCGGGATAGAGGTAGCGCAAGGCGCGGGTCTGCAGATCGCCACCGTTGCCACCCATCATGCCCATCACCTTGATGGCAGTCTTGTACTGCTCCGGTAGCGGCATGGGGTAGACGTTGAGGTGACGCTCGGGGAAGCCCTGAATGTTGGCGCGGCTGTTACGGAACAGCACCCGGCCG
>NZ_CP023817.1:4257500-4490000 GCF_002586745.1 Aeromonas sp. CU5
GAGTGGTAGGGGAGCGTTCTGTAAGTCTGCGAAGGTGTATCGAGAGGTATGCTGGAGATATCAGAAGTGCGAATGCTGACGTAAGTAACGATAAAGGGGGTGAAAAACCTCCTCGCCGGAAGACCAAGGGTTCCTGTCCAACGTTAATCGGGGCAGGGTGAGTCGACCCCTAAGGTGAGGCCGAAAGGCGTAATCGATGGGAAGCAGGTTAATATTCCTGCACGACTTGTAATTGCGATGGGGGGACGGAGAAGGCTAGGTGGGCCAGGCGACGGTTGTCCTGGTGAAAGTGCGTAGGCGGTATTTCTAGGCAAATCCGGAGATACAACGCTGAGACACGAGACGAACGCACTACGGTGCGGAAGCCATTGATGCCATGCTTCCAGGAAAAGCCTCTAAGCTTCAGATTACAAGTCATCGTACCCCAAACCGACACAGGTGGTCGGGTAGAGAATACCAAGGCGCTTGAGAGAACTCGGGTGAAGGAACTAGGCAAAATAGAACCGTAACTTCGGGAGAAGGTTCGCTCTTGACAGTGAAGTCCCTTGCGGATGGAGCAGTTGGGAGTCGCAGTGACCAGATGGCTGGGACTGTTTATCAAAAACACAGCACTCTGCAAACACGAAAGTGGACGTATAGGGTGTGACACCTGCCCGGTGCCGGAAGGTTAATTGATGGGGTTAGCGCAAGCGAAGCTCTTGATCGAAGCCCCGGTAAACGGCGGCCGTAACTATAACGGTCCTAAGGTAGCGAAATTCCTTGTCGGGTAAGTTCCGACCTGCACGAATGGTGTAACCATGGCCATGCTGTCTCCACCCGAGACTCAGTGAAATCGAATTCGCCGTGAAGATGCGGTGTACCCGCGGCTAGACGGAAAGACCCCGTGAACCTTTACTACAGCTTGGCACTGAACATTGAACCTACATGTGTAGGATAGGTGGGAGGCTTTGAAGCGATAACGCTAGTTGTCGTGGAGCCGTCCTTGAAATACCACCCTTGTATGTTTGATGTTCTAACGCAGGGCCCTGAATCGGGCTCGCGGACAGTGCCTGGTGGGTAGTTTGACTGGGGCGGTCTCCTCCCAAAGAGTAACGGAGGAGCACGAAGGTTGGCTAATCCTGGTCGGACATCAGGAGGTTAGTGCAATGGCATAAGCCAGCTTAACTGCGAGACGGACAGGTCGAGCAGGTACGAAAGTAGGTCATAGTGATCCGGTGGTTCTGAATGGAAGGGCCATCGCTCAACGGATAAAAGGTACTCCGGGGATAACAGGCTGATACCGCCCAAGAGTTCATATCGACGGCGGTGTTTGGCACCTCGATGTCGGCTCATCACATCCTGGGGCTGAAGTCGGTCCCAAGGGTATGGCTGTTCGCCATTTAAAGTGGTACGCGAGCTGGGTTCAGAACGTCGTGAGACAGTTCGGTCCCTATCTGCCGTGGGCGTTGGATGATTGAAGGGAGTTGCTCCTAGTACGAGAGGACCGGAGTGAACGAACCTCTGGTGTTCGGGTTGTCACGCCAGTGGCACTGCCCGGTAGCTAAGTTCGGAATCGATAACCGCTGAAAGCATCTAAGCGGGAAGCGAGCCCTGAGATGAGTCATCCCTGACCCCTTGAGGGTCCTAAAGGGCCGTTGGAGACCACAACGTTGATAGGTGGGGTGTGTAAGCGCGGCGACGTGTTGAGCTAACCCATACTAATTACCCGTGAGGCTTAACCATACAACACCCAAGAAGTGTTTCTGGCCTTGTAGCAAGTGCATGAACTACTTAAAAATTCAGTGATAGTGATGAAGCCACGAGCGACATCATTACTCACGTCAGCTTTCTCAGATTGAATTAATTTGCCTGGCGGCCATAGCGCCGTGGAACCACCTGATCCCATGCCGAACTCAGAAGTGAAACGCGGTAGCGCCGATGGTAGTGTGGCATTCGCCATGCGAGAGTAGGACACTGCCAGGCACCCAATTAAACAGTGATGTGAAGAATCACATCATTGGCCGAGAGGATGACACCTCTGATAAGCGGCAAAAGATTTAGCGAAAAGCTAACCAAATAGCGGAGCGGTAGTTCAGTTGGTTAGAATACCGGCCTGTCACGCCGGGGGTCGCGGGTTCGAGTCCCGTCCGCTCCGCCACTAATTTTAAAGGCCTTCCCGAATGGGAAGGCCTTTTTGCTATGGGCAGATTTTGCCCATAGAACCCCTTGTTTGCACACCAGCGCGAACACCAAAGCCCGGTCTCTCGACCGGGCTTTGTCATTTTTAGTGTGTTAAATAGTCAATACTTGGCGTTTACCTGCCGGAAGAGTGCCCAACAGCCTGCAATCCCCTCCTTTTTGTATCTATACCGCGACCTTATCTGCTCGATTCACAACCATTTGAACGGGGCTTGGGTCGGCTGCACAAACCAAGAGACCTTCCCGTTGGGAAGACCTCAGGCTGATGACACCCCTCCCGGCGCCGATCCCGGGGTTTGATCTAATTACTGCATGGTCAACCAATGGACTGCACCATGCTCAGAGAACCCGTATCCCATCTTGGATATTTGTCCTTTACCGCCACGTCGGCGTGCCTAGCTGGATAATCCATGTAGCTCCTTGAGCGATTCGATAAGGGGGAGGGTTCCAGCCACCTCAATGATGCCTTTTGTCCATGTGGCTTGATGTGCTTCAATCTCGCTCAGAAAGTGGCGATATCAGTGGAAGGTCGTGTTTTTGCTGACCCCGTAATGGTTAGAGCCTGGCTGAGGTGCGCACCTTCAATGAGGGCTTCCCAGCATTGTGTCTTAGGCCGTCAGGTTATAAGAGTGGTGCTGGTGAGCTGACACTCTTTGCAGCTGTTGCGATCCAGCCTCAAGGGGCTAGCAGCATCAGCCCGACAATGGGGATTACCACAAGATACATGCTCAGGGAGGTCATTAAATAAGAAATGGGGGGGGCAGCCCAAGACACAGCTTCGGATCACTACTGAATTCAGATAAGTGATGGGTACGATCGAATTCAGTGGCGCACCTTGCCTGGCGCTGACCAATGAGGTGGAGGATGAGTGATTCAGCCAAAAATAGCAGATACAAAAAAGCCCAACCGAATTAATCAGTTGGGCTATATAGATGGCGGAGGAGGTGGGATTTGAACCCACGGATGGTCACCCATCGCCGGTTTTCAAGACCGGTGCATTCAGCCGCTCTGCCACCCCTCCGCAGCAGTGCGGCGAATATTACCATGCTGATCCGGCTTGTAAATCCCCACTTGGTTTGATTGCTGGTAAATTGCGCGAAATGACATAAAAAAGTGGCAAAGCGGGTACCGCCAGCGCTTTTTAGGCCAGATAACTTGACTTGAAAACAGACTCAACCACTATAGTGGCCTCTATCATATCCTCTGCAAGATAACGTTATGACTATTAAAAATGCCCTGTTTTGCGCGCTGGCAGGTGTGACCCTGCTGGCTGCGCCGGTACATGCAAGCGAGCTGACCAAAAGCGATGTCGAGCAAATCGTGCGTAACTATCTGGTCAAGAATCCTGAGATCCTGGTCGAGATGTCCAATGCCCTGCGTGCCAAGCAGGAGAGCCAGCAGGCCGAAAGCGATAAGGCGCTGCTCAAGGCTCACTCCAAGCAGCTTTATGCCAACAGTGATCCCGAGATGGGGAATCCGAAGGCGTCGCTTACGGTGGTGGAGTTTTTTGATTACAACTGCGGTTACTGCAAGCGAGCTCATCCGCTGGTCAAGCAGCTGATGGCGGAAGATAAAGACATCCGTTACATCTACAAGCAGTTCCCCATTCTGAGCGAGTCCTCCTACTTCGCCGCCCGCGCTGCGCTGGCAGTTCAGCTGGGTCAGCCTGACAAGTACCAGGCGTTCCACGAAAAGCTCTATACCCATCAGGGCCCGCTCTCTGATGAAGCGCAGGTCAAGCAGCTGGCGCTGGCGGCCGGTGTTGACTGGAGCAAGGTGGAAGCCAAGATCAAGGATGGCAGCATTGACCAGAACCTTGGCACCAACCGTGCGTTGGCTGAAGCGCTCGGTATTTCCGGTACCCCGGCCTTCATCATCGGGGATCAGATCCTGCGCGGTGCGCCCCGTGATCTGGCCAGCCTGAAGGGGTTTATCAAGGACGTGCGTGCTGGCAAGAGCATTCAATAAGCGCTTGCCATGGCAAGGGGTCTACGCGCCCCAAACCAGATACAGAAAGAGGGTCGGTATCGCTACCGGCCCTCTTTTTTATTATGTCCTTTGGCACAGGTGGTCGTCGCGAAAAGACCATAACAACGTGCTCAGGACTCGGCCTGTTGGCCTCAGTAACAAGTATTAGCAGAGTCGTTCGACTTCTATCTGGAAAGATTTCAACACCTTCTGACGGGTCGTGAAGCCTGCTTAATTACAGCCAAGACTTTTTCTGTGCCCTGCCTTAGAATCGCCGCCCGGTGCAGGAGAAACCCATATGTTAGTTGATATTTTGCGGATTATTTTTATAGCCGGCGGCCTGGCATTTGTCTTTATGCTGGTGCAGGCCTGCTGGCAGAAGAAGTGTAACGGCACGCTCGAGGCCACGCCTTTCTGGCCGGTGGCGTTGATCGGCGGGGTTGCCAACTTCCTCGATACCCTGGGGGTGGGCAGCTTTGCGGTAAAGACCGCCTGCTACAAGCAGTTCAAGCTGATCGATGATCGGGTGCTGCCGGGTACCCTCAATGGCCAGTGTGTGTTGCCGACCGTGACTCAGTCGCTGATCTTCGTCGGCGCAGTGGCGGTGGATCCGCTGACGCTGATCAGCATGATGATAGCCGCCGCAGCGGGCGCTGCCTGGGGCGCTCGTCATGTGGCCTCGTTTGATCGGCAAACCATCCGGCTGGTGATGGCAATCTCCTTGCTGGTCGTCGCAGGGCTTATCTTTGCCGGTCTGCTGGGGCTTTTCCCTGTAGGCGGGGATGCGATGGGGCTCAGCGGTTACAAGTTGGCGATCGCCCTGCTCGGCAATTTCATCTTCGGGGTGCTGATGAATGTCGGTATCGGCCTGTTTGCCCCTTGCATGACACTGGTCTATCTGCTGGGGATGAATCCGCTGGCGGCGTTTCCCATCATGATGGGCTCCACCGCCGTGCTCAGCGTCTTCTCCGCAGGCACTTTTATCCGCAAAGGGGCGTTCGATGCCAAGGCCGTGCTGGCGGTAGCCATCTTCGGTCCCATCGGTGTGGTGCTGGCCGCCATGCTGGTCAAATCCATGGATATGGAGATGCTGAAGTGGCTGGTTGCCTTTATCGTCATCTATACCTCCTGGACCATGTACGCTTCCTGGCGGGCAGCGCGTCGCTCCCCTGTGCAACTGGCGGTGGAGAGCGCAGGCTAGCCTGTACCAGTGCCGCCTCGGCCTTGGCCCCCAGAAAGACATAGAGGCCAAGCGCCAGCAGCAAACCCACCGCACACCCCATCACCCCGACCGCAGGCCAGAGCAGCTCGCTCTGGCCGAGCGAGCCTTTGAACAGCAGCAACAGCCCCTCGATGGAGACCGCGATCAGAATGGCGGCGATAAAGCGGGTGATGGTGCGGCGAATGGCGCTGTGGCGGAAGATATCCTTATGCAGCAGTACCTCCTCTTCCAGAATGGTCTTGCCCAGATCGAACACCGCCAGTGCCAGCGTCAGGAAGATAATGGCGCTAAAGGCGCCGAGCTGGTTCTGCTGCTCACCGCACAACAACTGATAGAGCTGCTCCAGCCCGTGCCAGATCAGGGTGGCGACGATGAGAAACAGTGCCATGCTGAGCACCACATAGACCGCCTTGAACCAGGGCATGGCGCGGCGGCGCTCCCTGTCCCCCATCAACCAGCCAATCAGCTGATTCAGACAGACGGTGATCTCACGCCCTTGCCCCTGCACGATAAGGTGCAGCCGGTTATGGGCCGCCGGTACCGCAGGCTGGATACACAGCGGCCCCTGATAGCGGTCAATGCTGACAACAAAGGGATACCTCTTGAGCGAGGCTAGGGGAGCGCTGAGCAGCCCCTGTAGTAGCGGGGTCAGCTCCTCCTGATACTCCTGATAGCGCCGCAGCACATCGATGGGGCTCATCTCTGCCATATGGACCTCGGTGACGTGGGCTCCTGTAGCGGATGTGCAAATAGTGGGCCTGCTTTATGACAGGGATGGCGGGGCAAGTTGCACCAGAGGATGACAAAACGACGGATGACGAGGGGGAAATGCACCAGAAATGGGCGTGATGCCCTGTGTGGTGATGGATGCACTGCAATAGAAAAGGGCCCGTGACGGGCCCTTTTGCGACAACCGGCGGCGATTTAGCCAGCCAGCTTGGAGAAGCTGCGCTCGGCGGCGGCCAGAGTGTGCTCAATCTCTTTATCGCCGTGAGCCAGTGACAGGAAGCCCGCCTCGTAGGCGCTTGGCGCCAGATAGACGCCCTCTTCCAGCATGAGATGGTAGAAGCGCTTGAAGCGTTCCATATCGCAGCGAGTGACCTGCTCGTAGCGGGTGATTTCGGGCTCGTCAGTGAAGAAGAAGCCGAACATGCCACCCACATAGTTGATGGCGAGCGGGATGCCGTGTTTGGCTGCGGCCGCTTTCAGCCCCTCGGCGACACGAGCGGTCTTGGCGCTCAGCTGCTCATAGAGGCCCGGCTCCAGTAGCAGATCCAGCATGGTCAAACCGGCTGCCATGGCCACCGGGTTGCCGGAGAGGGTGCCTGCCTGATAGACCGGGCCGGTCGGGGCAATGTATTGCATCACCTTCTTCTTGCCGCCGAAGGCGCCCACCGGCATGCCGGCACCGATGATCTTGCCAAGGGTGGTGAGATCCGGGTCGATGTTGTAGTGGCCCTGAGCGCCGCGCAGGGAGACGCGGAAACCGGTCATCACCTCGTCCAGGATCAGCAGAGCGCCGAACTCGTCACAGATGGCGCGCAGACCTTCCAGGAAGCCGGGCACCGGCGGGATGCAGTTCATGTTGCCAGCGACTGGCTCGACGATGATACAGGCGATCTCGTTGCCGTACTGGGTGAAGGCTTCGCGTACCGACTCCAGATCGTTGAACACGCAGGTCAGGGTGTGTTTGGCGAAATCGGCCGGTACGCCCGGGCTGTTGGGTTGGCCCAGGGTCAGGGCGCCGGAACCTGCTTTGACCAGCAGGGAGTCGGCGTGGCCGTGGTAGCAGCCCTCGAATTTGACGATCTTGTCGCGACCGGTATAGCCGCGGGCCAGACGGATGGCGCTCATGGTCGCTTCGGTGCCGGAGTTGACCATCCGCACCTGCTCCATGGAGGGGACGATCTGGCGGACTTTCTCGGCCATCAGCACTTCGATCTCGGTCGGCGCACCGTAGCTCAGCCCCTTCTCAACGGCCTTGATGACGGCGGCCTTGATGGCCGGGTGGTTGTGACCCAGCAGCATGGGGCCCCAGGAGCCGATGTAATCCACGTAGGCCTGACCATCCACATCATAGAGATAGGCGCCATCGGCGTGATCGATGAAGCGGGGCGTGCCGCCGACTCCATTGAAGGCGCGGACCGGTGAGTTGACGCCACCCGGAATGGTCTGGCGGGCCTGTTCAAACAGCTGATCTGATTTTGACATGGATCATCCTTAATGGGATTTTGGGCGTCACACAAGGGATTGCAGCCGATTGAGACTCGGCAGGCCGGGGCATCAGGAGTATGCTTTGCGCTCTCGCCACCCGGACTCTCGGTCTGCTCCCGTGACAAAAATTTAACGGGCCGACTATAGCAGAAAGCCCCAGCCCTGGGCAGCCGAGCACGCGCCGGGTGATCCTGATCTCAGCTAGCTGACGATGTGGTTTTTCCAAGTTGGTGTAACAAGATGGCGCAACAAGCTCTCTCCTCTGAACCCGATAGCTCTTCGCGGGGGCCACTTTCCCGCATTATCCGGCAAGACAAGATGCCCTTGCTGGTTCTACTGCTGGCGGCGCTGGTCGGCACCCTGGCCGGACTGGTGTGCGGTCTGTTCGAATCTGGTGTCCACTGGCTGGCAGAACAACGTATCGCCTTGCTGGCCGACCGTCCCTGGTGGCAGCTCGGTCTGCTTGGCTTTGGCTTCAGCGCCTTGCTGGGATTTGTCGGTTACTTCCTCACTCATACCTTTGCCCCGGAAGCGGGGGGCTCTGGCATTCCCGAGATCGAGGGTGCGATGGACGATCTGCGCCCGGTACGGTGGTGGCGAGTGTTGCCGGTCAAGTTCTTCGGCGGCATCTGCACCCTGAGTTCCGGTATGGTGCTGGGGCGGGAGGGGCCTTCGGTACAGATCGGCGGCAACCTAGGCAAGATGGTGGCGGATATCTTCCGGCTGCCCAAGGAGCATGGCCACGCCCTGCTGGCCGCCGGTGCGGCGGGCGGTCTGGCGGCAGCCTTCAATGCGCCGCTGGCGGGCATTCTGTTTGTGATGGAGGAGATGCGGCCGCAGTTTCGCTACTCCTTCCTGGCTATCAAGGCGGTGGGGATCTCCGCCATCATGGCGACCTTGATGTTGCAGAACATGAAAGGGCAGGGGGCGGTGATCACTCTGCCGCACTACGATGCGCCAGCCCTCAAGGCGCTCTGGCTGTTCCTCTTTATGGGGGCCACCTTCGGCGTATTGGGCTTTGTCTTCAACAAGCTGGTGCTGGCCTGTCAGGATGGCTATCTGGCGCTGCACCAGAACAAGCGCCACCGTTTCGTCGCCATCGGTATGCTGGTTGCCGGTACTTTCGGCGTGCTGTCGCTGTTTGCCCCCTCGGTGACGGGCGGCGGCACCGAGCTGATCCCTCATCTGATGGGGGATGAGTATGCGATGGCAACCCTGTTCCTCATCTTCTCGGTGCGGCTGGTCGCAACCCTCATCTGCTTCTGCTCCGGCGCCCCGGGCGGGGTGTTTGCTCCGACCCTGGCGCTGGGCACCCTGTTTGGCGTGGTGTTCGGCCATCTGTTTCATGCGGCGTTTCCCGAGCTGGGCATCGAGCCCGGCGCCTTTGCCATCGCAGGGATGGGGGCGCTGTTTGCTGCCACTGTGCGTGCCCCCATCACCGGTATCGTGCTGGTCACCGAGATGACCGACAACTATCAGCTGATCCTGCCGATGATGATCACCACGGTCGGGGCGACCCTGGTTGCCCAGTGGCTGGGTGGCCGACCCATCTATTCCCAGATCCTGGAGCGAACTTTACGGCTTGCCGCGCGTCAAAAGCGGGGTGATGGCAGCGCCACGGCCAGTTAATTTTTCCCTTTATCGCGTTTGACCCCGGTCCGGGCGGTATAGTGAAGGGAGAGGCGCTGCCGTAAATGGCGTGATAACGGGATGAGGGGCTATGTCCAATCTATTGAAGTTATTGGTCGTGTTAGCCGTTGGCGGGCTCATCGGTTACTTTGCCGGTAACCGGCAGGAGCTGGCCCAGAGCAGTCTGTTGGTGGTGCAGCAGGAGACGCTGGATCGTCAGGGCAAGGCCATCGGCCAGCTCAAGACCGAGCTGGGGGTGAAGGATACCCGGCTGGCGACCCAGAAAGCGGCTTTCGAGCAGTTGCAGACCACCTTGAAGAGTCAGGAGGCGCAGGTACAGGAGCTCAAGCGCCAGCTGGCCTTTTTCGAGCGGATCATGCGCCCCACCGGTGAACAGGTGGGGGTGGTGATCGACAACCTGACTCTGCAGGAGACCAGCATTCCCGGGCGTTACCACTACCGTCTCGCCCTGACCCAGCCCGCCAAGAAGCGGGAGCTGTTTCGTGGTCAGGTGCAGATCCGGGTCGAGGGGAGTCTGGCCGATAAGCCGAAGACGCTGACGGGACGGGATCTCGGGATGAAAGTGAGCGAGTGGCGCTATGCCCTGCGTTATTTCCAGCTGCTGGAAGGGAATTGGCAGTTGCCGGAAGGCTTTGTGCCGGATCGGATCCGTGTCACCATCAACAAGGACGGCAGGCAACCAGCACAAGAGCTGCTGGTTGAGTGGGGGGAGGTGATCAAGCCGCTGGTCGCCGCACCGCCTGCTCCGGTTCCCGCTGCCGGTTAAACGTGGTGAATACTTGAACTGAATGGTCGGGTATTAGATAATTTCGCGGTTTCCATGTTTGTGGATCTAATGGTTGTGAGGTCAGTAATGAGTGCAGTAGCAGAAGCCCCGTTGCCCATCCAGATGACGGATGCGGCGGCCAACAAGGTGAAGACCCTGGTCACCGAAGAAGAGAATCCCGAGCTGAAGCTGCGGGTGTACATCACGGGTGGGGGCTGCTCCGGTTTCCAGTATGGCTTTACCTTTGATGAGAAGATCAACGACGGGGATACCGTGGTCGAGAAGAACGGCGTCACCATGGTGATCGATCCCATGAGCCTGCAATATCTGGTAGGCGGTAGTGTGGATTACATCGAGGGTCTGGAAGGTTCACGCTTCACCGTGACCAACCCCAACGCCACCACGACCTGTGGCTGTGGCTCCAGCTTCTCCATCTGATCGGCGTTATCAGTCTGATGAAACGGCTCTCGGCGACGAGGGCTGTTTTTGTTTGTGGGCTCGGCGATGACGGTCAAACAGCATACCCCTGAAACAACAAAGGCGCCTTGATGGCGCCTTTGTTGTTTGCAGGATGACTTAGCGGGAGCTTGCGGCCGCGACCAGCGGGATCCGGTTTACCCCTTTGCCCATATAGGCGAGGGACACGGTCACTATGATGCAGGTGAAGCTGAGCCACATGTAGGGCAGGTAGTCGAGGGTCGCCACCCCCAGCACCCCGGCCATGAAGATGCCGTTGTCGCTCCAGGGCACCATGCCACAGGTGAGGGTGCCACCGAACTCGGCGTTGCGAGAGAGGTTCTTGCGCGCCAGTCCCAGTCGATCGTAGTTCTTGGCCATGATCTTGGGGGTCAGGATCAGCGACACATACATGGCCGAGCCAAACACGTTGGCCAGAAACGCGGTGCCTATGGTGTGGCTGGTCAGGCTGCCAACGCTGTTGATGCGCTTCTCGAAGGCACTGGCGATCACTTCCAGAATACCGACCTTCTCCAGCAGGCCGCCGAAACCCAGCCCGAAGATGATGACCGCGACCGAGCCCAGCATGGACTCCATGCCGCCGCGACCGAGAATGTTGTCGATAAAGTCGATGCCGGAGGTGATGGCAAACGGGCTATAAGCCGAGTGCATTGCCTTGACCGGATCCATGCCCTGGAAGGCGATGGCCCAGATCAGGCCCAGCAGGGCGCCGAAGCTGATCACCGGGAAGGCGGGTTTGCGATTGGCCAACAGGCCCAGTACCAGTACCACCGGCACTATGGCCAGCGGGGTGATGTTGAACTGGTTGTCGAGGGCCTCCATCACCAGATTGACCTGCTCCAGGCTGACATTGCCCGAATACTGCATGCCCACCACGGTGAACAGCACGGCGGTGATGATATAGGAGAGCAGGCTGATGGGCAGCATCCCCTTGATGTGCTCCACCACGTCGACGTTGGACATGGTCGAGGCCAGCACCACGGAGTCGGAGAGCGGAGAGAGCTTGTCACCGAAGTAGACGCCGGAGAGCACGGCACCTGCTACCAGCGGCGCAGGCACGCCGAGGCTGTGGCCGATCCCCATCATGGCGATACCGGCGGTGGCGGCAGAGCCCCAGGAGGTGCCGGTGGCCAGCGAGGTCAGGGAGCAGATGATCAGGGTCGCCAGCAGGAAGATGGACGGGTGGATCACCTTGAGGCCGAAGTAGATGATGCTGGGCACGATGCCGCCAGCAATCCAGGTGCCGACCAGGGCACCGACAGAGACCAGGATCAGGATGGCCCCCATCCCCTTGGCGACGCCGTCAACGGCAGCCTGCTCCAGGGATTTGTAATCGTGGCCGAGTTTGATGCCGAGCCCCATGATGACAAACCAGGCGATGAACAGCGCCAGCTGGATCGGCAGATCGAGCACGCTGGTGAATGAGAATGCCAGGGCCAGGAAAATGGCCAGACAGGCAGACACCTGTGCCATGCCCGGTAGTCGGATGTGGTTTTGTTGGTTTTGCATAGATACTTCCTAAACTCTTGCTCGCCAAGGTCGGTCCCTCTCGTCCTGTGGATACATGTATCCCGAGGGGCCAACCCAAAAAGAGGCCGCAATCTACCACAAACCTGGTGGGTTAAAGCCCCATCAAATTGGTAAAAATACACATTTGATTGAAAAAATCACAAATTAGTTGATCTCATAACCCGTTTTTGAGCGCCCTGTTGACAGGGGTGGCCACATACGACACTGGCTTACCACGCGACTTGGGTCCCGAATAGATGATGATTTTTATCAATGGTTGGTGGGGGAGAAAACAATGCGCTGGCTATTGCGGGGGATGATGTTGCTGGTGGGGCGTACTTGCATGGGGTCAGGATAAAGAGCTCGACTCCTGGAGTGCCGCTTGTCTGCTGGCGGCATGGGTGATGCTGGAGCCGCGGATTGCAGCCTGCCTTGATCTTGCTGCCAGTGGCCGGGTTGACCGGTATCGTCACTCTGCTCTGGCAGCAGCCCAGGTTATGAGGTCTTGACGGGAGCCTGCATGATTTTCTGCAGTGCCAGCGTGAGTGCGTCGAGAACCAGTCTCTCCATTTCGGTGCGTTTGGCATCGGTCAGGAAGTAGATCATGTCGACATTGTGGCGAATATAGTGGGAGGGGAGTTGATTGAGGGTCAGGCAGCAGAGGTCGGCCATCTGATCGCTGGTGAGGGTCTGTTGCAGGTTTTGTTTTTCAATTTCCTTGAGTACCAGATGTTCGTAAAAGTTGTGAATATCGGTATCCAGTATCATATGCATTCCTTGGTATGACGATCGGTGGGAGTTGTCAAAAGCATAGTCATAACAAGGAGTAAAAACAAAAGGCCCGTCACTTTCGTGAAGGGCCTTTTGCAAAAATGAATGGTGCGAAGAGAGGGACTCGAACCCTCACATCCGTGGGACACTAACACCTGAAGCTAGCGCGTCTACCAATTCCGCCACCTTCGCACACTGATTTTCTCCATCTGATTTTTAAATGCGGTTGGAACGCATTGCTCTGTTTTTACATGTCAGAATCATGGTGCGAAGAGAGGGACTCGAACCCTCACACCCGGGGGGCACTAACACCTGAAGCTAGCGCGTCTACCAATTCCGCCACCTTCGCACATTGTGTTACCAGTTTAGATTTACATGCTGTCTGGAGAAGCATGGTGCGAAGAGAGGGACTCGAACCCTCACATCCGTGGGACACTAACACCTGAAGCTAGCGCGTCTACCAATTCCGCCACCTTCGCACATTGTGTTACCAGTTTAGATTTACATGCTATCTGGAGAAGCATGGTGCGAAGAGAGGGACTCGAACCCTCACACCCGGGGGGCACTAACACCTGAAGCTAGCGCGTCTACCAATTCCGCCACCTTCGCACATTCGGGTTTTCTAGTTGGATTTACATGCTGCTGAATCAGCATGGCAGTATTGGTGCGAAGAGAGGGACTCGAACCCTCACATCCGTGGGACACTAACACCTGAAGCTAGCGCGTCTACCAATTCCGCCACCTTCGCATCACTGCGGAGGGGGATTCTATAGAGTTTTGGGGGAGCGTCAACAAGCAAAAGGTACTTTTTTCGCTGTTGACGCTCAAAGTGGAGCCAAGGGTACAAAACTTCAGCAATTAGCCTGGGTTGGTGACTCGCAGATTAGTTGTGTCCCATTGCGCCATGATACATCTGCTCGTACTGGGTGATGGAGTCAGGCCAGTTGAAGCGGGTGTTCATGGCGTTGTGCAGCACCTTGGCAAATTGTGTCTTGTCTTGCAGGAAATAGAGCAGACTGCGGCGCATGGTATCGAGCAGGATAGCGGCGGTCGGATCATTGAAGCAAAAGCCGGTGGCATGTTCCGGGTCCGCATCCCAATCCACCACGGTATCTTTCAGACCACCCACGGCACGCACCAGTGGCAGTGTGCCATAGGCCAGGCTGTACATCTGGTTGAGGCCGCAAGGCTCGAACAGCGAGGGCATCAGGAAGAAGTCGGCACCGGCTTCCACCAGATGGGCCAGACGATCATCATAGGTATTGATGAAGGCGAGCTTGCCTGGGTACTGCTGGGCCATGGTTTGCAGTTGTGTGGCGAGCGCAGGATCGCCAGAGCCTACGATCACCACTTGCACCTGATGGTGGAGAAATTTCTCCAGCGCAGGCAGCAGCAGGGGGACACCCTTCTGCTCGGTCAGGCGGCACACCATGCCGTAGATAGGCAGGTCAGCAACGGGCAAGCCCGCTTCCTGTTGCAGATGCTGTTTGCAGATCTGTTTGCCTGCCATGTTGTCGATGCTGTAAGTGGCGGGCAGGAACGCGTCAAACTCCGGATCCCAATCTTTGTAGTCGCAGCCGTTGAGGATGCCGCACAGGTCATCCCTACGTTGCTGAAAAATGCTCGCCATACCGTGGGCGCCAAGGTGAGTCAGCAGCTCTTGGGCATAGTTGGGGCTGACCGCATTGATCTTGTCGGCGTAGAGCACCCCGCATTTGAGCAGGTTGACGTGGCCGTAGTCATAGTTGATGCGGCGTTCGTAATCGGCAATTTCGGGCATGGCCCAGAACTGTTCGCGGCCGAACACCCCTTGAAACGCCGCGTTGTGAATGCTGATCACGCTGCGAGTTTGCTGGAAGAAAGGGTTGTTGGCATGGCGGGTTTTCAGCAGCAAGGGTAGCAGCCCGGTGTGCCAGTCGTTGCAGTGGGCGATATCCGGGGCGAAGCCGAGCTGCTCGCAGGCATGGAGGGCCGCCGCCGAGAAGAAGGCAAAACGTTCGCCGTTATCCGGATAGGCTTGATTGTTCTCGGCATAGAGCTGGGGACGATCGAAATATTGCGGGCAGTCGAGTAGATAGACGCAGACGCCATCCAGCTCCATCTGGTAGATGCGATAGCCGATATCCGGCAGGCCCGGATGGGTGGGTAACCAGCGTGACGCTACCAGTTTGGCCTCATCCCGTCGCTTAATCGTCTTGTAGAAGGGCAGCATGATCCTGACATCATGCCCCTTCTGGACCAGGTACATAGGCAAGGCTTTGGCAACATCTGCCAGGCCCCCGGTCTTGACCAGCCCCTCAACTTCCGAGGCAACAAACAGGATTTTCAGTGGGTTAATAGCCAACTCTTGCTCCCTTAGGTACCACCACGATACCGCCTTCTGATACGGTAAATCGCTCTCTATCATGGTCGAGATTTTCACCGATAACGGTGCCGGGCGCAATTTCAACGTTTTTGTCGATGATCGTCCGCCGGATGGAGCACCCTTCACCAATCTTCACATCCCCCAGCAGCACGGATTCACTGATGTGGCTGCACGCGCCGATATTGCAGCGAAAACCGAGAATGGATCGCTGGATTTGGCTGCCCTGAATGAAGCAACCGGCGGAGATCAGGGAGTTGGCAATATTGACCTTGCACACGTCGCTGTCGATAAAGGTCGCTGGTGGCAGTGCCGGATAGTGGGTGTGCAGTGGCCACTTGCGGTTATAGAGGGAGAAGGGGGGGTTGTCAGCCACCAAGTCCATGTGAGCCAGCCAGTAGGAGTCCAGAGTGCCCACATCCCGCCAGTACACACTCGGCTTTTCACCAGGGATGACGTTGGTGCTGTAGTCGTAAACATAGATGGGCGCGCGCGGGTAGAGGCTCGGGATCACATCCTTGCCAAAGTCGTGGCTGGAGCTATCTTCGGCAGCATCCCGTTTCAATTCCCGGCAAAGGGCGTCAGTCTCGAAGATGTAGTTACCCATGGAGACCAGCGCCTGGGTCGGATCGCCGGGGATATGCTTGGGCTGCTTGGGTTTTTCCTGAAAACCGATCATCCGCCCTTCGGTATCCACCTCGATTACTCCGAATGAACTCGCCTCTTCGATGGGCATGCGCAGGGCGGCCACTGTCATGGCGGCGCTCTTTTGTTTATGGAAGGTGACCATCTGGCTCACATCCATCTTGTAGATGTGGTCGGAGCCGAAGATGCAGACATGATCCGGTTCGGCCCTCTCGATAAAGCCGAGGTTCTGGTAGATGGCATCGGCGGTGCCGTCATACCAGCGTTTACCCATCCGCATCTGGGCCGGAATGGGGTCGATAAAGCGGTCGGTGATGCCGACGATATTCCAGCCCTTCTTCATGTGAAGATAGAGGGACTGGGATTTGAATTGGGTCAGGACATAGATGCGCAGAAAGTCTGCGTTGACGAAGTTGTTGAGGACGAAATCAATCAGCCGGTAACTGCCGCCGAAGGGGACGGAAGGCTTGCTGCGGGTGGTGGTGAGAGGCTGCAGACGAGTACCTTCGCCGCCAGCCAGGATCATGGTCAAGATACCTGCCATCGTATTAATCTCCCTGCATGAACACTATGAAAAGGTTTTCAATGTTCGGTATAAAAACACCCCTTAAGGGGTGGTTTTATTGTCCTTTTAGTACCTTACCAGATACCGGATGGCGCTCTCTAGCGGTTTTCTTGTACTGCTTGCACTTATTTACACTTTGCTCATATAGACCTTGAACTTGGTATCGCTGCTGATCACTTCCGTCCGTTTGAAATGTGTTTCCAGTATAGGCAGGTAGCGCAAGAAGGCGTTGGCAACAATGGTCAGCGAGCCATTTGGCAGCAAAAATTCCGGCGCCTTGGCGAGGAAGGTTTCGGTCGCTGCATAGAAGGTCTTGAGGCCCGCATGGAATGGCGGGTTGGAGACGATGTGCTGGAAACGGGTGGAGACATCCGAATAGACATCGGAAGGGGTGACCTTGCCCTGCAGACCGTTGATCGCCAGGGTGCGGCGGCTCGACTCCAGCGCCAGCGCGCTGATATCCACCATGTTGACCAGCAGCTCCGGATTGCGCTTGGCCAGCACAGACCCAATCACCCCGGCGCCACAGCCGAAATCGAGCAGATCGCCCTTCATCGGCGGCACAGCTGCCAGCAGCATCTGGGTGCCGAGATCCAGTTCGGCTGCGCTGAAGACGCCGGGCAGTGCCAGCACGGTCAGCTCGGTATCACCGGCCTTGCACTGGTAGCGGCCAAACCAGCTATCCAGCTCGAACGGGGCAACCGGCTTGCAGAGCTCGCCGTGATAGAGGGAGCAGCGGCGGGCCGAGTCACGTTTGATCGGCTTCTCGCCATAAGGTGCCAGCAGCTTGTCGGCGCCATTGATGCCGCCACGGTTGTCACCGGCCAGCAACAGGTCGGCACCCGCTTCCAGCAAGGGGGTCATCATGGCCAGCAGATATTGCGCCTCGGCCTTGGCCTTGGGCATCAGCAGCAGCAGCGCATCGAAGCGGGGGGCGCCACCGAGCTGGTGGTCGAACAGGATGGCGTCACCCAGGGCGGCCTGCTGGCTGCGGTAATAGCAGTAATCCGTGGTAAAGACGGTCAGGGTCTCGGCTAGAGTGGCCAGCTGGCGCGGGTAGTCATCCTCCAGCGCGCCGCAGACAAGTAGCCGCTTGCCGACAAAGAGGGCTTGGTTTCGTTCCAGCATCTGGCTGACGGCACTGATAGGGCTGCTCATCGGGTCTCTCCACTCAATTTTGGGCGGCCATTATACATAGCCCCTTTCGCCTTGACATTTATGCTGTGTTCCCGAAATATGCCCAGACACCATTTTTTGACCAGAGATGACGAAATGCGGTTCAACGGGTTGAAACGAAAGCACAAAAAAAGCCTGCCATTCGGGCCTGCCGACGTTCGCGCGTAACCTCTCATTTCTGAGAAGCTTCAAACCCCGGTTGCGCACATCGTACCGGGGTTTTTTATTGCCATATTCGGGTCATTCAGGAGAAGGAAATTCCATGTTTCAAGGTTCTATTGTTGCGTTGATCACCCCGTTTCGACAGGGCAAGCTGGATGAAGAGGCGCTGTTGCGTCTGGTGGAGTGGCATATCGAGCAGGGTACCCACGGCATAGTGCCGGTGGGTACCACGGGGGAGAGCCCGACCCTGACCCATGACGAACACTGTAAAGTGGTCGAACTGGTGGTCAAACAGGTGGCAGGGCGCGTTCCGGTCATTGCCGGGGCCGGTTCCAACAACCCGGTCGAAGCCATCGAGTACACCCTCCATGCCGAACGGGTCGGCGCCGATGCCACCCTGCATGTGGCTGGATACTACAACCGCCCCAATCAGGAGGGGCTCTACCACCACTTCAAGGCCGTCCACGACGCCACCGCCAAGCCGATCATCGTCTACAACATTCCGCCGCGCGCCATCGTCGACGTGCAACCCGCGACCCTGGCCCGTTTGGCCGAACTGCCGCGCATTGCCGGGGTCAAGGATGCTACCGGCGATCTGGCCCGTCCCTGGACCGAGCGCCAGCTGATCAACAAGCCCTTCGCCTGGCTCTCCGGGGAAGATGCCACTGCCGTCGCCTACAACATCGGTGGCGGTCAGGGTTGTATCTCGGTGACCGCCAACGTGGCCCCCAAGCTGGTGGCTGAGGTGCAGAACCTCACGCTGGCTGGCAAGTGGCAAGAAGCACGTGAACTGCAAGACCAGCTCATTCCGCTCCATCAGGCGATGTTTGCCGAGCCGAGCCCAGCCGGTGCCAAATATGCCGCTTCCCTGCTCGGTTTTTGCAGCGAGGAGTGCCGCCTGCCGGTGATGCCGCTGTCGGACGCGACCCGCGAGCGCATTCGCAGTGCCATGCAGCAGCTCAACCTGCTGTAATGCAAAACGGGTGAGCCAAGGCTCACCCGTTTTGTTTCTGGCGTTGTCTCACTAAGGTCGCTCGTGCCGGTTAGGCGGCGCTATGCAGCCAGGCGGCGATGGCCAGCTGCAACTCGACATACGCCGGATAGAGGAAGAGATCGGCCAGTTCGGCAGGCCACTCGTCATGCTCGTTCGGCCTGGTTTGCAGATGTGCGTGCAGGCTGGTCAGTGCTGGCAGCCAGGGCGCTGGTTGTGGCAGTTTGGCCGCACTGCGGGCGACCAGATCAACTCCTTGACACAAGGCATCGAACGCCTGCTGTTGAACGCCTTCATTCTGTGGATGCTCCAGCCAGAGCTGCTCGTGATGTTGCCAGTGGCGCAGCCCTTCGCTTACCCCCGTTATGCCATCTATATCTTCATGCTCGACCAGCACCTGCAGGGCCAGCGGTTTGCCAAGGCCTGCCAGTCGATAGCCGCGCTGGGCCTTGGATTGGGCGCCGAGACGCAGCCCGCCCAGCTTGGCAAGATGCTGCGCCAGCGCAAACAGTGCTGCGGTGTCGCCGGATTTGAGCTCCAGTTCCAGCTCGTTGATGGTGGTGCTGCCCTGGCTACCGACTATCTCTCCCTGATCCCAGGCCAGCTCTATCTCGGCCCCCTCGAAGGCGATCAGCCAGTGGCTGCGCAGGAAGTCGGTGCGAAACTGGGCGACCAGCTGTTGCTGGATGCTGTCGCGCTCGGGCAGGGTCGGCCAGATCTCATCGGGAAAGGCCGAGAGGGTCGGCAGATCGCCGCTGACGGGGGCGTTGTATTCGGGTCTGGCGTGCAGGCCACCCACTATCTGACCGCGACACTTGATGGTCTGTTCGGCAAAGCTATCGCAGCGGCGGATCCGCAACCCCATATCCAGCTGGCGCAAGGCGAGGGTTGGCGTATCGAAATAGACGTTGCCGAGCTGTTGTTGGGAGGATTCCTTAATTTCAAGAGAATTCAGCAGGTTGGATAACCCTGCTTGAATGTCGCAGGCGACAAAAAACTTAATCTCGATCTCGATTTGCATAGTCATTCCGGGCTGGCAGGTAACTTTGAGGGGCGGGATTCGGGTCGCGAGGATATAATGCCGCGAGGCGACTAGATTAATTCGCGGTTTAATTGAGTGCGCAGTTCGGTTACCATGCGCGCCTCATAAAATCGTATCGAGTGTTTTTTCACCGACACAGGTTTGACCATGCCAGTAAATACTATTTTGGGGCTTTTTGCCAAGTCCCCCATCAAGCCGTTGCAGAAGCATATCGTCAAGGTTCACCAGTGCTCCCAGCAGTTGGTCCCTTTCTTTGACGCCGTTGCGGAAGACCGTTGGGATGATGCCGAGAAGATCCGGCAGCAGATTGCCCAGTTGGAAAAAGAGGCGGATATCCTCAAGCGTGAAATCCGTCTGAAACTGCCTCGCGGCCTGTTCCTGCCGGTCGCGCGTACCGACCTGCTGGAGCTGTTGACCCAGCAAGACAAGATTGCCAACCGTGCCAAGGATATCTCCGGCCGCATGCTTGGTCGTCGCATGGAGTTCCCTGCTGAAATGCGGGTTGATTTCATGGCCTATCTCAAACGTTGTATTGATGCGACCGCTCAGGCCGAGAAAGCGATCGGGGAGCTCGACGAGCTGCTCGAGACCGGCTTCAAGGGACGGGAAGTGGAAATGGTTGCCGAGATGATCCACCAACTGGATCTGATCGAGGACGATACAGACACCATGCAGATCGGACTGCGCCAACAGCTGCAAGCGGTTGAGCACAATTACAATCCGATTGATGTGATGTTCCTCTACAAGATCCTCGAATGGGTAGGTGACCTGGCAGATCAGGCCGAGCGTGTAGGCGCCCGTCTGGAACTGATGCTGGCTCGTTCGTAATCGACTGACTGGGTAAACACTATTAATGGACATTATCGCGAATTACGGCACCACTCTGGTGCTCGTGGCGGCCTTGTTCGGCTTTTTGATGGCCTGGGGCATTGGTGCAAACGACGTTGCCAATGCCATGGGCACATCGGTCGGCACCAAATCCCTGACTATCCGTCAGGCCATCATCATTGCCATGATCTTCGAGTTTGCCGGTGCTTATCTGGCGGGCGGTGAAGTGACCGCAACCATCCGTAATGGCATCATTGATACCAATGCATTTGCCGATACACCGGACCTGCTGGTACTCGGCATGATCGCCTCGCTGCTGGCTGCCGGCGCCTGGTTGATCCTGGCCTCCTACTTCGGCTGGCCGGTCTCTACCACTCACTCCATCATCGGTGCCATCGTCGGTTTTGCGGTGGTGAGCATTGGTCCGGAAGCGGTGCAGTGGAGCAAGTTTGGCGGCATCGTCGGCTCCTGGATCATCACTCCGGCTATCTCCGGTGTGATCGCCTACTTCATGTTTATCAGCGTGCAGAAGCTTATCTTCAACACCGATGATCCGCTGGCTAACGCCAAGCGCTATGTGCCGTTTTACATGTTCCTGACGGCGCTGGTGATCTGTCTGGTGACCATCAAGAAAGGGCTGACCCACGTTGGTCTGCACTTGAGTGATGGCGAGGGCATTCTGCTCTCTGTGGCTATCTCTATTGCGTTGGCGATTGCCGGTTTCTTCTATATCCGCGGTCAGAAGTACAACCCGCAGGATGACAGCAAGATGCACTTCGCCAACGTGGAGAAGGTATTCGGTATCCTGATGGTGATCACCGCTTGTGCCATGGCGTTTGCCCACGGCTCCAACGATGTGGCCAACGCCATTGGCCCGCTCTCTGCAGTGGCTTCTATCGTGGCCTCCGGCGGTGAAATTTCCAGTCAGGCGTCTATCGCCTGGTGGATCCTGCCGCTTGGCGGTATCGGTATCGTGATCGGTCTGGCGACCATGGGCGAGAAGGTGATGGCGACGGTCGGTACCGGCATCACCCACCTGACCCCGAGCCGTGGCTTTGCCGCCCAGCTGGCGACCGCCGCGACTGTGGTGATTGCTTCTGGTACCGGTCTGCCCATCTCCACCACCCAGACCCTGGTCGGTGCTGTGATGGGTGTCGGTCTGGCGCGCGGGATTGCGGCGTTGAATCTGGGGGTGCTGCGCAATATCGTTGTCTCCTGGATCATCACCCTGCCTGCCGGTGCCATTCTGGCCATTGCTATCTTCTACGTGCTGCAGGCCTGCTTCTCATAATCGAAGCGGCATTCAGCAAAAAGCCCGAGTCATCGACTCGGGCTTTTTTATTGTGCGCGGGAGCTGAGCTGCTCCCTTTGCATTATCTGCCTTAGAGGCTGGCGCAGATCTGCCAGAGATCGTACTGGATTGCCGCGGCGGTCACTTCCCGACCCGCCCCCGGCCCTTGAATCACCAGCGGGTTGCTGCGGTAGCTGTCGCTCTCGATGGCAAAGATGTTGTCGCACGGCAGCAGGTTGGCAAACGGGTGGTGCGGTTCCAGCGTCTCCAGTCCAACCCGTGCCTTGCCGTTACGCTCGAAGCGGGCTACGTAACGCAGCGCCTTGCCAAGGCGCTTGGCTCCCTCAAAGGCAGTCTGAATCGGACCGTCCAGCTCCTTGAGCCGATCCATGAATTGATCCGCACTGACTTTGCGCAGGGTGACGGGCACCAGATTTTCCAGTGTGATATCGGCAGAATCGAGCTCAAAGCCAGCCTCCCGCGCCAGGATCAACAACTTGCGTCGCACATCCTGGCCGGAGAGATCTTCGCGGGGATCCGGCTCGGTCAAACCGTGCTGCCACGCTTCGTCCACCAGCTCGGAGAAGGGACGAGTGCCGTCATACTGCTGGAACAGCCAGGAGAGGGTGCCGGAGAAGATGCCGGAGACCCCCTGAATACGGTCGCCGCTTTGACGCAGCATCTGGATGCTGGACTGGATCGGCAGCCCGGCTCCCACGGTGGCGTTATAGCGCCACTGCACCTGATGGTCACTGCAGGTCTGTTTGATGCGCTGGTAGAACTCGCTGTCGGCGGCACCGGCAAACTTGTTGGCTGCGATGATGTGGATACCGAGTTGGGCAAAATCCGGGTAGTAGCGACTCACGGTTTCGCTGGCAGTCATGTCCAGCGCGATCAGCGTATCGAAGCTGTGCTGCTCCAGTTGGGAGAGCAACTCCGGCCAGATCAGGGGTTTGCCATCGACACTGTTTTGTACCTTGCGGGGATCCAGCCCCTCTTCATCCAGCAGGCCACCTTCCGAGCTGAATACCCCGTAGAGGGTGAGCGCCAGATTGAGTTCATGTTCGAGCCGGGCTTTTTCGCGGCTATAGAGGGTGAGCCAGTGGCCGCCGATATTGCCTTTGCCGAACACCACCAGACCGACCCGGGTCGGGCGGCTGAACAGGGCACTGTGCAGGGCGATCAGCAGCGGCTCCAGTACCACCTGACGCAGCACGGCCACCAGGCTCAGGCCATCTCTGGCCACCTGGACGAACTCCAGCGGCTGATCCGCCAGCAGCTGATAGAAGCGATGGCACTGCTCGGCGTTGTCGGTGACTCCGGCCCCTACCAGCGCCACCAGACTGAATCCCTCTTTCTGGATCAGGCCAGTGAAGCTGCCCTGCAGCTGGAAGTCCCGCAGGATCTCGAAGGCACCCTGTGCGACCTCAAGGGTGTAGGCCAGACGCAGTACCCGCCGATCCGGCTGGCGCTGCAGGGTGAGCGGGTTGAGGCGGTGGCGGGCAAGATGGGCCTCGATGGTGGCGACTGTCTGCTCAAAGTTGGCCTGCGGCAGCACTTTGAGCTCAATCAGGGCGATCTGATCCACCGAGGAGACGATGCGGGCACCACCGGAGCGCGGCGCGCGGCGCAGAATATGGGTACAGCCCTCATCCGGGTTGTAGCTGCAACGCAGGGTGAGGCGCTGGCGGCTGTCGGCGACCGGCTGCAGGGTGCGAGAGTGCAGTACTGAGGATCCAAGGCGGGCCAGCTCGTTGGCCTCGGCCAGGCTGAGGCGTTCCAGCAGGCGTGCCTCTTTGACCCGGCGCGGGTCGGCGCTGTAGACGCCAGCCACGTCGCTCCAGATGGTGGTCGATTCACCGTCCGCCAGCAGCGCCAGCAGGCTGGCGCTGTAGTCGGAGCCGTTGCGGCCGAGTAGCAGGGAGCGCCCCTCCATGTCGGCAGCGATAAAGCCGGTCACCACGATGCGACCGGCATGTTCCGCCAGTCGCGCCTTGAGCAGTTCGCTGGAGAGGGCGGTATCCACCTTGACCAAGGCGCCATCCTCGGCGCGCAGGAAGCTGCGGGCATCGAGCCAGGCAGCTTTGTCACCGCGACTGGTGAGCAGGGCCGCCAGCAGGCGCGCCGACCACACCTCGCCAAAGGCGAGCAGACCGTTGCGGGCGAAGCGATCAAACTGCCCCTCCAGGGTTTTGGCGATCTGTTGCACGTCGCTGGCGAGCTGAGCGCTGAGGTCGCACTGCAACTCCCCTTCCAGCAGGCCATCGATCAGACTCTGTTGATAGGCTTGCAGGGCCGAGATGGATTCACCGGCGGCTTCGTCACCGGTATCAGCCAGCTCCCCCAGCTGGATCAGCCGGTTGGTGGTCTTGCCCGCGGCGGAGACCACGATCAGCTCGTCACCTCCGGTCTGTTGTTCAATGATGCTGGCAACCCGACGATAGCAGACCGGGTCCGCCAGACTGCTGCCACCAAATTTGTGGACGTGACGTCGCTTCAATCCTGCTTCTGCTGCCACCGCGATCTCTCCTTGTTGCTGCTGTTCCATTACTTCGCTACCTGTTCTGCCTGCTGCGCCTGTTCAAAAGCCTGAGCCAGATCGGCCACCAGGTCTTCACCGTGTTCAATACCGACCGACAAGCGCAGCAGCTGGGCGCTGATGCCAGCTGCCTGCTGTGCCGCCGGGGTCATGGCCCTGTGGGTCATGCTGGCCGGATGGGCCACCAGACTCTCCACCCCGCCGAGAGATTCGGCCACCGAGAAGAGGGTGAGGGCCGCGAGGAAGGCGCGAATGCCCGCCTCGCTGCAATCGAGTTCAAAACTTAACATGGCGCCGAAGCCGGACTGTTGACGGCGCGCAATATCGTGGCCGGGATGGCTCGGCAGGCTGGGGTGATAGATGCGTTTCACCAGCGGCTGCTGTTGCAGGAAGGCGAGGATGCGATCGGTGTTCTCCTGATGGCTGCGCAATCTGGGGGCCAGGGTGCGCAGACCGCGCAGGGTGAGGTAGGAGTCGAACGCCCCGGAGGTGAGCCCCAGACAGTTGGCCCACCATACCAGCGACTCGGCCAGTGCCGCCTCTTTGGCAATCGCGACCCCGCCCACTACGTCGGAGTGGCCGTTGATGTATTTGGTGGTGGAGTGCACCACCACATCGGCACCGAGTGCCAGGGGTTGTTGCAGCAGGGGGGAGAGGAAGGTGTTGTCCACCACCACCTGGGCACCCACCTCGTGGGCGGCACTGGCGATGGCGCGGATATCCACCACCCGCAGCAACGGGTTGGAAGGGGTCTCGACCCATACCAGTGCAGGCTTTTGCGCCAGTGCGGCGGCCAGTGCGGCCTCATCCCCCTGATCGACAAACTGCACCCGGTAGTGGCCCTTGGCCGCCAGATACTCGAACAGGCGCCAGGTGCCGCCGTAGCAGTCGTGGGGGGCGATCAGCAGGTCTCCCGCCTTGAGCAGGGCGGTAGTGACCAGATGGATGGCGCCCATGCCGGTGCCGGTGACCACGGCACCGGCACCCCCTTCCAGCGCCGCCAGCGCGTCCGCCAGATTGCTGCGGGTCGGATTGCCGGATCGGGCATAATCGTATTGACGGGGCTCGCCAAAGTCGGCAAAGGTGTAGTTGCTGGAGAGGTAGATGGGGGGCACCACGGCACCGTGTTGCGTGTCAGTCTCAATCCCGGTGCGAACCGCCAGGGTGGCCTTATGACTCATGTCGCTCTCCTTGGCGTTGTGACTTGGCGATTGATCCGGCTCGATTTCCGATGCAGCCTAGCGTCAGGGTGGCCTTGTGAGTCATGTCACTCTCTCCTTGAACTGTCTCTGGGCGATGGCTGCTTTGCCTGCGCCACGGCGATCCTGCCATTGCTGGCCTATGGTGAACCACCTTACGCCAGCACAAAAAAGCCGTCAACACTTCCAGACGTCTAAATGGCTTTGCTGTTGGATTGCCATTAATTTCCTTAAGGGTTAAAATCCGCGCTCACGGCTAAATGAGAACAGGTGAGTCATGGGAACAGAGTGGAACGGCGACTACGTCAGCCCTTATGCGGAACACGGTAAGAAGAGCGAACAGGTCAAGAAGATTACCGTCTCGATCCCGCTCAAGGTGTTGAAAGTGCTGACCGATGAGCGCACCCGTCGTCAGGTGAACAACCTGCGTCATGCGACCAACAGCGAGCTGCTCTGTGAAGCCTTCCTGCACGCTTTCACCGGCCAGCCGCTCCCTTGCGACGAAGACTTGCGCAAGGATCATCCGGACAGTGTCCCCGCCGAAGCGCGCGCCATCATGGAAGCGCTGGGCAAAGAGATCGAAGATTTCGATCAAGAGTAAGCGATTTGCAATGCACAAGAGGCGACCCCCGGGTCGCCTCTTGTCGTTTCTACGGCCCCGTTTACGGGGCTGTGGTTATTTCAGCAGGCTGAAGATCAGCGCCGATACTGCCAGCGAACCGGTCAGCAGGATAAAGCCGTTAGTCCAGCCGTGACGGAAGCGGGCCAGCGCCTCCACCTTGTAGATCGCTATCACCGGCATGATGAACAGGATCATGGCGATGACCGGGCCGGAGAGGGTCTCCATCAGCCCCAGAATGCCCGGGTTGATCACGGCGGCGCCCCAGATGGCGAAGAACATCAGGGCGATGCCCAGCTTGTCCGCCTTGGCCAGCGGCAGGCCGGTGGGCTTGGCGATCAGACTCTTCAGGCTTTCGCGGGCACCGAGGAAGTGGCCGAGGAAGGAGGAGCTAATGGCGATAAAGGCGATAAGCGGCCCCAGGGTCACGATCACTGGGTTGTCGGTGATGTTGGCGAGATAGGAGAGCACAGAGACGTTCTGGGCCTTGGCTTCGGCCAGCTGGGCTGGCGAGAGGCTCAGCACGCAGGAGAAGACGAAGAACAGCACGAAGCCTACCAGCATCACTGTAGTGTTGCGCAGGATCTGGCCGCTCTTGGCTTCGGCCTGCTCGCCATATTCACGGCGCTGCACGTTGGCAAAGCCGGAGATGGCGGCGGCGTGGCTGAAGGCGAACACGGTCACCGGCAGCGCCAGCCAGACGGTGTTGAGGAAGCTGACACCTTCAAACGCGGTCATTTCCGGCCACTGCCACTGGGGAATGAGGTAGCAGGAGAGCGCCGCCAGAATGGCCGCCAGCGGATAGACCATAAAGGCGAAGGCGCGCAGCATCGCTTTCTCCCCCGCCAGCATCACGGCGATCATGGCGAACACCAGCACACCGGAGAGCATCACCCGATCCGGGGTTGCCATGCCGAGCTGGTTGACCATGAAGCTCTCCACCGTGTTGGTCAGCCCGACCCCGTAGATGAGCAGGATCGGGAAGATGGAGAGGAAGTAGAGCGCCGAGATGAGGCGACCGGCCATCTTGCCGAAATGCTCTTCCGCCACTTCGGTGAAGTCGGCGTGGGGGCGCGAAGAGGAGAGCACGAAGCGCGCCAGCCCGCGGTGGGCGAGGAAGGTCATGGGGCCCGCCAGTACCGCGACGATCGCGAGGGGCCAGATCCCGCCCAGACCCAGATTGATGGGCAGGAACAGGATGCCCGCGCCAACCGCGGTGCCAAACAGACTGATGACCCAGTGGGTGTCGTGACGGCGCCAGCGGGTGATGCTGGCAGTGGTGGAGCAGGAACCGGATAGCTCCTTGGTAGCCTCTACAGATAAACTCATTACTAATTCACTTTTTGTTAGTGTTTTAATCTGAGTTTATTGTGGTTTATCGGGATTTAATTCTCAAAAAGCTGGGCTGAAACATATCACTGCCATTACTGGCTTTAGCCAGTGAGATTGGGAATGGAATCTGGATCCCGGAATGCAACAAAACTGACAT
Source organism: Aeromonas sp. CU5 (assembly GCF_002586745.1). Taxonomy (NCBI): domain Bacteria; kingdom Pseudomonadati; phylum Pseudomonadota; class Gammaproteobacteria; order Aeromonadales; family Aeromonadaceae; genus Aeromonas; species Aeromonas sp. CU5. The sequence goes on from NZ_CP023817.1 coordinate 4,285,164, forward strand.
CGTTCTATTTTGTGAAATATAAAACCAAAATTTCATTCCTACTCATTTTTTTATTTTGGCCAATGGCGTATTTTCAGGATTACATGAAAAATCGCACCATTTCTCACCGCCTGATTGTGATGTTTCACTGTCATTTCGCTGTTTTGCCAGCGTATCACGCTGTTCAAGGCGGCCTTAGCCAGCGGATCACACCGACCATCACCCTGGGCTACTCCCCTGAAAAATCAGGCGGCCATCGGGCCGCCTGATTGTCTGGTGTGGTGACGTCGTCCTCTACCTAGTGGGCCAGAATGCTGCCCCAGGCGAGATCCGGATCCCCCATCACGATAAAGTCCGGGTTCTCCAGCGACTCGGTCTCGTTGTAGCTAAGTGGCTGCAACGCCAGGCTGAGGATGCGGCCACCGGCCGCCTCGACGATGCATTGGGCGGCGGCGGTGTCCCACTCGCCGGTGGGGCCGAGCCGCACGTAGCAATCGGCAGCCCCTTCCGCCACCAGACAGGATTTGAGGGAGCTGGAGCCGAGCGGGATCAGCTCGTAGTTGATGGCCGGGTTGAGGCGGCGGGTGAGGTTCTCCAGCTTCTGGCGGCGGCTGATGGCCACCACCAGCGAGTCGGGCTGGTCATGCTCATGGTGCATGGCGCTGATGGGCAACACCTCGCCATTCACCTCCTTGAAGGCGCCGTAGCCGCGCACCGCCCAGTAGAGCACGTTTGACTCGGGGGCGTAGATAACCCCGAGCACCGGCACGTTGTCCCGCACCAGGGCGATCAGGGTGGCGAAGTCGCCGCTGCCCGCGATAAATTCGCCGGTGCCATCAAGGGGATCCACCAGCCAGTACTGCCGCCAGTTGGCGCGCTGACTGAAGGGCACATCTGCCGCCTCTTCGGTCAGCACCGGCACATGGGGGGGGAGCGCCGACAGCGCCTGTTTGAGGTAGGCATCGGCAGCAAGATCGGCACTGGTGACCGGGGTCGCATCCTCCTTCAGCTGACGCTCGAACTGACCGCCGTGATAGATGTCGTGAAGGATCCTTCCGGCTTCGCGGGCAATCTCCTTGACCCCCGGCACCCAGGCCAACAACTCCTGCATCTCGTTATCCTCTGTCTGTTAACTGCCCGTCTGCGGGCTACTCTGCCTGCTCTGCCAGCCACTTCTGGGCCAAGAGCAGGGCACTGATGCTGCGCGACTCGGTGAAGTCGGGTCGTGCCAGCAATTCGTCGATCCGGTTGAGGGGCCAGGGGATCACCTCGAGAGGCTCCGGCTCGTCGCCGATCCGCTGCTCGGGGAAGAGGTCCCGCGCCAGCAGGATATCCATCCGGCTGGAGAAGTAACCGGGCGCCAGCGACACCTGCTTGAGCAGGGTCAGGCGGTTGGTGCCAAAGCCTGCCTCCTCCATCAGCTCCCGGTTGCCCGCCTCGAAGGCATCTTCGCCCGGGTCGATCAGCCCCTTGGGAAAGCCCAGCTCGTAGGAGTGGGTGCCCGCGGCATATTCGCGCACCAGTAGCAGGGTGTGGGCATCGAACAGCGGCACCACCATGACGGCGCCCCGGTTGCCGCCGCGCATCCGCTCGTAAACCCGCTCTTCGCCGTTGGAGAATTTGAGGTGCAGGGACTCCACCTTGAACAGTCGGCTCTCGGCTACTATTTCGGCCTTGAGGATCTCCGGTTTGCACTTGGGGTGATCCAGTTGGTCGGCAGAGATTTGCTCGGGTTTGCTCTTGTGGGGGTCGCTCATCGGACGCTGGCTGCTCGTTAAAAAATAGTGCTTCAAGAGTAAACGACTCTCACACCGAACACCACGGGCCAGGGAGGGCAAAGGGGGAGGAAAAATCCGCTATACTGCCGCTCCATTTCTTCCGCGACACCGAGATCAAGAGACCCGATGCCACACTCCCGCTCCACTACCTTGCCCTGGCACCAGATAGATACCGTCTTGCTCGATATGGATGGCACCCTGATCGATCTGCATTTTGACAACCACCTCTGGCAGCAGCTGGTGCCGGAGCGTTACGCCGAGCGGCTCGGCTTGCCGCTGGATGAGGCCAAAACGCAGATCGAGGTGCACTATCAGGCGGTCAACGGCACCCTCAACTGGTACTGCGTGGATTACTGGAGCGAGACCCTGGGGCTCGATATTCGCGCCCTCAAGCAGGAGCTGCTTGCGAAGATCCAGTGGCGCCCCCACGCCATCCCCTTTCTTGCCGAGCTGCGCGCCGCGGGCAAGCAACTGGTGCTCTTTACCAATGCCCACCCCGCCAGCCTGTCGGTGAAGGATGCGCAGCTTGGCCTTGCCGACCATCTGGATCTGATGGTGAGCACCCACGAGCTGGGCTGGTCGAAAGAGAGCCAGCTCTGCTGGCAGGCACTGGCGGAGCGACTGGCGTTCGATCCGGCCCGCACCCTGTTTGTGGATGACAGCGAGCGGATCCTGCGAGCCGCCGCCGACTATGGCATCGGCTATCAGCTGGCGATCCAGAATCCGGATAGCTGCAAGCCCGAGCAGAGCATCACCGCTTTCCCGGCGATCCGCGACTATGCCGAGTTGCTGCCGCTGGTAATCTGAATCAGTTCAAACAAGAGAGGGCTGCATTATGCAGCCCTCTCTGTATATGAAATCTGGCGGTGGAACATCACAGCTCCCGGAACGGGCGCCGTTTCTCTTCCTCGATGACGATCGCCTCCAGATTGGCGACCCGCTCCTGCAGCTCCCTGATCACCAGATCCTGCTTGCCGAGGCGGTCGGTGATGCGGGCATCCCCCAGCTGGTAGCGAGCCCGTTTGCCGAGATATCCGAACAATACGCTGATAAAAACGATCAGGACTATGCCTGTCCACATGGTCATGTCACGACTCCTTGTCGTTATCAATATGGTCGTCATAAACGGCGACAACGCTGATGGATCAGCTCTGTTTTCTCATAGTCGCCAATTGGCCGCAATGGGGCCCGTTTCGCCTTTGTGATGCAGTTGGCTATTGCTGCCAGAGGGGGCGGCCAAGCCACCACCTTGTTACCCGGGGGGCTATTGCTGCCAGAGCGGGCGGCCAAGCCAGAGCGCCCACAGGGTGAGGTGCAGCAGCACGATAAACCAGAACACCAGCCGGTAGCTGCGTTTCTGGGTCTTGTGGCGCAGCCACTGGCGGGCCACCAGTGCCCCTGGCCAGCCGCCGCACAGCTCCAGCAGATGCAGGCGGGATTCGGGAATGCGCCATTCGCCGCGCACCGCTTGCCGCTTGTCCCAGGCGTAAGCGGCCACCGTGAGCAGACTCATGGTCAGCAGTATCCCCAGCGGCCACCACTGCTGGCCGTTGAGGCCGAGCCAGAGGGCGGCGCCCAGTGGCAGCAGTGCCCGCGCCATCACTGGGCCAGCTCCCAGCAGCGCTCCTCATCCTGCTTGAGGGTGCGGATCACCTTGGCCGGATTGCCCACCGCCACCGAGTCGGCCGGGATGTCGCGGGTGACCACGGCGCCCGCGCCAATGATGGATCGCGGCCCTATGGTGACGCCGGGGCAGATGATGGCGCCGCCGCCAATCCAGCAGTCGTCACCGATCCGCACCGGCTTGTTGTAGGCGGTCCAGTTGCGTCGCTCCAGATAGTTCATGGTGTGGGTGGCGGTGTAGATCTGCACGTTGGGGGCCAGCAGCACATGGCTGCCGATGTGCACTTCGCCCACGTCGAGAATGGTGACGTTGAAGTTGAAGAAGGTCTTCTCGCCGATATGGATGTTGCGGCCAAACTCGCAGGTAAACGGCGTGCTGATCCAGCAGGAGTCGGGGCAGTGGCCAAAGAGTTCGCGGCAGATCTGCTGGCGCAGGGGGCCATCGCCCGCGGATGACCCATTGAGTCGGGCCAGCAGCGCCTGCCCGCGAATACGGTCGTTGGCTATCTCCTCGCTCTGGCTATCCAGTGCCCCGCCTGCCAGTACCTTGTCCCAGTCGCTCGCCATTGCTACCTCCTCATGCTGCAAGAGCGGGCAGTATACGTGACAGTCAGGGGGGGCGTCAGTCTGTCACTTGTTGCAGATGACCCCCGTCAACCTGCAGGCCAGATAAGGGGCAGGATCAGCAGGGCCGAGACGAAGTAGGGGAGCAGCACCCGCAGCCCGAGACTGCGACCGCCGATGCCAAGTGCCAGCAACCCCTTCACCAGCGAGTTGACCAGCCCGGCCAGCAGAATGCCGCGAGCGGCCACCTCCAGTGCCAGCTCCTTGTGGGAGAGCTGAGAGAGGGAGAGGGTGATAGCGTCCACATCGGTGATGCCTGACACCAGCGCCAGCAGATAGACCCCGGAGTTGCCCACCTTGTCTTGCAGCAGGGTGGCCATAAAGCCGATCAGCGCCAGCAGCAGGCCAAACTTGATGGCGGTTGGCAGGTCGAGGGGGTTGCTGGTTTCCGGTTTTACCGGGCCGTCGGTCAGCTCTTCGCGCTGGCGCCAGAACCAGAAGGCAAAGCCGTAGACGGTGGCCGCCAGCAGTAGCAGAGGGGCGGCGAGGCGCATCGCCAACTCGTTGTGGATGAGCAACACCAGCACCAGCAGTCGCAACCACATGGTGGCCCCCGCCAGCAGGATGCCGGTAGCCAGCAGCCGCTCCAGCCCCCCTTGTTCCTTGTTGAGGCGGGCGAACTGCAGGGTGAGGGCGGTGGAGGAGGCCAGTCCTGCCAGTATGCTGGTGAGCACCAGTCCGGCACGGGTGCCGAGCAGCCGTACTGCAAAGTGGCCGCAAAACGAGATGCCGGCGATCACCACCACCATCAGCCAGATCTTGAAGGGGTTGAAGGCATCAAGCGGCCCCATCTCTTCGTTGGGCAGCACCGGCAGCAGCACCAGCGAGATGAGCAGAAAGCGCAGGGTGGCGTGAAACTCGGTTTCGCTCAGAAACAGCATCCCCTGCTGGATCTTGCCCTTGAGCCCCATCAGCAGGGCGGCCAGCACGGCGCAGGCCACCGCCTCGCTCGGGCTGAGCAGCACCGACATCAGCCCGAGCAGGTAGGTGAGCAGCATGGCCACCGAGCTGGTGAGGCCAAACTCCCCCTGCCAGCGCTGGGCCAGCCAGACCGAGAGGCCGCAGCCGATCACCACCGCCAGCAGGCCGAGCAGCGGCAGCCAGGGGCCCAGAGTGGGCAGCAACAGCGCACAGACCCCGCCGAGCAGGCCAATGAGGCCGTAGGTACGCATCCCGGCGATGCGCTGGTTATCCCCCAGCTGGCGCACCTGCCAGCCCCGCTCCAGCCCGATGATAAGGCCGATGGCCAGCGAGACCAGGGCGCCATTGACGGGTTCTGCATTGATCCACATAACGACTTCCTTTTCGTCATCTGTCTGCCTTGTTCCCATGATGGCACAGGGTTCAAGGTGGCAGAGGGGCATGGCTCACAGAGTCTGCGTCCGGGGCTTTGTGTCAATGGGCATAGCGGCTCGATATGAACAAAAGAGATAAGCAAAGAGCTATTTCTTTCTTCTCGGCATAACAACTCCACGGCATGCTGCTCTCAACCCAACGAGATATGGAGTATCACCATGAAACTGCGAATGACCGCCCTGACCCTGCTCTCCCTGCTGGCATTTGGCCAGGCCAATGCCGCCGAGATCCGCCTGCTTAACGTCTCCTACGATCCGACCCGCGAGTTGTTTCAGGAGTACAACGCCGCCTTTGCCAAGGAGTGGAAGGCGAAGACCGGCGATGACGTGGTGGTGAGCCAGTCCCACGGTGGCTCCGGCAAGCAGGCCCGCGCCGTGGTGGATGGTCTGGAGGCCGACGTGGTGTCGCTGGCGCTGGCCTATGACGTCAATGCCATCGCCAAGGAGGGATTAATCGCCGCCGACTGGCAGAGCCGCCTCGGCAACAATGCCGCACCCTATACCTCCACCATCGTTTTCCTGGTGCGCAAGGGCAATCCCAAGCAGATCAAGGATTGGGATGATCTGGTGCGCAAGGATGTGGCCATCGTCACCCCCAACCCCAAGACCTCCGGCGGGGCGCGCTGGAACTATCTGGCCGCCTGGGGCTATGCCCTGAAAAAGAGTGGCAATGAAGAGGGGGCCAAGCAGTTTGTCGGAGATCTGTTCAAGAACGTGAAGGTGCTGGATTCCGGCGCCCGCGGTGCCACCACCAGCTTTACCGAGCGCGGTCTCGGCGACGTGCTGCTGGCGTGGGAGAACGAAGCCCTGCTGGTGCTCGGTCAGGCGGGAGCCAGCGACAAGTTCGAGCTGGTGGCACCATCAGTCTCCATTCTGGCGGAGCCGCCGGTTGCTGTGGTGGACAAGGTCGCCAAGAAGCACGGCACCGAAGCGGTATCGAAAGCGTACCTCGAATATCTCTACTCCGACGAGGGGCAGCATATCGTCGCCAAGCATCACTACCGCCCCAGCAACCCGGCGATCTTGAAAGAGACTGCGGCCCAGTTCCCGCAGCTTGCCCTCTTTACCGTCAAGGATCTGGAAGGGGATTGGGAGAAGGCCCAGAAGAAGCACTTCGCCCAGGGTGGTCTGTTTGACCAGATCTATCAGCCGGGTCGTTGATAGCCGCCATATCCATCACTGAACTGGCCCCTGTGCCAGCCGATAGGAGCACCAAGATGAACAAGATCCTCCTGGTTCCCGGTCTGCACAACAGCGGGCCGGATCACTGGCAGAGCCGCTGGCACGATCACTTTCCCCAATGGCAGCGCATGACGGGGCTGCCGTGGGACAAGCCAGACCTCAGGGTCTGGAGTGCCAAGCTGGCGAGCAAGCTGAAAAGTCGTCGCAGTAGGGTCCATCTGGTGGCCCACTCCTTCGGCGCGCTGACCGCCATCGCGGCGGCCCGCTTGCAGCCGGAGAAGGTCGCCTCGATTTTTCTGGTGGCCCCCGCCGATCCCGCCCGTTTTGGCATTGCGGATGAGGCATTGGCCGAGCCGCTGCAGGTGTCGGCCCAGCTGGTGGCCAGCCGCAACGATCCCTGGATGAGCTTTGAGCGGGCCGAATACTGGAGCCGTCAGTGGCAGGTGCCGCTGTTCGATGCCGGTGAGGCGGGCCATATCAATGCCCAGTCCGGTCATGGGGACTGGCATCAGGGGCTGCATTTGCTGGGTGATCTATATCGTCGCGGCGAGCTGGTGGTGGCACCGGTCAAGGCCGCCTCGCCCCGGCCCGTGGTGCTCGGTTTTCGCTAGTTAGCTGTGAAGTGGTTGGAGGGCTGGCGATCGCGCGGTTCGCTGGTTGCGCCATGCCCCGTTCTTTGAATGTTCCGCTCCGTATTGCTCCATTTCTTAGGTCTTTTATTTATATAAAAGACCTTTTTTTATTTGGATCGCTCTAAAAGCCTTGTCCCACCGTTGTTAGACAAAAAAGTAATTAGCAAAGTCGCAAACGGTGTTTGTTGCTGACAGGAAGAGTGCGCAGAATCACCACATCTTAAATTATTCATAACAGACGGATGTGTTATGCGATTTGGTTCTTATTCTGTCTTGCCGGGTTTCGGCCCTACCTTTGGCTTCACTCTGCTCTATCTGGGTCTGCTGGTGCTGTTGCCGCTCTCGGCGCTGGTGCTGTTTGCGGTCAACAACCTGACCGCCGCCGAGTTCTGGCAGGTGATCGGTTCGCCGCGAGTGCTCGCCTCTTTTCGCCTGAGTTTCGGGGCGGCATTTATTGCGGCACTGCTTAACAGTCTGTTCGGGCTGATCCTGGCCTGGATCCTGGTGCGCTACACCTTCCCCGGTCGCCGACTGGTGGATGCGCTGATCGACCTGCCATTTGCCATGCCGACCGCCGTCTCCGGCATCGCCCTGTGCGCCATCTTTGCCCCCAACGGCTGGATTGGTCAGTGGGTCGCGCCCTTTGGTATCGAACTTGCCTACAACCCCATTGGTGTAGTGATTGCGCTGACCTTTATCGGATTGCCGTTTGTGGTACGCACCCTGCAGCCGGTGCTGCGGGAAGCCGAGATCGAGCAGGAGGAGGCGGCCGCCAGCCTCGGCGCCGATCGCTGGCAGACCTTTCTGCGGGTGCTGTGGCCGACCCTGATCCCGGCCCTGCTCACCGGCTTTGCCCTGGCGTTTGCCCGTGGGGTGGGGGAGTACGGCTCCGTCATCTTTATCGCTGGCAACCTGCCGATGGTCTCCGAAATCGCGCCGCTGATGATCATGAGCCATCTGGAGGAGTACGACTATGCCGGTGCCTCCGCCATCGCCGTGGTGATGCTGCTGATTTCATTCATTTTGTTACTTCTAATCAACAAGTTGCAGGCCTGGAGTTGGTCTCGCATCGGAGGGAGCCGGATATGAGTTCATCTGCCATCGCCATTGAGGTGGCCCCTGTGGAGGCGGCCCCCGGCCGTAAGGCTCCGGTCGTGATCCGCGAGCCCCAGTGGGTCAAGTGGTTGCTGATCACTGTTGGTCTGGGCTGGTTTGCCGCCCTGTTGCTGCTGCCGCTGGCAACCGTCTTTATTCAGGCGCTGACGCCGGGGCTGGCCTTCTTCTGGCACGCCATCAGCGAGCCGGATGCCCTGAGCGCCCTTGGCCTCACCGCACTGGTGACGCTCTGCGCGGTTCCCCTCAACCTGCTGTTCGGGATCGCGGCGGCCTGGGCCATCGCCCGTTTCCGTTTCCCCGGTCGTCAGCTGCTGATCACCATCATCGATCTGCCATTTTCGGTGTCGCCGGTGATAGCGGGGCTGATGCTGGTGCTGCTATTTGGCAGTCGTGGCTGGTTTGGCGACTGGCTGAGCGAGCACGACATCAAGATCATCTTCGCGACGCCGGGGATCATTCTGGCCACCACCTTTATCACAGTGCCGTTCGTGGTGCGCGAGCTGCTGCCCCAGATGGAGGCGCGCGGCCCGGAAGAGGAGGAGGCCGCCATCATGTTGGGGGCGAGCGGCCTGCAGATGTTCTGGCGCGTCACCCTGCCCGGCATCCGCTGGAGCCTGATGTATGGCCTGCTGCTCTGTACCGCCCGGGCGGTGGGGGAGTTTGGTGCCGTGTCGGTGGTCTCCGGCCATATTCGCGGCCAGACCAATACCCTGCCGCTGCATATCGAGATCCTCTACAACGAGTACCAGACCGGTGCCGCCTTCGCGGTGGCCAGCCTGCTGGCTCTGTTCGGGATCTTCACCCTGCTGGGGGAAACCCTGTTGGCCCGGTTGCGTGGTCAGCCTACCAAGTCCCACTGATTTGACGATTATTGAGAAGAGGCATCCATGAGCATTCAGGTTCAACAACTTAACAAGCATTTCAATCAGTACGCGGCGCTGGCAGACATCAACCTCGACTTTCACGACGGCGAGCTGGTGGCGCTGCTTGGTCCCTCCGGTTGTGGCAAGACCACCCTGCTGCGGATCATCGCCGGGCTGGAGCAGGCCGACAGTGGCAGCGTCATCATCCGTGGCGAGGATGCCTCCGACCTGCACGTGCGCGAGCGCAACGTCGGCTTCGTGTTCCAGCACTACGCCCTGTTTCGCCATATGACGGTGTTCGAGAACGTGGCGTTCGGTCTGCGGGTCAAGCCGCGCAGCGAGCGCCCGGCGGAGGCTGCCATTCGTGCCCGGGTCAAGGATCTGCTGGATCTGGTGCAGCTTAGCCATGTGGCCGAGCGCTACCCGACCCAGCTCTCCGGCGGTCAGCGTCAGCGGGTCGCGCTGGCCCGAGCCTTGGCGGTTCAGCCCAAGGTGCTGCTGCTGGACGAGCCCTTCGGCGCCCTTGATGCCCAGGTGCGCAAGGAGCTGCGCCGCTGGCTGCGCGAGCTGCACGACGAGCTGCACGTCACCAGCCTGTTCGTGACTCACGATCAGGAGGAGGCGCTGGAGGTGGCGGATCGGGTGGTGCTGATGAACGCCGGACGAGTCGAGCAGATCGGCACCCCGGCCGAGGTCTACGACCAGCCCGCCAGCTCCTTCGTCCACAGCTTCCTCGGCAGCGTCAACCAGTTCCGCGGTCGGGTGGCCGAGCAGGGATTCGGCATCGGCGAGCAGCTGCTCGGCGGGCCGTCGGCCTCCCATCTGGCCCACGGCAGTGCCGCCATCGCCTATGTCCGTCCCCATGAGCTGGAGATCTTGCCAGCCGATGCGCCGGGCGGGATCCGCGCCACCATCACCCGCTTGCTGCCCATGGGGCCACGCATTCGGGTGGAGCTGCGTGGCGATGGCGAGACCAAAGGTGCCCACTATGAGGCGGAGCTGACCAAAGAGGCGGCCAAACTATTTGCGCCGGGGCAGGGGGTGAGGCTGGTGGCCAGACAGGCGCAGTTCTATCCCGACTACCAGATTTGATGCTGTGTTACGGGCGGTGGAACCACCCGGTTCAGGCTGTCAGCCGGGCGTGATCCCGGCCATATAACAAAAACAAGGGGGTGGCCGAGCCGTGTCGCCATCCTTCGCAGGAGGCGACAAAGTGAATTTTCAGCAGTTACGAATTATCCGGGAGGCGGCGCGGCGGGATTACAACCTGACCGAGGTGGCCAACGCGCTCTTTACTTCCCAATCCGGGGTGAGTCGCCATATCCGCGAGCTGGAGGAGGAGCTTGGGCTAGAGCTCTTTATCCGCTACGGCAAGCGGCTGCTCGGCATGACCGAGCCGGGCAAGGAGCTGCTGGTGATTGCCGAGCGTATCCTGGGTGACGCCAACAATATCCGCAAACTGGCCAGCACCTTTGCCAACCGCGACTCGGGCCGCTTGCTGGTGGCGACCACCCATACCCAGGCCCGCTATGCGCTGCCGCGGGTGGTGAAGGCGTTTCGCGAACAGTTCCCACTGGTGCAGCTGGAGCTGCGTCAGGGCGGTCCGGAGGAGATAGTGCGGCTGGTGCAGACCGGCGAGGTGGATATCGGCATCAGCAGCGAGCAGCTCGACAAGAGCGAAGGGGTTGTGGCATTTCCCTACTACCGCTGGCACCACAATATTGTGGTGCCCGAGCAACATCCGCTGGCTGGCGAGCGGGCTCTGACTCTGGCGGCGCTGGCCAACTGGCCCATCGTCACCTATCAAGCCGGTTTGACCGGGCGGGCACGAGTGGACGAGGCCTTTGCCGAGGCTGGCATCGAGCCGCAGATCCTGCTGACCGCGCAGGACTCCGATGTCATCAAAACCTATGTCGAGCTGGAGATGGGGGTCGGCATTCTGGCCGATATGGCGTTCGATGCCCAGCGGGATCAGGGGCTGGTGCAGCTCGATGGCAGCCATCTGTTTGCCCCCCACACCGCCTGGATCGGCCTCAAGCAGGGGCAGTTCCACCACAACTTCGCCTGGCAGTTTATCCAGCTCTGCAACCCCGAGCTGGCGCTGGCGGATATTCAGGCCCGCGCCATGGGCAGCGAGCCCGCCATCGACTTCCAGATTTGAGGTCGGAAGAGAAGACAAGAAGGGGAGCCAATGGCTCCCCTTCTTCATTGCTGGCAGATGATATTGCTAGCGAAAAAAGACGGTTTCATATGATTTTTTTCACTTAGGTTTGCCAGTTAATTTTGTTTGTTATCAGGTGTTTGGGTTGCAGGATGGAATAAGTGACTGACCAACGTCGACCTATTCAGGATAAAGCATGCCGTATAGCTACCTATCACATCTGCGTTGCAGCAAGAGTGGCGAGATCCATGATACCGACCAGCCCTGGCAACTGAGCCGGGCAGGTGCGCCACTACTGGCCAGCTACGATCTCGATGCGCTGAAGAAAGCCTGGCACCCTGCGGCGTTACTGGGTCGCCCAGCCAGCCTGTGGCGTTATCACGAGTTGCTGCCGGTACGGGATCCTGCCCACGTGGTCACGCTGGGGGAGGGGTTCACCCCACTGCTACGGCTGCCCACGCTGGGCAAGCAGATCGGTATTCCGGATCTCTGGATGAAAGACGAGAGCGTCATTCCCACCGGATCTTTCAAGGCCCGTGGGGCTGCGGTGGGCATCTCCCGCGCTCGTGAACTCGGGGTCACTCACTTCGCCATGCCGACTAACGGCAACGCAGGCGCCGCATGGGCGCTCTACGGTGCCCGCGCCGGACTGCGCAGCACTATCGTCATGCCGCAGGCAGCCCCCGCCATTACCCGTCTGGAGACCTCTCTCGCCGGTTCCCGCCTCTATCTGGTGGATGGCCTGATCAGCGATGCCGGTCGCCAGGTGGCGCAGGCGGTGGCAGAGCAATCCCTGTTTGACGCCTCAACCCTGAAGGAGCCCTACCGGATTGAGGGCAAGAAGACCATGGGGCTGGAGATTGCCGAACAACTGGGCTGGACGTTACCGGATGTGATCATCTATCCCACAGGCGGCGGGGTCGGCCTTATTGGTATCTACAAGGGGCTGCGCGAGCTGCAGGAGTTGGGTTGGGTCAAGGGGGCGCTGCCCCGGCTGGTGGCCGTGCAGGCGAGTGGCTGCGCGCCCATTGTGCAGGCGTGGCAACAGAGAGCCACCGAATCGAGCTTCTGGCCCGACTCCCAAACGCTGGCGTTCGGCATCAATGTGCCCAAGGCGCTGGGGGATTTTCTGGTGCTGGACGCCCTCTATCACACCGATGGTTGCGCCATCGCGGTGGATGACAAGGCCATCCAGAGCGAGATCCGTCAACTTGCTTCTCGCGAAGGCTGCTTTGTCTGCCCTGAGGGTGCCGCTGCGTTTGCTGCTGCTCGTCAACTGCGCGAGGCTGGCTGGATCCGTGGGGGAGAGCAGGTGGTGGTGCTTAATACCGGTGCCGGTATCAAGTACCCGGATGCGATCACTGTGCTGCCCCAGCGCTTGCAGCGTGACGGGAGGATCCCGGCATGAATCTGGATCTGCCCTTTATCCTTACGACGCTGCCTGCTTTCGGCAAGGCGGTCTGGGTCACCTTGCAGCTGGGAACCATAGTGATCCTCACTTCGCTGGGGGTCGCTCTACTCAATGTGGTTCTGCTGAGCTTGCACAAGCCGCCGCTCAGCGCGCTGATCCGTGCTTATGTCGAGCTGGCCCGCAACACGCCGCTGCTGATCCAGCTGTTCTTTCTCTATTTCGGGCTGCCAGCGCTGGGCTTGTCGCTCTCCGGGTTTACCACCGCGGTGATCGCCATGACCTTCCTCGGCGGTGGCTATCTGACCGAGGCGCTGCGTGCAGGCATTCAGGCGGTGCCCGCCAGTCAGCTGGAGGCTGGTAGAGCCATCGGCCTCTCCCGTTGGCAACTGCTGCGCCACGTGCAACTGCCTCAAGCCTGGCTCGCCAGTCTGCCCGCGCTGTTTGCCAACTTCATCTTCCTGCTCAAGGAGACGACCGTGGCTTCGGCAGTGGCGGTGCCAGAGCTGCTCTACACCACCAAGAATTACATCGCCCTCTACTACAAGACTTACGAGATGCTGGCGGTGCTGACATTGATGTGCGTGCTGATCTTTCTGCCGCTGTCGCTCGCTTTGCGAGTCGTTGAAAGGAGGCTGCAACATGGTCAGTTCGGTCACTGAGTTGCTTGAACTAGCGCGGATCCTGATGAGAGCGCCGAGCACCCTGTCATCGTCATCACAGGCCCTGCGAGCCTCGGAAAGGAGGGTTCAATATGGCCAGTTCGGTCACTGAGCAACTAACGCAGGCGCTGCCACTGCTGGCGGTGGGCGCAGGCCAGACCCTCGCCATCTCGCTGCTGGCCATCCTGTTTGCCACCCTCGGCGGAGTCGCTTACGGCGTGCTGGCGCAACAGGGGGGCAGAGTGGTGCGGGGGCTGCTGCGCTGCTATCTCGAGCTGTTTCGGGTGGTGCCGGTGCTGGTGTGGCTCTATCTCTTTTTCTTCGGGTTGCCGATCTTTTTCGGCCTCGATATTCCGGCCTTCTGGTGTGCCGTGCTGGTGCTCGCCCTCTGGGGCGCCAGCGAGGTGGGGGAAGTAGTGCGCGGTGGTCTGGGGTCGCTGGCACGTGGTCAGCAGGAGGCCGGGCTGGCGCTCGGGCTCTCGACCTGGCAGCTCTATCGCCATGTATTGCTGCCTCAGGCGTTGCAGCGGCTGACGCCGCCGACCATCAACATCTACACCCGCATCATCAAGACCAGCTCGCTGGCGGTGCTGATCGGGGTGGTGGAGGTGATCAAGGTGGGCCAGCAGATCATCGAGCGCACCTATGGCTCGCTGCTTATTTACGGTCTGCTGTTTCTGTTCTTTTTTCTGGTCTGCTATCCGCTCTCGCTTGCCTCGCGCCGGCTGGAGCAAAAATGGGGTAATGCGGTATGACACCTCTGCTTGAACTTAAGCTCGTCAGCAAACAATTCGGCACCAATCTGGTACTGGATCGGGTCAACCTCAGCGTGCGCGCCGGGGAGGTGATCGTCATCCTGGGGCCGAGCGGCTGCGGCAAAAGCACCTTGTTGCGTACCCTCAACGGGCTTGAACCCATTCAGGGTGGCGAGATCCACTTCGATAGCGTCTTGCTGGATGGTGCCACCGACTGGCAGCGGGTGCGCCAGCGTATCGGCATGGTGTTCCAGAGCTATCACCTGTTCCCCAACCTGACGGTGCTGGAAAACGTGCTGCTTGGCCCCTTGCAGGTGCAAAAACGGGAGCGGGCAGAGGCGCTGCTGCAAGCCGAGCAGCTGTTGACCCGCATTGGTCTGTGGGATCGGCGTTACGACTATCCGCGTCAGCTCTCCGGTGGCCAGCAGCAGCGCATTGCCATCGTGCGGGCGCTGTGCATGAACCCGCAGGTGATGCTGTTTGACGAGGTGACTGCCGCCCTCGATCCGGAGATGGTGCAGGAGGTGCTGGAGGTGATCCGCGATCTCGCCGGCAGCGGCATGACCCTGCTCATCGTCACCCATGAGCTGGCCTTCGCCCGGGCGGTGGCGGATCGCATCGTCTTTATGGATGGCGGCCACATTCTGGAGCAGGCCGCACCCCATCAATTTTTCGACAACCCCAGGAGCCAGCGTGCGCGCCAGTTCCTCGCCAAGTTTTCTTATACCGATATCAACAAACGAAAGGAGTCAGCATGAAAAAAATCACCTCGGTTCTGTTTAGTGCTTTGCTGGGACTGGGTCTTGCCAGCGGCGTTGCCCATGCGGCGGACGGTTCCCTCGACAAGATCAAGGCCCGCGACAAGCTCATCGTCGGCGTCTTCACCGACAAGCCGCCGTTTGGTTATGTGGATGAGAAGGGGAACTACGTCGGTTTTGACACCGACCTTGGCCGCCGCTTCGCCAAGGATCTGCTAGGGGACGAGAACAAGATCGAGTTCGTGGCGGTGGAGCCCGCCAGCCGAATCCCCTTCCTGCAGAGCGACAAGGTGGATCTGATCCTCGCCAATATGACAGTGACCCCGGAGCGGCGCGAGGTGGTGGATTTTACCAACCCGAACCTGCGAGTGGCGGTACAGGTACTGGTGCCGGAAGGGAGCTCGGCCAAAAAGCTCGATGATCTGGCCAGCAAAACCCTGATCGTTACCACGGGCACCACGGCCGACATCTGGCTGACCCGCAATCATCCGGAGTGGAAGGTGCTCAAGTTCGAGAAGAATAGCGAATCCTTGCAAGCACTCTCTCAGGGGCGTGGCGATGCCTACGCCCAGGACAATCTGGTGCTGTTCAGTTGGGCCAAGGAGAATCCGGGCTACCGGGTATTGCCCGAAAAGCTGGGCTCGGAAGACCCCATCGCCCCTGCGGTGAAGAAGGGCAATATCGAGCTGCGTGACTGGGTCAACGACCGTCTCGCCAAGCTGGGTGAGGAGAAGTACCTGCTCAAGCTCTATGACCAGTATGTGCGTGACAAGTTGAGTGCAGATACAGATCCCAATGATGTGATCGTCGAAGGAGGAAAATGGCAGGGTTAATGGACAAGCCCTGTTTTGAAGAGTGTGTGCAGTGAGTGAAGAGTGAGGTCTTGGTTCCGTTGGCATGCAAACCGAAAGGTTTGGCCTTTCAAGGCGTCCCCCGTTCGGGGTGACGCCTTTTTTTATGGTTGTGTTTGGGTGGGATTAGTTCAGTTCAATCCAGGCATCTTGCCAGTTGGAACCGACACCCGGTTCATAATGAGTGGCGGTGGTTGCCCACTGCACGCAGTAGCCGTTGTAGGGGAACGGCTTGCACTGATAGACCTTGCCATTTTTCGGCTGCAGTACCTTGGTACCGGCGGTGTAGGACTTGATGTCGTTCGGGAAGATGAACTGGTAGTCGCCGCCACTGCTCGCCTCTTTAAACATCAGGTCCATGGTCTGCTGGATGGCTTCGCCGCCTGCTTTTGGCATGCCTTTGATCACCAGTTGATGATGGCCTGCTTTGAGCCCTTCCAGTGCCATGCTGAAGGTGTGGCTGCTGTCCTTGATATCGGCACTGCTCTGGCCTTTGGCGACACCGCCGTGGTCATACAGGGTATTGGTGACGGCCAGATCCCCCTGTGCAGTAACGGTAAAATCGAGAGTGATTTTGCCATCTTCAAGCACATAGTCGCTGGCCAAACCGCTGACGCTGACGGTGTCTACGACCGGTGGTTTCAGTTGCAGCAGGTCAATCTCGACTCGCTCCAGATTGCTGCCGCGCTTCAGATAGACAGGGTTCATGCCGTAGATCGGGTTGAACTCGCCATTGGCGCTCTGTTGGCCGGCGCGGATCTGGCTCTGCTCGGCGTTGATCTTGGTTGCCAGCGCATGAGTCCAGTTATTTTTCAGGCCTTGCTCATTGCTGGTAATGGTCAGCACGGTCTGCAGCTCGTGGCGCTCGCCGATGGCATCGAATACCCGGGTTACTGCCTTGTCGCCGATGGTCAGATCGATGGAGGGATAGATGGTGCCAGCCTGGCTCCACTCCAGCGGTGGCTGATTGCCATCCTTGAACTGGGCATCAATCATGTTGTAGAAGCTGTTGGCGGTATCACCCACTTCCCACACACCCAGGATGACCTGGTAACCGGTGCGCTCTGGCAGGTTGCACTGATGAGTGACCTGCTTGGGTGGCTGCACCATGTTGCCTTCAATGACGCAGAAGGGATTAAGGTCAAACGAGGCGCGAGTCAGCGGCTGGTTGGGGTTCCAATCCTGCTTGGTCAGGTAGTAACGCCAGTTGCGGGTCACGTGGTTGGCGGTGAAGGTCCAGCTGATGGCAAAGGGGCCAGCTTGTACATCACGTTTGGTCCAGCGATCGCTGGTCTGAACGTTCAGTTCGCTCCAGCGTGGGCTGCCCGCCGAGGCGATCTGACCATCTTGCGGGCCAGACTGCGGGAAGCCGGAGGGGCCTTCCACGCTTTGTGGCTCCCACTGCACGCCGCCACACTGGCTATTGCCGCCGGTCTTGCACAGGTAGTTGCGACTTTCGGGTTGGCTGATATAACCGTGAGCCAGGGCGCTGCCGCTGACCAGTAGTGCCAGTGCCGCTGCGGCATGACTAAGGTGGGTGTTTGCTGCCATATATTCCTCTGGGAACTAGAACTGGGCAGTCAATGGGCGATAGCTGGCGGGTGTCAGCACCCCATGGATGGAGTGGTAACCCCGCTATCCTGCAGTGTCGAAGGACCGGAGGCTTTGCGTCCTGATTTTACAATCAGTTTGCCAATTGACTATGTAAGGTGGCCGGAGCCAGATAATCGGCGAGACTATATCAATCAATGATTAATGTGTTAAGAATAAACGTTTAACTGAGATTTCAGGCTGACCTCTTGTCTGCTTAAGTGTCTGTTTTTCTTTTCCCTTTGTTATCGCACCAAGTGGTCGTGTCGCTTTTTTGTGCCTTAAGTTGTGCGCGCAATGTGGCTTTGGTGGTTTTAGCTGTGGTCAATCATCGCCAGCCTTGTTGCTGGCGATGATTGTGTCGTGGATCAGTGGCGGGCGCTCTGTTCTGTGACGGTTCGGGGGCTTGCATGGGGGATTTGCATCGGGGTGATAGTCGACTCCTTGCCCAGTTTAAACACCGCAAGCCGCTCATCCAGACTGCGGGAGAGGCCAGCCAGCAGCTCACTTTCTTGGGCCAGTTGTGAGGCGGACTGAGACATCTCCAGCGCCGAGTCGTTGATGCCGCTGACGTTGCGGTTCATATCCTCGGCTACCATGCTCTGCTGTTCGGCGGCGGTGGCAATCTGGGTCGCCATATCGCTCACATGCTGGATGCGGTTGACGATTTGGGTGAGATCCTGACCTGCCTGGCGTGACTGATTGACGCTGCTCTCCGCCAGTTTGCGGCTGGCATCCATGGCGCTGGCTGCACTAACGGCTCGCTGTTGCAGTTGGGCAATGGTGCTCTGGATCTCTTCGGTGGACTGGCGGGTGCGGCTTGCCAGCTGGCGCACCTCGTCGGCTACCACAGCAAAGCCACGGCCCTGCTCGCCAGCCCGTGCTGCCTCGATGGCGGCATTGAGGGCCAACAGGTTGGTCTGTTCCGAAATGGCGCTGATAACAGCCGTCACTTCGCTTATCTGCATTACCCCCTCCTTGAGCTGATTGACTTGTACTGTTGCCTGTTCCACCTCGGTAGCCAGCGCCTGAATACCGTGAACGCTGGCATGGACATCCTGGTTGCCCAAGCCTGCTTCACTGGTGGCATCCTGGGTATCGCGGGCGGTATTTTCAGCATGACCCGCCA
The DNA here is from genome assembly GCF_002586745.1 of Aeromonas sp. CU5. Lineage (NCBI taxonomy): Bacteria > Pseudomonadati > Pseudomonadota > Gammaproteobacteria > Aeromonadales > Aeromonadaceae > Aeromonas > Aeromonas sp. CU5. The sequence goes on from NZ_CP023817.1 coordinate 4,303,630, forward strand.
CATCGGTGATGGTGGCACTCATCTCGTTCATGGCGGTGGCGAGCTGGGCCAGTTGATCCCGCTGGCTGGTGACCGCCTGATTGGTCTGCTCGGCAGAGGCGGCGATGCGCAGGGCGGCATCCGCCACGTTGCGGGCCCCCAGACTTGCTTCCAGCAGGGCGTGCCGGATGGCATCCAGACTCTGGTTGGTGCAGCGGGCGACCATACCCAACTCATCCTTGCCGTGCACCGGGATGCTCACCACCAGATCGCCCTTGGCAACCCGTTGCATGGCGTGGTTGATCTGATTGAGGGGGGAGACAATGGAGTGAGTGATGCGCCAGCCCAGCAGCCCCATCAGCAAGACCGCGATGGCAGTGGCTGTACCCATCTTCATGTATTGGGCCCAGATGGTCTGCTGGATATCCTGCAGCAGCATGCCGGAACCGAGGATCCAGCCCCAGGGTTGATAGCCGGAGACCATGGAGAGCTTGTCAGCCGTTTCGCCTGACGGACCGGTCCAGACATATTGCAGGGTGCCCTGTTTACCCCCTTTGGCGATATCCACCATCTGGAACCAGAACTGCCCAGCGGTGGCGGCCCCCCCTTCCCCCATCTTCTGACCGACCAGCTCGGGGCGGATAGGGTGCACCAGCATGGTGCGGTTCTCGTCGATGACAAACAGGTAGTTGTTGCCATCAAAGCGGGTGTTGGTCAGCAGCTTGCGCGCTTCCTGCTGCGCCTGCTCTGCTGGCAAGGTGCTGGCCAGAAACTGGATCTGGCTCATGGTTTGCCCCAGCACCGCATTGAGCCGCGCCTCTCGCTCGCTCATCAGATTGCGCTGGAGTGCATTGGCCGAGATAAACAGCAGCGAGATAAAACCGACAAATGCGACCGTGAGCAGCAAGATCAATTTGCGGCTCACAGTGATATCACCGAGCTTGAACATGACGAAACCCTCATTATCCCTATTGATGTGACGTGGCTCGTTACCGCGGTAGCCTAGTTTCATAAATTAACGACTCATTGTTGCAGCCGTTCGTCGGCCTTTTTCAAATGAGTGTTTTGACAACAGTATAGCCAGCAGACAGCGATACTCACTTTTTGGTAGCGTGTTCATGCGCATCCCTGCGTCATTTTTGCCAAAGAGTGTGAATGGTTTGGCATTTCAGCAAAAAATAAGGAGTGGGCCCCGCTGCGGTAGCCCCCACAACAAGAGGGAATTTATGAGTTCCATTGCCAGGAATTACTTCAACCAGCTCAACGTCGACTACCTGCAGGTACACAGGTGCAAGGAGGATCTCTTCTGGTCCACCTATATGGGCACCAGCGACGATCAGGCCGGTTTCACTGCGGCCGAGCAGGCCTACAAGGCGTTCTGTTCCAATCCGGCCCGTCTGCCCGCGTTGCGGGAGATGCTGGCGCAGGCCGAACAGGATGATCTCAAGCACGGTCTGCAAGGCTGGATCGCCTTCTTCGAATGCAATGTCATCGAGGATCCGGCCGCCACCGCCCTGATGGGCGAGCTGGTGGCCGCCGAGGCGGAGTTGTTCGCCCGCCGCAAGGGGTTGCAACTGACCCTGCTGGATGAACAGGGCCAGCAGGTGGCCGGTAGCCTGCCCGCCGCCAGCACTTCGCTGGCCGCCAGCCCGAACGAGGCGGTGCGCCAGAGCGCGCTCGCCATGTTCCACACCCTGGAGCAGTGGGTGGTCGGCAACGGTTTTCTCGAGGTGGTGGCAATCCGCAACCGCTTTGCCCGCGCCATGGGCTATCGCGACTACTTCGACTACAAGGTGCGCAAGAACGAGCAGATGAGCCCGGAGCAGCTGTTCACCATCCTCGACGACTTCATTGCCCGCACCGCCACACGCCTGCAGCAGAGTCTGGCCGAGCTGAAAGCAGCCAAGGGGGAGGCTGCACTGCTGCCCCACAACCTGCGTTACAGCGTGAGCGGCGACGTGACTCGCCAGCTCGACCCCTATGTGCCCTTCTCGCGGGCGCTGAAGGATTGGGTCGAGAGCTTCCGCCGTCTCGGTATCCAGTATCGCGGCGCGACCCTGACGCTCGACTTGCTGACCCGGGAGGGGAAATACGAGAACGGCTTCTGCCACGGCCCGGTGCCGAGCTTCTTCCCGCAGGGGGAGTGGGTGCCGGCGGTGGTCAATTTCACCAGTCTGGCCGATCCGGCGCAGGTAGGCAGCGGCTGGAACGGCCTCAATACCCTGTTCCACGAGGGGGGCCACGCCGCCCACTTTGCCAATGTCACCGGCAACGCCCCCTGCTTCTCACAGGAGTTTCCACCCACCTCCATGGCCTATGCCGAGACCCAGTCGATGTTCTGCGACAGCCTGCTGGACGATGCCGACTGGCTCAAACGCTACGCCAGAAATGCGGCGGGAGAGGCAGTTCCCGATGCCCTCATCAAGGAGATGATCGCCGCGCGCCAGCCATTTCGGGCTTTCAACGAGCGCCAGATTGCGCTGGTGGCCTACTTCGAGCGGGATCTCTACGCCATGGATGAGGCCGAGCGCACCCCCGAGGCAGTGCTGGCACTGGCCCGCCAGTGGGAGCGCAAGATAGTCGGGGTCGAGAGCCCGCGCCCGCTGCTGGCCATTCCGCACCTGCTTAATCAGGAGTCGGCCTGCGCCTATCACGGCTACCTGCTGGCGCTGATGGCGGTGGAGCAGACCCGCGCCTATTTCCTCAAACGTGATGGCTACCTCACCGACAACCCCCGTATCGGGCCGGATCTGGCCGCCCACTACTGGGGGCCGGGCAACGGCATGAGCCACGATGAGACCCTGCGCAGCCTGACCGGCGAGGGATTCAGCGCGGTGCCGCTGGCCGAGGCGTGCAACCTGAGCGCCGCCGAGGCGTGGCAACAGGCTCAGGCCTGTATGGCCGCCGCGCAGCAACGTCCCGCCGCCGGTGAGGGCACCCCGCTTGACGCCCATATCCGGGTGGTACACGGCGCAGAGCTCATCACCGACAACAGCGAGTCGGAAACCCGCATGCTGGCCGACTTCGAGGCGTGGATCGTTAACCATTACCGACCAGTGTCAGCCGCGTAATCCACCGTGCTCCCGGAGATCAGGCCGGGAGCACGGCTTTGCGGGGCTATCTATTGTCGCAACAGTGTCAGGTGTTGCCATTTTGCGGGTAGGCTGCGACGTGACCTGTCGCTTTGTAGATTGGGCCTGCAATCTTTTCATCAGATATGTATTCGTATGAACATGAATACGAATAGTGGGTGGCACGGTCATGGAGCCCACAATTCACACGGTTTTGCCTAATTTATCAATAGTGTTTTTTGTAACTATCTTTGTGCATAAATATTGGGCAGCTCAATTGATTTGATAACCATTCGCATCTCATCAGGTTGACTAAATTGTCCACAGCTGCAGAATCGCCCTCCTTGCCACTCCCGATGTGAATCGGGTTCGGAAAGCCTCAGATCTCCGCCCGGAGATGGCTGGGCCGCACATAGGAAAGGTGCTGGCCCACAGCCCGCCTTTCACCCTCTAAATCAGCACACAAGTCAGGAAGCCCTCTTGCTCATCAGGCAGGAGCGGACGGGTGTGTATATCCGTATGGCCGTGCAGGGACGATACGACCAGCGTTTGTTATGGGTGGTATGTTGCGAATGAATCGCATCTTTTTGATGTTGGCGCTGCTGCCCCTGCTGGTGTGCGCCAGTGAGGTGGACAGAGTGCGCGAAGCCTGGGTGATCAAGGCCCGGGCAGGAGAGTTGGATGCGGCTGCATACGGGCTGGATGCCCTCTATCGACAAAGTGGTGATGGCAAGGTGCTCGATGACCTGATCGCTGTGCAACTGTGGCGGGGGGATCGCAAGGGGGCGCTGGCCGCCTGTGAGCCGTGCGAGTTCAGCTCCATCAGCAACAGTACGTTGGAAGGGGTGGCCCGTGCCGCCCGCGATGAGAAGCGCTACGCCGAGGCGATCAGCTATTACCGCATCCTGCAGGGGCGCGATCCCGCCAACCGCAATGGCTGGCTCGGGCTGTTTCTCACCGCCAGCGATCAGGGCAACCGCGAGCTGGCCCGCAGCGCAGCGGATGAATATGAAGTCCGTTTCGGCCGCGATCAGGCGATCCTCGAAGCCCGCATCTATGCCGCCCGTCAGGGTGACGATCCCATGGGTGAGCTGCTGGCCCGCCAGCAGGTGCTGGAGCTGGAGCCGGACAACCCCGAGCAGGTGCTGGCGCTCTATCGGGTGGCGGTGAGCCTGGGTGCGGGGCCTGCGGCAGCAGAGCTGATGGGCCGTTACCCCAAGCTGTTCAAGCCGGTCGACCGGCTCTGGCTCGACTACTACCAGGCGGTCAATCTGCTGCGGATCTCGGCCCAGACCGAAGATCCGGTGCTGGCCCGTCGCTCTCTTACCCGCACGCTGGCACTGCAAGACAGGATACTGGCCCGCGCGCCTCACGATCATGTGCTCTACATCAGTGCCCGTCGCGATGTGGTGGTGACGCTGGTGGCCCTCGGCGATGTTGCCCGGGCCGAACGGGAGTCCGCAGCACTGCAGGCCGAGGGGCCGTTGCCCGAGTATGTGCTGGAAGCGCGCGCCGATGCATTGGCCGGACTGGGGCGGGTGGATGAGGCCTCCGTGATTTACCAGCAACTGGCGACCCCGGCCCGGGCCAAAGACAAGCGGCTGCTGGAGAAGCGCTTCTACGCCTATGCGGATGGCGAGCACTATGGTGCGGCGCAGGGGCTGCTGGCCGGTTGGCAGGAGCCACCGACGCGCTGGGATTTCACCGGCAACATGCGAATGGCCAACGACGACTACGAGAAGGTATTGCAGCTGAAAACTTTGCTGCAAGCCTGGCGTGGTGAGGCGGGCGCGGCAGAGAAACAGTTGGAAGGGTGGCTGCAAACCGCGCCAGCCAACCCCTGGCTCTGGCTGCAACTGGGGGATATTCGCCGCTGGCGTGGTCATCCCGATGAAGCCGAGCAGGCCTATCAGCAGGCGGTGCGCTGGCTGCCTGCCGGACGCACCGTGCTGGCCGAACCCGGTCGCCTCAACGCCCGGCTCGACAAGGGCGAGTGGCAGGGCACGCCGCAGGCCGTGCGCACCCTGGGCAACCTGACCCGGGATCGTCAGGAGTTACAGCAGCGGCTGACCCTGGAGCAGGCATCGCAATTTGTCACCGACCTGACCCATGGTCGCAACGAAGGGGGGTCGGTGCAGGCCAGCCGTGACTGGAGCTACGACAGCCGCCTTTATAGCGCTCGCAGTGATGGTGGCGATCGACTGTTTGTCCGTCGTCAGGGCAGCTTTGGCGAGTTCGACCAGCAGCCCGAACGCGCCGCCTATACCGGGCTGGGGGCTGAGCTTTCTTTCTACCCGCTGCAGCTGACGCTGGAGGGGGGCACGGGGAGCGAGCTCAACCACAAAGGCTATCTGTGGAGTCGCCTCGACTGGCGGCTGGATGATCGCTGGACGCTGGGCTTTGCCATCAACCTCAACAGTGCCGATACCCCGCTGCGGGCCCTGGCGCGTGGCAACTACGCCGATCAATACCAGCTCGATCTGGGCTGGCGTCAGGATGAGACCCGCGAGGGGGCGTTGCGGCTGGAGCGGATGGATATCAGCGACGGCAACCGGCGGCTGACCGCCTCTGGCTGGCTGCGTCAGGATCTCTGGCGCCGGGATCGCTGGTGGTTCGATACCACCTTGCGCGGCGCCACCTCCCGCAACGAGGCGGTGGAGGTCGACTACTTCAACCCCTTGCAGGATCGCAATCTGGAGCTGGAGCTGGCGGGGCGCTATCGACTGCCGCTGGATGGGCGTCGCTCTTTGCTGCAGAGCCTGACCATGAGTGGCAACCACTACTGGCAGCAGGGCTATGGCAGCGATCAGGGGTGGCAGCTCAGCTATCGCCACGACTGGATCCTCTCTCCCGCCCTCAGCCTGGGCTATGGCCTGGGCCGCCGTCAGGCCATCTATGACGGCAACCCCGAGTTCGGAAATTTCATCTTCGCCAATCTGCAATGGAGTTTCATGTGATGAGACGCTGGCTTGCCCCTTTCGTTTTACTGCTTGTACTGCTGCCTTCTCTGACGCAGGCGGCCCGGCAACCCGATGACTATGTGGTGCTCTGCTACCACGATATCGTCGATCTGAAATTGACCCCCAACCTCAAGCTCTATCCCCAGACCATCCGGCGCGACACCCTGATCCGCCACTTCAACTGGATCAAGCAGCAGGGCTATCACCCGGTCAGCTTCCAGCAGATCCTGGATGCCAAAGCGGGCAAGGCACCGCTGCCGGAGAAGGCGATCCTGCTCAGCTTCGATGACGGCTACGAGAGCTTCTACCGGCTGGTCTATCCGCTGCTCAAGCTCTACAACTATCCGGCGGTCTTTGCGTTGGTGGGCAGCTGGCTGGATGTGGCAGATGACAAGATGGTCCCGTACGGCAATGACAAGCTGCTACGCAGCTACTTCGTCGGCTGGCCGCAGATCCGCGAGATGCAGGATTCCGGGCTGGTGGAGCTGGCCTCCCACACTTTCACCTCCCACTACGGACTGCTCGCCAACCCGCAGGGCAACGTGCAGCCGGCGGTCACCACCGCAGGTTGGAGCCAGAGTGGCTACGAGAGCATGGCCGACTACCGGGCCCGGATAAAAGCCGACTTCGACGCATCGGCCAGTCAGCTCAGGGATCAGACCGGCCGGGCACCACGGATCCTGGTCTGGCCCTACGGCGCCTTCAACCAGACGGCGCTGGAGCTGGCCAGTGCGGCCGGGATGCCCTACACCTTCACGCTGGCCGAAGGGCTCAACAAGCTGAGTGACTCGGGCAGCACGGTGCGCCGCTATCTGCTGGAGGAGGACACCAGCCTCGAAACTCTTGACGAGATCATGGGGGGCAATACCTGGGAGCGGCAGGTGGAGCGGTTGGTGCACGTGGATCTGGACTATGTCTACGACAAGGATCCGCAGCAGATGAACAAGAACATCGACATGCTGCTGGATCGGATCAAGGGCTACGGCATCACCACCGTCTATTTGCAGGCCTATGCCGATGACAATGGCGACGGGGTGGCGGAGGCGCTCTATTTCCCCAACCGTCATATGCCGGTCAAGGCGGATCTCTTCAACCGGGTCGCCTGGCAGCTCAAGACCCGGGCCGGGGTCAAGGTGTTCGCCTGGATGCCGGTGATGGCCTACGACATGGGACCGCACCACGCCTATGTCACCGACAGCCGTACCGGCGCCCCCGCCAAGGGACAGTATCTGCGCCTCTCGCCCTGGGATCCTGCCAGCCGTCAGCTGTTGCTGGATATCTATGAGGATCTCGGCTTCTACACCAAGTTTGACGGCCTGCTGTTCCACGATGACGCCTTCCTCAGCGACTACGAGGGGCCGATGCCGCTGGCGCGCACTCCGGATGCGCTGCAGGCGCAAGGGGAGCAGAAGACCGATCTGTTGATCGACTTCACCATGGCGCTGCGCGATGCCGCCGCCCGCTATCGGCAGGGGGGCGCGGATGAGCTCAAGACCGCCCGCAACATCTATGCGGCGCTGGTGACCGAGCCGCAATCCCAGCAGTGGTTTGCCCAGAGCATGGCGGCGTTTGCCAAGGCCTATGACTACACCGCCGTAATGGCCATGCCCTATATGGAGCAGGCAGAAAACCCCGATGAGTGGCTGGCCAGGCTGGCGGAGGATTCACTGGCACAGGTGCCGGCCAATCGGCTGGTGTTCGAGCTGCAGAGCCGCAACTGGCGCACCGACCAGCCCATCCCCGATGCAGAGCTGGCGCGCTGGATGGAGATCATCCAGCGCAAGGGAGTGACCAACTTTGGCTACTACCCGGATGATTTTCACAACAACCAGCCGGATCCGGCGGTGCTCAAGCCGGTCTTCTCGGTGCAGACCCAGCCTCAGCCGACCCAGCTGCCGGCGACGCCGGTCGCAGTCAGTGCCGCTAAAGCCACCCAAGGGGAGGCGATGCGGTGAAGGATCTTCTGGAAGGGATAGCCATCTTTACGTTGGCCTATCCCAGTCTGATGGCAATGGTGTGGGTTTGTGGCGGTCTCTATTACTACTTTCAGTGGGAGCGGCGGGATATCGCTCTGGCCAAGCAGGGGCTGGAGCTCCCCTATTACCCCAAAGTGACGTTAATGGTGCCCTGCTACAACGAGGGAGCCAACGTCGAGGAGACCATCGGGCATCTGCTGCGCCAGCGTTATCCCGATTTCGAGGTACTGGCCATCAACGATGGCAGCAAGGATGACACCGGCGCGCGGCTGGATCGGCTAGCGCAGCAGGATCCGCGCCTGACCGTGCTCCATCAGCACAATCAGGGCAAGGCGATGGCGCTCAACAACGGGCTGGCCGTGGCCAGTGGGGAGATCCTGGTCGGCATCGACGGGGATGCGGTGCTCGACTATGACGCGGTGCGCTGGATGGTGAAGCACTTCATCGAGAGCCCGAGGGTCGGGGCGGTCACCGGCAATCCACGGGTACGCACCCGCTCCACCATCATCGGCAAGATCCAGACCGGCGAGTTCAGCTCCATCATCGGCCTCATCAAGCGGGCCCAGCGGATCTACGGCACCGTCTTCACCGTCTCCGGGGTGGTGGTGGCCTTTCGCAAGCAGGCGGTCGAGGCGGTCGGTGGCTGGAGCAATGACATGGTGACCGAGGATATCGACATCAGCTGGAAGCTGCAGTTGGCAGGGTGGCTCATCCACTATCAGCCGCAGGCGCTCTGCTGGGTGTTGATGCCCGAGACGGTGCGCGGCCTCTACAAACAGCGTTTGCGCTGGGCGCAGGGGGGCGCCGAGGTGTTTCTGCGCTACGGGTTGCAGGCGATGCGTTGGCGCAATCGCCGCTTCTGGCTGTTGCTGCTGGAGTATCTCTCCAGCGTGGCCTGGTGCTACAGCATGTTGCTGCTGGCGCTGATCTGGCTGATGGAGCCGAACCTGAGCGGGCTGGCGGTGGGGCACTTGTTCCAGTGGACCGGGGTGATGATGACCGCCATCTGCCTGCTGCAGTTCGGGGTCAGCATCTTTATCGACCACCACTACGACAAGAGCATGGCCCGCAGCTTTATCTGGTGCGTCTGGTATCCGCTCATCTACTGGCTGCTCAATCTGGTGACCGTGGTGGTGGCAGTGCCCAAGGCGATCCTGCGTCGCCGTGGCCAGTTGGCCGTGTGGGAGAGTCCTGACCGAGGAGAGTCGTTCCGTGACAAAACATAAGCTGGCAAACGAGATGATCATCAGCAACGGCACCCGGCGCAGTTGGAAGTACCGGCTGCGGGATCTGTTGCTTTTGCTGGTGACCTGGAGTGGCTGGTTGTTTCTGGCGCTGCAACCCTGGCTCAACTATCTGGAAACGGAAGAGAATCAGAGCTTTATCGGCTCGCTGGATGCCGTCGAGGTGGGGCAACTGTTTCTGGCCCTGCTGTTCGGCATCTTCCTGCTGATCCACTCCTGGGCGAAATACAACAAGCTGCTGTATCGCTTGATGCGAAAGCGAGCCACCGCGACAAAGTCATCATAAGGGGCCGGTTGGCCCCTTTCTGTTTTATAACCTGTCACCTACAGCGAGGCGGACAGTACCCGGTAACGTGTCTTTTTTGGTCATGATTGGTCATTCATCAATGACTTTATTTCCGCATTTTTCACAGATGACATGGCGTTCAAAGCGATCCATGTTGGCCAGAAAGGGGCCTGCTGCCCAGCCGGTAATGAAGTCCTTGATAAACGCTTTGCGCTTTTGCTCCGGTGTCAGCTGCTGGCCAAAGGATTTGTCGACCAGCACCACGACATGGTTGGTCTCGCGCTGACAGCTTGGGCAGAAGCGTTTTTCGGTGGATGCAAGCAAGGGGTTCTCCTTGTCCGTGGGCGGGTAATGGGTTCTCCCACCGCAGATATGAACAGTCCCCATTTGATTCCTTTTGTTGGCTGGGTGTCAACCAACCCAGAGACAACAGTTGCGCTATTCCCCATGAAGAGAGGGCAATCCAGCAAGCGCGATGAGAGGTGCTCTTTGGCTCTTCTGTTGTTTCCGTTTGTCACACATTGCCACACAACCTTCCCCCTCTGGCAAAGTCTTGTGACTAGTAGGGTTTTTAATGGCGTCATGAGCAGGGAGATGAGGCCCTGCATCGAGGGAACCAAGGAGCATGTTATGACGGGCAAACGGATGTGGTGGCTGTTGCCACTGCTGGCGGTCGGGGTCTGGTGGCTGGGCTATGTGGGGGATGCCAACGGGGTGTGGCCCTGGCGCCATGAGATGTTGCTGCTCACTGGCCTGCTAGGGATGACCTATATGGCGATTTCGCTGTTGCTGGCATTGCGCCTGCCGCAGCTGGAGGTCTGGTGTGGCGGTCTGGATCGGATGTTGCGATTGCACCGTCAGACGGCCATCGGGGGCGCATTGGCGCTGACCGCTCACTGGCTGCTGGTGGAGGCCCCCAAGTGGGCGGTCTCGGCAGGCTGGCTAAGTCGTCCCGCCCGCCGTGGGGCCAGCGCTGCCGAAGTGGGTGCCGGAGCAGGCAATGGCATCTCGCTCCATGCCCTTGGCAATACCCTGGGGGAGTGGAGTTTTTATCTGCTGATCGCGCTGGTGGTGGTGAGCTTGCTGGCGCTGGTGAGTTATGGCCGTTTTCGACTGATCCACCGGTTGGCACCGATCATCTATCTGGCGGGTTGGGGTCACGGTCTCTGCTTGCTGCCTCAGGTGGGTGCCATGACCCCTGTGGGGGTATCGATCTGGTTGGTCGGTGGGCTGGGGGCTATCGGCGCCCTCTACTCTCTGCTGGGGCAAGTGGGCGCGCGGGATCGCCATCCGGGCCGGGTCATTGCGGTACGGGCGCTGGCGGATCAGACCTGCGAGCTGACCATGCAACTGGAGAGGCCGCTGACCCACTATCGCCCAGGCCAGTTTGCCTTTTTCGAGTTTGATGCCAAGGAGGGGCCACACCCCTTTACCCTGGTGCGGGTGTCTCCGGATCGGCGGCAGCTGGTGATCGCGGTGCGGGCGCTCGGGGATCACACCCGTCAGCTGGTGGCACAGGCTCGCGCCGGGGATGAGGTGGTAGTGACTGGGCCCTATGGCGCCTTTGTCGCGCCCCAGAGAGGAGGGCGAGCCCTCTGGTTGGGGGCCGGGATCGGTATCACCCCCTTTGTCGCCTGGTTGGAGTCGTTGGCGGCACACGGTGGCCGTGGCGAGGGGATCACCCTGATCCAGTGCGCGCCAGATATGGCGGGCGCTGTCTACCACCAGCGGTTGGCCGAGCTCTGTCATCGCACTGGGGTGAGTTATCAGCTGCATCTGGATAAAGTCGAGGGGCGACTGGATCTGGCTCGTGTCGCACAGCGTGCCTCTGGGTCGGTCTGGTTTTGCGGGCCCGAGGGGATGGCAGACGCCCTGACCCAGCTGTTGCCGGATGGGCGTCTGCATCGCGAGCTGTTTCGCTTTCGTTGAGCTCTGACCGTTACTGGGGGCTGGCTGGCAACTGCTTGAGCGCGGCTTGTACCGCCGCCGCCAGTTGCGGGTCGCGCCCAGCCACCATGTCGGCGGGGGTGAGCGGTACCAGCACGTCCGGGATCAGCTCCTGATTCTCATAGAAGGTGCCGTCCGGCTTGCGCAGCCCCAGGGTCGGAATGCCGTAGGCCAGCCCCGGGATCAGCCGCGATTCGTGGCTATACACCATGGTGCCGGTGCCCGGCACTGGCTCTCCGACAATGGGACCAATCTTCAGGGCGCGGTAGTATTCGGGAAAGGCCGACCCTTCCGAGTAGCTGCCAGCATTGACCAGCACCACCGAGGGCTTGGTCCACTGGCGGGTGGCTGCGTCTGTCTCTCCCTTACCAAGCCGTGGCCAGCTGCTGGCCATCCCTTTGGTGCTGCCGTTGCCGGTCAGGAACTCCACCAGGGTATTGGCCAGATACCCCCCCTTGTTGAAGCGAACATCGACGATCAGCGCCTCACTGCTGCGCAGTCGCCCGAGTGCCTCCGCCACCAGCTCTTCATAGACGGCACTGTTCATCTCCGGTAGATAGACATAGCCCACCTTGCCATCGCTCAGTTGTGCGACCAGCTCTCGCCGCTTGGCAATCCAGCTATCGAGTTGCAGGCGATATTCCTGTTGCAGGTCGATGGCGGAGACCTCGATCTCGTCAGGATCTTTGCTGCCGGTTTGCTGGAAGGTGAGGGCAAGCCGGGCACCGGCCTGATGGTTGAGGGCCTGATCCAGCTCGGCCAGATTGGCAATCGGGGCGCCGTTAATGGCGAGCAGGCGAGCACCTGCGGCAATGTCGCTCTCCTGATCCAGCGGGCCGCCCGCCAGCAGGGCGCTGAGTACTACCCCGTGCTCACTCTCTTGCCAGTAGCCGCCAAGGCTGGCGGTGTCGTCCGCCATGCGCGGGAAGGGGGCCGGGCCATCCCCCCAGGTGTGGGAGACATTCAGCTCACCGGCCAGCTCTGCCAGCAATTTGCCAAAATCCCGCGGGTTGCCGATACCCGGCAGCAGGCGGCGGTAAGACGCGACATAGCTATCCCACTCCACGCCGTTCATATCATCCCGATAGAACTCATCCCGGGTGAGCCGGGCTATTTGATCGAAGGCGGCTTCCATCCGTCCTTGCCAGCGGACATCGGACTGCAAAATGAACGGGGCCGTGATAGCTTCGCCAGACTCCAGGGTGATCTGGCTGATCTCCCCATCCCGTACCAGGGTCGCGAGGGTGGCCTGCTGATTGAGGCTGGCCAATGCCGGGCCCGGTTGCTCGGCAAACAGCAGCTTGGTATCACCCTTGCGCAGATCCCTGGCGTACCCCTTGATCTCGCTCTCCTCGTTGGCGCCAATCTCTTCCACCAGGTAGATCAGCTGATCATCGACGATCCGGCTGGCCAGCAGATTGCCGGTAGGGAACAGTTGCAGTGCCTCTCGATGGGCAAGACGATCAGTTTCAAAGCCATAGCCCTCCTTGGGGGGCGCTTGTTCTGCCAGAAAGTCAGCCTTGGCGGCACGACTGCTATAGATGCCGAGCAGGTTGTTGCCAAGGGGTTCGCCATCGGCGGCCAGCACCCCGTACTTGGTCGATTGCCAATAGAGCACACTGCCATCCTGACTCCAGGCCGGAGCCCCATCCTGATAGCCGTTGAGGCTGACATTGACCGGCTTGGCCTTGGGGGCACGGGTGTCGATGACAGCGATCTCCTGCTGGGCAGAGTCGGGGCGAAAGGTGATAGCCAGATGGCGGGAGTCGGGGGCAAAGGCGAAATGCGCCTCATGGCGCGAGGGGTTGAAGCTGGCAGGCACCAGCTCCCGCTGCTGGTTGCTCGCCAGATCCAACAGATGGATGGCTTGCCCATCCACCACGAAGGCGAGCTGCTTGCCATCGGGGGAGAGCAGCGGTCGGCTGATCCCCTTGCCGGGAATGGCCAGCAGCAGGCTCTCGGTCAGGGCACCGGGATCGCTGAATAGCCGATCCGGTTGCGTCTTGTTCAGCCGATAGAGGGCGGCAGGCCCCTGCTGCTCGGAGAGGTAGATGAGAGAGTGCCCCTGCTCGGCATAGAGGGGGCTGGATTGCTCGCTCGGGGAGCGGGTGAGCTGGCGCACTCGCTCCCGTTCGGGATCGACGGCAAACAGGTTTCCCTCGCTCACCAGGATCAACTCATTGCCCTCTTCATTGACCAGCGCTTCGTCCGCCAGTGTGAGCTGTTGGCTCTCCTCATCCGGTTCGCTGGCCACCTGCGGTGTGATCGCCAGCTTGCGTGGATCGCTGCTGCCGGCATCGAGGCGATAGAGTTCGCCCAGCCATGACCAGACCAGATCCCCGGCTCGGGAGGCGCTGAGCCCCCGCACCGGATGGCCCTGATAGTGGGTCAGCTGTTGCTCCTGACCGCTGGCAAGATCCCGGCGCCAGACGTTGAAATCGCCGCTGCGCTCACTCAGGTAAAAGAGGCTATCCCCCTTGTCGCTCCAGACCGGATCGGTGGCGGCGACCCGATCTTCGGTCAGCTGGCGATGCTGCTGGCCATCAAACAGCCAGAGGCGGGGCACCGCGAACGATTGCTGGTGCTTGCGAAAGGGCTGATCCATCGCTGGCATCTGGTAGGCGAGCTGCTGTCCGTAGGGGCGAGCCAGGGTCGCGGGCAGCGGCAGATCCGCCTGTAGCGCCCCCCCGTCAATGGGTGTCCAGTAGAGGGCGCTCCCCTGAATCCCTTCGGCCACGAAGTGGTCGGCATCCGCTGACCAGGGGCGCTGGCTGCTCAGCAACAGCCGTTTGCCATCGGCGCTGAAGGCCTGTGGCAGGTCAGCGCGCGAATCGCGGGTGAGGCGCACCATCTCGCCGCCGCTGGCAGGCATCACGAACACATCCTCGTTGCCATAGAGGTTGGCGGCAAAGGCGAGTTGTTTGCCATCCGGCGACCAGACCGGCCGCTGGCTCAGGTAGTCGTTGCCGGTGAGCGCCGTGGCGGGGCCACCCTCAGCACTGGTCACAAAAATGCGCCCCTGCCAGGTGAAAGCAAGCTGCTTGCCATCGGGGGAGAGGGCTGGCTCGCGCAGCCAGAGTGCATCGGCCGCGAAGGTAGCGGGCAGCCAGAGCAGCAGCGGCGAGAACAGCAGGGTGGCGAGGCGGCACGAAGAGCCCATGGCATGATCCTGTCGGGGAGTGGAGTGTTATCTTCGCCGATCATTGCCCCGGGTGCCAGCGCGATAATTTTTGGTATCTTGTTGTTTTAACTGTTAATTGCCAACGCAAAATGACGGCGTTCAAGGCTGATGGCCTTGCAGCGGCAAGATATGTTTTGCCGGGCATATTGAGTATTGATGGCGATCCAATATCATGGCGCTCGCTCGCCGCTCGGCGGGCATAGTTCAGATGATCTGGTAACAAGAAAAGCCCGCACCAGAGGCTTGTCGAGGGATGGAATGAGAGCCGTATTACTGTGTTTGTTGGGGCTTTGGCCCGCATTGAGTTTTGCCTTTACCGAAAAAGCCGATTTGGTGGTGGTCAAGAAGTCGACCTATAGCCTGACCCTGATGAAGGATGGCAAAGAACTGAAGCGCTACTGGATTGCTCTGGGCCCGGCGCCCAAGGGGCACAAGCAGCAGGAAGGGGATCAGCGTACGCCGGAAGGGCGCTACACCCTCGACTACAAGAAGACCAATTCCGGCTACTACAAAGCCATCCATATCAACTACCCGAACCTTGATGACATCAAGCGAGCCAATGAGCTGGGAGTTCGTCCGGGCGGCATGATCATGATCCACGGTCAGCGCAACAGCATTGGCAACCGCCGCTTGCAGCCATCCAACTGGACCAACGGCTGCATCGCCATGCTCAACCATGACCTTGATGAGGTGTGGAGTGCCATCGAACCGGGCACGCCCATCGTCATCGAGCCCTGATCCGCGTAACGGGGGCCTTGTCGGCAGACAAGGCCCCCGTTCTGTTTCGGGTGTGATCCTTTCTTGCGGATGTCTTTTTGAGACATTCGTATTGTTGTGAATGTCACTTCAAAAAAAGCCTGCAAAAGGTGAGGATATGGGCTCTGTCCGTGAAGGAGTGTCCCATGTCTTTGATCGAAACCTGTCAGCGCATCGTGCGCGATCCCCATCTCTCAGCCGCCCAGAAGAGTCATGCCCTGGCGCTGACCGCCGAGAATGCCTTGCCTTACCCCGATCTGCCTGCCGCAGTCGCCGAGGCGATGGATCAGGGATTTCTCTGTGACATGTTCGAAGGGCATGCCCCCTACAAGCCGCGCTACGTGCTGCCGGACTATGAAAAATTCCTGACTCAGGGCTCCCCCTGGCTGGAGCTGGCGGCGCCGCAGGATTTCGACGAGGCGCTCAACGCCCTGCGTATCGTCTATCACCATGTCCCCTCCGTC
This sequence comes from Aeromonas sp. CU5, assembly GCF_002586745.1. Taxonomy (NCBI): domain Bacteria; kingdom Pseudomonadati; phylum Pseudomonadota; class Gammaproteobacteria; order Aeromonadales; family Aeromonadaceae; genus Aeromonas; species Aeromonas sp. CU5. The sequence continues at coordinate 4,319,494 of NZ_CP023817.1, forward strand.
ACCGGCATGCCGGTCTGGCTGGGTCGGCTCGACCATCTGCTGCTGCCGTTTGTCGGCGAGCTCGATGACGAGACCCTCTATCGCAAGCTGAAGGGGTTCTGGGTTTATCTGGACAGGGTGCTGCCGGACGCCTTCATGCACGTCAACATCGGGCCGGATGACAACCGTATCTGCCGCCTGATCCTGCGCATCGACAACGAACTCAAGCAGGTAGCGCCGAACCTCACCTTCTTCCACGATCCCGAGCAGACCCCTGACAGCCTGCTGCTGCAGGCGGTGAAGAACATCGCCGAGTGCAGCAAGCCGCACATCGCCAACTACCCGATCCACCGCGATACCTTCGACGCCCGCGGTTTTGGCATCGTCAGCTGCTACAACGCCCTGCCGCAGGCCGGTGGCGCCAATACCCTAGTGCGGATCTCCCTCAAGCGGGTCGCCGAGCAGTGTCAGGGGATCGATGATTTCCTCGGCTGCCTGCTGCCCCACTACTGCCGTCTGGCCTCCCAATTGATCGAGGCGCGTGCCGCTTTCCTCCATGATGAGTCCGGCTTCTTCGACAGCTTCCTGGTGAAAGAGGGGCTGCTGGATGAGGATCGCTTCGTCCCCATGTTCGGCATCTACGGCATGGCGGAAGCGGTCAATGTCCTGATGGATAAAGAGAATCTGCCGGATCGTTACGGCCACGACGAGGAGGCGAACCAGCTTGGCTATCGCATCTCGGCCCAGCTCTCCGCCTATGTGACCACGACCCCGCAGACCCATGCCTGGGGTGGCCGTGCGCTACTGCACTCGCAAGGTGGCCTCAGCGTCGATGTGGCCGTCACCCCCGGGGTGCGCATCCCCTACGGTCATGAGCCGGATCCGGCCAGCCATGTGCTGGCGCTGGCGCCGCACCACAGCTATTACCACTCGGGGATCAGCGAGATCCTCACGCTGGATCCCACCATCCGCCAGAACCCGCAGGCGCTGTTGCAGCTCTGCAAGGGGGCACTCGCCATCGGCATGCGCGAGTTCACCGCCAACGTGGCCGACAGCGATCTGGTGCGGGTGACCGGCTACATGATCCGCAAGAGCGACGTGGCCCGCTTCGCAGAGGAGGGCTCGCGGTTGCAGACCACCTGCCTCGGTGCCGAGGCGAGTGAAGTGACCGCCATCCGTCAGCGGGCACCGCGAGTGGTCGCCCACGAATCGACCATCTGCGAGTATTGAGTTCGCTTCTGATGGCTGATGCCTTGCCAACACGCAGCGCCCTGGTGAGCAGGGTGCTGCCGTTCTCCTGTGTCGATGGGCCGGGCAACCGGCTGGTGCTGTTTCTGCAGGGGTGCAACTTCAACTGCCCTGGCTGCCACAACCCGCACACCATCGGGCTGTGCGACGATTGCGGCGACTGCCTCGCGGTCTGCCCGAGCGGCGCGCTCACCCTTGCTGAGGGGCGCCATGGCGAGCGCCGAGTGCGCTGGCAGGCGGCGCTCTGTACCGACTGCGACGCTTGTCTCGATGCCTGCCCGCGCAGTGCCAATCCCAAGACCGCCACCATGACGGTGGCCGAAGTGCTCGCCCTGCTGCGCCGCTACGGTCCGCTGCTGAGCGGGATTACCGTCTCCGGCGGTGAGGCGACCACCCAGCTTCCCTTCGTGGTTGCGCTGTTTGCCGCCATCAAGGCCGCGCCGGATCTGGCCCATCTCAGTTGCCTGCTCGACAGCAACGGCTCGCTGGCCGAGACCGGCTGGCAGCGGCTGCTGCCAGTGCTTGACGGCGCCATGCTCGATCTCAAGGGGTGGCGCGACTCGGTACATCACACCCTGACCGGCTATGGCCGCGAGCGGGTGTTGGCATCGCTGCAACTGCTGGCAAGCCACGGCAAGCTGACCGAACTGCGGCTGCTCCATGTGCCGGGCAAGAGCGATTTTCTGGATGGGAGTGGTGAGCTGGAAGCGGATCTCGCCGCTTTCTTGCAACGGCTTGGGCCAGTGCCCATTCGCATCAACGGCTTTCGCCACCACGGGGTGCGCGGGGAGGCGGCGCAATGGCCGCAGGCTAGCCAAACCGAGCTGGAGCTGCTGGCCAACCGCTTGCGCGCGGCGCAATTGGGGCCGGTATCACTGCCTGCCTTGATGCTGTGAGCGACTGCGCCACTTCGTGACCGGCTTGGTATGGGGAGTTACATAGAAAGGATGCAACTGTGATTTCTGTCTATTGGAGGGGAGCGCAACGGCGGCTAGAATAATGGCCATCTTCCTCCCCCTCAATGACAGATAATCATGAGTGAAAGCAAGGCGTTATATCGGGTTCAGTTTATTTGCCACAGCGAGCGCTACGAAGTCTATGTGCGCGAAGTCAATCAGGGCCAGCTGTTCGGTTTTATCGAGATTGCCGACTTTGTCTGGGACAATCACACGGCGCTCATCGTCGATCCCAGTCACGAGAAGCTCAAGAGCGAATTTGCCGATGTATGCCACACCCTGATCCCCATGCATCAGGTGCTGCGCATCGATCAGGTCAGAAAGCAGGGGGCGGCCCGCATCACGGATCTGGGCAACAATGTCGCCTCTTTCCCCAGCCCCATCTACACCAAACGTCCCTGATCCCTCATTGCCGTTGATGTTTCGCCGTGGCGAAACATCAAGGTGTCATGTCTGTCACCCGGCTCAGGGTTGTATCAACTCGCGACCCAGTTGCAGGATCCGCTGGCGAAACCAGTGGCGGGCCGAACCGTCACCGGCCGGGCCATACCAGACCAGACTGTGACTCACTTTGCCGTAATCAAACGGTGCCGGACGCATTACCAGATCCGGCTGACTGGCCATGCAGGCCGCCCAGCCACCGATGGCGGTGAGGATCAGGTCAGTTTGGGGCAGCAGGGCCGCTGCGCTGGCAAAATCGGGCAGGGTGGCGCCAATCTGGCGACGTACCTGTTGCTGGGCCAGGCTCTGCTCGAAGAAGGGGTTGGCCAGCTCCTGATCGCGGATGGCGATATGGTGCCAGCTCAGGTAGGCATCGAGATCCCAGGGTTGGGTCAGTGCCGGGTGATCTTTACGCAGCAGGCAGACCAGCTTTTCTTCCCGCAGGGTCTCCCATACCAGACCCGGTTGGCGGGGCAAGGGTTGGCTCTGGTCATGGGGCAGGATCACGAAGTCGAGTTTGCCCGCTGCCAGCGCCTCCAGCCCCTTCTCATCCTTGTTCCAGATCTCTGGCACCATGCCCGGCACCTCCTTCATCAGCTGCCCCAGAATGGGGCCAACCGGCCAGGTCATCACGCTCTCGCGCAATCCCAGCCGCAAGCTGCCCTGCCACTGCTGCGGATTGAAGGCGTTCTGGCGGGTGAGACCGTCCAGCTCCCCCAGTAGCCGGTGCAGGGTGGGGGCCAGTCGATCGGCCATGGGGGTGAGCAGCAGCTGGTTGCCCTGACGATAGAGCAGTTGATCCCCCAGCAGATCCCGCAGCTGGTTGAGGGTCTTGCTGACGGTGGAGGGGGTGGTGCAGAGCCGCTCGGCGGTGCGGGTGACGCTCTGGTTATCGAGCAGCAGGTGCAGGGTGACCAGATGGCGACCTCCCAGCCGAGAGAGAGCGATCAGATCCATAGTGGCTCCTGAAGTAGATGAAGATAAGCGGATGAAGATAGACAGAGTCAACAATACGGGGGATTGAGGGTGACCCGCTGGCATTCTCTCACAGCCGGGGGAGGGTGAGCAGATCCATCAAGAGGTGACTGTGAACGCAACAGACAAAAAAAGCCCCGCCAAAGCGGGGCTGGTACGGGTTAGCCCTTGAGCACCGCGGCCATGGCGTCGGCCACGTAGTCGACGTTGCGGCTGTTAAGGCCCGCCACGCACATGCGACCGGAGCGCACCAGATAGACGGCGAACTCCTCGCGCAGGCGATCCACCTGCTCTGGCGTGAAGCCGGTGTAGCTGAACATGCCGCGCTGGTTGATGAAGTAGCTGAAATCGCGGCCCGGCACTTTGGCGCTCAGCACCTCGAACAGCTTCTGGCGCATCCCCTTGATGCGGGTGCGCATCTCGGTCACCTCCTCGACCCACAGGGCGTGCAGCTCGGGCTGGCTCATCACCGCCGCAGTGATCTGGCCGCCGTGGGTGGGGGGGCTGGAGTAGTTGCGGCGCACAGTGGCCTTCATCTGGCCCAGTACCCGGCTTGCCTCTTCGGCATCTTGGCAGATCACCGACAGGCCGCCGCAGCGCTCGCCGTAAAAGGAGAGGTTCTTGGAAAACGAGTTGCTGACGAAGAAGCTGACACCCGCGGCCACCATGGCGCGAATGGCGTAGGCATCCTCTTCCAGTCCGTCACCGAAGCCCTGATAGGCGATATCCATAAAGGGGATCAGGTTCTTCTCGACCACCAGTGCGATCACCCGATCCCACTGGGCGCGGGAGAGATCCACCCCGGTCGGGTTGTGGCAGCAAGGGTGCAGTAGCACGATGCTTTTCGCTGGCAGGGCGCTCAGGCAGTCGATCATCCCATCGAACTGCACGCCGCCGGTAGCGCCATCGTAGTAGGGGTAGTCGTGCACCTTGATGCCAGCCCCCTCGAACATCGCCTTGTGGTTATCCCAGGTCGGATTGCTGACCCATACCTCCGAGGTCGGGAAGTAGCGCTTGAGCAGGTCTGCGCCAATCTTGAGCGCGCCCGAGCCGCCTATGGTCTGGATGGTGGCGATGCGGCCGGCCTTGACCGCCTCATGCTCGGCACCAAACAGCAGGTGCTGCACTGCGGTGCGGTAGTTGGCGGCACCCTCCATCGGTTGGTAGGGGCGCGGTGCCGGGGCGGCGGCGCGCTGCGCTTCGGCCTGCTGCACCGACGGCAGCAGCGGAATACGGCCTTGCTCGTCGTAATAGAGGCCGATCCCCAGGTTCACCTTCTGCTCGCGGGTGTCTTTGTGGAAGGTCTCGACCAGGGTCAGGATGGGGTCGCCAGCATAGGCATCGACGTGTTCAAACATGGGGGATCCTTGAAATTGACTGTCCAGTAAAACCGGCGGTCAGCCGGGCTGGACATCATGGCGTAATCCCCATGTTGCCTCAAGCAGTTCGCATCCATCCCCGATCTCCCCCTGGTTTCAAGTTGTGGTGGCTGGCGGTCGCTCCACAGGGATAGCCAGATTTATCGCTAAACCCGTGCTGACCTTGATCTCGCTTAAGCTCCAGTACATGGTTCATCGATTAATATGGTGAGTCATCAATTATTTCATCTAGTTACAGACGTTATACCAGAGCGGTCACTGTCCGGTTCGGTGGCGATGGGTAGACCGGATTCTATGACACAACATACACCTTCTGATTCTCTCGCCGCCCCCGGTGCTAACTGGCGCGGGCTGGGCGGCTGGAACCTCTATTTTCTGGGCAAACTGGCGCTGTTGTGGGGGGGATATCTTAATTTCCACCCGCTGGCCAATCTGGTCTTTGCCGCATTTCTGCTCTTCCCACTTTCCTCGACGCTGATGCGGCGGGCAAGGTTGTTGATCGCCTTGCCGGCAGGTGTCGGGCTCTTCTATCACGACACCTGGCTGCCGGGAATCGAGAGCATCATGGGGCAGGGCAAGATGGTGTTCTCGTTCACCTTCGATTACTTCCTCGAGCTGCTGGGCCGTTTCATCAACTGGAACATGGTGGGGGTCGCCTTTGTCATGCTGACAGGGTACCTGTTTCTGGCCAGATGGCTGCGCTTTACCCCCTGGATGCTGATCTCCCTGTTGTGGCTGACGCTCTCACCCCACCTTGCCTCGCTGGGATTGCAATCTCCCTTCCGTGAGGCGCAAGCACAAGCCAATGTGCCGGGTGGGGCGGCGGTGGCCTCCATGCCGGTTACCGCCAGTCAGGCGCTGGATCAGGGGGCTGCGCCCACCAACGACAATCTCAATGGCTATCTGGATCGCTTCTACCAGTCGGAGCGGGATCGGCGGGTCAGCTTCGCATCGTCCCTGCCAGCTGACGCTGAACCCTTTGATGTGCTGTTGCTGCAAATCTGTTCTCTCTCCTGGAGCGATATCGAGGCGAGCGGCCTGACCGATCATCCCCTGCTGAGCCGCTTCGACGCCCTGTTCAAGAGCTTCAACTCGTCGACCTCTTACAGCGGGCCTGCCGCCATCAGATTGTTGCGATCCAGCTGTGGTCAGGTCAGCCATCACGATCTCTATCAGGCGCCCCAGGCAGAGTGTCTGCTGATGGATAACCTGGCCCGGCTCGGGTTTGCAAAAGAGATAGTGATGGATCACTCGGGCACCTATGGCAACGACCTCAAGTCATTGAAGGCTTACGCCGGGGTCAGTAGCGAGCCCATGGACAAACAGGGTCTGCCCTATGAGGTGACCTCCTTTATCGGGGAGGAGATCCCCAACAGCGACGCCTTGCTGGCGCGCTGGTTGCAGCGACGTGTCGAGAGTCCATCCAGCCGCAACATCGCCTATTTCAACATCACCACCCTGCACGATGGCAATCGCTGGGCCAGTTCCCGGCAGATCGCCCCGTTCAAGGCGCGGCTGCGTGCCTTGATGGATCAGCTCGATGGCTTCATCACCCGGCTGGAGCAGTCCGGTCGCAAGGTGATGGTGGTGATGGTGCCGGAGCATGGCGCGGCCCTTTCCGGTGATCGTCTGCAGATGTCCGGCTTGCGCGATATTCCCAGTCCCGCCATCACCCGGGTGCCGGTCGGTATCCGGCTGGTGGGGGCCCGTGCAGAGCATGCCCCCACCCGTGTCATCGATCAGCCCAGCAGTTTGCTGGTGGTCTCGGGACTGGTCGCCAGAGTGGTGGCGGGCAACTACTTCGGTAGCGACACCATCGACTGGGGCGGACTGTTCAATAACTTGCCCCAGACCCCGGCTGTCTCTGAAAACCAGGGTGCCAGCGTTATCCAGTATCAGGGGCAGTACTACATCAAGCAGGGGAAAGGGGACTGGGTTCCCTATCCCCGTTAACGGAGCGTATCAGCGATGAATCAGGGGATGTTGACGGTCAACCCGCCGCTTGCTGCCAGCGCAGGCAAGCAGGAGAGCCAGAGCGATGTGGGCCGTTTGCAGCAGGAGTTTGCCCTGCATCTGAACTATCAGAATATCCTGCTGGAGGAGCAGTTGGCCGCCATCCGCCAGCAGTATCCCCTGCTGGTCGAGTGTGACATGAGGCGCCGCGGCCAATGAGGGTGATCGGCGTGCGGGGATTGCGCGGTGGCGTGGGGGCGACCTCTATCGTGGCCGGTCTCGCCTGGGCTGCTGCCCGGCAGGGGGGCCGGGTGCTGGTGGTCGATCTCTGTCAGGATAATCTGCTCGGGCTCCATTTTGGCCGCCCCCATGATGAGCAGTCTGGCTGGAGCCAGCTGACGGCTCCCGCGCAACAGTGGCGCGACAAGGTGCTGAACTGCGCTGTCGATATCGACCTGCTGGCCCACGGTGGCGCGGAGGTGTCGGACGCCCTCGACTGGCTGCAACAGTTGTCAGGATATGACCTGATCTTGCTGGATATGCCACCCGGACTTGCACTCCCGTGGCTGAGTCTGCAACTGACGGTGATCCATGCCGATGCCAATTGCCATGTGCGGCTCTATCGTCATCAGCTGGCCCCCAACGAACGGCTGTTGTTGACCCAGTTCAGCAGTCGCCGTGCCCTGCAGCAGGATCTGCTGGAGCTCTGGCTGCAAGCCGGACTGCCCATTCTCAGCGTCAGGTTGCATCGGGACGAGGTCATGGCCTGTGCGCTGGCGGCCAAGCAACCGGCAGGGGCCTATGCACCAGAGAGCATGATTGCCCATGAACTGACGGAAATTGCCAGCTGGTGCCTACGGGGCGAGCTGGCACAGTGAGTCTGTTCTGGTTGGTGACCCCCGAGGCCAGCACGCGGATCCGTACCCGCTACCGGCAGCTGCGCCAGCGCCACGCCTCTCGTTGGGCCGCCTTCACCCTGACCGCTTGCGGGTTGCTGGCCTGGGCGATCTTCCCCCTTGAGAATGCCAACTGGCAGTGGTTGCTGGCCCAGCGAGCGCGGTTTGCGTCGGCGAGAACCCGCCCTGGCGCCGGTGATCCGTTGCGGCTGTTGCTGCAGGGGCTCTGGCTGCTCTGCTGGCGAGCTGAAGCGGGGAGTCGGGCCGCTGACCGTTCCCGCTGGCGGGTCAGGTTTGCCGGGGTTGGCACGGCGATCTCGCAGCGAGTGCAACGGGCGACGGGGCATCTGGTGGCGCGCTATGAGGCGCCGCTGACGGCCCGCACCCTGACCTGGCAGGGCAAGGTGCTCGGTACTGTGGCAGGCTTGCTTTCGCTGCTCTGCATCACCCAGCCCTTTGATCCGCAGGCCCAGCTCTTTTTTGTGCTGTTGCTGGCTCTCATCGCCCTGCTGCTGCGGGTGGTGCCGGGGCGCTATCCGGCGCTGATGCTGATCGTGCTGTCGGTGACCGTCTCCTGCCGCTATATCTGGTGGCGCTACACCTCGACCCTCGACTGGTTCGATCCCGTGAGCCTGTTTTGCGGCTTGCTGCTGTTGCTGGCGGAGACCTACGCCTGGCTGGTGCTGTTGTTGAGCTACTGGCAGACCGCCTGGCCGCTGCATCGCAAACCGGCGCCCCTGCCCAGGGATCGTTCGTGCTGGCCGACGGTGGATCTGATGATCCCGACCTACAACGAGGATCTCTCCATCGTCAAAGGATCCGTCTATGCGGCGCTGGCGCTCGACTGGCCGCAAGAGAAGCTGACCGTCTGGCTGCTCGATGACGGGGATAGAGAGGCGTTCCGGCAGTTTGCCGAAGAGGCCGGGATCCGCTATGTGGCGCGCCCCACCCATGAGCATGCCAAGGCAGGCAATATCAATCACGCCCTCCAGATGGCGAGCGGCGAGCTGGTGGCCATCTTCGACTGCGACCACTTGCCGACCCGATCCTTCTTGCAGATGACGGTGGGGTGGTTTTTCAAAGATCCTGCCCTCGGGCTGGTACAGACTCCCCATCACTTCTTCTCGGCGGATCCCTTCGAGCGCAATTTGCACCGTTTTCGCAAGATGCCCAACGAAGGGGCCCTCTTCTACGGTCTGGTGCAAAACGGCAATGACATCTGGGATGCCAGCTTCTTCTGCGGCTCCTGTGCGGTGATCAAGCGCAGCGCCCTCGATGAGATTGGTGGCATCGCCGTGGAGACGGTGACCGAGGATGCCCACACCTCGTTGCGCCTGCATCGCAAGGGCTATCACTCCGCCTATATCAACATTCCCCAGGCTGCCGGGCTGGCGACCGAGAGTCTGTCGGCCCATATCGGCCAGCGCATCCGCTGGGCGCGCGGCATGGTGCAGATCCTACGGCTGGATAACCCCTTGTTTGGCAAAGGGATAAGCCTGGGGCAGCGGCTCTGCTACTTCAACGCCATGCTGCACTTTCTCTCCGGGATCCCACGCCTGATCTTCCTGACGGCGCCGCTCGCCTTCCTGATCCTGCATGCCTACATCATCTATGCCCCGGCCATGACCATCGCCCTCTACATGCTGCCCCATATCTTCCATAGCGCCATCACCAACTCGCGGCTGCAGGGCAAGGTGCGCCACTCCTTCTGGGGGGAGGTCTACGAGACAGTGCTGGCCTGGTATATCGCCTGGCCCACCACGGTTGCCCTGTTTGCTCCCCACCGGGGCAAGTTCAACGTCACCGCCAAGGGGGGATTGAACGAACAGGGCTATCTCGATCTGGCGCTGTCACGCCCCTATCTGGTGCTGGTTCTGCTCAACTTCTGCGGGCTGGGATTCGGGCTCTGGCGCCTGCTGGCCGGACAAGCGGACGAAGTGCCCGCGGTGCTGCTCAGCATGGTATGGACCCTCTACAACCTGACCATTCTGGGTGGGGCGCTGGCGGTGGCATTCGAGGCGAGGCAGGTGCGCAGCAACCCCAGAGTGGAGATGAACATGAGCGCCGCCATCAAGCTGGGCAACGGCTTTATCTACCCCTGCAACCTGACGGATTACTCCAACGGCGGCGTCGGTCTGGCACTGGCGTCGGCGCAGCCCCTGCAGGAGAACGACCGGGTCTGGTTGCTGCTGCGCAATGGCCTGCGGGAGTCGGCCTTTGCCGCCCGGGTGCGGCGTGTGATGGCACATCGCGTGGGGCTGGAGCTGGAAGAGATGGATAAAGGGCAACACATCGCCTTTATCCAGTGCACTTTTGCCCGCGCCGATAACTGGTCGCTCTGGCAGCAGGGGTTTGGCAAGGATCGCCCGCTGCACAGCCTGCTCGATATTGCCCGGGTTGGATGGGGGGCCTATTGGCGTTTTTCCCGGGGCACGCCGTTGCTCCCGCTATGTAATCAGTTCGAACGCCTGGCCCGCTGGCTGCGCTCTTATATTCCACGTCGCGTTGCGCCTGCTGGCCGGTTGCCGACATCGATGATCCAGACGGTGAAAGGATGATGAAACTACAACACCTAATACTGCCGCTGTTGCTGGCCGCCCCGGTGGCGCTCGCGACCGGGCCGCTTGCGAGCTCGTCAGCAATGGGGCCGCAGCCGCAGCCGCCGGTGCCTGCGCCGGTGCGCACCTTGTCGCTGACCCTCGAGCAGCTGGCTGCCGCACCGGGCACCCTCTCCCTGCGTGGCAATCTGCCGGATGGGTTGGCCGACTTTACAGTGCGGCGCGATGAGGTGGTGACCAGGGCTTTGGTCGATGTCGACTTCACGCCATCTCCGTCCCTGTTGCCGCTGATCTCCCAGCTCAAGCTCTACCTCAATAACGAGCTGATGGGGGTCTCGGCATTTGCCAAGGAGCAGATGGGGCAGCGCAGTCAGGCCCGTTTCGAGCTGGAGCCCCGTTACGCCAAGGATTTCAACAACCTGAAGTTCAACTTCATCGGTCACTATCAGCGGGTGTGCGAGAACCCGGCCAGCGATACGCTGTGGCTCAACATCAATCGTGACTCCCGATTGACGCTGCAGTTGCAGACTCTGCCGGTGCGCAACGAGCTCTCCTTCTTTCCCATGCCCTTCCTCGATACCCGGGATGAGGGCAAGCTGGTACTGCCCATGGTGTTTGCCGGTGACGTATCTTCTGTCCAGCAGCAGGCGGCGGCGATCCTCGCCTCCTGGTTCGGGGTCCAGGCCAAATGGCGCGGGCAGCACTTTCCGGTGCTGATGGACAAGGTGCCGGAGCGCAATGGCATCATCTTCGCGACCAACGGGCAGCGCCCCGCGTTCCTTCGCGACTACCCCGAGGTCAGCGGGCCGACCATCGACATGATCAGTGCCCCCGATAACCCCTATGTGAAATTGCTGCTGATCCTGGGGCGGGATGATCAGGATCTGGTCACCGCCAGCAAGGGGATTGCCCAGGGCAATGTGCTGCTGCGTGGCCAGAGCGTGCAGGTGGATGCCGTGACGCCGCTGGCGCCGAGAGTCCCCTATGACGCGCCCAATTGGGTACGGCTGGATCGCCCTATGCGTTTTGCCGAGCTGCTCGACTACCCGACCCAGCTGCAAGCCTCTGGCTATGCCCCCTGGCCGATGAATCTGACCCTGCGGTTGCCCCCCGATCTCTACATGGCGGGCTCGCAAGGGGTAAAACTCAATCTCGACTATCACTACAGCACGCCGACCCTGCGCAACGGCTCCCGACTGGACATGATGGTCAATGGCCAGTTCATGAAGTCATACCCCCTCGAACCGGATGCAACCCGTGGCCAGCAGTGGCTCACCCTGCCGCTCTGGCTGGCGGGGGATGACGGCTCCCGGGCGCTGACCATGCCCGGGCTCAAGACCAGCCAGGCCAACAGTCTGGGATTCAAGTTTGAATATGCGCGCCAGATGATGGGCGGGGATGAGGAGGGGCGCTGCGATCTGACCCTGCCGCCCCCCCATCTGGTGCGTATCGATGACGAGTCGACCATCGACTTCACCGGCTATCGCCATTTTATCGAGATGCCGGATCTGCGGGCCTTCTTCGGCGCCGGTTTCCCTTTTAGTCGGCTGGCTGATCTCTCACAAACCCAGATAGTGATGCCGCAAAGTCCATCGTCAGAGCAGATAACGACCCTGCTCGATACCCTGGGGGCTATCGGTGCCGAGACCGGTTATCCGGCGCTGGCGGTGACCCTGACCAGTGATTGGCAGCTGGCGCGGGAGGCCGACCTCGACACCTTGCTGATCGGCGAGCTGCCCGCCGAATTTCGTCACGATGCCGAACCGGATGCGCTGTTGGCATCGACTCGCAGCTGGGTCAACCGGCCAAGACGCGAGAACCGGCCGGAGCTGGCGGGTTCCCCCAGCGATCGCCAGCCCGAGAGTCGGGTCGCCATGACGGGCAACCGGGCCATTGCCGCCATTGTGGGGCTGCAATCCCCGGTCCATCCCCAGCGCAGTCTGGTGGCCATGCTGGCCGATGGCCCCGCTGGCGCCAGGCTGCTCAATGAGACGTTGCAGCAGAACGAGCTGCGGTCACAGGTGGCGGGGTCGGTGGCCATCATCCGGGCATCCGGGGTGAGCAGTCTGGCGGTAGGAGAGCGCTACACAGTGGGCTACCTGCCCTGGTGGGAGCACATCTGGCAGCAGTTTGCCCACCATCCATTGCGGCTGGTTGGCCTGACCGTGACTTGCATGCTGTTGCTGGGCTGGGGACTGCGGGTCCTGCTGGCCGGGATCAGCCGTCGTCGTTTGAAGGAAAAGTAAGAGATGAGAAGCGCGTTGCGTATCTGGGGTTGCCTGCTGTTGTGGGCCTGTTCGCTGCAGCCTGCCCGGGCGGGCTGTGACTGGCCCGAATGGGAGCAGTTCAAGGATCACTACATCAGCGAGGAGGGGCGGGTCATTGATCCTGCCGATGGCCGCCGCATCACCACGTCGGAGGGGCAGAGCTACGGCCTGTTCTTTGCGCTGGTCAACGACGATCGGGAGACCTTCGAACGCCTGTTGCAGTGGACCGAAGTGCAGCTCGCCAGAGGGGATCTGACCGGTTTTCTGCCAGCCTGGCAGTGGGGGACGCGCAGTGATGGCAGCCTCGGCGTGCTCGATGACAACAGTGCCGCCGATTCGGATCTCTGGATTGCCTACAGCCTGCTGGAGGCAGGGCGACTGTGGCAAAACCACAGCTATCAATCCATCGGCACCATGCTGCTGCGTCGCATCGCCCGTGAAGAGGTGGCCCGGCTGCCGGGCCTTGGCCCCGTGCTGTTGCCTGCTCCCCGCGGCTTTAGCGGGGAGGGGCGCTGGACCCTCAACCCGAGCTACCTGCCGCCCCAGTTGCTGGCCCGTTTTGCTGCCATGCAGGGGCCGTGGCAGGAGATGCGCACCCTGTTGCCTGCGCTGCTGAGCGCCACCGCACCCCGTGGTTTTGCCCCTGACTGGATCGACTGGCGGCAGGAGTCTGGCTGGCAGGTGACTGAAGCGAAAGGCAGCGTGGGCAGTTATGACGGGATCCGGGTCTACCTCTGGCTCGGCATGCTGAGCGAGGATGACCCGGCCAGAGAGGCGCTGGTGCGTCACTTCCACCCCATGCTGGCGGCGCTTACTGAGCCGGGCGTAGCGGAACCGGTAGATCCCCAGACCGGTGAGGCGTTGCATGAGGATGACCCAGCCAGAGACTCGCGGGTGAGTCACGTCAAGCCCATGCCGGCTGCGCTGACTGAGCCGGGCGTAGCGGAACAGATGGATACCCCGACCGGCGAGGCGTCACGCGAGGATGACCCGGCCATAGCGGCGCAGGTGAGTCACGTCAAGCCCATGCCGACGACGCTGACTGGGCAGGGTGTACCGGAACGGGTGGATACCCTGACCGGCGAGGTGCTGAGCCGGGGCGATCATGGCTTTGCTGCCGCACTGCTGCCACTGGCCAGCGGGTTGCCGCTGGCGGCGCAACTGCCGCAGCAGCCCCTTATTCAGGGCGATGGCTATTACGCCAGTGTGCTGACTCTGTTTGGTCATGGCTGGGCACAGGGGCGCTTCCGTTTCGCAGCCGATGGCACCCTGTTGCCGCGCTGGAGTGATGAATGCCAACGCGTCCGTTGACCCTGATCTGGCTGCTGGCCAGCCTGCTGGGAAGCGTGCCGGCGATGGCGGTGGTCGAGCCGGTTGAGTGGCTGTTGTCCCAGATCCGGTTGGGGGAAGTGACCCATAACGAAGATCTGCTCGGCAACTCACTCTATTCGCTCTCCCTGATTGCGCCGCAACATCCCGAGTTGCTGGCTGCCCAGGCCAGGTTTGCCCTTGCCAGCGGCAAGCTGGAGGAGGCGGAGGCGTTGCTGAAACGACTTGGCAAGCTGGCCCCCGACTCCTCCCTCTACCGGCTGGGCATGCTCAACCTGCGGATCAATGAGCCGGCGTCGAGAGCCCGGCTACAGCAGGCTCGCCAATTGGCCAACGAAGGGGATCTGGAGGGGGCCCGGGCGTGCTATCGCGCCCTGTTTGGCGGGGATGAGGCGCCCAACCTGGAGCTGGCAGTTGAATATGCGGTGCTTAATGACCGGATCCCGGCACACCGTGCCGAGGCGCTGGCCATGATGCGGGAGTTGGAATTGCGTTACCCGGGGCATGCCAGATTGCGTGCCACGCTGGCTCATCGCCTGCTCTCATCCGGCCATCGTGACGAGGGGATGGCCCTGCTGCACAAGATGGCGGCCAGTCATCCAACGCGAGACAGCGCGGCCAGGATCTGGCTGGCGGATATTCGCCGCATGCCGGTTGGCTCCGCCAGTCTGGCATCCTTGCAGCAGTTTATCGTCACCTTTGCGGCGGACAGCCACAGTGACGAGGCACAGACCTTGCTGGCGCAGCAGGAGGAACTCTGGGCCTCTCCTGCATTTCGCCAGCGTCAGGCCATTCTGGCGCGGGCGGCAGATAAGCGCGCCACCCTGGCCGAGTTGCAGCGGCTGCAAACAAGCTACCCGGATGATCCCGAAGTGATGGGGGTACTCGGGGTGGCCTATGCCCGCCAGCATCAGCGTGAGCAGGCCAACCGCCTGTTTGAGCGGTTGTTACGCCATCCCGATCTCCCCCAGCGAGGTCGCTGGGAGCGGCAGTGGGAGAACAATCGTTACTGGCTGATCCTCGATCGGGCAAAACAGGCGCAGGCCAGCCAGCAGTGGGAGCAGGCCGCCACGCTCTATCGGCAAGTGATCGGGCTGAATGGCAGCAGGCCGGAAGCCTGGTTGGGGCTGGGGGATTGCGAATTGGCACGTCACCAGCATGGTGCCGCCGAGCAGGCTTATCTGCGGGCTCTGAATATCGCCCCCAAGAATGAACGGGCACGGCTACGGCTGTTTGAGTTCTATCGGGAGCAGGATCCTGAGCGGGCACTGGCGCTGCTCTCCCCGGGGAAGTCAGCGGCATTGCAAAAACAGGGGGATCGCCTCAGGGCCGATCTGCTGGAGCGGGATGCTGCGGCGCTGGAGCAATCAGGCTATCGGGCGCAGGCATTGAATAAACGCCATCTCGCACTGGGATTGACACCGGAGGATCCGTGGCGGCGTTATCGCACCGCTGTCGCCATGGCGGCGGCCAACGATACCACGGCTGCCAGCGTGTTGTTGCAGAGTGCGCTGGCAGCCAATCCACAAGATAGTGATTTGCGCTATGCCACTGCGCTCTATCTCTCCG
Source organism: Aeromonas sp. CU5 (assembly GCF_002586745.1). Lineage (NCBI taxonomy): Bacteria > Pseudomonadati > Pseudomonadota > Gammaproteobacteria > Aeromonadales > Aeromonadaceae > Aeromonas > Aeromonas sp. CU5. Next base: position 4,335,044 of record NZ_CP023817.1, read on the forward strand.
GGCAGGGTGCGCTATCCCGCGCCCGCAGGATCCTGGCCGAGGTGCCCCCCCAGCGCAGGAGCAGCCAGATGGCACAACTCGATAGCCGCTTGGCAAGGCGGGAGCTGATGGCAGAGGCCGGAGCACGCCATGACAAGGGGGAGGTGGCGGTGGCCGAGCGTCTGCTGATCCCTCTGCTGCCGGATGATTCGGTGGCGCTGACACTGGCTGGCTGGGCTGTCGCTCGCGGTGACTGGTCGCAGGCCGAGCATTACTATCGGGGGATCCTGAGCAACGACGAGGATCATCAGGGGGCCCGTCTTGGCATGGCGGAACTGGCCCTGGCGCAGGGAGACAAGGCCGGGTGCCGTCACTGGCTGCCTGTCTGGTCGCCAAGCGCAGTGGTAGGCGATGATTTCAACCATTACCGCCGGGTCGCCAATGTCTATCAGCAGTTGGGTGAGCCCGGGGTTGCCCGCGAAATCTTCACCGCCTATGCCCCCACGGTGGCCGCTGGCGCCCCTTCCCAGGGGAATGCGCTGTTCTGGCGTGATGCGGCTCGCCAGCGTTTTGCCACTGGTGATACGCAGGGCGCGCTGGCGCTGGATCGCAAGGCGCTCACCGCCGCAGGGCTGACATCCGCTGAGCCGCTGGATGATGCGGCACTGACTGCCCGGGCGCTCAGTCGGGATCAGGATGACTGGCTGGTCGGCAGCGTGCGCCGTGATCTTGACCGCCACTATCGACAGAGCCAAACCACTGTGTCGTTTGACAGTGACTATTGGGGGAGCAAGGGATCGGAGGGAACCTCGGATCTGCAGGCCCTGACCCAGATGTTGCAGCTGGATACTCCTTTGGCCGGTGGTGCTCTGTTTGGCCGTATCGAACGGGTGGCGATGGATGCCGGATCTTTCCCTGACTCTCCTTACCGCGCCAGTTTTGGCACTTGTAGTGCACGCGAGTGTTGGGGCAACCAGTCACAGCAGGCGACGGGTCACACCCTGGCGGTTGGTTGGAAGGGGGATCAGTGGCAGGCGGATCTCGGCACCACACCGCTGGGATTCGAGGTGGTGGATTGGGTCGGCGGCGCCACGGTGCGCGGCAAGTGGCATGAGATTGGCTGGCGCGCCACCCTGTCGCGGCGACCGCTGAACAGCTCGCTGCTCTCCTATGGCGGGGCGGTGGATCCTGCGACCGGCATCCGCTGGGGGGGGATCCGGGCCAACGGTGTGCGCCTCAACCTGAGTCACGATCAGGGTGGCGCGCTGGGTCACTGGGGCAGCCTGCAACAACACCTGCTGACGGGCGAGAATGTGCCAGATAACTGGCGTACCCGCCTGATGGGGGGCAGCTACTACAAGCTGATCAACGAGGCCAACGTAACCATCGGGGGACGGGTCATGGCCTGGCACCATGAACAGGATTTGAGCGGTTACACCCTGGGTCGCGGCGGATATTACAGTCCGGAGCGCTATCTCTCGTTCGGTGTGCCAGTGCGATTCAGTCAACGCAGTGGCGACTGGTCATGGGATCTGGGCGGGACGCTCGCCTGGTCTCGCTCTCACAGCAACGCAAGTCGCCGCTATCCTCTGCCCGGTCTGTTGCCGGATGGCTTGCCGGATCAGGATGCCACCGTGGCCGGTGGCAGCAGCCGTGGCATGGGCTATACCGTCAACGCGCTGGTCGAGCACCGGCTGACGGATCACTGGCGCATCGGCGGTCGGATCGATATCCAGCAGGCGGATGACTATGCCCCCAGTCATGCCACCCTGTTTTTGCGCTACACCTTCAAGCCGTGGCGGGGGGATCTCGATATGCCACCGCTGCCCCTGACCCCCTACGGGGAGTTTGATTGACGAGACGCCCGGCTTGCTGCCGGGCGTCTTTGCATTGCGCTACTTCAAATAGGATCGCAGGACGCTGACCACCTGATCCAGATCCTCCAGCCGCTCGGCAGGGGTGGCATCGGCGGCGCCGAGGTGCTCGCGCATATGCCCCTCCAGCACCTCCAGCATCAGGCCGTTGACGGCGCCGCGGATGGCGGCGATCTGCTGCAAAATGGCGGCGCAGTCGCTCTCCTGCTCCAGCGCGCTCTCCAGCGCACCGGTCTGTCCCTTGATGCGGCGCACCCGTGCCAGCAGCTTCTTTTTGTCGTGAATGGTGTGGGACATGACGGATCCTTTCGATCAATAAAACTATACTGGGGTATAGTATATTGCATCATCGCTCTCAGGAGAAATCCATGTCATCCCTCGCTCAATCCCACTGTCATCAACCCGTCATCCACGAGGGCAATCCGCTGGCCGAACAGAAGACCCGCTGGGCCGTATTGCTGACCGTCATCATGATGGTGGCGGAGATCGGCGGCGGCTGGTTCTACAACTCCATGGCGCTGCTGGCCGATGGCTGGCACATGAGCTCCCACGCGCTGGCGCTCGGCCTCTCGGTGCTGGCCTATCGCGCCGCTCGCCACTTCGCCCGCGACCACAGATTCAGCTTCGGCACCTGGAAGATCGAGGTGCTGGGTGGCTTCACCAGCGCCCTGTTGCTGGTGGGAGTGGCCGGGTTGATGCTGTTTGAGTCGGTGTTCCGGCTGCTCGATCCCAGCCCGATCCACTATCAACAGGCGATCGCTATCGCGCTGATGGGGCTGCTGGTGAACCTCGCCTGTGCCTGGCTGCTCAAGGATGATCACGGCCACCATCACCACGGCCATGGGCATGACCACCATCATGAGCATCACGACCACGCTCATCATCATGACCATGGCGATCACCACGGCCATCAGGATCTCAACCTGCGCGCCGCCTATATCCACGTGCTGGCGGATGCGGCCACTTCCGTGCTGGCGATTCTGGCGCTGGTGGGGGGCATGCTGTGGGGCGCTGACTGGCTGGATCCGCTGATGGGCATAGTGGGTGCCGGACTGGTCGCGGTATGGGCCTGGGGGCTGCTGCGCGACTCTGGTCGGGTGCTGCTGGATGCCGAGATGGATACCCCACTGGTGGCAGAGATCCGCGAGGTCATTGCCGAGCTGCCGGGCACTGATATCCGCGATCTGCACGTCTGGCGGGTAGGGCAGCAGCAGTATGCCTGCGTGCTCTCTTTGCTGATGGTTAATCCGCTACCGGCGCAGCAGATCCGCGAGCGGCTGGCGATCCATGAAGAGCTGGTGCATGTGACCATCGAGATCGCCAGCGAATAGGATAAACAGAGGGGACCGTTGGTCCCCTTGGTTTCAGTGCCGTTGGCCCTGATGTCAGTGCGGTTGCCCGGTGCTCTCATCCTGGGGCTTGTGTTGCCACACTGCACCGAGCAGCAGCTTGAGCAGCAGTCCGGGCGGGTTGTCCAGCAGCTTGCCGGACTCCAGCAGCAGCTGACCATCGGCGCGAAACCCGAGGCTGGCATCTATGGTGCCATCTGCCGCTATCACCTGGATCAGGCCATTGAGGGCGGAACGCTCACCGGGCTGGCAGCGCAGCCGCAGCTCGCGGGGTTCCCCCAGCAGGGTGAAGGCGCGGCTCAGCGGGGGCGAGTCTTCATAATCGGGCCAGTTGAAGAAGTGATACTGCTCGGCCAGCGCCCCGGCTTGTTGGCAAAACTGATCGAACAGCTGCCCGATCGCCTGATACTCCTCATCCAGCCGCCTGGCTTGTTCTTCAATCCGTTTCATTGTTTGCTCCTTGTCTATCCACTTGATCAGACATTGCGTTTCTGACCCCGTGACTGCCGTTTTCCAGATATGAGGCCAAATGGTCGTGAGGTCTGTGAGCCGGATCGAAGTTTCAACCTGAAAACGTTATCTTGTTGAATCTGGTTGCTTTTTTTTGCCGTGTTGCTCACGTTTGAATCGATTTTCGCTGATTAATATGGCACAGCCTGGCAATGACCGGGTGCTCGATTATCGAGACTAACTACAGCGGGAATTATAAAAATCATGGATATGAAAAAGACCAAAGTGGCGCTGGTAACAGCCTCACTGCTCGCGCTTTTGTCTGGCTGTAATGACAACAGCTCTGATGCCTCCGGTGTGAAACCCGTCCCCCCTACACCGCCTACCCCTGAAGTCACTGATGGGCCTGTTGCCCGTCTGCCCAAGATGGATCCCCCCAAAGAGTTGCTGGTCGCTGGCGACAATCAGGTGGTCATCGCATTGGTGGATACCCAGTCGGTAGCCAAAGCGGCCAAGGCACCTTTTGACAGCCACAGTCTCCATCTCTGGAACGTGGAAGGTGCATGCGATGCCACCGCTATAAGCGGTTTGAACGCCAACTGGGATGACAAGAGCAAGACTCCCGCGACGGTCGACAGCTTTGGTCCGGCCTGGGTGGTTCCTCTGGCTAAGCTGGAAGGGTGCATCAACTTTATTGCCCGGGATGGAGAGGGCGGAAAGCTGACTGACAATATGGAGGTGATCTTCAAGGATCATCCGGATCGCACCGTTGCTATCGTGGCTGGCAAAAAAGAGCTGTTTGGCAGCCGTGCCGAGGCCTTTACCGCTACTGCCGCCTTCGGGGTCGCGGGAGCCAGTGCCCACTTGGTCGATGGCAATACGCTGATCTGGCAAGGGGGCAAGGACAAGCCCCACGTTCGTCTCTATTACTCGGCATCTGGGCATATTCAGGCCAATGCTGACGGGGTGTTCGATTTCCCCTATATCACTGTGACGGCGACCAGCCTGACGGCCGAGCAGCAGGCCAAATATCCGCACCTCAAGGATACGGCCGCCTTCGCCCTGCCCGCCGGTAAAGATCTCAAGCCCCTGCTCAAGGGTGAGCTGGTGGCTATCGGCACCGATGCAGAGGGTATCCTGCAAGGAGCAACTCTGGTGCAGAGCGCCGGCGCCCTCGATGCGCTCTATGCACCCGAGGCGACCAAGCTCGGCTATGGCGCCGTGGTGGAGGGTAACCGGGTGACCTTCCGCCTCTGGGCGCCGACCGCCAAGTCGGTCAAGCTGGCCCTCTACAACGCCAGCCATCAGAAGAGTGGCGAGGTGGCCATGACCTTCGACAGCGCCAGCGGCAGCTGGAGTTACGAAGGGGGCAGCGAGCTGGTCGGCCAGTTCTACCGCTACGACATGGAGGTCTACCACCCGCTGAGCCGCAAGGTTGAGCGCTACGAGGTGACCGATCCCTACTCCCTCAGTCTGGCGATGAACTCCGAGTTCAGTCAGGTGGTGGATCTCGACGATCCTTCCCTGAAACCGGAAGGGTGGGATAGCCTCAAGGCGCCCCACAGCCCGCAGAACCCCGCAGATATCGTCATCTATGAGGCCCATGTCCGTGACCTGACCGGTAACGACGCCTCCACCGATGAAGAGAAGCGCGGCAAATTTGTCGGCCTGACTCAGCCCGACTCTATGCCGGTCAACCATCTGAAAGCTCTGGCAAAAAGCGGCGTCAGTCACCTGCACCTGCTGCCGGTGTTCGATATCGCCACCGTCAACGAGGATCCGGCCAAAGTGGCCAATCTAGGCGATGACTTCAGCAAACTCTGTCAGGTCAATCCGGATGTGAAAACATCCAAATTTGGCACTTACTGTGGTAGCGGTCAGACCGTCGGGCAGGTGCTGGATTCTCTCAAGGGCGGGGATAGCAAGGATAACCCGCAGGTGCAGGAGCTCTCCGGCTATCTGCGTGGCGTTGACTCCTTCAACTGGGGTTATGACCCCTACCACTACACCACGCCGGAAGGCTCCTACGCCACCAACGCCGAGGGCACCAAACGTATTCTGGAGTTCCGCGAGATGGTCAAGGCCATCAAGCAGAACATCGGCATGAACGTGGTGATGGACGTGGTCTACAACCACACTAATGAATCCGGATTGGGGCCCAAGTCGGTGCTCGACAAGATAGTGCCCTGGTACTATCAGCGCCTCAATCCGGAGACCGGCTCGGTGGAGAACTCCACCTGCTGCTCCAACACGGCGCCGGAACACGCCATGTTCGCCAAGCTGATGGATGACTCGCTGGTGACCTGGGCCCGCGACTACAAGATCGACGCTTTCCGCTTCGACCTGATGGGCCACCACCCGAAAGATCAGATGGTGCAGGCGCTGGCCGCAGTGAAGAAGGTCAATCCGGATATGTACTTCTATGGCGAGGGGTGGAACTTCGGCGAGGTGCAGGATGACAAGCGCTTCGTACAGGCGACCCAGAAGCACCTGGCCGGTACCGGCATCGGCTCCTTCTCCGACCGCTTGCGCGATGCAGTGCGTGGCGGCAGTCCGTTTGATAGTAAAGATGCAATTCGTGAAACCCAGGGTTTTGGCAACGGCGCCCTTGTTGATCCTAACGAAATGAGCAAGGTGGAGCTGGCAACGGCCTTGCACCAGTCCGACTTGGTGCGCCTAGGCATGGCGGGTAACCTCAAGGAGTTCGTGCTGACCGACAAGGATGGCATGCCGAAGAAGGGTTCCGAGATCGACTACAACGGTCAGCCTGCCGGTTATGCCCAGGATCCGGTGGAAGTGCAGAACTATGTCGATAAACACGACAACCAGACCCTGTTCGACAACCTGATCTACAAGGCGCCTGCCGGAGCCGATCTGGTGCGGATGCAGGGGGTATCGCTGGCGACGGCTATGTTAGGGCAGGGCATTCCCTTCACCCACGCCGGTGTCGAGCTGCTACGTTCCAAATCCATGGAGCGGGACAGCTATGACTCAGGCGACTGGTACAACAAGGTCGATTACACCCTGACTGACAACAACTTCGACAAGGGGCTGCCGCGCAAGGACAAGGATGGCGACAACTATCCGCTGCTCGAGCAGGTGCTGGGCCAGCATAGCAAGCCGAGCGGTGCCGAGATGGCGCAGATGGTGAGCTTCTATCAGGAGCTGGCGGAGCTGCGCAACGCTTCCCGTCTGCTGCGTCTGGGCAACGGGACCGAGGTGATCAAGCGGGTTGATTTTCGCAATACCGGGCCGGATCAGGTACCGGGCCTCATCGTCATGACGGTGGATGATGGCGTCAGTGCCGGGGCGGATCTGGATCCGGCCATCGACGGTCTGGTGGTGATGATCAACGCCACCAACCAGAGCCAGAGCATCGGCGACTTCCGTGACGGCAACGATCAGCCGATCGACCTGAGCGGTATGGTGCTTAGCAGCAAGCATCGCGCAGTCGACAGCATCGCCAGCGGCGCCGCCTATAACAACGGCCAGCTGACGCTGGGTGCCTGGTCTGCCGCCGTGTTCGTCAAGCCGCAGTCTGGCGCACAGGGTGCGGGCCTGCCGGTCAGCAAGAAGACCGACCTGAGTACGCTGCCACCGTTTGGCACGACCGGGATCTTTATTCGCGGTTTCCTTGGCCAGTGGGATCCAGTCAATCAGATGGCGTTCAGCGGCAACTATATGTACGAGCAGACCACTCCGGTTGCCGAGGGGCAGCTGGGCGAGACGACGCTGAAGATCGCTGATGCCAGCTGGAATATCGCCAACTACGGCAAGTGTGCGCCGGGCGACCTGTTGACCGTTTCAGTCCCTCTTACCCTGTGTAAAGGGGGGAGTGATGTCGGCATGACCTTGAGCAAGGCGGGCAACTACAAGTTTGTCTTTACCGCCATGAACAAGGAGAAGCCGACCCTGAGCGTCAGCGTGGCTGATGCAACGCCATAGGCAAACCCATTGAGTCCGGGGATGGCTCGGCGTCCCCGGGTTGAATTCCACCTTGCCAAGGGTGGGATAACTCCGAGAGAGTAAGCAAAGCGCGACTGCCGACCGGCAGACGCGCTTTTTCTTTTCCGCCACAGGATGCAAAAAAGCCGCCCCGGTTGGGGGCGGCAGTGGTCGTTTCACTGTTTCTGGTTGTGCGGGATCAGCGCTTGCGCAGCAGTCGCAGGGCGTTGGCGGTGACCAGCGCGGTGGCGCCGGTATCGGCCAGCACCGCAATCCACAGGCCGGTGATGCCGAGCAGACTGGTGACCAGAAAGATGGCCTTCAGCCCCAGCGCCAGCGCAATATTCTGGTGAATATTGGCCAGTGCCGCCCGCGACAACCGGATCATCGCGGCGATGCCGCCGAGCTGGTTGTGGGTCAGCGCCGCATCGGCGGTCTCCAGCGCTACGTCGGTGCCGCCCCCCATGGCGATGCCGATACTGGCCCGCTTCATGGCCGGGGCATCGTTGATACCATCCCCAATCATCGCGACTTTCCGGGTGCTGGCCAGCTTGGCGATCTCTTCTACCTTGTTCTCCGGCAGCAGACTGGCGCGCCAGCCCATGCCCAGCTCGGTGGCGATCGCCTCGGCGGCGCGGGGGTTGTCCCCGGTCAGCATGATGCTCTGGAGCCCGAGCCGGTTGAGTTCTTGCAGCGCAGCCGCCGCCTCCGGCCGGATCTGATCCCGCAGCGCCAGCAGGGCGACCGGCAGCGCCTTGTCGCCGCTGCTCTGGCAGAGCACCACGACGGTCTTGCCCTGCTGCTCCAGCGTACCAACCCGGGTCAGCTGTTCCGCATTCAGGGTCGCCACCCGGCTCGGTGCCAGCAGTTGCAACAGCTCGCCGTTGATGCGCCCCTCAACTCCCATGCCCGGCAGGGCGCGCAGGTCGCGGGCTTCTACCAGTGTCAGTCTCTGTTCGTTTGCTGCGGCCACCACGGCGCGGGCCAGCGGGTGGTGTGAACCCTGCTCAATGGCAGCCGCCAGTGCCAGCAGCTCGGCCTCCGGCTGGCCATTGAGGCTGACCAGCTCGGTCAGCTGCGGCTTGCCCAAAGTCAGGGTGCCGGTCTTGTCAAAGGCGACGGTATCGATATGGGCCAGTCGCTCCAGCGCGGCACCGCCCTTGATCAGCGCCCCCTGACGGGTTGCCGCGGCCAGCGCCGAGGTAACCGCTGCCGGGGTGGAGATAACCAGCGCGCAGGGGCAGCCGATCAGCAGCAGCGCCAGTCCGCGATAGATCCACTCGTCCCAGCTCTGGCCGAAGGCGAGCGGCGGGATGATGACGACCAGCAGGGCGATCAGCATCATGGCCGGGGTGTACCAGCGGCTGAAGCGGTCGATAAAGCGCTCGATGGGGGCGCGCTGGCTCTCAGCTTCCTCGATGAGGTGCAGGATGCGGTCGATGGCGTTGTTGCCGGGCTCGGAGACCACCTCAAGACGCAGCACCCGATCGGCCGCCAGACTACCGGCCGGCACCTTGTCACCCTGACGATGCTCCACCGGAATGGATTCACCGGTCAGGGCGCTCTCGTCAAACGCGCCAAGTGCATCGAGCAGGCGGGCGTCGGCAGGCAAGCGGGCACCCGGGGCGATTTCGATAATATCGCCGGGACGCAGCTGATCGGCGGCGACCTCTTCCCGCACCTCGCCTTCAGCAGTGGTACGGATCCGCAGCGCCTTGTCAGGCACCAGCGCCATCAGGGCGGTCACTCCGGCTCGAGCGCGTCCGGCGGCGTAGGCCTCCAGATGTTCACCCAGCATAAACAGCAGCAGCACCATGGCCGCTTCGGCGGTTTCACCGAGGAACAGGGCGCCAAGCGCTGCCACCGTCATCAGGGTTTCGATGGCGAAAGGGGAGCCGCTTTTGGTCAGCGCCCACGCTTTGCGGGAGATGGGCCACAGCCCCCACAGGGTCGCCAGGGTAAACAGCGGCTGGCCAAACTCGCTCGGCAGCAGGGCGGCGACCAGCATCAGACCCGCCAGTGACAGGGGTTGCCAGTATTTGCCGAAAAAGTTGCCGAGCACCTTACCAAACAGATTGCCCAACAGGGTCGGCTGTGAAGCTTGCTCGCGGCCAGCGGCCTGCTTGCCAGCGCTTTCCCCTTTGAGCTGGAAACCGGCGGCCAGCACGGCGGCGGTGACGGGATCGGGGGAGAGGCCGGGGGCCAGATCTACCACCAGCTTCTCGGTGGCAAACAGCACGCGCGCCTGCTGCACACCGCTTACCCGGCTGACGGCGGTCTCGATCTTGCGGGCACAGCTGGGGCAATCCATTCCCATCACCTGCCAGCTATGGCGGCTGTTGCCTTGCGCAGGCGTAACCAGCGGATCGGCAGGTGGCATATCGTGCTGATGTTCATGTTCATGTTCATGGGCTGGCGATATGGACGCACTGCAGCACGGCTGATCGTGACAATTCCCTCGGGGTGGCTCTTCATCCCCGGGAGATTCATTGACGTCACGGGATGAGTGCTCATGAGACGTCGTGGCTGAGCAGCCACTGACGGGGGCTGCGTTGTCGCAGCAGTGGCTATCGTGGTGATGTTCACTCTGGCCGGTTACCGCCTTGCTGACGGCCTTGATGGGGGCGGCGGCATGCTGGGTGGAGCAGCAGGATTTGCTCATGATGAGTCCCTCTTGATGGATCCCGCCCCTGCGAGATCCTTGATTACTGAGAGGGAGTCTAAACCTTGGTGTTATATCCAAGGTCAACACCCTTTTATGGTGTTGACGTTTCGACTGGAGAGCGGGCGTTTACCACGTATATCCCTGAGGTTGGCGGGTGTTTGTAAGCGCTGGGCACGCTTATACTGGAGGCCTGATTTTTACTACACCAATAAAAAAGGACATAAAACATGAGCAACTCAGTCACTCTGCAAGGCAACCCGGTCTCCGTCGCTGGTCACTTCCCGGTAGCCGGTGAGCAAGCCAAGCCCTTCTCGCTGGTAGCCAAGGATCTCTCCGACCTGACCCTGGCAAGCTTTGCCGGTCAGCGTAAAATCCTGAACATCTTCCCGAGCGTCGATACCCCGACTTGCGCCACCTCTGTTCGCAAGTTCAACGAGCAGGCCAGCGCGCTGGAGAACACAGTAGTGCTGTGCATCTCCGCCGATCTGCCGTTCGCCCAGTCCCGCTTCTGCGGCGCTGAAGGTCTGGACAAGGTGGTGACCCTCTCCACCCTGCGTGGCGCTGTCTTCATGGAAGATTACGGTGTTGCTTTCTCTTCCGGCCCGCTGGTGGGGCTGACCGCTCGCGCCATCGTGGTGCTGGATGGTGATAACAAGGTACTGCACAGCGAGCTGGTCGCCGAAGTGGCCGACGAGCCGGACTACGCCGCGGCTCTCGCTGCGCTGTAATTTTTTCCTGCTGTGATTGCCGGCGGCCAGCCCTGTCTGATGACAGGTGCTGGCCGTTTTCATTTCTGATGCCATTTTTCCGTTACTTCGCCGGTGCCTCTTTTAGCGAATGCCGGGCCACGCCCTTTTACTTATGGAGGCTGGCTGGCTAGACTTCGCCTCCCACTTCTTTGTTGACGTAGCGCCATGACCTTTAGTGAACTTGCCCTCCATCCCGCTCTGCTGGCCTCTTTGCCAGCCACCTTGCACAGCCCGACCCGCATCCAGCAGTTGGCCATTCCGGCGGCACTGGCGGGGCAGGATCTGCTGGCACTGGCCCAGACCGGCAGCGGCAAGACCCTGGCGTTTGGTTTACCGCTGCTGCAACGGCTGGATCCTGCCTCCAGCCAGGTTCAGGGGTTGATTCTGGTGCCGACCCGCGAGTTGGCGATTCAGGTCACTGCCGCGCTAAAAGAGGGGGCCGAGGCGCTTGGGCTGCGCATAGTGACGCTGTGTGGGGGCGTTGCGCAGGAGCGGCAACAGGCCGAGCTGGCGCACGGGCCACAGCTGCTGGTGGCAACGCCGGGGCGGCTGCGGGATCTGCTGACTCAGCAACTGCTGGGCTTGGATGGTCTGCAACTGCTGGTGCTGGATGAGGCGGATCGCCTGCTGGAGATGGGCTTTGCACCCGATATCAAGGCGCTGCTCGGCTTTATTCCGGCGGATCGCCAGACCCTGCTCTTCTCGGCCACTTTGCCTGTCGAACTGGAGACGCTGGCCAACGGCCTGTTGCGCGAGCCCATCCGCATCGAGGCCAATCCGCTCAACAGCGTGGTGAACGAGATTGAAGAGCTGCTCTTTTTGGTCAACAAGAGCAGCAAGGTACCGGCGCTGATCAGTTTGCTCAAGGAGCAAGAGTGGCCGCAGGTGCTGGTTTTTATCAGTGCGCGGGATGACGCCGATGGGGTGGCTAAGAAGCTGGCTAAAGCCGGCATTGCGGTAGCGTCCCTTCATGGCGAGAAAGAACAGGCAGTGCGCGAGCAGGCGCTCGCCGATTTCAAGGAGGGTCGGGTGCGGGTGCTGGTGGCTACCGACTTGATGGCGCGCGGCATCCATGTGGAGGCGCTGCCGGTGGTGATCAATCTGGACTTGCCCGCCAGCGCCCCCGTCTATGTGCACCGTATTGGCCGTACCGCCCGGGCTGGCCGCGAAGGGCTGGCTATCTCGCTGGTTTGCCATGGCGAGAGCGAGATTCTGACGGCTATTCGGACCTTGACCGGCCGTGAGCTGCCGCTGGGCGATCTGGCCGGATTCCCGGTGACCGACCAGCCCGCCAGCGGCGAGGGAAAGCGCCCGGCCCGTGACAAGCAGGCCAATCGTCGTACTCAGGCCAAGCGCAGCGTCAAGGCGTTCAAAGGCAAGACGCCACGCGGCTGAGGGTCAGGTACGTGCCAGCGGGTAGGTAAAGAGCGCCAGATGGGCGAAGTTGAAGGCGAAGTGGATAAGGATTGCCACCGAGAGCCGCCCGCTGAGCTGGAATGCCAGGCCATAGCAGCAGCCTGCCAGGGTCGCAAACAGCGCCAGCAGTGGGCCGCCGGGCAGGTGGATGGCGCCGAACAGCATGGCGGCCACGACTATGGCCATCCAGGGGCGGTAGCGTTCCGCCAGCGCCTGCTGGATCGCGCCACGAAACAGCGCCTCTTCCGCCACACAGGTGAACAGCAGGTTGTTCAGGGCGAACAGCCACCACCAGTGGGGCAGTCCCACTTCCGGTCGCAATGCCCCCAACTGCCAGGCGATCACCAGCAGGGCTCCCAGCGGCAGCAGCAACAGGGCCAGCGGCCGCCAACGGATGGCACCTCCCTTGCCGAGCAGGGTCGGGCAGGCCAGCAGCAAGCCGAAGAAGAGCAGCGGTTTGTCGAGGTTCAGGTACATGTTGAACGGCACGCTGGCGGGGCCCGCCAGCGCCTGATCCAGCACCTTGAGATTGCTGAAACCGGGAACCAGGTGCAGGGTCAGTGCCACTGCCCATGCCAACAACACGCTCCATGCCAGGGTACGGCGATGGCCTGACAGTGACGGCAGACGCCATGCCAGCAACAAGGCTGCCAGCGACACCGACAGGGCCGCAGTGGTGATGCGATCCAGCCAGAGCGCCAGTAGCAGGGCTACCGCCAGCAGCAGGAAACCGGGCAGGCGTTGTCGTGCCAGACAGAGCAGGGTGGCCAGCGCCAGTGCGCCCCAGATCAGGGTATCGGGTAGGGGTAACATCGAAACACCTCTGTAGTGAAAGGGCTGCACCTTAGCAGGGGCATCGTCCGCAAGGCAACTCGACCGGGTTTTCCAAGCCGCTCTCCTATACTCAGTAACAGAGTAAGAAGGGGGTGGTGATGAAGCGCTATGGGTGGTTGTTCTGTTGTTGGTGTGGATGGGTGTCCGGTGCTCCGTTGTCGCTGGTGACCGGGGATTTTTCACCCTATACCGGTGCTGCGCTGGCGGATGGCGGTCAGAGTACCCGGCTGGTGACGACCCTGCTGCGTGAGGCGGGTTATCAGGATCTGAAGGTGGACTACCTGCCCTGGAACCGGGGCTATGAGCTGACTCGCAATGGCCTGGCATCCGCCACCTACCCCTACGCCTGGACGCGGGCACGGGCAAAACTCTTCTACTACAGTGCCCCCATCCATATTGATCACCTCTCCTGGTTTACCTATCGAGGCAGCGAGGCTGTGCTTGATGGCAAGTGGCAGGGGCTGCGGGTTTGTATTCCCGCCGGCTGGAGTACCAGCCACGCGGATGAGGTGATCGCCAGTTTCTCTTTGCAGCTAATTCGCCCCAAAACGCTGGCGCAGTGCTTGCGCATGCTCGAACTCAAGCGGGTTGACCTGATGCCGATGAACGATGCCGTCACGGCAGACGCCAGCATGGCGGTCTTCGGCGATCCCCATCATCTGCAGTCGTTACCCTATTTTCGCCAGAGTGATACCTTCTATTTGCTGGTTTCGCGTCAGGTACCGGGCGGGATCGAGCTGATCGAGCGGTTCAACGAAGCACTGGCAGCGGCTCGTGCCAGCGGTTATTACGACAAGCTGGTGCCCAGGGCGCAGCCCCGCTTGCTTCGCTGTGAGCAACAGTAAGTACTGAAGGGGATGACAGATACAACAAAGCCGGAGCAGTGGCTCCGGCTTTGATTTTTTCGGCGTTTCGTATCGCCGCAATGGGCGATACGCTGGCCAGTCCGTTTTCCCGGGGGATTAGCGACCGGATTCAGCGATCACGCGGGCGATGATATCGGCACGTTTGTCGGCTTTCAGCTCGCCCAGGGCGATCAGGCCTGCTTTGAAGATGACGTTCTTCGGCAGGCTGACGTCGTCCAGCGTGGCGATCGCTTCAATATGGATACCATTCAAACGGCTGGCATCGCGCGGGCTCAAGTTAACCTGAGTGTTCATCACTTGCTTGCCTTTCTTCTTGGCAGGCACGGCCGCTTTCTGGGTAGATTCCTGTTCTTCGTCTTCTGGCAGTTCGTCATCAAAATCGTAAATAGACATAGTCAATCCTGTTGGGTTAGGCAAAAGGGCAAGTTTGCCCGACATTGGGTTAATCAGCCCATATCCTCGTTACGGATAAAGGCGCGCCAGGAGCCGAGCACCTGGGCAAAATCTTCCAGCCCGCACATGGCCAGCTGTTCATCATCGTAGTAGGCGAGATCGTCAAGATCCTCATCCAGCTCGATATTGAGGGCGTTGGCTTTCACCTCCGCCTCTTCATGGGTCAGTAGCAGGGAGTAATCACCACCATTGAGCCGGTATTCGACCCGGGTGCGGTTGGATAGCTGGTCAATGATGGAGAATAGCTCGTCGAGCTTCTCTTCATCCTTGCCAACTTCGTCGATCAGCCACTGACCGATGGCTTCATGGCCCATGGAGAACCGGGCGCGATAGCCACCAAACGGGTCGCGGCGAAACTCATAATCCATAGCGCAGTCCATATCGGAGGGATGGGCCATCACGGACAGGCGGGTGCAAGCACGCAATTCCTGCTCCATGGCGGGGCACACATCGGGTAAAGTGGCCTATTCTAGCGATCCCCCTCTCGCTTGTCTTGATGATGTGGCATCTTTGCGCCCATCTGCTGCGGGTTGGTGCCAGGCAGCACCGTCCAAACCGCCTATTGTCCGGAGATGTTATGCAGCTAAATGAGAGCCTTGCCCATCAGATAGTCAGTCGGGCGATGAAGATCCTGTCGTTCTCGGTCAACGTGATGGACGAGAGTGGCCTCATTATCGCTTCTGGTAATCTGGAGCGGATCCATCAGCGCCACGAAGGGGCCGTACTGGCATTGACCGAGAACCGGGTGGTGGAGATCAGCGAAGCGACCGCCCTGCAGCTCAAGGGAGTGCGACCCGGTATCAATCTGCCCATCTCCTATCAGGGGGAACTGCTCGGGGTGATCGGCATCTCCGGCGATCCGGAGGAAGTTCGCGCTTACGCCGAGTTGGTGCGAATGACGGCAGAACTGATCCTGGAGCAGGCGGCACTCACCGAACAGCTGCAGTGGGACAAGCGCCACAAGGAGGAGCTGGTGCTGCAGCTTATCCGTGGCGAGGGGCGAGTCGATCAGCTGCAACAGGCGGCCCGTTTTCTCGGGCTGGATCTGGCCCAGCCTCGGGTGGTGGCCGTGCTGGCGCTGGAGGAGGCGGATCCCGCCCGGTTAAGAGAGCTGGTTCATCAGCTGGAAAACCCGGAGCGGGACAATTTAGTGGCTATCCATGGTCTCGACGAGATAGTGGTGCTCAAACCGGCGCAATTGAGCGATGGCGTCTGGCAATCGGATCAGGAACGTAACCGGATCAAACAGCTGTTGGCGCGGATTCCCCACTTCAAGGTGCATATCGCGGTGGGCGATTACTTCGCCGGTATCGACGGGTTGACGCGCTCTTACCAGACGGCGCGGGATACCTTGCGCCGTGGCATGCGGCAGGCGCCGCGCAAGCAGGTCTACTTCTTCGAGGATTACCGCTTGCCGGTGCTGCTGGGGAGTCTGATGGACTCCTGGCAGGCGGATCAGTTGCGTACCCCCTTGCTGAGGCTTGCCAGGGAGGACTCCAAAGGCGCTTTGCAGAAGACCCTGCGCCACTATTTCTTGCAGGATTGTGATCTGCATCGCTGTGCCGAGGCGCTGTTTATCCACCCCAATACCCTGCGTTATCGGCTGGGCCGGATCGAGCAGATAACCGGGTTGAATTTCAACAAGTTAGACGACAAATTTCAGCTTTATCTGGGGCTTAATCTGAGCATGTGATTGTGAGTTTTTACAACTAATCTGCTTTTCACTGCCTTTTATTTGTCGTTTCGTCTAAAGATTTATCTCTTGGCATCCTCATAATGGCGAGCACTCTATCTATCCAAGGTGCCCGTCATGATCCCAGTTACCGCGCTTGGCGCCATCGCTGCGCTCTCCATCGCCATCTTCCTTATTCTGAAGAAGGTTCCGCCGGCTTACGGCATGATCGTGGGTGCCCTGGCCGGTGGCCTGATTGGCGGCGCCGATCTGACCCAGACCGTCGCCCTGATGATCGGTGGCGCCCAAGGGATCACCACGGCGGTGATGCGGATCCTGGCGGCCGGTGTGTTGGCTGGCGTACTGATCGAATCGGGTGCCGCCACCACCATCGCCGAGACCATCGTCAAGAAGCTGGGTGAAACCCGTGCCCTGTTGGCGCTGGCGCTGGCGACCCTGATCCTGACTGCAGTCGGCGTGTTCGTGGACGTGGCCGTCATCACGGTCGCCCCCATTGCGCTGGCCATCGCCCGCCGTGCCGACCTCTCCAAGGCGGCCATCCTGCTGGCGATGATCGGCGGCGGCAAGGCGGGCAACGTCATGTCCCCCAATCCCAACGCCATCGCGGCGGCTGACGCCTTCCATCTGCCCCTCACCTCGGTGATGGCGGCGGGCATCATCCCGGGTCTATTCGGTCTGGTGATGGCCTACTGGCTGGCCAAGCGTCTTAACAACAAGGGCAGCAAGGTTGCCGCCGACGAGGTGGTGAGCTTTGACGGTGCCAAGTTGCCGGGCTTTGCCGCTGCCATCAGTGCGCCGCTGGTCGCCATCCTGCTGCTGGCCCTGCGTCCGGTCGCCGGTATCGTGGTGGACCCGCTGATTGCACTGCCCCTCGGCGGTCTGGTCGGTGCCCTGATGATGGGCAAGTTCAGCAAGGTGAACCAGTTTGCGGTCGCGGGTCTTGCTCGCATGGCGCCGGTCGCCATCATGCTGCTGGGTACCGGCACCCTGGCTGGCATCATCGCCAACTCCGGCTTGAAAGATGTACTGATCAGCGGTCTGACCGCCTCCGGTCTGCCCTCCTACCTGCTGGCGCCCATCTCCGGTGCCATGATGTCACTGGCGACCGCCTCGACCACAGCCGGTACCGTGGTGGCCTCCAACGTATTCAGCTCCACCCTGATTGAACTGGGGATCAGCAGTCTGGCGGGGGCGGCGATGATCCATGCCGGTGCCACCGTGTTTGACCACATGCCCCACGGCTCTTTCTTCCACGCTACCGGTGGCAGTGTCCACATGGGCGTGGGTGAGCGCCTCAAGCTCATCCCTTACGAAACTGCGGTCGGTCTGACCATTGCAACTGTCTCCACCCTGATGTTTGGCGTGTTTGGCCTCGCCTAAGGAATTGATATGAAAATTGTTATTGCCCCCGATTCATTCAAGGAGAGTCTGAGCGCCATGGCGGTGGCTGATGCCATCGAGGCCGGTTTCAAGCAGGTGTTGCCAAACGCCACCTACGTAAAATTGCCGATGGCCGATGGCGGCGAAGGCACGGTGCAATCCTTGGTGGATGCCACTGGTGGTCACATTCTGCCAGTTGAAGTGACTGCGCCCCTTGGCAACAAGGTACAGGGCTTCGTCGGCCTGCTGGGAGATGGCGAGCGCGCCGTCATCGAGATGGCGGCCGCCTCCGGCATTCATCTGGTCGCGCCGGAGCAGCGCAATCCGCTGCTCACCTCCAGCTTCGGCACTGGCGAGCTGATCCTGGCTGCGCTGGAGATGGGGGTGAAGCATCTGATCCTCGGTATCGGCGGCAGCGCCACCAATGACGGCGGTGCCGGCATGATCCAGGCGCTGGGCGGCAAGTTGCTCAAAGCCGATGGCTCTGCCATCGCGTTGGGCGGTGCCGGTCTGGCCGAGCTGGCGACCATCGATCTGAGCGGTCTGGATCCGCGTCTGAGCGATCTGGTTATCGAGGTGGCGTGCGATGTGAACAACCCGCTGTGCGGCCCGAAAGGGGCCTCCGCGGTGTTTGGCCCGCAGAAGGGCGCGACCCCCGAGATGGTGGCGCAGCTCGATGGCTACCTTTCCCGTTATGCCGACTGCATCGAGCGGGCGCTCGGCAAGCAGGTGGAGGATATTCCGGGGGCGGGCGCTGCTGGTGGCATGGGGGCCGCGCTGGTTGGCCTGCTTGGCGCCGAGCTCAAGCCCGGCATCCAGATCGTGATTGAAGCCTTGAAGTTGGCCGATGAAGTGGCCGATGCGGATCTGGTCATCACCGGTGAAGGTCGTATCGACAGCCAGACCATTCACGGCAAGACGCCAATCGGTGTCGCACGTTGCGCCAAGCAGTTCGGTAAGCCGGTGATCGGTATCTCCGGTTGTCTAACCGACGACTGCGGTGTGGTACACGAGCATGGGCTGGATGCGGTATTCGCTGTGGTCAACCGCGCCATGTCCCTGCCGGAAGCACTGGCCACCGCCAGCACCAATATCGAGCTGACCGCGCGCAACGTGGCCGCGCTCTATCGGCTGCCCCGTTGATCTGATTTGGTTGCCGCCCGATATTCGGGCGGCGGCCATCCCTTGGCCCGTGAGGGGCCATTCTCATTTGATGAGAAATCCGGTTGCCCTTAGCACTTTTCGCCGACCCATCGAGGTCGGCTTTTTTATCTTCCTCCCTCTGCTGGCTTGCCGTCGTGCCACTGCTTTCTATAGGCGCACCTCTCCCTTTGCGGCATAGTGGTCGTACCAAGTACAAGGAGAGACTCATGTTCCTGCTGACTCTGGGGGTTGCGCTGTTTACCCTGATCCATCTCTACCCCTGTTTTGCCGTGGCCCATCGGGCGCGGGTGCGCGAGCGGCTGGGTGAGAATCGCTACAAGGGGCTCTTCTCCCTGCTGGTGTTTGTCGCCATCGCCTGCATCATCGCCGGCTGGCGCAGTGCCAGTTCGTTGCCGCTCTACTTCTTGCCCCAGTGGGGGCCGATGACCATGACGGTGATGATGCCCTTTGCGCTGATCCTCTTCTTCTCCGGTCAGGGGCCCAACTATCTGCGCCGTTGGTTGGTGCATCCCCAACTGCTTGGCACCCTGCTGTGGGCGGTGGCCCATCTGCTGGTCAATAGCGAGGCGCGCTCTCTGGTGCTGTTTGGCGGCATCGGCTTGTGGGCGCTGGTGAGCATCGTCTGGATTTCGGTGCGGGACTGGCAGCGATATCCCCGTCCGGCGGCTAACTGGACCGGCACCGGCATCAGCGTCGGGGCTGGCTTGGTGGCTACCGCATTACTGGTTTTCTGGGGCCACGGCTGGCTGACCGGCATTCCCCTGCATTGAGAGTGAACTGCGGCTCTGGTAACCGCGTATGATGGACAAAACAAAAGGAGTCTTGGCGATGAAATGGTTCACTCTGTTGCTGTTATTGGGGGCTGGTGCGGCCTCTGCGGCGTGCCCCGATTACTTCAATGTGGAGATGCGGGAGCTCAACAATGCCCAGCGCCACAACCTCTGTCAGCTGACCGAGGGCAAGGTGGTACTGGTGGTCAATACCGCCTCCTATTGCGGCTACAGCGGTCAGTTCCGCGATCTGGAGAAGCTCTACCAGAGCTACAAGGATAAAGGGCTGATTATTCTGGGCTTCCCCTCCAACGACTTCTGGCAGGAGGCGGGCAACGAGACCAAGACCGCCGAGGTGTGCCGTCGCGACTACGGGGTCACTTTCCCGATGTTCAATCGGGTGGCGGTGAGTGGCTCCGATGCGGTGCCGCTGTTCAAGGGGCTGGCTGCGGCCGCAGACGGGGATGAGCCGAACTGGAACTTCCACAAGTATCTGGTGGGGCGCGATGGCAAGCTGATCGCCAGTTACGGCGCCAACCAGAATCCGGCTGACGATCCCCTCAAACTGCAGATCACCCGGGCGCTGGGGCTCTGACCCTACCCCTACCCCTTGGCGGGCGGCTCTGGAATAATGGGCTCCCGCCACTCAATCTGGTTATCTTGTGCTGCAACGTCTCCCTCAAATGGTGATCTTCGATGCGCTGGTGCGCGAGCAGGGGATCTCTGCCGCCGCCCGTCGTCTCGGGGTCTCCAAATCCCATATCAGCAAGCAGCTGGCACTGCTGGAGACCACCCTCGGTGCTCAGCTGGTGCAGCGCACCACTCGCCGCTTCGTCCTGACCGAGCTGGGTCAGGAGTATGCCCGTCACTGTCATGCATTGGTGGCGGTGGCGCACGAGGCGGACTCCATGATCGCCGAGCGGCGCGGCAAGGTGAGCGGCGTGCTCCATCTTGGGGTGGGTCAATCATTCGGCCGCCTCCACGTTCTGCCTCACCTCAAGGGGTTTCAGGACTGCTATCCCGAGCTGGAGCTGGAGGTCTCGCTGTTCGACCACAGAACCAATCTGGTGGATGAGGGGCTGGATCTCTGGCTCACCACCTATGAGGACAAGCCCGAAGGGCTGGTAGGCCAACGGCTGGCCGACATCGGCTTCGTGGTGGCGGCCTCGCCGGATTACCTGCTGAGTCATGGCACCCCGCTCCATCCCAAGGATCTGGCCCAGCACAACTGCATCACCTACCAGAGCCGCGAACGCCGCTATCACCAGTGGTCGTTTCGCCAGGGCAAGGAGCGCCAGACGGTGCAGGTGGCGGGCAACTATCGGGTGGATATGGCGGAAGCGGTGCGCGATGCGGCGCTGGCCGGGCTCGGCATCGCCTATATCGCCAACTACCTGCTGGACAAGGAGCTGCAGAGCGGCAAGCTGATCCCGTTGCTGCCCGGGTGGCGGCCGAACCAGCAGATGGCGCTGCATGCCGTTTATGCCCGCCGCGAACACCTGGATCCCAAGATCCGTCTCTTCATCGATTTCCTCAAGGCCCGCTTTGGCGTTGAACCCTATTGGGAACAGCGGTTGGCACCCTGGCTCGGGGGTAAATTGTCCGGCACGGAGGAATAATCGTTTCCATATAAAAACTCTGGCTTTCGCATGAAACTAAAATTGAGCCAAATCAGCCAGTTGGCGCAACCGATATCGTGCAAACGTTTTTTCCAACAAGCCTGTAACCAAGCGGACTTGCAGTGATGGGGTGAGAGGCGCAGAATCCGCGCCCATCTTTTGCCCCACCTGATGGAGTCCCTATGATTGCCCTGCTCGGCATCCTGAGTATCCTGGCGCTTGCCGTGATCTGTTCTGATAATCGTCGTCGTATCCCGCTGCGAACAGTTGGCCTCGCCCTCTGCCTGCAAGTCATCTTTGCCGGTCTGGTGCTCTGGTTGCCTGCCGGTCAGCACGTGCTGAACGGGGTCAGCGAAAGCGTCAGCAGCGTGATCGGTTATGGTCAGGAGGGGATCGCCTTCCTGTTCGGTGATCTGGCCAAGTTCAAACTGGGCTTCATCTTTGCCTTCAACGTATTGCCGGTCATCATCTTCTTCTCTGCGGTGATCGCCATCCTCTACCACATCGGCATCATGCCGCGGGTGATCGCCCTGCTGGGTGGTGGCTTGCAGAAGCTGCTGGGTACCGGCCGAGCAGAGAGTCTCTCCGCCACCGCCAACATCTTCGTCGGCATGGTGGAAGCGCCGCTGGTGGTCAAACCCTACCTCTCCAAAATGTCTGACTCGCAGTTCTTTGCGGTGATGAGCTGCGGCCTCGCCTCTGTCGCCGGTGGTACTCTGGTGGGCTACGCCAGCCTCGGGGTTGAACTGAAATACCTGATCGCCGCCGCCTTCATGTCGGCCCCTGCCGGTCTGGCGATGGCCAAGATCCTGGTGCCGCCGAGCGCAGGCGAGGTCGATCACCATCAGGATGTGGTGATCCCCCGTGCCACCAACGTGATCGAAGCGGCGGCCGATGGTGCCATGTCCGGCCTCAATATCGCGGTGGCGGTCGGTGCGACCCTGCTGGCCTTCGTCGGCGTGATCGCCATGCTCAACGGCCTGCTTGGCTGGGCTGGCGGTCTGGTGGGGCTGGATCTGAGCTTCCAGATCATTCTTGGTTGGCTGTTTGCCCCCGTCTCCTGGCTGATCGGTGTGCCCTGGGATCAGGCGCAGGCCGCTGGCGCGCTGATCGGTACCAAGATCGTGGTCAACGAGTTCGTCGCCTTCATTGGTCTGGTGCAGGATCAGACCCTGAGCGAGTCGAGCAAGGCCATCGTGACCTTTGCCCTGTGCGGCTTTGCCAACATCTCCTCCATGGCGATCCTGATCGGCGGTCTGGGTTCCATGGTGCCGGAGCGCAAATCCTTCATCGCCCGTTACGGCATGCGCGCCATTCTCTCCGGCGTGCTGGCGAACCTGATGAGCGCCTGTCTGGCCGGTCTGTTCCTCGCCCTGTAACGGACTGCGGCACGGACTGAATGCAACAAGGGCGCCCTGATGGCGCCCTTGTTGTTTGTTGCTGATTGAACTCAGTCGACGTAGAAGGTCTGCTGGAAGGTGAGGTTCTGTTGCTGCCCGCCGCCCATGATCTTCAGGGTGAACTGATAGGTATCTTCGTTGCGGTAGGGGAGGGTTGCCAGATAGTAGATGGCATCGCCCTCTTTTACCTCCTGAAAGCTCAGGGTACGGATGGTGCCGGTCAGGTTCTTGGCCTCACCGGTGATCCCCACGGCTTGCGCCACTTTCTGCTTGTCCTGTACCGCGATATTGATGATGGCGTTGTAGCGGCTGCGCTCCAGTCCATACGCCTTGGCAACCTCGGGGGTGAGGAAGCTGGAGTTGAAGGCGTTGTAGTGGACTTGCCAGGGCCCCAGCGCCTTCATCTGTTCTGCCTTGAGTGGCAGGGTCATCAGCAGTGCCAGTAAGCCACTCATCCAGACTGTTTTCATCTGTCATCCCTCTCATATCTACGGTTGGCACAGGCCGACTCATTCAGCCTTGCGGGTCATTCAGCAGTGCACTCACTTCTGGCGGCCACTGTTTGGGGCTGTCGATGGCGACGGTTTTGTGCCGCCCCAGTTCGCCCCGCACTATGGTGACCTGCCCCTTGGCCACCTTGAACTGCTTGGCCAGAAACTTGATCAGATGGCTGTTGGCCTGGCCATCGACGGGCGGCGCCGTGATGGCCACTTTCAGCTCTTCGCCATGCAATCCGATGATCTGATCCCGACTCGCTTTGGGCTGGATCACCAGATGCAGTACCAGTTCATCCCCTTGTTGCAGGACGGCTGGCATCAAATCATCCACCACAGCTGGCCGAACAGGTCGCCCAGCAGGTAGTTGATGGCTTGCAGGCCGATAAAGGCGACCAGCACCGAGAGATCCAACCCGCCCAGTGCCGGCAGGATGCGGCGGATAGGGGCAAGGAATGGCTCGGTCAGCTGATGCATCACGTATTCGATGGGGTTGCGACCCTGGCTGACCCAGCTCAGGATGGCGCGGATCAGCAGTACCCAGAAGATCATCGAGCCCGCTTTCTTCAGCACGGTGAGGGCGGCGAACAGGCTGATGTTGAGCCAGTCGGCCAGCAGTACGTTCATGCTTTTGAGCAGCGCCAGCTTGGCAAATGCGATCAGCAGCGCCAGCACCACGGAGGCGAGATCGATGCCGCCAAAGCCCGGGATAACACGGCGCAGCGGGATCACCAGCGGATTAGTCAACTTGACCACCATCTGGCTCATCGGGTTGTAGAAGTCGGCGCGAGCCCACTGCAACCAGGCGCGCAACAGCACCACCATCAGGTAGAGATCAAAAACGGTGTTAATCAGAAAGTAAGCAGTGTTCATCTGGGCTCCTGTTAGAAGAGTGTTTCCATTTCGGCGGCGCGAGCAACGGCAGCCTGCATGGCGTGGGCAGTCAGCGGCATCAGCCCCTGCTGCTGGAAGGTGTTGATCGCCTCAAAGGTGGTGCCACCCTTGCTGGTGACCTGCTCACGCAGGGTCTGCAGCGATATATTTGGGTTTTGCTCCACCATGGCGGCGGCACCCAGCGCGGTTTGTTGCACCAGCAGGCGTGCCTGCTCGGGTGAGAAGCCCATCGCCTCTGCCTCTTCGGCGATGGCCTGCATAAAGAGGAATAAGTAGGCTGGGGCACTGCCCGCAGCGGCGATGACGCCGTTGATACCAGACTCCTGCTCCACCCAGAGGGTTTTGCCGACCGCCTGCATCATCTGCTCGGCAAAGTCGCGATCGCTGGCGGCAATATGCTCGGGCGCATAGAGGCCGGTCATTCCCAGACCCAGCAGGGCCGGGGTATTGGGCATGGTGCGGATGATGCGGTGGTGGCCGCCGGCCATCTCGCCAAGGCGCGCCACCTTGATACCGGCTGCGATGGAGATCAGCAGCTTGCCTTCAAGGGAACCCAGCTCGGCAACCAGCGCTGCCAGCATGCCGGCCATCAGCTGCGGTTTGACCGCCAGCACGATCACCTCGGCATTGCGGGCCGCCTCGATATTGGACTGGGTGATGCGAATGCCGTAGTCGCTGGCGAGCGCCTGCAGCTTGGGCATGCTTGGGTTGGCGGCGGTGATCTGCCCGGCGGGGTAGCCCGCTTTGACCAGTCCGGCAATGATGCTGCGGCTCATGTTGCCCGCGCCGATAAAGGCCAGAGTTCTATGCTGCATCAGATGCTCCTGTTGCACATGCGGTCGCGACGGGGTTGGTGCTGCCTGCACAACCTGACGCCAGAATTCGGTGTTCCATCAAACGCTCCTGTTGATGAAGTCGCTGCAAGGGGCGGATGTATTTGTTATCCGCCAGCCCTGCTTATGAGTAGTCACGGGCGCCGAAGATGGCGGTGCCGACCCGCACCATGGTGCTGCCATGGGCGATGGCCAGCTCAAGATCTTCGGTCATGCCCATCGAGAGGGTATCAACCGTGGGGTATTGTCGCGCAAGCTCGGTGAACAGAGTCTGCATACGGGCCATTTGGGTGGCCAATACATTTTCATCGCTGGTGTGCTCGGGAATAGCCATCACGCCTCGCAATACCAGCCGCTCGCTGTGAGAAACCAGTTCGGCGAGACGGAAAATCTCTTGCTCCGACGTTCCGGATTTACTGCTCTCTCCGCTAATATTGATTTGCAGACAGATATTTAGCGGTGCCATGCTGGCCGGGCGCTGGTTGTTGAGGCGGTCGATCAGCTTGTCCCGATCCACGCTCTGCACCCAGTCAAACCGTTCGGCGACCAGTTTGGACTTGTTCGATTGCAAAGGGCCGATAAAGTGCCACTCTATGTCGCAATATTCCGGCTGCTGGCGCAAGGCATCGATCTTGGTCGCCGCTTCCTGGGCGTAGGATTCGCCAAAACAGCGCTGACCTGCGGCATGGGCAGCCATGACCGCCTCGGCAGGCTTGGTCTTGCTGACGGCAAGCAGGCTGATCTGCTGCAGGTTGCGGTTTGCCCGCGCAGCGGCTTGGGCAATACGTTCCTTTACCTGAAACAGGTGCTGGGCAATCTGGTTCATATTTCGTTAGTGATCTTGTGATGGGAGAATGACAAGTCTATGGATATCACAGAGTTATTGGCTTTCAGTGTAAAGCATAAAGCCTCGGATCTACACCTCTCGGCCGGTGTTCCCCCGATGATCAGGGTTGATGGTGAGGTGCGCAAGATCAATTTGCCCGCCCTCGAACATCGAGAAGTACATAGCCTCATTTATGACATCATGAACGATCACCAGCGCAAGGAGCTGGAAGAGAACTTCGAAGTCGATTTCTCGTTTGAGGTGCCGAATTTGGCCCGTTTCCGGGTTAACGCCTTTCAGCAATCCCGCGGATCAGGCGCAGTATTTCGGACCATCCCCAGCACGGTACTGAGCCTCGAAGATCTCGATGCGCCGGAGATCTTTCGCAAAATTTCGGAATTTCCCCGAGGTCTGGTGCTGGTGACCGGCCCGACCGGTTCTGGTAAGTCGACCACCTTGGCGGCCATGGTCAACTACATCAATGAGAACTTCCACCACCACATTCTCACCATCGAAGACCCCATCGAATTCGTTCACGAGAACAAGCGCTGTCTGGTGAACCAGCGGGAAGTGCACCGGGATACCAAGAGCTTCAGCAACGCCCTGCGCTCGGCTCTGCGGGAAGACCCGGACATCATTCTGGTGGGCGAGATGCGTGACCTCGAGACCATTCGCCTCGCCATGACTGCCGCCGAAACCGGCCATCTGGTGTTTGGCACCCTGCACACCTCGTCGGCGGCTAAGACCATCGACCGTATCATCGACGTCTTCCCCGGTGCGGAGAAAGACATGGTGCGTTCCATGCTCTCCGAATCCCTGCGGGCGGTTATCTCCCAGACCCTGCTCAAGCGCATTGGCGGTGGTCGGGTGGCGGCCCACGAGATCATGATGGGCATTCCCGCGGTGCGTAACCTCATTCGGGAAGACAAGATCGCCCAGCTCTACTCGGTGATCCAGACCGGGATGACCCACGGCATGCAGACCATGGATCAAAGCCTGAAACAGCTGGTTAGCCGCGGTGTGGTGGCATCCCTCGATGCCAAGGTCAAGGCGGTTGATCCCAACAGTATTTAAGGATGCCAAACCCAGGGAGGGAGAAATAATGAATCTGGATGATCTGCTGAGCCAGCTGGT
Source organism: Aeromonas sp. CU5 (assembly GCF_002586745.1). Classification (NCBI taxonomy): domain Bacteria; kingdom Pseudomonadati; phylum Pseudomonadota; class Gammaproteobacteria; order Aeromonadales; family Aeromonadaceae; genus Aeromonas; species Aeromonas sp. CU5. The sequence goes on from NZ_CP023817.1 coordinate 4,361,831, forward strand.
CGAGCGAAAGGGATCGGATCTGTTTGTGACGGTGGGTTCACCGCCCACCCTCAAGGTGAACGGTCATCTTGTATCGCTGGGGGGGGAGGCGCTAGACAAGAAGGGGGCACTGACGCTGGTCAGGGATACCTTGAGCAGCGATCACTTCGAGCGCTATATCCGTACCAAGGAGGCCAACTACGCGATTTATCGCGAGGCCCTTGGCCGCTTTCGGGTCAGCGCCTTCTGGCAGCAGGAGCAGCCCGGCATGGTGGTGCGCCGCATCGAAACCCGCATCCCCACCTTTGAAGACCTGCAACTGCCCAATATCTTGCAAGAGGTCGCGATGGCCAAGCGGGGATTGGTGCTGTTTGTCGGGGCTACCGGGGCAGGTAAATCCACCACCCAGGCGGCAATGATTGGCTATCGCAACAAGCATGCCGATGGCCACATTCTGACGGTGGAAGATCCGGTGGAGTTCGTCCATCAGCATGGCCGTTGTTTGGTGACCCAGCGAGAGGTGGGGATCGATACCGAGTCATTCGATGTGGCGCTGAAAAGCTCGCTGCGTCAGGCACCGGACGTGATCCTGATCGGCGAGATCCGAAGTCAGGAGACCATGGAGTTTGCCCTGCAGTTTGCCGAGACGGGCCACCTCTGTCTCGCCACCTTGCATGCCAACAACGCCAATCAGGCGCTGGATCGCATTCTCCATCTGGTGCCGCAAGACAAACACCGTCAGTTCCTGTTCGATCTCTCCTTCAATCTCAAGGCCATCGTTGCCCAGCAGCTGGTGCCCAGCATGGATGGCAAGCGGCGTTTTGCGGCCTTCGAGGTGCTGCTCAATACCCCGCTGATCACCGATATCATCCGCAAGGGTGAGATACACAGGCTCAAGGAGGTGATGACCAAATCCTCTGAGTTGGGCATGCAGACTTTCGATCAGGCGTTGTTCAAGCTGTTCTGTGCTGGCCAGATTGGCTACAGTGAGGCCCTCGCCCATGCCGATTCGGCCAATGATTTGCGCTTGCAAATCAAACTCTCCGGTCAGGATACTCTCGGTACCGGCATGCTGGATAATGTAACGCTGGATGAATGAATCATGGGGCCGTGCTGTAGTTCGGCCCCTCGCCATAAAGGAACGTTATGCTGATTGTGGTTTCCCCGGCCAAGACGCTGGATTACGAGTCACCGCTGGTGACCCCCCGTTTCACCCAACCTGAATTGCTTGATCACTCCGCCGAGCTGATTAGCCGGGCCCGCCAACTGAGCCCGGATCAGATCGCCAGTCTGATGAAGATCAGCGACAAGCTGGCAGGTCTTAATGCTGCCCGGTTTGCGCAGTGGCAGCCAGACTTCACGCCGGCCAACGCCCGTCAGGCGCTACTGGCCTTCAAGGGGGATGTCTACACCGGATTGGCGGTAGAGGATTTCAGCGCGGCCGATTTTGACTTCGCCCAGTCACACCTGCGGATGCTCTCCGGTCTCTACGGCGTGCTGCGCCCCCTCGATCTGATGATGCCCTACCGGTTGGAAATGGGGACCCGGCTCGACAATCGCCGCGGCAAGGATCTCTACCAGTTCTGGGGGGGGGTGATCACTCACCACCTCAACGACGCGCTGGCCGCCCAGGGGGATGAGGTAGTGATCAATCTGGCATCCGACGAGTATTTCAAGTCGGTACGGCCCAAGAGCCTGAAAGGGCGGATTGTCACGCCGGTGTTCAAGGATGAGAAGAACGGCCAGTTCAAGATCATCAGCTTCTACGCCAAGAAGGCGCGCGGCATGATGGCCCGCCACATCATCAAGCAGCGGCTGACTGAAGTGGAGCAGTTGACCACTTTCAACGCGGAGGGTTACTACTTCGTGCCGGAAGAGTCGGACGCCAATACCCTGATGTTTAAACGCGCCGAAAATTAATTACAAAAAGAGGGAACCAATCTTCCGACTCGCGGGTCTGAATATATGAATCCTCTGTTGTAAGCACTTTTTATTCGCCGACGTTTGATACGTCGGCTTTTTTATTGCCCGCTTTTACTGCTCATTGATTGTCTTCGCCGGGACAATGTGTTTCAGATAGACTCAAGACAGGGAGTGAGTTGTTGTGAGGTGAGTTATGGAACAGAAAAATGCCATTCGGCAGGTTGCCGTACCTTGGGCTCCGTCCCGCCAGCTCCCCCCCGGACTGGTCGTTGCTGAGCTGCATCAGGATCTCTGGAGCGACTCCCTGACCATCATGCTGGGCCGGGCGCGCAGCATAGATCTGCCTCCCCAAATTCTTTGTCGGGTGCATTTTCGTCATATCTACGCTTTGCGGGTGGTCGAGGATTGCGACTTGACCGAGGGAAAGGAGAGTCACTCTATTGAAGAGCAGATCCAGCTTATCACCCCCTCCCGCTTTGCCAGCTGGTTCCATCAGGAGTCTGACGGCCTGCATCTGGATGAAGATCTGCAGCACTACCGGATATCCACCTGGGATTACTGCGCAGATGTGCTGACCTCCTCTACGCCAGAACTGCAGTTTTTGCCCCAGAGTGAGTAGCTACTCCTGATAACAACAGAGGCGAAGGATGATCCTTTGCCTCTTTGTTTTTGCGTTGGTGCGGAGCGTGTGGTGCTCAGGTCACTCAGTCAGAGGGTTGGCCTGTTGTGTTGGCACAAAAAAAGCGCCTCAGAGGAGGCGCGGGGAAAAAGACAGATTGGAAGCGTCACATGGGTGCTACTTGAATAAGCGGATAAGCTGTCACATTCAAGCATAGGGTCACTATGCCCGTTGCAATCTGAAGTAGTTCTGAGGCAATTCTTCATTTTCTGTTCATCTTGTCAGCAAGGCGTGTCCTCTAGCTGAAAACCCTTCAGTTTTGTGGCGACATTGGCCATCACTTCCGCCGGAAGACTACCTGTGTCACGGGGTCAGCCTGAATGCTGTGCCCGCCTGTTCCAGTGCCAGCAACCAGCGCTTGATGGGAATACCGCCTGCATAGCCGGTCAGATCGCCGCTGCGTCCGATCACCCGATGGCAGGGCACAATGATGCTGAGCGGATTGCGGCCATTGGCAGCGCCCACCGCCCGCACCGCTTTGGGATTGCCGATAGCCTGGGCAATCTCGAGATAGCTGACGGTCTCGCCATAGGGGATATCACACAGGGCGCGCCACACCGTTTGTTGGAACGGGGTGCCCTTCGCTGCCATGGGCAGGTCGAACTGCTGCAACTTTCCGGCGAAATAGGCGTTAAATTGGGCGAGATAGGGGGCCAGCGCCTTGTCATCCAGTTGCCAGTCAGCGTGCGGCATGACGGGCCGCTCCCCGTGCATGAACTCCACGTGGCGCAGGCCATCCTGATCGATGGCGACCAGCAGCGGGCCGCGGGCGTTGTCGCAAAAACTGTATCTCATCGGCTGACATCCTTTGTGGGCTGGGGCGGCTCAGTCCAGAACCGGTTTGCCGCGGGCGGATTTGATATCCCCCTTGCGCTTTTTGGCATCGACCCGTTTGCGCTTGGAGCTGCGGGTCGGCTTGGTGGCATGGCGGGCTTTGGGGCGCCAGGCTGCTTTCTTCAGCAACTCCACCAGACGGCTCATCGCCTCCTTGCGGTTCATGTCCTGGCTGCGATGGCTTTCGACCCGGATCATGATAAAGCCATCGTGTACCCGGCTGTCGCTCAGCTTGTCGAGACCCTCCTTGTAGAGGGGCGTCAGGCTGGGAGAGTTGCGGTAATCGAAGCGCAACCAGACGGCGGAGTCGGTCTTGTTGACGTGCTGTCCGCCGTTGCCCTGTGCCCGCATGGTCTGGAATTGCAACTCATGCCAGGGCAGGGTGATGCTGTTGGAGATAACTAACATGCTGTTTTGCTCTTGTTTGGTGCATACCCGCTGACCGCTGCAGCATGGTGCCTCATTATGGGGCGTGCTGGCCGGTTATGGGGATGTGCCTGGCGAATGGCGCCGGTATTAAACTCTATCTATATGAAATAAAACAATAAAAATACTTGGCATAAGAATTGAAACCCGATTCATGACACACCATGGATTGGGAGCAACCAGATGAAGCTGATTAGTGCGATTATCAAACCGTTCAAGTTGGACGATGTCCGCGAGGCTATTGCCAACCTGGGGGTGGAAGGGCTGACCGTGTCCGAGGTTAAGGGATTTGGCCGCCAGAAGGGACACACCGAATTATACCGGGGAGCCGAGTATCAGGTCGACTTCCTGCCCAAGGTGAAGCTGGAGATTGCCACCGCTGATGATAACGTGGAAGGGGTGATTGAGGCGATCTGCAAGGCGGCCTATACCGGCAAGATCGGCGACGGCAAGATTTTTGTCTACGACTTGCTGCAAGCGGTGCGCATCCGCACCGGCGAGAGTGACGACGAGGCGCTGTGATGAACCGCAGCCGTGACGTACAGATCTGCTGACCTCTCGACCTTAGGGAATTCGATGGGGTGAGAGCTTATTGAAGCCTGATTTACATAATGTTTTGGTTAGAAGCGGCCAGATGGGATTCCATCCGGCCCTTTTCATTTAGGGGAGATTAAATATGTGATGTGGCGATGGCGAGCGTTCTTGATCCGCTAATAAGATGTATGCAGAATGCAAACGGAAATCGTTATCACTCTGTATGGCAAATCAAGGAATGGATGATGAAAATGAAGATGTTGGCACTGGCTTTCTCTGCGTTGGCGGCTCAATCGGCATTGGCGGCCGGGGAAGTGAATGTCTACTCCAACCGGCAGGATGAGCTGATCAAGCCCATCATCCAGCAGTTCGAGAAGGAATCTGGCATCAAGGTGAACGTGGTGTTTGCCAAAGAGGGGTTGAACGAGCGTCTGGAGCGGGAAGGCAAGCTCTCTCCGGCCGACCTGATGCTGACCGTCGATATCAGCCGCCTGACCGATCTGGTGGACAAGGGGCTGGTGCAGCCGGTAGACAGCAAGATCCTGCAGGAGAACATCCCTGCTATCTATCGTGATCCGGAGAACCGCTGGTTCGCCCTGACCACCCGGGTGCGCGCCATCTATTCGAGCAAGGATCGTCTCGGCAAGCTGGAGACTATCAGCTACGAAGATCTGGCCAAGCCGGAATTCAAAGGGAAAATCTGCACTCGCAGCGGCAAGCATGAGTACAATGTGGCGCTGGTCTCCTCGATGATTGTCCATCACGGCATGGCCGAGACCAAAACCTGGCTGGAAGGGGTCAAGGCCAACTTGGCGCGCAAGCCGCAGGGCAACGACCGGGATCAGGTCAAGGCGATCAAGGATGGCATCTGTGATGTATCGCTCGGCAACAGCTACTATCTGGGCGCCATGTTGAAAGATCCGGCGCAGAAGTCCTGGGCCGATGCGGTCTATATCAACTTCCCGAACCAGGCTGACCGCGGTGCCCACGTCAACGTGAGCGGCGTGGCCATGACCAAGTATGCCAAGAACAAAGACGCCGCCCAGAAACTGATGGAGTTTCTGTCTGGCGATACCGCCCAGCACATGTATGCGGACGTGAACGCCGAATATCCGGTCAAGGCCGGAGTCGAGCCTTCCGCCATGGTCAAGTCCTGGGGCAGTTTCAAGTCTGACGCACTACCGGTCAGCGATTACGCCAAGCACCGCAAGGACGCCTTGCAGTTGCTGGATGAAGTGAAGTTCGACTTGTAATCAGATGGGGCCAACGGCCCCATCAACCTCTGTGGTCTCATGAAAAATTTTGGATGGATTACCGGCAGCTGGGCCACCGCCCTGCTGCTGGGTTTACCGGTGATTGCCCTTGTTTTCTCTGCCTTCTCGGCTGAGGGAGATCTCTTTCGCCACCTTGCCGATACCGTGCTGCTCGACTATCTGGCCAATACCCTGGGGCTGGTGGTCGGCGTGGTATTGCTCAGCCTGCTGTTTGGTGTGCCTACCGCCTGGCTGGTGGCCATGTGTCAGGTGCCGGGGCGGCGGGCCCTGCAGTGGGCCTTGATGCTGCCGATGGCGATGCCCTCCTATATCGTTGCCTACGTCTATACCGATCTGCTCGACTACTCGGGCCCGCTACAGGCCGGGTTGCGAGCGCTCTTTGGCTGGAACAGTCCGGCCGATTACTGGTTTCCGGCCATTCGCTCCCTTGGCGGCGCCGCCTGGGTGCTGGCGCTGGTGTTGTTCCCCTATGTTTATCTGCTGGCCCGCGCCTCCTTTCTGGAGCAGTCGGTCAGCCTCATTCACTCCAGCCGCCTGCTCGGCTGTACCCCGTGGCAGAGCTTTCGCCGCCTCAGTTTGCCGCTGGCACGCCCCGCCATCATGGTGGCGGTATCGCTGGTGGCCATGGAGACGTTGGCCGACTTCGCCACCGTTCACTTCTTTGCCATCAACACCCTGACCACGGCGGTCTACGACACCTGGCTCGGCTACGGCAGTCTGGCCACCGCAGCCAAGCTCTCCTGCCTGATGCTGCTGGCGGTGGTGCTGCTGATCGCGCTGGAGCGCCGCTCGCGCAGTCGGCAGCAGGTGTTCCAGAAGTCCATGGGCCATGAGCAGCCGCTGCGCTATCCGCTCAGGGGGATTAGCCGCTGGCTGGCCGGTCTCTGGTGCTGGGGGCTGGTGCTGGCCGGTTTCGCTCTGCCGTTCATCATCCTGCTCGATTACGGGGTGCGTTACTTCGAGTTGTCATGGACGCCGGAGTTTGTCCGCTTTGCGGGTAACAGCCTGCTCATCTCGGCGCTGACCGCCCTGCTGGCGATGGGCATCGCCCTGCTGCTCGGCTTCTTCCGCCGCCTCGATGGCGGGATCAAGAGCCTGCTGCCCCTGCGCATCGCCGCCATGGGTTATGCCATGCCGGGCACCGTGCTGGCCATCGGGGTGCTGGTGCCACTCACCGCTCTCGATTTTGCCATCAACGATCTGGCCGAGTGGCTGGGGCGGCAGGGACCGGGCCTGCTGCTGACCGGCACCATTACCGCCATCGTGTTCGGTTATCTGGTGCGCTTTGTGGCCATCGCCATCGGCTCGGTGGAGAGCAGCATGGGCAAGATCTCCCCCAGTCTCGACATGGCGGCCCGCTCCCTGGGGCAAGGGGATGGCGCCATGCTGCGTCGGGTCCATCTGCCGCTGGTGCGCCGTGGTCTGTTTGCCGGCGCCATGCTGGTATTCATCGAATCCATGAAGGAGCTGCCCGCCGCCCTGCTGCTGCGGCCGTTCAACTTCGATACCCTGGCGACCCACGTCTACCAGTTCGTCTCGGACGAGATGCTGGAGCGCGGTGCGCTCGGGGCTATCGTTATCGTGCTGGTGGGGCTGTTGCCGCTGATCTGGGTCAACCGCAGTCTGGACAGTCCGGGCCACTGAGTCGCCACGTCGGCCAATGAAATTGCATGCGGTGCGCTGATCGAAAGGCAGCGCACCGCCAGAAACGAGAGGAAGTCAGCCTTGTCTTGTTTGCAGGTTGAAAATGTCAGTTGCCGTTACAACGGCCGCAATGTGCTGGAACAGCTCTCCCTGACGGTGGCAGACAACGAGATCGTCTGCCTGCTGGGGGCCAGTGGCTGCGGCAAAACCACGCTGCTCAAGGCTATCGCCGGCTTGCTGCCGCTGGCCGAGGGCACGATTCGCCTCGGCGAGACCCTGCTCGATGGGCCGGGTGCCAGCGTGCCGCCCGAGGCGCGCAATATCGGCATGATTTTTCAGGATTACGCCCTCTTCCCCCACCTGACGGTGGCCGACAACGTCGGCTTCGGTCTGACCCGGCTCGATCGCCGGGCTCGCCAGCAGCAGGTGGACGAGGCGCTGGCGCTGGTCAATCTGCAGGGGCTGGGGGATCGCTATCCGCACCAGCTTTCTGGCGGTCAGCAGCAGCGGGTGGCCATCGCCCGGGCATTGGTGTGCAAGCCGCATCTGATGCTGCTGGATGAGCCCTTCTCCAACATCGATACCCAGGTGCGGATGAAGTTGATCCTCGAGATCCGCGCCCTGCTCAAGCAGCAGGGGATCGGCGCCATCTTCGTCAGCCACAGCAAGGAGGAGGCCTTCGCCTTCGCCGATCGGCTGGCCCTGTTTCGCTCTGGTCATATCGAGCAGGTGGGTCAGCCGGAGCAGCTCTATCGCCGCCCGCAAAACCGCTTCGTGGCGGAGTTTCTCGGCGGGGTCAACTATCTGGCCGCCGAGGTGGTGGACAGCCACTGTGTGCAGACGGCGCTCGGGGTCATCTGTGGCAGCGAGCCTCATGGTCGCGTGGTGGGCGAGCAGTTGCAACTGATGCTCAGACCCCAGCAGCTGTTGCTGGAGAGCGCCGCAGATGGCGAGCTCAAGGTGGTGGAGCAGCAGTTCCTCGGCCATCACTGCCGGGTGCTGTTCGAGTGTGGCGAGCTGCGGTTTGAGGCGAGCATTGGCGAGCCCCTTGCAGGGATGCGGGCCCGCATCAAGGTCGCCCCCCATGGACTAGTGTTGTTTGGCCCTTTGCCCTGAACGCGTGATATCGTCGTGAAATCAAAGAACTGGAACAACTCTGGTTTATAATCGCGCAACGCAAATAGCCCGTAACGCTAACGCCTACTCAGGGGAGAGATATATGAAAGCCCAAGCCGGGATCTGCGCAGAGCCAAATCTGCACGCCCTCTATCTGATGTTCAATCGCACTGGCGATGCCGCCGAACTGGTCGGCCGTCTGGCCAAGTTGCCCGCCCTGTGGCAGGCGGTGGCCGCCGATTTCCCCGATGCCGGGTTCAGCGGCCTGGTCGCCGTTGGCGCCGACACCTGGGATGGTCTCTATCCTGCTGCCCGTCCGCCCCAGTTCCGTGGCTTTATGGCGCAATCCGCCAACGGTCAGGAAGCCCCCAACACCCCGTTTGATCTCTTCGTGCAGCTGCGTGCCGATCGGGTGGACGTGCTGCACCACGCCGGTCACCGCGTGATGGCGCTGCTGGCCGGACTGGTGGAGCTGGCCGAAGAGGTGCGCGGTTTCCGCAACCTGGATTGCCGTGACCTGACCGGTTTCGTCGATGGCACCGAGAACCCGCAGGATGAGCACCGCGCCGAAGTGGCGCTGCTGGCGGAAGGCGAGTTTGCCGGTGGCTCTTACATCCACGTCCAGCGCTGGGTCCATGCCATGCGCGACTGGGAGAAGCTGGCGCAAAAAGAGCAGGAAGACATTATCGGTCGCACCAAGCCCGACAACATCGAGTATGAGTCTGCTGCCAAGCCGCTGACCGCCCACATCAAGCGGGTCAACCTCAAGACGCCGAAAGGGGAGTCCATGGAGATCCTGCGCCAGAGCATGCCTTGGGGCACCCTGAGCGAGCAGGGGCTCTACTTCATCTCTTGCTGCCGCACTCAGCAGCACTTCAACGCCATGCTGGCCAGCATGTACAAGGGGGAGGGCAGCCACTTCGACCACCTGCTGCGCTTCACTAAGGCAGTGACCGGCGCGGCTTTCTTCGCCCCATCGGAAGGTTTTTTGATGGCGCAGGGTAAATAAGCTCGCCTGACGAAAATGCACAAAACAAAAATCCCGGCCTTGGCCGGGATTTTTCGTTCTGGCGTGACCGCTATGACGCGGTGGCGGCCATTACGGAGTCTGTTCGAACAGCTCGAGAGCTGAGAGGTAGAGCTCTTCGATATCGGTGTCGCTGGTCGGGGTGATGAAGATGGTGTCATCACCAGCGATGGTGCCGAGGATCCCTTCTGCCTTACCGAGAGAGTCGAGCAGGCGGGCGATCAGCTGGGCCGCGCCCGGGCTGGTGTGGATTACTACCAGCGCGCCGTTGTGGTCGACATCCAGCACCAGATTCTTGAGCGGGCTGGAGGTGGTGGGCACGCCCAGTTCCACCGGCAGGCAGTAGACCATCTCCATCTTGGCGTTGCGGGTGCGAACGGCGCCGAAGCGGCTCAGCATGCGCGATACCTTGGACTGATTGATGTTCTCGAAGCCCAGCTCTTGCAGAGCGGTGACGATTTCTGCCTGGGAGCCAAAGCGCTCTTCTTTCAGCAAGGCTTTAAAGGCCTTGGCCAGTTTTTCTTGCTTGTCGTTGTGTTTCATCTTGGTCTCACGAATGAGGAGGTGTGGCGGCCTGTGCGACACAGGCGGCAGATACGAACAGCGAGGCCATTTTGCATTCATATGCCGTTTTTTGCAAGGAAGCGGCGCTTGTTCTGCATATTGATTCAAAAATGGCTTGCATCGACCTTCATTAGGGATAGAATCGGGATGAAATTTTGAAAACTTATTCAATTGGGCTGTATGGGTATTGAATTAATAGGTATCGAGAAATCCTGGCACAAGGTGCCGGTTCTGCAACAGGTCAGCTTTCGGACATCTCCCGGTGAAACCTTGGTGTTGCTGGGCCCAAGCGGTGCTGGCAAGAGTTCCCTGCTACGGATGATGAACCTGCTGGACACCCCGGATGCGGGTGTTCTGCGGATTGGCGAAAGTGAATTTTCTTTCCCGAACTCCCTCTCTGCTGCCGAATTCAACCGCCAGTCCCAACTGCTGCGTCGCAAGGTGGGCATGGTGTTCCAGCAGTACAATCTCTGGCCACATCTCACTGTGATGGAGAATCTGATTGAAGCGCCGGTCAAGGTGCTCGGCATGAGCAAGGAGGCCGCCATCGAGAAGGGGGCCTATCTGCTGGCCCAGCTGCAACTGGCGGACAAGCGCGATGCCTGGCCTGCCCGTTTATCCGGCGGCCAGCAACAGCGGGTAGCCATTGCCCGTACCCTGATGATGGACCCGGAAGTGCTGCTGTTTGACGAACCGACTGCGGCGCTGGATCCCGAGATCACCAAAGAGGTGGCCGAGATCATCCGCAACCTGAGCCAGACCGGCATTACCCAGGTGGTGGTGACCCACGAGGTCGATTTTGCCCGCAAGGTGGCCAGTCAGGTGATTTATCTGGAGAAGGGGCGGATCATCGAATCCGGCACCGCCGCCATTTTCCAATCCCCGCAAACCAGCCGGTTTGCCGAATTCTTGATGCATTGATATTGAATCGATAAGGAAGCTGTCATGAAAAAGAGTCTGTTGTTGGTTGCTGCCATGGGTCTGTTGAGTACCACCGTCATGGCCAAAGAGATCAAGTTCGCCACCGAGGCCACCTACGCGCCGTTCGAATACCTGGATGACAAGAACGAGTTTCAGGGTTTTGACATCGATCTGGCTCGTGCTATCTGCGAGCAGGCCAAGCTGGAGTGCAGCTTCCACAACCAGGCCTTTGACAGCCTGATCCCCAGCCTGAAATTCCGTCGCTACGATGCCGCCATCGCCGCCATGGACGTGACCCCGGAGCGCTCCGCTCAGGTCGATTTCTCCGACATCTACTACGAGAACTCGGCGGTATTTGTGGCCAAGAAAGATGCCTTCAAGGGGCCGGAAGAGATGGTCGACAAGACCGTCGGTGTGCAGAACGGTACCTCTCACCAGTCCTATCTGGTGGATAACTGGGTGAGCAAGGGTCTGCTGACCGTGCCGTACGCCAGCTACCAGAGCGCCTTCCTCGACATGATGAATGGCCGTACCGACGGCGTGTTTGCCGATACCGCGGTTGCTGCTGACTGGCTGAAGCAGCACAAGGAGTATGCGGTGGTGGGTACGCCGGTGACCGATGCCAAGTACTTCGGTACCGGCTTTGGCATCGCGGTCGCCAAGGGCAACCAGGAGCTGCTGACTCAGCTGAACAAGGGGCTGGCCGAGATCAAGGCCAACGGCACCTATCAGAAAATCTTCGACAAATACTTCGCGCAGTAAGCCATGTTGAGCCTGTTGTTGGATGCAGCCTGGATGACCCTCGGGCTGGCCTTGGCATCACTGGTCGGGGGCATGGTATTGGCACTGGCGTTCAGTGCCGCCGAGCTCAGCAAACAGCGTGCGCTGTTGTGGCCGGTGGCCACTCTGACCACGCTGATCCGTGGCCTGCCCGAGTTGCTGGTGGTGCTGTTCATCTACTTCGGCTCGACCCAGGTGCTGTTCCTCATCACCGGCGAGTATGTGGAGTTCAGCCCGTTCGCCTGTGGCGTGTTGGCGCTCTCCCTGCTGTTCGCCAGCTATGCGACCCAGACCCTGCGGGCGGCGCTCAATGCGGTGCCTTCAGGTCAACGGCTGGCGGCGCTGGCGCTCGGTCTTGGCAAGAGTCACATCTTTTTCCGTATCGTATTGCCGCAGGCGTGGCGTCACGCCTTGCCGGGCCTTGGCAACCAGTGGCTGGTGCTGCTGAAAGATACCGCGCTGGTGTCGCTGATCGGGGTTAACGAGATGATGCGCCAAGCGCAGATGGCCTCGGCCAGTACTTATGAGCCATTCACCTGGTATGCCGCCGCCGCCCTTATCTATCTGGCCATCAGTCTGGTAAGTGAGTTCGGCCTCGGGCTGGCTGCCCGCTACACCCGCCGCTACGGAGGCTAACTGATGCAAGAGTATCTCGTCACTTTGCTGGGCGGTCTGGTCACTACGCTGGAGCTGACCCTGTTCAGCCTGCTGCTGGGAATCGCATTGGCGGCCCTGATGACCTGGGTGCTGGAGTTGCGTCTGCCGGTGGCGACCCAGCTGGTGCAGCTGTGGGTGCTGATCTTTACTGGTACGCCGCTGCTTATTCAGATCTTCCTGATTTACTACGGGCCGGGTCAGTTCGAGTGGCTGAAAGCCAGCCCGCTCTGGCCGCTGCTCAAGCAGCCCTGGTTTTGCGCCGTGCTGGCGCTGGGTCTCAACACGGCGGCTTACTCCACCCGACTGTTCAAGGGGGCGCTCGATGCCATCCCGGCCGGTGAGGTAGAAGCATGTCGGGCGCTGGGGTTCTCGGCTGGCCAGACCCTCTGGATGAAGGTGCGCCACGCCGCCCGTCATCTGGTGCCCGCCTACTCCAACGAGGTGATCCTGGTGCTCAAGGGGAGTTCCCTCGCCAGTACTATCACCATCATGGATATCATGGGGCTGGCTCAAGGGTTGAATGCCCAGACCTACGATACCCTGGCGGTGTTCGGGGTAGCTGGCGGGCTTTATCTGGCGATGAACGGATTGTTAACAATTGGTTTTCGCTGGTGTGAAAAACGGGCGTTGGCGTTTCAATCCTGAGTGCTGCTTTAATACCTCTTTATTGGTAAGGGGAAGCACAAAAAAACTGTGCTTCCCCTCCAACTTTCTGTATTTAACCCTATTTTTTATTCCCGCTTGTTTCGTTGCTCACAGAACCCGCGACTGCAACTGTTATCAGATTGTTTTTTATAGGGGGATCAATTAAGGTTGGGCCCACAACAATAAACAACCTTAAACCTACGCTTAAACATGGAGTTGATCATGAAAGTTGCCGTTCTGGGTGCCGCTGGTGGCATCGGTCAAGCCCTCGCTCTGCTGTTGAAAAATCGTCTGCCGGCTGGTTCCGAACTGAGCCTGTATGACATCGCCCCGGTCACCCCGGGTGTAGCCGTTGACCTCAGTCATATTCCTACCGACGTCGCCATCAAGGGCTTCTGCGGTGAAGATCCGACTCCTGCTCTGGTGGGCGCTGATGTGGTGCTGATCTCCGCCGGTGTGGCACGCAAGCCGGGGATGGATCGCTCCGACCTGTTCAACATCAACGCCGGTATCGTCAAAAATCTGGTCGAGAAGTGCGCGGTCACTTGCCCGAAAGCACTGATCGGCATCATCACCAACCCGGTCAACACCACTGTGGCCATCGCCGCCGAAGTGCTGAAGAAAGCCGGTGTCTATGACAAGCGCCGCCTGTTTGGTATTACCACTCTGGACGTGATCCGTGCCGAGACCTTCGTGGCTGCCGCCAAAGGGCTGAATGTGGACAAGGTTCGCGTCAACGTGATCGGTGGTCACAGTGGCGTTACTATCCTGCCGCTGCTCTCCCAGATTGAAGGCGCTTCCTTCACTGCTGAAGAAGTGGCTGCCATGACCAAGCGTATCCAGAACGCCGGTACCGAAGTGGTGGAAGCCAAAGCCGGTGGCGGTTCTGCGACCCTCTCCATGGGTCAGGCGGCCTGTCGTTTCGGCCTCTCCCTTATCAAGGGTCTGCAGGGCGAAGCCAGCGTCGTTGAGTGCGCTTATGTGGAAGGCAACGGCGAGCACGCCACCTTCTTCGCGCAGCCGGTGCTGCTGGGCAAGAACGGCGTCGAAACCGTACTGGATTACGGCAAGCTGAGCGCCTTCGAGCAGGAAGCGATGGAAGGCATGCTGGCTACCCTGAAAGCCGATATCCAGCTGGGTGTCGATTTCGTCAAATAAGCGGGTCCACCGTGCCAACAAGGGAGCTTCGGCTCCCTTTTGTATTGATGAGATCTGCCCGCAGGCTAAGGGGATGGGGGTTGGTGCCGATAACAGAGTGCAGCAGGAGATCCTTATGATGAAACCCCTTACCCTTCTCGTTCTTGTCGGTGCATTCACTGCGCCCCTCTATGGCGCCGAGGCGGTATCGGCTGCCGTATCGAGCGATGCGCCAGCGGTAAGTGCATCGATGCCGACCGAAAGCAGTGCTGCGGTGGCAACGGCGCCCGTGTCTGCGGCCACGGCCACACCCCCTGAGGCAGCCCCCGTTTTGCTCCCGGCCGAGCCGGTCACGCCGGTAGCCAGCAGTGGCGAAGGGACGGCGCCGCTGCCACAACCGGCGGAGCCTGCCGCTGCGGTTGCGCCTCCCGCGCCTCTGGCTGCTGGCGAGTTGCAGGCGGTGCCGCTCTATCGTCAGGACGAACTGCTCAACTGGATTGAGCAGGGGCGCCATCTTACTCAGGTGAAGCAGGATCGCTGTCAGCTGACTCAGGATATCGAAGCGCGCGCCTCGGTGATGAAGATCCCGGCCTATCAATTCCTGTGGGGGGATATGCTGGCGTGGGGCGTCTGTACCAAACCTAATGCCGAGCTCGGGGTGCAATACCTGTGGGAGGCCGCCAATCACGGGTTGGCGCCTGCGCTGGAGCAGCTGGGCCGCTATTACTGGAAGGGGACCATGGTGCAGAAGGACCTGGTGCGTGCCGAGACTCTGATGCGCGAGGCGGCCAGCCTCGGTTTTCTGCGGGCCCGCATCGAGTGGGTCGAGATGCTGCTGCAGGGGATGGGCAGTCCGCTCGATTATGAGGATGCCTACCGCTGGCTCCATGGCTCCGTCATCGGTGACCAGGCGCTGCACCAGAAGGCGGCGAGTCTGCTCAGCCGTCTTGGTAACCGGATGCCTGCCAACGTGGTGGCCCGCGCCAAGGCGATGCACTGATCCAAAAAAATGACCCACAGATCTGCATCTGTGGGTCCGGTTCCAGCCGCCGTGCCATGACAGGCCGCAACCTCCCTCTGTTATATGGCTGCCCGCGCCTTAGAGATCTTGATGGGGGCCAAAAACTTCGTAATGAAGCTGGCTTGCGGGGATCCCGGCCTCAATCAGCTGTCGCTTCACCTCCTGCATGAAACCGAGCGGGCCGCAGAAGTAGTAGTGGGCCTGCGGTGTGATGCGCTCCTTCACTGCGGTCAGCTCCATGGTGCCAGCAAGGTCGTAATCTTCGCCCAGTAAGTCACTGGCCTCCGGCTCCCGATACCAGACCCGGCTCAGCAAGTTGGGATGCTGGAGTGACTTGTGCTGAATATCCTCCCTGAAGGCGTGCACAGCGCCCTGTTCGCAGGCGTGCAGCCAGGTGAGGTCGGCCTGATGGCTGCTTGTCAGCAATTGGTTGAGCATGCTCATCATCGGCGTCACACCGACACCGGCGGAGAGCAGTACCACCGGGGTATGGCTGTCGGCTTTCAGGTAGAAGTCGCCAGTGGGGGGCATCACCTCGATCTTGTCGCCCGCCTGCAGGTGATCGTGCAGCAGGTTGGAGACCTGACCCTGTGGCTCGCGCTTGACGCTGATGCGGTAATCCTGCCCGTTGGGTGCATCGGAGAGGGAGTATTGGCGGATCTCCTGATATTCGAGCTCGGGGTGAACCAGCTTGACGCTGAGGTATTGGCCCGCTTTGAAGGCCAGTACCGGCTTGCCATCTTCCGGCGCCAGCAGGAAGGAGGTGATGAGCGCGCTCTCGGCCCGCTTCTCCTTGATGATGAAACTGCGTGTACCTTGCCAGCCGCCATCCTGATTGGCCTTCTCCTGATAGATCTCCCGCTCGCGGCCGATGAAGATGTCGGCCAGCACGCCATAGGCCTTGCCCCATGCCTCCAGCACCTCGTCGGTGACCGCACTTCCGCCCAATTCTTTGAGCGTGGCCAAGAGATGACTACCTACAATGTGATATTGTTCCGGCTGGATCAGGAATCCGGTATGTTTGTGCGCAATCCGCTCGACCGCACCGGCGAGCGCCCCCAGATTGTCGATATTCTTGGCATACGCGGCGACCGTATTGAACAGCGCCAGCGGCTGGCCGCCACTGCGTTGATGGGCCAGGTTGAAGATATCTTTCAGCTCAGGGTTATGGCTGAACATCCGTTGGTAGAAGTGCTGGGTGAGGGCAGGACCTGCCGATTCGAGCAGCGGAATGGTGCTTTTGATGACGGCAACTGTGGTTTGATCTAGCATAGGGGCCTCGTTCTAATTGAACATATAAAATGTCATTTAATAAGTGGCATCCTAGATGTTTATTTGATTTGAATCAATACTCCACTTTTCGCATCGCGCTAATCAGGTTTTATGAGACTAACCAGTTATACAGATTTCGGATTGAGAGCCCTGCTCTATCTGGCCACCCTGCCGGAAGGGGAGTTGTCGAGCGTTGCCAAGGTATCGGCCTTGTATGGCGTTTCTCGCAACCACATGGTGAAGGTAGTCAATCAGCTGGTGAAGCTGGGCTATCTGCAATCCCAGCGGGGCAAGAATGGCGGTATTCGCATGGCTTGCGATCCGGCCACCATCAATGTCGGGCAGGTGATCCGGGCGCTGGAAGGCAATCTGGACGGGATCGACTGCGGCTCGCCCGTTTGTCACATCGTCTCGGTCTGTTTGCTCAAGAGTGCGCTGCGAGAGGCGATGGATGCTTTTCTGGCGGTGATGGACAGCTACACCCTGCAAGACTTGCTGGCCAACCGTGACGAGTTGCAGAAGGTGTTCGGCGAGTTGATCCCGACCCTGGTGCTGGAGCCGGATGAAGAGGACGAGTGATGGGAAAGGGCTGCCATCGGCAGCCCTTTTTTAATGTTGTGAGTCTGGCTTGGCCAGGTAAGAAGCCGGCATGATCCGCGCCATCTTGACCATGTTGTTCTCCACTTCGAGGATCTCGATAGGATAACCTGCCAGCCGGAGCCCGATGTTGGGTTGGGGGATCTCCTCCAGATATTCGAGGATCAGACCGTTGAGGGTTCGTGGCCCGTCGATGGGCAGATGCCAGTTCATCTCCTTGTTCAGCTCGCGGATGCTGGCAGAGCCTTCCACCAGAAACGTGCCGTCCGGCTGGGGGTGGATCTCGTCGCTGGGTGCCGGTGTCATGGAGGTGGTGAAGTCACCCACAATCTCTTCCAAGATGTCATCCAGAGTGATTAAGCCCTGAATATCGCCATACTCATCGACAATCAGGCCAATCCGCTCCTTGTTGCGCTGGAACTTGGCCAGTTGCACGTTGAGGGGCGTCCCTTCCGGAATGAAATAAATTTCATCCACTTCCCGTAATAGACTCGACTTGTTGAACTGATCCCTCGCCATCAGCCGCAGGGCATCGCGAGCGTGCAAAAAGCCGACAACATCGTCGATATTGTCGCGATAGAGCAGGATCTTGGTGTGGGCACAGTGAGCCAGCTGGCGCAGTATGGTTTTCCAGTCATCGTTGATGTCGATGGCGTAGATATCGCTGCGCGGCACCATGATGTCTTCGACCAGCATCTTGTCGAGATCCAGGATGCTGATCAGCATCTCCTGATGACGTTGCGGTATCAGGCTGCCCGCCTCGTTGACTATGGTGCGCAGCTCTTCGGTGTTGAGGGAGTCATTCTTGTTGGGGGTGATCTTCAGCATCTTGAGCAGACCGCTGGTGATGCCATTGATCAGCCAGACCAGCGGCGACAGTGGCACCATCAGACCTTTGAGGATCCAGGAGGCCGGATAGGCAATTTTTTCCGGATACATGGCTGCCAGCGTCTTGGGGGTCACTTCACCAAACACCAGTACCACTAGGGTCAGGCCGAAGGTGGCGATGGCGACCCCGAGATCACCAAACAGCCGAATACAGACGATGGTGGCGATGGCGGAGGCGAGAATGTTGACCAGATTGTTGCCGATCAGGATCAACCCCAGCAGACGATCGGGGCGGGCCAGCATTTTCTCGACGCGGCGTGCGCCTTTATGTTTGGTTTGGGCTAAATGCCGGAGTTTGTAGCGGTTGATGGACATCAGGCCAGTTTCGGAACTGGAGAAGAAGGCGGATAAGAGGATCAAAATAACGAGAACAATCAGTAATGTGCTCGTTGAGATGCTGTCCAAAAAGGGCTCCTGTTGGATGGTGTGACGAAAATAAAGAGAGGGTCAGCTCAGTAGCACTTCTTTGACGAAGCGGCTGCCAAAGTAGGCGAGGGTAAGGATGAAGCTGCCAATGAGGCTCAGGGTGATTACTTTGCGGCCGCGCCAGCCATAGGTGTGATGGCCCCACAGCAGTAGCACGTAGACGCACCAGGCCAGGATCGAGAGCACCGTCTTGTGAGATTTGCCCTGGGCGAACATGTCTTCAAGAAAGAAGAGTCCGGAGGCGATGGAGAGGGTCAGCAGCAGTACCCCGGCAGAGATCAGCTGGAACAGCCGTTTCTCCACTGTCATTAGCGGCGGCATGGCTGGCAGATTGCTGATTTTTCTCGATTTAAGCTGTTTATTCAGGCAGGCAAGCTGCAGTGCAAACAGACAGGCGATCATCAATACCGAGTAGGCCATCAACGCGAGGCCGATATGCAGCAACAGCTGGGGATGGGCCTCAAGATGGGTGATGTAACGCCCCGGGATCAGGGCGCTGGCGGCCAGCAGCAGGGCCGAGAAACTGTATACCACCGGCAGCAGTATCCAGCCGTTGAAGCGGCGCGTGATACAGCTCATGAAACAACTGATGATCAGACTCACCAGCGAGGCAACGTTAAGCATGCTCAGGTTTTGGCCAGTCCCTTGCAGGATTTCTGAACCCAGGGAGCTGGCATGGGCGATCAGGGCCAATCCGATACAGGCAAACAGGGAGCGCTGTCCCACCGGCTTGGCGCTCAGTAACAGATGCAGGGAGGCGATGATGGCCAGCAGATAGAACGCCAGGGCCAGAACAGAGATTACGATCATAACCAGGTCGTTGTTACACAAGCTTTTGAGGGTAAGAGGGGCAGTATACCTTGCACATGAAGTGCTCGCCAGTTGTGCAACGGCCGATCTGCCCATATATAGGGAGAAGATCCCTATTGCTGCCGTGCGGTGAATAATCGTCCTCGCGCCCGCTCTGGGTTATAATGCCCCCAATTTATTACGCCAAGAACCGGAATCCGTCATGTTTGAGAATTTGACTGAACGACTCTCGCGCACCTTGCGCAATGTCAGTGGCCGTGGTCGCCTGACCGAAGACAACATCAAGGAAACCCTGCGCGAAGTCCGCATGGCGCTGCTCGAGGCGGATGTCGCCCTGCCGGTAGTGCGTGATTTCGTGGCGCGCGTCAAAGAGCGCGCCGTCGGGCAGGAAGTGGCCAAATCCCTGAGCCCGGGCCAGGCATTCATCAAGATTGTGCACGGTGAGCTGGTCACCGTGATGGGGGAGGCCAACGAGCAGCTCAACCTGGCTGCCCAGCCGCCCGCCATCATCCTCATGGCCGGTCTGCAGGGTGCCGGTAAGACCACCACGGTCGGCAAACTGGCCAAGCTGCTCAAAGAGCGCAGCAAGAAGAAGGTGCTGGTGGTCAGTGCCGACGTTTATCGCCCTGCGGCGATCAAACAGCTGGAGACCCTGGCCAGCGACATCGGCGTTGATTTCTTCCCGAGCGATGCCAGCCAGAAGCCGGTCGACATTGCCACTGCCGCCATCGATCAGGCGCGCAAGAAGTTCTATGACGTGGTGATCGTCGATACCGCCGGTCGTCTGCACGTCGACAGTGTGATGATGGCCGAGATCCAGCATCTGCACGCCACCATCAAGCCGGTCGAAACCCTGTTCGTGGTTGATGCCATGACCGGTCAGGATGCCGCCAACACCGCCAAGGCGTTCAACGAGGCATTGCCGCTCACCGGCGTGATCCTCACCAAAGCGGACGGTGATGCCCGTGGTGGTGCCGCGTTGTCGGTGCGCCACATCACCGGCAAGCCGGTCAAATTTATCGGTATGGGCGAGAAGACCGATGCGCTGGAACCATTCCACCCGGATCGTCTCGCCTCCCGCATTCTCGGCATGGGCGATGTGCTGTCGCTTATCGAGGAAGTAGAGCGCAACGTTGATAAAGAGAAAGCCGCCAAGCTGGCCGACAAGGTCAAGAGTGGCAAGGGCTTTGATCTGGAAGACTTCCGCGAGCAGCTGGCCCAGATGCGCAACATGGGCGGCATGATGGGGATGCTCGACAAGCTGCCCGGCATGTCCGGCTTGCCGGATAATGTGAAAGATCAGATGGATGACAAGCTTACCGTGCGGATGGAAGCCATCATCAGCTCCATGACGCCCAAGGAGCGTGCTCACCCTGACCTTATCAAGGGATCCCGCAAACGCCGTATCGCCGCAGGCTCCGGCATGCAGGTGCAGGACGTGAACAAGCTGCTCAAGCAGTTCACCGAGATGCAGCGCATGATGAAGAAGATGTCCGGCAAGGGCGGCATGCGCAAGATGATGAGTCAGATGAAGAACATGATGCCCCCAGGTTTCGGTGGCGGTCGCGGTCCGTTCTGATCCGGCCTGTGGGTTTATGGGGGTCTGCGGTGGCAGGCCCTTTTTCATTGCTGTTCTGCGCAAAAAATGGCTGGCTTGGTTGCAATTATTACGAATCCAAGTAGAATTACGCGGCTTATTTTAAGCTAGGGTCCGCGTGTTTGCGGGCCTTGTTCATTAGATGTTAATGAGGACGATATGGTAACCATTCGTTTACAACGTGGTGGCGCGAAAAAGCGTCCGTTTTACCAGGTAGTAGTTTCTGACAGCCGTTGCGCCCGTGACGGCCGCTTCATCGAGCGCGTTGGTTTCTTCAACCCGGTTGCTTCTGGTTCTGCCGAAAAGCTGAACCTGGACCTGGCTCGTATCGAGCATTGGGTTGCTACTGGTGCCGCTGTTTCTGACCGCGTTGCCAAGCTGATCAAAGACGCTGCTAAAGCTGCTTAATCAGCCAAACGGTAAGGAGTTAAGGTGGAAAAACCTATAGTTCTGGGCACCCTGGGTACCGTTTATGGCATCAAGGGTTGGCTTAAAGTGAACTCCTTCACCGATGTTGCCGAAGCGATTTTCGATTACAACCCCTGGCTGATTAGTCAGAACGGGGTGTGGCGTGAACTCAAGGTCTCGGCCTGGAAGCGTCACAACAAGGGTCTGATCTGCAAACTCGATGGTATCGATGTGCGCGAAGATGCCCTGGCATTGACCAATGTCGAGATTGGCGTACCCGCCGATCTATTGCCTGCGTTGCCTGAAGGTGAGTTCTACTGGCGTGACCTGATTGGTTGCTCCGTGATGACCACCAAGGGATACGACCTGGGCAAGGTGACCGAATTGATGGAAACCGGCTCCAACGATGTGTTGGTGGTTGAGGCCAATGTAAAAGATGCCTTTGGTGCAAAGGAGCGGTTGATTCCGTTCCTGGAAGAGCAGGTGATCAAGAGTATTGATCTGACTGCTCGAACAATCGAAGTTGATTGGGATCCTGGTTTCTAGTTTCCCGCGCTAACACGGGTGCCGGAGGTTTCTTATGTGGATTGGGGTGATTAGCCTCTTCCCTGAAATGTTCCGAGCCATTACCGAGCACGGGGTAACGGGTCGGGCCGTCAAGAGTGGCCTGCTGCAGATTGAGTGCTGGAACCCCCGGGAGTTTACCTACGACAAACACCGTACGGTCGATGATCGTCCTTATGGTGGTGGGCCCGGCATGTTAATGATGGTTCAGCCGCTGCGTGACGCGATTCATGCAGCCAAGCAAGCGGCGGGAGACGGGGCGAAAGTCATCTATCTCTCCCCTCAGGGACGCAAGCTGACTCAAGCGGGCGTAACCGAGCTGGCGACGAATCAGAAACTGATTCTGGTAGCCGGTCGATACGAAGGTATCGATGAACGCGTGATACAAACCGAAGTCGACGAAGAGTGGTCTATCGGGGATTACGTGTTAAGTGGTGGCGAGTTGCCTGCCATGACCCTGATCGATGCGGTTTCGCGTCTGGTCCCCGGGGTCTTGGGTGATCAGGCCAGTGCCGAGCAGGACTCCTTCACGGATGGCTTGCTGGATCATCCCCACTACACTCGGCCAGAGGTGTTGGATGGATTGGCAGTGCCCGAGGCGCTGACAAGCGGCAATCACGAAGTGATTCGACGCTGGCGTCTCAAGCAATCGCTCGGACGAACCTGGCAAAGAAGGCCGGAACTTATTAACAACCTAGCTCTGACTGACGAGCAAGAATCACTTCTTGCCGAGTATGTCCGCGAAGTGCGTGACAGCGTTAAGTAGAGTTTTCAGTTTATCCTAGGTAAGGAAAGACAATGAGCAAGATTATTCAGCAGCTTGAACAAGAGCAACTGCGTACCGACATCCCGGCTTTTGCCCAGGGCGACACCGTACGTGTTCAAGTGCGTGTTAAAGAAGGTGGCAAAGAGCGTCTGCAGGCTTTCGAAGGCATCGTTATTGCCAAGCGTAACCGCGGTCTGCACTCTGCTTTCACCGTTCGCAAGATCTCCAACGGCGAAGGTGTTGAGCGTGTATTCCAGACTCACTCTCCGCTGATCCACAGTGTAGAACTGAAGCGTCGTGGTGATGTTCGCCGCGCCAAACTGTACTACCTGCGCAACCTGTCCGGTAAAGCTGCTCGTATCAAAGAGAAGCTCAACTAATTCGATTCGAATTAGTGTCGATATGTCGGCAAATAGCTCGACAGGTAGTGAAAAGGCTCGCCAATGGCGAGCCTTTTTTGTATCCGGTTCTTGGGTTGAGTCTCTATTGGATGACGCGTACCACCGAGTTGTCGCGCCCGAAGGGGCCAGGCACATAGTCATCCGCTTCCCAGTCATTTTCGTAGAGAGTTTCCCCTGCCGGCGTGATGAGCTGGTAGCAATATTCGAAGTAACCCGGGCCGTCGGTTGGCAGATTGAGAGTGGCTTTGAACTCGCCGCTCTTCATGCGTTTCAACTCGACCGGTTGCCACTGGGTGAACTCGCCAATCAGCATCACCTGCTCCGCGCCTGCGGCAGCCTCTTTCTCTACGGCAAAGGTCACCTTGACCTCGGGCTTGGACTTCAAAAACTGTTTGATCAGTGGCATGACGCCTCCTTGTCTGTGAGTTAAAAATGGCTCCTGACTATTTTTATACCACCATATGACAAAGATGTTGATAAGGCAGATCAAGTCGGCAAGGCAAAATAGCGTTGCAGCAGGCTGTGGGTGAAGTCGATCTTGAGATAGAAGCCCCGAGGCAGGGTCATGATGGGTTGACCATCGCGGCCGATGGCGCGAGTCAGTGCCTTATTGTTGGCAGCCTTGGGGCGCAGCTGCATCACCTGGCCGTGGCGAGCGCTGATCTGCTCCACTTCCCCCAGCACTATCATGTCCATCAGCTCTTCCCAGTCTTGGCGCAGAAGCCGATCTTCCTCTTCATTCGGGCTCCACATCAGCGGCATGCCGACCCGCCGCTCGCCAACCGGGATCTCCCTGCTGCCTTCCACCGGGATCCACAGTACCCGGGAGAGCTTGTTGCGCACGTTGGACTCCTCCCAGTGTTGACCGCTGACACCGATCAGTGGGGCAACGCAGACGAAGGTGGTCTCCAGCGGTTTGCCCTGAGGATCGATGGGGATCGTCTTGAGCTCGATGCCGAGGTCCGGGAAGTCCTGCTCCGGCCTGCTCCCTGCGCTGGCGCCTAGTTGCAGCTCGATCAACTGACCGACCCACCCCTTGTCACGACGCAGATCTCTGGGCACGGCGACGCCAGCTTCTGCGGCCAGTTGTGCCAGCGTGAAGCCAGCCATGGCGTAGGCCCGGCTCAATAACTCCTGTTCGGATTGAGGATTGCTTGGCATGTTTGGCTCCATCTTGCTCGCCATAGTCTAACAGGGGAGGATCCTGAGATGGATCGCTGTTTTTATAACCGATCCAGAGTGGATAAGATCAAATACCGAGAATCTGGGGGTTATTGGCTCATCACAATGATTTTAAAGGGTTTTATATATTTTATCGAGTGGCGATCCTGGCACTGCTTGAGCTCTAAATAGTTGTCCAAGGGTTTGTTCATGATGTTACACACAGTTATCCACAGAAATCTTGGATAAGTGGATGAAAGTGGGATGAGTCTCTGAGATGTTACAAAAAATTGTGAATGCAACCCCATTTTTACCCTGCTAACCGAGTAGATACTGTGCCACTCCTGTGGATAATTTGGTCGCGGTGGATCTTTGAACAGTTGAACTTGTTCACAATCAGGATCGTGGATCCTGCATGGATGATGCGAGGGATAAAACGCCGGTTTTTATAGTTTAAGTCTATGTATATTAATTGTTTTTTTGTATTCCTATGGCGTGGTGGAACAGGCTGGCGTTTTTTTGTTATCGTCAAAAAGTACTGTATATACCCGTTTGCTAACAGCTTTATGCACAGTCTGGGTGGGCAACTTGGGCGGGAGGATCGTTGAATTTGTTTATAACTATGTTTGAAATGGAAAGTTATTCATGAAACAGGGGATTCACTCCCTGTTTGCTGCCACGGAGTGAATGTGGAACAATCTCCTTATAGATTCAGCCTTTATAAGGTGATCACGTGATTGATGGCGACGGATTTCGTCCCAATGTCGGTATCGTGATCTGTAACCGTGAAGGACAAGTGTTGTGGGCTAAACGCTATGGGCAGCACTCCTGGCAGTTTCCGCAGGGGGGAGTTGATGATGGTGAAACGCCAGAGCAGGCCATGTATCGAGAGCTGTATGAGGAGATTGGCCTCAAGCCCGAAGATGTGACCATTTTGGCCACCAGTCGTAACTGGCTAAAGTATCGTTTACCCAAACGTCTTGTCCGCTGGGACAGTTCACCGGTCTGTATTGGCCAAAAGCAAAAATGGTTCCTGTTACAACTGGGTCAGGGCAGGGAGTCGCGGATCCAGTTCGGCTGTCATGGCCATCCTGAATTTGACGATTGGCGTTGGGTCAGCTTCTGGTACCCGGTACGCCAGGTCGTCTCGTTCAAGCGGGAGGTTTACCGCCGGGTCATGACAGAGTTTGTCCCGCTGGCGATGCCGGTGCCGGCAGTACAGGTCAACAAGAAGGATGGACGGCGTAACCGTCCTCGTTAAGGAGCACTATTAGTTGTTAACGGAGCTGAGACGTATCGTCGAGAGCATGGCCGAGGCTAACACCCTCGAGCAGGCCCTGCAGGCCCTGGTAAGCCAGACCCGGCAGGCCATGGCCGTAGACTGCTGCTCTGTGTACGTCTCGGAACCCGAGATGCGTCGCTATCGCTTGGCTGCCACCGACGGTTTGGCATCCTCTGCGGTCGATAAGGTGACCCTGCCATACGAGCAGGGCATCGTCGGATTAGTGGGCCAGCGAGAAGAGCTGATCAACCTGGCCGATGCCCCCGCTCACCCCAGTTTCAAATTCCTGCCCGATGTTGCCGAAGAGGCGTTTCGCTCCTTCCTCGGCGCCCCCATCATGCACCAGCGTCAGGTAGTCGGCATTCTGGTGGTGCAGCAGAAGGAGAGTCGCCGCTTCGATGAGGGGGAGGAGTCCTTCATGGTCACCCTGGCGGCCCAGCTGGCAGCGCGTATCGCTCAGGCGCAAGCCAAGGGGTGGCTGCAGAAGACCGACTGGAGCAAGCCGCTGCGTGGCATTGCCGGGGCCAGCGGCATCGCCATTGCCAAGGCTTGGGTGTGGCGGCCGCGCAAGGCGCTCTCGTCCATCACCCCGCGCAAGGATGAAGAGCATGGGAACCAGCTGGCGCGGCTGGAGCTGGCTGTGGAGGAGGTTCGTCACGATCTGGAGAGCCTAGCGCTGCGTTTTCGCGAGAGTTACAGCCAGGATTCGGTGGCGATCTTCGACATCTACCTCCATCTGCTGAACGATCCCGGCTACATCAAGCCCATTCGCAACAAGGTGAGCAAGGAGCACTGGACGGCCGTGTCGGCGGTCAAGCTGATCAGTGATCGTCTGATCGAGCAGTTCAAGGGGATGAAGGACCCTTACCTGCAGGAGCGCTCCACCGACGTGAAGGATATCGCCCAGCGGCTGATCAGCCGACTGGTGCAAAATGAACCGGAACATATCGCCATCGGCGAGCCGGTGGTGCTGGTTGCCGATGAGGTGACCGCCACGATTCTGGCAGAAGTACCTCGCGAGTATTTGACCGGGGTGGTATCGCTCAAAGGGGGCACCAACTCCCACGCGGCCATTCTGGCCCGTGCCATGGGGGTGGCCGCCATCATGGGGGTCGATCTGCCCCTTGGCGACATCGGCGGTCGTATGTTGGTGGTCGATGGCTACAGCGGCGATCTCTTCATCGAACCCAATCAGGTGATCCTGACCGAGTATCGCCAACTGCTGAACGAGGAGCGGGCGCTCGATACCCTGGTGCGCAGCGTCGATAACCTGCCATCCGAGACCGCCGATGGCACCAAGGTCTCTCTGCTGCTCAACGCCGGGCTCAGTGCCGATACCGAGATCTCCCTCAACCAGCTGGCGGACGGGGTCGGTCTCTATCGCACCGAGATCCCCTTCATGCTGCAGGAGAGCTTCCCCTCCGAGTGGGAGCAGACTGCCCGCTATCGCGGCATTCTTGAGACCTATCGTAACCGGCCGGTCTGCATGCGGACGCTGGATGTGGGGGGCGACAAGCCGTTACCCTATTTCCCCATCGTCGAGGAAAATCCCTTCCTTGGCTGGCGGGGGATCCGGATCACCCTGGATCACCCCGAACTGTTTCTGGTGCAGCTCAAGGCGATGCTGCGGGCCAGCGAAGGACTGGACAATCTGGCCATCATGCTGCCGATGATCAGCAGCGTTAGCGAAATCAAAGCCTCCCGTCGTCTGCTGGATCAGGCGTGGCGGGAAGTATCGGAAGAGGCGGCGAGCCGCGATGCGGTGATCCGCTACCCCAGCCTCGGGGTGATGATCGAGGTGCCCTCAGCCCTCTTTATCTTGCCGGAGATGGCGCCGCTCATCGACTTCTGGTCGGTGGGCAGCAATGATCTGACCCAGTACCTGCTGGCGGTGGATCGCAACAACTCCCGGGTTGCCAACATCTACGATGCGTTCCATCCTGCGGTGATCCGCGCCCTGCAACAGCTGGTTGATGCCTCCCACCGCTACCAGAAGCCGGTGTCGGTCTGTGGCGAGCTGGCCGGTGATCCGGTCGGTGTGCTGCTGCTGCTCGCCATGGGCTATCGCCGCTTCAGTATGAACACCCACAACATCGCCCGTATCAAGTACGTGCTGCGTCAATCCACCCTGAGCGAGTTGACCGAACTGATGGCCGATGGTCTCAAACATGACAATCCCCACGTGCTGCGCGGCCTGTTTGCCCGCTATCTGGAGGAGCACGGTTTGGGTGGCTTGCTGCGGGCCGGTCACAAAACGAAACAGAGTGATTGATAATCATGCCTTGTCCCTGCTGACGAATGATCGGAAAATGCGGCTTTTCTTATGACTGGGGCCGCTTATGCAGCACGATGGATATTGGGTTTTCTCGCAGATTGATCCCGTAGCATTCAGTTTGGGACCACTATCGGTACGCTGGTATGGTCTCATGTACCTGTTTGGTTTCGCTTTTGCCATGTGGCTTGCCGGCCGTCGCGCCGATGCACCGAACAGCGGCTGGACCCGTAACGAGGTGTCGGACCTGCTGTTCTACGGCTTCCTCGGGGTGATCCTCGGTGGCCGTGTCGGTTACGTGCTGTTCTACAACTTCGATCTCTTCCTCGCGGATCCCACTTACCTGTTCAAGATCTGGACCGGCGGTATGTCGTTCCACGGTGGTCTGATCGGGGTTATCACAGCGATGATCTGGTTTGCCCACAAGACCAAGCGCCACTTCTTCACCGTGGCTGACTTTGTGGCGCCGCTCATTCCGTTTGGTCTCGGCGTTGGCCGGATCGGCAACTTCCTCAACGGCGAGTTGTGGGGGCGGATCACCGATGTGCCTTGGGCCATCATCTTCCCGGAGGCGGGCTCCGAGCCGCGTCACCCTTCCCAGCTCTACCAGTTCGCACTGGAAGGGGTGGTGCTGTTCATCATCCTCAACCTGTTCTGGCGCAAGAACCCGCCGCGCGGCGCCATCTCTGGCATGTTCCTGCTGTTCTACGGCCTGTTCCGCTTCCTGGTGGAGTTTGTGCGCCAGCCGGACAGTCAGCTTGGTCTCTACTTCCAGGAGATCAGCATGGGTCAGATCCTCTCCACCCCGATGATAGTGGTTGGTGCCCTGATGATTTGGGTTGCCTATAAGCGCCCGCAGTTGTTTGGTAATGCCGTGAAGGAGGCGAAATAATGCGAGCTTATCTCGACCTGATGCAGAAAATCCTCGATGAGGGCACCGTCAAGTCAGACCGTACCGGCACCGGTACCGTCTCCCTGTTCGGCCATCAGATGCGCTTCAATCTGGCGGAAGGTTTCCCGCTGGTGACCACCAAGAAGTGCCACCTGCGCTCGATCATTCACGAGCTGCTCTGGTTCCTCAATGGCGATACCAATACCGCCTATCTGAAGGAAAACGGCGTCAGTATCTGGGATGAGTGGGCAGACGAGAATGGCGAGCTGGGGCCGGTTTACGGCGCTCAGTGGCGCTCCTGGCCTGCGGCCGACGGGTCTGTCATCGACCAGATCCAGAAAGCGGTGGATGACATCAAGCACAACCCGGATTCGCGTCGCATCATCGTCTCCGCCTGGAACGTGGGCGAGCTGGACAAAATGGCGCTGGCCCCCTGCCACGCCTTCTTCCAGTTCTATGTGGCGGACGGCAAGCTCTCCTGCCAGCTCTACCAGCGCAGTTGTGACGTGTTCCTCGGCCTGCCGTTCAACATCGCCAGCTACGCCCTGCTGACCCATATGATGGCCCAGCAGTGCAACCTGGAAGTGGGTGACTTCGTCTGGACCGGCGGTGATGTGCATCTCTACTCCAACCACATGGAGCAGACTGCGCTGCAGCTCGCGCGCGAGCCGCGTCCGCTGCCGCAGTTGGTGATCAAGCACAAACCGGACTCCATCTTCGACTACAAGTTCGAGGATTTCGAGATCGAGGGTTATGACCCTCACCCCGGGATCAGGGCGCCCGTCGCCATCTGATCGAAAGGCGCCTCAGGGCGCCTTTTTTATGCAGCTGAATAATTGAAAATTCACTTTATTGATTAATAAGACGGTAGTCAGAGACGAGGCGAAAACCCGCCTATAGCAGGTATGTTCTGTTTTGCCTTCGGTTTTTTCGTTGTGTTGGGCAGCAAGAAACGATTTTCCATTGGTTGTTGCAGGATATAGACTCAAATCAAAGCAATACGGTGGAAAATTTAACCATGAGTGACGTAATCAAAAAGTTCCTGAAGCTGGAGGCTGCCTCCGGAATTATTCTGATCATGGCGGCCATGCTGGCAATGATTTTAGCCAATACCGCGCTGGCTGGCGGGTATCAGGCGTTTCTCGACACGCCGGTGCAGGTGCGCATCGCAGCCCTCGACATCAACAAGCCGCTGCTGCTGTGGATCAACGATGGCTTCATGGCGATCTTCTTCCTGCTGGTTGGTCTGGAAGTGAAGCGTGAAATGCTGGAAGGGGCGCTCTCCACCCGGGTGCAGGCGACCTTCCCGGCGATTGCGGCGGTGGGCGGCATGCTGGCTCCGGCCCTGATCTACGCCTTTTTCAACTACTCGGATGAAGTGGCACGCGCTGGCTGGGCGATTCCGGCTGCGACCGATATCGCCTTTGCCCTCGGGGTGATGGCGCTGCTCGGCAAGCGGGTGCCGGTGAGCCTCAAGGTGTTCCTGCTGGCGCTGGCCATCATGGATGACCTCGGTGTAATCATCATCATCGCGCTCTTCTATACCCAGCAGCTGTCGCTGGAGGCGCTGGCCATCGGTATTCTGGCAACCCTCACCCTGTTTTGGATGAATCGCCGCGGTGAGGATCGGATCAGCCTTTACATGCTGGTCGGTCTGGTGCTCTGGGTGGCGGTGCTCAAGTCTGGCGTCCATGCGACCCTGGCAGGTGTGGTAGTCGGTTTTATGGTCCCGCTGAATGGCAAGCGTTACGCTTCGCCGCTCAAGTATCTGGAGCATCAGCTGCACCCCTGGAGTGCCTATCTGATCCTGCCGCTGTTTGCTTTTGCCAACGCCGGGGTATCGCTGGAGGGGATTGGTCTGTCAGCGCTGATGAGTCCGGTTCCGATGGGGATCATGCTGGGGCTGTTTATCGGCAAGCCGCTCGGGGTGTTCACCATCAGCTGGCTGTCGGTCAAGCTGGGCATCGCCCAGTTGCCGCCCGGGGTCAACTTCAAGCAGATTTTTGCGGTCAGCATCCTCTGTGGCATCGGGTTCACCATGTCGATGTTTATCGCGTCGCTTGCCTTCGAGCACGGTGGGCTGGATTACGGCAGCTACTCTCGCCTCGGGATCCTGGTGGGCTCCACCATGGCGGCGGTAGTCGGCTATCTGGCCTTGCGCATGGCCCTTCCCAAGGGTGAAGGGGAACAGAGTACGGAGGGACTATGAAGCTGCATACAGGGTTGTTGATGCTGTTGTTGAGCCCCGCGGCCTGGGCCGGCGGGCTGGAGGATTGCAAGCAGGACGCCGCTTCGGCGAACTGCTCTGCCTATCTGAACGGAGTGGTAGACAGTGCCCTGCTGCTGGGGGACAAGCAGGCCAAGGCGCGCTTTGGCGAGACCTTTTCCGAGCGGGCACTGAGCAGTCGGGCTGGCGAGATGGTCAAACATTCCAACAAACGCTATTGCGCCGAGCGAATGCCGGACAAAGTACGCCTAAAGGCCAGCCTGATGGAGCAGTTTGGCGCGAACAAGGTTGACTCGGTCAGCGACATGTATGACATTCTGGCGGTTGAACTCAGCTGCTACCGGAGTCCGCGAACAGCGGGAACCCCATCGGATGTCACACCTTAACTACAACCATCTCTACTATTTTTGGATGACTCAGAAGAAGGGCTCCGTTACCCAGGCAGCGGAAGCCCTTTTTTTGACCCCGCAAACCGTCACCGGTCAGATCAAGCTGCTGGAGCAGCGGCTCGGTGGCAAGTTGCTCAAGCGCAAGGGGCGATCACTAGAGGCGACCGAGCTCGGTCAGCTGGTGTTTCGCTATGCCGACAAGATGTTCAGCCTCTCCTACGAGATGCTCGATATCGTCAACTACCGCAAGGAGAGCCAGATCCTGTTCGATGTCGGCATCGCCGATGCCCTCTCCAAGCGCCTTGCCAGCCGCGTGCTGCTCTCCGTTATCCCCAACGATGGCTCCATCCACCTGCGCTGCTTCGAATCGACTCACGAGCTGCTGCTGGAACAGCTGAGCGAGCACAAGCTCGACATGATCCTCTCCGACTGTCCGGTGGACTCCAGCCAGCATGCGGGGCTGCTCTCCAAGCGCTTGGGGGGCTGTGGCGTCAGCTTCTTCTGTAAGGCACCATTGCCCGAGAAGCCCTTTCCTGCCTGTCTGGAGGAGCGCAAGCTGCTGATCCCCGGCCGCCGTACCGCCATGGGGCGCCAGTTGACTCAGTGGTTCGAGCAGCAGGGGGTGTCACCCAGCATCCTCGGTGAGTTTGACGATGCGGCTTTGATGAAGGCCTTTGGCTTCTTCAATCAAGGGATTTTTATGGCTCCCACCATCTATCGGGAGGAGATCCTGGAAGGGGAAGGTGTCATGTTAATCGGTGAAACCCTGGATTTGATGGAAGAGTACTACGTTATCTTCGCTGAGCGGATGATCCAGCACCCGGCGGTTAAACGGGTCTGCGAGAGTGACTTTACCTTCCTGTTTGCCGGGCAGGAGAACTTCTCGACCATTCAGCCAACGACCCTGTCGTTTTAAAACGATGTGTCAGCACGTATCATTGACGATAAGCGGCAGAGGAGAGATGTGATGCAACTTGAAGAGATGGAGGCCAATGCGAGTCAAGCGGTGGCCTTGCTCAAGGCGCTGGCCAATGAACGGCGGCTGTTTATCTTGTGCCAATTGCTGGAGCGGGAGCTATCGGTGGGGGAGCTTAACGAGCGGTTGGGATTGAGTCAGTCTGCCTTGTCACAGCATCTGGCGCTGTTGCGGCGGGATGAGCTGGTGACGACGCGCAAAGAGGCCCAGACGGTCTACTATTCGCTGCGCAGCCATGAGGTGCGTGAGGTGATCAGTTTGCTGCATCGACTTTATTGCAGCGCAGATAAATAAAAAACCGGCACGAAGGCCGGTTTTTTTAGCGTAAGTCAGCCGAGGCTGATTAAGCCATAGCTTTGATCTGGGCAGACAGGCGGCTCTTGTGACGAGCAGCTTTGTTCTTGTGGATCAGGCCTTTAGTAGCCATGCGATCCATGATCGGCTGAGCGGTAGCAAAAGCAGCTACGGCGGCAGCTTTGTCGCCAGAAGCGATTGCAGCAATTACTTTCTTCAGATAGGTACGGGTCATTGAACGACGGCTGGCGTTGTGTTGACGACGTTTCTCTGACTGAATCGCGCGCTTCTTAGCAGATTTGATGTTAGCCAAGGTAAAACTCCTAAAACTGTCTTAGCGAGTGTATTGAAAAGGCCCGGAAATATGCCTTCTCAACCACATAATGTCAAATGATTTGTGCAAATAAACACCGCCTCCCGGTGGTGTGTCAGTTGGGAGGCGGTTAAACTGTCGGCCGATTCTAGCAGCATTCTTTTCATTCTGACAGTTCCAGAGGCCTCGTCTTGAGTAAGAAATTGATCAAATCCGGCATGATAGTGTCCGGAATGACCCTGGTGTCCCGTGTAATGGGCTTGGTTCGTGATGTTGTCATCGCCAATCTGCTCGGTGCAGGTGTGGCCGCCGATGTCTTCTTCTTTGCCAATCGCATCCCCAACTTTTTGCGCCGATTGTTCGCTGAAGGTGCTTTCAACCAGGCGTTTGTCCCCGTGATGACGGAGTACAAGAAAAATGGCGACGAGCGCGAAGTGCGTGAATTGCTGGCCGCGGTGGCGGGTACGCTGGGGGGCATAGTGACTGTGGTCACCCTGCTCGGGGTGCTGGGTTCGGGTGTGCTGACCGCACTGTTTGGCTGGGGCTGGTTCTGGGACTGGCTGCATGGCGGGCCAGCGGCTGAGAAGTTCGAGCTGGCCAGCCTGATGCTCAAAATTACTTTCCCCTATCTCTGGTTCATCACCTTTACCGCCATGGCGGGGGCCATCCTCAACACTTTCGGCCGCTTTGGGGTCTCCTCGTTCACGCCGGTGTTTCTCAATCTCACCATGATTGCGGCAGCCTGGTGGATCGCGCCCCTGATGGATAGGCCAGAGATAGCCCTCGCCATCGGTGTCTTTCTGGGTGGTCTGGTGCAGTTCCTGTTCCAGTATCCCTTCCTGCGCCAGATCAACATGCTGGTATGGCCCAAGTGGGGTTGGCATCACCCCGGGGTGGTGAAAATTCGCACTCTGATGATCCCGGCGCTGTTTGGCGTCTCGGTCAGTCAGATCAACTTGCTGATCAACACTATGCTGGCTTCCTTCCTCGCCACCGGCGCCATCAGCTATCTCTATTACTCGGATCGCCTGCTGGAGTTTCCCCTCGGCCTGTTTGCGGTGGCGATCAGTACCGTGATCCTGCCTGCGCTGGCCAAGAAGCATGTGGATGCTGACCCGGCCGACTTCTCCCGCACCATGGATTGGGGCGTGCGGATGGTGATGTTGCTTGGATTGCCTGCCATGGTCGGCATCGCGGTGCTGCGCGAGCCCATTCTGCGGGTGCTGTTCATGCGCGGTGAGTTCGGCATGCATGAAGTGGCCATGTCCAGCGCCAGCTTGCTGGCCTCCACCACCGGTCTGCTCTCCCTGATGCTGATCAAGGTGCTGGCACCGGGCTATTACGCCCGTCAGGATACCCGAACGCCGGTGCGGATCGGGGTGATGTCGATGATCGCCAACATGGTGTGCAACATCGCATTCATCTTTCCGCTCGGTTATGTGGGGCTGGCGCTCTCGACCGCCTGCTCCGGTACCCTGAATGCGGCACTGCTATTCAAGGGGTTGTATCAGCAGGACGTTTACCGTCCTTCCCGCAATACCGGGGTGTTCTGTCTCAAGTTGCTGGTAGCGACGGTATTGATGGGGGGGCTGCTTGCCTATCTGTCGCCGGATCTCGCCCAGTGGGGGGCGTGGAGCATGGGCAAGGCCAGTTTGCAGCTGACCATGCTGCTGGTGCTGGGGGCTGGGCTCTATGCCGCTGTGCTGCTGGTGCTGGGTGTTAGACCACGACATCTTAAATCTGGTCAGCAGTAGCGTTAGCCCTAGGGGCGATGCGGGAATGTGTCACTGGTGCGCGCGATTTGCTCCAGATAGCTGAAATAGGACCATGAGGGCTGACCCTGCCTGCTGCCTGTTATATAATCCGCCGATTTCCATGGCAGCAACGCACAAGGCACTGATGGAGCTTATTCGCGGCATTCACAATCTCAAACCCCGCCACCGGGGATGTGTATTGACCATTGGTAACTTTGATGGGGTTCATCAGGGTCACCATGCGGTATTGGCACGTCTCAAGGCGAAAGCGGCCCGACTGGGATTGCCTGCCTGTGTCATGTTGTTCGAACCGCAGCCGCTGGAGCTGTTCGCCGGTAGTGATGCGCCAGCTCGCCTTAGCCGGTTGCGAGAGAAGTACGAGGCACTGCAAGGGCTGGATATTGACCGGCTGCTCTGCGTGCGCTTTAGCCAGCGCTTTGCCGAGCAGGCTGCTTCGACCTTCATCGAGCAGTTGTTGGTGGAGAAGCTCGGGGTGCGCTATCTGGTGGTCGGCGACGATTTTCGTTTCGGCAAGGGACGGCAAGGGGACTTCCACCTGCTGGAGGAGGCGGGTCATCGCTTCGGGTTCGAGGTGATCAGTACCCAGAGCTTCCAGCTCGAACGGCAACGGGTCAGCAGCACACTCGTACGCGAGGCGCTCAAGGCGGGCCGGATGGCGGAAGTGGAGCTGATGCTCGGCCGCCCCTATACCATCAGCGGCCGGGTGGCCCACGGCGACAAGCTGGGGCGCACCATAGGTTTTCCCACCGCCAATCTGGCCCTCAAGCGCCAGGTGATCCCGGTCGGTGGCGTGTTTGCGGTGGAAGTGATATGTTCCGGCAAGACCTTCCCCGGTGTAGCCAATGTGGGTGTACGGCCGACCTTGAGCGGTACACAAGCCAGATTGGAAGTACATCTATTTGATTTTTCTGGTGATCTATATGGTCAACAGGTCAAGGTGCTGCTTCGCCACAAGCTGCGCGAAGAGCAGAAGTTTGCCTCTTTCACTGCCTTGAAAGAGCAGATCGAACGAGATGCCCTGGCAGCCCGAGCCTGGTTCGGGCTGCCACAATTCAATTTACCCAGCACTCTTTTAGAAAAGAAGGGAACCCAGGACTGATGAGCGACTATAAACACACCCTGAATCTGCCGGAAACTGAGTTTCCGATGCGTGGCGATCTGGCCAAGCGCGAACCCAACATGCTGAAACGTTGGTACGATCAGGATCTCTACGGCGCTATTCGCCGCGCCAAAGCGGGCAAGCCTTCTTTCATTTTGCATGACGGCCCCCCCTATGCGAACGGCAATATTCACATCGGTCACTCGGTCAACAAGATCCTCAAAGACATCATCATCAAGTCCAAGGGCCTCTCCGGTTTCGACTCCCCCTATGTACCGGGTTGGGATTGCCACGGTCTGCCCATCGAGCTGAAAGTAGAAGGCATGGTCGGCAAGCCAGGTGTGAAAGTCTCCGCTGCCGAATTTCGCGCCGAGTGCCGCAAGTATGCCAAGACCCAGATCGACGCACAGAAGACCGACTTCATCCGTCTGGGCGTGCTGGGTGACTGGGACAACCCCTACCTGACCATGGATTTTGGCACCGAAGCCAACATCATCCGCTCCATGGCCAAGATCGTTGAAAATGGCCACCTGCACAAAGGCTCCAAGCCGGTGCACTGGTGTACCGACTGTGGCTCTGCGCTGGCTGAAGCCGAAGTGGAGTACTACGACAAGAACTCCCCCTCCATCGATGTGCGCTTCAAAGCCGTTGACGAGGCGACCGTGGCCGCCAAATTTGATTGCGCCGAAGGCCACAACGGCAAGGGCCAGATCTCTGCAGTGATCTGGACCACTACCCCGTGGACCCTGCCAGCCAACCGTGCCATTGCCATGCACGCCGATCTCGACTATGCGCTGGTGCAGGTCGAAGGGGAGCACCCGGAGCGTCTGATCCTGGCCGCTGAACTGGTCAAGGATGTGATGGATCGTGCCGGTATCGAGCGCTTCCATAACCTGGGTTATGTCAAGGGTGCGGCGCTTGAGCTGCTGCGCTTCAACCACCCCTTCTACAGCTTCGATGTGCCGGTGGTGCTGGGTGACCACGTTACCCTGGATGCCGGTACCGGCGCCGTGCACACCGCCCCTGGCCATGGTCAGGAAGACTTCGTGGTTGGCCAGAAGTACGGTCTGGAAGTGGCTAACCCGGTTGGCAGCAACGGCGTTTATCTGCCGGATACCGAACTGTTTGCCGGCCAGCATGTATTCAAGGCCAACGCCTCTGTGGTCGAAGTGCTGACCGAGCGCGGTGCTCTGCTGCATCACAAGGTATTCAACCACTCCTACCCGCACTGCTGGCGCCACAAGACCCCGATCATCTTCCGTGCCACTCCGCAGTGGTTCATCAGCATGGAGCAGAAAGGCCTGCGCCAGCGCGCGCTGGAAGAGATCGAGCGTATTGAGACCGATGGCCTCAACAGCGAGCTCAAGCAAA
The DNA here is from genome assembly GCF_002586745.1 of Aeromonas sp. CU5. Taxonomy (NCBI): domain Bacteria; kingdom Pseudomonadati; phylum Pseudomonadota; class Gammaproteobacteria; order Aeromonadales; family Aeromonadaceae; genus Aeromonas; species Aeromonas sp. CU5. Next base: position 4,398,772 of record NZ_CP023817.1, read on the forward strand.
GTGGTTGGGTTCCGGCTTGGGGTAAAAACCGTATTCAGGCGATGGTCGAGAACCGCCCGGATTGGTGTATTTCCCGTCAGCGTACCTGGGGCGTGCCTATTTCGCTGTTTGTCCACAAAGATACTCAGGCGTTGCACCCCGAATCCGTGCGCCTGATGCACGAAGTGGCCAAGCGAGTCGAGCAGTCAGGGATCCAGGCATGGTGGGATCTGGACAAGGCCGAGCTGCTGGGCAGCGATGCCGACATGTACGACAAGGTGCCTGACACCCTGGACGTCTGGTTCGACTCAGGTTCCACTCACTCCTCCGTGGTGGATGCTCGTCCCGAATTCAACGGCAAGTCAGCAGATCTCTATCTGGAAGGTTCTGACCAGCACCGTGGCTGGTTCATGTCCTCCCTGATGATCGGCGTGGCGATGAAAAACAAGGCGCCTTACAACCAGGTGCTGACCCACGGCTTCACCGTGGATGGTCAGGGTCGCAAGATGTCCAAGTCCATCGGTAACGTGGTCAGCCCGCAGGACGTGATGAACAAGCTGGGTGCCGATATCCTGCGTCTGTGGGTAGCGAGCACTGACTACACCGGCGAGATGACCGTCTCTGACGAGATCCTCAAACGCTCTGCCGATGCCTATCGTCGCATCCGCAACACTGCCCGCTTCCTGCTGGCTAACCTGAACGGCTTCAATCCGGCGACCGACATGGTGGCGCCTGCCGACATGGTAGTGGTGGATCGCTGGGCTGTGGGTCGTGCCAAAGCGGTGCAGGCCGAGATCATGGCGGCATTCGACGAGTACAACTTCCACGGTGTGACCCAGAAGCTGATGCAGTTCTGCTCCATCGAGATGGGCTCCTTCTATCTGGATGTGATCAAGGATCGTCAGTACACCGCCAAGGCTGACAGCCTGGCCCGTCGCTCCTGCCAGACTGCCCTTTATCACATCGTTGAGGCCATGGTGCGCTGGATGGCACCGATCATGAGCTTCACCGCTGACGAGATCTGGGCACTGCTGCCGGGTGAGCGCGGCGAGTTCGTCTTCACCGAAGAGTGGTATGACGGCCTGTTCGGGCTGGCTGCTGGTGAAACTCTCAACGACGATTTCTGGGCCGAGATCCTCACTGTACGCGGTGAAGTGAACAAGGCGCTGGAAGTAGCCCGTGGCGAGAAGCGTATCGGTGGCTCCCTGCAGGCCGAGTTGACCTTGTTCGCCAAACCGGAGCTGGCTGCGCGCCTGAACGCCTTGGCCGATGAGCTGCGCTTCGTGCTGCTCACCTCCAAGGCCAAGGTGGTGGTGGCTGACTCTGCGCCTGAGGGCTCTGTGGCGACCGAGCGTGATGACCTGTGGCTCTGCGTCGCCCAGTCTGCTGCCGCCAAGTGCGACCGCTGCTGGCACCATGTGGAAGACGTGGGCACCATCGCCGGTCACGAAGAGATCTGCGGTCGCTGTGTGACCAACGTTGAGGGTGACGGCGAAACTCGTCAATTTGCCTGATGAACATGACTCACAACGCGATGCATAACAAAACCGGCCTGCGTTGGCTGTGGCTGGCGGTGCTGGCCTTTGTACTGGACCAGGCGAGCAAGCTCGCCGTGGTCAAGTTGCTGCCATTTGGTTACCCGGGGGTGGAGATCACCCCCTTTTTCAATCTGGTCCATGTCTACAACAAGGGCGCTGCATTCAGCTTTCTGGCTGATCAGGGGGGCTGGCAGCGCTGGTTCTTCGCGGTGCTGGCGTTTGCCATCTGTGGTCTGCTGATCCACTGGCTGCGCAAGCAGTCGGTGACCCAGCGTTGGAGCGGCATCGCCTATTCCCTGATCATCGGTGGAGCCCTTGGCAACGTCTTTGATCGGTTGGTGCTGGGCCATGTGGTTGATTTCCTCGACTTTTACTGGCAGCGTTCCCACTGGCCAGCGTTCAATCTGGCTGACAGCTTCATCTTTATCGGGGCTGCCATGATAGTGCTGGAAGGCTTCCGCTCCGAGAAGAAGGAGGTGGCATGAGTCAGCCTATCGCCGCTGAGATTACAGCCAACAGCAGCGTGCTGTTCCACTTCTCCATCAAGCTGGAAGATGGTTCGGTGGCCGACAGTACAGCGCTGCAGGGCAAACCGGCCCGTTTGCGGATGGGGGATGGTAGCCTGACGCCCACCTTCGAGCAGTGTCTGCTGGGCCTCTGCGAAGGGGAGAGCAAGAGCTTTACGCTGGCGCCCGAGCAGGCGTTCGGCCTCTCCAATCCCGACAACATCTACCATCTCGACCGTGCCAAATTTGGCGCCGATGTGGAGCCAAAAGTCGGTACCATCATCCTGTTCGATCAGCCCAACGGCAGCGAGCTGCCGGGCATCATCCGAGCGGTAGCTGGGATGTCGGTGACGGTCGATTTCAACCACCCACTGGCCGGGCATACTGTCACCTTCGAGGTGGAGATCCTGAGCGTTGATGACGAGGAGAAGGTGCACTAATGGATATTCTGCTCGCTAACCCTCGTGGTTTCTGCGCTGGAGTTGACCGTGCCATCAGCATTGTCGAGAGCGCGCTGGAGAAGTTCGGTGCCCCCATCTATGTCCGTCACGAAGTGGTGCATAACCGCTATGTGGTGAACAAGTTGAAGGATGCGGGGGCGGTCTTCGTCGAGGAGCTCGATGAGGTGCCGGACGACAGTATCGTCATCTTCTCCGCTCACGGCGTGGCCAAGTCGGTGCGCGAGATGGCCAAGTCCCGTGCCCTCAAGGTATTCGATGCCACCTGTCCGCTGGTGACCAAGGTACATATGGAGGTCCATCGCGCCAGCCGCAAGGGCTCCGAGGCTGTGCTTATCGGTCACGCCGGTCACCCTGAAGTGATCGGCACCATGGGGCAGTACGAGAATCGCGAAGGCGGCATGTATCTGGTGGAGACACCGGAAGATGTGGCCAAGCTCACGGTGAAGAATCCGGATGACCTCTGCTTTGTCACCCAGACCACCCTGAGTGTGGATGAGACCTCGGACGTCATTGACGCGCTGCGCCAGCACTTCCCCAAGATCCAGGGGCCGCGCAAGGACGACATCTGCTACGCCACCCAGAACCGTCAGGATGCGGTGCGGGAGATGGCGGGGCTGGTGGATTTAATGTTGGTAGTTGGTTCTCGCAACTCATCCAACTCCAACCGGCTGCGCGAGCTGGCCGAGAAGGTGGGCACCACAGCCTATTTGATCGATGATGCCACCATGATTGAGGCTGCTTGGCTCACCGGCATTAACGCCATCGGCGTGACGGCCGGTGCCTCTGCACCAGATGTGTTGGTACAGCAGGTTATCGCCCGTTTGCGTGAGCTGGGTGGCAAAGCGGTGGCCGAGCATCCAGGTCGTGAAGAGAATGTGGTATTTGAGGTTCCTCCCGAACTTAGAATAATTTGAGTGCAGCCAGGAAGGCTTAAGAATAAAGTGCAATGATGATGACGCCGGGTTTGTTCTAGTGACAGGCTCGGCGTTAAACTTATCTCGCAGTCAGTCACCAAGGATGGGATATGATTGGATACTCTCGTGGTTTTTCTCTTATTGAGCTGATGATTGTCGTCGCTATTGTGGCGATTCTCGGCACCATTGCTTACCCCTCTTATCAGCAATATGTGCTGAACACTAATCGTGTCGAAGCGAAAGCCATGCTGCTCAATGCAGCTAATCGACAAGAAACCTACTTTATGGATTTCAATCAGTACGCTTCCTCTGCTACTGCGTTGGGTATGAGTGCTGCATCTGATACGGGGCTCTACCAACTCGCCATCACAGTGTCAGGCAATTCCTACACCTTGTCAGCTACCGCGAAAGCTACGACAGCTCAGGCCAAGGATACCGACTGCACGGTTTTCTCCATCAATCAGCTTGGTGTCAAGAGTGCCTCCGGTGCGGCTAGCAGTAGCTGCTGGGACTAACTTATGGCCATTCATCGCCCATTACATAACAAAGGATTCAGCCTGCTGGAGGTGATGATCACTGCGGTCATCCTGTCCCTCGGGCTGCTCGGCCTGGTTGCCTTGCAGACCCACTCCAAATTTGCCAGTTATGAGGCTCGCCAGCGTACTATCGCCAGCTGGCTGGCTAACGATATGGTTGAGCGGGTACGGATAAATCGTGATAGCTGGAGCGCATCCGGTGCCGTAACCGTCAATCTTGCGGCCAATCTGCCACGCCCTACTTGTGCTTTGGCTGATGGCACTATCAGTGGCTGTAGTGCTGCCGATTTACGTGCTGCCGACCTTCACTATTGGCAGCAAGCCTTGTTTGGGGTCAGTGTTTCGGGGGCGGCATCCTCGTTGAACTCTCCGGTAGGGTGTGTAGTGCGGCGAGCCAATAATGTATTGGCTGTCGGGATATTCTGGGCTGGCAAGCAAGCTCTATCCGATGGTGGGGGAGTCGGTACGGCTGCGACGCTGATCAATGAGTGTCAGTTATCTACAACAATCGATGCAGCGAGGCGCCAGTTTATTCTGACGACGACGTTATGATATCTCGCGGATTTACTCTGGTTGAATGGCTTATCGCCATGACAATGGGCTTGTTCTTATTGGCGGGAGTTTTTTCGGTCTTTGTAATATCTCGCTCAAGCTCTGAAGATGCATTTGATCAGAGTGAATTACAGGAAAATGGTCGACTGGCTATTCGACTGATTAGCCAGGATATCAAATGGGCGGGTTTCTTTGGTGCCTATACAGGTCAGTCCACCCAAGTTGGTCCATCACTTTCGCTCAGTGCTGGCAGTACCATTTTATCAACCAGTGATTGTCTGGATGAGCGCTCTATAGGTAGTTTGCCATCAAATGCTGGCCCCGCCAGAGGAGTGTGGGTGAGTCGGGTGTCAGCATCTAAAGGGCTTGCCGGGTTCGCTTGTATTCTGGTGGCTGACCGGGTGGCAAATACGGATGTAATCAGTATCAAACGGTTGGTCGGTCGACCTATTCCTGCGACAGAAAATTTGGATGCAAATCGTTTTTATATGGCGACCAATAGTCAAGAGGCGAGAGTCATCAAGGGGAGTGAAACCAGACCACTCTTTGGGGCCAATAATGAAAGCCAGACTTGGGAATATCAGCACTATATCTATTATTTGTCACAAGATAATGGCGTTCCGGTGCTGCGTAAGCGCTACCTGACCGCCGATGGTGGATCTTCCCTGATCGGTGGCGCAATGGCTGAAGGGGTGGAACATATGGTGTTGATGTTCGGCGTCGATGATTCAGTGATCCCCGATGGGCGTATTGATAGATATATGTCAGCAGACCAGATGACCGCCCAGCGCTGGAATGAAGGGCGTGTATTAGGTGTTCGACTTTTTATATTAATCAGAGCAGCGAAAGAATCAGCACGTTACAAAAATAACAATACCTATCAACTTGGTAATCTGCCACCAATCACAGGCAATGGCGATGGCTATCGCCGCCTGCTGTTGGAAAGCAGTATTGCATTGCGTAACCAGCAAATTGTTACCCGGAGTGGAACATGAGATCGTTTCAACAACAGCAGGGTATTGCGTTGATAGTCGCGCTGGTCATTCTGGTTCCCTTGACTTTGATTGCAGTGGTGGTCATGCAGTCCAGTGGTATGAGCCTGAAAATGGCCGGTTCCGGTGCCACTCTGCAGCGAGCGGAACACGAGGTTGAAGGCACCTTGGAATCAGCATTGGGAGAGGCGGGTCTGTCAGCACAAATTGCAACGCAGGCGATAGGTGTTTCAGCGGCAATTGGCACAATAACCCCAACCACGACCCTCACAATCAACACCGAAAGTGTCTGCAAGCGGAAATTTGAAGCCAGTAGCCAGAATGTGACACCAGCCTGTCGTTATGCTGAGGCCACCACATCCAGTGCTTATGGCAAGGTGAATAGCCAAATGAACTTTACTGCCGGGGTGGAACAGCCTCTGCTAAGTGCCAATTAGGGAGCAAGTTATGAACATAAGGATCTGTTTGCTAACAAGCTTGCTGGTGTTATGTAGCAGTATCTCCAGCACATCCATGGCGGTAGGGACTGGCTATTCAGACGATACCGAATTATTTGTTTATGATTTTGCCAAGGCAGGGGATTTTAGGCCAAAGGTTCTGTTTATATTTGATAACTCGGGAAGTATGAGAAATACAACCGAAGTTGCTAAAGAGCCTTATGACCCATCGAGAAATTATCCATCATTGTCTAGCGATCCTGATGTTAATAATAGCAATCGATTCATCTACTTCTCTACTGATGGAAAAGTGCCTGCTATCAACAGTACAAAAAGATTCCGCGAAGTATTAAATGCTTGTGCGACATCTAAGAATGCTTTAAATAGCATTGGTCGGTTTCAGTCAAGGGTGTGGGGGTACGAGATAACATCGGGAAGCCCACCGGGTAATGGGACTGGTCGTTGGCGTTCACTGAATGATTTTACTGTTGCCAATATATCCGTTGCTGACTGCCAACAGGATATCGATGAAAAAAACCTTGTTAATACACAAGGTTTTACCACAGGCTTACCAATAAATAAAACTGATTCTCGGCGAGGGAGTTGGTATTACACCAATGACGTTACTAAAGCCTTATCTAATGGTAGTGCTACACAGATATCTATGTTTACTGCAAATTATGTGCGCTGGTATTATGGAGCTACAGGTGTATCAGAACAAACTCGATTAAAGGTCGCTCAGGATGCAGTCAAGGAATTAGTGTTGGCTACCCCCGCAGTCGATTTTGGCTTGGCTGTTTTTAACTATAATGATGGGGATGAACCTGGAAGTAGGAATGGTGGTAGAATAATTAGAAGTATTGTTGGTAATGATGCCGTTCTTACATCAGGAAAAACGGGTGCACAGGATTTAATCGATAAGGTTAATAGCTTAAGCTCCGACACGTGGACTCCCTTGTGCGAGACATTATATGAGTCATACCGTTATTTCGGCGGTATTGCTGTCCACTTTGGTGATGATGATGCTAACCGTAATCCTAAGCGCGACGCTAACGCGGAGTCGCCTGCTGGCACTTACAAATCGCCTTATGACAAATGTTCAAATAATGGCTATATCATTTATATGACAGATGGTGAACCCACCAACGATTCTGCTGCTGATGCTCTTGTGTTGAGTATGATGAATACTTTACCTGCCGCAGACCGAGCCGCATATGGTAGTACCGTAGGTTACGGAACTTCAGGTGCGAGAAGCTATCTTGCCGCGCTTGCCGGATATATGAAAAATAATGATGTTAATACATCCGCAGCGGGAAAACAGACGGTCACTACCTTTACTGTTGGTTTTGGTGATGAAGCTATCAAGGGGGCGGGTGCTTTGTTGGCAGAAACTGCCCGTCGTGGCGGTGGTAACTATTATCCGGCCACCGATGCGACTCAGTTGAACGAGGCGTTAAAGTCTTCATTGCTAGCGATTTTAAAAATGAATACCTCACTGGTTTCGCCTGCGATCGCCACCAACAACTTTGACCGCACTCGCAGCCTGAATAATATTTACTATGCCATGTTTGAACCGGGGGCTGGCCCGCGATGGAAGGGAAATCTGAAAAAACTGGTTCTGAATCCAGATAAGGGTTATGTAGTCGATCAGAGTGGCTTACCTGCCATCTCTGGCGATGGTACGATCCTGGAGTCAGCTAAAACACATTGGTCTTCCACCAGTGACGGTAACAAGGTTGCCGAGGGTGGAGTACAAGAGATGTTGGCAGCCAAAACCAACCGAACCCTTTATGTTATCCCTCCTTTCACCAATACATTAAGCGCATTTAGCAAGTCTAACCTTGAAAGTATGGCGGGTGGGGCTATTCAGTTACGCACCGTAATGAATTTAAATAGTACTGATAGCATGGATGACCTGCTTAATTGGGCCAATGGAATCGATGCATTTGATGAAAATCAGGATGGTGAAAAAACGGAGATTCGGGAACATATTCTGGGTGACCCGTTACATTCTCGGCCATTAGTGATCAATTATGGCTGTACAAAGTTAACAGGACAGGCATCATGCACACCTGACCTGCGAATCGTGATGGGGAGCAATGCTGGCTTCTTGCATATGTTCAAAGACAGCGGTGCCACAGTTGATGAGAGTTGGGCGATCATGCCCTACCAATTTATTGCCAATCAGAAGGCGTTACGGGAGAACCTGGATTCATCGGTACATCTCTATGGTGTGGATTCATCACCTACAGTACTGGTCAATGAACAAGTCAAAGATGGTCATATCAAGTCGTCACAAGGTGACAAGGTGTGGTTATTTACCGGGCTACGGGGTGGTGGCCAGGCGTATTATGCTTTGAATATATCCAATCCAGATTCCCCCTCGCTAATGTGGCGGCTGGATAAAAATAGCGCTGGATTTGGCAAGCTCGGTGAAACCTGGTCGATCCCCGAGGTCGCATTTATTCCCGGCTATTCGACAGTAGTCAATGGTAAAAATATCTATAAGCCAGTTTTGATTTTCTCGGGTGGTTACGATCAGGCAAAAAGCTACTTAGGGCAGGGGGCTGAGGATAGCGAGGGGTTAGGGGTTTATATTGTTGATGCTGAAACAGGGTCCCTGTTATTCAGTTTTACCCCGGATGCCAATAGTGCAACGAACAAACAAATATCAGGTTTGACATACAGTATGCCGGGCTCTGTCTCAGTGTTGGATAGTGATGGGGATGGTATTTCAGACCGAATTTATGCGGGCGATACTGGTGGCCAGATCTGGCGTATCGATATGAAAGGAACAGATAAATCCAAGTGGACGGCGATCAAGTTTGCCAGCTTGGGTAATGCTCATCTGACAGGGACTGCAAAAAAACTGGAAGATGATCGCCGTTTCTTTACTCAACCAGTATTGGTGCGCACCATCAATAAAGGCTGGAAATATGATGGGACAAATTATCTCTACAGTGAGCGCCCGTTTGACGCCGTGCTGATTGGTAGTGGTGATCGTAATCGTCCCTCCTCAGAAGCCATCACCAATAATGTTTATGTGATGCTCCGTGACTACAATGTCAGTCCGAGCTTGTTTGGCGGTACGTCTGAGCCATCAGTGCCATCAAGTATCACGTTGAACGACCTCTACGATGTGACCAGCGATCCATTTACCGGTTTGAATGAAGAGCAGATCGTTAATACAACCAAGGCTCTTACCAGCAAACAAGGGTGGAAATTCTGGCTCAATGAAAGCGGTGAAAAATCCATGGGAGCTGGCTTGGTGTTACAAGGCAAGCTCTACTTCACCTCTTTCCTGCCTCAGGTGCAGGACTTCCAGCAATGTACCATTCAATCTATCGGCGCCATGCGTCAATATATGATTGATATGCACTACGGTACATCGTTCAAATATGTGTTGGATAGTAACAATCAGGAAGTTATTCAGCGTTACGTAGAGGTGCAAAATAAGGTCGCTGATGACCTGGTTATTCATGGTGGTGATGATGGCCGGATTAGGATCATCGGTGGTGCTCCGGGTAAGGAGGTCATCCTTAAAGATGAGGGGGAAGGAGAGCCTGAACGCTGCACCGGAGAAGGTGAATGTTCACAAGGGGCCGAGGAGGCCAAAATGGATATGTCTCCCAAGAAAATCTATCTTTATGAAGGAGAGCAGGGATGAAACGCATGCTGCTCTGGCTGGTGAGCTTACCCTTGTTGGTACAGGCTCAAACTGAAGACATAAAATGTTATGTCACTCTGGAAGGTGGCGTGCAGATGGTGTTGCAGCAGCCGGTTGCTGATACCAGCAAGGTGAATCTGGACCGGGTTTTTAAATTAAAGGGTTATGAGATTGATGGTGTGGTGCGCCCGGTGATAGAGGTGATCGAGTGCGTCCCCCTGGCGGTAACCTTTTCGCTGGCTGCTGCAAAAAAACAAGACGACATTCAACCCAGATAGATTTGGTGATGGAGTCGGGCAAAGGGGCTAAGAACAACTCAGCCCCTTTTTTTCGCTTCGGCTTCGCCCTGATGGCGAAACGATGATATCGACTCGTGATGCTTGGTTGATGCAAAACTGCAATGTCATGTTGGTGCCTATGGCTGTGCCATCCGGGCTAAAGCGTACAAATTGTCGATTGGCCGTGACGGTATGTTTCTCAAGAAAGGGTTCTGTTGCTGATAGCAAGATATCGCCACTTGCAATATTGAGTTGGCGATCCTGATTGGTGTCGATAAATACCAGCATGCGTTGGGCGCCGGTTTGATTTGCGGTTATGCAACTCTCGGTTGTGGCGTTACTGACAGGAGTGGCAAGGCATGCGGTGACGGTTTGTTGCTGCGTGATGGCTTGCCGTTGACCAAAGATCAAATGATCCAAAAGGTTTCGGCTGTAGATGTTGCTGTCACTGGTGGTGATCAGGCTTGCCAATGATGGTAGACCCATGGTCAGCAAGATAATGGTCAGGCTTACTGAAATCAAAAACTCCAGTAAGGTAAAGCCATATTTTTTCATGCCGGGTGAGTCCTTGTTCAAAAGAGACTCTAAGCATAGCTATTGGATTGAGATGGATCCTTTGGCTCTTGTGTGTTTTAGCGGTAGCTCAAACTTCTCATGGACAGACAGTACCACTTGCCTGGTTATGGGCACGTCCGGCAGGCATAACTTCAATCTCAATACCTTTTTCACCGCTTACACAGAGTGAAAAAACGACCTCGTTGTCAGATGTAATGGTGCCATCGGGGGTGAAGCGCAGCGCCTGTGCATCTGCAGAAATGGCCAGTGCAGCAGGAAACTCGGGACTTGCCGCAATCGTTGTTTCGCCGCTATTGAGCTTTTGGTCGCTGTTACTATCGATAAAGGCGATCAGCCGGGTCGCTCCATTTTGATTGGCAGTAACGCACTCCTCGACCGAATTATTGATAGTGGTCAGGCAGAGAGTAACCGTTTGCTGGTTGGAGATGGCTTGTTGTCTGGCGTAGTTCAAGTGGTTGAGGAGGCCCTTTTCTTGGGTCGCCAAATCATTGCTGCCAAGCAGGTTAGAGAGGGAAGGAATACCAATCCCCAACAGAATGACGCCCAGCGCAATGGCGATCATCAACTCCATAAGGGTAAATCCGGCGTTTTTCATATCTGCTGAGGCCTGTCGTTCCGTGACTGTTTACAGCTTATCCCTCCCGTTGATTGCTGTCACATGGTTACGCCTGTCTTGAACTGGCAGATTGCCCCCCTTTTCTTTATTATTCCCCATCATTTTTGATTTTAAGATGCATCGCCATGGCAAAAGCCCTCTCTCTGATGCTTGCCCAGTTGAATCTGACGGTAGGCGCCATCGAAGATAACACTGACAAAGTGCTCGCTGCGGCGGCTCAGGCCGAGCAGCAAGGCGCAGACCTGCTCGTTTGCTCCGAGCTGGCCCTGACCGGCTATCCACCGGAAGATCTGTTGCTGCGTGCCGATCTGATGATCCGGGTTGATGCCGCGTTGGCTCGCATTGCCGCATGGCAGGGCAACTGTGCCATTTTGGTGGGGCATCCTTGGCGTGAAGGGGAGGCGCTTTACAATGCGGCCTCCCTCTATGAGCAGGGCAAGCTGATTGCCCGTTACTTCAAGCAGGACTTGCCCAACTACGGCGTGTTTGACGAGAAGCGCTACTTCACCGCTGCCACCGAGACCTGCGTGGTGCCGTTCCGTGGTTATCAGCTAGGGCTGCTCATCTGTGAAGATCTGTGGCAACCTGGTCCGGCGCTGGCCGCCAAGGCGGCTGGGGCAGAGTTGCTGCTCACCCTCAATGCGTCGCCCTACGATCAGGAGAAACCCTGGATCCGCCGCGAGCTGATGGCTGAGCGCTGCGATCAGACCGGTCTGCCGCTGGTCTACCTCAATCAGGTATGCGGTCAGGATGAGCTGATTTTCGACGGCTGCTCCAAGGTGTTCAACAGCCAGGGCGAGTTGACCCACAAACTGGCACCGTTTGCCGAAGAGCTGGCGCTGGTGCGTTTTGCCGATGGTCAGCCGGTGAAAAAGCGGGAACCTGCGGCGCCGCTGGAGCCATTGGCCGAGACCTATCAGGCGCTGGTGCTGGCAGTGCGCGACTATGTCACCAAGAACGGCTTTCACGGCGCGGTGCTGGGTCTCTCCGGTGGGATCGACTCGGCGCTGACGCTCGCCATCGCGGCCGATGCCATCGGTGCCGACAAGGTGCAGGCGGTGATGATGCCGTTCCGCTATACCGCCCAGATGAGCGTGGAAGATGCCAAAGAGCAGGCCGAGCGAATGGGGGTGGAGTTCAACATCATCTCCATCGAGCCGATGTTCGAAGGGTTTATGACCCAGCTGGCGCCGCTGTTTGAAGGCACCGCCCGCGATACTACCGAAGAGAACCTGCAGGCGCGCTGCCGCGGTGTACTGTTGATGGCGCTCTCCAACAAGCGTCGTCGCATCGTGCTGACCACTGGCAACAAGAGCGAAATGGCGGTCGGTTATGCCACGCTGTACGGTGACATGGCGGGTGGTTTCGACGTGCTGAAAGATGTGCCCAAGACGCTGGTCTTCAAATTGTGCGAATATCGCAACTCGGTCGACTACGTGATCCCGCAGCGGGTCATCGACCGTCCTCCTTCAGCGGAGCTGGCGCCGGATCAGGTGGATCAAGACAGTCTGCCCCCTTACGACATCCTCGATGCGATCCTCAAGCGCTATGTGGAAGAGGATGCCTCGGTCGCCGACATGGTGGCAGAAGGCTTCGAGGAAGCGGTGGTGCGCAAGGTGATCCGCTTGGTGGATCTCAACGAATACAAGCGCCGTCAGGCGGCGGTCGGGCCCCGTATTACGGCTCGCAACTTTGGTAAGGATCGCCGTTACCCCATTACATCCGGGTTCGGCAAACAGAACTGGTAAGGAGTCACCATGAAGAAGATTGAAGCCATCATCAAACCGTTCAAGCTGGACGATGTGCGCGAGGCCCTGGCCGAGATCGGCATCAACGGCATGACCGTATCCGAAGTCAAAGGCTTCGGCCGCCAGAAGGGCCATACCGAGCTCTATCGCGGCGCCGAATATATGGTCGACTTCTTGCCGAAAGTGAAGGTAGAGCTGGTAGTGCAGGACGAGGATCTCGATGCCTGTCTGGAAGCGATCCAGAATACCGCTCGCACCGGCAAGATTGGTGATGGCAAGATCTTCGTCTGCGAGGTGGAGCGTGTCATTCGTATCCGTACCGGCGAAGAGAACGAAGACGCGATCTGACCTTGGCTATCTCCTTACCTGACCAGAGGCGCGAAGCGCGACCTCACTTGATGGGGTGGATGCGCGTTCTGGTGGGTGCCAGCATGTTGGCTAGCCTGACCGCCTGTAGTACTCGTCCACCGGCTCAGCCGGAGAATCTGTGCCAGATCTTTCGCGAGAAGCCGGAGTGGCATAAGGCCGCGCTCAAGATGAACGAGAAGTGGGGGACGCCGATCCATGTGGTGATGGCCATGATGTATCAGGAGTCCTCGTACGTGCATGATGCCCAGCCGCCGATGCAGTATTTCCTCTTCATCCCGACCGGGCGGGCCAGTTCGGCTTATGGTTATGCTCAGGTCAAAGATGAAACCTGGGCTGATTACCAGCGGGAAACCGGCAACAGCTGGAGTGATCGCGATGACTTTGCCGACGCCATCGATTTTATGGGTTGGTACACTAACAAAGCCCAGCGGCTCAATGGTACCTCCAAGTGGGATGCCTATGGCCAGTACCTCAACTATCACGAAGGGTGGGGTGGCTACCGGCGTGGCAGCTATCGCAGCAAGGGGTGGTTGATGAAGACCTCTCGCAAGGTAGAGGCTCGCGCCCAGCGCTACGGCGCCCAGTACCGTCAATGCAAGGATCAGCTCTCCCGTGGGGGCTGGTTCTGGTAACCAAATCAGGAGTCAGAAATGCCGTTATTGGACAGTTTTACCGTTGACCACACCCGTATGGAAGCGCCAGCGGTGCGTGTGGCCAAGACCATGCAGACCCCGAACAAGGACACTATTACCGTGTTTGACCTGCGTTTCTGCGTACCGAACCAGGAGATCCTCTCCGAGCGCGGTATCCATACGCTGGAGCACCTGTTCGCTGGTTTTATGCGTGATCACCTGAACGGCAACGGCGTGGAGATCATCGACATCTCCCCCATGGGCTGCCGTACCGGCTTCTACATGAGCCTGATAGGCGCGCCGGACGAAGCCCGTGTCGGCGCCGCCTGGCAGGCTGCCATGAGCGACGTGCTGACCGTGCAGGATCAGGCCAAAATCCCCGAGCTGAACGAGTATCAGTGCGGCACCTACAGCATGCACTCGCTGGAAGAGGCGCACGCCATTGCCCGCCATGTGCTGGAGCGCGGCGTTGGCGTCAACCACAATGACGAGTTGGCCCTGCCGGAAGAGAAGCTGAAGAGCCTGTGAGGCGGATGAGCTGTCGCTCATCGGGTAATCTCTTCGGGGAATGTTAAAGAGCCGGTCAGCTATGCTGACTGGCTCTTTTTATCTCGCCCGATCGGAATAATGGGGATGGCTTGCTCACCTTGCCGACTCTGATTAGGATGGTTTTTGAACCGAATCCGTTGGCGGAGGTGTGACGATGAAAGGGATATTGCTGCGTTGGCTGGCCCGTTACGACGCGTGGTGCGAGGAGTGGGGGCTCACCCAGGAGAACCGGCGCTGCTGCACGCCGGTTCGTTATGATGATGATTCAACCAAAAAGCGAGCTTGCGCAGAAGAGGCTGAGCTCAATCAAAATTGCGGGTCACGGCACCGGTAACACTGTTGTACTCGAAGCCAAGGCCGTTGGGGTGCTCTGGGAAGCGGCCGATAGAATCACGCAGGATATAGCGGCAGTTGTGATGCTCTAACCCTCCGATCTCAGTTTGGTCATCTGCAATAATACGTTCGGAACTATAGTCAGTTTCAGTGTTGTTATTGTCTAAGTCAGGAACAGTCTGCTCTGTATCAAGTAATCCAGTGAAGAGTAGCTTGCAGTCATCTTCGTTGTTAACAGAGATCTGGTTTTCGTTAGAGCCGGGTGGAAATGTTGTATCTGGCGCTTGGTTATAGTCCTCTTTCGTGCCTACAGGCCAACCATAGCGATTAATATCAAGATCGCCTTTGCCAAAGCTACTCAAGTTGTAGAGCCCGATAGACTCCCCCTTCACTTTCACCGCCCACCCAGCATGAGCCAGCTGAACTGCACTGGCAAAGCTGCCTGCGGTCGCCGAGACCGTGCTTTTCAGGGCATCATCCTTGATATTGATAAAGCGGGGCAGGGCGGTGACTGCCAGGATCCCCAGCACTATGATCACCAGCACCAGTTCAATCAGGGTAAAGCCGTTGTTTCTGTTGTTCATCATGTTCAATGACCCATTAAATACCGCAAACAGGTGTGAGTGATATGCAGCTGATAGATACCCATTGCCATCTCGACTTTCCGGTGTTCGACCAGGACAGGGAGGCACTGCTGGCCCGTTGTCGGGCATTAGGGGTGACGGAGTATATCATTCCTGCCATCGCAGAGGATAACTGGACTCGTGTGATGGCTCTGGCAGATCAGCATGATGGCCTCTTTTATGGCTTGGGCATTCACCCCTGGTATGCCGGCGAGCAGCGGGAGGGGGTGATGGAACGGTTGCGAACGCTGGTGATGAGCCAACCTGCCGGGCTGGTAGCCATCGGCGAGTGTGGGCTGGACCTGCGATCTCATGTGCCGCAGGAGGGGCAGCTTGCACTGTTTGAGGCTCAGATCCGGCTGGCCGCCGATGCCGGGTTGCCCTTGATGATCCACTCGGTGCGCGCCAATGACACTGTGGCCAAGCTGTTGCGCCGCTTCAAGCCGCCACGTGGTGGGGTGATCCACGCCTTCAGCGGTTCGTTGCAGCAGGCGGAAGCCTTCTGGCAGCTGGGCTTTCGACTCGGGGTGGGCGGGGTGATCAGCTTTGAGCGCGCGAACAAAACCCGCGAGGTATTTCGGGCTATGCCGCTTGAGGCATTGGTGCTGGAAACCGACTCGCCAGATATGCCGTTGCAAGGTGATCGGGAGGAGCGGAATACTCCGGAAGCCTTACCAAAAATAGCGGAAATATTGATGACGTTGCGGACGGAATCCACCACGGATGTTGCAAAGGTGTTATTTGAAACTGCCCAACATATTTTCCATCACGATCAATTGTCATGAAACAAATTCGCAACACATGATTAAGTTGTCAGGAAAAAAAATGAGCGTAAAAATCGTTTGCTGTCTAATTTTGTGACACTTGGACATTTTGATAACGATAAAATGTGACCAGCATTCTATTTTATCGGGCATTAATTAGTATAATGCGCACCCCTTGGTTAGTGGCTGTTGTTCACATTTCACTAACAAGCTAGGTGCTACATAAGAGGATAAGATAATAATGAGTATAATCATGGGTCTGGTGGGGATGGTCACCCTCATCCTTATCGCGGTACTGTTCTCCAGCAATCGCAAAGCAATCAACCTGCGCACAGTGGCAGGCGCCTTTGCGCTGCAAGCCGGTCTCGGTGCGTTTGTACTGTATGTTCCAGTTGGCCGCGATATTCTGGTTACCGTCTCTAATGGCGTCTCCAGCGTGCTGACTTTCAGTAAATTCGGTATCGACTTCCTGTTTGGTGGTCTGGTCAGCGACAAGATGTTTGAAGTGTTCGGTGGCGGTGGTTTCATCTTTGCCTTCCGTGTCCTGCCCGTCATCATCTTCTTCTCTTCGCTGATCGCTGTGCTCTATTACCTGGGCATCATGCAAGTGGTCATTAAGTTGCTGGGTGGTTCACTGCAGAAGGTACTGGGCACCTCCCGTACCGAATCGCTCTCTGCAACTGCCAACATCTTCGTCGGTCAGACTGAAGCCCCGCTGGTGGTTCGTCCTTATATCGCCAAGATGACTGACTCCGAGCTGTTCGCTGTCATGTGTGGTGGTCTGGCTTCTGTAGCCGGTGCGGTACTGGTTGGTTACGCCGCAATGGGCGTCAAGATGGAATACCTGATTGCAGCCTCCTTCATGGCCGCTCCGGGTGGTCTGCTGTTCGCCAAGTTGCTGGTTCCCGAGACAGAGACCCCGAACTATGACGACGACTCTGTCAACGCCGAGCTGGATGACAAGCCTGCCAACGTGATCGACGCAGCTGCTGCGGGTGCTTCTGCCGGTATGCAACTGGCCCTGAACGTTGGCGCAATGCTGCTGGCCTTCATCGGCCTGATCGCCATGGTCAACGGTATTTTCTCCGGTGTCGGTGGCTGGTTTGGTATGCCAGAGCTCTCTCTGGAACTGCTGCTGGGCTGGTTCTTCGCCCCGCTGGCCTTCCTGATCGGTGTGCCTTGGCACGAAGCGGTCGTGGCTGGTTCCTTCATCGGCCAGAAAGTGGTGGTGAACGAGTTCGTGGCTTACCTGAACTTTGCTCCATACCTGAAAGATGAATTGCTGATCAATGGCGCGGCCATGTCTGACCACACCAAAGCGATCATCTCCTTTGCCCTGTGTGGTTTTGCCAACCTCTCCTCTGTTGCCATCCTGCTGGGTGGTCTGGGGTCCATGGCACCGAACCGCCGCGGCACCATCGCCCGTTTCGGTCTGAAAGCCGTATTGGCTGGCTCTTTGTCCAACCTGATGTCTGCCACTATCGCAGGCTTCTTCCTGGCACTGTCTGCCATGTAATAGCTGTCTGACCTGACAGACTATAAACACCAACGCCACGGCATTTGCCGTGGCGTTGGTGTATGGGGCGGTGACAACCGTTTTCCTATCTAAACTGATAATAAAATGAGTCGGGTCGGAGGTTATATGAATGAAGTATTACTGGCGATTGTGGCTGGCTTTATTGTCGGTTTGTTGTTTTCTTTCCTCAAATTACCGATCCCGGCACCACCCGTGTTATCGGGAGTGATGGGGATCATCGGTGTCTATCTGGGGGGCTTGCGTACTCCTGGATCCTGACCCGCTTCTTTTCGTAAGGTTTTTTAGTCCCTGATTTGCCAGATGTGAGGTACCTCTGAAATTGGTAAATCCGGCTTGCAAACAGGGGGTATCTCGGCTGAAATAGGCGTTGCCAGCAGGGTGCTGGCAATGACTAATACTCGATGCAATCGGGTGTTGGCGGTCAAATGGAATTGATTGGGAACTCGGGTCAGATGTTGTCGGCCTTTCTCAAGTCTTCATGGAACCAAGTCCGCACTTTTGTAAGAAAGTGACAGGGCTCTTGCCTTATTTACAGTCGCAGTGCCTGCGGGATGCTTTGAATAGCATCCGATAGTGCCGGTGCCTTCGCACTGTAATTCCATTCCCGTATAGCTGGGGATTACTGCCTGTGCATCCATCACTGGATGGCTTGGCGGTGGCCGGTTATCTGGATTAAATCGAGACTTTGGAGAATAGAATGACTGATCTGAATGTGGCCGCTCAGCGCGCCCTGAACCTGATGGACCTGACCACCCTGAACGATGACGACACCGATCAGAAAGTGATCGACCTGTGCCGCAAGGCCAAGTCACCGGCTGGCCTGACTGCTGCCGTCTGCATCTACCCCCGTTTTATTCCTATCGCTCGCAAGACCCTGCGTGACATCGGCGCTGCCGACGTGCGCATTGCGACCGTGACCAACTTCCCCCACGGCAACGACGACATCGAGATCGCCGTGGCCGAAACCCGTGCCGCTGTCGCCTACGGTGCCGACGAAGTGGACGTGGTATTCCCATACCGGGCCTTCATGGCGGGCAATGAACAGATCGGTTTTGATCTGGTCAAAGCGTGTAAGGAAGCCTGTGGCGCCAAGGTGCTGCTGAAAGTGATCATCGAGACCGGCGAACTGAAAGAAGAGGCGCTGATCCGTCGCGCTTCCGAAATCTGTATCGATGCCGGTGCCGACTTCATCAAGACCTCCACCGGCAAGGTGCCGGTCAATGCGACCCCGGAAGCGGCGCGTATCATGATGGAAGTGATCAAGGCCAAGAATCCGAAAGTCGGCTTCAAGCCTGCTGGTGGCGTGAAAGACGCAGCCGTTGCCGGTCAGTACCTGGCCATGGCCGAAGAGATCCTCGGCAACGACTGGGTATCCGCCCGCACCTTCCGCTTCGGCGCATCCAGCCTGCTCGCCAGCTTGCTGGCAACACTGGGGCACGGCGACAAGCCGGCCAACACCAGCGGTTACTAATAAGTTGATGACAGGGCGGGGGACTCCCGCCCTGTTAAGCCCCCACCATGAGGTGCGCGGGCAAGGATTCAGGCTTGTTTGACGCCAGCAATGGCGGAGGGAATGAAAGATGTTTTTGCCTCAAGAAATTATTCGCAAGAAGCGCAACGGTGAAGCGCTCAGTACCCAAGAAATTCAATTCTTCATTCAGGGCATTACCAACAACACCATCGGCGAGGGGCAGATCGCGGCGCTGGCGATGGCGGTCTACTTCAAAGACATGACCATGGATGAGCGGGTTGCCCTGACCTGCGCCATGCGTGACTCCGGTATGGTACTGAATTGGGACCACCTCAATCTGGGTGGCCCGATTGTCGACAAACACTCCACCGGCGGCGTCGGTGATGTGGTTTCCCTGATGCTTGGCCCTATGGTCGCCGCCTGCGGCGGTTTCGTGCCGATGATCTCCGGTCGTGGTCTGGGCCACACCGGCGGTACCCTGGACAAGCTCGATGCCATCCCCGGCTACCAGACCTCGGTCGACAACGATCGTTTCCTGAAAGTGGTGAAAGAGGCGGGTGTCGCCATCATCGGCCAGACCGGCGATCTCGCCCCGGCTGATAAGCGTATCTATGCAGTACGGGACATCACCGCCACCGTCGAATCCATCGCGATGATCACCGGCTCCATCCTCTCCAAGAAGCTCGCCTCCGGGCTCGAAGCGCTGGTGATGGATGTGAAAGTGGGCTCCGGCGCCTTTATGCCGACCTTCGAAGCCTCCGAAGAGCTGGCCAAGAGCATTGTCGCTGTGGCCAACGGTGCCGGTTGCCGCACCTCTGCGCTGCTGACCGACATGAATCAGGTGCTGGCCTCCAGCGCCGGTAACGGGGTCGAAGTACGCGAAGCGGTGCGTTACCTGACCGGTGAATACCGCAACCCGCGGATCCATGAAGTGACCATGAGCCTGAGTGCCGAGATGCTGATCTCCGCCGGTCTGGCCAGCGATGACGGCGATGCCCGTCGCAAGCTGCAGGCGGCGCTGGATAACGGCAAGGCTGCCGAGATCTTCGGTCGCATGGTCACTGGCCTCGGTGGCCCGGCCGATTTCATGGAGCGCTATGATGCTTACCTGCCCAAAGCTGCCATCGTGCGCCCGGTCTTCGCGGCCAACAGCGGTTTCGTGACCGCCATGGATACCCGCGAACTGGGTCTGGCCGTGGTGGCGATGGGCGGTGGTCGCCGCGCTGCCGGTGACAAACTGGATTATGCGGTCGGTCTGACCGACTTTATCCGCCTGGGTCAAAGCGTCGATGCTGACAAGCCGATCGCGCTGATCCACGCTCAGACTGAAGAGCAATATGCTCAGGCTGCCAGCATGGTGCAGGCGGCTGTCCGAATTGGTGGCGAGCGACCACAGGCACTGCCTGAAGTGTACCGCCGCATCACTCTGGCTGATTTGTAACAAGGGGAAGACCCATGAAACGTACCTTTATTCTGATGATGGACTCTTTCGGTATTGGCGCTGCTGCCGATGCCGAACAGTTCGGAGATGTGGGCGCTAACACCCTTGGTCATATCGCCAAGGCGTGTGCAGCCGGTGAGCTTGAAGGCCGTGGTGCCCTCAAGCTGCCCAACCTCAACAAGCTGGGTCTCGGCCACGCAGGGGAGCAGGCTTCCGGCTACTTCCCGGCAGGTCTGGACAAAGATATCGAGGTGGTCGGTGCCTACGGTTTTGCTCAGGAGCTCTCCTCCGGCAAGGACACCCCGTCCGGCCACTGGGAGATCGCCGGAGTGCCCGTGCTGTTCGAGTGGGGCTATTTCAAGGATCACACCAACAGCTTCCCGCAGGAGCTGCTGGACGCCATTGTCGAGAAGGCGGGTCTGTCCGGTTATCTGGGCAACTGCCACGCCTCCGGCACCCAGGTGCTGGACGATTTGGGCGAAGAGCACATGCGCACCGGCAAGCCAATCCTCTACACCTCTGCTGACTCGGTGTTCCAGATTGCCTGCCACGAAGAGACCTATGGTCTCGAGAAGCTCTATGAGTTGTGCCACATAGTGCGCGAGCTGCTGGAGCCCTACAACATTGGCCGCGTCATCGCGCGTCCGTTCGTCGGCAGCGGCAAGGGCAACTTCAAGCGTACCGGCAATCGTCACGACTACTCCGTGCTGCCGCCAGCACCGACTGTGCTCGACTATATGAAAGAGGCGGGTGGTCAGGTGGTCTCCATCGGCAAGATCGCCGACATCTACGCCAATCAAGGTATTACCAAGCAGGTGAAGGGTACAGGTCTGGTTGAGCTGTGGGATCGTACTCTGGAAGAGGTGAACGCTGCCGGTGACAACACCATCGTCTTCACCAACTTCGTCGACTTCGACTCCTCCTATGGTCACCGTCGCGACGTGAAGGGTTACGCTGATGCACTGGAGTATTTCGACGCCCGCCTGCCGGAGCTGTTCGATCTGCTGCAAGATGGTGACGTGGTGGTGCTGACTGCCGACCACGGCTGTGACCCGACCTGGGGTGGTACTGACCACACCCGTGAATACATTCCGGTGCTGTTCTTTGGCAAGCCGGTCAAGGCTGGCTCTGTCGGTCGTCGCGAAACCTTTGCCGATATCGGTCAGAGCATCGCGGCGTACCACGGTCTGCCCAAGTTGCAGTACGGTACCAGCTTCCTGTAATTTACCCGCCCGCCACTTCGGCGGCGGGCAATTTATAAAACAATAAAACTCAACCTGTGTGAAGGAATCAAGAGAATGGCAACTCCTCATATCAATGCGAAAGATGGCGCCTTTGCTGATACCGTACTGATGCCGGGCGACCCCCTGCGCGCCAAGTACATCGCTGAAACTTTCCTGGAGAACGTTGAGCAGGTGTGCGATGTGCGCAGCATGCTCGGCTTTACCGGCACCTACAAAGGTCGTCGTATCTCCGTCATGGGCCACGGCATGGGTATCCCTTCCTGCTCCATCTACACCAAAGAGCTGATCACCGATTACGGTGTGAAGACCCTGATCCGCGTAGGCTCCTGCGGTGCTGTGCGTGAAGACGTAAAACTGCGTGACGTAGTGATCGGCATGGGTGCCTGCACCGATTCCAAAGTAAACCGTCTGCGTTTCAAGGACCATGACTTCGCCGCTATCGCTGACTTTGATCTGGTCGCCAATGCGGTACAGGCTGCCAAGAACAAGGGTACTCCGGTGCGGGTGGGTAACCTCTTCTCCGCAGACCTGTTCTACACCCCGGATCCTTCCATGTTCGACGTGATGGAAAAATACGGCATTCTGGGTGTCGAGATGGAGGCCGCCGGTATCTACGGTGTGGCTGCAGAGTACGGTGCCAAGGCACTGACCATCTGTACCGTTTCCGACCATATCCGTACCGGTGAGCAGACCACCTCCGAAGAGCGTCAGCTGACCTTCAACGACATGATCGAAATCGCACTGGACTCAGTGCTGCTGGGCGACAAGTAATCCCCCGGTAGTTGAATGAAAACGGCGGCCTTCGGGCCGCCGTTTTGCATTTCTGAGCCAGGAAGTAGAGGGTCAGAGGTCGAGGGCAAAGCGCCCCTTGCCCGCCATCTTGGCTCGATACATGGCGGCATCGGCCCGGTGCAGCAGCTCATCGATATGGCAGTGCTGGCCTGAGTGGCAGAGCGCCCCGCCGATGCTGCCAGCGAGCGGCAGCTGGTGGCCAGCCACATCCTACGGTTTAGCCATGGCGTCCAGCAGCCGTTGGCAGAGGGCTGGCAGCTCCTGCTCGGGGTGGCGCAAGGCGGGCAGTATGATGGTGAACTCGTCGCCCGCGATGCGGGCCACCATGTCGCCGGGGCGCACTTCGGCACAGAGCACGCTGGCGAAGCGGTGCAGCAGGGCATCCCCTACATGGTGCCCCAGCTGGTCGTTGATCTCCTTGAAGCCATCCAGATCGAGAAACAGCAGGCCGAGCGCCTCCCCGTCATGGTGTGCCCGCTCCAGCTCACGGCTCAGGCGCAGGATGAAGGCGCGCCGATTGGGCAGGGCGGTGAGGGGGTCGTGGCTGGCGTCATGTTCAAGCTGGCTCTGCAGCGCCTTGAACTGAGTGATATCGCTACCCAGGATATAGACTCCCGGCTCGTCGCCCACACTCGGGATCATGGTGATCTTGAGGTCACGCGGGCCTATGGGCAGCTCGAAGCGGTATTCGAAGCTCACCTGTTCCCCCGCCTGTGCGCGAGCCAGATAGTTCATGGCATTGAGGTAGGCAGCTTCACCGATCACCTCCCGCGCGCTCATCTCCAGCATGCGTTCGGGATTGAGCCCAAAATAGCGGCAGTAAGCCTGGTTGGCAAACAGATAGCGTCCCTCTGGCGAGAGCATACTGATGGTGACCGGCAAGCCATCGCTGATAGAGCGCAGCCGGGCGCGGTTGCGCTCTATCTCGGCCATCGCCATATGCAACTGCTCGACGGTGGCCGATAGCTCGCGGGTGCGATCCCGCACCTGCATCGCTAGCCCCAGCTGCAGTTGCATCAACTTATCTTCGGCCAGCTTGCGCTCGGTGAGATCGGCAAACACCGCGATCAGGTGCGGTGCGGCAGTGCGGCTTTTACAGAGTGTCACGCTCAGCTGTACCCAGCAGAGGGTGCCATCGGCGCGCAGCATCCGTTTCTCCAGCCGGTAGTGCTGGCGCTGGCCATCGAGCAGTGCCTGAAACAGCGGCAGTTCCCGTGGCAGATCCTCGGGGTGGGTCATGGTCTGCCAGGTGCGGCCCAGCATCTCGGATTCGCGATAACCGAGCAGCTGTTGCAGACCCGGATTGGCTTTGAGCCATACCCCCTCCAGTGAGGAGAGCGCCATGCCCACTGCCGACTGGTTGAAAGTCTGGGTAAAGAGATGCTCCTGATCTTCCAGTACGTTGCTGAGGCTGCGCACCTGATGGCGCCGCTCAAGGTCGTGCAGGGTGTTCTCCACCAACAGACCGAAATCATCGAGATCCTGACACTGGGTTTCGTCCAGCTGGCGTGGCTTGCTATCCACCAGACAGAGGGTGCCGAGCACCACCCCATCCAGCGCTCGCAGGGGGCGGCCAGCGTAGAAGACCACGTGGGGCGGCCCGATCACCAGCGGGTTGTCGGCAAAGCGGGGGTCGAGACGGGCATCCGGCACCTGCATGATGTCGGGCTGCAAAATGGCGTGGCCGCAGAAGGAGATATTCCGGCCAATCTCGCACAGGGCGATGCCGGTGCGGGCCAGAAACCACTGACGATCCACATCGGTGAGGGAGACCAGCACCACGGGCAGATCAAAATGGCGGCTGATGAGGCGGGTCAGGCGATCCAGGTGATCGATCGGCTCGCGATCGAGCAGCCCGAGGATCCGCAGCCGCGCCAGCCGACTCTCTTCGTCAACAGGGATTGGTGGGGCAATCATACTGAGCTCCTGCTGGTTCTACCCTCATGGGTATATACGAGGTGGCTGGGGGATTGCCCCCGGTCTATGGCTGATCGGCCGGTTTGTGCTTTTTTTTGTGCTTGCGTACCCGCATGTAGTTACGGCGAATGCCGTAGGAGATAAGCAGGCCAGCCAGCAGGGCGACCAGTAGCATCAGGCGCTGTTTCTCCTGCACCACCTTGAGCCGGGTGTCCTTGTTTGCCAGCATCTGCTGCTCTTCCAGGGTGATGCGCAGGAAGCCGATGGTCAGCTCACCATCTCGAATTTCCTGCACGAACTGGATCCGTCCCTTGCCCTGCTCCGGCAGTGACTTGTTATCGCTGCCGATGGGCAGCAGGCTCTCCAGTGGCACCGCCTGCTCCGACTGGGCGAGGGGAATGCCGCGTCCGTCATAGAGGGTGGCATCAAGGATCTCCGGCTCCGCCGCCAGATCCCGTGCCAGCCGCTCCAGCTCGCTGCTCTTATCTTCTTTGATCCAGCGTTTCATGTCGCGGGCGGCGTAAGCGACCAGTGCCTGCGCCCGGCTGCGGGCTTCGTTGTGCAGCGACGCCTGGCTTTCACCCTGCATATGGATAAGCACGCCGAGCACCCAGCATCCGAGCAGGATACCGGCACCCAGGCTGAGAGCGCGTTTGATGGGAAGATGACGCTGCAAGCGTGAAACCTCATGGTGACAAGGAGTGGCGGGATCTTGGCGCTTGCCTGTACAAAAAGCAATACGCTACTCTGGGCCAGCATTGTTAACTCCCTGATCACCAAGGAAGGCGTATCCCTTATGTTGTTGTCCCGGCTCCCCCCGCTGTTATCCGATTGGCCCGCGTTGTTGTCCGGCTCCCCCTGTTGGCAGCTCAACGCAGATGCGTTGCAACCGACAGAGACCCCGCTGGCAGGCGGCTGGCTGGTGCTGTTTGGCAAGGGGCTGGGCACCTCCCATCTGGCACGTCTGGCGCCACTGTTGGCAGAGCAGGGGCTGGCCGCCAGCCTTTATCCTCCCACCGAGGTGGCGGGTGTGCCGCTGCTGCTGCTGCTTGGCTGCGATCGTTTCTCCCCCGATCTGGTGGCCGTGCTCAAGAGTGGTGAGTGGGAGATCGATCTCTGTCATCTGCCCGCGCTGCCGACCCTGAGTGAACCCGGCCTGCTGGTGATGGACATGGACTCCACCGCGATCCGCATCGAGTGCATCGACGAAATTGCCCGCCTTGCCGGGGTGGGGGAGCAGGTAGCGGCGGTAACTGCGGCCGCCATGCAGGGCAAACTGGAGTTCTCCGACAGCCTGCGTAACCGGGTGGCCCTGCTGGCAGGGGCGCCGGTCACCATTCTCGACGAGGTGGCCGCCAACATGCCGTGGATGCCCGGTTTGCAGTTGATGGTCGATACCCTCAAAGGGGCGGGCTGGAAGGTGGCCATCGCCTCCGGCGGTTTTACCCGTTTTGCTGGCGAGCTACAGCAGGCGCTGGGGCTTGATGCCATCTTCGCCAACGAGCTGGCGGTGGAAGGGGGGCAGCTGACCGGCAAGGTGAGCGGGCGCATCGTCGATGCCAGCGTCAAGGCCGAGGTGTTGCAGCAGCTGGCGCAGGAGTATGGCATTGCTGCCGCCCAAACCGTGGCCATCGGCGATGGCGCCAACGATCTCAAAATGATGGGGGTGGCGGGCCTTGGCATCGCCATTCACGCCAAACCGCTGGTGCGGGCACAGGCGGCGGCCACCCTCAATCATCACGATCTGGAAGGGGTGATCTGCCTGCTGGCGGCGCGGGCCTGCAGCGAGCTGCGCTGGGACCAGCGCTGACAGTGTTTCAAGGAGGAAACCAATAACAATGGAATTGTTGCAGCAGTCTCTGTTTATCCCTTGTGGCGGCCATCAACTGCATGTGCGCCACATCAAACCCCGGGTCGCCGTCCATGGCGAGCCGATCCTGATGGTGCACGGTGCCATCGAAAATGGCCGGATCTTCTACACAGAGTCGGGCAAGGGGCTGGCCTGCTTTTTGGCCCGCCACGGCTATCAGGTCTATGTGGCTGATTTGCGGGGGCGAGGGCTCAGCACTCCGGCCATCGCCGAGCAGGCGGAGCATGGTCAGCACGAGCTGATCACTGAGGATCTGCCCGCTCTGCACCGCTGGATTGCCGAGCGTCATGGCGGCTTCAAGGTGCACTGGGTAGCCCACTCCTGGGGCGGCGTTATCATGGCGTCGACCCTGGTGCGCTTCCCCGAGCTGGCGGAGCAGGTGGCCAGCTTGCTGTTCTTTGGCACCAAGCGCGGGGTGTCGGTGCACAATCCAGAGCGCTGGCTGAAGGTGGATCTGATCTGGAACCGGCTGGCCCCTTGGCTGGCTCGCCGCCGCGGTTTTTTGGCGGCTCGCAATCTGAAGATCGGTGCCGATGACGAGTCGCTGCGCTATCTGCAGGAGACCATCCCCTGGGTCAAGTGCGGCCCCTGGCAGGATCCTCACGACGGCTTTGCCTATGACGAGGCGGCAGCGCGGGTCAACTGGCCGCCGCTCTGGATGATCTCGGCCAGAGCCGACAAGGTATTGGGTCATCCGACCGATGTGCGCCGTTTCAGCGACGAGATGGGCTCGGCCACGCGCCACACCCGTTTGGGGCGAGATAACGGCAACCGGCTCGATTATGACCACATCAATATGCTGACTGCTCCGCAGGCGCAGGAGGATCACTTCCCCCAAATCCTCGAGTGGCTGTTGGATCCACAGGCCGCATGACAAAAAACAGGGCGCATCATGCGCCCTATTTTGTGCAGAACAAGGCCAGTTTTACGGCTCAGTGATCCCGAGCCGGAACAGGGTGGCCTGAGTGGTGTCGGTCAGCTCGCCAACCCCCACTACACTCCATAGCTCCTCCTCCAGCTTTTTAGCTTTGTGGATGGCAAACTTGGCGATGTAGTCCAGCTCGTTGGCGATGAAGTTGGTATCGGGCCGCCCGGTACGGGAGATGCCGACCAATACCGAGTAGAACTCCCCCTGTCGCTGTGCCAGTTCGATAAACTGACGCTTCTCTTTCGCGCTGACCAGGCTGCTGGCCAGCCGACTGTTGAAGACGGGGAGCCCTGCCTTGGTCTGGATGCTGGCAATATAGACCTCATCCTCTCTCGGCTTGTCCTCCCGTTCGATGGCGCGCAGCGGGTTCATCAGCAACTCTTTGAGCAGCTCCCCCTGAAACAGCGGGTAGAGGTTCTCCTGCTCCGGCAGCTCGGCACAGGCCTGTAGCAACCGCTGCAGACTGCGTGGTTGCAGCGATTTGCCGATGGAGGCTGGTTTGGGCGCACCTTTCAGCTTGTTGACGTAGACCGGCGAGTTGAACAGGTGGTGGGTATAGATGTTACGCAGCGCCCGCGCCAGCCCGCGATAGCGCCGCTGCTCCTGCGCGGCCTTGAGCTTGTTCTGGTTGCTCTCGATCAGCAGGCTGAAGAACTGGCGGCCGGTGTGGCGGTCTGAATCCCCCTCAATACAGAGGTGCAATACGGTGCGGGTCATGTTGATGCTGACCAACCGGTAGGAGAGGTGCTGCAGATCCATGCTCTTGGATAGCTCCTGCAAGCGGGGCAGAGCTATGGTCACCACATCGTTTTTTTCACCGACGAAGGCCTCTTCCAGCTCGATCTGCAGGCCATGGGTCGAGATGTCCCGAGTCCAGCCGAGCCAAGATTTGCCATTATGGTGGATGGCGACTGCGGTCTTGTGGATGTAGCGGGACTCCTTGCGTAGCTGGACATAGTGCAGGGTCTCGATTTCAAACGGCACAGCCCCCTGTTCATGACCAAAACGCTGCAGCTCGTTGGCATTGTTATTGACCGCCTCCTGATGGAACTCCTCACGTTGGGACTCCTGGCTGATATCTTGTATCAAGCCGCAATAGCCGATCTGCTTGAGTCGCTCGAGCAGCAGAATATCTTGCAGCTGCGGGTTATCTTGCCCCTGTAACTGGCTGACATCCGCCTCGACCAGATCGCACGCCTCTAGCGAGAATTTGTAGACGCGCCAGCTGGGACGGCGGGAGCCCACCTGGAAAAAGAGCGCAGTGAGGCCACTCTGGCGAAGCTCCTCAGCGGTGGCCGAGAAGAAGTAGATATGGCTGCGTACCGTGTGGGTAAAGCAGTAGATGATCGTCTCGGTGGTGGTGCCCGGCGCCGGGCACAGTCGCTTCATCCGATCAGCATTGAACAAACCGGCCAGAGCGTCACGGTTCTTCTCGTCCCGCCAGTACTCCAGCAGGTGCTGGTTGTTCTCGGTACGCAGGGCGATCTCCAGGTGAGGGCTGTCACCAGTACCGAAGAACAGCGGCATGCCGGTCATCCGTGGCAGGTAGAACTGCTCGTATCCCTTGATGATGGCGGCAGAGAGCAGGTAATCGACACTGACCCGATAACGGGCCTTGTTGGCTTCTATGAATTCGCCGAGAAAGGCATCAAAGGCTGCGTGCTCGCCTGCGCGTACCAACCGTAGCCAGAACTTTCCGTCTTTACTCTCTTCGCCCAGGATCTGGTAGCCGACCGACTGGTGCAGCACCGGATTGGGGGTGTCTCGCTCCAGCCCGGTGAAGAAGACCTCCACTTGAGCACCGGTATGGTAATTGGGCAGGTAGGGGACAGAGACTCTCATCCCCCCCAGTGAGAGATCGGAACTTTTGGCAAACAGCTTCTCGCCATCCTGCATCTTGATCAGCAGTGGCGAGCTAAAGTGCATCCGCTCCTGACGGCGGCCGTAGTAGCTGGCAAAGGCGATGGTATTGACATCATATTGCCGGAAAGGGCTGGCTGGTGGCGAGAGTTGACCGTCTGCGCGGGTATGATGGCGCTGTTTTTGCCACTGTTGCAGCGCCTCATAGACACCGAGGGTATAGATATCGCGGTAGAGATAGCATTGGGACTGGAACAGGCCGATCGCGTCGGCGGGCATGAAGTGGGTGATGCCATCGAACTCATGCACCTGGCTCTCATCTTCCAGTTCGTCACGCATATCAATGACCCTGCGGCAGGGCGAGCACTTGCGTTTGAGCTCCATCTTGATCAGAAAACGGCTATTGCTGTTCTCTTCATGGGTGATGCGGTGGAAGAGCTCCTCGAAGTCCTTCTCCCGCAACAAGGGGACGAGCTGTTCAATCAGATGTTGCTGGTGTTCTGAATCCATGTGTTCCTGCCACGGAAAGTCATTTTTCCGATTCTGGGTTTGATATGTCGGTCGCAAACAAGTATATCAAGCAGGAATTCATCCTGTCCCCGAGTTATCAATGGCCAAAAATAAAACTGCTTATGTTTGTTCTGAATGTGGTGCCGACTTCACACGCTGGCAGGGTCAGTGTAGCGAGTGCAAGGAGTGGAACACCATTACCGAGGTGCGGCTTGGCTCGGTGACCCCGGCAGGCAAGAGTGCCCGCTACACCGGCTATGCCGGGGCGATTGGGAGTAAGGTTCAAACATTGGCAGAGATCGCCACCACCGAGATCCCCCGCTTTTCCTCCGGTTTCAAGGAGCTGGACCGGGTGCTCGGCGGCGGTGTGGTGCCCGGCTCGGCCATTCTGATCGGCGGCAACCCGGGGGCGGGCAAGTCGACCTTGTTGTTGCAGACCATGTGCGGTCTGGCGGAGCGGATGAAAACCCTCTATGTCACCGGTGAGGAATCCCTCCAGCAGGTTGCGATGCGAGCCAGTCGCCTCGGTCTGCCGACCGACAAGCTGCGGATGCTCTCCGAGACCAGCGTCGAGCAGATCTGCCTGATTGCCCAGCAGGAGCAACCGCAGATCATGGTGATCGACTCCATCCAGGTGATGCATGTGGCGGATGTGCAGTCCTCACCGGGTTCTGTCTCCCAGGTGCGTGAAGCGGCGGCGCTGCTGACCCGCTACGCCAAGCAGAACCATGTGGCCATCTTCATGGTGGGCCATGTGACCAAGGATGGCAGTCTGGCGGGCCCCAAGGTGCTCGAACATTGTATCGACTGCTCGGTGCTGCTCGATGGTGGCCATGACTCCCGTTTTCGGACCCTGCGTTCCCACAAGAACCGCTTCGGCGCGGTCAACGAGCTGGGGGTGTTTGCCATGACCGAGCAGGGAATGCGGGAGGTGAGTAACCCCTCCGCCATCTTCCTCAGCCGGGGTCAGGAGCAGGCGCCCGGTTCCATCGTCATGGTGATCTGGGAGGGAACCCGGCCACTGCTGGTGGAGTTGCAGGCGCTGGTGGACTACTCCCAGCTATCCAACCCGCGTCGGGTGGCAGTGGGAATGGATCACAACCGGCTGGCCATGCTGTTGGCGGTGCTGCACCGCCATGGCGGTCTGCAGATGGCGGATCAGGATGTGTTCATCAACGTGGTCGGCGGGGTCAAGGTCGAGGAGACCAGTGCGGATCTGGCGCTGCTGCTGGCGATGGTTTCCAGCTTCCGGGATCAGGCGCTACCCAAGGATCTGGTGGTGTTCGGCGAGGTGGGGCTTTCCGGTGAAATTCGCCCGGTGCCATCCGGCCAGGAGCGGTTGCAGGAGGCGGCCAAGCACGGTTTCCGTCGCGCCATAGTGCCACACGCCAATGCCCCCAAGCATCCGATCGAGGGGATGGAAGTGGTGCCGGTCAAGAAGTTGTCTGATGCGCTTGAAGCGCTGTAACGGCAGGTGCGAGTATTGAGCGTTGATCAAGTTGGTCAAATAGCATTGCAACAAAAAGAGCGCCGCGGCGCTCTTTTTACCAAAACGTAGCAGCCATCAGGGTTGGCTCTGTTCCAGGTGCTCGCTCAACAGTTGCTCCAACTCGCGGTGCAGCAGCGTTTCATCGCCGACGTTGAGTTCGATCATCCGTTTGAGGTGGGTGGCGCTGTCGATATCGATATGGTGGCAGTAGAAGCCCAGCTTCTTGCTGGCTTCATGGTTAAGCTGAACCTGCATCTTGATCTCGATATCGCTACCGCTCAGGACAAAACTCAGCTGGTACTCCTTGTTGTCACGGCTCTCCCAGTCATCGGGGCGGACCAACAAGGCTCCCTGCAAAGAGACATCGACAAGTTGAGTTTGCCACTTTTTTTCCCCTTGGGTGAGTTCTGACATGGTCAAGTAGAGGATCCGTGCAAAACGGCGGCGCTCAGACATGCTCATCTCCTGTATGCAATATAAGTAAAGACGTTGAGGTCATTACTCTGAGTGTAATCCACCTTGGTTGCCCGTATCTTGAACTTGATCCGAAAATGGGATTCAGGCTTGCTGGGCACTCAAGGATTCCACCACATGTAGCGTCTTTACCAGCCGATCTTCCTGTTTAAAGCGATCTTCCAGTACTGGGCCCAACTCGTTGAGATCATCGTCAAGTAGCAGCAATTGAGCCTCATCGGCATCACTGTACTTGTCATTAAACTCGAGGGCGAATTCGGTGCTGGTACGGATATGGGGGTAAATACGTTTTGCCAGTTCAAGGGTTTCGCCATTGGCTTGCTCGAACGCAGTGACAACATGGTGGTAGATTTCGAAATGACCCGCGCTGACATAGTCGACGAGTCTGTCGCAAAATTGCTGCAGCTGTTCGGTCTTGGGCAGGCTGCGCTGCTTGGTGCGGGCCGGGGTGAGCCCTGCCAGGCGCATGTAATCGACCAGCAAGGCTTGCCTTGCATCCAGCCAATCATCGATTGCTTTGTGTTTACCTGCCAGCGCTTGCTTGGTCTGTTCCAGTTTTGTCAACATAATCCCTCCATGGGACAAAGGCCGGGCGACTGATGTGGCTTCCGAGCCGTTCGAACGGTGACACTGTCTATAACTAGGGAAAATCTGGGCAAGCGTCAATAGGCTGGCCGGGATATTGTTAAGTGACGAAGAAATAGGCGGCAGATTGTTTAATCGTGCTTGCAGGTTTCAGGCATGATGAGGGTTTTTCGCGTGTGGAATGTGACTATTTTCGCAGATCTTGATGAAAACCCCAGCGTTTGGCGTGCACCACTCGATAAAGCCTTTGCCTGAGTGTTTTTTTTTGCATAGAGTGAGCCAGCGCTAAATGCCCGATCATAAAGGAAATGTTATGAACAAAGCTCAACTTGTAGATGCGATTGCCGCCAAAGCAGACCTGAGCAAAGCTCAGGCTAAAGTGGCTCTGGAAGAGATTATCAATGGTATTACCCAGAGCTTGAAAGAAGGTGATGCTGTGCAACTGGTCGGTTTTGGCACCTTCAAGGTCTCCCACCGCGCAGGCCGCACCGGTCGTAACCCGCAAACTGGTCAAGAGATCCAGATTGCTGCGGCCAACGTGCCTTCATTCGTGGCTGGCAAGGCGCTGAAAGACGCCGTCAAGTAAGCCCGAAAGTCTGTTTTGTTCCAATGCCAGTCAGCTTGCTGACTGGCATTGTTTTTATGGGGTTTTCCCATCTTTCCGGTTAGTGCTTCCTGATATTTCTCACTGTTCCGGTTCCTTCTGTCAGCCTTGCTGTGGCTGTGACCTCATGCCGTCTGTGGGATGGTTGGCTGCGGCCAGATCCGCTCATAGGCCCAGGTAAAGGCGATGATGTAGACCAGGTAGAAGGCGACGAAGCCGAGATCCAGCATCAGAGCATCCCACAACCCCAGTTCGAGCCAGAACATGACGCAGGGGAGAGAGAGCATCATAAAGCTCGCTTCATAACCCAAGGCATGGAGAAAACGATCGAGTGGTCGCTTGTTAGTGCGCCCGCACAGTTTGAGCAACCCCTTGTCGAACAACAGGTTCCAGCCGTAGGTCCAGGCGGTGGCGACGATGGAGAAGAAGATGGCCAGTGAACCGACCTCGGCGACGCCCTGACCAAACAGCTGGCTGATAAGTGGGGCAACCATGGCCAGCCCAATGCCTTCGTAGAGAACCAGATAGCGAAGTCGATCCGGGGTGGTGCGCAGTTGGGTACTACTCATGTGATATGCCTCCTGTGGGAGGCGCATTCTAATCAGGGAGTGGTTAAAAGAGAAGCACCCTGGCCGGTCAGAGCATGAGTGGAGGAGCCATCATGGTGGTACTCCCTCTCTGCGGCACTTCTCTTGGTTGCCAGCTCTGAGCTGTTAACTCTGCGATCAGGCGCCGGTTGGCGTGACCCGGGTCAGCATGGCAAAGCCCTCTTCCACCAGATTGAGCTGAACCCTGACTTGGCCGAGCTCGGCCAGGGTGGCGACATGGGTGCCACCACAGGGGATGGTCACCTCTTTCCCTTCCAGCATGCAGTGCCAGTAGCGCGAGTCGATGATCGCCTCGCCAGTGCGGCTGCGGCGGATCTCGCCCCCGGCTGCGATCCAGTCGGCCAGCTGCTGATTGATCTTCTCTTCAATCAGCGTCAGCTCTGCCAGCAGCGCCTCGCTGTTGACCCCCTTCTTGCGCAGGCTTTTGCCGATGCGATACTGCTCTTGGGAGCCCATGGGCTCGACCCGTGAACTCTGGATGGCAAGGCGGTCGAAGTCGGGCTGGCCCAGTGCATCACGCTCACCCACTTCCTTGCGCCAGTAGGGGATGAGTACCCGATTGAGCGCCAGCGCCGCCAGATGGCAGCCAGTGTGACCCAGGCTCAGGGCGTGGCGGGCATCCCTATCTACCTGCAACGTGACAAAGCTGCCGACGGCCAGTGGGTGGTCACCGGTCAGCGGATGCACCACCACGAAGCTCCATCCGTCGGCCCCTCGTTTGACCGGGATCTCGGTGCCCACGAACAGTTCGCCATCCGGGCTGATGGCCCCCATCCGGCAGGGGCCAACGGCTGCTTCGCTACCCTCCCAGCGAGCGTAGCCCACATCCCCCGGCTGATCGGGCCAGAGATGACTCTGCGGATGAAAAGGGGTGAGGTCGGTGACCAGCAGCGTGGTCTCACCGCGCTGGCAGCAGACCACGCTGGCTTGCTCCTGATGATGGCCCAGCACGAAGCTGGCTCGGGTATGTTCCATGGCGAGGCTCCCGCAACGATATGAAGAGAAGGGAAAGGTGGCAGCATACGCCAAAGTGGCAAGGGGCTCATTAACCAGAGTTAATAAGCCCCTCTCTTTGTCATAGCTGGCTTTGTCATAGCCGGGTGCTAGAGCATACCGACCAGCAGGTAGGCGTTGAGGCCAATCACCAGCGCCACGATCAGGCGACCTATGGCCTGGGTGATCGGATGGTTGCGATGTGCTCCCATCAGTACCCGATCGCCGGTCAGCATCAACAGCGGGATGAGGGCCAGCGCGATGCCAAAGCTCAGGATCACCTGACTCAGTACCAGGATCTCGGTGGTATTAAAACCCATGGCGATCACCACAAAGGCGGGGGCCATGGTAATGGCGCGGCGCAGCCAGAGCGGGATGGTAAAACGCACGAACCCTTGCATGATGACCTGGCCAGCGAGCGTTCCCACCACGGTGGAACTGATGCCGGAGGCGACCAGCGAGAGGCCAAACAGAGTGGCTGCTGCCTGGCCCAGCAAAGGTGTCAGGGTCTGGTAGGCGGACTCCAGCTCCGCGACCTGCTGGTGGCCCGAGCTATGGAAGGCGGCCGCTGCCATCGCCATCATCGCCAGATTGACGAAGCCGGCGATGGTCATGGCAATCGCCACATCGATCCGGGTGGAGTGCAGCCGTTGGCTGACCGAGCCCTGATCCTGAGTGTGCTGGGTCAGCGCCGAGTGCAGGTAGATGACGTGGGGCATCACGGTGGCGCCGAGCACACCGGCGGCCAGATAGACGGCATCGCGGTTGGGCAGACCGGGGAAGAGGGCGCCCTCCAGCAGGCTCGGCAGATGGGGGCGAGAGAAGATCAGCTCGACGATGTAGGCCGCCGCGACAAACAGCAGCAGGCCGCCGACCACGAACTCCAGTGGTTTCTGGCCGCGGGATTGCAGCATCAGGATCCCCCAGGTCACTACGGCGGTGATACAGGCTCCCTCCAGCAGGGTGACGCCAAGCAGCAGCTTGAAGCCGACTGCGGCGCCGATAAATTCTGCGAGATCGGTGGCCATGGCGATGATCTCTGCCTGCACCCAGTAGGCCCAGACCGCCGGTTTCGGCAGCCGGTCGCGGATATGCTCCGCCAGATTTTTGCCGGTGACGATGCCGAGCTTGGCTGACAGGGTCTGCACCACCATGGCCATCAGGTTGGCCCACACCACCACCCATAGCAGCTGATAACCGAAGGTGGATCCCGCCTGAATATTGGTGGCAAAGTTGCCCGGATCGATATAACCGATGGCGGCGATAAAGGCAGGCCCAAGTAGAGTCAGTTTGAATTTTCGAGCCGGAATGGCCGTGGTCAGTGCGGGTTGCATGGCATCACCCTCCATAAGGATATGGAGTCAGAATAGATCTAAATGATAATAATTATCAATTGATGTTTTGTATTGCACCCATAGGGAAAAACATCTGTTGCGGCCAGTTGCAGTGAGGGATGTGATTTCGTACAATATGCCGCCCTAGAAAAGCAGCGACTAAACACCACTATGTTCCTTGCCTCCGAGGTCTGGCTGCACCTGGGCGGAGGCTGAATTAATCCGTAAGGAGCTAAAATGCGTCATTACGAAATCGTCTTCATGGTTCATCCGGACCAGAGCGAGCAAGTACCAGGCATGATCGAGCGTTACACCGGCGCTATCACCACCTCCGGTGGCACCATTCATCGCATGGAAGATTGGGGCCGTCGTCAGTTGGCTTACCCGATCGACAAACTGCACAAAGCCCACTACGTTCTGATGAACGTAGAAGCAGAGCAAGCCGTTATCGATGAGCTGGAAACCAACTTCCGCTTCAACGATGCCGTTATCCGCAACATGATCATGCGCACCAAGCACGCTGTGACTGAAGTCTCTCCGATGGCCAAGGCCAAGGAAGAGCGTTTCGTCCGTCGTGACGACGAGCGCCGTGAAGAAGCTACTGAAGCTGCTTCCGAAGAGTAATTCTGGATCACTGAATAGAGGATAAAGGCCATGGCACGTTATTTCCGTCGTCGTAAGTTCTGCCGCTTCACTGCCGAGAACGTTACCGAGATCGACTACAAAGATATCGTTACTCTGAAAAACTACGTCACTGAATCTGGCAAGATCGTACCGAGCCGTATCACCGGTACTCGCGCCAAGTATCAGCGTCAGCTGGCACGCGCCATCAAGCGTGCTCGTTACCTGGCTCTGCTGCCGTACACCGATCTGCACAACAAGTAAGAATCGGTCCGGCACTTAAGCCTAACTCAACTTCTCTAGAGGAAAGGTAATGCAAGTTATCCTGCTCGACAAAATCGCCAAACTGGGCGGTCTGGGTGATCAAGTCGCTGTTAAAGCTGGCTACGCCCGTAACTATCTGATCCCGCAAGGCAAAGCCGTTATGGCTACCAAGGCCAACATCGAGACTTTCGATGCTCGCCGTGCTGAACTGGAAGCCAAGCTGGCTGCCGGTAAAGCTGCCGCTGAAGAGCGCGCTGCCAAGCTGGGTGAACTGGCTGCTGTTGTTATCGCCTCCAAATCTGGCGACGAAGGCAAGCTGTTCGGTTCCATCGGTACCCGTGACGTGGCTGATGCCATCACTGCTGCCGGCGTTGCTGTTGCCAAGAGCGAGGTCCGCATGGGCAACGTTCTGCGTAACACCGGCGAGTACGAAGTTGTTGTTCAGCTGCACGCTGACGTTAAAGCAACCGTACAGATCCAGGTTGTTGCTCTGTAATAGCGATTCGCTGCTGCAGATAAAACCCGCGCACTTGCGCGGGTTTTTTATTTTGGGGCCCGGGGGTAGAGTGAAGGTCTGTTCCGTTGGAGGAGATCCTTATGGCTGCCTGGGTTGAAGGTCGGGTCATTGAGCGTATCGAGTGGACGCCTACCCTGTTTTCCCTGCGTGTAGCGGCAGAGCTTGCCCCCTACCAAGCAGGTCAATTTACCAAGCTGGCCCTTGAGCAGGGCGAGCGGCGCATTCAGCGCGCCTACTCCTTCGTCAATCCCCCCTCTGCGCCATACCACGAGTTCTATCTGGTCGAGATCCCGAGCGGCGAGCTGACCCCTTCTCTCGGTTCGCTGCAAGCGGGCGATACCCTGCTGGTGCAGTCGCTGGCGACTGGCTTTCTGACGCTGGATGAGGTGCCAGCCGGGCGCGATCTCTGGCTGCTCTCGACCGGTACCGCCATTGGCCCCTTTCTCTCTATGTTGGCTGATGGTGAGGCGTTTGAGCGTTTCGAGAATCTGGTGCTGGTACACGGGGTGCGCAAAGGCGAAGAACTTAGTTATCAGCCACTTATCGCCAGCTTTGCCGAGCAATATGGCGAGCGCTTTCGCTACGTGCCTTTCGTCAGTCGCGAGCCGTGGCAGGACGCGATGGCAGGGCGGATCCCGGCGGCCATCGCCAACGGTCAGCTGCAGGAGCGGGTGGGGCTGGATTTTTCACCCGAGCTGAGTCAGGTGCTGATCTGCGGCAACCCGGAGATGGTGAAAGAGACCCAGCAGACCTTGCTGGCGCTGGGGTTAGCCAAAAACCTACGCCGGGCGCCGGGCAATATCAGTGCGGAGAATTACTGGTAACAACAGCTGGTAACAACAGGAGCGCAGGGGCTGCTGGCCCCTGCAGAATGAGGATGAGGAGAAGGGGAGCATCAGTTCTTCTTGCCGTTGTTCTTGTTCTTATCCTTGTGTTTGTCGTGACCTTGCCCCGGGTTATTGCCGCTGTGGATACTGCGGTTGTAGTGATCCCGGTACTTGCCATCCATCTTGTCGCAGTTGAGTTTGAGCCGGCTGTCACCGATGCCGAGATCCAGGCAGTTGTTTTGCCACCAGTCGTACTCTTTGTCATCCCAGTTGAGGTTGACCTTGATGTCATCGCCGGAGATACGGATACCATCACCGTTTTTGGCTGGGGGGGCAGCAACGGCGGCTCCGTGCACGATAAACAGCGAGATCAACAGCAAGCTGCGGTTGATGGTGGGGCGGGGTGTGAGTAGTTTCATGAAAGAGTTCTCCTGTGAATTACTGGCCACCCTGCTGGCTGGCTGGGGCCTGATTGGTACTGGGTGGCTGGTTGCGGTTCTCTTCATCTTCCAGATTGAATCGTGTTGTTTTGCAATCAGAGGGGACGCTGTCGCCCACACCCAAATCGAGGCAGTCACTCTGTGACCAGCCGAACTGCTTGTCATCCCAGTCCAGATTAAATTTGATCTGGTCGATCGAGAGTTCAGAACCTTGGGATTCCTGGGATTGTGGCGCCGCGATGGTCGCGCTGCTTGCGAGCAGCAGGGACAGTATCATAGTGGTTGTTCTGTTCATGATGGCCTCGAATAATTGCAACTGCGGGTCAGTGTACGCCGGTCGGGCTGAACCCGAGCGGAACCGTACATAACCTCACCATATGATTAGGTCTGTCGGTGATTGTACCGGTTTTCTGCTGCCGATTTGTCCGTTTTGGTCGCACTCTGGGCAGCTGGTTGTCAATCTGAAGGAATTCAGTCATTTGCCCTTCTCTGTGCGAGTCTGGCGACTATAATCGGCAGCCAACTTTTCCTGCACAGCACACCCCTTCATCATGACCACACAGGACTCCTCCGCACTGCGCTACCCCAAGGGGTGGTTTGCTCTGACGACGGTATACAGTTTCACCGGGCTGGCCATTCTGGCCTCCATCATCTTCTCCCTGCTGCTGTTCCTCTCCATCGATGACAACCCGCTGATGAAGTGGCTGTTTGGCGGGCTGGCCATCATCTTCGAACTGGGCAAATTTTACGTCTGGTACGAGTACGGTGAGCGCAAGGCGCGGCGGGATCTGGGCGGTGCTTTCTGGTCGCTGCTGTTCTACAGCGTGCTGGCGGCCATCTCCATCGGCGGCAGTATCGGTGGCATCAACAGTGCCACCAACACGGTACTGAGCCAGCAGGCGCGCCACGAGCGGGAGCTTGCCCGTTTCGATGAGCAGATCGCCAGCATCGAGCGGCAGATCCAGCTCAACGAGGAGGCAGCCCGCAAATACATCGAGCTGGAGCGTATCTCCAGCGGCGTCTCCTCCCTGCAGCACGCCAACACCAAGCTGCGCTTGCAGCAGGATGAGCTGCGCCAGCAGCGCGATGCCAAACCGGTCAACGAACAATCCTCCATGTTGGGGCTGATGAGCAGCCTGGCGGACGGGGTGGGGA
The DNA here is from genome assembly GCF_002586745.1 of Aeromonas sp. CU5. Classification (NCBI taxonomy): domain Bacteria; kingdom Pseudomonadati; phylum Pseudomonadota; class Gammaproteobacteria; order Aeromonadales; family Aeromonadaceae; genus Aeromonas; species Aeromonas sp. CU5. The sequence goes on from NZ_CP023817.1 coordinate 4,438,323, forward strand.
TGAGCATCAGTCAGGTGCAGTTCCTGCTGGTCTGCTTCCTCTCGGTGCTGCTCGATGTGTTCGGTGCCTTCTTCGTCAGCCTGATCGGCGAGGAGAATCGCTTTCGCCGGATGTGGCGCTGGCAGCAGGATCAAGCCCGTCTTGAGGCGCAGGAAGCGCTGGCGGCTCAGCCCGAGCCGATGATGTCCCCCGAGCCAGCACCCGAGATGCTGGCGCAGGTGCGCGGTGCGCTGGAGAGTGGTGAGCTCAAGTGCAGCAAGCGCTCGGTGGCGCAGGCGCTGTCACTCTCGCTGGAGGAGGTGGATCGGGTGTTCCACCATCTGTTGTCGCAAGGGGTGCTGGGGCAGGGGGGCAATCGCCACTACTACCTCAATCCGGCGCTGGAGCAGCAACCCGGATAATGAGAAGGCCACCGGAATGCGGTGGCCTTTTGCTTTATCGAGTGGCTGTGGCACTCAGTGAGTCAGCACCATCATCAGGCTGAGGAAAGCGGCCAGTCCGCCACCGATGCCGATGATCCAGTAAAACCCCTTGGCCCCCTTTTTGAGGGGAATGCGGAAGTAGAGCAAAAATGCCAACCACCCCAGCGCCAGCAACAGAGGAATAAGAAACATTCGAGCCATGGTGTCCTCACTGTTATTCTGTTGACCCTTGATCAATCAACAGGATGGATTGTGCAATGACGCAACTACAGATTACCGCATTCGGTGACCCCTCGGTACTCAAGCTCAACCCTTCCCTCGATAAGGTGCCTGCCGATGGCGAAGTGCGGGTGCGCATCTGCTTTGCGGGGGTCAATCCCATTGATGCCAAGACCCGTGCCGGCCTCGGCTGGGCGGCGGCCCAGAACAAGGACAAGCTGCCCTGGACGCCGGGCTATGACGTCTCCGGCGTGGTGGAGAAGCTGGGCCCCGGTGTGACCTCGCTGGTCGAAGGGGATCGGGTGTGCGGTATGGTCGGTTTTCCCCTGAGCGCCGGTGGCTACGGGGAGTCTGTGGTGGCAAGCGAAAGCGAGCTGGTCAAGCTCGACGGGGTGAGCCTCCAGCAGGGGGCGGCGCTGCCGCTGGCCGGTCTCACCGCCTGGCAGGGATTGCTTGAGCATGGCGCCCTCCAGAGTGGTCAGCGGGTATTGATCCTCGCCGGTGCCGGTGGCGTCGGCCATCTGGCGGTGCAGTTTGCCAGTGCCTATGGCGCCGAAGTGGTGGTCACCGCCAGCCAGGATAACCATGGCTTCCTGCATGGGCTGGGGGCGCGCTGGATGGTGGATTACCACGACGCGAACTGGCCAGTAGAGGTGGTGGCAGAGGCCGGTCAGGTCGATCTGGTGCTGGATCTGGTGGGCGGCGAGAGCGGCAAGGCGGCGCTGGCCTGCGTCAAGTCGGGTGGCCGTCTGGTGACGGTGCCCACCATCACCGCCCAGCTGATCCAGGATGCGGGTGCCGCGGCGGGTATCGAGGTGGTCGGCATGCTGGTGCATCCAGACCAGCAGCAGTTGGGCCAGATGTTGATGCTGCTGCGTCAGGGGGAGGTGAAGGTCACCCTCGCCGGTGAGTTCGCTCTGGCTGAGGGGGCGCTGGCCCATCAGGCCATCGAAGGGGGCCATGTGCGCGGCAAGCTGCTGCTGCGGATGGCTGCGGCCGACGGCTATCCCGGATGAGCGAGATGATGGAGATGGGGCATGGTGTGGTTGTTGCTGAGCGCCTCGTTTTCTTGCCTGTGTGGTGGGGACGCGCATCATGAATGAGTTGATGGAAATGGGGCTGGGGTGGCTGTTTCTGAGCGCCTTCACCTCCGCCACCCTGCTGCCCGGCAGCTCCGAAGTGCTGCTGGGGGCCATGGCGGCCAAAGGGGAGTGGAGCATGACGAGCCTGTTGCTGTGGGCCACACTCGGTAATACCCTCGGCTCCATGACCACCTGGTGGTTCGGCTGGCTTGCCACCTTCAAAAAGAAACCGGAAGATTTTCAAGGCCGTGGGGAACAAAAAGCCTTAGGCTGGCTCAAACAACATGGTCACTGGTGTCTGCTGCTTGCCTGGACGCCAGTGGTCGGTGATGGTCTCTGTCTGCTGGCCGGTTGGCTGCGCCTCTCCTTCTGGCGCTCTCTCATCCTGATCGGGCTCGGCAAATTGTTCCGTTATGCCCTGGTTTTTCTGCTGGCCAGTCACATTTTCTAGCCTGTTTTTGTCACTCACGAGGTTACCGTGAACAAAGTCATACCTTTAACGATTCTGCTGGGCTTTACCCTGCCGGTGCTGGCGGCACCGACCCTGATCTCCGAACAGGGCAAGGAGGAGGGCAAGCTCGCCATCCCCTATCAGATGTACAAGCTGGACAACGGCCTGACCGTGATCCTGGCCCCCGATCGTTCCGATCCACTGGTGCACCTCGATGTGACCTATCACGTCGGCTCATCCCGCGAGACGGTCGGCAAGTCCGGCTTTGCCCACTTCTTCGAGCACATGATGTTCCAGGGCTCGAAACACGTCGGTGATCAGGAGCATATGCGGATCATCAACGAGGCCGGTGGTGACATGAACGGCACTACCAACAAGGACCGTACCAACTATTACGAGACCGTGCCTGCCAACCAGCTGGAGAAGGTGCTCTGGCTGGAGGCGGACCGGATGGGCTTCCTGCTCGATGCGGTGAGCCAGAAGAAGTTCGAGATCCAGCGTGCTACCGTCAAGAACGAGCGGGCCCAGCGGGTCGATAACCAGCCGTACGGGCTGGTGAGCGAGAAGGTGGGGGAGGCGCTCTATCCGCGCACCCATCCCTACTCCTGGCAGCCTATCGGCTACGTGGAAGATCTCGACCGGGTCGATGTTAACGACCTCAAGCAGTTCTTCCTGCGCTGGTATGGCCCGAACAACGCCACCCTGACCCTGGGCGGCGACTTTGACAGCAAGCAGGCCCTCGGCTGGATTGAGCAGTATTTTGGCGCCATCCCGCGCGGCCCGGATGTGGCTGAGCCTGCTCCCAAGCCGGTCATCCTGCCCGAGACCCGCTATGTGACGCTGCAGGACAAGGTGCACCTGCCGCTGCTCTATATCAGCTACCCCACCGTATCCCTCGGTGACCCGCAGGAGCCGGCGCTCGACATGTTTGCCGATGTGCTCGGCGGCTCCGCCAGCTCCATGCTCTACCAGTCGCTGGTGAAAACCGGCAAGGCGATTGATGTGGGGGCGTCCCACTACTGCGAAGAGCTGGCCTGTACCCTGACCGTCTACGCCTACCCCAATCCGTCGCAGGATGGCAGCCTCAAGACCCTCAAGGGGGAGGTGGACAAGGTGATCGGCGAGTTCGCCCAGCGCGGCCTCAAGCCGGAAGATCTGGAGAAGGCGATCGCCAAATACCGCGCCTCCGCCATCTGGGGTCTGGACAGCGTCTCCGGCAAGGTGAGCCAGCTCGCCATGGGGCAGGTGTTTACCCAGGATCCCAACTATGTGTTCAAGACCCTCGATGCCATCGGCAAGGTGACCCCGGAGCAGGTGAAAGCCGCCTACGACAAGTTTATCGCCGGCAAGCCTGCGGTGGTGCTGAGCGTGGTGCCCAAGGGCAAGACGGATTGGCAGGTCGCCACCCCGAACTTTACCCCCGCCCAGCGCGAGCTGCCGGATTACAGCAAGCATGACGAAGCGCTGGCCGAACGACCGGTAAAAGACAATTTCGATCGCAGCGTGCAGCCCAAGGTCGGTGAGGCGGTGAGCGTCAAGGTGCCCGCCATCTGGCACGGCAAGCTCGACAAGAACATCGAGATTATCGGCACCCGAAGTGACGAGATCCCTGCGGTCTCCATCATGATCGCTCTGCCGGGCGGCATTCGTGCCGAGGACAAGGGGCAACTGGGGCTGGCCAATCTGACCGCCGCCATGCTGGGACAGGGGTCGATACGTCTGACCGAAGCCCAGCTCAGCGACGAGCTGCAAAAGCTGGGATCTTCCATCAATGTTTCCAGCGCCCAGTACAACAACCTCGTCACCATCAGCTCGCTGGTGGACAAGTTGCCCCAGACCCTGGCGCTGGCACGCGAAGTGTTCGAGCGCCCGGGTATGCGGGAGGCGGACTTCGAGCGGGTCAAGGCGCAACTGCTGCAAGGAATGCAACAGGCCCAACAGCAGCCCGAGTGGCTGGCCGGACAGGCGTTCCGCGAGCTGGTCTACGGCAAGCAGAACCGCCTCGGTCAACCCGCTGACGGGGTACTGGCTGATGTGGCCAAGCTGACCCTGGCGGATGTGAAGCACTTCTATCAGGCCTACTACAACCCGACCAACGCCAAAGTGGTGGTGACCGGTGATGTGAGCCAGAAGCAGATTGAGGAGCAACTTGGCTTCCTGACCGAGTGGAAAGGTGCCACGCCAGCGCTGGGTGATCTCAAGCTCAAGGGCGAGCAGGCCAAGCCGGGCATCTATCTGGTAGACAAGCCGGGGGCGCCCCAGTCGGTGATCCGCATCGGCCGTCGCGCCATGCCGTTTGATACCACGGGGGATTACTTCACCGCCGGGCTGATGAACTTCAACCTGGGTGGCAACTTCAATAGCCGCATCAACCTCAACCTGCGGGAAGACAAGGGCTACACCTACGGCGCCAGCTCCGGCTTCTCCGCTAACCGCGAGGTGGGCACCTTCGCCACCGGCGCCAATGTGCGATCCGATGCGACCGTCGATGCCATTCGCCAGTTCCTCAAAGAGATGGATAGCTATCGTGCGACCGGCCCGACCCCGGTGGAGCTGGCCTATATGCGCAGCGCCGTCTCCCAGCAGGATGCCCTCTCTTACGAGACCCTCGGCCAGAAGGCGGGTTTCTTGCTGCAGATGGTGATGTATGACCTGAAACCGGACTATGTGCAGGCCCAGAACAACCTGATCAAGACGGTGTCGCCCGAGGCGCTGAAGGCCAGTGCCGCCCGTTGGCTCAATCCGGCCGACATGGTGATCGTGGTGGTGGGAGACAAGCAAAAGCTTGAAAAACCCCTGAAGGAGCTTCATCTTCCCATCTATCCGCTGCAGATGCCGTAACGGGCACCTTATAAAAATCAAGAGCCGCCCCGGATGGGGCGGCCTCACATGAGCCGTGAATATGACTACTACAAGCTTGTCACTCACCGAGTTGCTGAACGTTCTGGGGTCACCGGAGCGCTTGACTGCACTCAAGGGGATCCGGCGCGGGATCGAGCGTGAATGTCTGCGCATCACCCCGGATGGCAAACTCGCCCAGAATAACCATCCCCGGGCGCTGGGCTCGGCCCTGACTCACCCCAATATCACCACCGACTACTCCGAGAGCCTGCTGGAGTTCATTACGCCGGCCACCGACTCCATCGATAGCCTGATGGAGCAGCTCGGTGATATCCATCACCATGTGATGCAGCACTTGGGGGACGAGCGAATTTGGCCGCTCTCCATGCCCTGCTTCGTCGGTGGCGAGGAGAGCATCCGGCTGGCCCAATACGGCAGCTCCAACATCGGCAAAATGAAGACCCTCTACCGTCAGGGTTTGAAGAACCGCTACGGCAGTCTGATGCAGGTGATCGCCGGAGTGCACTTCAACTTCTCGATGCCGGACAGCTTCTGGAGCGAGTGGCAGGAGCTGGAGTGTGTCGGCTGCTGCAGCCAGCGTTTTATCTCCGACAAGTACATGGGGCTTATTCGCAACGTCTATCGCTTCGGCTGGCTGGTGCCCTATCTGTTTGGTGCATCGCCAGCCATCTGCGAATCCTTCCTCAAAGGGCGCAAGAGCGACCTGCCGTTCGAGAAGACCGGCAAGGGCACCCTCTATCTGCCTTATGCCACCGCACTGCGTCTCTCCGATCTCGGCTACACCAACAGCGCTCAGGCGGGGCTCAAGATCAGCCACGACAATCTGCCGGCCTATGTCAGCAGCCTGCGCCGCGCCATCAACACCCATAACCCTGACTTTGCCAAGATCGGGGTCAAAGTGGATGGCGAGTACCGCCAGCTCAACGACAACGTGCTGCAGCTGGAGAACGAGCTGTACGCGCCGATCCGCCCCAAGCGCACCCCGCGCAGCGGCGAGAAGCCGTCCGATGCGCTCGATCAGCGCGGCATCGAATACATCGAACTGCGCACCGTGGACGTCAACCCCTTCACCCCGCTCGGCATCGATGCGGATCAAATCCGCTTCTTCGATCTGTTCCTGGTCTGGTGCCTGCTGCGCCCGTCCGCGCTGCAGAATGATGAGGAGATCGCTCGCAACCGCCGTAACCAGAACAAGGTGGTGCTGGAGGGACGTCGCCCCGGCCTAACGCTTGAAGATGAGCAGGGCAATGCCATTGGCCTCAAAGAGTACGGTCTCAAGCTGTTCGAGGAGCTGGCTCAGGTCGCCGAGCTGCTGGATCGCTGCTGCGGCCGCAACCGCTACCGCGAGACGCTGGCGATGCACCGCGAGAAGCTGCTCAACCCCGAGCTCACCTACTCCGCCCGCATGCTCAAGGAGCTGCTGGAGAGTGGTAAAGACAACGGCTGCTATGGCGACAAGCTGGCGACCCGCTATCGCGAGGAGCTGCTGGCTGCTGAATTGCAGTACTGGGATGAGGCCTACTTTGCCGGTGAGGCGAAGGATTCGCTGGCCAAGCAACGGGAACGCGAGCGCAGCGACAGCCTGTCGTTTGACGACTTCCTGGCTGACTACTTCGGGACCAGCAAGACAACTGCCTGATCACCGGCTTGTAAAAGCAAAAAGCCGCTCGAATGAGCGGCTTTTTTATTGCTTGGAATCTGAGCGTGATCAGGCGTGGTTATACATGGCCTCGATTTCGCGCTGGTATTTGGCCTCGATGATCTTGCGGCGCAGCTTCATGGTGGGGGTTATTTCCCCTAACTCCATGGAGAAGGCGCTAGGTAGCAGGGTGAACTTCTTCACCTGCTCGAACTTGGCCAGCTCTTTTTGCAGGTCCGCGATACGGGCTTCGAAGAACTCCATCACCCGGGAGTTGCGCAGCAGGTCACTTTTGCACTGGTACTGCAGGTTGATGGAGCGGGCATACTCTTCCAGCGACTCGAAGCAGGGGACGATCAGTGCCGAGACGAAGTGGCGGGCATCGGCGATGATGGCGATCTGCTCGATAAAGCGATCCTTGCCGATAGCTCCCTCGACCACTTGTGGCGCCACGTACTTGCCGTTGGAGGTCTTCATCAGCTCTTTCAGGCGCTCGGTGAAGTAGATATTGCCCTGGCTGTCGAGCTCACCGGCATCGCCGGTCCGCAGGAAGCCATCCTCGGTCATCACTTCGGCAGTGGCGTCCGGCTTGTTGTAGTAGCCGCGCATCACGGTGGGCGAGCGCACCAGCAGCTCGTTGTTCTCACCCAGTTTCACTTCAATGCCGTTCAGTGCCGTACCGATGGAGCCGAGCTTGAACTGCTGATCTTCGTAGCAGCAGACGGTGGCTGTAGTCTCGGTCATGCCGTAGCCGTACTTGAGGTTGAGCCCCATCGCCTGGAAGAAGAGGTTCACGTCATCGGCCAAGCGGGCGCCTGCCACCGGCAGGAAGCGGGTGCGGCCGCCAAAACGGGCGCGCAGCTTGCGAAACACCAGTCGCTCCGCCAGCCAGAGTTGGGCATAGAGCTGGGGAGAGGCTGACTTGCCAGCCTGGCGAGTGGCGACCATCTGTTTGCCGACCCGGGTAGCCCAGCCAAACAGGGCGCGACGGGGTGCGGGCGCTTGGGCAACCTTGGCCTGGATCATGGCGTAGGCCTTCTCGTAGAGGCGCGGGACGGCGCACATCACGGTCGGCTTCACTTCGTCAATCACCTCCATCACCTTCTGCGGATCGCGGATATAGACGTTCTCGCCGCCGCAGTAAAGCACGTAGAAGCTCCAGACTCGCTCAAATACATGGCTCAGTGGCAGCATGCAGAGCGACACATCCTGCTCGTTCAAATCGAGGCGGCTGTTGTGCATCTCGAAACAGGCGGCGATGTTGGCGAAATCGAGCATGACCCCTTTGGGCTCGCCGGTGGTGCCGGAGGTGTAGATCAGGGTCAGCAGATCGTCCATCCGGTACTGCTGCTCGCGCTCGCGCAGTTGTTGTTCACTGGGCTGGTGGTTGCCGGAGACCAGAAATTCCTGAAAGTAGCTCGCTTGCGGGCAGCCACGCAGATTGACGTTGCCATCGAGGGCGACGATCTGGCGGATTTCGCCGTTCTGCAGCAGGGTTAGTGCCTGATCGAACTGGGGCTGTTCACCGACGAACAGGATGCCAATCTTGGCGTCACGCACGATATAGCGCACCTGATCCAGGGTACTGGTGGGATAGATGGGGACGCTGATGCCACGGGCGGCAAGGATGCCGAGATCAGCCTGGGTCCACTCTGGCATGTTGCGTGCGTAGATACCGACCATTTCGGTGGGCTGGTGACCACAGCGGATCAGCGCCTGGGCGCAGTAATCCATGGCCTGACCCAGGGTGCGCCAGCCGATGGCACGCCATTGACCATCTTGCTGAACCCGCAGGGCCGCCTTGTTACCAAGCTGGGTAATACGTTCACGCATCAGTCGAACCAGATGAAGCTTCGGCATCAGTCAAGCATCCTTTAATTACAGTTGTACGCCGGTTAGGGCACTAAAAATCGGGGTAGAGTTTAAACTCCAACATTACAGCTTACAAGTGTTCGCTGTTTGTCTTGGATCACAAAGCATGCAAATAGCTATGCCTTTGCGCAGGCTGGCCGATACTGCAGATGAGTGCTGGAGGGGTAACGATATGAATCTGTGGGTGAAAGGGGCGTTGGCTGCGGTTGGGCTCATGGTGGTGGGGGGCGGTGCGGCCTGGTTTTTTGTGGGCCAAGCGCCGAAGGCCCCTGCCAATCCCTGGTATCAGGGGGCTGAGGGGTATCATCAGGCACAGCAACAAGCGTTGGCGTTGGGCTATCCGCTGCTCTATGTGCTGGAGGCTCCCAAGTGCCGCCGTTGTGGCGATTTGGAGAAGAAATTCTGGCAGAGCGAGGAGATGGCTGGCCCGCTGGCCAAGCTGGTGAAGGTGCGGCTCAATCCGGGCAAGGGGGATGGCAGCGAGCAGATTTTGCGCCGCTTCCCCAAGGTGGCCACGCCGCCCGGCATCTATATTCAACAGCCGGGCCAGCCCCTCAGACCCATCAAGATAGTGGTGGATATCGACCAGATCTGGATGCCGGGAAAAACCTGGCAGCGGGGCTTCTATATGCCGCTCTCTGCCGCAGGGTTCGAGGCGGTACTCCACACCACCCTGGCGTTGCAGGATCCCGCACTGGATAACGCGCCCCTGGAGTGAAACGGGGCAAGGCGGTTTAGTGTGGTGAGGGGGACTGGATCAGCCGAAATCGAACAGTCGCGACATCAGTACCGCATCTTCCCGATCATTGCCGGTGCCGTAGTAGTCAGCGCGGCGGCAATATTCGGCAAAGCCGGCGTTCTCGTAGAGGGAGATCGCGGTTTTATTGCCCGCCCGCACCTCGAGAAACCAGGCCTCGGCCCCTGCTTGCTTGCTGCGAGTCAGATAGGCCTGCAACAGCGCCCGTCCCAATCCCTTGCCCTGAAACTCCGGATGCACGCAGATGTTCATCAGCGAGCTGTCACCGGCCACCAGATCCGAGATATAGAAGCCCGCCGGGCGACCGTCGACCAGCATCAAGCCGTTGAGATAGCGAGGCCCGAAGCAGGAGAGCAGGTTAGCCTGACTCCATGGCTCCTTGTGAGCGGCTTGCTCGATGGGATAGACAAGGTCGAAATCGCTCTCGAGCAGGGGACGAAACTCAGGCATGGGGGCTCCGGATGGCTGGATTGTGGGCACAAGGGTTGGCAGGGGCGGCGTTTGTAAAATCAGGTAAAAAGAGCGGCATCACAGTGGAACTTGGCGGCATGATGCGAGATCACGCCGCGCTGGCCGCAAGGTGCTGGCGCAGCTGTTGCCACAGGGCGCGCTTTTGCGCGGCGCTGGGGGCGAGCGGGCAGATCAGCGCATCCGGCCGCTCGGGGTTGGCCTCCGTCAGCCAGAGCAGGGGAGACGCGTCCGCTGCTTGCAGTTCGGCGGGCGGCAGCTCGCTCAGTAGCGAGACCTCGTCGGGCGTCATGCCGAGCAGTTGGCAAATATCCGCCAACAGCGTGTTGACAGGCAGCCGGGGCGCTAGCAGCCAGAGTTTACCGGTGGGCAGCGGGGCGTTGATGGCCGGGGCCGTCTGGCCGGGCTGAGCGACATGTTGCTCAAGCTCGGGCGCGGTGGCTGCGCCCAGCAATGCCGGACGACGCAGCTGCCAGCTTTGAATACCCATGCGGGTCAACATGCTCTGACGTACGGGATCTTGCATCGGGGGCGACTCACTCTTGATCTGCGTTGGAGAAAATAGTGCTGCGAAGGGTACACTCGAACCGCTTTTGCTGCACCCCTTTGCAAAGCGTTGTCAGCAAAACAGCGCTGGCAGCGGATCGTGGGGATCTTGCGTTTTTTCCTGCCAGAGTCGGGTATTCTGCGGCAAGAGATACCAGAATAAACATCATAACAAGACAAAACCCAAGGCCGAGCAAATGGATATCGCGCCTTGGGGTCATCATCAGCCCAGCTTCGGAACAGTCTCTATGTCGTCTTTAGCTCAAGCCCAGAATCCTGCGCGTCTTATTCCCATCCAGGAGCGCTTGCCCCGGCTGCTGGCCGCCCTCGGTGAGGGACTCTACGAACGGCAGGATGCCCTGCGCCTCGGTCTGCTGGCTGCCCTCAGTGGTGAGAGTGTCTTCTTGCTGGGGCCACCCGGTATCGCCAAGAGCCTGATTGCCCGCCGCCTCAAGCTGGCCTTTCACGACGCCCGCCACTTTGAATACCTGATGACCCGTTTCAGTACGCCGGAGGAGGTGTTCGGCCCCCTCTCTATTCAGGCGCTGAAAGAGGATGGCAAATACCTGCGCCTCACCACCGGCTATCTGCCGGAGGCTGAGGTGGTGTTCCTCGACGAGATCTGGAAGGCGGGTCCCGCCATTCTCAACACCCTGCTCACCGCTATCAACGAGCGGCAGTTTCGCAATGGCGACAGCCAGCACCCCATCCCGATGCGCTTGCTGGTGACTGCTTCCAACGAGCTGCCAGCGCCGGACAGCGGGCTGGAAGCGCTCTACGACCGGATGCTGGTGCGGATCTGGATGGATCGGGTGCAGGAGAAGGCCAACTTTCAGGCCATGCTGGCCAGTGATGGCCATGCCCACCAGAACCTGCCGGAATCCTTGCAGATCCGGGGGGGTGAGTACGAGCAGTGGCAGAGCCAGATCGAGCAGGTTCGCCTGCCGGATGCCTGCTTCGAGCTCATCTACCAATTGCGCCAGCAGCTCGACAGCCAGCTGGCCCACCGCTGCTATGTGTCGGATCGTCGCTGGAAGAAGGCAGTGCGACTCATCAAGGCGAGCGCCTTCTTCAATGGCCGCGACGAAGTGGCCCCCCTCGACCTGCTGCTGTTCAAGGATTGCCTCTGGCATGACGAGGAGTCTCGCACCGCCCTGCTGGAGATGATGACCGAGTTCTCCCGTCTCTATGGTTATCAGCAACTGGCGCTGACCCGCCAGCTGCTGGCCCTTAGGGATCAGTTCAAACAGCTGAAACAGAGCGTGGCTCAACGGCTCTGCGCGAAAGCGCGTCAGCGCAAGCAGTGGTTTGGTCGCCGGGCTCGGGGCATCGAGATCCCGCTCGCCAATGCCAGACCCTTTGGTAAACAGGTGCACTTTCACTTGCTTACTCCGGCACCGCTGGATGGCAGCGATCCCGAGCGGCTCACCAGCACGCTGGTGTTCGATCGTACCCTGCTCTCCCACTGGCGCCCCACCGGTGAGGCGCTGGTGGGTTATGAGTTCGGCAACCCGAAAGAGGGCCATTACGAGCTGGTGCTGGACGATGAGCTGCGGCTGCAGGTGCTCGATATCCAGCGCCAGCAGATCCCGCTGGTTTTGATGGAGCGCAACGCCATCCCCGAGGTGGTGCTGGCGCCCTGGTTGCAGTCGCTCGACGAGCAGCTGGTTCAGGTCGGCAAGGTGATGCAGGAGCTCAAACAGCAGCGCAGCCTGTTCGAACGTCACCAGCAACACCTATTTATCGCCCTGCGCTGGCTGCAGCAGGTGGAAGACAGCTTCTTTGTGCTGAACCGGGATCTCGAACTGCTGCGCAACGAGCTGACCCAGTGGCGCGAGCGGTTGCCAAGGCTGGACGAGTAAGGAGCGCTCATGCTTGAGATCGGCATGCTGGATCTGGGCCTTCTCATGGGAGAGGGTGAGCTGGCGGGAGAGGTGGTGGCGCTGCTGGCGGCCTCACCCAAGATTTCCGAATTTATCAAACGCTCCCCGCTACAGGGCAAGCTGCTGAAAAAGCGCCTGCAGAGTTGGGGCGAGCAGCTTGGTGAGGAGATCCGTCACAAGCCGGTGCCGGTGGCGCTGGAGCAGGAGTACCTGCTCTATCAGGCACACCGGCAACTGCCGATGACCGAGCTGATTGGTCGCCTGCCCGGCCTGCTGGAGTCGCTGGAGCAGTACAGCCCCTTCGCCGGTGAGGCACGATCCTTGGTGCGTCAGCTGACGGCCCACCCCACCGAGGGGCTGCGCCAGCTCTTTATCGACAAGTGGCGCGCCAGTCTGGTGGGGAGCCTGTTGCAACTGCAGCAGCAGATCGCCGAGGCGGAGCGGGAGAAGCAGCGTCAGGAGATTGAAGATCAGCTGCTGGCGAGCCGCACCCTGGCCGATGCCCTTGACCCCAACCAGATCTCCGCCGGTGGTTTGTGGGATCTGGCGCAGGGGCACTGGCACAAGCGCAGTCTGGTACTGGTCAAGCAGTATGCCCGCATGTTGCAGCGCGAGCCCTTGCTGGCGGAGATTGCCGGTCTGCTCGGGCGCAGCGAGCGGGAGCGGCGGGCGCAGGAGCAACCTGTGCCGCCGGTTCAGGTGCTGGAGCTGGAGCCAGCCCCCAGCGACGATGTGCCGGACGATCTGGTGGGCATCCATCAGGCGAACGATCTGATGAGGTTACTGCCAAGCGAGGCGGTGATGCTGGGGCTGCCGGAGCTGGAGCTGGAGTTCTATCGCCGCTATCTGGAGCGGCGTCTGCTCAGCTACCAGTCACGTGGCACCTTGCCGCGTCAGCGCATCATGCTGCGCACCCCGGAGCAGGGTGGCCAGCAGTTGCAGCAACGGGGCCCCTTTATCGTCTGCGTCGATACCTCCGGTTCCATGGGTGGTTATCCCGAGGAGTGTGCCAAGGCGCTGTTTCTGGCGTTGCTCAAGGTGGCGATGGATGAGAAGCGCGGCTGCTACCTGATGCTCTTCTCCACCGAGGTGGCGACCCTCGAGATCACCGCGGATACCGGGCTGGACAAGGCGGAGCGCTTCCTCTCCATGAGTTTTCACGGCGGTACCGACCTGGTGCCCTGCCTGGAAAAAGCGCTGGCCAAGCTCGATGATCCCGCCTTTGCCAAGGCGGATGTGCTGGTCATCTCCGACTTTATCGCCCAGAGCCTGCCTCATCCCCTGCTCGATCAGATGAACCGCTATCGCCAGCGTCAGACCCGTTTTCACGCCGTCGCCATGTCCCGCCACGCCAAGCAGGCGCTATTGCGGGTTTTTGACAACAGCTGGCTGCTCGATTGCGGCCTGCGCGGCCGGCTGCTGCGGCGCTGGCAGCAGCACTGAATCCCCATTGTCGGGGGCATGCCATTCCCCCGCGATATCAATCGTCTCTGCTCAGTGACCACCGCCAGGCACCCAACGAACAGCTACTGCTCACAGTGACCTGAGTCACGTTATTCAGTCACAGTCCAGTTAGGGAGGCTATAATCGCGCCCCCGCGATTTACTGAGAAAGACACCGCCAAGATGGGTATTCTCCATTGTTTCATCTGTTTACTGCTGATCACGGTTCCATCCATTGGGCGAGCGGATACCCTTGCCCCCTCGGCGCTCTTGCAAGAGCTGCAGGCGCTGGAGGAGGATTTCTCCTATAGCGAAAATTATCGGCAGCGGGTGGCTCAGCTGGTCAGCCAAAAAGATCAGCATTCGAGCGCAATCCAGAGCAGGATCGCCCAACTGCAGTGTGACTCATGGTCTGCCAATCATGTCAGCGACTATCTGCAGGGGATCCAGTTTGCCGAGCGTGAGCTGGGGATAATCAAGGGACGCAAGAATCTTTACAGTGAAGCAGGGCTCCGGCTGTGTCGTGGCTGGTTCAGGCAGCGCCTTGGTGACATCGCCAAGGCCAAAGATGATTATGATGCCACTTTGTCGATGGCCAGCCAGCTGGGTGATCTCCGGTTACAGGCCAAGGCCCGCAGTTATCTCGGTACCATGCTCGCTTCACAAGGAGACATGTTGGAAGCGCTGCATAATCTCAAGCAGGCCAAGGCGCTTTATGATGGTCTGGGCTTGACCCGCATGAGCCTGCGTCAGCAGACCCTGATTGCCAACACCTATCGGCGGATGGGGAGCTACGTTCAGGCTGAAGTGCTCTTCGATGAGTTGTTGCAGAGCTATCGTGATAGCGGCGATGAGGGGGTGCTCAATGATCTGCGGGTCTATCAGGGGATTCTCTATTCCAAAACGGGTCGCGATGAAAAGGCCATTGCGCTACTGACCCTTGCCGAGTCCTATTTCATGGCACAACAGCTGTGGATGGAGGTAAGCGAAGTGCGATTATGGTGGGCCAATGCGCTGCTCGCCTTGGGACGGGTGGACGAAGCCTTTGCCAAGGGGGATTGGCTAGACCTGCCACAGCCAGACCATGAAGTTGAACCGATCCTGCTTGCCATGCGCAACTTGTTGCGGGGGGCGGTCATGGAGCGAAAAGGGCGTTATCAGCAGGCCGTTGATTATATTGAATTGGCTATTCCGACCCTGACGTCCGAGGCCCATCAGGAGATGCTGGCAAAAGCCTATCGCATTGAATCGTCAGCGCTGAAGTCGTTGGGCCGTTACCAGGCCAGCTTGCAAAAGCTGGAGCGTTATATCGAAACCTATCAGCAAGTTGAGCTGGAGCTGCAGGGGCATCGGCGGTTGCAGATGCTCCTTGAGCAAGACCTTGATCAACAGAAGCAGGAAAACGAGCGACTGCAGGTGCGGCGCAAAATGCAGCAGCAAGAGTTGGCAGCGCTTGAGGCTGCACGCCGATGGCGGATGATGGCGGTTGTGTTCGGGGGCGGGATGCTGATGCTGGTATTGCTCTATCAGTTGCAGCGTGGCCGCACCTTGCGTCAGTTGACTCTGACGGATGAGTTGACCGGTATCCAGAATCGCCGTCAGGTTCAGTTGCAAGCCGAAGCGCTGTTTTTGCGTGCCAAGAGCGGTCATCTCAATCATCTCTCCGTGCTTATCGTCGATATAGATCACTTCAAACGGGTAAACGACCGACTGGGTCATCTGATGGGTGACAAGGTGCTCACAGACGTTGCACGCACCATATCAGCTTCATTGCGAGGCCAGGATCGGGTGGGCCGCAACGGGGGAGAGGAGTTTATGGTGCTCTTGCCGGGGGCGCCTCTTGCTGCAGCGGGTGAAGTGGCCGAGCGGATCAGGCTGCAGGTGGCTAACTTGCGAGTTGATGGTGTGCCCGACGCTATGCCGATCCGGGTCAGCATTGGGTGTGCGCAATATGACCTGCGGGATAGCGAGTTATCCAGGTTGGTACACCGGGCGGATATGGCGATGTACCGTGCCAAGGAGAAGGGGCGGGACCGGGTCGAATTGGCAAGCTAGTCGTTTACGGCGACTCATTCCCGCCCTGTCGATGCGCCGACAAGTCTGCCCGCTTGCATGGGGCGGGTCGTCTGGCGACACGGCGATCCGGTCAGGCCGTCATGGCATCATGCCGTTAGAACGCGGGCTGGGTATTTTTCACTCGCGCGGGACGTTGCCGCGCCAGCGCATCATGCTGCGAACCCCGGAACAGGGTGGCCAGCAGTTGCAGCAACGGGGCCCCTTTATCGTCTGTGTCGATACCTCCGGCTCCATGGGGGGATATCCCGAGGAGTGTGCCAAGGCGCTGTTTCTGGCCCTGCTCAAGGTGGCGATGGACGAGAAGCGCGGTTGCTACCTGATGCTCTTCTCCACCGAGGTGGCGACCCTCGAGATCACCGCCGATACCGGTCTGGACAAGGCGGAGCGCTTCCTCTCCATGAGTTTTCACGGCGGTACCGACCTGGTGCCCTGCCTTGAGAAGGCGCTGGCCAAGCTCGATGATCCCGCTTTTGCCAAGGCGGATGTGCTGGTCATCTTCGACTTTATCGCCCAGAGCCTGCCCCATCCCCTGCTCGATCAGATGAACCGCTATCGTCAGCGCCAGACCCGTTTTCACGCCGTCGCCATGTCCCGCCACGCCAAACAGGTGCTGTTGCGGGTCTTTGACAACAGTTGGCTGCTCGATTGCGGCCTGCGCGGTCGGCTGCTGCGGCGTTTTCAGCACAATTAACAGCCTGCTGGGATATAAATAGTGCCTGGTGACTGCTTTGGTGGTTTATTCTGGTTCTACTGCGGGTGGATGGAGGGTTGATGTGAAGCTTTATCCGTGTTGTGTATTGCTGTTGGCATTGAACACTATGGCTGAACCGGTTTCACCCATCCAGTTGGAGAGTGAGCTTAATACGCTGGAGCAGACTTATCTCTCTGATCGCGAATTGGGCTTGAGAGTTCAGCGATTGAAGCAGGATTTGTCCGCTTACACTCCGGCGCAACAGACGCGGATTGCTCGCTTGGCCTGCAGACTTCAATCGGCAAACGAGACGGCGGAGTATCGTCAGGCGATGCTCTATGCTGACGAACACCTTCAGCGAGCTACTGCACAAGGTGATCTATTTGCCCGCAGTGATTTTGTCCTTTGCCGTGGCTGGTTTCACCAACTGCTCGGGGAGAACGATAAGGCTCGTCTGGATTATGATCTGGCACTGACGTTGGCTCGTGATGCCGGTTCTCTCAAACAACAGGCAATTGCCTTGTCCTACAGAGGTTCCCTTTTTTCCTTTCAAGGGCTTCCTGCCAAGGGACTCAGAGACCTGATGCGCTCGTTGCATATCTACGATGCCCTTGCCCTCTCAAGTTGGTATGGAAAAGTGCAGTTGGAAATTGCGGCGACCTACCGTCGTATGGGGCTGCTGGGGCCTGCCAATCGCTTGCTCGATGAGTTGGAGATGCAGTTACAGCCAAGCAGTGATCCCGATATTTTCTACGAGCTTTATCGGCAGAAAGCGATGGTGGCAAACGGCATGGAGCAGTTCCAAGCTGCCATTGATGAGCTGGATAAGGCGACGGCGCAACACAATGAATTAACTCCTGTCGAAAAAGGATTATTACAGCTGGATAGAGCTGAGGCGCTGCTGGGGCTAGCCAGATACCAGGAGGCCATGATGCAGCTTGAGCAGGCCGGTGTGGTGTTTAAATCAGACATTGACCCCCTGTTTCATAGTTATTGGCACTTGCTGATGGCTCAGGGGGGGATTATGGCGGGAGAATATGCCAATGCGCTTCGGCATCTCGCGATGGCTGAACCGACCCTCTTGCGTGAGGATAACCAGCGTTTTTTGATCAAGGTGACATGGTTGCGCAGTCAGGCGTTCGAGGGGATCGGAAAAACCGGTGAGGCGCTGGCTGAGTTGCATCGTTATGTGGCCCTCAAGCGGGTATTCGAACAGGAAATGCAGGACCAGAGCACCTCCTGGGTGCGTGGCGAGTTTGAGCTGGCCCGTCAGGAGGGTGAAAACAAGCGACTGCGGGTTGAACAGCTATTGCAGCAACAGGAGCTGGCACTAGCCAAAGAGCGTCGTTTCTGGTTGCTGGCGGTACTGCTGCTGTGTGGCGGGTTGGCCTTGCTGACCACGGGGTGGTTACTGGATCGCAACCGTCGGATGCATCGGCTGGCCTTTACCGATGAGCTGACCGGTCTCAACAACCGGCGACGGGTATTGTGGCGTGGGAATACACTGTTTGAACTTGCCCGTCGGCAAGGTTCACCATTTAGCCTACTGGTCTTCGATATCGATCACTTCAAGCGGATCAACGATACCCTCGGTCACCATCAGGGGGATCGGGTTCTGCAATGGCTCTCGCAAGCCGCAGCGAGCCAGTTACGGCCCCGAGATGTATTAGGGCGTACCGGCGGGGAGGAGTTTTTGATCCTGCTGCCGGATACCGGTTTGGAGGATGCACGTGGCGTAGCTGAGCGGATCAGACAGGTGGTCGGCAAGCGAGCCTTGCCTGGGCTGTCGCACCCCGTCACAGTCAGCATTGGCTGTGCTTGTCTGCGGCAAGAGGACAGGGACATCACGGCCCTGATCCAGCGAGCAGACAATGCGCTGTACCGTGCGAAAGGGGCCGGGCGCAACCGGGTGGAAACAGACGACTGACGGGCTGGGTATTTTTCACTCGCGCGGGTATAATGTCGCGCAATTTTGCTTTGACTCAGGCGAGAAGACCCATGTAACGCAGCCCTCCTCCCTCTCTCCACCAGGTTGGCAAAACGCCAGCTGGCGTGGCTTCGTTGCGTATACATGTGCCGTGAGCGGCATTCCGGATTTATTCCCACGGTGGCTGATGCTACCGCTCAATAGAAGAACGTTGAATTATGTCAGCTGAATTTCTGAGTGAAGTCTCCAAGAGACGCACTTTTGCGATCATTTCGCACCCGGATGCGGGTAAAACCACCATCACCGAAAAAGTCCTGCTGTTCGGACAGGCC
This sequence comes from Aeromonas sp. CU5, assembly GCF_002586745.1. Classification (NCBI taxonomy): domain Bacteria; kingdom Pseudomonadati; phylum Pseudomonadota; class Gammaproteobacteria; order Aeromonadales; family Aeromonadaceae; genus Aeromonas; species Aeromonas sp. CU5. Next base: position 4,456,992 of record NZ_CP023817.1, read on the forward strand.
ATTCAGCGCGCCGGTACCGTCAAGGGCCGTGGTTCGGGCCAGCACGCCAAATCCGACTGGATGGAGATGGAGAAGCAGCGTGGTATCTCCATCACCACCTCGGTGATGCAGTTCCCCTACTCCAACTGCCTGGTCAACCTGCTCGACACCCCGGGTCACGAGGACTTCTCTGAAGATACCTACCGTACGCTCACCGCCGTGGATTGCTGCCTGATGGTGATCGACGCCGCCAAGGGTGTTGAAGACCGGACCCGCAAGCTGATGGAAGTGACCCGGCTGCGTGACACCCCGATCCTCACTTTCATGAACAAGATGGACCGCGAAGTACGCGACCCGATGGAAGTGATGGACGAGGTGGAGCGCGAGCTGAAGATCATGTGCGCCCCCATTACCTGGCCGATCAGCTGTGGTAAATCTTTCAAGGGTGTCTATCACCTCTACAAGGACGAGACCTATCTGTATCAGACTGGTCAGGGCCACACCATCCAGGAGAAGCGGGTAGTCAAGGGGCTGCATAACCCCGAGCTGGACGCTGCCATCGGTGAAGACCTTGCCGCCCAGCTACGTGGCGAACTGGAGCTGGTGCAGGGCGCCTCTCCCGAGTTCGATCACGAGGCCTTTATCGCTGGCGAGATGACCCCGGTGTTCTTCGGTACTGCACTGGGCAACTTCGGTGTCGACCACATGCTGGATGGTCTGACCGACTGGGCACCGTCCCCGATGCCGCGCAAGGCCGAGAGCCGTGAAGTCGCCGCGACCGAGGAGAAATTCTCCGGCTTCGTATTCAAGATCCAGGCGAACATGGACCCGAAGCACCGCGACCGTATCGCCTTTATGCGTATTGTGTCAGGTACTTACAGCAAGGGCATGAAGATGCGCCACGTGCGGATCGGCAAGGATGTGAACATCTCCGACGCCGTGACCTTTATGGCCGGTGACCGCGAGCAGGCGGTAGAAGCCTGTGCCGGTGACATCATTGGTCTGCACAACCACGGCACCATCCAGATCGGCGACACCTTCACCCAGGGTGAAGATCTCAAGTTCACCGGTATTCCGAACTTCGCCCCGGAGCTGTTCCGTCGCATCCGCCTGCGCGATCCGCTCAAGCAGAAGCAGCTGCTCAAGGGGCTGGTTCAGCTCTCTGAAGAGGGCGCCGTGCAGGTGTTCCGTCCGCTGATCAGCAACGATCTGATCGTTGGCGCGGTCGGTGTGCTGCAGTTTGACGTGGTGGTATCGCGTCTGAAGAGCGAATACAACGTCGAAGCGCTGTACGAGGCGGTCAACGTCTCCACCGCCCGCTGGGTGGAAGGGACCGACGTCAAGAGGTTCGAGGAGTTCAAACGCAAGAACGAGGTCAACCTGGCCCTCGATGGCGGTGATAACCTCACCTATATCGCGCCGACCATGGTTAACCTGCGACTGGCACAGGAGCGTCACCCTGACGTGGAGTTCCGCCAGACTCGCGAGCACTGATAATGGCTTGTTTGCCTGTTGGCTGATGATAAGAGACCCCGCTTCGGCGGGGTCTCTTTTTTGTGCCGTTTTGCCTGTTTAAGGAGAGACGCTGTGGGCAATGGTCCAGCATATTGCCAGTAGCAAGTAGCCCTCACCCTAGCCCTCTCCCAGAGGGCTAGGGTGAGGGCTGCCCAAAAGATAGTGGAAGTGTTTTGCTCCCTTCTCCCCTTGCGGGAGAAGGGTTGGGGATGAGGGGAGCTACTCCAGCGTCAGCACCATGCAAATTTCGCAATCCCCGTGGCCGGTACAGCCGAGGGGGCCGGGAAGGTGTGCAAAGCCCAGTGACTCATAGAGGCTGGTGGCTTCGCGCAGCACCTCTGTGGTCTCCAGATAGCAGCGTTGATAGCCGAGTGCCCGCGCCTCATCGATCGCCTGCAAGACCAGGCGCTTGCCAAGGCCCAATCCGCGCAGGGCGGGCATAAAGTACATCTTCTGCAGTTCGCAGACCTGATCCTCTTCCCCCGCCAGCGGTGCGATACCGCCCCCGCCGAGAATGGTGCCATCGGGTCCTTCGATAACCCAGTAGCGGCTCTTCTCCCCCTGATAGCTTTGGGAAAGGGTGTCGAGATTGGGATCCGAGACCCCATAGCCCTTGTCGGCGGTAAGGCCATATTCGGCCGACACGGCGCGGATCACCATGGCGATCTGGGGATTGTCCGCCGCCGTGATGGGGCGGATGCGGTAACCCTGCTGGCGGCGGGCGCGAGAGAGGGCGCTGCGATAGAGCCGCAACCCTTGCCACAGCTGCTCCCGCTCGGGCAGGCTCAACTGCGCCAGCATCTCCTCCATCGCTGCATCCATCTCCAGGTGCAAGGTCAACAGCATGGCCTGGCCGTGTACGGTGAGGCGAGCCTCCTTGCTACGCCCGTCAAAGGGGTGCGGGTGCCAGCTGATCAGCTCCCGCTCGGCGAGGCGGGCCAGCGGGCGGCTGGCATTGGATTTGTCGATGTGCAGTTTTTCCGCCAGCTGCTGGTTGGTGGCAGGGGCGTTTTCCAGCTCGATCAGCAGGTGAGCCTCGATGGGAGTGAGGGCCAGATTGCCACACTGCTGGGAGAGCATGCCGAGTTCACGAACCAGATCGCGTGACAGGGCGCGCAGGGGACGGGGATCCATATCGTGGTTTCCTTTTTAGTTGTGCATGACAACTAATATAGTATGAAGGTTGTAATGCGCAACTTTTTTAACGCCATGGTTGCACCAAATGGCGAACGGCAGCCAAGAGGGGCTGCCGCAGGCAAGGTGGTTCGTCAGGCGGCGGCTCTGATGGCCAGTTCCGGGCGGCGGGAGAAGCAGCGGGCGAGCAGCAGCATGGTGGCAACGCCAATGGTGCCCAGCACCAGCCAGGGCAGGGCCGGTTGTCCCTGTTGCAGCGAGAAGTCATAGAGGGAGCCGCCGCCCACATAGCCGGTCATGCCTCCCAGCGCCAGCCCGAGGCGGCTGAAGCCCATGTAGCTGCCACGGGCATTGGGGTTGGCGAGTTTGGTCATCAGGGTCTCCCGAGCCGGTTCACAGATGATGATCCCCAGATAGAAGCAGGCCAGCAGTACGAAGATGCCGGAGAGGGTGCTGACAAAGGCGACCAGCCCGATCCCCACCGTCATCAGCAGGATACCGGCCATCAGTCGGCTCTCCAGCCGGAAGCGCCGCTCGCTGAAACGGGCGATGGGGTAGAGCAGCGCCAGCGACAGCGCTGTTTCGAGGCTGTACATCCAGCCTACCGCCGTGGTGGTGCCAGCCAGTTGCTTGACCAGGATCGGGAAGATCAGCATCACCTGCACCCACAGCATGTAGTAGCCGCTCAGGATCAGCACCAGCCGACAGAAGGCGCGATCCGCCAGTACCTTGCCGAGCCCTTCCCGCATCGGAGTCGGTTTGACGGAGATGCGGTAGGCAGGCAGCAGGGTCCAGTTGCACAGGGCTGCCAAAGTGAAGAGCCCGGCCCCCAGCAGGCAGACATAGGTGAAGTCGAAGCGCAGCAGCCAACTGCCAAGCAGCGCACCGGTCACGGCTCCTGCGCTTTCGAGCATCATCAGCAGGGAGATAAAGCGGCTCCGTTCACGGGGGCGGGTGAATTTGATCACCAGCGCTGCCCGTGGCGGGTCGAACAGGCAGCCGCCAAGGCCCGAGAGAAAACAGGAGAAGATCAGCATGGCGCCGCTGTCGGCCCAAGCCAGGGTGGCGAAGCCCACCGCCCGCAACAGCATGCCGGTGACGATGAGCGGGCGGGCACCGAAGCGGTCAGCCAGCGAGCCGCCGAAGATCCCCAGCCCCTGCTGGGTCAGCTGGCGCAGACCAAGAGCCAGCCCCACCAGACCGGCCGCCCAGCCTAGCTGATCGACGAAGCGCAGACTGATCATCGGCATCACCACAAAGAACCCCAGGATCACCAGGGTGGTATCCAATGCCAGAAACCAGCGTCCCCAAAACCTTGCCCTATCGACCATAACGCCCTCTCATTCACAGATACCTTCATTCTGGAGAGGGTTTAGATATAGTGGTAGACGACAACTACCTATATTTCATATCAGGATTATTTATGTCTATGGATCTGGACGATCTGCAACTGCTGCTAGATGTCGCCGAGCTGGGCAGTTTCAGTCAGGCGGCGGCTATTCGTAGCTGGTCGCAGCCACTGGTCAGCCAACGCATTGCCCAGCTCGAACTCAGTCTCGGGGCGCCGCTGTTTCAGCGCCATCGGCGCGGGGTGACGCCGACCCGTGCTTGCGAGCAGTTTCTGCCATCAGCCCGTTCGGCACTGGCCACCCTGAATGAGGGGCGACTGGCACTGCAGGGGGCACCAGCCTTGCCTTGCATCCGTCTTGCCAGCCTACCCTCCCTCACCGCTGTGGTATTCGGTTCCTTGTTGATGGAGCTGGTGGACGAGGCGTTCGAGATCCGCTGCACCACGGATCACTCCGGGGTCATCATGCAGGAGCTGTTGACCGGGGTGACCGATATCGGCTTTGTGCTCAAGTGTCCGCCGGTTGCAGGCCTGCAGATGGAGCTGCTCTGTTGTTCCCCCATCATTGCTATCGCATCGCCACTGCATCCGCTGGCTGGGCGCCCGGGTCTGACCCTGCAGGATATCGCTGATCAGCGGTTGGCACCCCAGGTGTGGGGCCCCGGTTGTGATTCCTTTATCCAGCAGTTGCGGCGACTGCGGCGGGCGGCAAGCCCCCTGCATGCGGTGCAGCCCGCTAGTGCGGCGCGGGATCTGGCGCTGGAGCACGGTTTTATCACCCTGATGCCGGAGCTGGCCATCAAGCGGGATCTGGAGGTGGGTCGACTGGTCAGGCTCGATGTGCGTAATTTGCCGCAGGATCACTGGGACGTGATGATGGCCTGGCGCGGCGGAAAACGGCCCAATCCGGCCCGGGAAGCTGTGCTGGCCACCGCTCGTTCGCTGGCCAAACGCTGGCGCAATGAAGAGTGAATCTACCGCTGGCATGGGTCTGCAAAAGGGTTGGTAGCCGCAGTAGCAATTGGCTACATTGGGTGGCTGGTTCGCTATTGGATAACTGATTTGAAAGGAGAATTTCATGTTTTCATGGCAGTTGGACGATGAGCTTGCACTGCTCTTCTTGCAGCCCGATATGGCGAGCGAACTGTTTGCCCTCTGCAATAACAACCGGGAGTACCTCTCCCAGTGGCTGCCCTGGCCGCCGCTGATCCAGCGCCCCGTCGACAGCGCCCTCTTTATTCGCAGTGCCATCGAGAAGTTTGCCCGGGGCGAGGGGCTTACCACTGCCATCGAGTATCAGGGGGAGGTGGTGGGTGTCATCGGTTACAACAGCATCGATCACGATCTTGGCAAGGTGGTTATCGGTTACTGGCTGGCGGAGCGCTGGCAGGGCAACGGCATCATCACCCGGGCCTGCCAGGCCCTGATCCATCACGCTTTCGAGGAGATGGGGATGGAGAAGGTGGAGATCAGTGCCGCCACCGATAACGAGCCCAGCAGAGCCGTCTGTGAACGGCTCTGCATGCAGCAGGAGGGGGTGACCCGGCGCGCCGAGCGGCTGGGCAACCGGATTGTGGACCATGCTCACTACAGCCTGTTGCGCGATGAGTGGCTAAGTCAGAGGGAGATATGATGGTGCTGCCACATATCAAGACTGCCCGTACCCACCTGACCATACTGTCGCCGGATCAGGCCCCCATGATGCTCGACTTCTACCGGCGTAACCGCGCTCATCTCGCCCCTTGGGAGCCACTGCGGGACGAGCACTTTTATACCCTCTCTTACTGGCATGCCCGGCTGCAGGACAGTTACAGCCAGTTCTTCAACGGCACTGGCGTCAGTCTGGTGGCGCTGGATCCGACAGGTGAGCAGGTGATTGCCACCTGCAATTTCAGCAATATTCTGATGGGCGTCTTCAAGGCGTGTCATCTGGGCTACGCCATCGACCAGCAGCAGCAGGGGCAGGGGATAATGCGGGAAGTGCTATCTGCGGGTATCGACTATCTGTTTCGGGAGCATGGCCTGCACCGGATCATGGCCTGCTATATGCCTGTGAACCAGCGCAGCGGCGCGCTGCTGGAGCGGCTCGGTTTCGAGCGGGAAGGGTTCGCGCGAGCGTATCTGATGATCAATGGCCGCTGGGAGGATCACATCCTCACCTCCCTCATTAATCCCGAGTCCTGATCAACAGATAAAAAAAACGGGCCCGAAGTTGCCTTCGGACCCATCTTCGAATGAGGTGCAGGCTTATTTAGCCTTGGCATCGCTCACTGCAGCTTCAACCTTGGTAGCTACGTCAGCGGCAGCTTTTTCTACGGTTGCAGTCGCTTCGGAGGTGGCCTTCTCTACGGTAGAGGTGGCTTCGCTAGCGGCTTTTTCTACAGTTGCAGCAACTTCGGCGGCCGGAGCAGCAGCAGGAGCGGCAGCTTTCTCTTCTTTCTGACCACAAGCGGTCAACATCAGACCCAGGATACCGGCTACCAGTACTTTGTTCATGTGCATACCCTCAAAAAAAGATGGAGAGATGGTCTGTGCAACCATCACAGCGCCCGCTGTGACCCGGTATTGAAAAAAGAGGCCGGGCGGCAGAGAGCGCGCGAAATATAGCCCCATTAGTGACCAATGAAAACGGATATCACAATGACATTTTTTCGTGCCGTGGATGAAAAGCACCACTGCAACGACGAATATCAATATAAGATGCCGTCAAGACAGCAAAAACGCCCAATAAACCACCATTTCATGGCTGCCGGTTAGCACTTTGGCTGAATTTTGCCCCCAGCTGAGTTGTGAGAAAACAGGCTTTAGTCAGACAGCTTCTGACAGGGCAGCCGTTTTCCCTCACGGTGGCTCTGGCGGGCCAGATCCAGCAGTGCCATTACCGCCAGTGCCTCGCCAGCTGGCACCGGGTTGCTCCCTTCGCCCTTGATGGCGGCGCAGACGCCGCGATAGTAAGCGCCATAATCTCCCGACTCACCGACCACGCTCTGCTGCTGCAACTGACCATCGACAATGCGGCTGAGCTGACCTGGCTCTCCATCCACGCCCCAATCCGCTGCCGGTGGCCGCTTGCCCTGCTTGAGCTGATCTTCCTGCACATCCATACCGAACTTGATAAACGACCCTTCACTACCGTGGATCACGAAGCGTGGCATGGTGGCCGAGACCAGACAGCTGCCGTGTAAAACGACCCGCAGCGCACCATAGCCCAGCACCACGTGGAAGTAGTCGTCCGCCAACGCGCCGGAACGCTGCTCTGCCAGATCCGCCTGCAGCCAGTCCGGCTGACCGAACAGCTGCAACGCTTGATCCAGCACATGGGGGCCGAGATCGAACCAGAGGCCGGAGCCCGGGCCACCCGCTTCGCGCCAGCGCTGGCGCACCTCGGGGCGATAGCGATCGAAGTGGGATTCGAACTGGGCGATCTGCCCCAGCGCGCCCTCTGCCAGCAGACGGCGCACGGTGAGAAAATCCCCGTCCCAGCGCCGGTTGTGGAAGATGCTGAGCAGTCGCTGCTGTTTTTCGGCCAGCTCGACCAGCGCTTGCGCTTCGGCCAAGTCCAGTGCAAACGGCTTGTCGATCACCACATGTTTGCCAGCCAGCAGTGCCTGGCGGGCGAGGGGGCATGGGTATCGTTGGGGGTAGCTATCACCACCAGATCGACGCTGTCATCGGCCAGCACCTGTTCCAGCGACCCGACCCGACAGCCGGGCAGATCGGCCTGCACCTTGGCTGCATCGCGGCTCACCACCCAGCTCAGGGACAAGCCTGGCGTGGTGGATAGGAAGGGGGCGTGGAAGGTCTTGCCTGCAAAGCCATAGCCCACCAGGGCTGCGTTAAGAGAGTGACTCATCGGGTGTGCTCCGCTGATATCGAGTGAGTGTGGTTGCCATCACCGGCTGGCTGCCGGATGGCCATACGCTGTATAGGCGATACAAAAGAGAAGGGGGCCGTTGGCCCCCTGAGTGTGCCCATCAGAGCACAGGATTTATTGCAAACACAAGCTGCGTCCGCGGCGGGTCATCAGCATCACCAGGGGCGGCAGCAGCAGCCACATGTGGAGTGCCAGCTGGCTGAGCGGGTCTGCCGTTAGTAAGCCGGTCAGGCCAACCAGCGCGCCGGATCCGCTCATCTGGAACAGGCCGAGCAGGGCGGCGGCGGTACCGGCGCAGTGGCCGAACGGTGCCAGCGCCATTCCGGCGGCAGAGCCCAAAATCATGGCAAAGCCGATGCTGGAGAGGAACACCGGCCCCATCATCGCCAGCGGATGTTCGATGTGCATCGCCAGGGTCAGTATGATGGCGGAGAGGAGCAATACCAGCAGGCCGATGCGCAGGGTGCGTCTTGGCCCCACCTTGGCGATAAAACGGGGGGCCATGAAGCAAGCCAGAATGTTGAGCGCGGCGTTGGCGGTAAACCAGTAGCTAAAGCCACTCATATCCAGCCCCAGTTTCACCATCAGCTGCACCGGTGCAGCAGTGACATAGGCGAGGATCACTGCCATCGCCAGCATGCAGAGCGCTGCGTTGAACAGAAAGCTGGGGGAGCGCAGTACCGGGCTGTAGCGGGACCAGCTGATCAGTGCCCCTTCGCTGCGTGTTGCGTTCGGGCGAGTCTCCGGCATCCGCCACATCAGCCAGCTGCCGACGATGACCGCATAACCGGCCATAAACCAGAAGTTGGCTGACCAGCCCGCCTTGGCGGTGAGCCAGCCACCGAGCAGGGGCGCCAGTGCTGGAATAAAGCAGATGGCACCATTGAGGTAGGAGATCATCTGGCCGCTCTTTTTCGGGCCGTAGCTGTCACGCACCACCGAGAAAGCGGCCACCGAGGTGGCGCAGGCGCCGAAGCCCTGCAGCACCCGGGCCAGCATCAGCTCGCCGAGACTGGCGGCAAAACCGGCCGCCAGTGCGCTCAGGCCATAGAGCAGCACGCCACCCAGGGCGATGGGCTTGCGACCGTAGCGATCGGCCAGCGGCCCGACCAATAGCTGACCCAGCCCCATGCTGAACAGGAACCAGGTGATGGTGCCCTGCATCAGGGTCACTTCGGCGCCCAACTGCTCGGCCATTTGCGGAATGGCGGGCAGATAGATGTCGATGGCCAGCGGACTGAACAGCACCAGTAGCACAAGTAAAAGAATCAATGGCATCAGTCACCTCGGGGCGTGGGGGAAATTTGATTGGGGCGCGAGTCTACTGACTCACAGTAATGAATTGAAATGGTATTTTATCACTTATGTTATTCCGCTATGGAAACATGCATTCAACAGCACCGGCTAACAGGAGCTTGGCCTTCATCACATGTCAGGCTAGCGCCGCGAATTGGCGCTTTTACTAAACCCTTGCGCCGCATAGAATGCGCAGATTATTTTTGCGGAGGTGCGTGATGAACAAGCTTGTCCTGGCAACAGGGAACCAGAAAAAGGTGAAGGAATTGGCCGCCATGCTGGCCGATATGAAGATCCAGGTGATCCCGCAGAGCGAGTTTGCAGTCTCCGATGCCGAAGAGACCGGCACCACCTTCGTCGAGAATGCCATCATCAAGGCCCGCCACGCTGCCCGCATTACCGGTCTGCCCGCCGTTGCCGATGACTCGGGTCTGGAAGTGGATCTGCTGCACGGTCGTCCCGGTGTCTACTCGGCCCGTTTTGCCGGCCCGGATGCCAGCGACAAGGATAATATTGAAAAGCTGCTGGGCGAGCTTGCGGGTGCACCGGATTACCTCAAAAGTGCCCGCTTCTGGTGCGTGCTGGTCTATATGCGTCACGCCGACGATCCCACCCCCATCATCTGTCAGGCAAGCTGGGAAGGGGTGATCATCGATGAGCCGCACGGTCAACACGGCTTTGGTTATGACCCCGTGTTCTTCGTGCCGGATCACGACTGCACCGCTGCCCAGATGCCCGCCGAGCTGAAAAACCAGCTCAGCCACCGCGGTCAGGCGCTGGCCAAACTGAAAGCGGCGCTGGCCGCTCACTGAGTTTTTGCCAGCCTCGCCCATCGCGTATTGTCATCTACAATGGGGGCCTTGAGCCCCCGTTTTATTGGAAGTCCCATGCTGCAACTGCCGCCCCTCTCTCTCTATATTCATGTGCCCTGGTGCGTCCAGAAGTGCCCCTATTGTGACTTCAACTCCCACGCCCAGAAGGGAGAGCTGCCTCACCTCGAATATGTCGCCGCCCTGCTCGAAGATCTGGATCAGGATCTGAAGTGGGCACAGGGGCGGCCGCTCTCCTCGATCTTTATCGGCGGTGGCACCCCCAGCCTGTTGACGGTAGAGGCGATGCAAACCCTGCTGGATGGGGTACGGGCTCGCATACCGCTCACTGCAGATTGCGAGATCACCATGGAGGCCAACCCGGGCACGGTGGAAGCGGACAAGTTCGCCGGTTTCAAGCGCGCTGGCATCAACCGCATCTCCATCGGGGTGCAGAGCTTCCAGCAGGAAAAGCTGACCCGTCTCGGCCGCATCCATGGCCCGGAAGAGGCGCGCAAAGCCGCTGCACTGGCCCATGCCATCCAACTGCCGACCTTCAATCTCGATCTGATGCACGGTCTGCCGGATCAGAGTCTGGATGATGCCCTCTATGACCTGCAGCAGGCCATCGACTGCGCACCGCCGCATCTTTCCTGGTATCAGCTCACCATAGAGCCGAACACGGCGTTTGCCTCCAAGCCGCCGCGGCTGCCGGAAGATGACACCCTGTGGGATATCTACGAACAGGGCCACGCCATACTCACCGCCAGCGGTTATCGCCAATACGAGATCTCGGCTTATGCCAAAGAGGGCTACCAGTGCCATCACAACCTTAACTACTGGCGCTTTGGTGACTATCTGGGGATTGGCTGCGGCGCCCACGGTAAGATGACCGATCTCGCGAACCAACAGATCCTACGCACCGCCAAGGTGAAGCATCCGAAAGGGTATCTGGATAAGAGTCGCCCCTATCTGGACGAGCAGTGGCAGGTGACTGCAGATGATCTGCCGCTCGAGTACTTTATGAATCGCTTCCGGCTGTTCGAACCGGCCCCCAAGGCGGAGTTCGAGGCATACACAGGTCTGGAGCTGGAGCGGGTGGAGACGGTGCTCGCCATCGCCCAGAGCAAGGAGCTGATCGAAGATCTGGGGGATAGCTGGCAGCTCACCTCCCTCGGCCATCGCTATCTCAACGTGCTGCTCGAACTCTTTATGGATGAGTGAAAACGGGTTCACGATCTTGCTGCGAAGCCGTGATCAAGGTTCATGCACTGCTCGGAATCCTCACGTATGTCTATACGCTCCGGTTCCTGCGCTGCTCTTCACCTTGCTGACAGCTTCTCGCGACAGGTCGTGAGCCAGTTTTGGCGAACCGTGTTTCGAGATAACAATCAGGGCGCCATTGGCGCCCTGATTGTTTGTGGTCGGTAGAAACCCGCTCAGCAGCAGACGCTGATCATCTGCTGTTGGCCGGGCTCCCACCGCTTGCCAAATTTGGCCTTGCGCTGGTAACTCCCCTTGCCCTTCTTGTTGCGCTCGACCCGGCTGCGAAACAGCGGATCACAGAGCAAGGCGTGCAGATGGTTATCCTTTATCTCGCCACGCTGATGGGCATAGTTGCCCCCTTGCGCATGCTCCTCACGGGGGAGGGCGGGTTGGTCGACCCGAGTTTTGGCCATGATGGCTCCTCGTCTTCTCTTGGGATGTTAACTCTTGTTACAGGATGGCGGTTTTCGCTGCAGGCGCCTGTTCAGGTGGGCGCCCGACAACCGGATGCGTCAGCACCGGTTAAAAACGCGGCGATTTTGTCACCAAATCGCCGCGGGAGCAATGAGTCGGGCGCGTAGAGTCAGCCGCACTGCGTCAGGCTCGCTCGGTCAGGCATACCGTGTCAGCCGTGAACCTGGTCATGCTGGTCGTGGCTGTGATGCTCGTGATGGGCCGGGGCGCCAGATTCCAGCGTCTCGAGGATGGCGCAGTGTTCCGCCGAGCGGGGGCCGCCGCAGCAGATATTGGAGAGCTCGCGCAGGTTGTCGCGAAAGCGGGTCAGCTCGATGATCTTCTGCTCCACCTGGGCCAGCTTGGTGTCGGCTACTGCTTTCACCTCCTGACAGGTCACCCTGGCTTTGTTGGTATCAAGATCGAGCAGCTCGCCGATGTCGGCCAGCGAGAATCCCACCGACTTGGCGCGAATGATGAACTCCAGCCGCCGCCTGTCCTGTTCGCTGTAGAGGCGGTAGCCGGATTGGTTGCGGATCCCCGGTGAGATAAGCCCGTTCTTCTCGTAAAAACGCAGAGTATCTGCTTTGACCCCGCACGCCTTGGCCAGTTCACCGATCCGATACATGCTCTCTCTCCCCTTGGATATAGCCGCAATAAAAACCGGAATCCACTATCGCCCCTTTGCCAATGGATTGCCAGCCAAGGGCATAAAAGGGGCAGATAAACGTCTCCTTGCGGCCCTTTTTCCGATAAAACACTGAAAGTGCAAACGTTTCGAGAAAATCAAGTAGAAAACGTTTAACGCCGCGCCAAATAAGGCTTTGCAGTTTTAAAAAATCCACCACAGGTCACATTTTTTGTGTAGAATACGCGCCCATAACAGAGCGCTGCGTCAAGCGGGCATTTCTTAAAACACCTTTGCCTTTGAACGACTATTTGGGTGAGAGTGGTTTGCGAAATCCCCCACTTCCATTTATTTGGGGACTCTCTGTGTTTGGTGCGACCCAAGTGCGCTTGCCTTCCATGGAACGGTCCCCGTTATGTTGAGGACGATAGTGTGATGGAACAAGCTCGACCCATTCGCCGTGCACTGCTGAGTGTGTCTGACAAAACGGGCATTCTGGAATTTGCCAAGGCACTCAACGAGCGTGGTGTTGCCCTGCTCTCCACGGGTGGTACCGCCAAGCTGCTTGGCGAGGCGGGTCTGCCGGTGACCGAGGTCTCCGACTACACGGGTTTCCCTGAAATGATGGATGGCCGGGTCAAGACCCTGCATCCCAAGGTTCATGGCGGCATCCTCGGCCGTCGGGATCAGGATGACGCCATCATGGCCCAGCACGCTATCTCCCCCATCGACATGGTTGTCGTCAACCTCTACCCCTTCGCCGCAACGGTGGCCAAAGTGGGCTGCACCCTGGCTGATGCGGTCGAGAACATCGACATCGGCGGCCCGACCATGGTGCGCTCTGCGGCTAAAAACCACAAAGATGTCGCCATCGTCGTCAATGCTGCCGACTACGATCGGGTTATTCGCGAGATGGATGCCAACGGCAACAGCCTGAAGCTGGCGACCCGTTTCGATCTGGCCATCGCTGCTTTCGAGCACACCGCCGCCTATGACGGCATGATCGCCAATTACTTCGGCACCATGGTGCCTAGCTATGGCGACAACAAGGAGGGTGACGAGGAGTCCCGCTTCCCGCGCACCTTCAACAGCCAGTTCATCAAGAAGCAGGATATGCGCTACGGCGAAAACAGCCATCAGGCTGCCGCCTTCTACGCCGAAGAGCATGCCGCGCCGGGTTCCGTCTCCAGCGCCACCCAGCTACAGGGCAAGGCGCTCTCCTACAACAACATCGCCGATACCGACGCGGCGCTGGAGTGTGTGAAGGAGTTCAGCGAACCGGCCTGCGTCATCGTCAAGCATGCCAACCCCTGCGGTGTGGCCATCGGTGACGACCTGCTGAGTGCCTACGATCGCGCCTACCAGACCGACCCCACCTCGGCCTTCGGCGGCATCATCGCCTTCAACCGTGAGCTGGATGGCGCCACTGCGGCAGCCATCGTTGCCCGCCAGTTTGTTGAGGTGATCATCGCCCCGACCGTCAGCCAGGAGGCCCGCGACGCGGTCGCTGCCAAGCAGAACGTGCGTCTGCTGGAGTGCGGTCAGTGGACGGCTCCAGCGCAAGGGTTTGACCTCAAGCGCGTCAATGGCGGCCTGCTGGTACAGGAGCGGGATCTCGGCATGGTGACCTTGGGTGACCTGACCGTGGTCAGCAAGCGCCAGCCGACCGAGGCCGAGCTGCAAGATCTGCTGTTCTGCTGGAAAGTGGCCAAGTTCGTCAAATCCAACGCCATTGTCTACGCCAAAGATGGCCAGACCATCGGCGTCGGCGCCGGCCAGATGAGCCGCGTCTACTCCGCCAAAATCGCCGGTATCAAGGCGGCGGATGAAGGGCTGACCGTGGCGGGTTCCGTGATGGCGTCCGATGCCTTCTTCCCGTTCCGCGACGGTATCGATGCTGCCGCGCAGGCCGGTATCTCCTGCGTGATCCAGCCGGGTGGCTCGATGCGCGATCAGGAGGTGATCGACGCCGCCAACGAGCACGGCATGTGCATGGTGTTCACCAACATGCGCCATTTCCGTCATTGATGGGTCAGGGGCTGCCGATGGCGGCCCTTTTGTTGTCTCTTTTCAACTGACTATTGCCACTGGCTGACGGCCCGAGAGGCCGCCTGGTGACCACAAATAGAAGCGAGCGATACGATGAAAGTACTGATCATTGGTAACGGTGGCCGCGAACACGCCCTGGCCTGGAAGGCCAAACACTCCCCACTGGTACGCCACGTCTTCGTGGCACCGGGCAATGCGGGCACCCAGCTTGAGCCGGGTGTCGAGAACGTTGCCATCGAGGCGACCGATATCGAAGGGCTGCTGGCCTTTGCCAAAGAGAAGCGCATTGGCCTCACCATCGTCGGGCCGGAAGCACCGCTGGTCAAAGGGGTGGTAGATGCTTTCCGCGCCGCCGGTCAGCCCATCTTCGGCCCGACTGCTGCCGCCGCCCAGCTGGAAGGCTCCAAGGCCTTCACCAAGGACTTCCTGGCCCGTCACGCTATTCCGACTGCCGACTACCAGAACTTCACCGAGGTGGAGCCTGCGCTTGCCTATCTGCGCGAGAAGGGCGCCCCCATCGTCATCAAGGCCGATGGTCTGGCGGCGGGCAAGGGGGTGATTGTCGCCATGACCTTGCAGGAAGCGGAAGACGCGGTGCGCGACATGCTCTCCGGCAATGCGTTTGGTGAAGCGGGCTCCCGAGTGGTGATAGAAGAGTTTCTGGATGGCGAAGAGGCGAGCTTCATCGTCATGGTTGACGGCGAGCACGTGCTGCCGATGGCGACCAGTCAGGATCACAAGCGGGTTGGCGACGGCGATACCGGCCTCAACACCGGTGGCATGGGGGCTTACTCGCCAGCACCGGTAGTGACTGCCGACGTGCATAAAAAGGTGATGGAGCAGGTGATCATGCCGACCGTGCGCGGCATGGCGGCCGAAGGCAACGTCTACACCGGCTTCCTCTACGCCGGTCTGATGATCGACGGCGCAGGCAACCCCAAGGTGATCGAGTTCAACTGCCGCTTTGGCGATCCCGAGACCCAGCCCATCATGCTGCGGATGCAGTCTGATTTGGTGGAGCTCTGCCTGGCCGCTTGCGCAGGCAAGCTGGATCAGAAAGAGGCCATCTATGATCCCCGTGCCGCCATCGGCGTGGTACTGGCAGCGGGTGGTTATCCCGGCGATTACAGCACCAATCACCCCATCAGCGGCTTGCCGGTGGATGAGGTGGCTGGCGAGAAGGTGTTCCATGCCGGTACCCGACTGGAGGGCGATACCAGCCTGACCCAGGGTGGCCGCGTGCTGTGCGCTACCGCCCTCGGCCACACGGTTGCAGAAGCCCAGCAGCGTGCCTATCAGCTCGCTGGTCGTATCAAGTGGGATGGCGTCTTCTACCGCAAGGATATCGGCTGGCGCGCCATTGCTCGCGAACAGGAGTAACTGACGCAAGCCATTGGCCAGCTGATCCAGACCCCGCTACGGCGGGGTTTTTTGTCTCTGTCAGTCGGCATCAACCATCATCTTGCCGTGCATCACCGGCGTTCAATCAGTTACCAAGTGCAAACAAGCGCGGCATACCTGTCACTATTTGCCACAAAAAACAGCATCTTTCACAAACTCTTCACTATGAGTCATGGCATTATGCTGTTGATGAATTGCTGTCTGGATTCATAAGTACCCCTAACAATTCGAGCATGTCGTTATAAATAAGGAAATCCCATGTTGAAAACCGTTCGCCCCCTGCTGCTGCCCCTGATGTTTGGCCTGATGACCCTGCCTGCCGTGGCGGGAGATCTGGAGCAGCCGATGAAGAAGATTGGCTTCAACTACAAGCAGGCCGTCAAGGCTGATGATGCTGCCACCATGGAGAAGCACATCAACGAGATGAAGGCCCAGCTGGACGTAGCCAAACAGAAGAACATGCCGGCTGCCAAGAAAGAGAAGTTCCTTGAAGGGATGAACGAGGTACAGACCGAGCTGGACGCCAGCCTGGCCGCACTCAAGGCGGGTGATGAGGCTAAGGCGCGCGAACATTTGGCCAAGGTCAACGACCTGAAGAAGGAGTACCACAAATATGCCAAGCAGAAAGGGTGAGCCTTTTCGCTGGGATGCGCTGGTTCGCCTGACCCACTGGGGGTGGCTGCGGTTTGCATCGGCAACCTCTGGGTTAACGAAGCGGGGGAGCAGTGGCACGAGTGGCTGGGTTACGGTGCCATTGCCCTGATCACCTTGCGGCTGCTGTGGGGAATCTCGTTTGCCAAGGGCCATGCCCGTCTGGGTGCCCTCATTCCCGGTGGCGATGATTTTCGCCAGCAGGCGCGCGAGATGCGTGAGCGGCAACCTCCGGCACCGGGTCATCACGGCAGCGGCAAGCTGGCTGTGTGGGCGCTCTGGCTGGTGGTGCTGGCCACCGCTGGCAGCGGCTGGTTTCAAAATACCGAGATGGGTTTTGAACTGGGGGCTGACGAGTGGCATGAGTGGTGTGTATTGGTGTTGCAGGGGCTGATTGGCCTGCACCTGCTGGCCATTGTGTTCACCTCCTGGCGTCAGCGCAGCAATCTGGTCACCCGGATGCTGCCTGCCATCGGGCGTCGCTCATCCATCCAGAGCAGCAACGAGCAAACCTGAGGCTCAGCATTAGGCTCCTTGCGATCCCTCTGATTGAGGCGCCTGATCCGGACCCTGCCCAGACCCGCCAATGGCGGGTCTTTTCTATGGCGTCATCAATGGAAGTTGCCCGGATGGCAGATGCAAAAAGGCCGCTCATGATGAGCGGCCTTTTCTAATTTGGTGGCCCCTGGCGGACTTGAACCGACGACCAATCGATTATGAGTCGACTGCTCTGACCAACTGAGCTAAGGGGCCAAATTGTGCATTTAGCGGCGAGGATTATAGGGTAAGAGGAAAGGGCAGTCTATAGGCAGATCAACCACTTGGCGACTAAATAAGCAGTTGGATACATGGTGTTGAACCGGTAGAGGAGCCGATAGCGGATAAAATAAAGCCCCGCATGGCGGGGCTTTGACAGGGCAGGCTCAGGACTATTCGTCCAGGAAGCTGCGCAGCACTTCCGAGCGGCTCGGGTGGCGCAGTTTACGCAGTGCCTTGGCTTCAATCTGACGAATACGCTCACGGGTGACATCGAACTGCTTGCCCACTTCCTCAAGGGTGTGGTCAGTGTTCATGTCGATACCAAAGCGCATCCGCAGTACCTTGGCCTCACGGGCAGTAAGACCAGCCAGCACGTCGCGAGTGGCGTTACGCAGGCTTTCGCTGGTCGCCGCATCCGCTGGCAGAGCAAGGGTGGTATCTTCGATGAAGTCACCCAAGTGGGAATCTTCATCATCACCGATCGGCGTCTCCATGGAGATGGGCTCCTTGGCGATTTTCAGAACCTTGCGGATCTTGTCTTCCGGCATACCCATGCGCATAGCCAGCTCTTCCGGGTTCGGTTCACGACCCATCTCCTGCAGCATCTGACGGGAGATACGGTTGAGCTTGTTGATGGTCTCGATCATGTGTACCGGGATACGGATGGTACGAGCCTGATCCGCGATGGAGCGGGTAATGGCCTGACGGATCCACCAGGTGGCATAGGTCGAGAACTTGTAGCCACGACGGTATTCAAACTTGTCTACCGCCTTCATCAGACCGATGTTGCCCTCCTGGATCAGATCCAGGAACTGCAGACCACGGTTGGTGTACTTCTTGGCGATAGAGATAACCAGACGCAAGTTGGCTTCAACCATCTCTTTCTTCGCTCGGCGGGCTTTTGCCTCACCGATGCTCATGCGACGGTTGATATCCTTGATCTGGGCAATCGACAGACCGGTCTCTTCTTCGATCTGCTGCAGTTTGCCGATGGCGCGCAGTACGTCTTCAGCCATCTCGACCAGACGGGGAGACCAGGCTTTACCAGCCTGCTTCTGGTACTCAAACCAGGCACTATCACACTCGTTGTTGGTGAAGGCAGCGACGAAGGTTTTCTTCGGCATCTTGGCCTGCTCAACGCAGAGTTTCAGGATGATACGTTCCTGTACGCGGACGCGCTCCATCATTTCGCGCATGTTGTTGACCAAGCGATCGAACTGCTTGGGCATCAGGCGGAATTGACGGAACACATCGGCCAGCTGAGCGATGGCAGCCTGGGTATCTTCGTGCGCACGGCCATTCTTCTGAATGGAGAGGCGGGTTACCTCATACTGGGCGCGCAGCTCGCCAAACTTCTCGCGAGCGACTTCCGGATCCGGGCCACTGTCACCTTCATCATCCGAGTTGTCGCCATCCTCGTCTTCATCTTCGTCCTCTTCCTCGTCCTCATCAGCCAGATCATCTTCGCTGAGTTCAGAGCCGATATGGGTGGCAGTAGGCGCCACATCTTCGGTTTCGTTAGGATCGATAAAGCCTGAGATGATGTCAGAGAGACGCAGTTGCTCGGCTTCGTACTTGTCGTACTGTTCGAGCAGATAGGTAATTGCTTCAGGGTACTCTGCCACAGAGCTTTGTACCTGATTGATACCGTCTTCGATCCGTTTGGCGATGTCGATTTCGCCTTCACGGGTCAGCAGTTCGACGGTACCCATTTCCCGCATATACATGCGGACGGGATCGGTCGTACGACCAATCTCAGATTCAACAGATGCCAGTGCCTGGGCCGCTGCTTCGGCAGCGTCCTCATCGGCGGTACCACCTTCAGCCATGATAAGGTCATCGGCATCCGGAGCGTTTTCAACCACTTGAATGCCCATATCGTTGATCATCTGGATGATGTCTTCGATCTGGTCTGAATCGACAATGTCTTGCGGGAGGTGATCGTTCACCTCGGCATAGGTCAGGTAGCCCTGTTCTTTACCTTTGGCAACGAGGAGTTTAAGCTGAGACTGCGGGGTTTGCTCCATAGAACTCATCCGGTTGGTGATGCTAGGTTACGCGTACGGTGTACTGCTGCGCAAATAGCCAATTCTAATAGAAAACCGCCAGACATGCTATGTCTGGTTGCGGCGTCGGTCGTGAGAAACCCCTGCCCGCAGTATTGTCGGGGCCAGGCGGTTATAAAAATTTTGCTTTTCATCCCGTCGTTTCGGGCAACGTTATCCATATTGGGGCTAACCACTCAAATATCAAGCCCCACCCTCATTTCTTTTCTCAATTTGTACCTCTCTGATCAGCATCATCAACTCTTGGGTTTCATCGGAGCTTAGTCCTTCCTGAGCCACTTTGGCCTGTAATTCTTCGATTCTTTGTTTCAGAAACTGGTTGATGAAGCCGACGAAGGTATCCTGTAACTCGCCCAGAATATCAGGTTCCTGGTCAAGCCGGACCTCTTCGAACAGATCGTGCATGGCCAGCTGAGCGAGGATCTCGCCCTCTTTGGTGCCACGCCAGTGTTCCAGCAAGATACCTGTGGTGATGGCTGGTTGTGCCAGGATTTGCTGGTGCAGTTGCAGCAGGAACTTGATCCCTTGTACGCGCAGTCCGACCAATTCTGGCATGGGGGGCAGTTCAGCCGTCACGGCCGGATATTGCACCATCAGCGCCAGCGCCCTACGCAATGGCGTCAGCTTGACTGCATTGGGTTTGTTGACCTCGGCTTTGGGCTGGCTGTTGCGGGCAAAGAGCTCGGCGATACGCTGCTTGTTCTCGCCCCAGCGCATCATGCTGGAGAGGCGGGTGATCAATCCTTCGCGGGTAAACCCTTCCGGTACCCGGCGAATAAGCTCAGCTGCCTTGTTGGCCACTTCGAACTTGCCTGCCTCACCGCTGAGAGCCGCATCCCGTCCGAGACGTTCGAACATGAAGTCAGCGAACGGTTGGGCCTCATCGAGCAGGGCTTCAAAGCCCTCCTTGCCAATCTGGCGTACCAGCGAGTCGGGATCCTCGCCATCCGGCAGGAACACGAATTTCAGCTCGCGGCCATCCTGCAGATGGGAGAGGGCGTTATCCAGCGCTCGCCAGGCGGCTTCACGTCCGGCTTTATCGCCATCGTAGCAGCAGACCACCTCGGCGGTGGTGCGAAACAGGGTGTGGATATGGTCGCTGGTTGTCGCAGTGCCCAGCGCAGCCACCGCATAGTCGATGTCGTACTGACCGAGCGCCACCACATCCATGTAGCCTTCCACCACCAGGATCCGGCGCGGATCCTTGTGTGCCTGTTTCACTTCATAGAGGCCAAACAGCTCACGCCCTTTATGGAAAATGGGGGTTTCTGGCGAGTTCAGGTACTTGGGGGTGCCGTCACCCAGCACCCTGCCACCAAAACCGATGACCCGGCCGCGCTTGTCGCGGATCGGGAACATGATGCGGTCGCGAAAGCGATCATAGCTACCTGGGCCATTGTCACGGGTGATCAGCATGCCGCCCGAGATGAGCAGCTGTTCGTGATCCCGGCTTGCGCCAAAGCGGCGGCGCACCTGATCCCAGTCACTGGGGGCGTAGCCAATGTTGAATCGTTTGACCACTTCACCGGTCAGACCGCGACCTTTGAGGTACTCCACCGCATGGGGAGCGCTCTTGAGATTGCTCTCGTAGAAGCGGGCGATCTGGTTCATCAGCTCAAAGAGGTCTTTGCTGACGGCTGGCTGGCTATTGGCCGAGCCGCCAATGCTCTGTTCGCGAGGTACCTGCATGCCTTGCGTGCTGGCGAGTTCTTCGATGGCATCTGGAAATTCGAGGCCGTCATACTCCATGACAAAACCGATGGCATTGCCGTGGGCACCACAACCGAAACAGTGATAGAACTGTTTCTCTTGGCTGACGGTAAATGAGGGGCTTTTTTCGTTATGGAAAGGGCAGCAAGCCTGGTAGTTCTTACCGGCTTTTTTCAGCCGCACTCGTGAGTCGATCAGCTCGACTATGTCTGTGCGAACGAGCAGATCGTCGATAAAGGATTGGGGGATCCTGCCTGCCATAACCATCCTGATTCATTGCGGAAAAAATAAAAAAGCCGCGCATTCCAAGGGAAGCACGGCTTCTTCTACTAAACAAGAGAGTTGCCTGTTACGCCAAGCGGGTTTTCACCTGAGCACTGACGGCGCCGACATCGGCACGCCCCTGAATTTTCGGCTTCAAGACAGCCATGACTTTGCCCATATCAGCCATGACGGCAGCACCACTTTCAGTGATGGCTTGCTCAATCAGTGCGGCAATTTGATCAGCGGTCAGCTGTTGTGGCAGGAATTCCTGCAGTACAACAATCTCGGCGGACTCTTTGTCGGCGAGATCCTGGCGATCGGCAGCTTCAAACTGGCTGATGGAATCGCGGCGCTGTTTGACCATTTTGGTCACGACAGCGAGGATATCCTCATCATTGAGCTCGATACGGGTATCAACTTCACGTTGCTTGATTTCTGCCATCAACAAACGGATCGTCCCCAAGCGAGCCTTATCTCTGGCAAGCATGGCGAGTTTTTGTTGATCCTTGAGTTGATCCTTCAGAGACACGGCATTGACTCCTGATTAGTACAGGCGGATACGACGTGCGTTTTCGCGAGACAGCTTTTTGGCGTGACGCTTAACAGCAGACGCTTTAGCGCGCTTACGAATGGTAGTCGGCTTCTCGTAGAACTCACGGCTACGAACTTCGGACAGGATACCGGCCTTTTCGCAAGAACGCTTGAAGCGACGCAGAGCAACGTCAAACGGCTCATTTTCACGGACTTTGATTACTGGCATGTGCCTTTCACCTCAGTGATAAATTGTTAGCTGACCTTCAATCGATCAGCATGACTTAAAATGGTGCGAAATTATACTCTGGACAGGGAATGAAAGTAAACCCGCAGAGATCGCTCTGGTTTAAAAAACCCGCGAAGGTTACCATAGCCGTCTCATTTTAGCAGTGAAATTTTTTAGCAATGCGTGTATTGGGCATAGAGACATCCTGTGACGAAACCGGGATCGCGATCTTCGATGATCAAAAAGGGATCCTTTCCCATCAGTTATACAGCCAGGTCAAGCTGCATGCGGATTACGGTGGCGTGGTCCCCGAGCTCGCCAGCCGGGATCATGTTCGCAAGACGATCCCGTTGATCCAGGCCGCATTGCAAGAGGCGGGACTGGGTAAAGATGACATTGACGGCATCGCCTATACCGCGGGTCCTGGCCTGGTCGGTGCCATTCTGGTGGGGGCAACCATTGGCCGCTCGCTGGCGATGGCGTGGGACAAGCCGGCGATCGCCGTCCATCATATGGAAGGCCATCTGTTGGCCCCGATGCTGGAAGAGCGGGCCCCCGCGTTCCCCTTCGTGGCGCTGCTGGTTTCCGGTGGCCACTCCATGTTGGTGCGGGTTGATGGTATCGGCAGCTATCAGTTGCTGGGGGAATCCATCGACGATGCCGCTGGCGAAGCGTTCGACAAGACCGCCAAGCTGATGGGGCTGGACTACCCGGGCGGTCCGCTGCTCTCCCGTCTGGCCGAAAAAGGCACCACCGGGAGCTTCAAGTTTCCACGGCCCATGACGGATCGCCCCGGGCTTGATATGAGCTTCTCCGGGCTCAAGACCTTTGCGGCGAATACCATTGCCGCCAACGGTGACGATGAGCAGACCCGTGCCGATATTGCCCGTGCATTTGAAGATGCGGTGGTCGACACCCTGTCGATCAAGTGTCGTCGTGCCTTGCAGGAGACCGGCCTTAAACGTCTGGTGGTGGCCGGCGGTGTCAGTGCCAACCGTCACTTGCGCGCCCAGCTGGCAGAGCTGATGGAGGGCCTCCATGGCGAGGTGTTTTATCCGCGTACTGAATACTGCACCGACAATGGCGCCATGATCGCGTATGCAGGTATGCAACGATTGAAAGCGGGGGTGTTTGAACCGCTGGCAGTCAAGGCGGTGCCACGCTGGCCGCTGGATACCCTGGATCCGGTCTGATCCGCAGGATCCTGCACCTTGATGGCGCGGTGGATGTGATGATGAGCATGAGCCATGGGATGCACCAGAGGCGCTTACAGGGCTACTGAGGCATCATCACTGTGATGGTTGGATAGCTATCTAGCAGTGCCATCCGAAGTGTCAGCTGCTCTATGTGCAGCGATAAAAAAATCCCCGCCACTTGGCGGGGATTTTTGTTTGGCGCTCGGGGCTCGATGCGATTAGAGCATGATGCCGCCGAAGAAGAAGCCCAGCGCGACGGCGCAAGCAATGGTAGCGACACCAGGTACAAAGAAGGGGTGGTTAAATACCGCCTTGCCGATACGGGTGGAGCCAGTGTCATCCATTTCAACCGCAGCCAGCAGGGTTGGATAGGTTGGCAGCACGAACAGGGCGCTCACCGCTGCGAAAGAGGCAATCGCAGTCAACGGGCTGACACCCAGCGCCAGTGCAGCAGGCATCAGGGCTTTGGTGGTGGCACCTTGTGAATAGAGCAGCATGGCGGCGAAGAACAGCACCACGGCCAGCAGCCAGGAGTACTGGTTCAGCAGGTCGCCCGCGATCAGCTGGATGGTATCCATGTTGCCTTTCACAAAGACGTTACCCAGCCAGGCGACACCCAGTACGCAGATACAGGCGGACATACCGGACTTGAAGGTCGGCATGTTGGTCACTTGAGTGGCGTCCAGTTTGCACACCAGAGTCATGATGGTGGCAGCGGCCAGCATGATGCCCATGATGGCACCGTCACGTGGGATCGGCGGGTTGGCGATCAGGCCCACTTTGCCGGAGATAGCGGTGGCGTAAGCCATAACCGCAATGATGGCGGAAATAAAGATCCACACAGAAACCTTGGCGTAAGGCTTCAGCTCAAGCTTGGTGGTGCCACGCAGCTTGATCAGGCCTCTGGCTTTGCGATCCAGGTAGACTTCGTCTTGCTCCAGCGGCTTGCCCAGCATGTTGGCGACAAAGGCACCTATGATACAGGCCAGGAAGGTGGACGGGATGCAGATGGCCAGCAGGGTCAGGTAGTCAACACCGAACGGCTCCAGCATGCCGGAGAAGGCAACCACAGCAGCAGAAATCGGGGATGCTGTGATGGCGATCTGGGAGGCGATAACAGCGATGGAGAGCGGACGGGATGGGCGGATCCCTTGCTCTTTAGCCACTTCAGCGATAACTGGCAGAGTGGAAAAAGCAGTATGGCCGGTACCAGCCAGCATGGTCATCAGATAGGTGACGATCGGTGCGGCGAAGGTGATGTATTTGGGGTTTTTGCGCAGTGCTTTCTCTGCCAGGGAGACCAGATAGTCCATCCCGCCAGCCAGCTGCATACAGGCGATGGCGCAGATAACAGACATGATGATCATGATTACATCCCAAGGGATGTAGCTCACCAGTTGATCACTCGGGATGGGCATGCCCAGACCCCAGGTCAGTACCAGAACCCCCAGACCACCGGCAAAGCCGATGCCGATGCTGCCTATCCTCGCCCCCAGATAGATGGCGCCGAGCACCACAAGTAACTCGATTAAAATCATAGCGATAACTCCATTTATTTAGTTTTTGGTTTTTATTTGGCAAAAAGCCAATTCCCGATCGGGCTGGGGATAAAGACCAATCGGGAACTGACTTTAATGGGCCGGGAAGATCCCGGCCCATACTCGCGTTATACGGTGGCTTCGCGGGTGAAACGCTTGGCTTTGTATTGCGGGTTCATCAAGTTCTCGATGGAGAGAATTTCGTCCAGTTGCTCGGCGCTCAGCAGGCCGCGCTCCAGAACGACTTCGCGGACGTTCTTGCCGGTCTGGGCACAGATCTTGCCGACGATGTCACCTTCGTGGTGACCGATGAAGGGGTTCAGGTAGGTCACGATACCGATGGAGTTCAGTACGTGGTTCATGCAGATTTCCGGGTTAGCGGTGATCCCTTCCACGCACTTCTCGCGCAGGGAGATACAGGCTTTCTCCATCAGGCTCAGGGATTCGAACATCGCCTGACCAATCACTGGCTCCATGACGTTCAGCTGCAGCTGACCGGCTTCGGCGGCGAAAGTGATAGTGATGTCGTTACCGAACACCTTGAAGCAGGACTGGTTGACCACTTCCGGAATAACCGGGTTGACCTTGGCTGGCATGATGGAGGAACCCGCCTGCATTTCCGGCAGGTTGATCTCTTTCAGTGCAGTGCGCGGGCCGGAGGAGAGCAGACGCAGGTCATTACAGATCTTGGAGAGCTTCATGGCCAGACGCTTGATGGCGCCGTGCAACATGACGTAGGCGCCACAGTCGGAGGTCGCTTCGATCAGATCTTCTGCCGGTACATAAGCACGGCCAGTGATCTCAGCCAGATGCTTGATGGCGAGGGCAGAGTACTCTGGCGGGGTGTTCAGACCGGTACCAATGGCAGTGGCGCCCAGGTTCACTTCCAGCAGCAGCTCCTGGCAACGCTTGATGGACTTGATCTCTTCACGCAGGGTAACGGCAAAAGCATGGAATTCCTGACCCAGGGTCATCGGAACTGCATCCTGCAGCTGGGTACGACCCATCTTCAGGATGTTTTTGAATTCAGCAGCCTTGGCATCGAATGCGGCGATCAGATGCTCCAGTGCATGCAGGGTCACATCAGTGCTGTTCACCACGGCAACGCGGAAACCGGTAGGGTAGGCGTCGTTGGTGGATTGGCACTTGTTAACGTGGTCGTTCGGGTTGATAACGTCGTAGTTGCCTTTTTCCAGACCCATGATTTCCAGGGCGATGTTGGCCAGTACTTCGTTGGTGTTCATGTTGACGGAGGTGCCGGCACCACCCTGGTAAACGTCGACCGGGAACTGGTCGAAGCATTTGCCGGTGCTGAGCATCAGGTCGCAGGCTTCTACGATCTTGTCAGCAATTTCAGGACGGATGGTACCCAGCTCGCCGTTTGCCAACGCCGCAGCTTTCTTGGTCAATACCATGCCGCGGACAAACTCGGGAACGTCAGAAATCTTCTGAGAGCTGATCTTGAAGTTCTCGACTGCGCGCAGGGTATGCACACCGTAGTAAAAATCATTGGAAACTTCTTTGGTGCCCAGCAGGTCTTCTTCAATGCGGACGTTCTTGATGTCGCTCATTGTAATGCCTCAGAAATCAGAAAAATGGAAAAAATCCTCACCGAGTGGTCGCGAGTTCCTTGCGCACAGCTCATCCTGAAGCACCACACATCGAGTGGGGCAGTTGGGAGCACGGCCCCCGAATTACTGGCCGATATACTACTCCAATTGAGGTATCGGTTATTAGAGCTAGATCACTAAATTTGAGTCATTTTCAAATTACTTTGATGAACGCATACATATGTTGCGAGCTGCACATGGTTATGTTTTTTAAGAGCTTTTTTTAGAATCTGCTGATTTTTTAGATTGCTGATGACGTAGGTGTCAGTTGAAGAGCTTGAAAAGAGGGGGATAGCCCCCATTTATTCAGGGTAAAGAGTGGGGATGAAGCTGCAGAAGTGTCACCGATGTACTGCTGTTTGACGGGCCCCGCTGTTTCTCAATTTACTGGTATTGGAGTGGATATGGGCAAGTTGTTTCTGTTGTTGGTGGGACTGGTGGTATTGGAGCTCACCGTGATGATCGAGGTCGGCTCCGTGATTGGCGCACTGCCGACCGTCGGCTTGCTCATCCTGACCGCGGTGCTGGGATCGTCTCTGGTACGTAATGAAGGGATCAAAACCCTGTTCAGCGCTCAACAGAAGATGCAGATGGGCGAGATGCCAGGCCGTGAGGTGATGGGTGGCATGATGTTGGCGCTGGCCGGCTTGCTGCTGATCATTCCTGGCTTTGTGACTGACTTCGTGGGTGTGTTGCTGTTGCAACCCTGGCTGCGCAACAAGCTGGCCGACAAGCTGATCGGCAGCAACCCGTTCCGGATGCAGATGGGGGGTTTTAATCAGGGAGCGCAGTCGCCGTTTGGCCAGCCTTCATCTGAAGAACCTCGGGTGCAACCCAAGCAGGGCGGCACCACCATTGAAGGTGAATTCGAACGCAAAGAGTAATCAGTGAATGGAACCGGGGCTGTAACGGATCAGGGTTGGCCCTGATGACACAGCGCCTCGAAGCGGTGTCGGGCATACCACCAGGCGAGGGTGCCCGCCGCCAGATTGGCCAACAATATTCCCAGATAGATCCCCTGTTCTCCCCCCAGTTTTGCCCCCAGCCATGCCCCTGGCAACAGGAAACCAAACAGTCGTAGCCCGTTGAACAAGAACGAGATACTTGATGCCCGCACGCCATTGAGCGCAGAAGCTAACAGCATCACCATCCCCTGAAAGCCGTAACCAATCGGCACCAGATGCAGGTAAAGAGTGATCAAGCGCACCACCTGTGGCTGCTCGCTAAACAGCCTGGCAATAAAGGGTGCAAGCAGCCAGGTCAGGCCATAGATGGCGAGCTGGAACAGCAACGCAAAACCCATACAGCTTTGTAGTGCAGCCTTGGCGCGGGCTGGATTGCCTGCGCCGCAGTTTTGCGAGATGAAAGGGGCAAGCACGGAGGCAAGGGCCATCATCACGATCAGCAGCAGCGCTTCGACTCGCGAGGCCGCGCCGTAGGCGGCCACTACTTCGGTGCCAAGGCCGGCGAAAAACGTCATCAGCACCGCATTGGCCAAGGGGTTGAGCATATTGGTAAAGGATGCCGGTACTGCGACATGAAGCAGTGAGCGCCAGTGCTGAAACAGTCTGGGTCGAGCAGAGAGGCGCCACAGCAGTAAACCTTCTCGATGGCGCAAGATATAGAGGCTGACCAGCATCGCCATCAACCAGGAAATAGAGGTAGCAATGGCCGCCCCGCGGATCCCCCATTCGGGAAACGGGCCTATGCCGAAGATCAGCAAGGGATCCAGCACGCCGTTGACCAACCCGGCCACCGCCATCACCACGCTAGGGGTCTTGGTATCCCCGGTCGCGCGAATAGCGGCATTGCCCACCATGGGCAACACCAGCATGGGCACGGTCAGATACCAGATCAGCATGTAGTCATGGATAAGGGAGATAAGCTCGGCACTGGCACCCAGCAGGGTAAACAGCGGTTTGATGGTGAGTGCGCCGCCCACGGAGAGCAGGGTCACCATGATCACCGCCAGAAACAGACTGTCGGTGGCAAGATGAGCGGCCTCATCGTGCTTGCCTTGCCCCAGGGTATGGCCGATCACCGCAGATAGCCCGGCCCCCAATCCCATGGCGAGGGAGGTGACCACAAAGGTGACCGGAAAGGTAAAACTGATGGCGGCCAGCGCCTGAGTACCCAGCATGCCGATAAAAAAGGTATCGACCAGGTTGAACGCCAGAATGGCGATGATGCCGAAGATCATTGGGCCCGTCATCTGGCGCAGTACGACAGGGATAGGTGCTGTCAGCATGGGGTTAGTGCGGGTCAATGGCGAGTCTCTGTATCTGACTTTGAGGATTCAGGCATGGCAGCGATGGGATGAATCCGGCTTTTATCCATGGTGAGGACACGGGCGAACAATCGAAGAGCTTCATAGTACGTGAAAATATTTTTTTTGTATTTGCCCTTGAAGGGTTAGCTACTTTGCCCCACATCAGTGCCATATCTAATTTGGTCAGAAACGGCCATTCCTCAAAGCAACAATAAGACTCATTTTGGGAGAGTTATCGATGAAAATTCGTCCGCTGCACGACCGCGTCATCATCAAGCGCATCGAAGCTGAAGCCAAATCCGCCGGTGGTATCGTTTTGACGGGTACCGCGGCCCAGAAGTCCACCCGTGGTGAAGTGCTTGCCGTGGGGACTGGTCGCATCCTGGATAATGGCGAAGTCAAAGCGCTGGCAGTGAAGGTGGGTGACAAGGTTATCTTCAACGAAGGCTACGGCGTAAAGACCGAAAAGCTGGATGGTCAGGATGTACTGATCCTCTCCGAAACCGACATCCTGGCGATTGTCGAAGCGTAATCCATCCTCCTTTTTCCCCGAATTGATTTAAGGATTGAAGAAAAATGGCAGCTAAAGACGTTAAGTTTGGTAACGAAGCCCGCATCAAGATGCTGGAAGGCGTAAACATCCTGGCCGATGCGGTCAAGGTCACCCTGGGCCCGAAAGGCCGCAACGTGGTGCTGGACAAGTCCTTCGGCGCCCCGACCATCACTAAAGATGGTGTTTCCGTTGCGCGCGAAATCGAGCTGGAAGACAAGTTCCAGAACATGGGCGCCCAGATGGTCAAGGAAGTTGCTTCCAAGGCTAACGATGCCGCCGGTGACGGTACTACTACTGCAACCGTTCTGGCTCAAGCCATCGTCAACGAAGGCCTGAAAGCCGTCGCGGCTGGCATGAACCCTATGGATCTGAAGCGCGGTATCGACAAAGCCGTTGTGGCTGCCGTTGCCGAGCTGCAAGCGCTGTCCCAGCCTTGCGCTGACAGCAACGCCATCGCTCAGGTAGGCACCATCTCTGCCAACTCCGACGAGAAAGTAGGCAAGTTGATTGCTGAAGCCATGGATAAAGTCGGCCGTGATGGTGTCATCACTGTTGAAGATGGCCAGGGTCTGGACGATGAACTGGCTGTGGTAGAAGGCATGCAGTTCGATCGCGGCTATCTGTCCCCTTATTTCATCAACAAGCAAGAGACTGGTTCCGTTGAACTGGACGACCCGTTCATCCTGCTGGTTGACAAGAAAGTATCCAACATCCGCGAAATGCTGCCGGTGCTGGAAGGTGTTGCCAAAGCTGGCAAGCCGCTGTTGATCGTTGCTGAAGATGTTGAAGGTGAAGCGCTGGCTACCTTGGTGGTCAACACCATGCGCGGTATCGTGAAAGTCGCAGCCGTTAAGGCTCCGGGCTTTGGCGATCGTCGCAAGGCCATGCTGCAGGACATCGCCGTACTGACCGGTGGTACCGTGATCTCTGAAGAAGTGGGCATGGAGCTGGAAAAAGCGACTCTGGAAGATCTGGGTCGTGCCAAGCGCATCGTCATCACCAAAGAGAACACCACCATCATCGATGGCGTGGGTGATGCAACCGTGATCGAAGGCCGTGTTGCCCAGATCCGTCAGCAAATCGAAGATACGTCTTCTGATTACGACCGTGAGAAGCTGCAAGAGCGCGTGGCCAAGTTGGCCGGTGGTGTTGCGGTCATCAAGGTTGGTGCTGCCACTGAAGTCGAGATGAAAGAGAAGAAAGCCCGTGTTGACGATGCCCTGCACGCAACTCGCGCTGCCGTTGAAGAGGGTGTGGTTGCCGGTGGTGGTGTTGCGCTGGTGCGCGTTGCTGCCAAGCTGGTTGGCCTGCGTGGCGACAACGAAGACCAAAACGTGGGTATCAAGGTTGCCTTGCGTGCCATGGAAGCTCCGCTGCGTCAGATCGTGATCAACGCCGGTGAAGAAGCCTCTGTCATTGCCAACGCAGTGAAGAACGGTGAAGGCAACTTCGGTTACAACGCTTACACCGAACAGTATGGTGACATGCTGGCCATGGGTATCCTGGATCCGACCAAGGTTACCCGTTCAGCCCTGCAGTTTGCCTCTTCCATCGCCGGTTTGATGATCACCACCGAGTGCATGATCACCGAGATGCCAAAGAAAGATACTCCAGCCATGCCGGACATGGGTGGTATGGGCGGCATGGGCATGATGTAATCATCATCCCGGCTCTGTTTGAGAAACGGCTCGCCCTAGGCGAGCCGTTTTTTTATATCTGGCTAAACTGAGTCTGTTGAGACAGCACATTTTTGGGAGAGAACATGAACGTTTTTGGTTGCATTGCCCTGCTTCTTTCATTGGTCATCATGCCAACGGCCTCAGCAGAGGCGCTCACCGGACCGGTGATCCTGAAAGTCAGCGGCGATATAAAGTCGACAGATGAGGTGGATGGCAAGGTACTTTTTGACCTAGTCAAGCTGCAGGCGCTGCCACAGCATGAAGTGGTGACCGGCAATCCCTGGGTCGATAAACCGCACCGATATAGAGGACCCAAGCTGGCGGACCTGTTGGCTTCGGTTGGGGCTAATGGTAAAACTGTTATCCTGACAGCATTGAACAGTTTCCAGATCAGTATCGAGTGGGACAAAGTCGCTAAGTATGATCCTATTTTGGCATGGCAAGATGATGGGGTAGTCATGCGAGTGCGCGATAAGGGACCGATTTGGTTTATGCTCCCTCTCGATCAGTATCCGGAACTGAAGCGCTCTGAATACACCGACATGATGATCTGGCAGCTTGATTCAATAGACATCCAGCGCTAAGCAGCACGCAACAGGAGCATCGGATGAAAGGAAAGACCAGAACTTGGCCACTGATCGTCATTCTGTATATATCCATCCTGTCGTTTACCGGAAGCACGCTCTACTGCCTGATGCAGATCCAGAACACCACCAGAGCGATGGAGAAATACACCTACGATGTTTCCTGGGCGTTGATGCAGTTGCAATTGGAGCTTGGGCGCTTCCTTACTGCCGTTAGGGTGTATCACTACGGTGGCATCGATCACGATGCCTTGATGCTGCGCTATGACATCCTCTGGAGTAGAACGCCCATTTTGTTGAGCGGCCAGTTGCGCAAAAGCATGGAGGACAAGCAGAAGACCTTACGACTGGTCCAATTAATAGAAAACAATATCCGCAATATTGAACCCGAGATCACCACCCTTAAAGCTGGCGTCAGCGATTATCAGCAAATTATGATGCGGCTGGAACCTCTTCAAGAGCCGCTTTCCTACTCACTTGCCTCTGTGATGCAAAAGAACATTAACATCTATTCAGATAACGATCGCTATTTTGGTCAGTTGCGCAACGCCTTGCTACTGATGGTGTCCGGTCTGATTGTCTCGGTTCTGTTGCTCAGTATCCTGCTTATATATGAAGGGCGTCGTCATTTTAGAGCGGCAAGGCAGGATCCGCTGACCGGATTGCCCAACCGACTTGCTTTGTTGGAGCGGATGGAGCTGTGCACGACTCAAGACGTGCCGTTTGGGCTGGTGTTGATTGATATCAACGATTTCAGGGATATCAACAGTAAGTTCGGCTATGACACCGGTGATTACTTGCTCAATGAGTTCGCCAATCGAATAAGAGCATTGTGTGGGGAGGGAGAGTGGAGTGGCCGCTTGGGGGGTGACCAGTTTGCCATTATTCAGCGTGGCAGCAGTGATCTGCGCCAGGTTCGGGAGTTGGTTGCTCGCTTACAGAATACGCTCAAGCAGGATATCGTGTATGACAACTATCCATTCCGGCTAGAGGCGGGGGTCGGGATTGCATTTTATCCGATGGACAGCAACAAAACTCAAGAGTTGTTGAGCCATGCAGAGCAAGCGCTGTTTCATAGTCGCAAGACTCAAGTACCTTATGTCATCTACGATAACTCTTTGCTGAACGAGACAGCTCGCCGCAAGCACCTGGCCTCGGACATGATCATGGCGTTAGAGCATAACGCCATGGAGCTCTATTACCAGCCGATAGTCAATCTTGAAAATGGTCGCTGTGAAGCGGTCGAAGCCCTATTGCGTTGGCGCCACCCTGAGTTGGGGTTTATTCCCCCTAATGAGGTGATCATGGTGGCAGAAGAGTTTCAGCTTGCAGAAAGAGTCGGTAGCTGGGTGTTAAATACAGCGTGCCAACAACTTTCGCAGTGGCATCAGCTTGGCTTGGTGGACCTGCAGATGTGCGTCAATATTTCCCCGGGCATGTACCAGCGTAATTTGCTCAAACTGGTAGCCAAGGCATTGATGGAGCATCACTTGCCTGCCCGGAGTCTGGTATTGGAAGTGACCGAAGATACCACCATGCGGGAAGTGAAGAACTCTCTGCAACTTATGCAAGACCTTACCCAGCAGGGAGTATTGCTGGCACTGGATGACTTTGGTAC
>NZ_CP023817.1:4495000-4615599 GCF_002586745.1 Aeromonas sp. CU5
AGTTGTCGTGGAGCCGTCCTTGAAATACCACCCTTGTATGTTTGATGTTCTAACGCAGGGCCCTGAATCGGGCTCGCGGACAGTGCCTGGTGGGTAGTTTGACTGGGGCGGTCTCCTCCCAAAGAGTAACGGAGGAGCACGAAGGTTGGCTAATCCTGGTCGGACATCAGGAGGTTAGTGCAATGGCATAAGCCAGCTTAACTGCGAGACGGACAGGTCGAGCAGGTACGAAAGTAGGTCATAGTGATCCGGTGGTTCTGAATGGAAGGGCCATCGCTCAACGGATAAAAGGTACTCCGGGGATAACAGGCTGATACCGCCCAAGAGTTCATATCGACGGCGGTGTTTGGCACCTCGATGTCGGCTCATCACATCCTGGGGCTGAAGTCGGTCCCAAGGGTATGGCTGTTCGCCATTTAAAGTGGTACGCGAGCTGGGTTCAGAACGTCGTGAGACAGTTCGGTCCCTATCTGCCGTGGGCGTTGGATGATTGAAGGGAGTTGCTCCTAGTACGAGAGGACCGGAGTGAACGAACCTCTGGTGTTCGGGTTGTCACGCCAGTGGCACTGCCCGGTAGCTAAGTTCGGAATCGATAACCGCTGAAAGCATCTAAGCGGGAAGCGAGCCCTGAGATGAGTCATCCCTGACCCCTTGAGGGTCCTAAAGGGCCGTTGGAGACCACAACGTTGATAGGTGGGGTGTGTAAGCGCGGCGACGTGTTGAGCTAACCCATACTAATTACCCGTGAGGCTTAACCATACAACACCCAAGAAGTGTTTCTGGCCTTGTAGCAAGTGCATGAACTACTTAAAAATTCAGTGATAGTGATGAAGCCACGAGCGACATCA
The DNA here is from genome assembly GCF_002586745.1 of Aeromonas sp. CU5. NCBI lineage: Bacteria > Pseudomonadati > Pseudomonadota > Gammaproteobacteria > Aeromonadales > Aeromonadaceae > Aeromonas > Aeromonas sp. CU5. Next base: position 4,495,849 of record NZ_CP023817.1, read on the forward strand.
TTACTCACGTCAGCTTTCTCAGATTGAATTAATTTGCCTGGCGGCCATAGCGCCGTGGAACCACCTGATCCCATGCCGAACTCAGAAGTGAAACGCGGTAGCGCCGATGGTAGTGTGGCATTCGCCATGCGAGAGTAGGACACTGCCAGGCACCCAATACAAGAAACCCCGCTCGATGAGCGGGGTTTTTTATTGGCTGAAAATCAGTAATCTGGCTAATTATCGTTCGTTCCCCTTCTGTTTTGTATAGATGCTCTTCCCTATCGCCTAAATCCCCTTCATTTATCGTTCAATTTTTATTCAATTATTTAATTGCTTGCACATAAAAAGCACAGAGTGTGATGCCTCTACCTTTCTTGTGAAGGGTGCTCTGGTTTAATCCTTCGGTCCACGTCGATGGACCAAGGAATCACAATAATTTGAGGAATGGACACATGTTCAAAAAAACAGTAACGATGATGCTGGCGGCGGGAACCCTGGTATTAGGCGGTTGTGCATCCAATGGTGGTGCTGAGCAGGCTGGGGCAGACAACAGTGACTTCGGTGGCAAGTCCATCTACCTGCGTGGGGAGATGAACGACTGGATGGCGACTGATGCGAGCAAGGTGATCAAGGTGGCCGACAAGCTCTACATGGCCAAAGGGACGCTCAAGAAGGAGTGGGCACCCTACAAGTTCAAGTTTGCTGACTCGAGCTGGAGCTGCGGTACCAACTTTGGCTACAAGAGCCCGAGTGATGGTGTTGCCGTATTGGGCGGTGAGGCGGTGCCGGTCAACCCCTGCTCCAAGTATGAGGACATGAAGTTCTCACCGGATTCCGATGGCGTCTACGAGTTCTATCTGAATATGGCGGGTGGAACACCGACCGTCTACGTTAAGAAGCCCTGATCTATCTCTGAGTATTCATTCATTCAGTCACTTAATCAGTTGAGTGTCCTGGTTTGGAGATCTGCTGATCGTGGCTTTGCGACCAATGCTGGGCTCTGCTATCAGTGCCAAAGCAAGGGGGGGGCTGGTGCTCAAGGATGGTTGCATGAACAGCCTCAGCAGCGGCGCCTCCCAGGATGGCTGACCGGTGTGTTTAACTCATTGAGCGAAAGCAAAAAGACCGGTCTGTGTTCCGGTCTTTTTATTGCTGTTTTTATGGGCAATCAAAACGCTCGGCCAAGTGATTTGTTGTGTGATAGTAAAATCGGGCGTAGCGTTGAGGGTAATAAAACTGTCACGGCCGTGTGGTTTCAATGACATCTGAGATTCACACACGTGGCCCTTCAGTGCCAAGGAGAATGCTTATGGACAATACGGACCGAAAGCTGTTTATCCTGGATACCAACGTTCTACTTCACGAACCCCTCGCGATCTACTCCTTCAAAGAGCACGACGTGCTCATCCCCATGACAGTGCTGGAAGAGCTCGATAACATCAAGGATCGCAACAAGGATGTCAGCCGCGACGCGCGGGTGGCCATTCGTGCGTTGGAAGATGTGTTCCGTGACGCAACGCCGGAGCAGATCACCCAGGGCGTTCCGCTGGCTGGCGAAGCGAGCGGCAATATTTGCATCTTCAGCGATCACCACCTGCCGCAGGATGCCGAAGTCTTTACCGACAAGGAGGCCGACAACCGCATCATCAACGCGGCCCTCTATCTGCAAAAGCATGAGTTGAAGCGTCAGGTGGTGCTGGTCACCAAAGACATCAACATGCGTCTCAAAGCAAAAGGGGCAGGGCTCGCCCGTGTTGAAGATTATCGCAGTGACCAGCTGATCGACGATATCCGCCTGTTGGCCAAAGGCTTTCAGGTGGTGCCCGGCAGCTTTTGGGAGCGGGTTGGCGAGTGCGAGAGCGAGAGCTATGGCCGCGATACCATTCATGTGATCGACGACAACCTGCTCGAAGGAATTCACGTCAACCAGTACCTGATCGACGAGGAAAACTTCTTCGCCGCCCGTGTGCTCAGCCACGATGGCAACAAGATCCGCATCAAGGATCTGGGCCGTGAGCGGCTGATGTCCCGCAAGGCGTGGGGTGTCCATCCCAAGAACGTCTATCAGGGGATGGCGCTGGATGCACTGCTCGATCCGCACATCGATCTGGTGATCCTGACCGGCCCGGCCGGTTGCGGCAAGACCTTGCTGGCGATGGCGGCGGCGCTGGAGCTGGTGATTGAGAAGGGTATTTACGAGAAAGTGATCGTCACCCGGAATACCCCGGAAATTGCCGAAAGCATCGGCTTCCTGCCCGGCACCGAAGAGGAGAAGATGATGCCCTGGCTGGCGGCGGTGACCGACACCCTAGAGGTGCTGCACAAGCAGGACGAGAACATGAGTGGCTCGCTCAGCTACATCATGGAGAAGGCCAACATCCAGTTCAAATCGGTCAACTTCATGCGCGGGCGCAGCATCCAGAACACCTTCGTGTTACTGGATGAGTGCCAGAACCTGACCGCGTCCCAGATCAAGACCATCATCACCCGCTGCGGTGAGGGAACCAAGATCGTCTGCTCCGGTAACCTGGCCCAGATCGACTCTAACTACCTGAGCCCGGTGACCTCGGGTCTCACCTACATCGTCGAGCGTTTCAAGGATTTCGACGGCAGTGCCAACATCTTCCTCAACGGCGTGGTGCGCAGCAGACTGGCCTCGTTCGCCGAGGAAAATCTCTGATTTAACGGGATCTGTGCATGAGAAAGGGGAAGCCATCCGGCTTCCCCTTTTTTGATGCCCTTGCCTTCATGATCCCTGTGTACGGCCAAGGTAGCGCAACAACCCGGGATGATCGCTGTGTTGCAGAATATCCTGCTTTCCTTGCAGGGCGATGCGTCCCTCGTCGACAAACAGTACCTGATCGGCGATGAGCTGGGCATCTTCCGGCATGATAGGGGGAGACCATCAGCTGGTTGGCCATCCACTATGGCGCGAGAGCGCGACCAAGGTAGCGCAACAACCCGGGATGATTGCTGTTTTGCAGGAGGTCGGACTTTCCTTGCAGGGCGATGCGTCCCTCGTCGACAAACAGCACCTGATCGGCGATGAGTTGCGCATCCTCCGGATTGTGGGAAACCATCAACACGGTAATGCCCTGCTCGCAGGCGAGGCGGGCCACTTCCGCCAGCATCTCCCGGCGCAAGGCGGGATCGAGGGCCGAGAAGGGCTCATCCAGTAGCAGCAATGGCTTGCCCCGTACCAGTGCGCGGGCCAGTCCGACCCGCTGCTGTTGGCCGCCGGAGAGTTGCTCAGGCAGGCGGTTTAGCATCTCGCCAAGGCCGACCCGCCCGGCAGCATCGATCACCTGTGCCCGCTGGGCGGCACTCAGGCGCAGACCCGGATGCAGGCCGATGGCGATATTGTCGAACACCGAGAGGTGGAGGAACAGGTTGTGATCCTGAAACAGGGTGGTGACTGGTCGTTCGGCGGGGCCCAGCGGCAGCAGATCTTCACCATCGAAACTGAGGCGGCCTGATTCCACCGGCACGAAGCCGGCGATCATCCCGAGCAGGGTAGATTTGCCCGCGCCGCTTGGGCCGATCAGCGCGGTGATCTCTCCCTTGGGCAGGGTCGCGCTGAAGCTGACGCGCCAGTCGGGGTAGCTGGTCGCAAGCATATCAATGTTCAGCATTTTTCCTCCTCAAAGGGTCCGTTTGACTAGCGAGAACTGCCGCAGAAACGCTAGCGCAGGGCCGCAAGGCGTTTTGTATCTCAATGATGCTCGCCATTTTTTCCTCCAAGACCCCGTTCAACCAGCCAGAACAGGGAGAAACAGAGTGTGAGCAGCAGCAGGGCGGTGGCGGCCGCGTCGGTCAGCCGGTAGCTGCCGAGCTGTTGATAGAGCAGCCAGGGCAGGGTGGTGAGCTCCTGACTGCCAAACATGGCGATGGCTCCGAGATCCCCCAGCGAGAGGATCATCGACAGCGCCATCGCCAGTGCCAGCGGGCGGCGCAGCAGTGGCCACTCCACCAGTCGCAGGCGATGCAGGCCGCGTACCCCCAGACTGTCGGCCAGCCGGTCGTACTGGCGTACCACCAGCTGCATGGGGGCTGAGAGGGTGCGCAGCACATAGGGCAGCGCCATCAGAGCGTTTACCAGCACCACCAGCCAAGGGCCGAGGGCGAAGACATCGGTGAACGGCATAAACAGGATGAAGAGACCGGTGGATAGCACCACCGCCGGGATCATCAGGATCATCGAGCCGCTGGCCTCCCACATGGCCGCAGCGCGCCGCTGGCGGGTGCGCACCTTGAGGTGACGGCTGGTGAGCAACAGGCCGCTGCCAAGCAGGGTTGCAAGGGTGCCGGCCGCCAGCGCAATCAGCAGCGACTGGCCGCTCGCCTGCCACAGCTTGCTGGAGGTGAGCGCCGTCAGCAGGCCGGGGTGGAGGCCGGCCACCACAATCGCCAGCAGCGGCGGCAGAAAGATGGCGAGCCCGATACAGAGCGAAAGCAGATCCACCACGGCTGTGCCTGGCTGATGGCGATCCGGCCGCAAGCAGGGGCGGCGCGGTGTCACCCGACTGGCCGGGGTGCTCTGCAGCTTGTGTTGCAGGGCGAGCAGGGCGGCGGTCAGGATCAGCTGCACCAGCGCCAGTCCGCCCGCGGTGGCGAGATCGAAGTCAAAGCGCAGTGCCTGATAGACGGCCACCTCCAGCGTGGTGGATTTCGGCCCGCCCCCTAGCGCCAGCACGGTGGTGAAGCTGGTGAAACAGAGCATGAAGATGAGGCTGGCCAGTCCCGGCAATATGCCGCGAATAAGCGGCCACTCCAGCAATCGGAAGATGTGGGACGAGCGCATGCCGAGTTGGCTGGCAAGGCGCCAGCTCGATTCGGGGATGCTCTCTAGGCTCTGCAGCATCAGGCGGGCCGCCAGTGGCATGTTGAAGAAGACGTGGGCCAGCAGGATGCCGAACAGGCCGTAGAGGTAGTTGCCGGGATCCAGCCCCAGTGAGCGCAACAGTTGCGGCAGCCACCCTTGTTTGCCGTGTACCGCCACTATGCCGAAGATGGCGATGATGACTGGCAGTACCAGCGAGAGGCCAAACAACTTGATCAGCAGGGTACGACCGATGAAGCGCCGCCGCGCCAGCGCGCGGGCCACCGGAATGGCCAGCCCGAGACTGAGCAGGGTGGAGAGCAGTGCCTGCCCCAGACTGAAGCCCAGCACATGGCGCAGATAAGGATCTGCGAGCAGGGTGCGTGGCGCCAGCGAACCGGCCTGCCACAACAGGGCCGCGAGTGGCCCGAGGGACAACAACAGGATCAACAGGGTGGCTGCGCTGCCCGGCAGCCACCAGAGGGGACGAGTCTGTAGTTTCAGGGCGTGACGGCTCACTGGGTGACGGCTTGTAGCCACTCGCGGATCCACCCTTTGCGATTGGCGGCCACCTCATCGCTGCTGAAGGCGAGCGGCTTGGCTACGGTGATCATCTGCTCGAAGCCCTTGGGCAGTTGGGTGTCGATCACCGGATACATCCAGTTGCCGGTAGGGATCTCGTTCTGGAAGGCGGGGCTCACCATAAATTGCAGGAACTGATCGGCCAGCTTGCCCTGAGTGGCACTGTTCAGCTTGGCGGCCACTTCTACCTGACGGTAGTGACCCTCTGAGAAGGCGGCAGCCTGATACTGGGGCTTGTTCTCGCCAATCAGGTGGTAAGCGGGGGAGGTGGTGTAGGAGAGCACCATGTCCGCTTCGCCATCGAGGAACATGCCATAGGCCTCGGACCACCCCTTGGTGACGGTGACCGTCTTCTTGGCCAGTTCGGCCCAGGCGGCAGGTGCCTTGTCGCCGTAGACTGACTTCATCCACAGCATCAGCCCTTGTCCCGGGGTAGAGGTGCGGGGATCCTGATAGATCACCTTGAGGTCAGGTCGCTCCACCAGCTCTTTCAGGCTCTTGGGTGGCTGCTTGAGCTTCTCCTTGTCATAAACAAAGGCGAAGTAGCCGTAGTCGTAGGGGACGAAGGTCTTATCCTGCCAGCCACCCGGCACCTTGATGCCGTCGAGGTTAGTGGGATGGGGCGCGAACAAGCCGCTCTGCTTGGCTTCGCTGATGAGTGCATCATCGAGCCCCAGCACCAGATCGGCCTTGCTGTGTTTGCCCTCCAGCCGCAGCCGGTTGAGGATGGCTACCCCATCTTCGAGGGAAACCAGATTGAGGGTGCAGCCGCACTCTTTCTCGAAGGCTTGCTTGATCTTGGGGCCCGGGCCCCACTCGGCAGTGAAGGAGCTGTAGGTGTAGACGGTGAGGGTGTTGGCGGCGAACGCATTGGCCGACAGCAGGCCGGTGGTGACCAGCAGCAGGGTTTTCATTGGTGGCACTCCCTATTACTTGTTAATAATGAGGTGCCAGCGGGTGAGGGCGCAAAAAATGAGCGCCATGCCTCAAATTCCTCCGCCAGCATTATCTGGATCAGGTTCACGGGTATAATCTCAGCGGTAAACCGCACCCCGTTTGAGAAACGCACCGCATTGTATTAACGTTCTTTTGGGTAGACCAGCACAATTGTGCAATACCCCTGAGATGACGCCCACCCAACAGAGGATGTTCGCGTGCTTACCAATACCAAGGAAAGGCGTGCCTTTGCGCGCATGGTTATCAATGCTCCGGTCACTGTTTATCAGCAACAGCAGGTGCTGGAGGGGGTCTGCCGGGATCTCAGTGCCAACGGCATGGGGATTGCGGTATCTGAACACCAGCTTGACATCAATTTGCCGATCCGGGTTAGCCTGGCCACGCACAACAACCTGCTGCCCCCTTTCGAGGCGCAGGCCCGCATCATTCGGGTGCTGGACGAGGATGATGGCTTGCTGTTGGCGATAGAGTTTTTACCCGTGGCTTGAGTCAGCGCGCTAATCAATCGGTCGTCATGGGTCACAGTGTGAGCCTGAGATAGACAGGCTCACTTGTTGGCTTTAACCGGTTGCACACTGATTTGTTTACTATCGACCAGCGTTTTGCTGGTCGATGCTATTTGGCCGGCGGGCAAGGTGGCGGGGCCTGTGGGCTCGAGCAGCAGATAGGATTGCCCTTGCCAGCTGATGGTGGCATCCCCCGGTTTGGCAGGCAGGTCAACGGCCAGCAGGGCGTGGCCGGGGACGAACACCATGGCCTGTTTCAGCTCGGGAAAGAGTTGGGCCAGCATGGCGGCCATCAGGGCCACCTTGCTGTCGCAATCGCCCCGATTCTGTTCCAACACCTGGCGAGGAGCGAGAAACCCCTTGCCTTGCCGTCCATTGAGATTATCCAGCTGCTGGTAGGGGATGCTCTGGATAAAGGTCAGCATATGGGCCACCGTCTTCTGGCGAGCTTCCGTTTCGGTGCTTCCCTGCTGTTTGAGTTGACCCACCAGCGGTGCCAAGGTGCTGCGGCTCTCCAGCGCGATGCGCGGATGATCTTGCTTGACCGCCAGTTGTCCGTCAGGGGTTGTGAAGTACTGGAAGTAGTGCTCGGTCAGCCACGCCAACTCCTCTTTGCTGCGCTGTGATTCCAGCCAGGCCATCGCTTCACGCGCTTTATCCTGATTGCGACTTTTCAGATGCAGCTCCAGCGTGGGGCGGGTGAGGGTGAACTGTACCTCGGGGTAGTTCTGGCGCACCTCCCGCAGCAATACCTGCAACACCTCCTCCTGCATTCTGGCCGGGCGATAGGCGATAAGGGGCGGCAGCTTGCCCTGTTCCAGCCGGTAGGTGAGCTGCTGGGGCTTGCCTTCGCTATCCCGCCAGCCGACGTTGATCTGGCCGAGGCTGTTGTTGAAGCTGGTTTGGCTGGCGCCCACGGGCAGGGTTAGCAGCAGGGCACAGAGCAGAGGGATTGCCGTCGGTCTCTTCATCATCCTTTCCTGTGGCACGGGCCAGTTCCGGTGGCCCAAAGTGGGAAGCGTAGCGGACAGTAAAACAGGGAGCCGAAGCTCCCTGTTGATTCTACTCGTTTTTTTGCAACTGGTGCGTTAAATCCAGTTTGGCTGCTTCGCCTCAAAGGCACTGATGGCGGCTTCGTGTTGCAGGGTCAGGCCGATGGCATCCAGCCCGTTGAGCAGGCAGTAACGGCGGAACTCGTCGATCTCGAAACCGAAGCTGCGCTCACCGGCGCGCACCTGATTGGCTTCCAGATCCACTTCAATCTCGATGCCCGGCTTGGTAGCGACCAGCTGGAACAGGGCGTTGATCTCCTCTTCCTTCAGGCGTACCGGCACCATGCCGTTGTTGATGGCGTTGCCGTAGAAGATGTCGGCAAAGCTCGGGGCAATGACGGTCTTGAAGCCGTAGTCGGCCAGTGCCCAGGGGGCGTGCTCGCGGCTCGAGCCGCAGCCGAAGTTCTCGCGAGCCAGCAGGATGCTGGCACCGGCGAATTGCGGCTGGTTGAGCACAAACTCGGGGTTGGGCTGCTGACCGGCATCGTCCAGAAAGCGCCAGTCGTGGAACAGGTGCTTGCCAAAACCGATGCGGTTTACCTTCTGCAAAAACTGCTTGGGAATGATGGCGTCGGTGTCGACGTTGGCGCTGTCGAGGGGCACGACGATCCCTTTATGTTGCTTGAAGCCTGTCATCTTGTTCTCCTCGTAATTACAGCGCGCGAATGTCGGCGAAGCGGCCGGTGACGGCGGCGGCGGCGGCCATGGCCGGGCTCACCAGATGGGTGCGGCCGGCGCGGCCCTGACGCCCTTCGAAGTTGCGGTTGCTGGTGGAGGCGCAGCGCTCCCCCGGTTGCAGCCGGTCGTTGTTCATCGCCAGACACATGGAGCAGCCAGGAAGGCGCCACTCAAAGCCTGCTTCGATGAAGATCTTGTCGAGACCCTCGGCTTCGGCCTGTGCCTTCACCTGCTCGGAGCCAGGCACCACCAGCGCCTGCACACCTGCGGCCACCTTGCGACCGCGGGCGATGGCGGCGGCAGCGCGCAGATCCTCGATGCGGCTGTTGGTGCACGATCCGATAAACACCTTGTCGATGGCGACATCGGAGAGCTTCTGGCCCGGTTGCAAATCCATGTAGGCGAGTGCCTTGCGGGCGGACTGCTGCTCCATCAGATCGCTGAAGGATTCCGGTGCCGGAATCGGCTCATTGACGGCAATCACCTGACCCGGGTTGGTACCCCAGGTGACTTGCGGGGCAATATCGGCGGCGTCCAGCACCACTTCGGCATCGAAGTGGGCACCTTCGTCACTCTTGAGGCTCTGCCAGTAGGCGATGGCCTGCTCCAGTGCTTCGCCCTTGGGGGCAAACTCCTTGCCGCGAATGTAGTCGATGGTGGTCTGGTCGGGGGCAATCATCCCCGCCTTGGCGCCGAGCTCGATGGCCATGTTGCACACCGTCATCCGCCCTTCCATGGAGAGGCCTGCAATGGCCTCGCCAGCGAACTCCACCACGTAGCCGGTACCACCGGCATGGCCGACCCGGCCTATGATGGCCAGCACCACGTCCTTGGCGCTGATGCCCTCGGCCAGCTTGCCGTTGACTGAAATGCGCATGGTGTTGGCGCGGCCCTGTTTCAGGGTCTGGGTCGCCATCACATGCTCCACCTCGGAGGTGCCGATACCGAACGCCAGCGAACCGAAGGCGCCGTGGGTGGCTGTGTGGGAATCGCCGCAGACGATGGTGGTGCCGGGCAGGGTAATGCCGAGCTCGGGGCCCATCACATGGACGATTCCCTGATATTTGTGGTTGAGATCGTAGAGGCGAACCCCGAACTCTTTGCAGTTGTCGGCGAGCGTCTCCATCTGGATGCGGGCCATCTCGCCAGAGGCGGCGATGTCCTTGCTGGTGGTGGAGACGTTGTGATCCATGGTGGCCCAGGTCAGATCCGGGCGGCGCAGCTGGCGGTTCATGGCGCGCAGACCGTCGAATGCCTGCGGGCTGGTCACTTCATGCACCAGATGGCGGTCGATGTAGATGAGGGGCGTTTCCCCTTCCACTTCCCGTACCACGTGGGCGTCGAATACTTTCTGATAGAGGGTCTTGGCCATTGCTTCTCTCTTCCTTGTTATCTGTTCTTTAGCTCAGATCCGGGCGGCGATCTGGCTGCCCATCTCGGACGTGCTCTGCACCGGATGACGGGCGCTGGCCTGATGCAGGTCGGCGGTGAAGTAACCTTCGGCCAGGGTCTGGGCCACGGCCTGCTCGATGGCTTGGGCTGCAGCTTCCTGACCCAGGCTGTAGCGCAGCATCAGGGCGGCGGAGAGGATCTGGGCGATGGGGTTAGCAATTCCTTTGCCTGCGATGTCCGGGGCCGAGCCACCGGCCGGCTCGAACAGGCCGAAACCCGATTCGTTGAGGCTGGCGGAGGGGAGCAGCCCCATGGAGCCGGTGATCATGGCGCATTCGTCGGAGAGAATGTCACCAAACAGGTTGGAGCAGAGCAGCACGTCGAACTGGGAGGGATCCTTGATGAGCTGCATGGTGGCGTTGTCGATATACATATGGTTCAGTTCGACATCGGGATAATCCTTGGCGACTTGTGTCACCACCTCACGCCACAGGATGGAGGAGGCGAGCACGTTGGCCTTGTCGATGGAGGTGACTTTGCCACGTCGTACCCGCGCCGACTCAAAGGCAATCTTGGCGATGCGCTCAATCTCGAAGCGGTGGTACACCTCGGTGTCGAACGCCTTTTCGTTCGCCCCTTCACCCTCGCGGCCCTTGGGCTGGCCGAAGTAGATACCGCCGGTCAGCTCGCGCACGCAGGCGATGTCAAAACCGCGATCGGAGATGTCGGCGCGCAGCGGGGAGAACTGCTCCAGACCGGTGTAGATGCGGGCCGGACGCAGGTTGCAGAACAGCTTGAAGTGGGCGCGCAAGGGCAGCAGGGCACCGCGCTCCGGCTGATCGTTGGGGGGCAGATGTTCCCATTTCGGGCCGCCCACCGAGCCGAACAGCACGGCGTCGGCCGCTTCGCAACCTTTGATGGTGCTTTGTGGCAGCGGGGTGCCGTGGTTGTCGATGGCGATGCCGCCCACATCATGGCGATCATACTCGAAGGCGAGGCCGAATTTGGCCTGCACCTTCTCCAGCACCTTGACGGCCTCGGCCATCACTTCCGGGCCAATGCCGTCACCCGGCAATACTGCGATCCGATAACTGCTCATACACTCTCCATCCTGATATTGTCTTTGAGATCCCTCTGCCCGGTTTCCCCGACGCTGCGCGCGGATGCCGGTTCAGACGTTCCCCGTCCTGATGTTGTCATTCCATGCCGTCTGTGTGGCAGCGATTCCTGCTCAGACGGTTTCTGATTTGATGCTGTTATTGCGTTCCATCTGCTCTGCCACCTGATCGGCGCGCCAGATGCTGTTGATCACATGGAGCAGGGCGTGGGCCGAGGATTCAATGATGTCGGTGGCCAACCCCATGCCGTGGAATTTACGGCCCTTATACTCGGCGACAATATCCACCTGACCGAGGGCATCTTCCCCCTCGCCCTTAGCTTTGAGGGCATATTTGTCGATGCGGATCTCATAGCCGGTGATGCGGTTGATGCACTGGTAAACCGCATCCACCGGGCCGTTGCCGGTGGCTGCTTCGCACACCAGATCCTGCCCCACCTTCAATTTGACCGAGGCGGTGGCCAGCACCGAGCTGCCGCTCTGCACCCCGAGGTACTCCAGCTTGAAGTGCTCAGGCTCTTCGTGGATCTGGCTGAAGAAAGCCAGCGCCTCGAGGTCGTAGTCGAATACCTGTCCTTTTTTGTCGGCCAGGGTCAGGAACTTGCCGTAGAGGTGGTCAAGGTCGTAGCTGCTCTCGGCATAACCCATGGACTCCATCCGGTGCTTGATGACGTGGCGGCCGGAGCGGGAGGTCATGTTGAGGTTGTTCTGGGTCAGGCCAATGCTTTCGGGAGTGATGATTTCGTAGGTGTTTTTCGCCTTGAGCACCCCATCCTGATGGATGCCGGAGCTGTGGGAGAAGGCGTTGGCCCCGACGATCGCCTTGTTGGGCTGCACCGGCATGTTGCAGAGCTGGCTGACCAGCATGCTGGTGCGATGAATTTCGTTGTGGCGGATATTGGTTTGCACCCCGAGCAGATCGGCGCGGGTCTTGAGGATCATCGCCACCTCTTCCAGCGAGCAGTTGCCCGCCCGTTCGCCGATGCCGTTGATGGTGCACTCGATCTGGCGGGCCCCCATCTGCACCGCACCGATGGAGTTGGCCACCGAGAGCCCCAGATCGTCGTGGCAGTGCACCGAGATGATGGCCTTGTCGATGTTGGGCACCCGGTTGAACAGGGTGTGGATGATGCCGGAGAACTCGGTCGGTACCGTGTAGCCCACGGTATCCGGAATATTGATGGTACGAGCGCCCGCCTTGATGGCGGCCTCCACCATGCGGCAGAGATTATCAATCGGCGTGCGGCCCGCATCCTCGCAGGAGAACTCTACATCGTCGGTGTAGCGCAGGGCGTGCTTGATGGCGCCGACCCCCATCTCCAGCACATCCTCGAAGCTCTTTTTCAGCTTGCTCTCCACATGGATGGAGGAGGTGGAGATAAAGGTGTGGATGCGAAAGGCGTCGGCGACCCGCAAGGCTTCGCCGGCGGCGTCGATATCCTTGGGCAGGGCGCGGGCGAGGGCGCAGACCCGGCTGTTTTTGATGTGGCGGGCGATGGTCTGCACCGATTGAAAATCGCCGGGAGAGGAGACCGGGAAGCCCACTTCCATGACATCGACCCCGAGCCGCTCCAGTGCCAGTGCGATCTGCAGCTTCTCCTTGACTGTCAAACTGGCCGCCAGGGCCTGCTCACCATCGCGCAAGGTGGTGTCGAATATGATGACCCTATCTGACATGTGACTTCCCTCTTCCTAAGTTCGGTAACGTGCATCCTGCTGCGGCATAAAAAAACCCGTGCAGGGTGCACGGGTTTTTGTAAATTCCGGCTATGCCTTAGCCCGGCTACAAGGATCCCGCGCGAGTTAACGCGATTAGGGAAAGTAGTAGTAGCGGGGTGGCGATATGCATGACGTTGTTGTTCCATCCAGTCGATAACGCTTTTACCAATATCGAGATTTTTATGCTGTGTCAACCTGGATTGTCAGGAGCAATCTGCTGAGATATTTAATCGGATTGTAAAGGACTGCAAATTTCCTTGTCCCATATTCGGCCTATGACCGATTATCTGGTCATTCCTGCTGTGCTCGATTATTTGCACAAACAGATCGACTTATCAGCATTGACTGCATTATCTGAGGTGTTTCATGGAAAAACGTAGACCTGGTCGTCCGGTCGGACGTTCTGACATTCGTGACAAGTTGCTTGCTGCTGCCCGTGAGCGTTTTCTCAATACTCCCTATAGCAAGGTGACTACCCGCGAAATCGCGGAGCTGGCTGGCTCGAATCTGGCCATGATCCACTACTACTTCGGCAGTAAAGAGGGTCTTTACAAAGCTGTGCTGGGCGATGTGGCCGAGCCGCTTGATCACGCCTGGCAAGATGAGCAGAGCAATCACAGCATCAATGAGATGCTCAATACCTACTATCAGGTGATGGCGCCCAACAGCGAGCTGACTTCAGCTATCTCCAGCGCATTGTCTAGTGAGAAGAGTCCTGGTCGGGATTTTGTGCTGAATCGCCTGCTGGAACGTCAGCTGCCGCAGTTCGACGCCCTGCTGGAAACCATGAAGTCTAACGGCGAGCTGGGTGATAACCTGGATCCCGAGATGCTGAAGATCTCCTTCCTCAGCATGATGTGGCAGCCGTTCGTGATGAAAGATCTCTACGAGCAGGTGTTCGGCCTCAAGGTGGATGAGAATTTCATGACCCGTCTGGCGGATCACAACTGCCGTATGATGGAAACCGGTCTGCGCGGCAGCCACTGATCCCGCTGTCAGTCGAGATTAAAAAGGGCCATTCGGCCCTTTTTTCATAAATCTGTTATCCCCCGTTCAACGTAACGTCATCCCTCGGCTTCATGCTGCCAAGAGATTTCAGGGACGGAGGGGTTATGAACAAGATCCAGCAATGGGACCAGCAGGTATGCAGGGTCTGCCTGCTTCACGCCTACAACCGGCCGCAGGCGAGGGTCAGCCGCCTTGTCTCCCGCACCGGTGATGGTCCGCTTTACGCCGTGCTGGCCGTCCTGCTCTGGTGGCAAGGGGAGCCCGAACGGGAACTGGTGCAGCTGGCACTGCTCGCCTTCGCCATCGAGCTGCCCCTCTATCTGCTGCTGAAAAACAGCCTGAAACGGCAGCGACCGGTCGGCTTGCCGGTCTTTATCACCCCCTCCGATCGTTACAGTCTCCCCTCCGGCCACACCGCCGCCGCCTTTCTGATGGCCACCATACTGGCCACCGGCTTTCCGCTCTGGGCACCACTGCTGTTTGGTTGGGCGGCGCTGGTGGGGGCATCCCGGCTGCTGCTCGGGGTTCACTACCTGAGCGATCTGGTGGCCGGTGCTTTGCTGGGTGGCGGTTGCGCCGTGCTGGCGCTCGGCTGGAGCCATTCATGAGGATACTGTTTGGTGTGCAAGGTACCGGCAACGGCCATATCAGCCGCAGTCGCACCCTTGCACGGGCGTTACGCACGGCCGGAGTCGAGGTGGACTATCTCTTCAGCGGTCGCCCTGCCGACCGCTATTTCGACATGGAGGAGTTTGGCGCCTACCGCACGTTTGCCGGGCTCACCTTTATCAGTCACGAGGGGCGGGTCTCGCCGTGGCGTACCCTGCAGGCCGCTTCGCCGCTCACCTTCTGGCGGGATCTGCGGGCCCTCGATTGCAGCGAATACGATCTGGTGGTGAGCGATTTTGAGCCGTTGACCGCCCACGCCGCCCGCCGTTATGGCAAGCCGAGCCTCACCATCAGCCATCAGGCCAGTTTCAACTGGCCGATCCCGCGCTGGGGGGAGGATGGGGTCAGCCGTCAGTTGATGCGCCACTTTGCCCCGGTGGATCAACCGCTCGGGCTGCACTGGTTTCACTTCGGCCACCCCTTGTTGCCGCCAGTGATCGACCCCATTTCCACTGCGCCGGATAACGGCGAGATCCTGGTCTATCTGCCGTTCGAGCAGACCGAGGCGATCGCCGCCCTGCTGTCGCGCTTTGGTCAGCAGCGCTTCGTCTGCTTTCACCCCGCCATCCGCACCCCCAGCCAGTGGCGCAACCTGCGCTTCGAGCCGCCGTCGCGGCACGGGTTTATCGCTGTGCTGGCCGGTTGTCGCGGCGTCATCTCCAATGCGGGCTTCGAGTTGGCCTCCGAGGCACTCACCCTCGGCAAGAAGATGCTGGTCAAACCCCTTGGCGGGCAGTTTGAGCAACTGACCAACGGCAAGACCCTCGAGATGATGGGGCTGGCGACCCTGATGGACTGCCTCGATGCCAATCTGGTGCGCAGCTGGCTCGACAGTCCTTCGCTGGGGGCTGTCTGCTACCCCGATGTGGCGGGGGAACTGGCCCGCTGGCTGGCGGCCGGTGCCGATGAGAGCGTGGCGTCGCTGTCACGTCGGCTCTGGGCTCGCACCCTGTTTCCGGAGGAGGTGAGTGATCGTTTGAGCGAGCTGGATGGCGGGGACTGTTTATCCAGTTGCTGGTTATCGCAAGTGAGCGTTGTTGACTAGACTGAAAGGCGAGCCCACCAAGGAGAGGACGGAGCAAATGCGCTTTACCAATGAGAATGGCGAAACCATGACGCTGGCAGATAATCTGACCCTGCATGAATTGCTGGATATGGGTGTCAGCATCTCGGTCAGTGAAGAGACAGATCCGGATCAGCAGATCTGGCTGGCGGAGCCGGATCAGGACAACTGAGTCGATCATCCGGCATCAAGCCCACCGCTGACTGGTGGGCTTTTTTGTGGCCGTTGTTCCCCTCGGCGAGATGATTTGCTGGCCATTCCCCGAGTTGCTTCCCTTTTATCTCATGGCTGCGATGCCAACTCCTTGAATGTTAATAGTGGGTTGAA
The DNA here is from genome assembly GCF_002586745.1 of Aeromonas sp. CU5. NCBI lineage: Bacteria > Pseudomonadati > Pseudomonadota > Gammaproteobacteria > Aeromonadales > Aeromonadaceae > Aeromonas > Aeromonas sp. CU5. Next base: position 4,511,720 of record NZ_CP023817.1, read on the forward strand.
ATGTATGACTGTTCTGGTCAGGAAAAGCCGTGGACAAGCGTTATGAAGCGGGTTAAGTTGGTTTTTCACCCGATTTTCGGGTGAATGATTGAAAAATCCTTTTTTTCACCGGTCAACGGGGCGGAATTAGCCCGATCTGCATTCAGATAACAACAAGAAACGGGTCGGGTTGTGCCGGGAAGCACTGCACCGTTGACGGGATTCGCAAAACGGAGCAAAGCCTGGAGGGCTTTATCATGGAGATGTTATCAGGCGCCCAGATGGTGGTTAGAGCGCTGGAAGATCAGGGGGTGGAGCACGTCTTTGGCTACCCTGGTGGCTCGGTGCTCGACATCTATGACGCACTCTTCGAAAACGGCAAGATGGAGCATGTGCTGGTGCGCCACGAGCAAGCCGCGGTTCACATGGCTGACGGCTACGCCCGCTCCACCGGCAAGGTGGGGACTGTGCTGGTGACCTCAGGCCCCGGGGCGACCAACTGCATTACCGGTATTGCCACCGCCTATATGGATTCCATTCCGCTGGTGATCCTCTCCGGCCAGGTGCCGACCACCATGATCGGTGAGGATGCATTCCAGGAGACCGACATGATCGGTATCTCCCGCCCGGTGGTGAAGCACAGCTTCCTGTGCAAGAAGGCGAGCGATATTCCCGAGGCCATCAAGAAGGCCTATTACATTGCCGCCAGCGGCCGCCCGGGGCCTGTGGTGGTGGATCTGCCCAAAGATGTGCAGAACCCGAAAGAGAAATTTCCCTACCAATATCCCGAGTCGGTGAGCATGCGCTCCTACAACCCGACCAAGTCCGGCCACAAAGGCCAGATCAAGCGGGCTGCCAAGCTGCTGGTGGATGCCCAGCGACCGGTGATGTACGTGGGCGGCGGTGCCATCAACGCCAATGCGGATCATCTGGTGACCAAGCTGGCGGAGCTGCTGAACCTGCCAGTGACCACCACTCTGATGGGGTTGGGTGCTTTCTCCGGTATACATCCGCAATTTATTGGCATGCTGGGGATGCATGGCACCTTCGAAGCCAACAAGACCATGCACAATGCGGATCTGATTTTTGCCGTGGGTGCCCGCTTCGATGACCGCGTTACCAACAACGTGACCAAGTTCTGCCCCAATGCCACCATAGTGCATATCGATATCGATCCGACATCCATCTCCAAGACGGTGCAGGCTCATGTGCCCATCGTTGGCTCGGTAGAAACCGTGCTGGAGCAGATGCTGGAGGTGATCCGCGAGTGTGGCTTTGCTAACGATCATCAGGCGATGACGGATTGGTGGAGCCAGATCAACCAGTGGCGCTCCCGTCACTGCCTCGCCTACGAAAAGTCGGCTACCCAGATTAAGCCACAGCAGGTGATCGAGACCCTCTACAAGGTGACTCAGGGTCAGGCGTTCGTCGCCTCCGACGTGGGCCAGCACCAGATGTTTGCGGCTCTCTACTACCCGTTTGCCAAACCGCGTCAGTGGATCAACTCTGGCGGCCTTGGCACCATGGGCTTTGGCATTCCGGCCGCCATGGGGGCCCAGTTTGCCAACCCGGATGCAGTGGTCTGCTGCGTCACCGGTGATGGCTCGGTGCAGATGAACATTCAGGAGCTCTCTACCTGCTTGCAGTATGGGGTACCCATCAAGATCATCTCCATCAACAACCGTGCGCTGGGCATGGTCAAGCAGTGGCAGAAGATGTTCTACGGCGGCCGTCACAGCCACTCCTACATGGAGTCCCTGCCGGACTTCGTCAAACTGGCGGAAGCCTACGGCCACGTCGGCATCGCGGTGAGCGATCCGGCCGAGCTGGAGAGCGCCATGGAGAAGGCCTTCGCCATGAAGGATCGGCTGGTGTTTATGGATATCTCGGTTGACCCGGATGAGCATGTCTATCCGATGCAGATCAAGTTTGGTGCCATGGACGAGATGTGGCTGAGCAAGACGGAGAGGACCTGACGATGGAACATATTATTTCGGTCGTACTGGTGGAATCCGCCGTTGAAGAGATGTCGCAGAACAAGGCGGGGGAAATATCATGAGACATATTATTTCCGTTCTGCTGGAAAACGAATCCGGCGCCCTGAGCCGCGTGGTGGGCCTTTTCTCCCAGCGTGGCTACAACATCGAGACCCTGACGGTGGCGCCCACCGAGGATCCCACCCTGTCGCGCATGACTATCGTCACAATGGGGGACGAGCGGGTGCTGGAGCAGATCCAGAAGCAATTGCACAAGCTGGTGGATGTGCTCAAGGTGTGTGACTTGAGCGAAGGGGAGCATATCGAGCGGGAGATCGCGCTGGTCAAAGCACGCGCCGCCGGTGGTGCCCGTGACGAGCTGAAACGGCTGGCGGATATCTTCCGTGGCCAGATCGTCGATGTCACCCCCGAGCAGTACACGGTGCAGCTGGTGGGTACCAGCGAGAAGCTGGATGCCTTTATCAAGACCGCCGCCCAGACCAACGAGATCATCGAAGTGGTGCGCTCCGGCGTCTGCGGCATCTCCCGGGCGGACAAGGCGCTGCGCCCTTAAGGCAGAAATGCTGCGGCGGCTCGGTCAGACGGGTTGAAAATAAGATGGAAGGGGGCTCTGCGGAGCCCTCTTTGTTTGGTTTATCTATACGAGGATGGAGTCTATGTTCGGTATTCATGATCTGGCGCTGTTTGTGGTCTCGGGCCTGCTGCTCAACATGATGCCGGGGCCGGACTCCCTGCTCATCATGCTTCGCAGCGGGTCGCAGGGATGGCGTGCCGGTTCGGCGGCCGCGTTGGGGATAGGAACCGGCACCATGATCCATGTGCTGGCTGCCGCCCTTGGTCTGTCGGCCCTGCTCAGCGCCTCGGCAGAGCTGTTTACGGTCATCAAGCTGGCTGGCGCCCTCTACCTTGTCTATCTTGGCGTCTCGCTGTTTCGCCAGCCGGCGGCGAACAGTACTGCAGGTGCTGCGGTTACGCTGCCTGCGCTCTCCTATGGCCGGATCTACCGGCAAGGGGTACTGACCAATGTGCTCAACCCCAAGGTGGCGCTCTTTTTCCTCGCCTTCGTGCCCCAGTTCATTGCGCCGGATGCTCCCGACAAGGCGCTCGCCTTTATCCTGCTCGGCTGCATCTTCAACCTGAACGGGATGATCTGGTGCCACTTGCTGGTCTTCAGCACGGCATACGCTCGCAACAAGGTGAAGCTGCCTGCCCGGATTGGCCGCTGGCTCAATCGGGGCATCGGCACCCTGTTTGTCGGGCTCGGGATCAAGCTCGCCTGCGACTAGCACGCCGCTTTCTGACCTGGGGCAGGTTATCGTGCGCGGCGCGGCGCTGTGGTATGGTCGGCGGTCAGGTGCGGGGCCAGCCCCGTTCTCTCTTTTTCAGGCCAGCCCCACTGGCCGCAGCAGCGAGATCCCTTGCCCAGATGAACATCGCCCGGCTCAAGAACTTTACCGAGATCGTGAAGAACAACTTCAACATCTCGGCGACGGCGGAGAAGCTCTACACCTCCCAGCCAACCCTCAGCAAGCAGATGAAGATGCTGGAAGATGAGCTGGGGCTCGCCCTCTTTACCCGCAAGGGGAAGAATCTGGTCGGCTTGACCAGCGCAGGCGAAAAGGTGATGGAGCTGGCCAAGGGGGTGGTGGCGCAGGTGGAGCAGATCAACCAGCTGTCGCTGGGGGAGCAATTGGCCACCAGCGGGGTGCTGCGTATCGCCACCACCCATACCCAGGCACGCTACAAGCTGCCAGCGGTGATCACCGAGTTCAGCCGTCGCTACCCTGATGTGGCGATCCAGCTCCATCAGGGGGCACCCGCCCAGTTGGCCCAGATGGTGCAAAGCGGCGATGTGGATATGGCGATCGCCACCGAATCCATGTATCTGTTCGACGAGCTGGCCGCCGTCCCCTGTCATCGCTGGGGCCGCAGCGTGGTGGTGCCCCACGGCCATCCGCTGATCGACTGCCAGCCGCTGTCGATGGCCGATCTGGCTCGCTATCCCCTCATCACCTATGTGTTCGGCTTTACCGGCCGCTCCAAGATGGACAAGGCCTTCAGCCGCCACGGCCTCTCGCCAAAAACCGTGCTGACCGCCACCGACACCGACGTGATCAAGCACTACGTCCGGCTCGGGATGGGGGTCGGGGTGATCGCCAGCGTGGCCTTTGACGAGGGGGACAGGGAGGATCTGGTTAGCCTCAATATCGACCACCTGATCGCCTCGAGCGCCACCCACATCTGTCTGCGCAAACATGCCCATCTGCGCGATTACATGTATGACTTTATCCACCTCTACGCCCCCCATATCAGCCGGGAGACGGTGCAGCTGCACCTTATCAACCAGCCGCCGGCCGCCAATATGGCGGAGCTGCCGTGGCTCTAACCGCAAGTTGTTTGCCGCGCACAGAGCAAAAATGCAGAGATAAAAAAAGAGAGGCCATGGCCTCTCTTCTGGTGTTATCGGGATGCGGGATTAATCGCGGCAGGTGGCCAGATTGATAAAGATCTGGGCTCCCACTAACAGGCAGTCGTCATCGAGGTAGTAGGGATTTGCGTGCAGGTAGTTGCAGATCCCCTTGGCCTGACAGCCACTGCCGAGGAAGAACATGGCACCCTTGCGGCCACGGCAGGCGTTGACCATGTAGCTAAAATCCTCGCTACCGGTCATCGGCTGACCCTGGGCGTTGATCCCCTCGCCGGGCAATACGTCGGCGGCTGCTTGCAGCAGACGGGCGCAGGCATCGGCGTGGTTCTCTACCGCCGGATAACCGGCATAGACCATCTTGGTCTTGAAGCCGCGCAGTTCGCTCTGGGCCACGATCTCCTTGAAGCTGTTCTTCAGGATCTGGTCGGTCTCGGCATCCATGGCACGGATGGTGCCACGCGCCTGCACGTGGTCGGCGATGGCGTTGGGGATGGTGCCGCCGTTGATCATGCCGCAGCCAAACACCGCCGGGCTGAACGGACTAGTGCGTTTGGCGACGATGTAGTCCATATCTTCGATGATCCGCACCGCTTCGCGGATGGCATCCAGCCCCTTGTGGGGGGTCGAGCCGTGGGCGGAGATGCCGTGCACATCCAGCGTCCAGGCGGAGCCCCAGGAGGACATGACACCGTTGTTGAACTTGATGGTGCCGGTCTCCATGGCGCCGTCGTTATGCAGGGCATAGACCTCGTCCACCCCTTTCATGCAACCCAGTTCGACCATTTTCTCGGCGCCCGGCACCCGCATATCCTCTTCCGCCATCTGGAAGATAAAGCGGACGTTGTACTGCAGGCGCGCTTTGTTGGCGGCCAGAAACTTGGCGGCGGTCAGGGCGATCGCCATGTGGGAGTCGTGACCGCAGTTGTGGGCCATCCCCTCATGGCTCGACTTGAACGCAACGTCGCTCATGTCGTGCATCTCGAGGCCATCCATATCGGCACGGAAGGCGATGGTCGGCAGTACCGGGTCAACCACCAGATCCCCGTGAAAACCGGTGAAACCCGGGTAGTCGGTGAGGCGGTAGCCGAAGCTTGTCATCAGCTCGCGACAGTAGGCCGAGGTCTTGAACTCGACGCCGGAGGCCTCCGGAATGGTGTGCAGGTGGTGGCGCACTTCGTGGCTGAAGTCGCGCAGGGCCAGCAGGGCCGATTCAATGTGGATGTTGCTCATCAGATGATCCCTTGCATGGTGAAGCCGATCTGGGCAACCAGCGAGGCGCCGAAGAAGCAGCAGGTGGAGACGATCATGAAGATCAGGATCACTTTCCAGGACATTTTCTTCAGCTCTTCCAGCTGACCGCCCACCGAGAGACCGGCAAAGGCCAGCAGCGGTACGCAGCAGGAGAGGAAGGAGATCTTGGCAACGGCATCGATAAAGAGGCCGCGCACTGGGGTCTCCGGCAGGCAGATGAGAATGCCGATGATGGTGGCATAGGCAAACGCCGGCAGGGAGGAGGGCAGGTAGCGCTTGGCAATCAACGAGGCGAACACCACCAGCGACATGGCGATGAAGCTGTCACCCATCAGCCAGAGCGGGGTGCCGGTAGTCAGGGTCTGGGTAAACATGGCCAGCAAGATCGCCAGAAAGACGAACCGCATATCCATTACGATGCTTTTCATGCTTTTCATGCTTTCTCTCCTTTGGAAGTCAGGGCATAGATTTTTTCAGCGAGCGGCAGACCCAGATAGGTGAGGGAGAGGGCGCCAAGGGCAGACGAGAGCAGGTTCGAGGCAGCCGCGATACTCAGCACCTGCTGGGCCAGCGCTTCATCGAGACCGTTGATCAGGGCACCGGAGGCAGCACTCAGCATGGAGCCTGATCCCACGCCGGAACCGGCGGCCAGCGCCAGTGGATGCAGGCCGGTGAGCGGGGCGATACTGCCCAGCACGCTGAACCAGAGGGTGCCGATGACGGAGCCGCACAGGTAGATGGCCAGCACGCCGATGTACTCCTGGGAGCCGGTGCCGAACTTGCCCTGAATGACCGCGACCGACGGCTCACGACTGATAGAGGAGCAGGCCCCGATGGCGCGACGGCCAAAGCCGAACTTCACCGCCAGCGGAATGGCGATCAGGATCGGTAGCAGGTTGCCAATCTCCTGCAGGAACAGCGGCACGCCGACGCTCAGGATCATCTTCAGGTTGGGGATGATCATCCCCGCGTACTGGGTGCCCAGGATCAGCAGGCTGAAGCCCACCATCTTGCCGCAGAAGCCCTCCTCTTTTTCGGTGAAGAGGCTCTTCCAGCCGGGGATGCGATCCTTGACCGGCTTGGCGGAGACAATCATGCCGATGATGACGGCAAAGAGCATCGGCAGGATCGGAATGATGGCGATGCCTATCTTGATCTCCTGCTTGCCTATCAGGTACTGGGCCACAAAGATCAGCATGGCGGTTGCCAATATGCTGACCATGACCGTCTTGAGGGTGCTGGTTTGCTGCATGGTGTGTTCTCTTGTTATTCGTGAGTGTTCCACTTAAGTACCATCGCCAACTTGACGGGCTGGCGGATGATGGGGGCATGATAGGGAGGGTTGCGGGGGAGGAATGTGACCTCCATCAAGCTGGCCATATGGCATTTTTTCATGGGGTATGCCCTTTAACCCTGTGGATACCAAGGGTTAAATGCCGTTAACAGAACGTCAGCATTAGCAGGCGTTGAAGGGCGAGGATGGCGGCATAGGGGTCATATGAGTGGTAATGGGGGATGGATGGCACCGCCCCTCGGGGCGGTACTTCTCATCAGGCCGGTACTTTTAGCTTGGCACTGCGCAGCAGCAGGGGGAGCTGGTAGAGCACCAGGGCGCCGAGCACCAGTCCGGCTCCGGCCAGTTTGGCGCCGCCGAGGGGTTCGTTATATACAAGGGTGCTCAGCATCAGGGTCCAGACCGGTTCCAGCAGCATCATCAGGGCAGCGTGGGCGGTCGTCATTTTGCTCAATGCGTGGGTAAGCAGCCAGTAGCGCAGGGTGGTGGCAATGAGCACGCTCGCTGCAAACCAGCCCCAGATGCCGTGGCTGACCCCGCTCTCGGGCCACTGTTCGGTCAGCAGGGAGAGCAGGGTGCCGAGCAGGCCGGTCATCGCCAGCTGGATGCAGGTAAGCCAGGTGGGGGGAATGGATTGGGCAAAGTGGCGATGGACGGCGAGCTGGATCCCCAACGACGTCGCGGCAGCGAGAAACCAGAACAGCGAGAGCGACACGCCCCAGTGGGTACTACTGGAGAGTAACAGCAGACCCGCGATGGCGATGGGCAGGGTGAGCCAGTAGTGGCGACCGGGTTTGCTCTTGAAGGCGGCCCAGGCGGCCAGCGGCGCCATCAGGGTGGCGACGCTCATGATAAAAGCGCCGCTGCCGAGCGCATCGCTCTGGCTGATAGCGGTGACCCACAGCAACAGGCTGGTGCCAAGCAGAGTGCCGCAACCAATGGCACGTAGCAGCTGGGCGCGGGTTGGCGGCGGCTCGCGCAACCAGGCCAGCGGCAGCAGCAATAATGCAGCCAGCAGGAAGCGGCTGCCGATAAAGGCGGCGGGGGGCAGTTCGTGGATCGCCTCTTTGGAGAATATCCAGCCAGCAGCGGCCAGCAGGGTGACCAGTACCATCAGCAGCAGGGGTGTGCGGTTCATTGGGGGCAGAGTAGTGAAATGGAGGGGAGAGCATAAAGGAAAGGCGCCAGGTATTGCTACCGGGCGCCTTTCATATCAATGGCTGACAGCCAACAATCAGTTCATGCCGTAACGCTTGAGCTTCTTGCGCAGAGTGCCACGGTTGATACCCATCATCACGGCAGCGCGAGTCTGGTTACCACGGGTGTACTGCATGATCACGTCCAGCATCGGCGCTTCAACTTCGGAGAGAACCATATCGTACAGTTCAATCACTTCCTGACCGTTCAACTGGGCCAGGTAGTTACGCAGGGCCTGTTGCACAGAGTCACGCAGGGGGCGCTGGGTTGGCTCGGCAGCGTGATTGTGAGTAGTTGTTACCAATGCATCAGAAGTCAGGGTTTGTTCGAACATATTCGGTCGGCTCTTTAGTTATCTTGTTAACCTAATCCATCGAAATACGCTTCGAGTGCCTCGAGTTGTGCGTCTGCACAATCCAGGGCATTGAAGTGCTTGCGGAATTCTCGGCCCGTCTCTTCTTCATCCAGATACCAGCCCACGTGTTTACGGGCAATGCGCGCTCCCAGATATGCACCATAAAACTGGTGCAGGTTGGTTACATGCTCGTTCATCAGGGTGCGAACCTCTTCCCTTTCGGGAGGCGGCAGCTTGGTGCCCGTCTCAAGAAAATGACGGATTTCCCGGAAAATCCAGGGTCGTCCTTGCGCTGCGCGGCCGATCATCACGGCGTCGACACCGGTATAGTCGAGGACATACCGGGCTTTCTCCGGGCTGTCTATGTCGCCATTGGCGACAACAGGAATCGATACGGCCTGCTTAATCGCCCTGATTGTGTCGTACTCCGCTTCGCCCCGATAAAGGCAGGCACGGGTACGACCATGCACGGCGAGGGCCGCGATACCACAATCTTCGGCGATTCGGGCGATCTCCACGCCATTGCGGTTATCCGGATCCCATCCTGTGCGGATCTTCAAGGTGACAGGGACCTCTACTGCATCCACCACGGCCCGGCAAATTGCTTTGACCTGATCGGGTACACGCAGCAGGGCTGAGCCTGCCAGCTTCTTATTCACTTTTTTTGCCGGACATCCCATGTTGATGTCGACGATCTGTGCGCCCTGCTCCACGTTGTAGCGGGCAGCAAACGCCATCATCTCGGGGTCGGCCCCGGCAATCTGGACCGATCGCAAACCGCCTTCTGCAGAGTGATCCATCCTCATCCTGGTTTTCTGGGTATCCCAGACATCCGGGTTGGCCAGCAGCATCTCGGAAACGGCCATGCCAGCCCCCAATCGCAAACAAAGTTCACGAAACGGTCGGTCTGTTACACCGGCCATGGGAGCCACAATCAAGGGTGTTTCAAGCGTGTGGGGACCTATCTGCATTCCACGGTTACCATCGGCTTAGGGCGGCGTATATTACGCATTTTTTAGGCAGGAGAAAAGGTTAGTATTTGAGCGTCAGCCATTTTTTTCTGAAAAAAACGTCGCGCCAAGGCTTGCAAATTCTGGAGTTATTGAAAAACGGCCAGATTGCACATGCGGGATGGCTGTACTAGCTATGTCGGTTGTCTGCATAATTGACAGTCCACTTGTGGGCCTGCTTTGCGTTATGATAGCCGGCTAAAGTCGAGCAAATGCTCCAAACATTTATGTAACATGTGCGTGTATGCAACAAAAGCGGATTGGGGAACTATGACGTCAAGGTTCATTAAATCACTCTGGCCGTGTCTGATGGGGGTCGTGCTGGGATCGGCGCAGGCACAGACCATCAGCTTCGGCGAAGCCTGGACCCGGGTCATCCAGCAGGATGAAGGGTTGGCCGCCGAGCAGGCCGGGGTGGACCGGGCCAAGCAACTGCGCGAGGCCGCCAAGGATATGTATCTGCCTAAGGTGGATTTGGGGGCCAGCTATACCCGCCTCGATCAGCCGGTGGAGCTGGACATGATGGATCTCAACCCCATTGCCAGCCATCCGGAGTTGGGTCAGGTGCTGGCGCCACTCATGCAGAAGTTCCACCTTAGTCCGGATGATTTTGTCACCCCGCTGACCAAGCAGAACGTGGTAACCAGCTCGGTCAAGATGCTCTGGCCGCTCTTTACCGGTGGTCGTATCGATGCGGCGCAGGATATCCGTCAGGCGCAGGTGAGCGAGGCGCAGCAGTTGCTGGTGCTCAAGCAGCAAGCCACCTTTGAAAGCCTATCCCAGACCTATTTCGGGGTGGTGCTGGCCGCTCAAGTGGTGATGACCAAGCAGGAGATCGAGGACGGGTTGGCCCACCATCTGGATCATGCCAAAAAGCTCGAGGCTCAGGGCCAGATCGCCAAGGTGGAGCGGCTCTCGGCTCAATCGGCTTATGACCGGGCCCGTATCGATACCCAGAAGTCACGTCGTGGTCTCGAGATCGCCGAGCTGGCCCTCGGCCATATGCTCAAATTGCCGAGTGCAGAGCCGGGCAGTGGCCTGTTCGTCAATAAAGAGTTGCCCAGACTCGATGGGCTGGTAAGTCAGACGTTGGACGTGCACCCCGGTCTTAAGCTGCTCAGCGCCAAGCAAGAGCAAGCCAAGGGGATGATCCGGATGGAGAAGGGCAAATATGCCCCCGAAGTGTTCATGTTCGGCAACTACAACCTCTATGAAGATGATTCGCTGGCTTCCAAGACTGCCCCGGACTGGTTGGTGGGGGTGGGCGTCAGCATGCCGCTGATCAGCCGCGATGGCCGCTCCGAGACGGTACAGGCGGCCAAGAGTGCCGAGCTGCAGGTAAATCTGCTGCAAGCCAAGACCCGCCAGGATCTGGAGTTGCTGGTAGAGAAGACCTGGCGCGAAGCGGCACAAGGGCTGGAGGAGTATCAGTCACTCTCGTCTACCCAAGCGCTGGCAGAGGAGAACGTGCTGCTGCGGGATAAAGCCTTCGGGCAGGGGCTTTCTACCTCCCTTGATGTGGTGGATGCCCGTAACCAGCTGGCGGGGGTCAAGACCCAGCGCGCGGCGGCGGCTTATCAATATGTGGTGTCGCTGGCCCGTCTGCTGGCCCTCTCCGGCCAGATGAACAGTTTCAATCAATATCAGCATGGTCAGGTGATCGAGGTGAACTCGTGATTGCCGCCCTGTCTGTTTCTTTTTTCATGTCTGTTTCGACCGTCAAGGGTCGCCAGTTTGTCGAGGTGAAGTGATGAGCCATCCCCCCATCAAAAAGAAGATGAGCCAGGGTAAACCGCTGTTGTTGCCATTGGCGCTGGTGATCCTGGTGGTGTGGCTGGGCTGGCGTTTCTGGCTGGCCTATCAGCCTGAGCCGGTGCATCTGCAAGGGCAGATCGAAGCGCAGCAATATTCGGTCTCCTCCAAGGTGCCGGGGCGTATTGACGAGGTGCTGGTGAAAAAGGGCGATCAGCTGAGTAAGGATCAGCTGGTCTTTACCCTGGCCAGTCCGGAAATCGAGGCCAAGCTGAGCCAGGCGAAAGCCGGTGAAGCGGCCGCTGGCGCCATGGCACAAGAGGCTGAAAAAGGGGCCCGTTCCCAGCAGATCGCCGCCGCCAAGGATCAGTGGCAGAAGGCCAAGGCTGCCGCCCAGCTGCGTGGCAAGACCTATGAACGGATCGCCAGCCTGCATCGCGATGGCGTGATGCCGCTGCAAAAGCGTGATGAGGCCTGGACTGCGTGGCAAGCCGCCAAGTACAGCGAAGGGATGGCGTGGCAGCAATATCAGATGGCGCTGGAAGGGGCGCGGGAAGAGACCAAGGTCGCCGCCCGTGAGAAAGCCAATATGGCGGCAGGCTCGGTGGCTGAGGTGGAGGCTTATCTGGCCGATACCCGCATCAATAGTCCCCATGGCGGCGAAGTGAGCCAGGTGCTGCTGCGCAGCGGTGAGTTGGCGCCACAAGGTTTTCCGGTGGTGACCCTGCTCGACATGAACGATGCCTGGGCCCAGTTCCATATTCGCGAAGATCTGTTGCCGCGTTTCTCCGTGGATACCGAGTTTGATGCCCGTATCCCGGGCCTTGGCGACCAGATGGTGCGCTTCAAGGTGACCCATGTGGCCGTGATGGGGGATTTCGCCACCTGGCGTGCCACCGATACCCGTCAGGGCTTTGATATGAAGAGCTTTCAGGTGGAGGCCCGCCCGCTGCAACCGGTTGACGGGTTGCGGGTTGGCATGAGTGTGCTGGTCGAACTCTGATGGGACGTGAATTTCGGCTGCTGTGGCAGGACCCGTTCAGCCGCGCCCTGATGAGCTGGGTGCCGCTGCTGCTGATGGGGATCCTCTGCTGGATCTTCTCGGCAGGGCTGGCCCGCGACCTCAAAGTGGGGCTGGTGGATCTGGATCGAAGCGTGCTGTCGCGCCAGCTCGCCTTCTCGCTGGATGGCTCGGCCGGACTCAAGGTGGCCAACCAGTTTGACTCCATCGATGCGGGGGCGCACGCCCTGCGCGGCGGCGACATCTATGCACTGGTGGTGATCCCCAACCATCTGGAGCGGGATGCCCGTCAGGGTACCCAGCCGCAGGTGACGGTATTCAACAACGGCCAGTTTATCCTGATCGCCAAGCTGGTCAGCTCGGCGCTGGCACAGGTGGTCGGTACCCTCAACGGTCAGGTGGGGGTGCTGGATGCGATGGCCGACGGTAAAGCATTGCCTGGTGCGCTCGGGCAGTCGGTGCCTATCAGCAGTCAGATAACGGCGCTTTACAACCTCAACTCCAGCTATGCCCAGTTTCTGCTGAGTGCCATTCTGCCGGCGGTGTGGCAGATCCTGGTGGTACTGTTTGGCCTCAATGCGCTGGCCCGCACCGACCGGCTGGGACTGGACTGGACCACTCGCGGTGTCTGGTTCGGCCTGTGGCGCACCCTGCTGCCCCATGTGTTGATTGGCTGGGGCTGGGGGTTGGCCTGGACGCTGCTGCTGTTCAAGGGGTTCGCTTATCCAATGCACGGCAGCTGGTTGGTGCTGACGGTCGGGTTGGGGCTGGCCTCGGCCGCCTGCGTCACCATGGGAGCCTTTTTCTACGGCATCATTCGGGATCCGGCGCGCGCCCTGTCGTTAGCGGGGGCTTACACTGCGCCCGGTTTCGCTTTCATGGGGGTCACCTTTCCGGTGAGCGCCATGGGGGATTTTGCCCAGTTCTGGCGCAGCCTGTTGCCGGTCTCCCATTATGTTGAATTGCAGATTGGCCAGAGCAACTACGGCTTGCCCCTCGCATCCGCCCTGCCGCAACTGGGGGCGTTATTGCTGTTCCTGCTCCCCCTGCTGCTGGTGGTGCGCCGTTATAAACAGCAGGCAGAACTGGCCCGTCAATCAGCCGTAGTTCCAGTGGCAGAGAAGGAGCCGCAGTGATGCTTGGATTTGTTGATCTGTTGCGTTTAGAGCTGCGCACCCTGCTGGCGGATCGCGCCATCATACTGACCCTGTTTGGCGGTGTGTTTTTCTACTCGTTCCTCTATCCCCAGCCCTATCTGCATCAGTTGCCGCGGGAAGAAGCAGTGGTGGTGGTCAATGAGGATGGCAGCCAGTTGTCCCGTCAGCTGGAGTTTATGGCCGATGCCACGCCGCAGGTGAAGCTGGTGGCGCGGGCCCATTCGCTGGCCGAAGCGCGCCAGCTGATGATGGCCGGGGAGGCGAGCGGGATCCTGCACATTCCCAACCACTTCTATCGGGATCTGATGCAGGGCAAGAGCGTCACCCTGAGCTATGCCGGTGATGCCTCCTACTTTCTGGTCTACGGCACCATTGCCGAAGGGCTGGCGCAGGCCGGCGGCACCTTGGCGGCACAGGTGAAGGTGGCGCGCTTGCTGAGCCATGGCGAGGCACTGCCGCAAGCAACCATGGGCTGGAATGCGGTGGCCCTCAATGTGGTGCCGGTGTTCAACCCCACCATGGGCTACGTGAACTACGTGGTACCTGCGGTATTCGTGCTGATCCTCCATCAGGTGTTACTGATGGGGGCGGGGATCCTGGGGGCGACCCAGAACCAGCGCAGTGGCCGTGGCGAGCACGGTTACTGGCAAAGCGCGCCGGTATTGCCGCTGCTGCTGGCCAGAACCCTGGTGCTGGCGGGGCTGTTCCTGCTGCCGGTGAGCTACTTCCTCGGCTTCTGCTTCGATCACTACAACATCGCCCGCCATGCCGATCCGCTGGAGCTGTGGCTATTCGCCCTGCCGTTCCTGCTGGCGACCTGCTGGCTCGGGGTGGTGCTGGGTGCCCTGTTTACCCGCAGGGACCTGCCCACTCAGGTGGTGCTGCTCTCCTCCCTGCCGCTGGTCTTTCTGGCGGGCTTTATCTGGCCGCTGGAGCTGATCCCGGCGCCCCTCAACTGGCTGGCTCAGTGGGTACCCACTATCCCCGCCATCGAGGGTTTTCTGCGCCTCAACCAGATGGGGGCCGACTTCGGACAGGTCTCCCGTTACTGGTGGCAGCTGTGGGGGCTGGCGCTGCTCTACGGCGTGCTGGCCTGTCTGCTGCTGCGCTGGCGGCAGCAGTCGCTGCCAGTGGCCAGTCAGCCGGTCGTGCAGAGTGAAACGACCGCCGGTTAAGCGGGATAGGGCAAGTGCGCGTGAGATGGCGTGTACAATGAAGCAAAAAACGGTCAGCCCTTGGGCTGACCGTTTTTGTATGCGCTGGATTTATGAAGATGGAGCTGATTTAGCCATGCTGGAGCTCGGGATCGCCGATGGCGTAGATCTGCCCCACTGCCTTCTCATCCTCCAACAGGCGCAGGCCATGGGCGGCCACATCGGCGCGGCGCACCAGTCCATGTACCTCCTTGCCCTGACTCAGCTCAGCGCGGCCGGTGGCTTCGCCATCCTGCAGGCCCGCCGGGCGCAGAATGGTCCACGCGAGGGGGCTGGTCTGCAGCCAGCTCTCCGCCAGACTCTTGAGGCGCACCTCGTGGCCGAAGGCGGCGCGGGCTCGCTGTGGCAGATATTGCCAGCTGTCGCCGCAGCCGAGGGAGGTGACCAGCAGCAGTCGCTTGAGGCCAGCCTGCTCCATGGCATCGATCACATGTCGGTTGCCCTGATAGTCCACTGGTGCTGCCTGACGGAAGCTGCCGAGGGTGGAGACAACGCAGGCATCTTGCCCTGCCGCAATGCAGGCCTGCTGCACCGCAGCCGGATCCAGCGCATCCCCTTCGATCACCTCCACTCCCAGCGCACCCAGCTCGGTGGCCATCTCGGGGCTGCGCACCAGCGCCACCACCCAATGGCCCGCACTCAGGGCGTGGTGGGTAAAGGCGCGGCCCAGCCCGCGGCTGGCTCCGAAAATCAGTGTGGTTGGCATAGATGGGCTCCCTTGGCAAAAGGGACTAGCCTAGTGGCTTGTTCGCTCGCTGTAAATGAGAGTTGTTTCTATTTGTGAGCTAACAGGGAGGAGAGAGTGCGAGCCGCCAGCGACTCGCACCCACTGAGAGGGGATCAGCCGTTGTAGTTGCCGATGCTGGGGCGACGGCTGGGGCCGCTCAGGTGGATATCCACCGGATTGAACGCTTTGATCGCTTCGTAGCTGAAATCACCGATCGCCTGATGCAGGCTTTGGGGTGTGTGGTTGGTGATGATGATGACGCTCTTTGACAGGTTGCGACGGCGGCGCAGCAGGTGGCCGAGGAAGCTGGACTGGCTCTCCGCCATCTTGGCGCGGTTGGCCGATACCTCGTCGATGATCAGCAGATCCACCTCTTCCAGCGCACGGCGATACTGGTTGCGCTCATCCTGATCGGGGATCACGTTGAAGAACAGCCGATCGACGATGGAGGCCCACTGCTGGAAGATCACCGATTTCTGGTGAAGAGCGATCAGCTCGTGCGCCACGGCACCCGCCAGGGTAGATTTGCCGGTGCCATAGTCGCCGTAGATCAGCATGCAGCCGCCGCCGCTCTTCTCCCAGTGCTCGAAACCGCTGATAAAGTAACGGGCGGTTTCGACGGGGTATTGCAGCGCGGGATCAGTGGCATCCATCTTTTCGAACACCCAGTCCGGGTTAAGGTCAGCCTGGGCAATCAGCTTCTGGATCCGCTCCTGCCGGGCTGCCTTCTGCAGCTCGCGCACCTCGGCGTTGGCCTTGGCGTCGTACTCCTTGCGCAGGGTCTCGTAATCATACTGGCCGCCGCCGGTCTCGGCCTGCAGGCGACGAATGCGCTCCAGCAGGCCGCCAACGTGCTGGCTCAGCTCGGGATCGTGAATGCGATGATCCTGCTTGGCCTTGGCGATTCTCTTGCGCTTGGCTTCGATCTCTTCCAGCTCCTGGCGCAGGGGATCTTGCGGGTCAGTCATGGAATGCTCCTTCTGCTCGGTCAGGGATGGGTAGACAGGGGGTTGATTTTGCCTGCAGGCAGGGGCCGCTATCAATCATTATCCGGCTCCTGTTGCGGCGCTTGTTCCTGCGTTTGCTGTTGGGCCAGCCGCTTGGCCTCTTCGATCATCTGCTGGGCCCGTTTGCTCGGGCCAGCCTCGGCAGGGGCCGGCGTCACCTGCTGGTAACCCTGCTCCTCCATCGGCTTGCGGCGGGTATAGCGGCGGGTCTTGAGGGCGCGAATGAATTTGAGCATCCATTGATGCTGGGAGTCGAACACCTCGGGACGCCCCAGCCAGTAGGCGATAAACTCCCCCAAATCCTCTTCGTTGTAGCTGGCATCGATCACCCCGCACAGGCGGGCGAGGGCGGGCAGCTCCTCATCCGGTCGCCACTGCAGGTGCATCTGGAAGGGGCGCTCCGGCAGCGGACTGCGCTGTTTCTGGACCAGTAGTGGCAGCAGAAACGGACACTGATGGTAGTGCTCACTCTCTGCCTGTGCTTCGACCTGCAACAGCCCAGCCTCCATGAGTTCGTCGAACAGCTCGGTCAGCTGGCGGGCATTGACCTGAAACGAGAAACCGCTGGGATCGCCCGGGTCGACCACTGCCAATGCGCGGCCAAGCTCGGGGTAGTTGAGCCGGGCCAGCTGATTTTCCAGCACCAGTCTGCGCAGTTGCAGGGTATAGAGACTGCGCGCCGGATGGGACAATCTGGGGTGGGCAAGGGCGCTGTATTCGGCTGGGGTCATGGTGTTCTTTGTGATCCTACGTGGGGGCATTATCCCTTAAGGCGCCCACTTGCACAATTCAGATGGCGGTCGCAGCCGACGACTCCCCGAGCGAAGATATTGGCACGGTTGGATGGGGTTCTCTTGAAGCTATCTCGCGATCGAGGTCTATTTTTGACGCAGGGTTTCCGCGCTGAGCGCACTTTTGAGCTAGTCTTTATACCTGAATAACCAATTGACTAATAAGGTTTTTATCAAGATGCCAAAAGCTGGGCTACGGATCCTGGTGGTGGAGGACGAGGCCGTTTTTCGCCACTCGTTAGTGAGTTACCTCGCACGGGACGGGGCCACAGTGTTTCAGGCCGAAGATGGCATTGAAGGGCTATCGGCGGCGGCGCTCTACCATCCCGACGTGGTGCTGTGCGATCTCAATATGCCCAATATGGATGGCCATGAGGTGATAGCCTGTCTCGCTGCTCGCTATCCCCATATTCCGGTCATTGTCATTTCTGCCCAGAGCACCATGGAGGCGGTCGCCAGCGCCCTGCGTGCCGGTGCGCGGGACTATCTGCTCAAGCCCCTCGAAAATTTCGCGCTGGTCGAGCGCAGTATCGAGCAGTCCCTTAACGGTAGCGCCAACCGGGCGCAGCAATTGGAGCTGATGGATCACATCGACTACTTCAGTGCCCATGACAGGGCGGCCAGCCGCTTGCTGGCGGGGCTGAAACCGCCGGGTTTGCAGGAGTGGGGCCCCTGGCAGGTCACTTTCAAGGGGCTGGGGCAGCTGTTTATTCCCGATACTTTCAAGGTGGAAGACAAGCTGTTGGTGCTGGTGATGGAGCTGCCCATCATGGGAAAAGATGCCGCATTTTGCGGGGCGCTGGTGCGATCCCTGATGAACGTGCCCTACCGCCAGTTTCAGCAACACCAGAGTCGTCTGCTAAGCCAGCCACACCGGTTACTCGACTACCTCAACCATCAGCTGATGGAGTCCGGCCTGCGTCACTCCTTTGCCATGGCGGCGCTGCTGTTTGATCAGCACGATGGGCTGGTGTTCGCCAATGCCGGGCTCACCTCTCCCCATTGGTTGATGCGCTCCGGCGGCTTGCCCCTTGGCTTGATGCGCAGTTGCCACTACGCCCTGCACAAGCGCAGCTGGCATGAACCCTTTGCTCTGCAGTTTCGTAGCGACAGCGGCGGATCGCTGGATGTGCAGGTACGCCATCACTGATGCCACCTGACCACAGGCCAAAACAAACAGGGCGCCCGATGGGCGCCCTGTTTGTTATTTACAATTTTGACCGTTTAGACGGCGGCGGACTGCAGTTTCTTGTCTTGAGCTTGCGGCTCTTTGGCCGGGCCTTCGGCACCGTGCATCCAGTAGACCAGGCGGTTAGCCATGGTCAGCAGGATCAGGGCGCTCAGTACCGCAGCCAGGGCGATGCCACCGAAGATGGCAATCGGACCCGCTTCACCAACGAAGGAGCCGATAAAGCCGGCTGCATAGTTGGCCAGAGCAACGAAGCCGAACCAGGCACCCATCATCAGGGAGGCCAGACGCAGCGGAGCCAGCTTGGTCACCATAGACAGACCGATCGGGGAGAGGCAGAGCTCGCCCAGGGTGTGGAACAGATAAGCACCCACCAGCCAGAACATGGAGGTCTTGACTGCTTGATCGCCACCTTGCTGCAGCACAGCGCCGATCATGAACAGGAAGCCGACAGCCAGGAACAGCAGACCCATGGCAAACTTGACCGGAGAGTTCGGCTCTTTCTTGCCGAGCTTGATCCAGATGGCTGCCACGATCGGGGCCAGGGTGATGATAAAGAACGGGTTCAGGGATTGGAACCAGGCGGTCGGCACTTCGAAGTTACCGATCATCCGGTCGGTATACTCCTGGGTGTAGAGGTTCATCAGACCACCGGCCTGCTCGAAACCAGCCCAGAAGATGATGGTAAACAGGCCCAGTACCAGAATAACCTTGATGCGATCCACTTCCTGTTTGGTCAGTGGCGCTTTCTGCTCATGGGTGCGCAGGGCTGCAGCACGCTGGGCGGCGGTGACGCGACCTATGTTGCCGAGGAAACGCTGGGCCATGGTGGCCTGGATCACCAGAGAGAGCAGCATGCCGATACCGGCGCCGACGAAGGCCGCTTGCCAGCCGTAGGCAGTGGCGGCAGCACCACAGATCACGCCTGCCAGCAGGGAACCCAGGTTGATGCCCATGTAGAAGATGGTGAAAGCGCCATCACGGCGGTGATCGCCCTCTTCATAGAGGTCACCCACCATGGTGGAGATGTTCGGCTTGAACAGGCCATTACCCACGATTAGCAGCGCGAGGCCGGCGTAGAACATGGTGTTGACCATATCCGGGAACATGGCATGGGGCAGTGCCAGAGTGAATTGACCCGCCGCCATCAGCACGGCACCGATCAGGATGGCGCGACGTTGACCCAGGAAGGTGTCAGCCAGCCAGCCGCCAATCAGCGGAGTGATATAAACCAGACCGGTATAGATACCGTAGAGTTTGAGGGCATCTGCCTGACTCCAGCCCAGACCGCCGTTGGCAGTCAGGTCAGTCAGATAGAGCACCAGCACGGCACGCATGCCGTAATAGGAGAATCTCTCCCACAGTTCGGTACTAAAGAGCAAAAAAAGCCCTTTAGGGTGACCTAAAAAGGTCCCTTTTGACGGGTTATTCATTGGAACTTCCACCTGTGTCTTATATTTTTTTGAGTTTTTTATGCAAGGGCGAGAAACACGCCTCAATCCTTATAGAACATGTGTGAATAAATTACAACATTATGATTTGCTGAGAATTTATTTGTCAGAGATTGATAAGATGTTGCATAAATGAAAAAGGAGCATCGAATGATGCCCCTTGAATACCTCTATAAAAAACAGATTTTTCAGCTATTACAACTGTTTGACGAACTGCTTCAGCCAATCGGTAAATTCACCATTCAGTTCAGCATGGCGTACTGCATACTGCACATTGGCTTTCATATAGCCGAGCTTGCTGCCGCAATCGTGGCTCTTGCCTTTCATGAAGTAGGCGTTGACCTGCTCCTGCTCCATCAACATGGCGATGGCGTCAGTTAACTGGATCTCGTCGCCAGCACCGGCCGGGGTTTTCTCCAGCAGCGGCCAGATATTG
The DNA here is from genome assembly GCF_002586745.1 of Aeromonas sp. CU5. Classification (NCBI taxonomy): domain Bacteria; kingdom Pseudomonadati; phylum Pseudomonadota; class Gammaproteobacteria; order Aeromonadales; family Aeromonadaceae; genus Aeromonas; species Aeromonas sp. CU5. The sequence goes on from NZ_CP023817.1 coordinate 4,531,976, forward strand.
GAAGAGAGCACATAGCGGCCCACGACCGCCAGATTGGAAGGGGCTTCGTCCCGGGGCGGCTTCTCGACAATGGCTTGCATCGGCAGGGACATCCCCTCGCTCAGAACCTCGCCCCTGATATCGGCAATGCCGTACTTGTCCACTTCGCTCGCGGGCACCGCTTCCACCATGATCTGGCTGATTTGGTTCTCTTCGAACATATGCACCATCTCGGCCAGATTGTCCTGCTTGAGGTTGCTGGCAACCTCGTCGATCAGTACATCCGGCAGCAGCACGGCGAAGGGGTTGTCACCGATCAGCGGACGGGCGCACAGCACCGCGTGGCCCAGGCCTTTGGCCTCGCCCTGGCGGACGTGCATGATGGTGACGTCTTTCGGGCAGATCTGTTGCACCTCTTCCAGCAGCTGGCGCTTGACCCGCTTCTCGAGGGTCGCTTCCAGCTCGAAGCTCTTGTCGAAGTGGTTTTCGATGGAGTTCTTGCTTGAGTGGGTGACCAGAATGATCTCCTTGATCCCGGCCGCGATCGCTTCGCGTACCACATACTGGATCAGCGGTTTGTCGACTACCGGCAGCATCTCTTTCGGGATGGCTTTGGTGGCTGGCAACATGCGGGTACCCAGACCGGCTACCGGGAGCACGGCCTTGCGAACGATCAGAGGAGTCTTTTTCATGGAAAACTATCCAGAGAGATGAAAGTGCGGCCATGATACTCCAAGAAAAATGGGGCAGCCACCGGCTGCCCCATTTGCAACTGTTCCAGTCGACATTATTTGACGACAATCATCTCCCTGTTTGCATCTAGCGTGGCCGGACCTATGCCATTGACATCTGCCAGCTGATCGACCGAGGTGAATTTTCCCTGTTTATCACGGTAATCGATGATGGCTTGCGCCTTTTTGTCACCAATACCTTTGAGGCTGGTGAGTTCGGCAAGGGTAGCCGTATTGATATTCAGTTTGCCGTCCTCCTTGGCGGCAGCGGTTGTGGTGGTCTGTTTGGGCGCAGTTTTCTCCGCTGCCAGCACGGGTTGGCTGAACAGGGGCAAGCAGGCCAGCAGCATGACTGCAGAGAGCTTCTTCATCAGCATTTCCATTCCTCCTTGATGTGGATGTTGCCGAGCGGCACATTGAGAAATAGCGTATCGAACGGGTCTTTTTTACTGCAATTTCTGACAGGTCAGATCGCCATGCCGATGGTGGAAGATTTGCTATAAGCGCTCCGCTATGAATGCCCTCATATGTTCAACCTTATGATCTTGAATGTATTTAATATGCATCTTTAATGTGGCGAGCACGCTTCCCCGAGATGCTCTGCTCAAGTTGTTGCTGGTGTGCCGGATGAGATTATTCTGCGCAACACTGCGCTGATGGCATGTTTCGCTGGTGTTCCAGTGATACTTAATAAAAAAGGCTGCTCACCAACGGTGAGCAGCCTTCGAGATCGGTTTTTCAGGTAACGGGCTGATTACTCAGCCTGGGCAGCCTGAATACCGGTCAGGGCGATGGTGTAGACGATGTCGTCAACCAGTGCGCCACGGGAGAGGTCGTTGACCGGCTTGCGCATGCCTTGCAGCATCGGGCCGATGGAGACCAGGTCAGCAGAGCGCTGTACCGCCTTGTAGGTGGTGTTACCGGTGTTCAGGTCAGGGAACACAAACACGGTTGCTTTACCAGCAACCGGTGAGTTCGGCGCCTTGGACTTGGCCACGTTCTCCATGATGGCCGCGTCATACTGCAGCGGGCCGTCGATGATGAGGTCAGGGCGCTTGGCTTTGGCCAGCTCGGTCGCGGCACGCACTTTCTCTACATCAGCACCGGCGCCAGAGGTACCGGTAGAGTAGGAGATCATGGCTACGCGCGGCTCGATGCCGAAGGCGGCAGCGGAGTCAGCAGACTGGATGGCGATCTCGGCCAACTGCTCGGCAGTCGGATCCGGGTTGATCGCGCAGTCACCGTACACCAGCACCTGGTCAGGCAGCAGCATGAAGAAGATGGAGGAGATCAGGGAGGCGCCCGGAGCGGTCTTGATGATCTGCATCGGCGGACGGATGGTGTTGGCAGTGGTGTGCACCGCGCCAGAAACCAGGCCGTCAACTTCGTTGCGCTCCAGCATCATGGTACCCAGTACCACGTTGTCTTCCAGCTGTTCGCGGGCAACCACTTCGGTCATGCCCTTGCTCTTGCGCAGCTCGACCAGACGCGGCACATAGCGCTCGCGCACCATGGCCGGATCGATGATCTCGACACTGCTGCTCAGCACCACGCCTTGCTGTTCGGCAACGCGACGGATCTCTTCCGGGTTGCCCAGCAGCACCGGACGGGCGATGCCACGTTCAGCACAGATGGCGGCAGCCTTGATGGTACGTGGCTCTTCACCTTCCGGCAGCACAACGCGCTTGTTGGCCTGACGGGCCAGCTCGGTCAGTTGATAACGGAATGCCGGCGGGCTCAGACGACGGGAGCGGGTAGAGCTGACAGTCAGCGACTCGATCCAGTGCTTGTCGATGTGGCCAGCCACATAATCCTGCACCAGCTCGATACGCTCGCGGTCATCTTCCGGAATATCGACGTTGAAGTTCTGCAGGCTGACCGCGGTCTGCCAGGTGTTGGTGCCGGTGATCATGATCGGCAGACCGGTAGCCATGGCCTGTTGACACAGAGCCATCACTTGCGGTTCCGGATGGTAGTTACCGGTCAGCAGCAGGGCGCCCAGCTTGACGCCGTTCATGGCGGAGAGGCAGGCAGAGACGATGACGTCGGAGCGGTCGCCAGAGGTTACCAGCAGACTACCCGGACGGAAGTGCTCAACCATGTTGTGGATGGATCGGGCACAGAAGGTCACGGTCTGCAGACGACGGCTGTCCAGTTCACCCTTGTGCAGGATCTTGGCCGCCAGATGCTTGGCGAGATCCTTGGCACGTGGGGCGATCAGCTGGGTGTTCCAGGGGATGCAACCCAGAATGCGCAGCGGGCTCTTGCCAAATACCTGCAGCACTTCCAGATTGTGGGCAGCTTCAGACATGTGGTGATGAGCTTCGAACATCTCGGTCAGATCAGGGCGGGTTACGCCATGCTCGTCAACCGGGGCGCCGACTTTGTTGATCACGCAACCGACGATACGGGGGTTGTTGACACCACCGAAGTTGGAGCAGGCCAGCTCGATACGCTCTTTCAGCTTCTGGCTGGAGTCATGGCCCGGGTGGGTCACGAATACCATGTCAGCGTCCAGCGCCTTGGCAACGTCGTAGTTCAGCTTGTTGGCAAAGGGCTGCTTGTCGGTCGGCACCATACCTTCGACAACCAGCACTTCGGCACCACTGGATTTTACGTGCTCTTCGAAGCGAGCAACGATCTCTTCCAGCAGGATATCGGTATTGCTGGAGCTGATCATGTTCTCGGCATAGGAGAGAGTGAACGGCTCGGGCGGGTTGATGTTGGCAGCTGCACGGATAACGGCGGTAGAGCGCTCGGTACCGGTTTCACCCGGACGCGGCTGAGCGACCGGTTTGAAGAAGCTGACATTGACACCGTGACGTTCCATAGCGCGAACCACGCCAAGACTCACGGAAGTTACGCCGACACCAGTGCCGACCGGGATAAGCATAATAGTGCGTGCCACTTTATACCCCTTGTTCATTTTTTGGGATCAGGAAAAGGCCGCCCTGGGGCGGCCTCGAGTTACTGCATCAATTAAGCGCCAATCAGTTCCAGCGCATCGTGGGCAATGACCCACTCTTCATTGGTCGGGATAACCAGGGCCTTGGTGGAACCAGCCTTGGTGATCTCGCCACCCTTGCCGAAGCGGGCAGCCAGGTTGGCGTCGTGATCAACGTCAAAGCCCAGCAGACCCAGCTTGTTCAGGGTGATTGCACGGATCGGTGCGGAGTTTTCACCGATACCACCGGTGAAGACTACGGCATCCAGACGACCGTCCATGGCGGCGGCGTAAGCACCGATGTACTTGGCCAGGCGGTAGCAGTAAACATCCATGGCACGCTTGGCTTCTTCTTTGCTGTCGTAGTTGTCTTCAACGAAACGGCAGTCGGAGGTCACTTCGGTCAGACCCAGCAGGCCGGACTCTTTGGTCAGCATGGTGTTGATATCAGCAACGCTCATGCCCAGTTTGTCGTGCAGGAAGAAGATGATGGCTGGGTCCAGATCGCCGGAGCGGGTACCCATCACCAGGCCTTCCAGCGGGGTCAGACCCATGGAGGTATCAACAGATTGGCCATTCTTGATGGCGCAGACGGAACCGCCGTTGCCCAGGTGGCAGTTGATGATGTTCAGCTCGGAAACCGGCTTGTTCAGCTGCTTGGCAGCTTCCAGGCTGATGTAGTAGTGGCTGGTGCCGTGGGCGCCGTAGCGACGGATGCCGTTCTCTTTGTAGAGCTTGTACGGCAGAGCGTACAGGAAGGCTTCTTGCGGCATGGTCTGGTGGAACGCGGTGTCGAACACGGCCACGTTCTTGTCAGCCAGCGCCGGGAATACACGGCGAGCTTCACGGATACCGATCAGGTGAGCCGGGTTGTGCAGCGGTGCGTACGGCACGGCGGCTTCGATACCAGCGATGACGTCTTCGCAGATAACAACGGAAGAGGTGAAGCGCTCACCGCCGTGTACTACACGGTGACCGATAGCGATCAGGTTTTTGGCCAGTTCCGGATTGAGCGGCAGGATCTTGTTGACGATGAAGTCCAGCGCTTCCTGGTGAGCGGCACCAGCGCCCAGATCGGCACTGCCTTTCTCGCCATTCAGTTTCCACTTGATGCGGGCGTCGTCGAGGCCGAAGCACTCAGCCAGGCCGGACAGCAGGTCATCACCGGTGGTTGCGTCAATGACAGCAAACTTCAGGGAAGAGCTGCCACAGTTAAGAACAAGAACCAGCTTACTCATGAATAAATCCTATCGCAGATTGGGGGGTGTAGGCGGATGCGTTGGACGTTGTGCGTCCAAAAAATTTCAACTAATCCTTATGAGGGTTGGCAATCTGTTGCTTGCCCCTTGTATAGTGATACAAGACCCGAAATCCAGACGTCCCTGACAGGTCAATAGCGAGATGCTTTTGACGCAAAAATGGGCGTACAAAGGATAACCCGATTGTTGAAAAATAACAAAGTCATCCTCAACCTTTGTTATTTTGCATCAAATTTTGTCGCGGTTTTGCCGTTGTTACGTTCAAAAAGCGCTCGGAGGTAGTATGAGCATGAACATTTTTGGAACCAAGTTACAGCAAGGGCGTCATTATATGACGCTTTGGCCGCGCCGTCCCGAGCTCAATTCGATGTTTCCTGAAAATCGGGTAATCAAGGCAACCGAATTTTCCCTCAAGGTTATTCCTGCCTTGGCAGTGCTCAGCGTGATGCTGCAGTTCCAGTTTGGCGAGCTGCACTACTGGCCTTCCGTCATCACCTCCGTGCTGTTTCTACTGAGCTTGCCGCTGCAGGGTTACTACTGGCTCGGTCATCGAGCAGATACTCGGTTGTCGCCTTCTCTTGCCAGCTGGTATCGGGAGATCAACGGCAAGATGAACGAGCAGGGGGGGCGCCGTCCGCTGGTCTCCCAGCCGCGCTATGAGGAGCTGGCCGATACCCTCAAGGCCGCCTTCCAGCAGCTCGATAAATCCTTTCTCTACGAATAAACCCCCTTCCATACAAAAAGGCGCCGCTGGCGCCTTTTTTGCTGCTTGGTGATGGCGTGAGGATCAGGCCGCCAGCACCTTGCGGATCTCCTGAATGGAGAGCTTGTACTGACGGGGGCACTGACGCCATACCTGCAGCATCCGCTGGTATTTGTCGCGCATGGCGATGTCGCTGGAGAGTTCGTCGCACGGGCACTTGAGCTCGGGGAAGCGCTTGTCTATCTCCAGCAGGAAGCAGACATAGTCGGCCAGCTCACGCTCCTGGCTGCGGCTGTAGCCATTGAACTCCAGACGGCTGGCGTTGATTTCGCCCTGATCGGCCCCATCCAGATTACCCCATGAGATAGCCAGCGCGTGGTGCAGCTCCAGGGTATCGATTACCTCCTGGCAGGTCGCCAGATCCAGATGGCTGAAGCTCTTCTCCAGCTCGAGGATCTGCAGGCAGTAGCCGCGCTCGATGATGGTGCTGGCACGTTGATAGAAAGCCGCTTTTTCAGGATTGAGTTTCGCCAGGATTTCGTACTGGTTGCTCAGGATCAAACGCTCGGTGTTGCTCATGTTCATGGGGTATCTCGCTGGAAGATGATTCTGGGGTCACGTTAACCCATATATAAAATGAATTTTTTGATCTGGGCGGGGATTGGTGAGAAAAATCAGCGGGCAAGAGGCTGTTCGCCAGACAACAAAGGCCTGCGTGGCAGGCCTTTCAATCACGCAGGGGAGGGTTAGCCCTTGAGAAAATTCAACACCACCTGATGGTGATCGCTGGTTTTGAACTTGTCGAAGTGATGGGCGATCTTGCCCTCTTCGTCGATCAGGAAGCTCTGGCGGTGAATACCGTCATACTCCTTGCCCATGAACTTCTTCGGGCCCCAGACGCCAAAAGCATCGGCCACAGCATGATCCTCATCAGCCAGCAGGGTGAAGTTGAGCTGATCGCGCTCTTCGAACTTCTTCAGCCGCTTGGCCGGATCCGGACTGATGCCAAGTACCACCACATTGAGGGCGGCCAGCTCGGCGTTCACATCGCGCAGGCTGCAGGCCTGGGTGGTACAGCCCGGGGTCATCGCCTTGGGATAGAAATAGACCAGCACCTTCTTGCTGCGCAAGCCAGCGAGGCTGACCTGATTGCCATTCTGGTCGGGCAGGGAGAAATCGGGGGCGGGGCTGCCAGCGTGGAGTGGTTGCATGGGGTCTCCTCGGGTAAAACGCCCTCAGGCGTGTTTGCGATTGACGATAAACTCGAACGATTCGGCACCCAGAGCACCACAGAATGCGGCGAAGGCGGTTTGTGAACCTTCGACTTCCCCTGCTCGGGCCAGATTGAGCTGAAAACTGATCTTGAGCAGGTTGAACGGCTGCTGTTCCAGGGTCATGGATTGCATCGCCTGGATGTTCCAGCCATGTTCGCTGAAGAACTGGGTGCACTGGCTTACGATGCCGGGCTGGTCGCGGATCAACAGTTCGGCACTGGCGCCGATATCATACTGCAGGGAGTGGTGGCGCTCGGTGCGCTTCATCATGGTGATGAGATCCCACTCCTGGCTGCGCAGGGGCAGGCTGATCTCGAGTTGCATCATGCTGTTCCAGTCGCCAGAGAGCAGCATGATAAAGGTAAATTCATTGCCGAAGATGCCAAGGCGGCTGTCGACGATGTTGCAACCACAACCACTGACGTGGCGAGTCACTTCATTGACGATGCCAGGCCTGTCCGTGCCGATGGCCGTTACGACCAGGTAATGAGTCATAAATCTTCTCTCGTCCATTATTTTGTTGCGAAAGCCGCAAGCCAGCCCTCTGGCCGTGAAGACCACTCCCTGATGGGCGCTGCCGACTTTCGTTCATTACTTTTTGTGGCGGATGGTATCACGGCTTATCCCCTCTCTCCCTTGTTTTTAAAAGGGGGCAGCTTTACCATTACGCCCCTGAAAATCGGGAGAAATATCCATGTTACGCGGTAGTATTGTTGCGCTCGTTACCCCCATGCTGGCTTCAGGTGAAGTCGATTGGGCCAGTCTGGCCAGCTTGGTCGACTATCATGTCAGCGCCGGGACCTGCGCCATTGTTGCGGTGGGTACCACAGGGGAATCGGTGACCCTGAGCGAGCAGGAGCATATCGCCGTCGTTGAAAAGACCGTTGAGTATGCCGACGGACGCATTCCCGTCATCGCCGGTTGCGGCTCCAATAATACCGCCCATGCCATTGAATTGACCAAGCGACTGGCCAAAACCGGTGTGGTGGCAGGGCTCTCGGTTACCCCTTACTACAACAAACCTACCCAAGAGGGCCTCTATCGCCACTATTGTGCGATCGCCGAGGCTAGTGGTCTGCCCCAAATTCTTTATAATGTGCCCGGTCGCACCTGCTGCGATCTCAAACCGGAGACCGTAGCCCGTCTGGCCAAGGTTCCCGGCATTATCGGTTTGAAAGAGGCGACCGGTGATTTGAGCCGCACCCCGTTATTGCGTGAGCTGTGCGGGCCGGCGTTTGCCCTTTACAGTGGCGACGATGCCACTGGTTGTGATTTTATGCTGCAAGGTGGCGATGGTGTTATTTCGGTTACCACCAATATTGCAGCGGCCCAGATGGCCGACATGTGTCGTGCTGCGCTGACCGGTAATGCCGGACAGGCCCATGACATCAACAATCTCTTGATGCCGTTGCATCAGACTCTGTTCTGCGAACCGAGTCCTACCCCGGTGAAATGGGCCTGTGCCCAGCTGGGGTTGATTGCAACAGCAACCTTGCGTTTGCCGCTGGTTGACCTCACTGCCGAGGGCGAACAAGCGATGGCGCGAGCACTGACCACTGCGGAGTTGATGGCGAGTGTTTAAATCAAATGGAAAGGGAAATAGAGCCCGTCTGGTGCTGAGCGTTGCGACCGTAGCCGTATTGGCTGGTTGCAGCACCCCCCAGGATCGCAAAATGGCCAACCGGGGCTTCGAATATGAAGATGCTCGCCTCGAGGGCCGTGCGTTCTTGATCCCCGCAGGATTGAGCGCCCCCACTTTCAATAGCCAGTACGATATCCCGCCGCTGCCCGAGAGCAGCCGTGAAGGTGCCCTCGGCGCCAAGATTGACGTGCGTCCGCCAGCCCAACTGCTGACCGTGGTACCGGGCAGTCAGGTGGTGCAAACCGCCAGCGAGCCAACCGTGGCCTTCTATGCCCTGAGCACCAGCCAGAGCGTGGAGCGCGACACCTGGTCGTTCCTGATGAACTTCCTGGCCAAATACAAGGTGACCACCGAGAAGCTGGATCAGCAAGATGGCGTATTGCAAACCGGTTGGTTTGACAACACGGTTGCCCTCGATGGCTGGGGTGAAGATGACGAAGATTTCAAAATCCGTCAGCGTTACCAGTTCACTTTGCGCAACGATGTGCAGCGCCATGCCGTCAACATGTCGGTACGGGTGCTGGATCATGAAGAGACCATCGATGGCGAGACCAGCAACAAGCTGACCCCTGCCGATGCCCAGCGCTATGCCGCCCGGGTGCTGAACCAGTTCTCCCTCTATTACGACCAGCAGTTGAAAGCTCGCGAACAGCACAAGTCCAACGATGGCATGGCTCTGCAACTGGGGCTAGACAACAACGAGCTGAGCGCCTGGATTGCTGAAGGCTCCTTTGATCAGGTGTGGCGTCGCCTTAATCAGGTACTGCCCGCTTACGGCTTTATTATCAAGGACACCCAGCAGTCACTGGGCTGGATCGACGTCGAGTACGAAGAGCCGGGCGCCAAGTTCTGGAAAGAGAAGGGCAGTGAACCGTTCAAACTGGAGGAGGAGAAGTTCCGCTTCCAGCTGGGCGAGATGGCGGGAGGCAAGACCTCCATCACCTTGTTCGATAAGGACAAGAAGCCGGTCTCGTCCGGGGTCATCTCCCAGATGTATATCAGCCTGTCCGAGGCGTTCGCCAAAGGGCTGGCCGATCAGGCAGCAGCAAAAGCAGAATAAATACAGGGGCCTTGTGCCCCTGTTTTTATATCGGGATCCCTCTGCAAACGAGGGCGAATGGTGCATGTTTTCAATGATGTGAGCCCCCTTGCCGTCAAGTGGTAACCCGTTGATGGCAAGCGTGGCTTGCGATGTTTACCCCCCACAAACAGGAAGAGTTATCAGCCATGAGTCTTGCAGATCAAGTATTGGCGGTGAATGACGATTTGCCGATCCGTACCGATAAACCTGTCCATTCCGGCAAAGTGCGCAGCGTCTACTGGTTGACCCCGGCAGACAGTGCCCGGCTCATCAAAGAGAAAGGTTATGATGTGCCGGCCGATGCGCCCCTTGCCCTCATGGTGATCAGCGATCGCATCTCGGCCTTTGATTGTATCTGGCAAGGTGTGGATGGCCTGAACGGTGTACCGGGCAAAGGGGCAGCGCTCAACGCCATCTCCAGCCACTGGTTCAAGCTGTTCAAGGAGAAGGGACTGGCTGACAGCCACATTCTGGATATTCCGCACCCCTTCGTCTGGATCGTGCAAAAAGCCCGTCCGGTGATGATCGAGGCCATTGCCCGCCAGTACATCACTGGCTCCATGTGGCGTGCCTACAAGGATGGTGAGCGCGAATTCTGCGGCATCACCCTGCCAGAAGGGCTCAAAAAAGATCAGAAGCTGCCGGAGCTCCTCATCACCCCCTCCACCAAGGGCGTACTGACAGGGCTGGATGGTGTGCCGGAAGCCGATGACGTCAACGTCTCCCGTGCCGATATCGAGCGCCACTATCAAGGCTTCAACTTCAGCAAGCCGGCCGATATCGACCGCTACGAAGTGCTGCTCAAAGAGGGCTTCAACGTCATCAGCGACGCGCTGACCGCGCTGGATCAGATCTTCGTCGATACCAAGTTCGAGTTTGGCTACGTTCACGATGCGGCGGGCAACGAGAAGCTGATCTACATGGACGAAGTGGGTACCCCCGACAGCTCCCGTATCTGGGACGGCGCGGCCCTGCGCGACGGTCAGATTATCGAGAAGTCCAAAGAGGGTTTCCGCCAGTGGCTGCTCAACCACTTCCCGGATCCGGACATCCTGCTCAACAAGAACCGCATGCCGGAACGTTTCGCCCTGGCCCGCGATAACAAGCTGCCCACCGAAGTGATGATGGATATCTCCAACACCTACGTCGGGATCGCCGAGAAGATCATCGGCCACCAGCTGGTGCGCTCTGCCAATCCCAAGCAGGAGATCATCGAGGTGCTGCGCGATCAGTACGGTCTGATCGACTAAGGGTTGCCCTCTTTTTTTGTCATCGAAAAACAAACGTTTGCTGATGACGAAGGAGAGAGGCAGAGAAACAGACGGGCCCCGCTACGGGGCCCGTTTTTATTGGCTATGTCCCAATTACGTGTTGCATGGGGTGCCCCAGCGCCTCATGCAGACACGCTTTGATATTCACTCCCTTCCCGTAACGCTCCAGCATCCTGCGCCAACCCAGATAATTCCTCAGGTAGTGAGTCGCCACGCCATGAAAGCGCACCATCCATTCTTTCAATCGATGGTGATATCCGTTTACATGTTGAATGTGGAATGCTCCTACTACCCGCTCACCCTGACGATTGCGCACCACCTTATGGGTCACGCCCTGCTCTTTGCTGAAACTGGCATATACGCCCGCACCATCGCTACACAGCACTGCATCCGGCGAGACCAGGGGCTTCAAGACCGCGATAACTGTTTCGGCATTCATCTTTTCCAACTGAAAATCTGCATGGTGACCAGCACGGTCCTGCACCACCATCACAGGGATGTAATCGGGCCCGGTTCCCCGGGTTCGCCCTTTACCTCCTCGACACCGAGCCAGACGAGGTAATCCCCGCTGCCCCTTGAACGACTCGAGGAAGAAGGTCTCGTCGACCTCAACGATGCCCTCTTCCCGTGTGGCTTGATGGGCGGCCATCGCACGCAAGAAGCGGTGGCGCCAGAGGAAAGCGGTGTTCTTGCTGACCCCGCAACGCAGAGCTGCCCGGCGGACAGTGAGTCCTTCAATGAGGGCTTGCGCGTAGTCTTCCCAGCACTGCGTTTTACGTAATCTGGCCAAGGGGGTCTTGGTCAGCACGGTACTGGTGCGTAGACACAGTTTGCAACGATAGCGACGTAGTCCGCGACTCCATCCCCATGGTGCCAGCTGATTGGCATCGGCCTGACAATGTGGGCAACCGCTGCATGCAGGTAGCTGGGTATTGAGTGAGGTAATGGTGTGGGGCGCCATGAGCTCCTGCCGGGCAACACGGCGTTGGCGCAGGGTAAGCTGTGGAAAGAGAGACAACAGGTGTTGAAAGGCTGGGGTATCCATGATGGTAGACCTCAAGGTAATGACCTACTTCAAGCTTAGCCTTTCAACACATAATTGGGACAGAGCCTTTTTATTGCTGGTCTGGCGGCAAGCGGGCGGCGATCAGCCGTTGACCTTGAACACCTGACCGGTCTGGATGCCCAGCACCGACTTTTTATAAGCCTGCGCCACCTTGGCGGCGGGTACCGGCACGAAGCCTGGGAAGAAGTCAGCGTATTTGTCCATCGACTCCTCCAGCACGGTGGGGCTTACCACGTTGATGCGCAGGCCGCGGGGCAGCTCGCAGGCGGCGGCTTTCACAAAGTGATCGATGGCGCCGTTGACTGTGCTGGCACTCACTCCCCAGTTGATCGGCTCTTCGCTCAGGATGCCGCTGATCAGGGTTATGGAGCCCTTGTCATTCAGATAGGGGATGGCGGTGCGGGTCAGGTTGATCTGGCCCATCAGCTTGCTTTCCAGTCCCATCTGCCACTGCTCGTCGGTCATCTCGGTCAGACCGTTGAAGGCAACGCTGCCGCTGGCCACCACCAGCGCATCAAACTGGCCCAGCTTGGCAAACAGCGCCTTGATGGAGGCGGGATCGCGCATGTCGACCGTGGCATCGCCACGGCTGTGGCCGACCCGGATCACCTGATGATCTTTGGCAAGCAGTTCACTGACCGCGGAGCCGACGGTGCCGGAGGCACCCACAATCACAATTTTCATCTGCATCACTCCTGGTTGGGATGTGTCGATTCTAGCGCAACAGAAAATGCGAAAAAGCGCGTAAAATAAACCCATTGTTTCCATATTGGAGTTAATGATGGATATCGCCCATCTGGCTAGCTTTTATGAGGTGGTATTGCGAGGCAGTTTCTCTGCCGCCGCCGATACGCTGGGGGTCAGCAAAGGGATGCTGAGCCGCCACGTCAGCGCGCTGGAGTCCTCCCTCAATGCACAACTGTTGCAGCGCACCACCCGCCGCCTCAGCCTGACCGAGGCGGGCAAGACCCTCTATCAGCAGGCGGGAGAGATCTTCGCGCTGGCACGGCAGGCGGAGCAGGATATTCAGGCGTTGACCGAAGAGGATGGCGGCCGCCTGCGCTTTACCTGCCCGGTCAGCACCGGCGATCGCATGGTGAGCGAGCTGCTGACCAGCTTTGCCGCGCTCTGCCCCGGAGTTGAGGTGGAACTCAATTTCACCAACCAGATGGTCGATATGAGTCAGGGGGAGAACGACATCGCCCTGCGCGCCATGAACGAGGTACCGGACAATCTGGTGGCCCTGCCGCTGGGTCGGCTCAAGGATGTGGTGGTGGCCAGCCCCGAGCTGTTGGCGCGCGAGGGGCGTCCGGCCACCCCCTATGAGCTGAGCGGGCGCAGCTGCCTGTTGCAGGGGCACAATCCGGCCTGGGAGCAGTGGCATTTTATCCGTGAGGGGGAAGAGGCCCACATTCTGGTGCAGGGCAAGGTGCGGGCCAACCACTACAGTACAGTGCTGCAATTGGCTCGCGCCGGTATGGGTTATGCCAAGTGCCCGCTGATGCTGGTGGAGTCTGCGTTGGCGGCGGGGGCGCTGGTGACCGTGCTCGACGAGTGGCAGAGCGGCCTGCATCAGCTCCATGTGCTGCATGCCCAGCAGCGGCGGGTGCCGCGCAAGATCCGGCTGTTCAAGCAGGTGCTGGCCCAGTGGTTTGCCGAGCGGCCCCGCTATCTGCTCTGAGCAGCGTTATTTTTCTGTCATCTTCGGCTGCTACCCTGCACCCATCATCGGCAGCAGGAAGATCAGCAGGAATGAAGAGCAATAGAGGGTTGACCGGGTTTGTGCTGCTCTGTGCAGCGCTGGCGGTGGGCAGTGCGCAGGCTGCGGTGGTGGTGAAGGTGCCGGATAATTTTCGCATCCTCGCGGTGAGCAACGGCACCTTGCAAGATGAGCAGCATGCCACCCTTGTGGATGGCGAGCAGCAACTGCTGGTGCGCTTCGAGGGGGTCATTCCCAGTCGCAGCAGCAGCGAGAATGACCGGCAGGTGAGCTCCGAGCCTCAGGTGGTGCGCTATCAGGGCAGTAATCAGCATTTGCAGCTGACGGCCAGCGTACCGGGAGACGAGCGGGGGATGCAGGCCTATGCCAAGGCCCCAGTGGTAGGGTTGCAGGAGAATAGCCGGGCGCTTGCCATCCAGCAGGATGCGCTGGTGACCAGCGGCATCCTGCTCGGGGTGGATTGGAACGGCAAACTGGCTGAATACAACCGCAGCGGCGGCAAGGCGGCGCTGACTGCAGGCGCCGTTGCTGCGCAGCCAGCGGCCCCGGTCGCTGGTGGGGCGCAACCCGTTGTGGCCGCCAGCGAGCTGGAAGGGCAGTTGCAGCAGTTGTTCCTCAAGGCTGATCCGGCTCTGCGCAAGCGCTTTATCGGTTGGGCCGTGCCGCAGCTTTAAGTTTTCCGCCCGTTGCAGTAACGTGGACACTCCTTTTTCAGGCGCTCCGTTCATCGAACTCAACGAGGTTTTCATGTTTGAATTGCATTCACGCCTGCAGGCAGATACCCGGTTGCTCGGGGATCTGCCCCTCTGCCGTGTCTTGCTGGCCAAAGACAGCCAGTATCCCTGGCTGATCCTGGTGCCGCGAGTGGCCGATTTGCGGGAAATTCACCATCTGGCGCCGGAGCAGCAGCAACAGCTGATGCAGGAGTCCTGCGCCGTCGCCACCCTGATGGAACAGGCCCTCAGCCCGGACAAGATCAACATAGGGGCGCTGGGCAATCTGGTGCCGCAACTCCATCTTCACCATGTTGCCCGTTTTGCAACGGACCGCGCCTGGCCTGGCCCCATCTGGGGGGCTCATCCGGCCGAGCCTTATGAGCCACAAGAGTTGGCTGAACAAGGCGATAGATGGCGTACCCGGCTCGCCAAGCTAAGCGGTTTCACCCCCTGTGACTGCTGATAGCGGAGTCAACTGAGAGGCGTGTCGCTATTTCAGTCTCCGGGCCGCGCCATCTGTTAGAGTTATGGTATAGATAAGCCCATTTTCGATGTTCAGGAAGGTCCCATGATAGTAACAAGATCCGATGATGAAGCCGTATTGACCACTGAGGATGTGCTGCTCAGCCTGTGCAACTCGGTGACTCAGGTTCTCAGTGCTGCAACGCAGAGTCAGGTTCGTTTTTCCGGCATGGTACAGCGGATCAGCAAGACCTGCCTCAAGCCGGATATCGGCTGTTTTGTGCTGTTTGATGGCGGTTTTTCCGGTCTGGTGGTGATCAACTTTTCCGCCGCCGCTGCCATGGAGCTGTACGAGAGCTACATGCTCAGCATGGGGCTCTCCAAGGAGGATCTTGCCATCTCTCATACCTCGGATGAGGTGAGCAACGTGATGGGCGAGCTGATGAACCAGATTGTCGGTAGTTTTACCGTCAAGGTGGGCCGTGATCTGCAGACCCATATCACCCAGAACCAGCCGAAGATGCTGGCGCTTAACAAGCAGGTGATGCTGAGTGTCGATACCAACCTCGATAACCCGGAAGCGCGCCGCGTCACCTTCTTCACCGCCCGCAACAACATCTTCTATCTCGAGCTGGCGATGGATAAAACCGAGTTTATCCGCATTCACAGTGAGGGGATGGAGCACGAGGAGCTGGATCCCGATGCGCTAATCGCCCAGACCAAGCTGGATGCAGCCAAGCCGGTTCAGGCTGCAGCTCCAGTCGCCAACGATCACGACGATCTGCTCGACTCCCTTGGCATCTGATGTCGGGTTGATGAGTGAAATGAGAAGGCCACCCATTGGGTGGCCTTCTTTATCGTGGTAGGGCTGCGGTTAGAAGTTGTAGAGCAGGCCAGTGCTGAAGCGGGTGGCTTGTGAATCGTAGAAACTGATATCCGAGCTGGATTTGGCATACGCCGCACTGGCGGTGGCCGAGAGGGCGCTGACGCCAAACAGGTTATGCCAGAAAAAGATGACGTTTGCGGCAAACTCGTCGGCATCGGCGTACTGGCCAAAGAGGGGATTGGCCTCGTCATAGTTACTTTGGCCGAGGTAGAGGTTATTGACTAATGACCACTGGGGCCCCCGCTTGGCATAGGTCAGCTGTATGCCGCTCTGTTTGTAGCGCTGGGCGCTGCCATCAAGGTCTGCATCGCGATAGATCAGCGCAGGTTCAAGCACTTGGCCGGGGGCAAAACGCCACTGATAGGAGAGTTCGAGAGCGTGGATCTTGCCGTTGCGATCCAGCTTGGCTGCTGTCTCGGCACCATATTGGCTGCCGCTGCGTTCTTCATCGACATCGATATTGCGGGTAGTCAGGCTGCCGTTGAAGTTGCTGCCCCAGATTTTATCCCAGCTTGCCCGTGCCCCGGTGGAGTTGATATCGGTCGAGCTGCGGGCTACCCCCACGGCGTATGGATCGCTCCACTGTTCGGTTGGCATGGCGCTGAACACCAGCGAGCCACCGACAATCCCCTTGTCTCCCAGCTCCTGCCGCAGCCCCAGTTGCTGGGTGAAGTCGAAACGAATGGCATCCTGAATCAGGTTGCCGAGGAAGAGTTGAGTGCGCGTATCGGCAAAGGTGTAGCGGATATCGGCGTTGAGCAGTGGCGCAACGGTGGAGCTGCTTTGTGGGCCATCCAGACCGGCGATCGTGCTGTGGTCATCGTTGCCGCTATAAAAATTGGATTGGTAGTCAATGACATTGATGCCACCCAGCAGAAAACCGGACCAGCCGGACTGCTTGGGAATGGCACCCAAATCGGCGTAGGCACTGTTGGCTGCCAGCAGACCCAGGCCAAGTAGCGGAAGATGACGCATGGAATTGTGCTCCTGAATGCTGTGTATGGCGTATCGACTGGCGTTATGCCGGCAGTATTCGTCTATCAGCTCACACAATCGAGAGGTCGTTGTATGAGATTAAGAAGAGTTCACTCGGTTGTGCTGTTATTCTGTACCGCGAATATCGGGGGAAAACAACAAGATGAAGCAGATTAAATCCTGGGCGCAATATTACGTCGACCTGATGACCAAGCTGGGACTGGTGCGTTTCAGCATGTTCTTGGCGGCGGGAATCATAGTGTTGGCGGTCGCCATCCAGATGGGGGTGACCCTGTTCCTGCGCGGCAATATCGATGTGATCGACTTCGTTCGCTCGGTGTTTTTTGGCCTGTTGGTAACCCCCTGGGCGGTCTATTTTCTCTCCATCGTGGTGGATCAGCTGGAGGATTCCCGTCAGCGCCTGACCCGGATGGTGCGCAAGCTGCAAGATATGCGCGAGCGGGATCTGGAGCTCAATAGCCAGTTGCAGGAGAACATCAGTCGCCTTAATACCCAGATTGCCGAGACCAACCGGGCCGAGGATCTGCGTCAGCAAGCGATCGATGATTTGGAGAACGAGGTATTTCAGCGGGAGAAGGCGCAGTTGCATCTGGGTGAGCGCACCGCGTTGCTGCGCTCCTTCATCGATTGTTCCCCCGATCTGGTTTACTACCGCAACGAGGATGAGCAGTTCTCTGGCTGCAACCGCGCCATGGAGGAGCTGACCGGCAAGGTGGAGGCCGAGCTGATCGGTCTGACCCCGTTCGATGTCTATAAGCAGGAGATCGCCAACAAAATCGTAGAGACCGATCGGCAAGTGTTCAGCAGCAACGAGCCACTCACCTACGAGCAGTGGCTTGAATACCCGGATGGCCGCAAAGCCTACTTCGAGCTGCGCAAAGTGCCCTTCTTCGACCGCTTCGGCAAGCGGCTTGGTCTGCTCGGTTTTGGCCGCGACATCACCGAACGCAAGCAGTATCAGGACAAGCTGGAGAAGGCGAGCCGCGACAAGACCACCTTCATCTCCACCATCAGCCACGAGTTGCGCACCCCGCTCAACGGTATTGTGGGCTTAAGCCGGATGCTGATGGATACCCCCCTCGATGCCAAACAGCATCAGCAGCTCAAGATCATCCATCTGAGTGCGGTCACTCTTGGCAATATCTTCAATGACATCATCGATCTCGACAAACTCGATCGCCGTCGCCTCGAGATAGCGCCGACCCGTATCGACTTGCCCGCGTTTCTCGACGAGCTGGAGACCCTCTCCCGCATTCAGGCGGAGCAGAAGGGGCTCTATCTCCATTTCGATCGCGATGGTGACATGCCGCAATTTGTGATGGCCGATGGCACCCGCCTGCGTCAGGTGTTGTGGAATCTGGTGGGCAATGCAGTCAAGTTCACTGATGAAGGGGGCGTGACCGTGCGTTGCCTCTCCCATCCCGCTGACCAGCCAGGCAAGCTGGCGCTTCATTTTGAGGTAGAGGATACCGGCGTCGGCATCCCGCGCGCCCAGCAGGAGAAGATCTTCGCCATGTACTATCAGGTGCAGGGCAAGAAGCACGCTACCGGCACCGGCATTGGCCTCGCGGTCTCCCGCCAGCTGGTGCAGGCGATGGGTGGTCAGCTCTATGTGGACAGTGATCCGGGCGAAGGTTCCTGCTTCACCGCCGAATTGGAGGTGGCCTGCGCCGAGCCGGTGCAGCTGGAGCCCGATGATGAGATGCCCTCCCTCGATATCCTGCTGGTGGAGGATGTGGAGCTCAACGTGACGGTGGCCTGCGCTTTGCTTAACAAGCTGGGTCATCAGGTGCAGGTGGCACGGGACGGCACCCAGGCGCTGGCGATGGCCAACCCGGATGATTTCGATCTCATTTTGCTCGATATCCAGCTGCCTGACATGACCGGCTTCGATGTGGCCGCAAGACTGCTGGAGCGCTATGGCGACAGCTTGCCGCCCATGGTGGCGCTCACCGCCAATTCCACCGGCGATCGCCAGTATTATCGGGATCACGGCATGCAGGATGTGATCAACAAGCCGCTCGGCTCCAAAGCGGTGCGGGAGGTGATTGGTCACCTGTTTGCCGATCTGGCCGAGGATGAGGCGGACGAGCATGCGGATGCGGGCAATCAGGATGCGTTGCTGGATCTGCCCTTCCTCACCGACTACGCCGATACCGTGGGCAAGCCGGTGCTGCTCTCCAGCGTCGATCTGTTCGAGAAGATGCTCCCCGACTACATGGCGGTGCTCGACTCCAACATGATTGCCAAGGATCAGGCGGGGGTGGTGGAGGAGGCGCACAAGATCAAAGGGGCGGCAGGCTCCATCGGCCTGCGTCGACTGCAGCAGACTGCCCAGCTGATCCAGAGCCCGGATCACCCCGCCTGGTGGGAAAACGTAGAGGACTGGATTGAGACGCTGCGCCGCGAATATCCCGGCGATATCGCCCGTCTGCGGCGCTGGTTGTTGTCTTGAGGCTGGAGGTTGTCTTGAGTCTGAGGGAAGTTGCTGGCAAGGAGCTGCAAGATGTATAGCCGTTTGATTACCCCCGCGCGGATCCACCCTTGGGGGGATGAGGATCTGCTGGAGGCGACCGAGCAGGATCGCGCCCGCATCGTGCAAGCCGCGCCGGTGCGCCGGCTGCAGCAGAAGACCCAGGTCTTTCCGCTCGATGTGAAGGCCTCGGTGCGCAGTCGCCTCACCCACTCGCTTGAAGTGCAGGAGACCGGCCGCCAGATCAGCCGCCGCATTCTGGCCGCCTTGCCGCCCGGTGAGGTCTGCGAAGGGGCCTTTATCAATCTGGTGGAGATGTCCTGCCTGCTGCACGATGTCGGCAACCCACCGTTTGGCCACTTTGGCGAGCAGGTGATGAGCCAGTGGCTCGGTGAGATGCTCGATCCCCTCTATCAGCAGGCGCTGGCGCAGCCCCCTTCACCCCAGTGGGCGGAGCTGCGTCAGGATCTGCAGCTGTTTGATGGCAACGCCCAGAGCCTGCGGCTGGTGCACAGTCTGCACGAACTCAACCTGACCCTCGGGCAGTTGGCGGCGCTGTGCAAATACCCCCAGCAGCCCCAGCCGGGAGTCAGCTATGGCCAGCATCATGGCTGGAGCAGCAAGCGGGGCATTTTCTTCAGCGAGCAGCCGCTCTACCGCGCCCTCGGCCAGAGTCTGGGATTGGCCCCTGGCTGCCGTCATCCGCTGGTCTACATCATGGAGGCGGCCGATGACATCTCCTACTGCATCGCCGATCTGGAGGATGCGGTCGATCGGCGGATCCTGACGCTGAGCGAACTGTTGGCTGCGTTGCGAGGGGCCGATCAGAGCGACTACATGGGCACCTTGCTCGATGACGCGCTGGCATCCTGCCGGGGCTTTTTCCCCCATTTTCGCCAGCTGCTCACGCGGGATCTGGTTGCGCTGGCGGCGCAAAGCTATGTCAGCGAACATGGGGCCATTTTGCAGGGCTCCTACCCGCAAGCACTGCTCCACGGTCAGGCGCCAGCGGCGCGGGTGCTCGATATCCTCAAGCGGGTGGCCCGCGAGCTGGTCTTTCTGCGCCCCGAGGTGGAAGCCCTCGAACTGGAAGGCTATGCGGCGCTGCGCGGCGTGCTGAGCAGCTATGCCTGCCTGCTGGCATTGCCAGCGCCACAATTTGCCCGCCTGCTGGCCGGGGAGGGGAGTCAGGCGCTGTTTTTTGCCCGCCGCCTCTATCACCGCCTGTCGGCCCGCCATCTCAAGGCCTACCGGTTGGCTATCGCTACCCCGGACCCACGCTTTGCCTGCCAGCACGAGCAGGAGTGGTATTACCGGGTGCGGCTGCTGCTCGATTACGTCAGCGGCATGACAGATACCTATGTATTGGAGGAGTACCGGCTGCTCTCGGGGATCTGATGCCCCTGGGGCTGCCTCACGGGCAGCATAAAATGCCGTAAAAACGTTTAAAAAGGAGTCGGGAGAGGCTTGTTTTAAATTCGGATATTTTTTAGACTTCTGCAATCTGTTCAACTTTCATCCGGTTAGGAGACGTATATGCAACATCTGATGCTCAATATTGCATTTTCTCGCGGCACTGCGTGCGGCGTGAAATCTCGTGCTCTTTTACCGTGTGGCGTAAACAGGTAACCCCTGTCTTTTTATCACCCGCGGTTCGTCCCGCAGGGTGATATCCACTTTCTCCGGGAGAACCGCATGTTCCACTGGAGAATGTCATGTCTATCGAACTGGTTTTACTGCGTAGCGTCGAGTCCCTGGTACAAAAGCGGATCGCCAAGGTTGAGCGTCGTCTCGTGCAGGTTAATCTGTCGCCCGCCCTGCTCAAAGATATCGGGCTGGAAGGATATCAGGGTCAGATCTCCTTCGTTCGCGAGCGGGAGTATCAAACCGGCTTCCGCCTCGGGAATCGAATAACCTGATAAAAGGGGGCTGTATGGCCCCCTTCTTGGCATTGATGGCAGACCCCGGTCTGCCATTTTTATTTGGTTAAGCTGGGGTTAAGTTAAAACGCGAATATCTATTCGCGAATCTTGCGAAAATCTCTATTATTTGCGGCCGATTTTTCTTTGGAGCGAGTTGATGAGCCACCGCAGTTGCCGTCTATTCCAGTTTTTATTTCTACTGCTATGGAGTGTGGTGGGTCAGGCTGTTAGCAGTCCGAATGCAGAGACGTTAGAAGAGTCCGAGCTCCAGTGGCGCGCGGCCAATCACGAACTGATCATCGGCATGCCGATGATGGGGTCTCCCCCTTATAGCTACAAGGATGCGGTACAAGGGTTCAACGGCCCGGTGCCCGAGATGGCACTATTGATCGCCAGAGCGCTCGGGGTGCCCCTGCACTACAAAGAGTTCACCTCCTATGACGAGGCGCTGAGCGCATTGCAAGCGGGTGAGGTGCATATTGTCATCAATTTTCCGCCCGGAGAGCAGTGGGAAAACCAGATAGCCTCTGTGCCCTTGCCATTCTTTATCCCCCAAGGGGTGCTGTTAAATCGCCCGCTCGCCGGACTCTCGCTCGATGAGGCCCGTAACATCAAGTGGGTCTGCATGGTCGGGACCGACTCCTGTGGTCAGCTCGAGGCGCTGGGTCTGGTGCCGGTCAAGGCTGTTGAGCGGCGCAGTGAAGCGACCTTTATGCTCAAACAACGGCTCGCAGATGCCTATCTGGCTGATATGCCGTCGTTAATGTCTGAACATGTTCAGAACCCCAATGCCGGTTTTGCGATTGTCCAACCGGAGTGGGCGCCGGTCTCCTCCCTGTCTGTCAATATGCTGCGCAGCAACCCTGGGCTCATCCGCTTGATAAACAACATCATGCCTGAGCTGCCAGTGACGGACATGCGTCCCATTATTGAAGCGATCACTGGTGTGAATGCTTCGGCATCGGGAGAGATCACCACGGTCAAATTTACCCCTGAGGAGCAGGCCTGGCTGCGCACGCATCCGGTCTTGCGCTACGGTGTCTCACCTAACTGGGTCTCGATGAGCGAGTTCAATTATCGTGGCAGGTTAGTGGGCTACGTACCCGATATAGTGGCCCTGCTGCGCCGCTATTCCGGGCTGGAGTTTTCTCTGGTGCGCACCGACTCCTGGCGAGAGACACAGGAACTGCTCAAAAAACATCAGATCGACTTTATTCCTGTGATGACCCCTTCGGCAGAGCGCGAGCATCTGGGTGTTTACACCCCCAACTACATGTTTGTTGACCGCGTTATCGTGGGGGGAAGACATAGCAAAAACCTGTCTGACCTCGGATTGTTGCGAGGTATGCGGGTCGGCATTGTGGATGCATCCATTGACGAGGAGCTGTTGGCATCGCTGGGGGCACTCCCGGTGGAGGTCAAGGATGACAGCCGCCTGCTGCGCTTGTTGGATGAGGGAAGGGCCGATTATATTCTGCTCACCATGACCACCTTGCCGACCACCTTGGGGCGTGGCTTTGAAGATCGCTATCGGGTGGTCTACTCCGGGCAAAATTTGCGCCTCCCCGGCGCCATGGGGGTATCCCCTGCTGACCTTATGCTGCAGCAGATCCTGACCAAGATACTCTATGCCATCCCCCAGCATGAGATTGACAAGCTTGAATCCCGCTGGTTGACGATGCGACTGCAGACCGGTCTGGAGACTCGCACAGTGGTGCTGTGGTTTCTGGTGTGTGCTGGCGGTGCACTGGTGTTCTTTACCATCTTCTGGCACTGGAACCAAACGCTACAGCGGCAAAATGACCAGCGAAAAGAGGCACAAAAACAGCTCAATGAGCAGCTGGCTTTTGTTCAGACGCTGCTCGACTCCCTGCCGAGCATGGTGGCCCTGCGGGATCGTCAGCAGAACCTGACTCTCTGCAACAAGGCATATCGAGAGGCTTTTATCGGGGCCGAGTCTGGCGGGGATGGCTGGAGTTATATGCCCCCTGATGAGCGGGAGTTGATGCTACGGGAAGAACAGACAGTCTGGGCCACCGGGGACGTGGTGGAGGGGCCTGGCTATTCAAGACGGATAGATGGTTCCCAGTTTCATGTGGTCTACGTCAAGTTGCCCTATTTGGGCTCGGATGGTGAGATGCATGGTGTATTGACCGTGCTGACCGATGTGAGTGCCCTGAAAGCGGCAGAAAACAAGGTCCGTGAAGTGGAAGCCATGCTGCGAGACATGACCGACAGCATGCCGGGGGTGGTTTACCAGTATCAGTGGCATCGATCGGAACAGGGGCGTTTTCTCTATGTTTCGCAAGGCGCAGGGGAGACGCTGGGAGTGCCTTCTCGGGCGCTGATGTCGGCCAGGTCCGAATGGAAAGGATTTGGTGTTAGTGAAGAGGTGCTGCAGGAATTTACCTGCAGGGTTGCCGACAATGCCCTGACCCTGACCCCGATCGATTGGGAGGTCAAGGTGCCCCACCATGGCGGGGAGCGTTATCTGCAGGTGCGTGGCACCTTTGTTGAGCAGGGGGAAGATACCCTGCTGCTTAATGGCATGGTGCAGGACATCACAGCACTCAAGCTGCAAGAAAAGGCGCTGCGTGAGGCGCGCGCCAATGCCGAGCAGGCCATGCGAGCCCGTAGCCGTTTTCTGGCCACTATGAGCCATGAGTTGCGCACTCCCATCTCCGGGATGCACGGCATGCTGGAGCTGCTGCGGATGAGCAACGTCGATGATGATCAACGTTACCTGCTGCGCAATGTGGTCACTTCGACCAATAACCTGCTCTATCTGGTGAACGATATCCTCGATTTTTCCAAAATCGAGGCAGGTCAGCTCCATATAGATAACCACATGAGCCACCTTCAGTCGGTGATATGCGATGCGATCCGCGGACATGCTACCCAGGCCCATGGTAAGGGGTTGCATGTTGATCTCTGCTGGGCGGGGCATGTCCCTGATCGGGCAGATATCGATGCCGTCCGGGTTGCCCAGGTGGTTTCCAACTTGCTGAACAATGCGGTCAAATTTACCGAGCGTGGGGTCATTGCCATCAATGTGCACTATCACAACCAGCAGTTGGTGGTGACGGTGACAGATTCCGGGATCGGGATCGCGGAGGAGAAGCAGGCGCTGCTATTTACCCCATTCGAACAACTGGAGTCGGATATCAATCGCCGCTTCGGCGGCACCGGGCTTGGGTTGGCTATCTGCGATCAGTTGATCCGCAAGATGGGTGGCAGCTTGACCCTCAAGAGCCGTGCCGGTGAGGGGGCCAGTTTCTGTTTCACGATACCGATCACCAATCCGAGATGGGATACCCCCGTGCTGGCGGACAGTGAATGGTGGTACTTCGGCGATGATCCACAGTTACACGCAATGATGCAGCGCTTCGGTGCCACCTTGCAGCCTGTCGATGCCGAGCGCCTTGGCAGTGGCATCAGCGGGTTGTTACTGGCCGATGAAGATCAGCTGGAGCGTGCCTTGGGCAGTGACTGGTTAGCGCGGATACAAAAGCCCGACCTCAAGGGGATCATCTTCTCTTCCCGCGAAGTGCTGCGCTCACGGCTGGGACCCGAGCGCTGGTGGCGGCTTGGCCAGTCACCACTCTATCCGGATTTATTGCTCGAAAGCTGCCGCGAATTACTTGGCGGGTCAGTGCATACCATCATGGTAGAAAGCGAGCAAAAATTGAGTGGTCGGGTGCTGGTGGCGGATGACCACCCGGTTAATCGTGCCTTGTTGGTGCGCCAGTTGACCCTGTTGGGAGTCGATTGCGAGGTAGTAGAAGATGGTGAGAAAGCACTGAAAGCGTGGCAAGAGCAGCGTTTTTCATTGTTATTGACCGACTGTCACATGCCAGTGATGGATGGTTTTACCTTGACCCAGCAGCTACGGGCGCAAGGTGAACGGGCGCCCATCATTGGGGTTACTGCTGATACCTCGAAGGAGGCGTCGGCACGGATGGTGGCTGCGGGGATGAATGGCATGCTGCTCAAACCCTATCTGCTGGAGGCATTACGCCAGATCTTGCTGCAGTGGCTGCCCGCCTCGCAGTTGGCTGAGCCCCAGCCGGTGCCAGAGCGTGCTGACAGCGAGTTGGCCGAGCGCTGGATAGCCCTGTTTAGTGACGAGGCAACTGGCCGAGCCATGGCGGGTGAGTATCTGGCCTCTAACCAGCAAGATGGCGTAGAAATGTCGGCGGCGCTGGCTACCCGTGATGCAGACGCCCTGCTGGAGGTCGCCCATCGTATCAAGGGCGCGGCCCGTATCGTGGGTGAAGACGAGCTGGCTGAGCAGGCCGAACGCCTTGAATCGGCAGCACGATTAGAGCAATGGGGCGCGCTGGAGGGATGGGCTCAGCGTGTTGATGAGTTGATGACTCAGGTAACCCATAAAACGAGGTTATGGCTAGATGCATAAAACAGAATACAACCCGGTCATCATGGTGGTCGAGGATCACGCTTTTCAGCGCAAGACCCTGCTGCACCAGGTCCGCGGGCTGGGCTATCACCAGTTGCTGGAAGCCAAAGATGGCCTGGAGGCGCTGGAGCTGTGTCAGCTGCACAATATCGATATCCTGTTTTGTGACTTGCGAATGCCCGGTATGGATGGCATGGGTTTGCTCCGTCGCCTCTCGCTGGCGGGCTTTCGTGGCGGCATTATTCTCTCCAGTGCGCTGGGGGGGATGTGGTTGATGCGGTGTTGAGAATGGGTTCTGCCTATGGCTTGCAGGTGCTGGGCCGCATTGAAAAGCCCTGCCAGCCGGCGCAGCTCAAGCAGTTGATCGATACCTGGTCTCCCGCGCTACCTCTTGCTCGCAGAGAGGAAACCTACCGTCTGGATGTCGATGATTTGAAGTTGGCCCTTGATCGTGACCAGATTGTGCCCTGGTATCAGCCCAAGGTCAGTTTTGCTACCGGTCAGTGGGTGGGGATGGAGGCGTTGGCACGCTGGCAGCATCCGGAGTTCGGGCTGATCTCCCCTGGACTCTTTATTCCGATGGCAGAGGAGCACGGCCTGATCGACTCTCTGACCGCCATTATCATCAGCAAGTCGCTGAGTGATGCCCATTTTTGGGGGAAAACCGGGTTATCGATCAATCTGTCGATGAATCTGTGTGTCAGTTCACTCCATGAGGGAGGCGTGTGCCAGACCCTGGTTGAGCAATGTCAGCGCTGGAGCGTTGATCCTGAACTGATCACCCTGGAGGTGACCGAGAGTGCCTTTATTCGAGATATTGGTGCCATGCTGGAGGTGTTGACCCGGCTGCGGATGCACGGTTTTGGCCTCTCCATCGATGACTTCGGCACCGGCTACTCCTCGATGCAACAACTGGCCACGCTGCCCTTTACCGAGTTGAAGCTGGATCGCTCGTTCGTCCATCGCTGCTATGCCGATCCGGCTCATTTGGCCATTATCGAGTCCAGTATTGAACTGGCCCGCAAATTGGGACTCAAATCGGTGGCAGAAGGAGTGGAAGACGAGGTGACCTGGCAGCTGTTGGCCAAGCTCGGCTGTGATCTTTGTCAGGGATTTTTCTCCGGAAAGCCGATGCCACGCAGTGAATTGCAGCATTGGCACCGGACTTGGCAAGATAGATTGCCTACACTGCTATCTATCTGATTTTTTTGGCCTGAGCGCCACGTTTGAACAAGGATGTTCATGAAAATATCAAGCAAGCTACTGCTCAGTTTCGGTTTTATCAACCTGCTGATCCTGCTCTCATCGACCCTGGTCTATTACCGGCTGACCCAGATCAATCAGGCCCAGCACACCCTGCTGGAGCAGGCGTTGCCTGCCCTGCAGCGGGATGAGGCGAGCCAGAAGGCGCTGGTTGCCACTGTTTCTGCCCTGCGGGGCTATCTGATCCTCGGTAAAGACCCTGCCCAGGCCTCCCGGCTCAAGCAGGAGTGGGAGTCGGCCTGGCAAGCTATTGCCCATCAGGCGTTCAGCCCGGCGCTCACTCAGTCCCTCGATACCTTCAAGCGCCATCAGGAGCAGGTCTGGACCATAGCCCAGAGTGAAGAGAACCTGCCTGCCCACACCCTGATGCTGCAAGAGGCGGGGCCGCTGGCGGAGGCTGCGCTCGATCAATTGCAATCTTTTGCCAATGAAGAGGTCGCTACCCCTCAGGATCAGCTCACGGGCGATCGTCGCATGTTGCTCAAGCAGGTGGGGGATGCCTACAACAGCCTCGCCAATGCGCTATCCGCTTTGCGGGACTTTCTTATCTCTGGTGATCCCGAATACCGCAGTAAATATCAGGATTACTACCAGTTTCACCTGCAGCGAGTGGCAGAGGTGAAACAGCAAGCCGCGCTCTTTACCGAGACCCAGCGCAGCCTTTGGCAGCTGTTTGAAGAGATGGCGACACCTTTCTCAGAGCTGGTGGATCAGGTGATCAGCAAGCGGCAGGCGCCGGATTGGGATCAGGCTAATTTTCTGATGGCAACCGACATCGAGCCGATGCAGTCCCGTCTCAGTGAGCAGCTGGTACAACAAATTACCAAAACCGGGGCCGAAGTAGAGGCGATTTCGCGCCAGATGACCCAAGCCGGGCAAACCATCAGTCAAACCCTGCTGCTGGCAAGCGGCAGTGCCATCGTGCTTGGCATGGTGGTCGCCTGGCTCTTTAGCCATCGTCTGACCCGTGACATCGCCAGTCTGGTGACCCGGGCGGGCCAGGTCGCGGATGGCCGGCTGGCGGCCGAGCCCCTGCCAATCACGGGGCAGGATGAGCTGGGTGTGTTGACCGGATCCATCAATCGGATGTCTGCCCAGTTGCGTCATCTGGTAGGGGAACTGCAAGGAGCCGTGGGACAGGTTGAGACCGCGTGCCACGATGTGGGCTGCACCACAGGTGCCATCGTGAGTGACTTGACGGCACAAGATCAGCAGGTCGATGCGGTGGCGGTTGCCATCGATCAGATGTCGATGCGTGCCCGTGATGTGGTGGATAACATTGCCAGCGCGGCTGATAGCGCTCATCAGGTGCAGCAGCAGACCCGGCAAGGGCAGATCACCCTGGAGCGCATGACCGACACCATGCAGCAGATTGCCGACATGATTGGGCAGGCCAACGAAGCCATGGGGTTGCTGGAGCAGCAAAGTGAGCAGGTGGGGCAGATCACCGAGGTGATCGCCACCATTGCTGAGCAGACCAATCTGCTGGCACTCAATGCGGCGATCGAGGCGGCGCGAGCCGGTGAGCAGGGGCGCGGTTTTGCGGTGGTGGCCGATGAGGTGCGCCAGCTGGCGACCCGTACCCATCAATCGACCGCCGAGATCAGCCAGACCATTGCGGCCATCTCCCAGCAGACTCGCCAGACGGTGATCACGGTGAGTGGGGGGACTCGATTGGTTGAACAGGGGCGAGATGCGGTGGGACTGGTGACCGACACCCTGAGCGCCATGCACCAGCTGGTGCAGTCGCTATCGGGTCAGCTGGAGGCGATCACTGTGGCTAGCGAGCAACAATCCCGGGTTGCCGCGGAGGTGGCTGGCACCGTGGACCATATCGCCGGGCTCAGCCGTCAATCCTGCCAACGCAGTCAGCAGGGGGAGGAGATAGTGGCCAGACTGGCTGGGAATACCGGCAAGCTGACGGCAGTGATCGCCCGCTTCGATCTTCACGCGTGAAATGGCGGGATCATCCCGCCATTTACCTTAATCGAGCCGTCTGAAGGCGTGGTTATCGAAGCTGCTGGTGGTCTCCCTATTGAGCAGGGTGACCAGCAAAATCGCCCGTTTTTCCCCATCCGGTTCCATATAGATGGCTTCGAAGCCAGCCAGCGGCCCCTCTTCAATCAATACCTTGTCACCCGTGATGGGCAGGTTGGCGTAGCATGCTCTTGCCTCGTCGCTGTCATCACGACTCATCAGCTGATAGACCAGCTTGCTGTTGATCGGGGTCCATTCACTGCCAAAGTGGATGATCCGGCTGATACCGCGGGTCGATTTCAGGGTGATCGGGGTGACTTCGTTTAGATCGACAAAGATAAACAGATAGTTGGGAAACATGGGTTCCCGTACAGGTACTCGCTTGCCCCGGCGCAGCTTTTCAATCTCTACCATAGGGTAATAGGATTCGATGCCCTGGGCATCGAGGTGGGCGCGGGCGCGGGCCTCTTCTTTTGGCTTGCAGTAGGCCAGATACCATTTTTTCATGTGATGAGTCTGTTCGTGTTGCCGTGCTCAACGATATGATAACGGCGTCAATAAAAAAGGCCACGCATTGCGTGGCCTTTTTTGCCAAGTGAGCAATTACCAACCTTTCACCAGGCCGCCTTTGAACAACTCGACACCCTTTTTGTAGACCTCGTCGGTCTGATAGGCCTGAACGAACTGCTTGACCTTCTCGTCATCCTTGTTGTTGTCGCGTGCCACGATCAGGTTGACGTAGGGGGACTCTTTATCTTCAACAAACAGGCCGTTTTCGGTGGGGGTCAGACCAATCTGACCGGCAAAAGTGTTGTTGATGATGGAGAGATCCACATCTTCCAGTGAACGGGGCAGCTGGGCTGCTTCCAACTCGACAATCTTGAAGTTGCGCGGGTTGCTGGCGATATCCAGCACAGTCGCTTCCAGACCGGCGCCATCCTTCAGGGTGATCAGGCCCTGTTTGGCCAGCAGGATCAGCGAGCGACCCAGATTGGTCGGATCGTTCGGTACTGCGATCTGGGCGCCGTCCTTCAGCTCGCTCAGTGACTTGAGCTTCTTGGAGTAACCGGCAATCGGGTAGACGAAGGTGTTGCCGACCGGTATCAGCTTGAAGTCGCGATCACGTACTTGCGCATCCAGATAAGGTTTGTGCTGGAAGGCGTTGACGTCGATGCTGCCATCGTTCAGTGCCACGTTCGGGGTGACGTAGTCGGAGAAGTTGACGATCTCGACGGTCAGACCGTATTTCTCTTTTGCTACCTTGGCAGCCATTTCAACCAGCTCGGTCTCGGGGCCCGCAATGGCACCCACTTTCAGAACCTTGCTCTCTTCTTTTTGACCGCAACCGGTCAGAACCAAGCCAGCCAGCAACGCTGCCGCAACGGATTTGATGCCAAATTTCATAAAACCTCCTGTCAGAAATCGACGATTAACGATGATCATATTTGTGAACCAGGCGCTCACCTGCGCTCTGGATGAGTTGAACCAGTACTACCAGGATAACCACGGTCACCAGCATGACGGTGGGGTCAAAACGCTGATAACCATAACGAATACCCACATCTCCCAGACCGCCGCCA
The DNA here is from genome assembly GCF_002586745.1 of Aeromonas sp. CU5. Classification (NCBI taxonomy): domain Bacteria; kingdom Pseudomonadati; phylum Pseudomonadota; class Gammaproteobacteria; order Aeromonadales; family Aeromonadaceae; genus Aeromonas; species Aeromonas sp. CU5. Next base: position 4,562,338 of record NZ_CP023817.1, read on the forward strand.
CCGATGGCCCCGGCCATGGCCGAGTAGTTCACCAGCGTAACGAGGGTGATGGTGACGCTGTTGATGATGCCGGGCAGGGCTTCAGGCAGCAGCACCTTGGTGATGATTTGCAACGGCTTGGCGCCCATCGCCTTGGCCGCTTCCAGCAGGCCGTCCGGCACCTCCATCAGGGCCCCTTCTACCAGTCGGGCGATAAAGGGCACTGCGCCAATAGTGAGCGGCACGATAGCGGCGATAGTGCCGATACTGGTGCCGACAATCAAGCGGGTGAGAGGGATGATCGCCACCAGCAGGATGATAAAGGGCACCGAGCGGCCCACGTTGACCACCATGCCGAGGCTGCGGTTGAGCAGCGGGTTGGCCAGGATCTGGCCCCCCTTGGTCACATGCAGCGCCACGCCGAGTGGCAGGCCAAGCAGGCAGCCAAACAGGGCGGAGCCTGCGACCATCAGCAAGGTGTTGCCCAGCTCGATAATGAGCAGATTAATCATGGCTTCGGACATAACCCATTACCTCCAGCTGAATATGGTTGTCAGTCAGGAACTGCTGGGTTGCCGAGCACTGGGCTTCATCCCCGAACAGCTCTGCCAGCAGAAAACCGAATTTAACGCCACCGGCGTACTCGATATCCGCGCTTAAAATACTGATGTCGATGTTGAAACGGCGGCTCGCCTCGGAAATCAGCGGCGTATCGACCGTGCTGCCGGTAAAGCCGAGCTTCACCAGCGGATAGCTGCCGGGCACCCGCTCGCTACTCATCCGATCCTGATACTCCTGCGGTACCTCCAGATGGATGGTGGAGTGGATGAAATCACGGGCCAGCTGGGTCTTGGCATTGCTGAAGAACCAGGCCACTTCGCCCTGCTCGATCAGGCGGCCGTCACTGATGATGGCCACTTCGTCACAGATCCCCTTCACCACATCCATTTCGTGGGTGATCAGCAGTATGGTGAGCCCCAGCTTGACGTTGATCTCCTTGAGCAGGGTCAGGATCGAGCGGGTGGTCTGCGGGTCGAGGGCCGAGGTGGCCTCGTCACAGAGCAGCACCTTGGGGGCCGGTGCCAGTGCCCGGGCGATAGCGACACGCTGCTTCTGGCCACCAGAAAGCTCGGACGGATAGGCATGGGCACGGGCTTCCAGCCCGACCAGTGCTAGCAGCTCTTCGACCCGGCTTTTTATCTGTTCTTTACTCCAGCCAGCCAACTCCAGCGGAAAGGCGATGTTGGCAAATACGGTGCGGGAGGCGAGCAGGTTGAAGTGCTGGAAAATCATCCCGATCTGGCGGCGGGCCTGGGTCAAATCCCGCTCGCTCAGGGCGACCAGATCCTGGCCCGCGACGATGACGTGTCCCTCTGTCGGGCGCTCCAAGAGGTTGACACAGCGAATGAGGGTACTTTTACCGGCACCAGAGGCACCGATCACCCCGAATATTTTGCCTTGGGGTACATGCAGACTCACGTCACGCAGGGCGTGCACGGCGTCACTGCCGGTACCGTAGACTTTGTTGAGACCGTTCAACTTAATCATGGATTATTCCGTGCTCACAGCCTTACAGCACAGGGCGCTACAGGCGGGTAAATTGGGCAGAGGTTCCACTGGGTTACTCTGCCATCATGGAGGATGATGCTAAGATGTCTGGATGGCCGTGTCAACGCATGTTTTTACGTCTAGACGTCTAAAAAAGTGATAAGGATTTCTGTCTGGTGGATAACGAGCAGGGTGGATAGGTTGCGCATCCAGATCCTGTTTCGCCTGCGCGGCATATATCCGAATTAAAGATGGGTTATGGCGGGTAAACGCTGGTTTTATTAGTGTGTCAGCCCGATTTCACTCACGTCAGGTGTCGAGCCTGACGCTCCACCATAGTTGCACAAATATTTGCACAAATAGCAGCACAAATCGTTCCCTATTCGTGACCGGATCACCTGCCTGCCCTTTTGTCGTCGTCAACCTTGATGCAGCGCAAGGGGGGCGCGGTTAGGGATTGGGTTGCTGGTGGTTGTTTTTTATACTAGCGGTGTCGACAAACATGGAGGGCAGGGCGATGAGATTCCAACAGATCAAAGAGTTGCTGCACTATCTTGAGCAGGTTCATCACCAGCTTGGGCTCTGTTACGGGCGAATGGCCAGCCAGGTGGACAGCGAACGCAGCCGGATGTTGCTGGTCTATCTGCAAGGTCGCGAGGATGCGGCCAGCGCCCATCTGCACCAATATGCCGCTCAGCTGGGAGAGGCGGTCAGGGATACCTGGCTGAACCAGAGTTTCAGCGAGGATATGCTGCCTGCCATCACCCGCTTCGAGATACCGGCCTCGGCCCAGACTCAGGATATCGTCACTCAGGTGTGCCGCTGGGAAGAGCAGTTGGTGGGTGAGCTGGGCCATCTGGCCCGGGAGTGCCCGACACCGGCCACCACCACGCTACTCGACAATCTGGCCGGGCTGGAGCAGACCCGCCTGACCCGATTGGTACATGGGGTGCATCGATTGGATGATATGTAACGCCTGATGGCGGTCCAACACACAAGATGGCCGCCAAACAAAAGGGCCCGGCAGCAGTGCCAGGCCCTTTCCATGTGATATCTGCTGATTTGCAGTGAGTGTCGGTCAGCCCTGCTGCTCGGCCGCGTAGAGGGCGGCCCCGATAATGCCCGCCTGATTGAGGCTGGCCGCCGGAATAAGCGGCGCCCGGGTCTCGATGCGATCGACAAACTTATCCAGCTTGGCTGCGCTGCCGCCCCCCAGAATGAAGAGGTCGGGGGAGAAGAGAAACTCGAGGCGCGCCAGATACTTGTTGAAACGCTTGCCCCAGCGGTTCCAGGAGAGGTCTTCCCGTTTGCGCGCCGCATCGGAGCAGTAGTGCTCGGCGACCATTCCTTCCAGCATCAGATGGCCCAGCTCGGTGTTGGGCAGCAAATGGCCATTGACGAAGATGGCGGTGCCGATACCGGTGCCGACCGTGATGAGGATGATGACCCCCTTGCGATCCTTGCCGGCGCCAAAGCGCATTTCGGCCAGACCCGCCGCATCGGCATCGTTCAGCACATAGCAGGGCTTGCCGGTGACATCGGCAAACAGATGCTCGGCATCGGTTTCGATCCAGCTCTTGTCGATGTTGGCGGCACTCTTGGCAACCCCGTTGTGGATGGTGGCGGGAAAGCCGCAGCCCACCGGTCCTTTCCAGTCGAAGTGTTCGACCAGCGCCTTGAGGGTATGGGCGATGGCGGCCGGGGTGGCCGGTTGCGGTGTGGCAATGCGATGGCGCTCGCCAATCAATTCGCCGGTTTTGGTATCGACCAGACAGCCCTTGATCCCTGAGCCTCCAATATCCACTCCCAACATATGCATCTGTGTTGTCCTTGTTGTGTGCCGACCAGCTGGTACTAATTACGGTGTTCTGGTCACTGCGGGTCGGCAGAGCATGAAAAAAGTGCAGCAATCCGGCAAGGGGCAGATCACTTATGCGTGATCCGGCAGACCTTTTTCGATGCAACGGATCAGCAAACGGGTTTTCTTGTTCTCTTCATCCTGACGCCGGGCAAGGGTTGCCAGCGCCCATTCGATATGTTCGGCCACCATGGGCTCGGCGGTGGTCAACCCCTGTTGCAGGGCGGCGATGACCTCGGGAGTCGCCGGGCCATTGCCGAGGGCAACTGCCAGATTGCGGCGCCAGCGTTGATAGCCGATGCGGCGGATCGGGCTCCCTTCGGTCTGTTTGAGAAAATCACTCTCGTTCCAGCGCCACAGCGCCAGCAGGGGCGGGCGGTGCAGGCTTTGGCGCGGGCTGAAGTCGGGCTCCGGGCTGGCATCGGCGTAGCGATTCCAGGGGCAGATAAGCTGGCAATCGTCGCAGCCGTAGATGCGGTTGCCCATTAATGGCCTGAACTCTTCCGGAATAGGGCCGTCGTTCTCGATGGTGAGATAGGAGATGCAGCGACGGCCATCCACCACATAGGGGGCGACAATGGCGCCGGTCGGGCAGATGTTGATGCAGGCGACGCACTTGCCGCATTGCGCCTTCTCCACCGGCTGGTCGAGCGGTAGCGGCAGGTTGAGCAACAGCTCACCGAGAAAGAAGAAGGAGCCGGCCGATTCGTTGAGCAGCAGTGAGTGTTTGCCAACCCAGCCAAGTCCGGCCTTGGCTGCCAGCGGTCGCTCCAGGATGGGGGCGGAGTCAACGAAGGGGCGCCATTCACCCAGGGTGTCAGCAGTGCCTTGAAACAGCTCGGTGCAGCGCGCTTCGATGCGATCACCCAGCTGTTTAAGCCGGTTGCGCAGCACCTTGTGGTAGTCGCGACCGAGGGCATAGCGGCTGATGTAGCCGAGGGTCGGGTCGCGCAGGGTAGCGGCGAAGCCCGCCTCGAACGGCAGGTAGTTCATCCGCACCGACAACACCCGCACCGTGCCCGGCAGCAGCTCGTGGGGGCGCGCCCGCATCATGCCGTGGCGCGCCATGTAATCCATGCTGCCGTGGTAGCCCGCATCTAGCCACGCCTGCAATCTCGGCTCTTCGCTGCGCAGATCGGTGTCGGTGATGCCTGCCTGGTCAAATCCTAGCTCCCGTGCCCAGAGCTTGATATCGTGGGCCAGCTGGTGGAAGTCAGGTGCGCTCATGCGGCTTGGCCTGGCCGGCGTTTGCTGGCGTGGGTCGGTTGATAAGAGGCGGGAGCCGTCATGGTAGAGATCATCAGGGGCGCGTTGGGCATAAAAGAGGGGGGCAGTTTACCACAGGGGCTGTGGCAGACTGAACAGATCCGCGTACTGGAGCGCAACTGGGCCGCGCGCGAGGGGCAACCCCTCTATGCCCTGATGGAGCGAGCCGGTGCCGCGCTGCGTACTTATGCCACCCTGCATTGGCCCGACAGCCGCTGCTGGTGGATCTTCGTCGGCCCCGGTAATAACGGCGGTGATGGCTATGTGCTGGCCCGCCTTGCCCGCCAGATTGGCATCGAGGTGGTGGTGATTGCCGCCAGAGCTGCTGATCAGCTGAAGGGGGATGCCAGACGGGCCGCCGATGAGTGGCTGGCGGCCGGTGGCCGGGTCTGGCTGGCAGAGCAGTTTGACGAGATGCAGCTGCCAGCCCCGGATCTGGTGGTCGATGCCCTGCTTGGCACCGGCGTCAACACCCCCCTCTCACCGCTACTGACAAAGATCGTCGCAACAATCAATGGCTTGGCTGCGCCCGTGCTGGCGGTGGATCTCCCCTCCGGCCTCAACGGCGATACCGGCCGCGCCATGGGGGCCGTGGTGCAGGCTGCTCGCACCCTCACCTTTATCGGTATCAAGCAGGGGATGCTCACCGGCGACGGAGTGGATTGCGTCGGCCAGCTCGACTGTGACCCCCTTGGCGTCACGCCGGATGGCGCTATGTTGCCCGCCGCCTGGCGTATCGATTATCCGCTCCTGAGCACGCAGCTGACCCCGCGCCAGCGCGCTTCCCATAAGGGCTGTTATGGCAAGGTGCTGCTGGTGGGAGGCAATCGTGGCATGCAGGGGGCCATAGTGCTGGCGGCCCGCGCCTGCCTGCGGGCGGGGGCCGGGCTGGTGCGGGTGTGTCAGCATCCGGAGCACCCGCCGGTCAGCCTCTATCAACCCGAGCTGATGAGCCTCACCACCGCAGATGACGAGGGGTGGGCGTCGGTGCGGGTCATCGGCCCCGGCCTCGGTCAGGATGAGTGGGGAAGGGGGCAAATCGCCCGCTATCTCACCGATCGGCTGCCACTGGTTTTGGACGCCGATGGATTGAATTGGCTGGCGCAATCTCCCCGCCATCAGGATAATTGGGTGCTCACGCCCCATCCCGGCGAAGCGGCGCGGCTGCTGGGATGCTCCATTGCCGACATTGAAATCGACCGGTTTGCCGCCGTGCAGGCGTTGCAGCGGCGCTATGGCGGTGTGGTGCTGTTAAAAGGGGCGGGGACGCTTATTTTTGACGGCGAGCGGGTCGCCCTCTGTTGTGAAGGCAATCCGGGCATGGCAAGTGGCGGCATGGGCGATCTGTTATCTGGTATAATCGCCGCCCTTTTGGCTCAGGGCTGGTCTGCCACCATGGCAAGCTGGCTGGGCGCCGTGATCCACGGCGAGGCTGCCGACTTGGCCGCCACCGACGGCGAGCGGGGCATGCTGGCGTCAGATCTGCTGCCGCTGATCCGCAAACTGGTTAATCCCGACACCATAACAAGTTAACAAGAAGAACATGGCAAAACAGTTGATGATGACACTGCCGGATGAGGCAGCAACAGTGGCTCTAGGTGGCCGTCTGGCACAAGCTTGCCAGCAGGCGACCACAGTATTTCTACATGGCACGCTGGGCGCAGGTAAAACCACTCTGACCCGGGGTTGGGTGCAGGGCCTTGGCCATCCGGGTAAGGTAAAAAGCCCGACTTACACCCTGGTCGAGCCCTACGAGCTCGATGGCTGGCAGGTCTACCATTTCGATCTCTATCGCCTGGCTGATCCGGAAGAGCTGGAGTTCATGGGCATTCGGGACTATTTTGCCGCCAACACCCTTTGTCTGGTGGAGTGGTCCGAGAAGGGCGAGGGTTGGCTACCGGCTCCCGACCTTGAAATTACCCTCACCTATGTAGGCGAGCAGCGTGAGGTGCTGATAGAGGCCCGCACTGCTATTGGCGAAGCCATTCTGGAACGGTTGTCATCTACGTGCGCTTGATCCTTGTTTTTGCTCTCTCTTTGATGGCGTTACCCTCTTGGGCGAATCAGCTCAAGAGCGTACGAATCTGGCCATCACCGGATAACACCCGGGTGGTGCTCGACATGAGCAGTGCCCCCAATTTCAACTATTTCACCCTGAACGGCCCGGATCGGCTGGTAATCGACCTGAAAGGGGCGAGCAACGCCGCCAATCTGGCCCGGGTCGAGAACAACAGTGAGCTGGTGCGCAAGATACGCCAGAGCACCCCGCTGGAGAAAGGGGGCTTGCGTCTGGTGCTGGATCTCAGCTCCACCATCAAGCCGGTGGTGTTTCCGCTGGCGCCAGCCGGGCCCTATGGGCACCGTCTGGTGATTGACCTGCCTTATGAAGAGAAGCGATCCGCTGCCGCTGCGCAACCGGTGCCGGTGAGTGGCAAGCACCGCGGTGTGGTGATTGCCATTGACCCGGGTCATGGCGGAGAGGACCCCGGCTCCATCGGGCCGCGCCGCACCTACGAGAAACGGGTCACCATGGCCGTCTCCCAGAAGCTGGCTGCGCTGATCGATCGCGAGCCGGGCATGCGGGCGGTGCTGACCCGCCGTGGCGACTACTTCGTCGATCTCAACAAGCGCTCCGAGATTGCCCGCAAAGCCAAGGCGGATCTGCTGGTGTCGGTGCATGCGGACAGCTTCCACAACTCGACCCCGCGTGGTGCCTCGGTCTGGGTCTTGTCGACCAACCGCGCCAACCGCGAGATGGGCAGCTGGCTGGAAAAGCAAGAGAAGCAGGGCGAACTGCTGGGCGGGGTGGGTAAGGTGTTGGCTGAATCCGACCCCAACCCCTATCTGGCGCAAACCTTCCTTGATCTTTCTATGGACAAGTCCCGTGCCGAGGGTTACGACGTGAGTCGCCAGATCCTGCGTTCCATGGGCAAGGTCGCCAAGTTGCACAAAAAAGAGCCTGAACACGCCAGTCTGGCGGTGCTCAAGGCGCCTGATATTCCCTCTGTGCTGGTGGAGACCGGATTTATCTCCAACCATGCGGAAGAGAAGCTGCTGGCTAACACCAGTTATCAGGACCAGCTGGCCCGCGCCATTTTCGAGGGGATCCGCAACTACTACCGTGCCCACCCGACCAAGGGGGCCATGTTGACCGGCAAGGGGCAGGCCAGCCAGCCAGCCGCCGTTAGCCGGTCAGTCGTCACCAAGCAACCGGTGAGCAGGCCACAACAGGTGCAATCGCAGCCGGTGGTGACCAACAAGATGCCAGCGACGACCGTGCGCGACGGCGGAGCTCCGGTCAGCAGTGTCAGCAGTGGCTCTGGTGCTGGGGTGATCAAACCCTATTCGGCTGCAACCGCATCACCGAGCGCCCCGGTCAGCTCTGTTGGCGCCAATGACAAATCCGGCATGACCCGGCACGTGGTCACCCGAGGTGAAAGCCTCTCTCGGTTGGCTGAAAAGAACGGGGTGAGTCAGGCGCGCTTGGTGGAGATTAACAATCTCAAGAGCCGTGATGTCCAGATTGGTCAGGTGCTTTATATTCCCCGTTCCGGGCAACCGGCTCAGGCAACTCGCGCCCAGAGCAATAATCAGCCGCAGATGATCCGTCATGTGGTCGCGCGGGGCGAGAGCCTCTCCCGCCTGGCCGAGAAACATGGGGTGAGTCAGGCGCGACTGGTGGAGATCAACAAACTCAAGTCGCGGGATATTCAGGTAGGTCAGGTGCTCTACATTCCGCAAAACTAACGCGCGGGAGCTGGCGATGCGGCTCCCCGTGTTGGCGACATCATCCGCAAGATGGAAATTCAGGAGTAAGTAATGCTGATCCGTATTTTGCCACCCATTCTGGCCAACCAGATTCCGGTTGGTGGAGAGGTGGTGGAGCGGCTCTCTATTTGCAAGATTGAAATTCAGGAGTAAGTGATGCCGATCCGTATATTACCCCCGATCCTGGCCAACCAGATTCCGGTTGGTGGAGAGGTGGTGGAGCGGCTCTCTATTTGCAAGATTGAAATTCAGGAGTAAGTGATGCCGATCCGTATATTACCCCCGATCCTGGCTAACCAGATTGCAGCCGGAGAGGTGGTGGAACGGCCCTCTTCGGTGGTGAAAGAGCTGGTGGAAAACAGCCTGGACGCAGGTGCCGACCGGGTCGAGATCGACATCGACAAGGGGGGCGCCAAGCTGATCCGTATCCGGGACAACGGCTGTGGTGTTGCCAAAGAGGAGCTGGTGCTGGCGCTGTCGCGTCACGCGACCTCCAAGGTTGCTACGCTGGACGATCTGGAAGGGATCAACAGCCTCGGTTTTCGTGGTGAGGCCCTCGCCTCCATCAGCTCGGTCTCCCGTCTCACCTTTACCTCACGTACCGCAGAGCAGTCCGAAGCCTGGCAAGCCGAGGCGCAAGGGCGCGAGATGAGCGTCACCATCAAGCCAGCGGCCCATCCGGTGGGCACTACGGTGGAGGTGGTGGATCTCTTCTTCAATACCCCCGCGCGGCGCAAGTTCATGCGCAGCGAAAAGACCGAGTTTGCCCATATTGACGAGCTGGTGCGGCGCATCGCGCTCTCCCGCTTCGACGCCACCCTGATCCTGCGCCACAACGGCAAGGTGGTGCGCCAGTACAAGGGCGCCAATACGGTGCCGGAGCAGGAGCGCCGCCTCACCGCCGTCTGCGGCACCCCCTTCATGCACCACGCGCTGGCGGTAGAGAGCGAACACAGCGACGTGCGGCTGTGGGGCTGGCTGGCGACCCCTGAGGGGGCAAGACCGCAGAACGATCTGCAATACACCTATGTCAATGGCCGGATGATGCGCGACAAGCTGATCAACCACGCCATTCGTCAGGCCTATGACGAGCTGCTGCCTCCTGATCGCTTCGCCGCCTATGTGCTCTATATCGAGCTGGATCCCCGTCAGGTGGATGTCAACGTTCATCCCGCCAAGCACGAGGTGCGCTTCCATCAGGCGCGGCTGGTGCACGACTTTATCTTTCAGGCGCTGTTTACTGCGTTGCGCCGCGAAGGGGTCAGCACTGCTCATCAGGAAGAGCCGTTGGCCGAAACCCTGGTCGAACTGCCGGTCAGCCCGCAGATTGAATATCCCGGTCAGGCGCCACGGCCTGAATGGTACGGCGCCGAGCACAGCTATCGGGCACCTGCGCAGGTGCGGGAAGGGGGAGCTGCGCGCGCCAGCAACTACCAACCGCCCGAGCCGCCAGGTCGCGATGCGATGCGTGGCATGGGGTCGCTGTTAACGACCCTGCCCATCGCAACGGCAACGGTGGCTGAGCCGGATACCACCACAGTGACTCCGTCAAAGCAGGGGGGATGCCGCGCGCTGACGTTGGTTGATCAGGCCTATCTGTTGGTCGAGCGGGATAATCAGCTGGCGCTGCTCTCGCTGGTGCGCGCCGAGCGGGTGCTGCTGCGAAGCTGGTTGCTGGATGCCTGGGGACAGGGACTGGCGGCCCAGCCACTGTTGCTGCCGGTCTCCTTCAAATTGCCGAAGAATCTGATTGCGCTGGTGAGCGAGCAGGAACGTTTGCTGAAACGGATGGGGCTGGAGTTGAAAAGCGGTGGGCGCGACACCATGATCCTGACTCGGGTGCCAGCCCTGCTGCGCCAGACCGATCTGGTGCGCCTGTTACCCGAATTGTTGCAACTCATCGAGGGCGGATCTGACAGTGATGCCGGTCAGCAGGCTGAAGTATTATGCCAATGGCTGGTGGAGCAGGGGATAAGCCGCGAGAAGATATACGATTTTTCAACTGCCAGTCGTCTGCTGACGGAACTTGTGGCCGCTCACGCTGACCAACTGACAGATATTCGCATGGTACGCCCGCTTTCGCTGGCGACCGTGCTGGAGGAGTTTGAACATGGCGAGTGACTTGCCGACCGCAATTTTTCTGATGGGGCCGACGGCCTCCGGCAAGACGGATCTCGCCATTGAACTGTGCCAGGCGCTGCCCTGCGACATCATCAGCGTCGATTCGGCGCTGATCTATCGCGGTATGGACATTGGCACTGCCAAGCCGACCGCCGATGAACTGGCGCGGGCCCCGCACCGGCTGATCGATATTCTTGACCCCGCCATGAGCTATTCGGCGGCTGATTTTTGCAAGGATGCCCTGCGGGAGATGAAAGAGATCGCCGACCGCGGCCGCATTCCGTTGCTGGTGGGCGGCACCATGCTCTATTTCAAGGCGCTGCTGGAGGGATTGTCCCCGCTGCCCTCTGCTGACCCCGCCATTCGTGCCGGGATTGAGGAAGAGGCAGCCCGCCTCGGTTGGCAGGCGCTGCACGACGAGCTGGTGCGCATCGACCCGGTGGCCGGGGCGCGAATTCACCCCAATGACCCGCAGCGGCTCAGCCGGGCGCTGGAGGTCTACCGCATCAGCGGCAAGACGCTCACCGAGCTGACGCAGGTGCAGGGGGAGGGCTTGCCCTATCGGGTGCAGCAGTTTGCCATTGCCCCCAGTGATCGCGCCGTGCTGCACCAACGTATCGAAATGCGCTTCGACAAGATGTTGCAAGGTGGTTTCGAGCAGGAGGTGCGAGCGCTGATGGCACGCGGCGATCTGCATCCGGATCTCCCCTCCATTCGCTGCGTGGGTTATCGCCAAATGTGGGACTACCTGTGCGGCGAAGTGGGGTATGATGAAATGCGTTATCGTGGCATTGTTGCCACACGCCAATTGGCAAAACGACAGATGACCTGGTTGCGTGGCTGGCCCGAGGTGACCTGGTTGGAATCTGGAGAGTCTGGCAATCTCGACCGTGTGCTTGCGCACGCTGGTGCGGCTTGACACTCCCTGTATAATCAGGTTGTTATATTGATATCCGGTGTTTAAAAACAACAAACTATAAGGAAAAGAACAATGGCTAAGGGGCAATCTCTCCAAGACCCGTTTTTGAATGCGCTGCGCCGTGAGCGGATTCCTGTTTCTATCTATTTGGTGAACGGCATCAAACTGCAAGGTCAGATCGAGTCTTTCGACCAGTTTGTCATTTTGCTGAAAAACACCGTGAGCCAGATGGTTTACAAGCACGCTATTTCGACTGTTGTTCCCGCGCGTGCCGTTAACCACCACCAGCCTATGCCTGATGGTGCGGCTGATGCACAGGATGAAGCCGAGGCGTGATATCCCCGGGTGAGTCGACTCGCCGATTTGGATTGGTGATGATCCCTGTTAAGGAGCAAACGCTTGTTTGACCGTTATGAAGCTGGCGAACAGGCCGTTCTGGTGCATGTGAACTTCAGTGATGAAGGTGAGCGGGAGGATCTGGAAGAGCTCAAGATGTTGGTGAGCTCTGCCGGCGTCAATGCGCTAGGGGTTGTTACCACCAGTCGCAGTGCCCCCAGTGCCAAGCTGTTTGTCGGTAGCGGCAAGGCTGAAGAGATCGCGTCCCAAGTCCAGCTGCTGGGCGCCGACGTGGTGATCTTCAACCATGCCCTGAGCCCTGCCCAAGAGCGTAACCTGGAGCGTCTGTTCCAGTGCCGGGTGGTCGACCGAACAGGTCTTATCCTCGATATCTTCGCCCAGCGCGCCCGAACCCACGAAGGTAAACTGCAGGTCGAACTGGCCCAGTTACGCCATCTCTCCACTCGCTTGGTGCGAGGCTGGACCCACCTCGAGCGTCAAAAGGGCGGGATCGGTCTGCGTGGACCGGGTGAAACCCAACTTGAAACTGACCGACGGCTGCTGCGGGAACGGATCAAGGCGATTTTGCGTCGGCTCGACAAGGTCGCCAAGCAGCGGGAACAGGGCCGTCGCGCCCGTAATCGTAATGAAGTGCCGACGGTGTCACTGGTTGGTTATACCAACGCCGGAAAGTCTACTTTGTTCAACCAACTTACAGCTGCCAGTGTGTATGCTGCCGATCAGTTGTTTGCAACTCTGGATCCCACCCTGCGTAAACTGGTGATCCGGGATGTGGGTGATGTGATTTTGGCAGATACAGTTGGATTTATTCGACACTTGCCCCATGATCTGGTCGCAGCCTTCAAGGCGACCCTGCAGGAGACCCGCGAAGCGGATCTGTTGCTGCATGTGGTGGACTGTGCCGATGAGCAGATGCAGGAAAATATCGATGCCGTGCAGCAGGTGCTCGCCGAGATCGAAGCGGATGACCGCCCGCAGCTGATGATCTGCAACAAGATCGACAAGCTGGCGGATCGCCCTGCGGGTCTGGAACGTAATGACGAGGGGCGCCCGGTGCGTGTCTGGTTATCGGCCCAGACCGGTGAAGGCTGTGAATACCTGTTTATGGCGCTGACTGAATTGCTGGCTGGCTCCATGGTGCATCACACCCTGCAGTTACCCCCCTCTGCTGCTAGATTGCGCAGTGCGCTCTATCAGCTGAAAGGGATTGAACGGGAAGGTTTTAGCGAGGAGGGGGATTTTGTACTGGAAGTCCGCTTGCAAGTGGCCGACTGGAACCGCCTTGTGAAACTGGAAGGTGAGAGTTTACAACGCTTTATCCGACATTGATTGGTCGATGAAGATGAATGCTTAATGGCTTCATCAACGATTGATGGTCAGATAGAGATGATATCCATCTGCATGTATTAATGGAGACGCTGATGGCTTGGAATGAGCCTGGAAATAACGGCAAAGACCGTGACCCTTGGGGGAATAACGGCAAGAATCAGGGACCCCCTGATCTGGATGCGATGCTGCGCAAGGTGACCAGCCGGTTTGGTGGTCTGTTTGGCGGTGGCAAGTCTGGTGGTGATGTGGGTCGGTTTGGCCTATCCATCGCGCTGGTTGTTGCGGTGGTGGTGTGGGTCGTCAGTGGCTTCTATACCATTCGCGAAGCTGAGCGGGGCGTGGTGCTGCGTTTTGGGGAATATTCCCATAACGTCGATCCGGGCCTGCGCTGGAAGCCGACCTTTATCGATCGGGTGATCCCGGTGGATGTGGAGTCCGTGCGTTCCCTGCCAGCGTCAGGTTTCATGCTGACTCAGGATGAAAACGTGGTGCGGGTCGAAATGGACGTGCAATACCGTGTCGTCAATCCCGAGCAGTATCTGTTCAGCGTGACCAATGCCGACGAGAGTCTGAGTCAGGCCACCGATAGCGCCCTGCGTTATGTGGTGGGCCATACCCGCATGGACGATGTACTGACCACCGGTCGGGAAAAAGTGCGTCAGGAAACCTGGCAGGTTGTCGATAGCATCGTCGAACCTTACCAGATGGGCCTGCAAATTGTGGACGTCAACTTCTTGCCGGCTCGTCCGCCGGAAGAGGTGAAAGACGCCTTCGATGATGCCATCTCCGCTCAGGAAGATGAGCAGCGCTTTATCCGTGAAGCCGAAGCTTATGCCCGTGAAGTGGAGCCAAAAGCACGTGGCTCGGTCAAGCGTCTGGAACAGGAAGCCGAAGGTTACAAGTCCCAGATCGTGTTGAAGGCCCAGGGTGAAGTTGCTCGCTTCAACCAGTTGCTGCCCCAGTATCAAGCAGCGCCTGAACTGACTCGTGAGCGTATCTACCTGGAAACCATGGAAGAGCTCTATCAGCAGACTAACAAGGTGGTTGTGGACATGCCTGCTGGCAACAACAGCATGATTTATCTGCCGCTCGACAAACTGTCTGGTAAAGCGAACGCGGTACAACCGGCTCGTCCGGCAGGCACGCCAGCGGTTGAATCGACCCCACCTTCCAACGAAGGGGCCAACTCTACACCGACCCCGCTGCGTGGCGGTGACCGTTTCAGCTCAGGGAGAAACTAATAGATGAAAAAAATAGCTATTGGTGTCATCGCTGTGGCGACCATGTTCTGCTTCTCTTCTGTTTTCATCATTGATGAAGGTCAGAAAGGGATAGTGGTGCAGTTTGGCAAGGTGAAGCGGGTTGAGTCCGGTGAGCCACGGCTCTATGAGCCTGGTCTGCACTTCAAGGTGCCGCTCATCGATCAGGTTCGCAAGATGGATGCCCGCATCCAGACGCTGGAAGGCCAGGCAGATCGTTTTGTTACCTCCGAGAAGAAAGACCTCATCATCGACTCCTACGTGAAGTGGAAGATCGAGGACTTCTCCAAGTACTACCTGGCAACCGGTGGTGGTAACAAGATCCAGGCTGAAGACCTGCTCAAGCGTAAAATCAACAACGGTCTGCGTTCCGAGATCGGTAACCGTACCATCAAAGACATCGTCTCTGGTGAGCGCAGTACCGTGATGGAAGATGCGCTGATGAAGATGGCGCGCTCTTCCGAGCTCGGTATCAAGGTGGTTGATGTGCGGATCAAGCAGATCAACCTGCCGGTAGAAGTCTCCAGCTCCATCTATCAGCGGATGCGTGCCGAGCGGACTGCGGTAGCCCGTGAGCATCGCTCCCAGGGTCGTGAGCAGGCTGAAATCCTGCGTGCAGATATCGACCGCAAGGTGACCGTGATGATCGCCGATGCCGAGAGTAATGCGCGGCAACTGCGTGGTGAAGGTGATGCTGAGGCGGCCAAGATCTATGCTGACAGCTACAAGAAAGACCCCGAGTTTTTCAGCTTCGTGCGTAGTATGGAGGCCTATCGCAAGAGCTTCGCCGGTGGTAACGACCTGATGGTTCTGAAGCCGGACAGCGAGTTCTTCCGCTACCTCAAATCTCCTAACGGCACCAAGTAATTATCGCCGAGAGGTTATCTCAAAAGGGTCTGACACATCAGACCCTTTTGTTTTGAGTGCTAAAGCCACCTGTCGATGCGGGTGGTTTTTTTATTTAAGGGGATAAGATGCTGACATCTATGCTGGCAGGATTGGGGCTGTTATTGCTGTTTGAAGGACTGGGTCCACTGCTGGTCCCAAAAGCATGGCAACAGATGCTGCGTCTGCTGAGCGAGCAGCCTCCGGAGCAGTTGCGCCGCATCGGAGGATCCCTGGTGGTGGCAGGGCTGGTGATCCTCTGGATGTTGAACCACTGAGCCTTGATAGCTAGCTCCGGCCGTCGAATGACAGGCAATAAAAAAGAGGCGGTCGCCTCTTTTTTATTGCCAGGGGAGCCGTAGATTCAGGCGCTGCGTTGTACCGCCATGTGAGCAAGGGTTTCCAGCGCTTGCTTGTGGCGGGAGTCTGGCAGGATGGCGAGGGCGGCAATGGCCTTGTCAGCCTCCTCCCGGGCACGCATGCGTGAGTACTCCAGCGCACCGGTACGGTCGAGAATCCCGAGGATCTGGTCGAGATGCTCCATACCGTTGCGGTGCTCGATGGCATCGCGCACCAGCTGGCGCTCTTCCGCACTACCTACAGCCATGGCCCGCAGTAGCGGCAGGGTTGGTTTGCCTTCAGCCAGATCGTCACCGACGTTCTTGCCCATCTCTTCGCTCTGGGAGCAATAATCCATCACATCATCGATGATCTGGAACGCGGTACCCAGATACTTGCCGTAATCGGTCATTGCCTGCTCGACGAGCTCGGGCTGATGGGTCAGCACGGCGGCGAGGCGGGTGGCGGCCTCGAACAGCTTGGCGGTCTTGCAGTAGATGACCGTCATGTAACTCTGCTCGGTGGTATCCGGGTCGTTACAGTTCATCAACTGCAACACTTCCCCTTCTGCAATGGTGTTGGTGGCATCCGACAGGATCTCCATCACCCGCAGGTTGGATAGTTCGGCCATCATCTGGAAGGAGCGGCTATAGAGGTAGTCACCGACCAAGACGCTTGCGGCATTGCCAAACATGGCATTCGCCGTTTCACGGCCGCGACGCAGATCAGATTCATCGACCACGTCATCATGCAGCAAAGTGGAGGTGTGGATAAATTCGATGATGGCTGCCAGTTTCAGGTGATCCTCACCCTCATAGCCGAGTGCGCGGGCGGCCATCACTGTCAGCATGGGGCGCATTCGCTTGCCGCCAGCACTGACGATGTAGAAACCCAGCTGATTGATCAGACTAACATCGGACTGGAGTCGGGCCAGGATCAGTTCATTGACCGCCGTCATGTCGGCGGCACAGAGCGCACGGATAGTCTGTTGGTCCATAAGTCTCGTAACGTGACAGCAGCAATAACTGCGATTTTAGTAATGGCGGGGATTCTACACGATTTCACAATGGGTTACAGTTAGGTGTTTATCCACGGCGGCAGATATGCGCACAAAATAAACTTTTTGCTAAATTGGCCTTGCCTGAGCAAATCGATTTGCGTAGAATGCCCGCCCATTGTTATAGGTTTTTGCGCATGTCTAGCCTTGAGCAAAAGACATGCCTTTACGGAGTTAATCAAATGTACGCGGTATTCCAAAGCGGCGGAAAACAACACCGTGTGGCCGAAGGTCAAATCGTTCGTCTGGAAAAGCTGAACGTTGAGACTGGCGCTACCATCGACTTCAACGAAGTTCTGATGGTTGCTGCAGGCGACACTTTTAAAGTAGGTGCTCCTTTTGTTGAAGGTGGCAAGGTTGTAGCTGAAGTTGTGGCTCACGGCCGTGGCGAGAAAGTGACTATCGTCAAGTTCCGTCGTCGTAAGCACCATCGCAAGCAAGCGGGCCACCGTCAGTGGTTCACTGAAGTCAAAATCACTGGCATCAGCGCTTAATTAGAGGAGTCCGATAGATGGCACACAAAAAAGCTGGCGGTTCATCCCGCAACGGTCGCGATTCTGAAGCTAAACGCCTTGGCGTGAAGCGTTTCGGCGGCGAAACAGTTCTGGCTGGCAGCATCATCGTTCGTCAGCGTGGCACCAAGTTCCATGCTGGTACTAACGTTGGTCTGGGAACAGATCACACCTTGTTCGCGAAAGCGACTGGTAAAATCCTGTTCGAAGTTAAAGGTCCGCTGAATCGTAAATACGTAAGCATCATTGCTGAGTAATTACGGACCGCAAGGATCCGAAGCCCCGCCAACAGGCGGGGCTTTTGTTTTTCTGAATTGTTGACGAAAAAACGGAACGCAGATGACCCGTGCCTCGACAGAGGTGTGGATTGCCAAGATGCGTATCGCCCGCAGGGGTCTGTACCACTATAATCGCGTATCGGTTTTTCGAATTAAGGTGACGGTGCCTATGAAGTTTGTTGATGAAGTCCAGATTCGAGTCGATGCCGGCGATGGTGGTAACGGTTGCGTAAGCTTTCGCCGGGAATTGTATATTCCGAACGGTGGACCCGATGGCGGTGATGGTGGTGACGGTGGTGATGTTTATCTGATCGCCGACGAGAACCTCAATACCCTGATCGACTACCGTTTCGAGCGCTTCCATGCTGCCGAGCGTGGGGAAAATGGTCGTAGTGCCAACTGTACTGGTCATCGTGGTAAGGATCGGGTG
The DNA here is from genome assembly GCF_002586745.1 of Aeromonas sp. CU5. Taxonomy (NCBI): domain Bacteria; kingdom Pseudomonadati; phylum Pseudomonadota; class Gammaproteobacteria; order Aeromonadales; family Aeromonadaceae; genus Aeromonas; species Aeromonas sp. CU5. The sequence goes on from NZ_CP023817.1 coordinate 4,580,243, forward strand.
CTGCGTGTGCCGGTCGGTACCCGTGCCAGTGACGAAGATACCGGTGAGCGACTGGGTGACTTGACCAGTCATGGCCAGAAGCTGATGGTTGCCAAAGGTGGTTTCCACGGTTTGGGTAACACCCGTTTCAAGAGCTCGGTTAACCGTGCTCCCCGTCAGAAGAGTAATGGTACTCCGGGCGAAGTACGTACCCTCAAGCTGGAGCTGCTGCTGCTGGCCGATGTCGGCATGCTGGGTCTGCCCAACGCAGGCAAGTCTACCTTTATTCGCGCGGTCTCTGCTGCTCGTCCCAAGGTAGCCGATTATCCCTTCACCACCCTGGTACCGAACCTGGGTGTGGTGCGTGGTGAGAACTCCCGCTCCTTCGTGATCGCCGATATTCCGGGTCTGATCGAAGGTGCTGCTGACGGTGCAGGTCTTGGTATTCGTTTCCTGAAACACCTTGAGCGTTGCCGTGTATTGCTCCATCTGGTTGATATTTGCCCGATCGATGGTTCTGATCCTGCGCAAAATGCTGTCACCATTGTGGGTGAGCTGGAGAAGTACAGCCCCGAGCTGGCAGGCAAACCGCGCTGGTTGGTGTTCAACAAGATGGATCTGATCCTGGAAGAAGAAGCCCAGGAAGTGATGGATCGCGTCAAGGCGGCCCTGAACCATGAAGGTCCGGTCTACGCCATCACCGCCATCAGCAAGGAAGGTACCAAGAAGGTCTGCTACGACATTCTGGACTTGCTGGACACCATGCCTCGTCAACTGGCGCAAGATGCGCAAGATGCTATCGAGAAGGTTGAGTTCAAGTGGGATGATTACCACAAGAATCAGCTGGCTCAAGCTGAAGCAGAAGCGCTCGCCGCTTCTGTGGCCTTCGACGAAGGGCTGGATGACGATGATTGGGATGACGACGAAGATGATGGCGTTGAAGTCATCTACGTGCGTGACTGATCCCCGTTACTGTCACTGAAAACCGGAGCCTTCGCAGGCTCCGGTTTTTTTATACCTGTCGAGCAACCACTCATTCGGCGAGTCGGTTACATCAGGTATTGCCGAGCCTTTGGTTCGGGTTATACCGCCCACAAAATCCAACAAAAACGAAACAATAGTCTGGCAATGTCGATTGAATCGATATGCGTTGCTGTATCCGGTTGTTTTGATGAAAGGTTTACCTGTGGAAATATTTATGCGCAATTCACTCGATTAAAGGCTTGTTTGTGCGTTTTTTTAGAGTATTCTTGCGCGCGCTATTGCTGGTCAATGCGTGAATATGCAGGTTGGCCAGGCCAGGTAAATGTAACGTCAGGGCTGTCATATCATGTTGGAAAAGAGTCTCGAAGCACCCGCGGTCAATACCCGCCGTAACGTATTGATGTTTTTGGTTCCTTCACTTATCGGGATCCTGCTGTTCATGACGCCGGTCCTCTATCAGGGCAATGTCACCATCCCGGTTGCCGTGCTGGCCAAGCTGGTTCAGCGGGTGTTTGCCGATTATCTGGTGGCCATGGTCAGTGCGGTAATCACCACCACCATGCTGATGACGGTGATTGCCTGGTTGTTCAAGCCGGCGATTCTGGTGCGCCGTCCTTTCCTCAACAGCCTGTTCAATGTCTCCCCTTTCTGGGCCTGTGTACGGGTGTTGGGCGGTATTTTCGTGCTGCTGACCTTCTTCGAGATGGGGCCAGAGTTGCTCTATTCCGGCGCAACCGGTGGTCTGGTGTTGCACGATCTGCTGCCGGTGCTCTTTTCGGTCTTCCTGTTTGCTGGTTTGTTACTGCCACTGCTGCTCGATTTCGGGCTGCTGGAATTTGTCGGCACCATGATGACCCGCATCATGCGTCCGGTATTCCGCTTGCCGGGTCGCTCCGCGGTGGACTGCTTTGCCTCCTGGCTCGGCGATGGCAGTGTTGGCATCCTGCTGACCAGCAAGCAGTATGAAGGGAAGTTTTATACCCAGCGTGAAGCCGCTGTGATTGGCACCACCTTCTCTGCTGTTTCCATCACCTTCTGTCTGGTGGTGATCTCTCAGGTAAAACTGGAGCACATGTTTGTTCCTTTCTATCTGACCGTCTGCCTGGCTGGCGTGGTTGCTGCCATCGTGGTGCCGCGTTTGCCACCACTGTGCTGGAAGAAAGATATCTATGCCGATGGCACGCCCTTGTGCCGCAAGCAGGAGGCAGTGCCGCACCAGCACAGCGTGATGAGCTACGGCTTCGAGCGGGCATTGACCAAGGCTGATAATGTGAGTGACTTGGGCGCGGTAGCACGGGAAGGGGTGAAGAATGCGCTGGATATGATATTTGGCGTATTGCCGGTAGTGATGGCGATCGGTACCTGCGCCCTGATGCTGGCCGAACATACCCCTATCTTCACCTGGCTGGGGGCGCCCTTTGTTCCCTTGCTGGAGCTGCTGCAACTGCCAGAGGCGGAAGCTGCCTCCAAGACCATCATGGTCGGTTTTGCCGACATGTTCATTCCGGCGGTGCTGGCCTCGACCATAGAGAGCGACATGACCCGCTTCGTGATTGCCGCCATGTCGGTGACCCAGCTGATCTATATGTCGGAAGTGGGGGCCCTGCTGCTGGGCAGCAAGATCCCGGTCAAGCTGTGGGAGCTGTTCGTCATCTTCCTGCTGCGCACCCTGGTCACCTTGCCGGTTATCGCCGCTGTGGCGCACCTGCTGTTCTGATCATGCCGTGGTGCTGAAAAAGGCCATCCCGCTTGCGGGGTGGCCTTTTTGCATCTGGCGCGTGCGCTCCCGCAGGGCAGATGTGTTCCGTTCGAACATCTCATGCTAGAGTGCCCCTCTGTTAGCAAATTGTGATGCAATGGAGTGTATTTATGTCTGCCATCCCCTATTCCGTGCTCGATCTGGTGCCTGTTGCCGAAGGTTCTGTGCCTGCCGAGTCGTTTCGCCGTTCGCGGGATCTTGCCCGCCATGCCGAGGGTTGGGGTTACCGGCGCTACTGGCTGGCCGAGCATCACAACATGCCGGGCATTGCCAGTGCCGCCACCTCGGTGCTGATCGGTTATCTGGCTGAGGCCACCACCACTCTGCGGATCGGGGCGGGTGGCATCATGTTGCCGAACCACTCGCCGCTGGTTATTGCCGAGCAGTTTGGCACGCTAAGCTCTCTTTACCCCGACCGCATCGATCTGGGCCTTGGCCGTGCGCCCGGGACCGATCAGCGCACCATGCGGGCGCTGCGGCGTATGCGCAGCGGTGAGGTGGATGATTTCCCGGCCGATGTGCGCGAGCTGATGAGTTACTTTGGCGACGAGATCGGCGCCGTGCAGGCTGTGCCCGGTCAGGGGCTGCATCTGCCCATCTGGCTGCTGGGCTCCAGCCTCTACAGCGCGCAACTGGCGGCGGCGATGGGCTTGCCGTTCGGTTTTGCCTCCCATTTCGCCCCTGCCAGGTTGCTGCAAGCGCTGGAGATCTACCGCAGCCAGTATCGTCCCTCTGCTCGCTGGCCCAAGCCCCATGCGGTGGTCTGTATCAATATGATCGCCGCCGACAACGAGCGGGAGGCCCGCTTCCAGTTCACCACGGTACAGCAGCAGTTCTTGCGCCTCCATCGCGGTGATGCGGGCAAGCTGCCCGCGCCGGTCGTCCAGCTTGGCGACGAGTGGGCGCCCCGTGAGCTGATGGCGATGGAGCAGACCCTGGCCCGCTCTCTGGTGGGCGACCCGGAGCAGGTTCGTCACGGTCTCAAGGCGCTGCTGGCAGAGACCCGGGCCGATGAGCTGATGTTCAACGGCCCCATCGTCGACCATCAGGCACGGTTGCGCTCTTTTGAGATCGCCGCCGAGTTGATGCAGAGTCTGTAAGCTCATTGTTTGAGCTGTGGTAAGCGCTATCTTGAAGAGAACGAGGTTGTTGGCTCGCTGTCGGGTGACCGACACCAGTTTGTAGTTGCTACCAAAGCGTTTGCACAATAGCGGTGGATATCCGGTTAATGTATTGATTTAAAAAGAAAGTCAGGTTGGTGTCAGGCATCTGTCGTATCGTTTGTCACTGCTCGGCCCTTATGCTGGCCCTGTCAATTACCACAAGGAGTTCGCGATGATCGTCAGGAAGTTGAGATTGCAACGGGGTTGGTCCCAGGATCAGTTGGCGACGTTGACTGGTTTGAGTGTCCGCACTATCCAGCGGATCGAGCAGGGGCAGCAACCCGGACTGGAATCTCTCAAGGCCCTGGCCTCCGTCTTTGAACTCGATGTGGCTCAACTGGATGGGTCAGAGCAACAGGAGCGTGAGATGAGAGGAAGTGACACTATGGGTCAGGATGCGGTGCAGGTATCGGCAGAAGAGCGGGAGGCCATGCGCTATGTGGAGGGGCTCAAGGGCTTCTATCACCATGTCGCCAGCTATGTATTGGTGATCTGCGGGCTGTTTGTCATCAACTACCTGAGCAATCCGGAGTACATCTGGGCCTGGTGGCCGGCGCTGGGGTGGGGGTTGGGACTTGCCTCCCATGCCATTCGGGTATTTCAGCCCTTCAAGCTGTTTGGCCCTGAGTGGGAGCGGCGCCAGATCGAGAAGCGGTTGGGGCGCAAGTTGTAACCTTATTCGCACGGAACCAGAGAACACAAAACAGAAAGCCCGGCAGATTGCCGGGCTTTGTTATTGATGCGGTTCTGGGCAATCAGCGCGGCAGCTACCGCCTGATTGCATTGCTGCCCCTAGCTGGCGTGAACCGGGCAGGGGGTGGCGATCAGGGCATCATCCTCGTAGCGCCACAGGGTCAGGCTGTTGCCCCAGACGCAGCCGGTATCGAGCGCTTTGATATCGCTTTTACCGGTGTTGCCCATCAGGGCAGCCCAGTGGCCGAACACCAGAACGGGGTCATCCACATGGTGCTCCCGCTGTTCGAACCAGGGACGCAGCCCCGGGGTCGACTCCTTGGGGCCCTTTTTGCATTTGAAGTCGAGACGACCGTCGAAATAGCAGAAGCGCATCCGGGTGAAGGTGTTGATGACGTAGCGGTAGCGGTCGATCCCGACCAGATCATCTTTCCAGCCATCGGGCTGATCGCCATACATGTTGTGCAGCAGCCACTGGTACTGATCGCCGCGCAGCAGGCTCTCCACCTCGCGGGCGCAGTTGCGGGCGGTGCGGGCATCCCAGGCCGGGGAGATACCGGCATGCACCATCATGATGGGTAGATCCGGATGCTCGGCCAGCAGCGGGCGGTGGCGCAGCCATTCCAGCAGTTCATCCCGATCCGGGGCATCCATCAGGCTCTGCAGCTTGTCTTTCTTCTTGAGCGGCGCGACGCCATTGGCGACCGCCAGCAGGTGCAGGTCGTGATTGCCGAGCACGGCGACGGCGCGGTTGCCCAACCCTTTGACGAAACGCAGGGTATTGAGGGAGTCCGGGCCGCGGGCGACCAGGTCGCCGCAGAGCCAGAGCACGTCTTTATCGGGATCGAACGCGGCAAGATCCAGCAGACGGCGCAAGTCGTCGTAACAGCCCTGGATGTCACCGACAAAACAGTTCGCCATGAAACCTCAGTTGATAATATTGGGGATGGCCAGCGTGAAGGGGGCGATGGGCGCCTCGAACTGCTGGCCAGAGCCATCTTGCAGGGTATAGCTCCCTTCCATCATCCCAAGCGGGGTCGCCAGCGGCACGCCGCTCTGGTAGCGGTAGGTCTCACCTTCGGCGATAACGGGTTGTTCCCCGACCACGCCCGGGCCTGCCACTTCCTGCATCTTGCCATTGGCATCGGTGATGAGCCAGCGCCGGTGCAGCAGTTGCACCGGGCCGGGCCCCAGATTCTCAATCTCGATCAGATAGTGAAACTGGTAAGGGTCTTTGGATTCCGCCACATACACGGGGTATGGGCGGATCTCGATGTGCGGGTGAGCCACAGGATCAGGCCTGTTGCTGATCCGCCAGCCAGTTGGCGATCATGACAAACTGCTCGAGGGAGAGGTTCTCCGGACGCAGGTTGCCATCGATACCAAGCTCGGTCAGCTGGGCGTCGGTAATGAAGTTGGAGAAGCTGTTGCGGATGGTCTTGCGACGCTGGCCAAAGCCCTCGGTACAGACGCGGCTCAGGCAACGAATGTCTTTGGCGACTATGGTCGGGTTTTTGTGCGGCATCAGACGCACTACGGCAGAGTCGACCTTGGGGGCGGGTTTGAAGGCACCCGGGCCCACTTCCAGCACCGGCACTACCTGACAGTAGTACTGAACCATTACGCTCAGGCGGCCATAGGCTTTGCTGCCAGGACCGGCACACATCCGCAATACCACTTCCTTTTGCAGCATGAAGTGCATGTCTTCAACCCGGTCGGCGAACTCGCACAGGTGGAAGATCAGCGGAGTGGAGATGTTGTAGGGCAGGTTACCGAAGATCCGCAGCGGCCCTTTGCCTTCACCCATCAGGGTGCCGAAGTCAAAACGCATGGCATCGGCTTCGATGACGGTCAGCTTGTCTTTGAGAGTCGGGTGCTCGCGCAGGCGTGCCGCCAGATCCCGGTCAAGCTCGACCACTGTCATCTTGTCCATCTGGGAGGCGACCGGCTCGGTCAGCGCAGCCAGACCCGGACCGATCTCCACCAGATTCTGACCCGGTTGCGGGTTGATGGCGGCGACGATCTGGTCGATCACATAGCGATCGTGCAAGAAGTTTTGACCGAATCGCTTACGGGCGGTGTGACCCATATGCACTTTATTGCTCTGCACCTTACTGCTCATATCTTTTTTTCTCTACCATCTTGATGGCGTGGTTAATCGCGGTGATCAGACTGCCTGAGTCCGCCAGGCCTTTGCCTGCCAGATCCAGTGCGGTGCCGTGATCCACCGAAGTGCGGATGAAGGGAAGCCCCAGAGTGATATTGACCGAACTGCCAAAGCCCTTGTATTTGAGCACCGGCAGTCCCTGGTCGTGGTACATGGCGAGTACCGCATCCGCATCCTTGAGGTATTTTTCCTGGAACAGGGTGTCGGCCGGCAATGGGCCGACCAGATCGATACCCTCTAGGCGCAGATTGGCCAGAGCGGGTTCGATCACGTCAATCTCTTCACGTCCGAGGTGGCCACCTTCCCCGGCATGGGGATTGAGACCGCAGACGTAAATTCGGGGTTTGGCGATGCCAAACTTGGTGGTGAGATCCCCGTTGAGGATCCTGATCACCTTGCCGAGGCGATCCTCGGTAATGGCCATCGCCACGTAGGCGAGGGGGATGTGAGTGGTTGCCAGTGCGACCCGCAGCCCCTCGGTTGCCAGCAGCATCACCACATCTGCGGTATTGGACTGCTGGGCAAAGAATTCGGTGTGACCGCTGAACGAGACCCCGGCCTGATTGATGATCCCCTTGTGTACCGGTCCGGTCACCACGGCGGCAAATTCACCGCTGAGGTTACCGTCACAGGCTCGTTGCAGGGTCGTCAGCACATAGGCACCATTGCCTTCGTTCAGTTCACCCGGCACCACGGGGGCGCCGAGTGTGACCGGACAGACTGTCAGGGTGCCCGCCCGCTGGGGGCGGGCAGGGGCGGTTGCGTCATAGGGCTCCAGCTCGACGCTGAGCCCCAGCAGGGCCGCCCGCTCGCGCAGCAGCGCCGGATCGGCGATCACCACCAACTGGTGGGGCCAATCCTGCTGGGCAATCTGCAGCACCAGATCCGGGCCGATCCCGGCCGGTTCGCCCGGGGTAACGGCAAGACGACGGCAGCTCATCAGCTGCTGGCGCCTTCGATCTGGATGTAGGCCTCGTCACGCAGCTCATCCAGCCATGCCTGGGACTCTTCCACGAAGCGGCGGTTGTAGATCAGCTGGTAAGCGCGCTGCTCCTGCGCCTTGTCGGTGGCATCCTGACTGCGGCGATCTTCCACCTGAACGATGTGCCAGCCATGGCTGGTACGGAACGGGGCGCTGATCTGGCCTGGCTGCAGGCGGTTGACCATGTCGCGGAATTCCGGCACGTAGACATTGGGATCAGACCAGCCCAGCTCGCCGCCCTGCACCGCAGAGCCCGGATCTTCGGAGTGCTTCTCTGCCATGCTGGCGAAGCTGGCCTTGCCGCTTTTGATATCGTGCAGAATGCCGTCCAGCATTCCCTTGGCTTTCTCTTCGCTCAGGATGATGGAGGGCTTGATCAGGATGTGACGGGCCTTCACCTCGGTCTGCATCACTTGCTGCTGACCCTTGGTGTCGAACACCTTGACGATGTGCAGGCCGGCACCGGAGCGCAGCGGGCCGACGATGTCACCCTTGTTGGCGCCCTGTACCGCTTCGGCCATCAGGGTCGGCATCTCTTGTGGGCTCATCCAGCCCCAGTCCCCCCCTTCCAGCGCCTTGGGGCCATTACTCTCGGCAATGGCCAGCTTGCGGAAGTCAGCACCTTGTTTAAGGGCGGCCAGAATTCGGTCAATCTTGCTCTTGGCGGCATCCAGCTGGGCAGCGGTGGGGTTGTCCGGCAGGGCAATCTGGATATGACCGACGTGATATTCGTTCTGCTGTTGGCCCTGTTTTTTCAGAACCTCGACCACCTGCTTCACTTCCTGTTCGGAGATGTTGATGCGACGACGAACCTGATTGCGGCGTACCTCGTTCATCAGGATCTCGCGGCGCACCTCTTCCCGATACTGGGCATAGGTCATCCCTTCACGGGCGAGTTGAGCACGCAGCTGCTCCAGGGTCATTTTGTTATCGGCCGCGATCCCCTGAATGGCTTGCTCCAGTTGGGTATCACTGATTTTCAGTCCCTGACGATCCGCCAGTTGCAACTGCAAGCTCTCCTGGATCAGCCGATCCAGCGCCTGTTTGCGCAGGGTGGCATCGTCAGGCAGGGATTGGCCGCTCTCCTGAGCGGAGAGTTTTACCTTGTTGACCAGTGCGTCCTGTTGACTGGACAGCACCACGTCCTTGTTGACCACGGCCAGTACCTTGTCCATCAGCTCGGGCGCCGCCAGGGCAGCCTGACTCATGGCACCAAACATTCCCGCGGTCAGCAGGGCAATCAGGGTCTTTTTCATATCCATCTCTCAAGGCTGGACCAGCATCATTGCTGGTCTTTCAGATTAAACGGGCGAACATAGGGCAACAGCTCGGTATCCATGGTGACGCTGCGGCCACCGGTACCTACGCTGCCAAGTCCCTTCATCTCGAACTGCAGACCAATGACTTTTTCCGAGGTGGGTTGCAGGGTGATGTTATCTGGCTGGTTATGCCACTCCAGACTCATATTGATGCTCCAGCAGCAGGAGTCATATTTGACACCAATCATCCGGTCAATGTTCACATCCTGCTTGATATCACGATAGTAACCGCCATACATCTGCCACTGATCGGCGATCGGTGCCATCATCACCAAACCCGCCTGGCTCAGATCTTCGGTAAGGGCCGGGTTGTTGGGGTCTCTGTAGTCCCGGTTACCATCCTTGATATAGCGGTAGTTGAGCTGGGTTGTCAGCTTGCCAGTCCGGTATTCCACTGCGCTGTTACCGGCGGTGAATTCCCCTTCCGAGGTGTCGTACTGGGTACCCGCATGGGCAAACCACTCATCGGTGATGCGGGCATCCCCCTCGAAGGAGAGCAGGGAGCGAGAGTTGGTGCTCTCTGGGTCGGACGGGTAGAGGCGCACCTTGGGCGGCGTCATCTCGAAGGCTTGAGCCACCGCCAGACGTAACCGTTCATCACCCACATTGTCATAGACCCGGCTGGTCAGGCCAACGGTGATCCGGTTGGCATCGCTGATACGGTCGAGACCGGCGTAGCGGCGATCGCTGAACAGGCTGTAGTAGTCCTGACGGGTGGTGGTGGAGTCATAGATCCCGATATCATCCTGATCCCGATAGGGAACATAGAGATACTGGAACTCGGGCTCCAGCGTCTGGGTCCCCTTGCCATCATACCAGTTGAGCGGGCGGTCGAAGTTGACCCCCCCTTTGAGACGGAAGGAGGGCAAGGTACGGGTAACTGTGCCGTCTTTGAGGGTTAACTGCTTGGTATCCGCGTCGGTGAAGCGGCTGCGATCCGTGGCGACCAGATCCTTGGGCACCTCCTGGTTGTAGGAGGTAAACATCAGCTTGTACTGGCTGGTGAGGTAGTAACCCGGCGCGTCCACCAATGGAACGGTCAGGGTCGGTGCCAGATGCAAACGGGTGGCGGTGTAGCGCTCACCGGCTTGCTGGGCACTGGCGCTGCCGCTGTCGTAACCAAACTTGGTCAGCTCGCTGTTCCAGGCCAGATCGAACCATTTCCCTTGTTGGTAGTAGTTGTAGTCGATACGGGGCAGCATCTCGTGGGGCAGCAGCGCGTAGGGACTCAGGATCTGGTAGCGGCGCACCTCGGAGGTGAGGTTCCAGTTGTGCTGGTAGTAGCCAGCGGTAAAAGATTGTTGCAACTGGCTGTCGACCTGGGTGCCCACTTGTGGGCTGAAGTCGTTGAAGTAGTTGTAGTCCTTGTCCCGCACCTGGGTGTAGTCGATGCCAAAGCGCAGGGAGCCATCCATCAGGGCAGAGCCATGACGTAGGTTCATCAGGTAGCGATGGCCATCGGACAGGCCAGCCAGACTCTGGTTGCTCGGGGTGTACTGCTTGTCATCCGCCAGATTTTCAAAATAGAGGGTGCCGGTATGGGCGGGGTCCGGCATGTAGCGGAACTCCACCTGCTCCATCAGGCCGCGCTTGTCCATAAAGCGGGAGGTGATGGTGGCATCGTAGTTGGGGGCAATGTTCCAATAAAATGGCTGGGTGATCTCCATGCCGTTGCTGGAGCTTTGCTTGTAACCCGGGTAGAGCAGACCGGTCTTGCGCTCATCTTTGATGGGGAAGTTGATGTACGGGAAGTAGAACACCGGATAGTCATAGAGCCAGAGGCTGGCATTCCAGGCTTCACCGAACACCTCTTTCTGGTCGATATCGATGCTGCCCGCTTTGAGGGTCCACACTTCCTGACCGGGGGGGCAGGTGGTGTACTGGGCCCCCTCCATGGTGATGTTCTGATTGTTGTTGGTCATCACTACGCGCTTGGCAAAGCCGCGCACCGGTGAGCCATGCACCTGATAATTGCCCTCTTCCAGCTCGGAATTTTTAGTATTGAGGTTGGATTTAAGGGTCTTGTCGCTGGTGACGGTCACCTGACCGTCGTTGTAATAGATGTTGCCGATGGCGATGACATCCCGGCTCTTCTGATCGAGCTGGGCATAGTCGGAGTCAAACTTGCGAACGCCTTGACGCACCTTGACGTCACCTTCGTAGACGGCGGTGCCGCCCTGTTTGGCCTCGAGACGGTCGGCATCTACCTCTACGGGCTGCGCGTTGGCCTCCTGATCAGATGCAGGCTTCACGATTTTGGGAACATAGTCATAGCAGAGACTATCGAGGATCCCGGTGGCTGGCGGCGGATCGAACGGTGCCGCCTGTACCATCATGGATGTCAGGGCGGGTGCCAGGCTGATAGTCAGGGCGATGGGATAGCCGTACCCCAGTGTCCATTTTTTCATGTGAAAGACTCGTGCAATCCGTGATAGATACGGTTGATCCAAGGCATGCATTTTACGACAGGTTTCATCGAGTTGACATTGCATGTCATTGCTTTATGTTAGCCGGCAATGATAAAGCATTATTGCAGCCAGGGCTAACAGCCAAGTGCTGCTTTCCACCTTGGTCCTCGACTTATGCACGATCGCGATTCCCTGCTATTGCAGTGGGCACGCCATGTTTCTGGTGATGCCAACCTTCAGTTGACCCTTATTTCCGGTGATGCCAGCTTCCGCCGCTACTCCCGTGGTGGTGGTCTTGTATGGGTGGATGCCAATCCTAAAACCGAAAAAAATCATGAGTTTGTGCGTAATTCAGCCGCTTTGCTTGCGCGTCAGCTACTGGCGCCAGCAGTAAAAGCGGTGGATTACGAACAGGGCTTGCTGGCGGTCAGCGACCTTGGCGATACCCAGCTGATCAGCTGTCTGAACGCGCAAACGGTGCAGGCCTGGTATGGCAAAGCCATTGATCTGTTGCCCCGACTGGGGGCGGTCGACCTGGTGCTTGAGCCGTTCGACACGGCCTTTATGGCGCGAGAAAACAGCATCTTCCCCGAGTGGCTGCTGGGGCATCATCTGCAACTGACCCTGAGCAATGAAGAACAGTTGTTGCTGGATGAGACCTTTGCCTGCCTCACAGCCTGCAATCTGGCCCAGCCGCAGGGGGTGATGCACCGGGATTTCCACAGTCGCAACCTGATGGTGTGTGGCGGTGATACCCCCGAGAGCAGCACCCTTGCCATCATCGATTTTCAGGACATGGTGATCGGGCCCCTTAGCTATGACTTGGTCTCCCTGCTCAAAGATTGCTACGTACGCTGGCCGGACGAGGTGATCGATGAAGGGATGCGCCACGGCTTTGCCACCCTGCAACAGGCGGGTCTGCTTGGCGAGCTCGATTATGCCAGTTTCCGTCGTGATGCCGACCTGACGGGCATGCAGCGCCACCTCAAAGCGGCCGGAATCTTTACCCGGCTCTATCACCGCGATGGCAAGTCCGGCTATCTCAAGGATATTCCCCGCACCCTCGGCTACGTGGTGGATGTCTGTCGCACTCACGGTAGCGCCTATCCGGTGCTGGCCCGCTTTGGTCAGTGGCTGGAGCAGGTGGTGTTGCCCGGGATGGCCAACGCTGGAGTTAAACCATGAAGGCGATGATCCTGGCCGCTGGCCGGGGCGAGCGGATGCGCCCGCTGACCGACCTGCTGCCCAAACCGCTCTTGGCGGTGGGGGAAAGCCGCTCATCGTCCATCACATCGACAAGCTCAAAGCCGCTGGCGTGACCGAAATGGTCATCAACCACGCTTGGCTCGGCCACAAGCTGGTTGAGACCCTTGGTGATGGCAGTGCGCTTGGGGTGACCATCCACTGGTCGGCCGAGGAGAGTGCGCTGGAGACCGCTGGCGGCATCGTGCAGGCGCTGCCGCTGCTGGGCGCAGAACCTTTTCTGGTGATCAACGGCGATACCTGGCTCGATGTCGATTATCGGACTCTGGTTAGCCAGCCCCTTGGCGATGATCTGGCCCATCTCTGGCTGGTGCCCAATCCTCCCCAACACCCGACCGGCGACTTTGCCCTGCAAGAAGGGCGAGTCATGGATACGCCAGCATTTACCTTCAGCGGGGTCGGGCTATATGATCCGGCGGCCTTTGCCGGTCTCGCTGGCGGCGCGCGCAAGCTGGCGCCGCTGCTGCGGGAGTGGATGGCACAAGGGCGAGTGAGCGGCAGCTTGCTCGCTGGCGAGTGGCGCGATATTGGCACGGTCGAGAGACTGCGCGAGCTGGACGACCAGCTCCAGGCTCGCACTCATTAACATCAAGAGGTCTTGAACCATGCGTATTTGGGGTAAGGTGCTGGGCGCCTTCTTCGGTTTTCTGCTCGGCAATATCATTGGCGCCCTGATTGGTCTGTGGATCGGCCACCGTTTTGATCGGGGTATGGGGCTGCAAGGGGCGTTTCGTCGCGGCCCGAACCCGCAACAACAAGCAGTCTTTTTTCATGCCACCTTTTCAGTCATGGGCCACATCGCCAAATCGAGCGGTCAGGTAACCGAGCATGAGATCCGGGTTGCCTCCAACCTGATGGATCGGATGCGGCTGGCCGGTGATCAGCGTGCCCGGGCGCAGGAGTCGTTTCGCCTCGGTAAAGAGGCCGATTTTCCGCTGCGGGAAACGCTGGCCGAGTTCCGTCGCGCCAGCTTGGGGCAGCGCGATATACTGCGCTTCTTCCTCGAGGTACAGCTACAGGCTGCCTTTGCTGACGGGCGGGTAGAGGAGGGCGAGCGCGCCATTCTCCACACCATCGCCGACGAGCTGGGTTTCAGCCGCATCGAGCTGGCCCGCATTCTGGCGATGGCCGAAGCGCAGATGAACTTCTTCAATCGTTCTCATGGTCAATATCAGGGCGGTGGGGCGGGTGGTCAGCAGTATCGTCAGGAGGCGCCCTCTGCGGATCGGCTCAAGGATGCCTACCAGCTGCTGGGGGTGAGCGAAAGCGACAGCGATCAGGATATCAAGCGCGCCTACCGCAAGGAGATGAGCAAGCACCACCCGGACAAGCTGGCCGCCAAAGGGTTGCCACCGGAGATGATGGAGATGGCCAAGGAGAAGACCCAGGAGATCCAGCAAGCCTGGGAGTGGATCCGCGAGGCGCGCGGCATTCGTTAAGCGCTGCAGCCTGTCATATCAGCCCAGCAGACAATAAAAAGCCCCGCAGCAGTGCGGGGCTTTTGTTTTGCCGTGTGGCGTCGGCCGGGTTATTTGGCCGGAATGGCTTCCAGCACGTGCACCAGCAGTTGCCAGAAACGCTCGACTGCCGGGATGTGCACCTTTTCGTCAGGGGAGTGAGCACCACGGATGGTCGGGCCGAAGGAGACCATGTCCCACTTTGGATAGGCGCTCTTGAACAGACCACACTCGAGACCGGCGTGGATCACCATCACGTTGGGCATGGTGCCAAACAGCGATTGGTAGCTGCTCCGTACCAGCGCCATGACGGGGGAGTCCACGTTCGGCGCCCAACCCGGATAGGCACCGGTGAATTCGCAGCTGGCACCCGCCAGGGTGAACAGGGCGCGGGTCATCTGCTCGATGCTCTCGCGGCCGGAGTCGATCAGGGAGCGGATCAGGCACTGGACGTACACTTCGCCATTCTGAGTCTTGATGACCCCCAGGTTGGTAGAGGTTTCGGTCACGCCGGGCATGGCATCGCTCATGCGCATCACGCCGTTCGGGCAGGCCAGCAGGGCATCCAGCAGGCGTTGTTGCAGAGAGACGCTCATCAGCTTGGCCGGTTTGGCTGCGCTGTTGACCAGCAGGGTCAGGTTTGGCTCGGTTGCGGCCAGCTCGGTCTGGTAGATACCGGTGTAGCGGTCAACCAAGGCATTGAACTCGCTCACGCTGGCAGCGGGCACCAGCAGGGTGGCGCGGGCTTCGCGCGGGATGGCGTTGCGCAGGGTGCCGCCGTGGATCTCGGCCAGACGGATGCCCAGCGGCTCGGCTGCTTTGAGCAGGCGCACCAGCAGCTTGTTGGCGTTACCACGGCCGCGATGGATGTCGCAACCAGAGTGGCCGCCACGCAGCCCTTTGACCGCCAGCTCGACAGCCTCGCCTTCGCTGGCGTCAACCAGTTCAAGCGGGAAGCGGATATTGGCATCCACACCGCCAGCGCAGCCCATATAGACCTCGCCATCTTCTTCGGAGTCGGTGTTGAGTAGAATTTCGCCTTCCAGCCAGCCTGCTTCGAGGCCGAAGGCGCCGGTCATGCCGGTCTCTTCGTCGGTGGTCAGCAGCACTTCCAGCGGGCCGTGTTTGATGGTCTTGTCGGCCAGCACCGCCAGACAGCCTGCCATGCCTACGCCGTTGTCGGCACCCAGAGTCGTGCCACGGGCAGTGACCCACTCACCATCTATATAGGCATCGATAGGGTCGGTCGCGAAGTCGTGTTTGGTGTCGGCATTGGCCTGCGGCACCATGTCGATATGGGCTTGCAGCACCACGGCTTTGCGGTTTTCCATGCCCGGGGTGGCCGGCTTCTTGATGATGATGTTGCCGACGTTATCTTGCTTGACGGTCAGCCCTTCCCCCTGGGCCCATTGGATGATCCAGGCACTGAGTTTGGCTTCATGCTTGGAAGGGTGGGGAATGGAGCAGATCTGTTCGAAGAAATGCCAAATCAGTTGGGGGGTCAAGGAACTTAGTTGTGCCACGTCGGGACTCCTTACCAGCACGGAAAAAAACAGGGCCCCATCAGCGGGCCGAGGAAGAGGCTAACGATAATACAGTCAATCGCACAAAAATGTGAGCCGTCAGCGCAAATCGCAGGCTGATTGTGCTGGTGTATGACAACAGGACAGTACGATCGTCAGGTTAGAGCGATGCTGAGTGGTGCAAAAGAAATTTTGTGACCGATCTCACAAAAAAGTTGAATTTACGGTGTCGACTGGTACATTAGCTCCCGTGGTTCGCCACCCGTCAGGATGACGATGAAAGCCTCCAGGGAACCGAAGCAAAGCAAGTGCGCCTCCATGGAACCGAGTGTTCGTTCAAGGATTTGAGCCCGCATAAAGGTACGTAACTTGTTAAGCAATCAGGAGTTTTAATATGCCAGGCAGCAACTCAACCTATTGGTTTGCCCCTTCTTTGTATACCCAGGGTTTCAGCTACCCTAACCCCTTCGTCACTCGTCGCTAAGACGAGCAGCCTGATTAGGCGGGGACGAGAAAGCAGCAGGTGCGTGAGGTCAAACCTCCCCCTGCTATTTTTTTATCTGCGATTTACCGCTGTGCCCTTTTTGGTGTCATCAGCAGGGGCGACAGGTTGGCCGTTTGGCTCTCTGGATGTGCCGAATGGAGAGGGTGATGCCGATTTTTCCTGTTTTTGGCATACGTTTGCCAGGCATTTTCTCTGCAAACGGTGCTATCATCTCGGCCCAACAGCTTGTCCGCGGTTTCGGCACTCTCTCTCTAGTCGATCGCCGGATATGTCAGTTTTGCTTCCATTGTATCCAGATCCGCTGCCGAGGCTTAGCCCTGAGGCAGCCGAAGTGCAATCTGAATTCAGTTGAGCGCCAGCCACATTTTCTGATCTCCGAAAGATTTCCAGCGGAGATTTTGCTTTAAGTCATTGTTTTTATATAACTATTCGAGATAGATAACATGCCGAAAAAGTTCTATGTGTCGTGGGATAACCTGCAACGTGAAGCTCGCCGTCTGGCCCGTCGTCAGCTGCCTGTCAGCCAGTGGAAAGGTATCATCGCGGTCAGCCGTGGTGGTCTGGTACCCGCAGCCCTGATGGCTCGTGAACTTGGCATCCGTAACGTAGAAACCCTCTGCATCTCCAGCTATGACCATAACAGCCAGCGCGAGCTGGTAGTGGTCAAAGGTGCGACGACTGCCGGTGATGGTGAAGGTTGGCTGATAGTGGAAGATCTGGTGGATACCGGTACTACCGCCAAGGCAATTCGCGATCTTTACCCGAAAGCCAAGTTCATCGCGATCTTCGCCAAGCCGATGGGTGAGGCGCTGTTGGACGATTTCGAAGTGGCCATCCCGCAGGACACCTGGATCGAACAGCCGTGGGATATGGCGCTGGAGTTCACCACGCCGATTTGTGAAGAAGAGTAACGCCACGTTAGTGTGTCGGATTTCACAGTTATGGTTACACTGGGCTCCAATTTGGGGCCCAGTTTTTTGTGTATCAATCTGTTACGGGGTGGCTGATCGGCGTTAAAAGTGGTTAAGATGTCCCATTGCCTGATTATTAATGGGACATCATCTTGGACTTGAACGACGACCTAAACCTGACTGACAAGTTATTTACCCGCGTCAAGAAGGTATTGGAAACATCCGAGATTTCCAACTCCAGTGTGGCTGACGTGGCTGAGGCCCAGTTAGACCAGATGTTTATCGACGGCTCCATGTCAAAGAGCTGGTATCGTCTGTTACGCCGTCCTTCCTGGGCTTGGCAGGGCGCCAATCCTGTCGAAGTAGAGCAAACCCTGGCCCAGATTGCCATGGCAACCGGTGAGCGTACGCACGACTGCTATCTCGATACCATCAAGGGATACGTACCTGGCAACTGGATCTATGAGTGGAGCCAGTTGGCCGGGACTTACTTCAAGCGAGGCCGTGAACTGTGTGAGCAAGGCGACCCCAAGGGGGCGCTCAAACAGCTGCTGAAGGCAGTGCGTTACTACTCCATCGCCAGCTACCCCCACCTGAAAGATGACGAACTGGCAGATCAGGCCCAGTTGCTTGGCAACATGGCCTATCGTGAGGCAGGCAGACTGTTCAAAGTGCCGCTCAAAGAGATCCAGGTGCCATTTCGCGGCAAGCATATTCAGGGTTATCTCCATCTGCCGACCACTGACAAACCGGTGCCGCTGGTGATCATCAGCGGGGGGATCGACTCCCTGCAGCTCGATTTTCTCAACTTTTATCTCAAGCGGCTGGAGCCCAACGGCATCGGCATGCTCTCCCTCGATATGCCGGGGATCGGCTATGCCGAGCATTGGCCGCTGGTACAAGACACCAGTCGTCTCCACCAGGCAGTACTGCACCATCTATCCGATGTAGCCTGGGTCGATCACCAGCGTATTGCCATGGTCGGTTTTCGGCTGGCAGGCAATGTTGCAGCCCGGCTGGCCTTTATCGAACCCTTCAAACTGCGCACCGTGGTCTGTGTCGGGGCCGGGGTCAATCAGTTATTTACCAATCAGGAGTTGTTTACCAAGTGTCCACGCATGATGCGTGATAGCTTGGCTAACCGGTTGGGGGCCGATGCGGCGAAGTGGGATGACATGCGCACCAAGTGCCAGGTATTTTCACTTAAAACCCAAGGATTACTGGGGACTCGCACCTCGGTGCCGATATTAAGTATCGGACACAAGAAAGATTTTATTTGTCCCGAGCAGGATGTACGGGCATTGGCGGCAGCCAGCCGTAATGGCAAGGCCATCGTATTCGATAAACAGCCTTTGCTGGAGGTGTATGACAAGGCATTGGACGAAATCGTCGAGTGGTTGAAGCAACATTTGTGTACCTGACATTGCGCTAAAAAACTGACGCCCTCATAAGATGGCGTGGCTTGTTTAACAGGGAGGTTAACATGTCTGAAAGAGTGACCTACAAGCGGCTGCTGAGGCAGTTTGCGGCTATCGGCCCCTATTTGCGTGAGGATCTCTGCGAAGAGGGGCGCTACCGTTTTGACAGCCTTTCCGTTTGCGTTAGTGCCAAACCGGCGCCGGACAAACGGGAGTTCTGGGGCTGGTGGCTGGTGCTGGAGCAGGACGATCACCATTTCCGTTACCACTATGAGCTCGGTTTCTACAATGCCGAGGGTGAGTGGATCAATAAGGCGATCCCCAAGAAGCATCAGGCGGAAGTTGACCGAACCCTTAACCGCTTCTACAAGCTCATCAGTGACAAGTTGGCGGCTCTGGAGTGCCAGTTAGCACCCGCTGAGCAGGTCACCAATGAATTGACAGTGACCGCTGCCTGAATCCTGATGCCCGGCGAGGAGAACAGACCCTTTCGCTGGGCTATCAGCTAACCATTCGTCCAACCTTGCGAGCCACCTGAGCCGCGCATTTTCCCGTATCCCCTCGCCCCGGCGTTAATTGCCTTGCAGGCCACCATGGCCGTGGGTATAAAGATATTCCTTACTTTTTTAGCCTTTATGCTCCCATGGAAAACAAAACCATAGTCGTCAAGTTGGGCACCAGCGTGCTCACCGGGGGGTCTTCCCAGCTCAATCGTGCCCATATGGTCGAGTTGGTCAGACAGTGTGCGGCCTTGCACCGTCACGGCCATCGGGTCGTGGTCGTCACGTCAGGGGCTATCGCCGCCGGGCGTGAACATCTGGGCCACCCGCCACTGGCGCCAACCCTGCCCAACAAGCAGATGCTGGCGGCAGTCGGCCAGACCCAGCTGATTCGGGTATGGCAGGATCTGTTTAACCTTTATGGCGTGCATATCGGCCAGATGCTGCTGACCCGCGCTGATCTGGAAGATCGGGAGCGCTACCTTAATGCCCGTGACACCCTGCGCACCCTGCTTGATCACCGGATCATTCCGGTAATCAACGAGAACGATGCGGTGGCGACCGCCGAGATCAAGGTGGGCGACAACGACAACCTATCTGCCCGTGCTGCCATTCTGGCGGATGCGGATCTGCTGATCCTGCTCACCGACCAGAAGGGACTCTTTACCGCCGATCCCCGAACCAATCCCGATGCCCAGCTGATCGAAGAGGTGCAGACCATCGACGATACCCTACGCTCGCTGGCGGGCGACAGCGTCAGCGGCCTCGGCACCGGCGGGATGGCCACCAAGCTGCAGGCTGCTGATGTGGCGCGTCGCGCCGGTGTCAACGTGGTGATTGCTACCGGTCAGATGCCGGAGGTGATTGGTCGTCTCGCCAAGGGCGAGCGGATCGGCACCCTGTTCCCGGCGTTGGCTTCGCCGCTGGAAGGGCGCAAGAGCTGGATTTTGGCTGGTCCACCGCCTCACGGTGAAGTGCATGTGGATCAGGGGGCTGTTGCTGCGATTCAGGAGAAAGGCTCCAGCTTGTTGCCCAAGGGCATAGTCGCGGTCAAGGGTGACTTCATCCGGGGCGATGTGGTGCGCATTCTCGATCCCAAGGGGGTTGAGCTGGCCCGCGGCATCTGCCGTTACGACCATCTGGAGCTGGAGAAGCTGCGCGGTGTTCACTCGGATCAGATTGAGCAGGTATTGGGCTATGGATATGGTTCAGTGGCGATCCATCGAGACGACATGGTGCTGCTCTGAGTGGGTTTGTACTACTAGCCCAGAGCCAACGATGGCTACGGGGTCTGTGGGCCATCCACCGGGATGATATGGTGCTGCTCTAATCAGGGCGGCACGGCATGAACAAAAGGGAACTGAGATGAGTCTGGAGAAAATGGGGCAGGCGGCCCGTGAAGCCGCCTATCAGCTGGCCACCATCAGTACGGCGCAGAAGAATCGGGCGCTGGCCGCCATCGCCGACGAGCTGGAGGCGCGAAGCGAGCAGATCCTGGCGGCCAACGATAAGGATATCGCGGCAGGCCGTGAGGCGGGCCTCTCCGAGGCGATGCTGGATCGGCTGCTGCTCAATCCGGCCCGGCTGGCCGGAATTGTGGCCGATGTGCGCAAGGTGATCACCCTGGATGATCCGGTTGGCGCAGAGATCGACAGCCGGGTGCTGGAGAACGGCCTGCGGCTCTCCCGTCGTCGTGTACCCATCGGCGTCATCGGCGTCATCTACGAGGCGCGCCCCAACGTTACCATTGATATCGCCAGCCTCTGCCTCAAGACCGGCAACGCCAGCATACTGCGCGGCGGGCGCGAGACCTTCCACTCCAATCTGGAGCTGGTGCGGGTGATCCAGCGTGCGCTGGCCGCCTCCGGCCTGCCTGCCGAGGCGGTACAGTACATCGACAACCCGGATCGGGCGCTGGTCGGCGAGTTACTGCGCCTCGATCGTTATGTGGACATGATCATCCCCCGCGGCGGTGCCGGGCTGCACAAGATGTGTAAGGAGAACAGCTCCATTCCGGTCATCATCGGCGGCTTTGGCATCAGCCATATCTTCGTCGACGCGAGCGCCGATCTGGTGCGATCCCTGGCGGTGATCGACAACGCCAAGGTGCAGCGCCCCTCCGCTTGCAATGCCCTCGATACCCTGCTGGTACATGAAAAAGTCGCTGCTGCTTTTGTACCGCAGCTGGTGACGCTGATGAATGAACGCAAGGTAACACTGGTCGGCGCGGCCAATGCCATGGGGCTGCTGGTGGGGGCCGACAACCTGTGCGAGGCGGGGGCGGAAGATTTCGATACCGAGTGGCTGGGATTGACCCTGGGGGTCAAGCTGGTGGCGGATGTGAACGAGGCGCTGGCCCATATGCGCGAGCATAACGCCGGTCACTCAGATGCCATCCTCACCAACGATTTGGCCAATGCCGAGCGTTTCGTCAACGGTGCCGGTTCGGCGGCGGTCTACGTCAACGCCTCGACCCGCTTTACCGATGGTGGCCAGTTTGGTCTGGGGGCCGAGGTGGCTGTTTCGACCCAGATGCTCCATGCCCGCGGCCCCATGGGGTTGACCGAGCTTACCAGTTACAAGTGGGTGGGGCAGGCTGATTATCTTATTCGCGCCTGATAACGCCATCTTTACCTGCAAAAATGCCGACCACAGGGTCGGCATTTTGTTTGGCTGGTATCGCGCCGATACCACGCAGTGCGCTATCCCTTGGGGTTATTCCCCCTGATAAAGCACCTTGTCACCGGACTTGAGCACATAACCTTTCCAGGGGAAGAGGGTGTAGTCGCCGCCCAGCCAGGACCAGTTGCCTTCTGCACCCTGACGGGTCAGAGCAAGCATCTCGCCGCTGGGCAGATGCAACTCGGCCAGCGTCTGGTCGGCATTGAACAGCACGAAGGCGCTGCTGGTCTGGCTGGTATCAGTCGGATTGAGTCGTACGCCCTGTTCAAACAGGCGCACGCACTGGTTAGCCAATGGTGACCACTGGTAACCGGCACTGCCGATACAGCCGTGGCTGTCGCGATCACTGCCTGGCATAGTGCCTGTCATAGGTTGCTCCGGTGCGCTGCAGGCAGCCAATAATAGAGAGGCGGTCAGCAGGGTCAAGGTTCGCATGGTTACTCCTGATTATCTCGTTCAATGACGATGTTGGAAAATCCCAACTCTTTGAAGTAGTTCTCTTGGTAATCCTTCACGCTTTTCTTGTCACGACGACAAACCTGAGCCAGTTGGGCCTCCATGGCGTGGAAACTGGCGAGATCCAGCCCTTCGGCAGCGGCAATGGCATCGTAGATGCTGCGGAACTTGTCGTTCGCGTAGCCGAGCTCTTTAGCCTGTTTTTTATAGGTATAGGTAATCTTAAACGCCATCTGGCCCTTCCTTCTTCGATTTGGCTTGCTTGCGCTGGACATAGAGGTAGAGGCTCTCCACCTTTTCCCGTGCCCATGGGGTCTTGCGCAAAAACTTCAGGCTGGACTTGATGCTGGGATCTTCAGTGAAACAGCGGATATTGACTTGCTGCCCCAGCTCTTCCCAGCCGTAGTATTCGACCAGTGCGGTGACGATGGCTTCCAGCGTCAGCCCGTGCAGCGGGTTGTTTTTCTGCGCAGAGCCTGGCTGTGCAGGGGGTTGCTGCTCGCTCATGCTTGCTCCGCCAATTTGGCAAAGGGTTGA
This sequence comes from Aeromonas sp. CU5, assembly GCF_002586745.1. Classification (NCBI taxonomy): domain Bacteria; kingdom Pseudomonadati; phylum Pseudomonadota; class Gammaproteobacteria; order Aeromonadales; family Aeromonadaceae; genus Aeromonas; species Aeromonas sp. CU5. The sequence goes on from NZ_CP023817.1 coordinate 4,602,949, forward strand.
CCCATGCGGGTGGTCACACCGTTGGTCAAGTGGGACTCAAAGCCAGCCAGCATCCCGGGGCCAAACAGACAGACCACGGTACTGCCCAGCTTGAACAGACCCATCTCGGCGCCTTTTTGCAGAGTGATAGCTTCGTCGCCGCTGTAATCCCAGCGCACCACTTCCTTCTGCCCACACACACCTTTCTGCTTAGCCGGCGCAATGTTGCCGGCCCAGATGGTTTCGATGCTGGCGACGATAGTGGCACCGACCAGCACCAGCGCCATCGGGCCGTGCGGGGTGCGGAAGGTGGCGACCACCCGCTCATTGCGGGCGAACAGGTTAGGCACGTTCTCGGCAGTGAGCGGGTTGACGGAGAACAGATCCCCCGGTACAAACACCATACTTTCGAGTACGCCATCGAGCGGCATGTGGATACGGTGGTAATCCTTGGGTGCCAGATAGATGGTGGCAAAGTCGCCATCCTTGAACGGCGCCACCAGATCCTCATAGCCACCCAGCAGCTCACGGGCGCTGTAGTCGTGGCCCTTGGCCTGAATGATGCGACCCTGATGGATCGGGCCGAGCTGGCTGACGGTGCCATCCACCGGCAGTGCCAGGGTCATGGCATCTTCAACCACCGGGCGGATACCGGGCTTGAGCTCACGGGTGAAGAACTCGTTGAAGCTCTTGTAATGAGCCGGACTCTCGTGCAGCGCTTCACTCATATCGACCTGATACTGCTTGATAAAGGTCTCGATGACGCGGGTGGTCAGGTTACCGGCTTGCGCAGCCGCAAACTTGCCGACCAGACGGGAGAGGGCATGCTTGGGCAAACAGTATTGACCGGCAATTTTAAGGTTGTCAGTAATGCTCATGTTGATCATCAGCTCTTAGTCAAAAGAGGGGGTGAATAGCAGGTCACAGTCGGGCCTGTTGCCGACCGTGACGGGCTTCCTGCATGGTTTCCAGGATGCGGTGATAATTGTAGAATCGATCGGCACTGATTTGGCCGCTGTTAACGGCACCACGCAGTGCGCAGCCTGGGTCATCTTTGTGGGTACAGTCGCGAAAACGGCACCCCCCCAGATAGTCGCGAAACTCGATAAAGCACCAGGTGATGCGATCGGCTTCCAGATGCCAGAGGGCAAATTCGCGGATCCCCGGGGAGTCGATCAGATCGCCACCGCTCGGGAAGTGATAGAGTCGCGCCGTGGTAGTGGTGTGCTGGCCGAGCCCGGAGTTTTCCGAGACCTCGCCAGTGAGCACTCCCAGTCCCGGCATCAAGGCGTTGGTCAGGGACGATTTACCTACCCCTGACTGGCCGACGAAGATGCTGATCTTGCCTTCGAACTGGGCCTTGAGCTCGTCAAGCCCTTCGCCGCTCTCGCAACTGACCAGGATCACTTGATAGCCCAGCTTGCGATAGGGGGTCAGCTGCTGCTCAATACGCAGACGCGCTGCATCATCCAGCAAATCGACTTTGTTCAGCACTATGAGTGGCTGGATCTCCACATCCTCGGCGGCCACCAGATAGCGGTCGACGATGTTGGTGGAGAACTCGGGTAACACTGCCGAAACGATGATGATCTGGTCGATATTGGCCGCGATGGGTTTGACCCCGTCATAGAAGTCCGGCCGGGTCAGCACTGAATGACGGGGATGAACCGCCTCGATGACCCCGGCGGTCGCGGCATTGAGGCCGGGACGCCACACCACCTTGTCGCCACATACCAGGCTACTGATGCTGCTGCGTCGCAGATTGCTGCGATGGATGGTGCCGTCAGTCGCTTCGACGTCTGCATGCTGACCGAAACGACTGATCACCATCCCTTCAATGGCCGGGCCAAACAGGGTGTCATCCACCACTGTGGTGTGATCTTTTTGCAGTCGCCGCTCGCGGTTAGCCTGGACGCGCCTTTGTTGACCCAGATTGAGTTTTGCTTTCTTTGCCACTCGATTCGCCAGTTTATGAACAGATCCAAAGCCAGTATGATACATGCAAATTGGCAAAATTCCGCCATTCCTCCCATATAGAGAGAGTAATCATGACAGTCAGCGCGCAGAACCTGGTATGGATCGACATGGAAATGACGGGTCTGGACCCTGAAGAGTGTGTCGTTCTGGAGATTGCCACCATCGTCACCGACAAGGATCTGAATGTGTTGGCACAAGGCCCGGTCATCGCCATTCACCAGAGTGATGAAGAGCTGGCCAAGATGGACGACTGGAACGTCAATACCCACACCAAGAGCGGTCTGGTGGCCCGGGTCAAGGTGAGCCAGCATGATGAAGCCAAGGCGATTGCCGAGACCCTCGAGTTTATTCGTCAGTGGGTGCCGGAGCGTACCAGCCCGCTGTGTGGCAACAGCATTGGTCAGGATCGCCGCTTCATGGTCAAGCACATGGGCGAGCTGGAAGCCTTCTTCCACTATCGCAACGTCGATGTCAGTACCATCAAGGAGCTGGTGCGTCGCTGGCAGCCGGAGTTGCTGGATCAGTTCACCAAGAGCGGCTCCCATCAAGCACTGGATGACATTCGTGAATCCATTGCAGAATTGCAGTTCTATCGCAGCCACGTCTTCAAAATCTGAGTACCAGGTAAGGAGTTACCCCGCTTTGGTTGCTAAAAGCGGCAGTTCGGCCAGCTTTTGAGCGAACGCGCGCTACCAGATAAAAAAGCCCTTGCAATTGGAACGACTGCTCTTATAATTCGGCTCCCGTACAGTAGCGCAAGCAACCAAATGCTGTACGACCTGTTTTAAGGTAGTTGCGGGAATAGCTCAGTTGGTAGAGCACGACCTTGCCAAGGTCGGGGTCGCGAGTTCGAGTCTCGTTTCCCGCTCCAAAAAGTGATGATGAAACTGGTTCAATCCAGCCCGATGCGGGAATAGCTCAGTTGGTAGAGCACGACCTTGCCAAGGTCGGGGTCGCGAGTTCGAGTCTCGTTTCCCGCTCCAATCATCATTGCACCTTCGAACAAAATTTGTTGCGGGAATAGCTCAGTTGGTAGAGCACGACCTTGCCAAGGTCGGGGTCGCGAGTTCGAGTCTCGTTTCCCGCTCCAATCTATTTGCAAATGACATTCCGTTGCGGGAATAGCTCAGTTGGTAGAGCACGACCTTGCCAAGGTCGGGGTCGCGAGTTCGAGTCTCGTTTCCCGCTCCAAATTATTTGCAAGTGACAATCTGTTGCGGGAATAGCTCAGTTGGTAGAGCACGACCTTGCCAAGGTCGGGGTCGCGAGTTCGAGTCTCGTTTCCCGCTCCAATACGTTTTGCCGGAGTAGCCAGGTTGGTAGAGCATGATCCGTGCTTGCCAAGGCTGGGGTCGCGAGTTCGAGTCTCGTTTCCCGCTCCAATACGTTTTGCCGGAGTAGCCAGGTTGGTAGAGCATGATCCGTGCTTGCCAAGGCTGGGGTCGCGAGTTTGAATCTCGTTACAAGCTCCAAACAGTTTTTACTAGATATGTGTAAGTGATATTCCGTTGCGGGAATAGCTCAGTTGGTAGAGCACGACCTTGCCAAGGTCGGGGTCGCGAGTTCGAGTCTCGTTTCCCGCTCCAATCACTTGCAAATGACATTCTGTTGCGGGAATAGCTCAGTTGGTAGAGCACGACCTTGCCAAGGTCGGGGTCGCGAGTTCGAGTCTCGTTTCCCGCTCCAATCTCTCTCCTCGAAGTACATCAATCCAATATCTCAAGACACTCACTGCCATATCCAGTTGGTAGAGCATGATCCGCGCCTTGCCAAGGCTTGGGTCGCGAGTTCGAGTCTCGTTTCCCGCTTCAATCTCTCTCTTCGAAGTACGCCAATCCTGATCTCTTCGTCGTTTCACCATTCTTTCGAATTGCCCATTACATCGCGCTGCGATGCGTTGTCGTATCTGGCGTTTGCTCAGCGCGTCTCTGCCGCCTCCTGCAAACAGGAAGGATATGGGGGCTCACACTGTGGGCTGAACGGGGCAAGCGGTTGTGACCGAAGAGGGCAAATTGCGGGCAAAAAAAGAGGAGGGGCCTTGGCTCCTCCTGCGTATTCACTGGCGTGGCTTAGAGCAGGGTAACGTTCTCAGCCTGAGGACCTTTTTGGCCCTGAGTCACAGTGAACTGGACTTTCTGACCTTCAGCCAGGGTTTTGAAACCAGTGCTCTGGATGGAGGAGAAGTGAACGAAAACGTCCGGTCCTTGGGATTGCTCGATAAAGCCAAAACCCTTGGTTTCGTTGAACCATTTTACCTGGCCGGTGCGAATGTCAGACATGTGCTAAATCCTATCAATTACGAAATGAAACTAAGCCCGAGGTGGGCTGCATTTGCCTTGCAAGCAGGGGTTGGCTCATGACTGACCACGTCTCTTTGTCCCAGTAGCACGTAGAACAATCCCTGTTTAAAGCACAAACGATTGTACGTTAGCGCAGATCCTTGTCAATTTGCCCCCTTTCGTTTTTCGAACAAGCTAAAAATATTGTGAAGTCAGTAGCTTATTTGAAGGCAATTGACCAAAAAAACGGGAGGCCAGCGCCTCCCGTTTTGCTATTCCTTGAGGGCGAACCCTTCGCCCTGTCGATCATAGCGGTAGACCGCCTGACCGTAGGAGCGGATCTCTACCCGCTGGATGCGGCGGGAGTCATCCACCAGGATGAAGATGGCGCGGCCCGATTGCAGGCGGGTCAATGGCCGATCTGGCCCCTCGATGGCGATCAGGCGGCTCAGCTCTGCACCCGGCAACTCGAATTTGCGCCAGATGGAGTAGAGGGTCTCGCCTGCCTGCACCTCGTGTTGCAGCCAGGTACCGTTGACCTTCTCCTCGACCACGGGTTTGGCAGCCGCGGAGGTAGCGTTACCGGCAGTCAGTGCTTGCGCCGGTACCGCCAGCGGCACATCAAGCGAACCGGATGGGGCCGCTTGAGGGGCGGTAGGGGCCGGCTCCCAGGCCAGCACCAGCAGCCAGAGCGGGATCAGGATCAGCAGACCTATGGTGTTTTTGCGCGGCAGCGGGCTGGACAGCTTGAATTTGCCTGCTTTGGCATCCTGGCGACGCTGGCCCTGGCTGCTCATCCCTTGGCCAAAACGTTGGCGCAGGGAGAGAGTCACGGCATTGATGCGATGGAGCAGGGATCCTTGAGATTCGTCTTGGCGACGCAGCTGGGCTCGTCTGTTATGGCCTCGTGGGCGACGGTCCGGGGTGGGCACGGCATTTACCTCTCACTACATTGCCTGCCATCAGGCAAATTCGTTGCCTATGGTAAACGTACTCGCCCCCGAGGGGGAGAGTACCGGAGAGGAAAATTATCAGCTGAGACGAAATTGTCCCAATAATTGCTGCAATTGATCGGCTGCCTGACGCAATGCCTGACTGGCTTTGGCCGTATCGGTTGCATCCTGAGCAATGTCGTTGGCCAGGGCATTGGTTTTTGACAGGTTGCCGGAGACAGTCTCGGAGACCGAACTCTGCTCTTCGGCAGCGGAGGCGATCTGATAGGTCATGTCGTTGATGGTGGCAATGGCCTTGTAGATGGTGCCAAGCGCCTCTTCCGCCAGATCCGCTTCGCTCACCGCCTGATGGGTCAGCTGCTGGCTGTGGGTGATGGTGTTGACCGCATTGGCCGAGCTCAAGCGAATTTTTTCGATCAGCTCCTGGGTATTTTGTACTGCTTGCTGGGTGTTACCCGCCAGTTTGCGCACCTCGTCAGCGACCACTGCAAAGCCGCGCCCCTGTTCACCAGCCCGCGCCGCCTCGATGGCTGCGTTGAGCGCCAGCAGGTTGGTCTGGTCGGCAATCCCCTGAATGACGGTGAGGATGCTGGTGATCTGGGTGCTGTCATGGGCCAGTCCTTCGACCACCTCGGCCCCTTTACCGGCTTCTGCCGCGACCTTGTGCATCGACTGGATCACCTGCTGGAAGCGCGCTTTGCCCTGTTCGGCCGCGCTTTGGGCCTGTTTGGCCGAGTCAGCGGTGTTGTTGGCATGGGTCGCTACCTCCTGACTGACGTAGGACATCTCCTGCACCGCGGTCAGCATCTGCTCCATCTCTGCCTGGTGATGCTGCAGGTTATTGTCGGTTTGACCGGCGATGCGGTCGGTATCGCTGGCGTGGCGGTTCACCTCGCTGGCCGTGTTCAGCACCTCCCCGAGCAGCCCCTGCAGCTTGTCGATAAAGCGGTTGATCCCTTTGGCCAGATCCCCCAGCTCGTCCACCGAGCGGGTAGTGAGGCGTTTGGTGAGATCCCCCTCGCCATCGGCGATGTCATCCACCAGACTGACCATCTGACGGATAGGGCCTGTAATGCTGCGGGCGATCACCAGCATGGTGGCCAGTGCCAGCACCAGCACGATAACGGCGCCCACCAATTGCTGGGTCATGGCAGCTTGGTTCATGTCGCTCAGCTGGCTCTCCAGTTGATCGGCCCCCGCCAGTACCACCTTGTAGGGCAGCGTGACAATGATCGCCCAGTTACGGCTCATCCCCGGCACCATAATAGGCACTGAGATGCGGAACGACTCGTCCAGCTCCTGACGCTGCACTTCCGGTTTAAGGTACTGCTGCCACTGGTTGCCAAGCACCTTCTCTGCGCTACTGCCGAGCAGGCTGGCATCGGCGCTGGTGCCGGTGATGACGCCAGCGGCGCTGACGATCAGCGTCTCGCCCTTGCCGTCATAGATGTTGCTGTTGAGGGTTTTGGCCTGACGGCTGATGGAGTCCACCGCCAAGTCCAGCGCGGCGACCCCCTTGAACTGACCGCCCACCAGAATGGGGGTGGTGATGGTGCTCACCAGCACCTGTTGACCGTTGATATCCACCTTGAAGGGATCGATCAGGCAGGATTGCCCTTCCCGTTTCGGGCAGGAGTAGTAGTCATTGGCGGGATTGCCGAATTGGTCCGGATCCGTTTTTTCGATGGAGAGCAGCAGGTCGGTGCCGATTTGATCCTTGTCGCGATAGAAGTAGGGGACGAAGCGACCCTTGCCGTCACTGCCGAGTGCATTCTGGCCGGCGAAGGCGGCATCTTGACCGTCGAAGCCGTTTGGTTCGAAGCCAGCAAAGGCGCCATAGAGCTGGGGCTCCAGCGCCAGCTGCGCCTTGAGCAGATCGATAGCCTGCTGGCGATCCAATGGCAGCTTACCCTGTTGCTGCAACGCGAGGGCGCTGGCCATCTGCTGGGTATAGGAGAGCCCTTTTTGCAGCAACTGGGTGATGGTGGCTGCCTCGGCGCGGGCGTTGGCGCTCACTTTTTGCCACGCCTCCTGTTGCAGCGCTGCGCGGCTGGAGCTGATGGTCAGTTTTTGGGTCTGTTGACCCGAGTATTGGTTGAGCAGGATCAGAATGACCAGGGCTGCCGTCATGGCGATCCCGGCCATCACTAGAATGCGATTCTGGATAGAACGAAATTGCATCGTCTCTTCCTTGTGCGTGAGAAGTGTGGTGAGCGTTATTTGGGTATCGGCTGAAGGAGGCAGCTCTCCAGCACGATGCATAGCAAATCTGAAACGGCACTTCTGTTTTGCGATCCCCTTCAAATATCAGGCGGTAAGCGGCCTGACCACACATTTAATCCTCCTACTTTGGCCCACAACGGCTTCATGGTTTTCCCATCCGCGATGGTCGGTGCTAAAATGCGACGGTTTTTTCTAACGAATTGGCCCAAGGCCCTCTACACAAGGCTTAAAGATGAAAGTCAAAACCCGTTTTGCTCCCAGCCCGACCGGCTTTTTGCATGTCGGCGGTGCCCGTACCGCACTCTATTCCTGGTTGTTTGCAAAGAGCCAGGGCGGTGAGTTCGTGCTGCGTATTGAGGATACTGACCTGGAACGTTCCACTCAGGAGGCGATCGACGCCATTATTGAGGGAATGGGCTGGTTGGAGCTGAACTGGGATGAGGGCCCCTACTACCAGACCAAGCGTTTCGACCGTTATAACGCCTTGATTGACGAGATGCTGGCCGATGGCCGCGCCTACAAGTGCTACTGCTCCCGCGAGCGGCTCGACGAATTGCGCGAAGGCCAGATGGCCAATGGCGAGAAGCCCCGCTATGACGGCAAGTGCCGGGATAGCGACCACGATCACCCGGCCGATGCGCCGCACGTGATCCGCTTCCGCAACCCGACCGAAGGTTCCGTGGTGTTCGATGACCACGTCCGTGGCCGCATCGAGTTCGCCAACACCGAGCTGGACGATCTGATCATCCGCCGTACCGATGGCGCGCCGACCTACAACTTCTGCGTGGTGGTCGATGACTGGGATATGGAGATCACCCACGTGGTGCGTGGCGAAGACCACATCAACAACACCCCGCGTCAGATCAACATCTACAAGGCGTTGAATGCGCCGGTGCCGGAATTTGCCCATGTCTCCATGATCCTGGGCGACGACGGTGCCAAGCTCTCCAAGCGCCATGGTGCTGTCTCCGTGATGCAGTACCGCGACGATGGCTACCTGCCGGAAGCGCTGCTGAACTATCTGGTGCGTCTGGGCTGGTCCCACGGCGATCAGGAGATCTTCACCCTGGACGAGATGATCAAGCTGTTCAGCCTGGATGCCATTTCCAAGTCCGCCTCTGCCTTCAATACCGACAAGCTGCTGTGGCTCAACAACCACTACATGCGCACTCTGGATCCGGCCCGTGTTGCCACGTTCCTGGCATGGCACATGGAAAACCAGCAGATCGACACCCGCAATGGCCCGACCTTGCCAGAAGTGGTGACCCTGCTGGCCGAGCGCTGCAATACGCTCGTTGAGATGGCTGCCCAGAGCCGCTATCTGTTCGAAGAGTACGAAGCCATTGACGAAGCCGCAGCCAAGAAGCACCTGCGCGGTGTGGCTGCCGAGCCGCTGGCGCTGGCCAAGGCCAAGCTGGCCGCACTGGATAGCTGGACCACCGAAGCGCTGCACGAGCTGATTGAAGCTACTGCCGCCGAGCTGGGTCAGGGCATGGGCAAGGTCGGCATGCCGCTGCGCGTTGCCGTCACCGGTCTGGGTCAGTCACCGGGTATCGACGCCGTGATGGCGCTGGTCGGCAAAGAGCGCGTACTGGCTCGTATCGACCGTGCGCTGGCGTATATCGAAGCGCGCATGGCTGCCGAGTAAGCTCTGCCGATGTGGCGGGTGAGGGGATAACCCTGATCTGCCATTCGCTGAATAGAAAAAATCCGAAACCAGTGGTTTCGGATTTTTTTATGGCTGCGATTTGCCCTCCTATTCGGGCTCGGCGGTGTTATGCCCGGCCAGTGAGCGCTGTCAGATAAGCTTGAAGGACTGGATTTGGCTGTCGAGCTCCCTGCTGTGCTGTTCGACCAGTTCAGAGGCTTCCTGCAGTTCACGAAATACCACTACAGATCCTTCCGCGATCTGTTTGACCTGCTCCAGATTGCCGCGCATCTCTTCGGCGACCGCGATCTGCTGTTCCGAGGCGGTGGCGATATGGCGATTCATGTCGGCCACCCCCAGCACTCGCTCCACTATGGTAGCGAGCTGGGTACCTGCCTGTGTCACCTGTTCCACCCCTTTGTCGGCCTGGCGCACGCTCTGGGCCATCAGCTCGGCAGCTTGACCAGCATTGCCCTGCAACTGTTCGATCATCTTCTGGATCTCGACAGTGGCGGCCTGGGCGCGGTTGGCCAGTTCGCGCACTTCGGAGGCTACCACAGCAAAACCGCGGCCAGCTTCCCCGGCGCGGGCCGCTTCGATGGCGGCGTTAAGGGCCAGCAAGTTGGTCTGTTCGGAAATACTACGAATGGTGTCAACCACAGAGCCGATCTGCTCGACCCCCTGTTCTACCTGATTAACCACGCTTGCCGAGCGCTGGATGTTGCCAGAAAGGGTATCGATGGTGCTGACGGTGTCGGCGACGCAGCGGCTGCCTTCGTGTGCCAACAGACTGGTTTCTGCAGTGGCACGGGAGGCTTGATCCGCATGGGCTGCAACCTCGCGAATGGCGCCCACCATCTGGCTCATGGCACTGGCCAGTTGCTCAATCTGGGTGAACTCTTCGCTGATCGCTTCGTGGGCTTCCTCCATGCAGAGGGTCACCTGGGAGGCGATGTCGTTGAGTTCCTTGCAGGCGACACGCTGGTTGCCGAATACCTCTTTGAGGTTCTCCTGAGAGTGGGAGACCGCCTTGGCGATGTCACCGAACTCATCACGGGATCTGAGCAACACCTTGTGGCTGAGATCCCGTTTGGCAAAGCGCTCCAGCAGGCCGACCAGATAGTTCACCTGTTTGACCATCAGCCGGGAGCCGGTGAGCAGCAGGATCACGAACAGCAATCCCATGATGGCTGTCTCCATCAGACCGGTCCAGAGCAGGCGATTGGAGATGGCGTCCGCTTTGGCCGGATCTAGCCCTTCGGCGAGCAGGGTCATCTCGAGATTGTCGGCATCAAACCAGAGTTTGGTCAGTAGCATCAGGGTACTGAACACCATCAGCAGCACCACTTTGGGTACCAGACGGATGTTGCTCATTCGCTTTTCCAGCAGGTTCAACTGCATTATCATTCTCCTTGTAAAATCTGCTTATCCTTTCCCGTCAGGGCTATCGGCATTATCTGCTTTTTTATTAATCCGTAATGTATTCAACATTGGAAAATGTATGCGAAGTCACTTAACTCATCTGCGGGCGATGGATCTGCTGATGGCATTTCTGTCTATTGTGTCGGTATTGCTGGTGACGGCTCGCTGGTGGGGCCACCAGAGTGTCACCCCGCAGACCTTGCAGCTCTTCTACGACATCGACAGCCTGATTTGCTACTTCTTCCTCGCTCACTTTGCCTATGGCTGGGTGCGGGCCAGCGACAAGCTGGCTTTTTTCAAGGCCAACTGGATCTATCTGCCGGGTAGCCTGCCGATGGTGGAGCAACTGCGCTGGGCGCGTTTGATCCAGTTGTGGCGAGTCTATCAGTTGCTGCGGGATCAGCCTGATCTGTGGGCTTTATTCCGCCGCGAGCGCAACGAGACCACCATATCTGGCATCCTGTTCCTGTTCTTCCTGCTGCTCGGGGTGGGCTCCGGCGTCATGTACTGGATTGAGTCTGGCCAGCCTGGCAGCCAGATTGAGACCCCTTACGATGCCTTCTGGTGGACGCTGGTGACCCTCTCTACCGTGGGATATGGCGATCTGGTACCCAAGACCGAGCAGGGGCGTTTTGTTGCCAGCCTGCTGATCCTGTTCGGGGTCGGTCTGTTTGGTGCCATCAGCGGTTTTATGGCCAGTTTGTTCCTGCAGCCCAACAAGGGGGATGGCGAGACAGACAAGTGGCGCCATCACTACAACAGCCAGCAGGAGCAGCTGTTGCAGGAGATCCGCGCCCTGCGCAGCGAGGTACGGGAGCTGAAAAACAAGTAAGGTCGCGGGCGGGCAAGTTGCGAGCTGACTCGCAACTCTGCGCGCTTTATTCGGGGGGAGGTGCTTTTTCTTTGCTTGTCCTTTAACCTGCAGGCGGCTTAACATTCAACCTCTTGTCCAAACCTGAAAAAGAGAACCGATCGACCATGCGCGCCCTTCTCGGGATTTTGATCTGCTTGTGTGCCCAACAGGCACTGGCCGATACCCGTTATGTTTCAGACAACATTTTTACCTTCATCCACAACGGTCCGGGCACCCAGTACCGGATCCTTGGCAGCATCAAGGCTGGTGAACCGCTGGAGGTAAAAGCGGTGAACAGCGAGGCCGGTTTCACCCAGGTGGTGGACAGTCGTGGTCGCGAGGGATGGATCAAAAACAGCGAACTGCAGAGCCAGATCAGTCTGCGCGAGCGGCTGCCCCAGGTGGAAAAAGAGCGCGATGAGCTCAAAGACCGCCTGCAGAATCTCAACGGTGACAACGAGAAACGCTTCACCGAGAAGGATGGCCAGCTCGCTGCCCAGAGCAAGGAAATTGCTGCCCTCAAGGTCCAGTTGGTCAGTCAGGGTGAGGAGCTTGGCAATCTCAAAGAGCAAAATGATGCCCTGACCCAGAGCTACGACAACCAGGAACACGACATGCAGATGGACTGGTTTATCCGTGGTGGTGCCATGGTGGGAGCGGGGATCCTGCTCGGCATTCTGCTGCCGATGTTGCCCCGTCGTCGCAGCCGCGGCGATCGCTGGATGAATTGACCGCACTGGTCTGAATAAACTGAAGGGTCGCCGTGGCGGCCCTTCTTTTTTATCTGCATTTTTGCTCGCATTGGGTTGCCGCCGCCAGCGGTTCGAGTGGCTGAACAGAACGGCACAAGATCGTATACAAAATGATGCCAGTTGACCCTCTCGGTGAGCCGCGTAATTGCTTGGAAAGGGATATATGGGCTAAATTCGCGATCATTGTTAAAGATAAGCAACAAAAACATTTCATATAGGGCTCTGCATTGTATACATTATCGGCGTTTCGGCGGCGCGTCCGCCTTTGTCGATATCAGCCTTCGGGCGTACAGGAAGACCCCTATGTTCAAAGCGACTCACGTGCTTGCTGCTGACTACATTCCCTCCGATCTGACCGCCCTGCGCGAAGCCATCACCCAGAACTACGTGGTGGATGAAAATGCCTATCTGGCCGAACTGTCGGCCATGCTGGCGGTGGATGGTGCCGCGCTGGAGCAGGTGACCCAGCGCGCCCGCATGTTGGTGACCAAGGTGCGCAAGGAGAGCGGCTCCGGTGACGGTATCGACGCCTTCCTGCAGGAGTACAGCCTCGATACCCAGGAGG